>JAKQIY010000047.1 GCA_029561455.1 bacterium
TTTGTTACACATGCAGACATGATAACAAAGCCGGTAAAATTACCAGTTAATATTTTAGCATCGATGCTTTATTCATATTCATAGTGATTTTTACTACATAGAATTTTATTATTTCTTTTTCTAATGTCCAAACTCGAGTGTCGGGCCGCAGGCCCGACCTACGGTTTTGTCTGTCTTTTGCATTTCTTTTCCCCAGTTCCTCAAAATTTCTGTATTATTTAACAAAAAAAATTCCTATACTAGTAATTCTGTGCAAAAGCGCAGAATACTAACAGAACCATGAACCAACTAGGCAGGTACACCTATGAGTTACGAACGCATCCTGTTAATTCGTCAGCAAACCAGCGGAATCTTTTATGCACCGCGCCGCCCTCCCGTGGGCATCGGTTACCTGGCGGAAGCGCTGCGTAAAAATAACATTACCTATATGATCATCGACCGCGAACTCGGCGGTTATACAATAGAGGAGATCGACCGCAAAATCCGCGACTTTAAACCGGACCTGGTCGGCATCAGCATGGTCACGCTCGGTTACCTGGAATCCTACGCCCTTATCGCCCATATTAAAAACGATTTCGGCGTGGATACCATTATCGGCGGGCCGCATGTTTCCGCATTCGGCAAAGAAATACTGGTCGATTGCGCCGCGCTGGATTACGCCGTGCAAAGCGAAGGGGAAGAAGCGTTGGTAGAATTAATCCAGGGTAAACCGCTGGCTGAAATTAAAGGTTTGTATTACCGTAATAACGCCCAGGTGGAATTTACCGGCAAGCGTCCCGCGGTGAGCGACATCGATTCTCTCACCTGGCCTACCTACACCGGGTTTGAAATGGAGCGATACCTGAGCAATGAAATGGGTATTCTCACCTCGCGCGGCTGTCCTTATGCCTGCACCTTTTGTTCAGTGCATACCATTATGGGCGCGAAAATCCGCCTGCGCAGCGTACAGAGCGTGGTGGATGAAATGGAATACTGGTATAAAAAGAATTACAAGACCTTTCTTATCATGGACGATAATTTTACGTTCGACAAACAACGGGTATTCGCTATATGTGATGATATTGAAAAACGCGGCATGAAAGACATCCGCATCAGTCTGGCCAACGGCGTGCGGGCGGATAAAGTGGATGAACCGATGCTGCGGCGGCTCAAGCAGGTCGGCGCCTGGGAAATCCAGATCGCCGTCGAATCCGCCAGCGACCGGGTGTTGAAAATTCTGCGTAAAGGCGAAACCCTGGAAACCATCCGCCAAGCTATTGATATTTCCTGCCGCCTGGATTACGATGTAGGCCTGAACTTTCTCATCGGTTCGCCGGGTGAAACCTGGGATGAAGTGCAGGAGTCATTCAAGTTTGTTAAAGACTATCCCCTGCAACTGGCATTCTACTTTAACATTATCCCCTATCCGGGCACGCGTCTGTTCGATTATTTAAATGAGAACAATTTAATGCGCGACGATCCGAAAAACTATCTCGGCACCCTGCGCGAGGGCGTGCCCCAGCCGGTATTCGAAACCCCGGAGCTATCCGTTGAGCAGCGTATAAAGCTGTTAAAGCAGGCGCGGCGGGTGAGCGAGAGTGTACGGCGGGCGTATATCAAGCGTCGTTTGTCACGATTCGGCCTGCTGGCCTGGCCGTTGGCCTTTCTTGGCTCGTGGACGGTGACGGCGTGGCTGTTAAAGCGGAACAAATTTGTCAGCAAGTATTTACTGCCGATCTATTACCGCATGCGTAAATACGAAGATCCGCAGAATGAAATTGTGCAGCAAGCGGACTAATAATGTAAAAACAAGCCGGTGATGTGGCAACGCAAACCGGCTTTATTTTTTCCAGAATTCGGGGACGAATAAAATAAGAATAGTATAGAGTTCCAGTCTGCCCAGTAGCATAAAGAACGATAATGCCCATTTCCCGCCGGCGGGGACAAATGCATAATTATCCATAGGCCCGGCAACGGCCAGGCCGGGACCGATATTGCCCAGGGTCGCTGCCACGCTGGACCCGGCGGTTACCAGATCCAGTCCGAAACAGGTCATAATGATCGAGCCGATAATAAAAATAAGCATATAAATAATGAAAAAGCCCAGCACCTCGGTCACCACTTCCGGTTGTATAACCCGGCCGCCCAAACGCATGGGGATATAGGCATTAGGGTGGAGCAGCTTGCGTAATTCCAGGACGCCCTGTTTTAAAACGATCATAAAACGGATGACCTTTATGGCGCCGCCGGTGGAACCTGCGCAGCCACCGACAAACATCAATACCAATAGCGCTATCTGCCCCGCGTGAGCCCATTTTTCAAAATCCGCCGTCACAAAACCTGTAGTGGTGAGAATAGAAACTACCTGAAAAGCCGCCGCCCGTAACGACTGACCGGCATTATGGTAATTACTGAAATAAACAACGATAGTAACAAACAGGATCGAAAGCGTTGTAAATTTGATGTAAAATAAAAATTCCCGGTCTTTCCAGTACGACTTGAAATTTCCTTTTAAAAAAGCGTAATGTAAACTAAAATTGACGCCGGCCATGAACATAAAGAAAATGATTACAATTTCAATATAAAGGCTGTTATAATACCCCACGCTGGTATTTTTAGTTGAAAAACCGCCGGTGGCCATGGACCCAAAAGTGTGACACAGAGAATCGAACAGGGTCATTCCGCCCAGCATCAGCAGGCCGGTTTGTAATGCGGACATGAGGAAATATACAACCCATAATATTTTTGCGGTATCGCGGATACGGGGACTGAGTTTGTCCGGCGAAGGTCCCGGCACCTCGGCCTTGTAAAGCTGCATACCGCCGACTCCCAAAATCGGCAAAATGGCCAGGGAGAGCACAATAATTCCCATTCCACCCAGCCAATGGGTTAAACTACGCCAGAAGAGCAAACCATGCGGAACAGTTTCCACATTGGGCAGGATACTGGCTCCGGTGGTGGTAAAGCCGGACATGGTTTCGAAAAAGGCGTCGGTATAGGAGGGGATAGCGCCGCCGATAACAAAGGGAATGGCGCCAAATGCAGCCAAAAGAGTCCAGCCCAGGGCAACAATAACAAAGCCTTCACGAATGCCAAGATCTTTTTTAGAACCGGTAGGCAGGAACAGGGCCGCGCCGCAGCCCAGGCATATTAGCGCCGAAGTAATGATAGCCTGGGCGTCCCCATCGCCATAATAATATGAAAAGGGTAATGGTAATAACAGGGAAAGACCTTCAAACAGTAACAACGCGCCAAGTATATGTAATATCACCCGATAATTCATGAACAGGCCTGAAATAATTTAAATAAACATGGATTCAACTAGTTTGATAGCGGAAGGCAGGGCAAAGATGATCAATTTATCCCCCGGTTCAATAACCGAGTCGCCTGTGGGCACAAATACCTGGTCGCCGCGGGTTATCATGCCGATGAGCATGTTCTGCGGCAGTTTGGCTTTTTTAAGGGATTTACGGGCTATTTTTGCTTGCGGTCCTGCCAATATTTCAAAAATTTCCGCATCGATACCGCGCAAAGTGGCAAACGAAACAATTGTACCGCGGCGGATATAACGCAAAATCGCGTTAGCGGTGATCATTTGCTGGTCTACTGCCGCATCCAGGCCGATGGATGACATGACCGGCATATAATCGGAACGGTTGACGAGCGCCAGGGTGCGGGTAACACCCATGTGCCGCGCCAGCAGGCAGGAGATGATATTGGTCTCTTCGTCGTTGGTCACGGCGACATAACCGTCCATATCCATAATGCCTTCAGCAGCCAGCAGGTCAATGTCGGTGCCGTCGCCCATGATGATCAGGGTTCTTTTGACGGCATTGGCAATGATCTGCGATTTCTCCCGGCTGGATTCGATCAGTTTAATATTAATGCTGCGGTCTTTTTCCAATTCGGCCGCCACCAACCTGCCCACCTTGCCGCCGCCCAGGATCATTATGTTTTCCAGCTTTTCTTCGCTTTTGCCGGCAATCTCCAATACTTTCGGCACACTTGCTGTTGGCGTAATAAAGAACAACTGGTCGCCCCGGTTAATAATATCCTTACCCGTCGGGATAATGGTAGTATTGCCCCGGAAAATAGCAACAATACGGAACAAGACATCGGGGAACAGTTCGCTTATCTGGATCAGGTTTTTGTTGATGATTGGAGCGTTCAACCCGATACGTACACCGATCAGTTGCACCCGGCCTTCGGCAAATTCCAGCACATCGGTAGCGGAGGTACGCCGCAGCAGCAGCACCAGTTCGCGGGCGGTTTCTTCTTCGGGATGAATGATATAATCGATACCCATATCACTTTTTTGCAACCAGCCTTTGGGATCGCTGTATTCCGTGTTGCGCAGCCGGGCGATTTTGGTTTTAACGCCGGCCTTGGCGGCGATCATACACGCCATAATGTTAACTTCATCGTTTGCGGTAACGGTGATGATCATATCACAATGCTTAATACCGGCGCGATTGAGGGCTTCCTGGCTGGCGCCGTTGCCCTCGATGACCATGGCGTCGACCAGTTCGTTGGCCCGGCGGCTTGTTTCTGCATTATTCTCAATGATAATAACATCATGATTTTCCGACGTCAGTTTTTTAGCCAGATATAACCCGACCCGCCCGGCGCCGACAATGATGACTTTCATTTATATATCTCGATACTTTTCACTATAAATTGAATTTTCGCAAAAAATAGTATTTTGAACACACAAACTTAAAGGTACAAAATTTTTGCATTAAAAACCAGCAAAGGATAAACTATCAAAAATTTTATTTACTATTCTCTTTGAAAATATTTTTTTTGTTTGTATAATATAAAGAAAAAAATATGATAATAAAAGCAAATGGAAATTTTAATATGCTCTAAATAAACCAGATTAAAAATTATCTCCTGCCCGTCAAATTCATTTCTCAAATTCATAGACCTACACGTTAAATTTTCAATGTAATAGTTCAGTTGTCATACCGCGTCCAGAAAGCCGATGGTGTGTTTTAATTTCCAGAAAATCTAGTTATTATTATATTTTGAGATTGTATGGTAAAATCTTTTCAACAGCGTATTCTTTTTGGATACAGCATTTCCCTAGTTCTCATAGTAATTATTTTGCTATGGTCAATGTCGCAACTTTCTCGTTTGAGCGAGGCCAGTAATGCCATTTTAAAAGAAAATTATAAAAGCATTCTCGCGGCTGAGAATATGATCGACGCCCTGGAACGGCAGAATAGTGCCATATTGTTGATCATTACCGGTAATGGGGCAAAAGGCGAAAAACAGTTCAGTGAAAGCGAAAGCGAATTTTTGCAATGGTTTACCCGCGCAAAAGATAATATTACGATAAAAGGCGAAAAAGATATCATCGATAGTTTGAATACCGCCTATAATAAATACCTGTTTAACTGTAAAAAGATATTTAGCCCGGATCGGGAGCCAGTGACGAGTATAAATTTCGATCGGGATATATATCCCAATTTTTTATCAATAAGACAAATGTGTGTTGATTTACGTGAATTAAATCAAAACACCATGTTCACCAGCAGCAATCGGGCGGTGGTAATCGGTAACCGGGCGCGTTTATCATTAATGATTATTGGTATTATTGCCATTTGTATCGGCATCGGTTTCAGCCTGGTAGTATCGAACCTGGTGGTTCGCCCGGTATTACGCATAAAAGAAGCCGCACAAAAAATCATGGAAGGGGATTATGATATTCATATTGCTGCGGAAACATCCGATGAAATTGGTCAATTGACCCTGGTTTTCAATGAAATGGTCAACAAACTCCGCATTTACCGGGATATGAATATCGACCGTATCGTGGCGGAGCGCAGCAAAAACGACGCTATTATCCGCAGTATCGATGACGGGATTATTGTTGTGGATAACGAATTTAGAATTACCAATATTAACCCCAGCGCTGTCCAATCTTTGAACCTGAATATATCTAAAGAGATAACCGGCGAACATTTTTTAGGAATAATCCAAAATGAAGTTTTATTTCATTATATCAAAGAAACGGTGCAAAGCGCGGCGCCTTGCCCGATAGAAGATAAAGATACCATATTGACCATCGACAAGGGTGGAGATAAACAGCATTACCAGTACTCTATAACCCCTGTTCTTTCCAAATCCGGGACTATGTTGGGTGTTGTTTTGTTATTGCGTAATATTACAAAGCTAAAAGAAATTGACCGATTGAAAAGTGAGTTTGTTATGGCGGCCTCGCATGAATTACGCACACCGTTAACCAGCATTATCATGAGTGTGGAATTATTGCGCGAAAACGCCATTTTACATCAAAATGAAAATGTTGAAAAACTACTCGGCGTAATTCACGAAGAGTTACAGCGATTAAAAATCCTGGTTAATGATTTACTGGATTTATCGAAAATAGAATCCGGTAAATTGGAAATCAATTTTGAAAAAGTAAATATTCAAAACCTGGTCGAGCGCGCTATCGCTTTATTAAAAACCCAGGCGCTGGAAAGTGGCGTCAAGTTAGAGACTCAAATAGCGCCTGAATTACCACTGGTATTTGCAGATGCCAACAAGATAACCTGGGTATTAACTAATCTTATCGCCAATGCGTTGCGCTACACCGATATAGAAGGGCATATACTTGTCCAGGCCGGACAAATCGGTTCACTATTACACGTATCGGTAATTGATGACGGTATTGGAATACCTTATGAATTACAAAGTAAAATATTTGATAAATTTGTTCAAGTAAAGGGAACCAGAGAAGCAGGGGGCAGCGGCCTGGGTTTATCCATAAGCCGGGAAATCATCCGCGCGCACAGTGGTACAATTTGGGTTGAATCCACACCCGGCGAGGGAAGTGTTTTCACTTTTACTTTACCTGTAATCGCTACAGAACAAAAAGGAGAATTAAATGATAAGGAATAGTTCGATTTTAATTGTTGATGATGAAAAAAACATCCGTTTCACACTGACCGAGGCATTAACGTCTTTGGCGGCAGAAATTGATACCGCAATTAATGCTGAAGAGGCATTGGAAAAAATCAAACAAAAGAGTTATTCAGTAATGTTATTAGATCTGAAACTACCAGGTATGGATGGTATTTCCTTTCTGAAAATGATAAATGAAATCCGTCCGGAAATCCGGGTTATAATTATTACTGCGCATGGTAGCATCGAGTCTGCCGTCGATGCTATGAAACTTGGCGCGGTCGATTTTATTCAAAAGCCGTTTGTACCCAATGAAATAAGGGAACTGGTTTCCCAGGTATTAGAACGTGAAACCCTGGATGAAAAAAATGTACAGGACTATAATGGTTTTCTTGAACTGGCCAAAAAAAGTATTGGCGACCATTATATCGAATCAGCCATTGAATTTGTAAAAAAGGCCATAAATATCGATTCAAAACGGCCGGAAGCATATAATTTACTGGGAGTCTTGCTCGAATTACAGCATGACCGTGAAGGAGCGCAAAGAAATTACCGCGTGGCCTTATCACTCGATCCCTCTTATGAACCGGCGCAAAAGAATCTTAGCAGGACGACTCATTCCAGTCTTAATGGTAAAATTAATTTAGGTGAATAAAAACAGAAAGAATCATAATGTTATATATAATAGTAATTGGCTGTGGGCGGCTGGGCTCCTATCTTGCCAATAGTCTAAGCCGTACCGGGCATAGTATAGTTATAATTGATAAAAATCAAAATACGTCCAGGTTGCTCAATTCCGAATTTAGCGGCTTTTTTATTGAAGGCGACGCTACTGAATTTTCCGTACTAAAACAAGCTAGAATTGACAAATCTGATGTTGTCGTTGCAACAACCCAGGATGATAACCTTAACCTGATGGTAGCGCAAATTGCCAAACAGATATATCAGGTTAAAAGAGTCGTTGCCCGCGTCTTTGACCCGAACCGTGAAATAATATACCGTGATTTTGGCATAGAAACAATTTGCCCCACTATTATTTCCGGCGAAGTGTTTCTGGATGCGATTTCCGTTCCACCTGCTGCAATGGGAGGTAAATAATGCATATAATCATTGTAGGAGGGGATAAAATAGTCTATTTTTTAACCCGTTTGTTTCAATCCAAAGGACATACAGTAACAATCATCAACCGTGATTATGATGACTGTACCCGCCTGGCTCGGTCTTTAAAGTCTGTGATCATACATGGCGACGGCAGCGATCCGGCAATACTTGAAGAAGCCGGCGCTTTTACCTGTAATGCCATTCTTGCTATAACACCAAACGATCAGGACAATCTCATTATTTGTCAACTCGGCTCTAAACGCTTTCATATCACAAAGACCCTGGCTCTTGTAAACGATCCTGATAATGAAACGGTCTTTACAAAGTTGGGGGTCTCCACTGTTTTTTCTATAACGCGGATTCTTTCCAACCTGATTGAACAGCAAACCGCGTTTGAAAATGTGATCAATTTAATCCCGGCCGCCGGGGGTAAAGTGAATATGACTGAGATAATTCTGGACGGGGAATCACCTGTTATTGGCCGCCGGATCAAAGACCTTCTTTTCCCTGTAAATTCTTTAATTACAATTATTTTGCGTAATGATGAACCGATCGTGCCCGGCGGCGATACAACATTACTGGAAAATGATCGTATTGTGGTTATGACTTTACCTGAAAATCATGCGCAGGTAATACGATTACTCACCGGCGAATATATGTGAAAGGGAAAAACGTGTCCGCATCTGCATATAATTACATGCAAAATAAATATTCAGCAATATTATCTTATACAGGGACTATTCTCATCATTACCAGCATGTTGTTTATTACTCCTCTGTTTCTGTTGATGTTTTATCCATTTGAATCCGGGCAAAGTGCGGGTTTTGTTTTGCCAATGGCGGGTCTGGCCGGGTTGGGCTTTATACTTAGAACAATTACCCGTAAACGCGCTCCGGTTGTTTTGAATGTACAGGAAGGAAGTATCATCGTTTTGTTAAGCTGGATCGTGGTATGTATTTTTTCAGCCTTGCCATTGATGATTAATTGTCAATTAAATTTTACCCAGGCTATATTTGAATCAGTAAGCGGCTGGACCACGACCGGGCTATCTGTAGTCGATGTTACCAAGGTATCCCATCTGGTTTTATTCTGGCGCAGTATTATGCAGTTTGCCGGCGGCGCCGGTTTGGTAATTATCATGTTATCGGCAATAGCCGGGCCGCCCGGTCCTGGTTTGTCCCTGGCGGAAGGGCGAACTGATTTGTTGGTGCCTCATGTTCAACAATCGGCTAAACTGGTAATGATAATATATGTTTCCATGATCTTTATTGGTACACTTTTATATATATTGGCCGGCATGTCTGCTTTTGACGCTATTAATCATTCAATTGCGGCATTATCGACCGGTGGATTTTCAACCCGGGTAGAAAGTATTGGCTATTGGAATTCTCCGGCAATTGAATTAATTACCATTATTCTGATGATAATCGGTAACATTAATTTTTTGACCATTTATTTATTGATAAACAGGAATTTCAAAGCCTTTATCCGGAATGGAGAAATAAGATTATCGGCTTTATTAATTTTAGTCAGTTTTATTATTTTACTTTTTTTTGTAACAATACCATTATATGATACTTTATCATCAAGTTTGCGTGTAGCAATTTTTGAAGGCGTATCTGCATTAACCACAACAGGCTATACGATTACTACCTATAGTAACTGGAATACGACTGGCTATTTTGTTTTAATCATTCTCATGTTAATAGGTGGAGGAACCTGTTCCACTGCCGGCGGTTTAAAACAATACCGTGTCTATTTAATGTATAAATTGTTAAGAACTGAATTTAAACGCGCTTTGTTACCGCGCTCTGCCGTCATTACGCCATTTATATGGCAGGGAGATCGAAAAGAATATATTAATGATAATTATATCCGGCAACTCATCTCTTTTGTTTTTTTGTTTATATGCGTCTATGCCGTTGGTGTATTGATATTATCATTCTACGGTTATCGTCTGGAGGATGCCATGTTTGAATTTGCTTCGTCGCTTAGCGATGTAGGTCTATCCGCAGGAATAACCAAAAGTGACGCCCCCGCAGTTGTGTTATGGACTGAAACAATAGGTATGTTTCTTGGCCGTTTGGAAATTTTTGTGATTTTTACCAGTTCTGTAAAGCTTTTTAAAGATTTATTTTTAAAAATATAAAATTCAATTTTTAAAAATTTTCCCAAACACCTCCAGAACCCGGTCAATATCCGCGTCGTTTATTTCCAGGTGAGTAACAAAGCGGATTTTTGTAGCGGAGAAATCCATGCACAATACGCCCTGCTCGCCTAACTTTTTACACAAGGTCTTAGCATCGACGCCGTAATCCTTAAAATCGGCAATGACGATGTTGGTGCGGGTTTCTTCAAGATTAATCGATACGCCTTGGACGGAATGCAGAAACGTAGCAATTCTAAAGGCGCGGGCGTGGTCGTCGGCCAGGCGTTGAATATTATTTTCTACGGCATACAAGGCCGCAGCCGCCAGGATACCGGCCTGGCGCATGCCGCCACCCAGCATTTTGCGGACACGGTGCGCCTTGTTGACCAGTTCCATCGAACCGGCTATGGCCGAGCCCACCGGCGCGCCCAGCCCTTTGGAAAAACAAACGGACACGGAATCAAAGTATTGTGCATATTCGTGCAGGGGAATACCGGTGGCGATATGCGCATTCCACAGGCGCGCGCCGTCCAGATGCATTTTCAAATCGTAAAAATCCACCAGCTGGCGGATTTCTTTAATAACCTCCAGGGGATAGATCGTACCCCCGGCGCGGTTATGAGTGTTTTCCAGTTCAATAAGCCGGGTTTGCGGATAATGGCTGTCCTTTGGGCGAATGACCGGCTTGATCTGCTGCGGGGTAATAATGCCATATACACCCGGCAGCGGGTGCAGTTGTACGCCGGACAGGAACGCCGGGGAGCCGCCTTCGTAATTGAAAATGTGACTGTTGACATCGCAGATCACTTCATCGCCGGGGATAGTGTGGCACTTGATGGCGATTTGATTGGCCATAGTACCGCTGGGCACAAACAAAGCAGCTTCCTTACCCAGCAGCGCCGCTACTTTTTTCTGCAATTTATTGATTGTGGGATCTTCGCCGAACACATCATCGCCAACCTCGGCGTTAGCTATGGCCGCACGCATCGCCGGGGTGGGTTTGGTTATGGTGTCGCTGCGTAAATCTATTGTTTTCATGTTGATCCTTTATTTTTGCAATTGATTCATCATTTATTGGAAAAATGCTTTTATTTAACCGCCGAGCTCGTGGAGAACGCTAAGAAAAAAAAGATTGATTTTCATAGCTATTCCTCTGTGTAAATTAAAAAAGTAATTAACACAAAAGAATCAGGCAATTCCATTTAAAATAATGTTAACTGATCATCCTTTTTCTTTTTATATGTTTCCGTTTTCTCCCGGTTCAGCAGGCTGGCGGATATACCAGTCAGAAAACGCGAAGGACTTTGGCTATGATGCTGCCCGAATAACAGCCGGCTTTTACAGTGAGTGAGATACAACTGCCGCTGTGCCCGCGTCATACCGACATACAGCAGCCTTTTTTCTTCCTCGATATCGGCAAGGCGGCCGGGCTGGCGATAAGGAATGATGGTTTCTTCGCAACCGGGTATAAACACCACCGGAAATTCGAGTCCCTTGGCGGCATGCAGGGTTAAAATATGCACTTTATCGGCGCGGTTGTCGAATTCATCGCTGGCGGCATGCAAAGCCAGGGCGTCGGTGAATTCCATCAGCCGATCGGCAAACGGCGCCGCCAGTTCCAGTAATTTACGTTTATCCTGCCGGTCGTCTTCAAGGTTGCCGGGAAAAAGCATAACCGTGAATTCCCAAATTTTTTCCAGATATTCGCAAACCGGCAAACCGGTTGGCAGGGATAGCAATATTGTCTGAAATACCTGGAATACCGGGTGGGGTTGTGGTTGTACAGCCGTTGTATCTGTGTTTGTTTGAGTAAAACAAAGCGCCAATTCCCGGTATTGTATTGATTCTGCAAACGGATTTAGCATCCATCGTAAGGAAGCGGCAATAAACGCCATACGCTCCTGGGCGGTGAGCCGGGAGTCGTCAAATGTTTCGAACGGAATGCCGGAGCGGGCAAGCGCTTCGACCAGGGGCGGAGCGAGACTGCGGGTGCGCAGCAGCACGGCTATATCGGCAAAGCTGTATGATTGCGGCAATCCGCGTTCGTCAACGCGATTGCTGTCCATTGAAAAAAAACTGACGCCGCCGATCAACTGTTCGATAGTGTGAACGATATATTCCGCTTCGGCGCGGTCGGTTGGCGAGTTATGCAGGTTAACTTTGACCTCGGGAGCGATATTCGACCAGACCGCATCAGCATCATTCCGTCCCGGACTATCCAGAATCTGCCGGGCTGCCAGAACAATATTTTGCGCCGAACGGTAATTACGGCGCAGTTTCATGGCAACGGCATTGGGGAAATCGTTGGCGAACCGGTCAAAGTACTCCGGGCTGGCGCCCCTAAAGCCGTAAATCGCCTGATCCGGGTCGCCGATGACGCAGACATCCTGCGCTGCTACCGCCAGAATAACAAATAATTCATACTGAACGCGGTTAATATCCTGAAATTCATCCACCGCCAAAAATTGAGCGTTTTGCAACACCCGACGGCGCTGTTCGGGATCCTTACGTAACACCTGTAATGCCAGGCCGATCAGGTCGTCGTAATCCACACTGTTTGTATCTCTTAACAGCTGTTCATAGTTTTTATACAGAGTTTCAAATTGCTCCGGCAGGGTTTCTTTTATTTCTTTGGGAATGCCCTCCGGGTAATAGCCCTGACTTTTAAGCGCGGAAATAGTGTCCAGGGCGGATTGAGTCAGCTTGAGGTTATAGTGCTCCTGAAATAATCTTTTGAAATAGGGGTCGTCAGTTGTATTTATAATTGTAAAATGCCTGGTGCGGCCAAAAAAGAAATCGGTTTGGCGTAGTATGTTGGCGCCCAGGGCGTGAAAGGTGGCGATATTGATTTGACCGGCGAGCTTTGCTCCAAGTTGGGCGAATAACCGGTCGCGCATTTCGCGGGCAGCTTTGTTGGTAAATGTAACTGCCAATACCTGTTGCGGTTGCGCCAGCCCGGAGGCGATCAATCCGGCAATACGTTGTGTGAGCGTGCGGGTTTTACCGGCGCCGGGTCCCGCCTGAATGATGAGCGGCGCGCCGTGATGCTGCACGGCGGCGAGTTGTTCAGCGTTCAGGCCATAATCAGCAGTTTTTTCTTGAACCATATTCACGACTACGCCGGCGGCAGGCTCCGCAACCGGCAGGGCCGTGTTATTTTTTTTAGCCGGTTTGGGGTTAACGGTGATACTCTCAAAGCCGAATAATTGTCCCTGCTGCAACAGGGTTTTGCGCTCATCCTCTTGAAAAATGTGAATAACGCCGTATTCGCCGTCATATCCCGGTATGGGCGAAACCTCGCCGGCCCGCATTCTGCGGATAGCTTCGGCCAGCAGCGAGCCCCCGGCGCTTTCCAGGTCGGACAGCGGCGTATCCATCAGGATCGTCAACTCCGGCCCCAACTCGCGCAACAGCATGGTGTACATGGTTTGTACGCTTTTCGAATTGGCGCCACTGGACTTGACTTCAGCGATCACTTCGGGTAAAGGAACAAGACTGGCAAAGTTTTTGGCATTGGCGGGTTTACCGCCTTCGGAACGATTGGCCAGTTCTTCCACACGGTAACTAACGCCCAGGGTAGAAGGCTTGCCGCACACCGGGCACAGGCCTTTGTTTTGCATGGTCTCTTTGGGCAGGGTCATATAGCCGCACTTGCGATGCCCGTCGACATGGTACTTGCCTTCTTCGGGGAAAAATTCTATCGTGCCCCAAAAGTCGCTGCCGGTACGGTTTTTCAGGGCGGCGATCATGGCGTCGTAACCGATTTCGGTGTTAAACACATTCGCTTCGCGCGCCAGTTTGGCCGGGGAATGGGCGTCCGAGTTGGACACCAGGTTGTATTGATCGAGTATCGAGAGCCGCCAGTTCATAGGCGGATCGGAAGACAGCCCGGTTTCCAGGGCAAAAATGTGCTCCGACAGGTCGCCATAGCATTCCTGCACGCTGTCAAAACCGGATTTAGAGCCCAGTAACGAGAACCAGGGCGTCCAGATATGCGCGGGAATGAGCACGGCGCGGGGATCGGAATCCAGTACCATTTCCAGCAGATCGCGGGAATCGAGTCCCAGTATCGGCCGGCCGTCGGAGCGGATATTGCCGATACGTTCCAGCATTTGCTGGAATATGGCAACGGATTCGAGTGACGGGAACAGCACCACATTATGGACTTTGCGCACCTTGCCGTCTTTTTTATAGATATTGCTGATCTCGCCGGAGAGGATATAATAGACATCATTGGCGCAGGCGGTCGGAATTTCCCGCCGCATCGGCCCGGCATGGGTTTCTTTAAGCGTGTACAATCCCCCGGCGGCGCTTTCCTGTAATTTTTCCCGCATTTCTTCCAGCCAACGGGGATGGGTCAGGTCGCCGGTCGCCACAACCTGTAAGCCTTTGAGCTGCGCCCACTTGAACAGGTGTTCCAGGTTCAGGTCGGGACTGGTGGCGCGGGAGTAATGCGAATGAATGTGCAGATCGGCAATATAGCGCATGATGCTCTTTGTTTTTTAGGGGATAAGATGAGTTAATTGCTTTAATATACTAGAAATCGTTGAGCATTCAAAATTGAAAAATTCTTGTGTGGAAAAGAGGGACTGTAATGTGTAGACATGATATTGGATTGAAGAGCGCCCTGTTGCAGGTTAATTTGATAGTAGAACATGCCAATTTAGACTGTAGCATTTATATAGTCAATTATTATAAAGAATAGCTTGTTTTTCAGCAAGGCGCACTCGGTCATTATTTTGGGTTGCGACAGGTAAAGCCCGGAAACAGGGTGAATCTATACGAACGCGCCGGAAAAATAATTTTTTCGTAGGGCGAAGCGAACACAGCCGTCATCTCGATACGTTCTGAAAGATGAAGCAACGGGACTACTCAATGTCTATTATGCGTTTGTCATTCCAACGAGCGCAACAAGGAGAAAACATTAAGCTCATTGCCACGTCATTTATGACGTGGATTATAAAAACTAAACAAAATTGACTTTAGTCAAATACTTGTTTAGGCTAAAGCCCTGTTTTTCCTTTATTTGTCCCACGACCTGAAGGTCGTGGCAATGATTGGGGCTTATTCACAAACCGGTCATCGAGTAGTCCGTCCCGCTTGGCGGGACGGACGTATCGAGACGACATTTCCTGGTCAGTATGCAACAAAATGGAGCCCCCCTCGTCGCACATACGGCACAAGCCTGGACAAGTTCGGAGTCAGAGTCTTGCCTTTATAGCAGTCCTGTGCCCCAGGTGGACCGCACTGATATTCTGCCGGGCCGCAGGCCCGACCTACAGAATAAACCCCGTCAGGAGTGTAATGCTATACGAACGCATCGGAAAAACAATTTTTTCGTGGGGCGAAGCGAACACAACCGTCATCTCGATACGTTCTGAAAGATGAAGCAACGGGACTACTCAATGACTATTATGCGTTTGTCATTCCAACGAGCGCAACAAGGAGAAAACATTAAGCTCATTGCCACGTCATTTATGACGTGGATTATAAAAACTAAACAAAATTGACTTTAGTCAAATACTTGTTTAGGCTAAAGTCCTGTTTTTCCTTTATTTGTCCCACGATCTGAAGGTCGTGGCAATGATAGGGGCTTATTCACAAACCAGTCGTCGAGTAGTTCGTCCCGCTTGGCGGGACGGACGTATCGAGACGACATTTCCTGGTCAGTATGCAATAAAGTGTAGCCCACCTCGTCGCACATACTGCAAAAGTTTGATCAGGTTCGAATTCCTAGAATTTTCTTTATAGCAGACTCGTACCCCAGGTGGACCACACTGATATTCTGCCGGGCCGCAGGCCCGACCTACAGAATATACCCCGTCAGGGGTGTAATGCTATACGAACGCGCCGGAAAAATAATTTTTTCGTAGGGCGAAACGAACATAACCGTCATCTCGATACGTCCCGAAAGATAAAGCAACGGGACTACTCGATGACCATTATGCGCTTGTCATTCCAACGAGCGCAACAAGGAGAAAACATTAAGTTCATTGCCACGTCATTTATGACGTGGATTATAAAAACTAAACAAAATTGACTTTAGTCAAATACTTGTTTAGGCTAAAGCCCTGTTTTTCCTTTATTTGTCCCACGACCTGAAGGTCGTGGCAATGATAGGGGCTTATTCACAAACCGGTCGTCGAGTAGTCCATCCCGCTTGGCGGGACGGACGTATCGAGACGACATTTCCTGGTCAGTATGCAACAAAGTGGAGCCCCCCTCGTCGCACATCCAGCACAAGCCCGGTCAGGTTCGGAGTCATAGGGTTGTCTTTATGGCAGACTCATGCCCCAGGTGGACCACACTGAAACCTGCTGAGCTGCAAAACCGGCTAAAGCCGGGACTACAAACATGGCCGAAAGATGATGTTTACAATCCGAATAATGCTTATATCTTGAATTTCAGGATCACCGGACAATGGTCGGAACCATATACGGCGGGTGTAATATAGCAGTCCGTTACCTGCGGCGCAAGTTCTGCGGACACAAAAAAATAGTCGATCCGCCAGCCGACATTTTTTGCGCGGGCGTTGGCCCAGTATGCCCACCAGGTATACTGCGCCGCTTCATCCGGATGAAAAAGCCGAAAAGCATCCACATACCCGTGGGCAATGAATTTATCGATCCAGGCGCGTTCTATAGGCAAAAAACCGGACTGATCGGCGTTGCTTTTGGGATTTTTCAGGTCGATCTCGCGGTGGGCGGTATTGTAATCCCCGCAAATAACCAGCTTTTTGCCCTGACTGCGCAGGATTTGGCAATAATTTAGCGTGGCGTCGTAAAAAGCCAGTTTATAATCCAGCCGCTCCTGGCTTTGCTTACCGTTCGGGAAATAGATATTCAATAAAGTGAACTCTGGATAATCGAGCGCCAGGATCCGGCCTTCGGCGTCTTTGTTGTCCGCGCCAAACCCATAGCCGATGGTCACCGGCGGGGTTTTGACAAAACAGGCGACTCCGGAATATCCCGGTTTTTGCGCCTCGTTCCAATAAGAAGAATAGCCGTTTGCCAAATGTAACTCATCCCGTACCTGTTCATAATTTGCTTTGGTCTCCTGCAATGCTGCAATGTCCAGTATTTCCGTCGCCAGCCAATCGAAAAAGCCTTTTTTTACCACCGCGCGAAAACCGTTCACATTCCATGTCGCCAGTTTAATTTCGGGCATGATACCGTTTCCTTGTGTTCGACAAAATAATTTCCGTGATATAAAAAAACTACTTGAATGTACAACAGTTTTACGATATATTTCTACAATTAAATTTTGTTCAGTAAAAATCCCGATTAAATTGATACCAGGAATGAAAGATCTTTTAAACTACAGGAACACTTGTATTTTCATGCTTATACTTGTTTGCGGCGTCTCGTGCAAATCTCCCTTTGCCACCCGCGAGCCGGAAAAGCCGTTTTCAAAGCAATCTTCCTACATCCAACCGACGTCGCCGAGTTATGTCATGGCCAATCTTCGTAACGCCATCGCCGAAAAAAACACCGCCAATTATATACGCTGCCTGGCCGATACCAGTAATTCCACAAAAAGTTTTCGCTTTATAGCCGACCCGATCGTTGTGAACAATAATCCCGGCCTGTTTGACAAGTGGGATAAAGACAACGAGTTCATATATTTAAACCAGTTAATGCTTTACCTGCCCAAAGACTCTACCAGCGTCCTGACATTTACTTCTTACCGCGAAGATACTTTTCAGGACTCGGTGATTTTAATACAGGAATATCAATTAACCGTGCATTTGAAATGCGCAACCGATGAGTGTTATCATACCCTGGTCGGGCAGGCGGAATTCCGCCTGGTGCGCACCCGGGAAGACCTGTGGTACATTCACCGTTGGAGCGATATAGCCACAGGTGACCAGCCTACCTGGAGTGCGCTTAAAGCTGCTTTTGGCAAATAACAAGACTTATGAAACGAATTATACATCACGAAAATTTTCAAACTACTGAACCGGCGTTCAGTGATAAAGATAAAAAGATAATTGCCTGGCTGACAATTTCCGCTGTGATTTTGTCTGTTGTCCGGTTCCTGGTTTTGCCGGTTATGTTGCGGCCGGAAAAGCCGGTCGAGCTTAAACCTGAAGAAAAGCAGGTCTTGATGGATTGTATGCAATCGACCCTGGCTGAATTTTATATTGATAAAAAATGGCAAAAGAACCAGGGTGAATATATTGAAGTGCAAATCCCACGACGCATGAATTTTTTATTATTCTATTCGGCGCTGGCTAAAAATATGCAGGCGGCGCCGGAGGGGTTTGCCGGATGTGAGGAGAAAACCGGCAAAAGCTATATGATCACAATGGGCATGAAGGAAATACCGGTTTATAAATTCTGGTTAAAACCCCGCGAAGCGGTTGGTTGTGTGGCGTTGATCATTGATGATTTCGGGTATGTTTACAGCAAAGTGGCCCGCGATTTTTTACGCATTCCTTATCCATTAACAGTATCAATAATACCGGGTTTGCCGGAATCGCAGCGACTGGCCCAGGAAGCGTCGTTGTCCGCTAAAGAAACGCTAATCCACATGCCAATGGAGCCGTTACAAGCCGCCTGGCGCGAAGATGGATATATCCTCGCATCCGCTCACAACAACAGCATCCTGCGTATGCGCATTAAAAAGGCCTTTTCCGAAATCCCCACTGCAGTAGGGATGAATAATCATCAGGGATCAAAAGCGACCATCGATCCCCGCATTATGCAGGTGGTTATGAGTGAATTAAAGGAGCAGAATAAATTTTTTGTGGATAGTTTCACCAATAACAAAAGCATCGCTGCCGCCACCGCCCGGCAAAATCGGGTACCGGCAATAACCAACACCCTGTTTATCGACGCCAGGGATGAAAAACAATTCATGCTCGACCAGTTACAGCGGATTTCCGGGCTGTCCGCCAAAGGAGAAAATGTTGTCGCTATTGCCCATGTTCGTAAAAACACTTTTACCGTATTGAATGCAATGCTGCCGGAATTGGCTAATAAAGGGATCGAATTTGTTTATGTGTCTGAATTGGTGAAATGAACCGCAGGTATTATAATTTCTATTAAGGGACAGGTTCATGCAAAAATAAAATATTAGCATACCTGTAAAACAATTGCAGGTGTAATTCTTATAAAACTCTACAACTGATCCCGGATTTTATGTTTACCATTGAGAGGCGCGATCCACTGATAAAAAGCAGATTGAATAAAGATAGTTTCATCCGGGTTATATGATATTAACAAATAAGAAAGGGTAATCCATGGCACGGGTTTGTTTATGCGTAAACCAAATTGCTCATATCCGCAATATGAATAAAGCCAAAACCCCGGACCCGGTTTCTGCGGCGGTAGCCGCCGAAATCGCCGGTATAGACGGCATCACAGTGCAACTGCGCGAAGACCGGATGGACATCATCGACCGGGATGTCGCGGTCTTGAAAGAAGTTGTGCAAAGCCATCTCAACATCGCTGTTGCAATGAATGATGATATGATTAAAAAAGTGGTCACCTGGCTGCCGGATATGGTAACATTATTGCCCGCCGCAAATGAAATGTCGATGGATCAATCCCTGGATGTTGTAACCAACCTTGAATATCTTGAAGAAGTTGTTACCCAATTGCGGGCTAACAATATTGTCGTCAGCGCGCTGATCAAACCCGATCCTCAGCAAATCCGCGCTGCCGCGCGCGTCCGGCTCGATTATGTGCAAATCAACACCGCGCCGCTTGCTACTATCGGCGACCTTGGCACAATGGGGGATATGGTCGAGCAAATCCGTTCCGTAGCCATCGCCGCCAACAAGCTGGGGCTAGGCGTGGCCGCCGGCAGGGGACTGAATGAGCAAGCGTTAAAAGAATTATCCGATATTCCCTTGATCGAAGAATTCAATATCGGTCGGTCGATAATAGCCAAATCTTTGCTGGTCGGTATGGAACGCGCCGTCAAACAGTTCAAATTCATGCTTGCCTGACCGGGCCGGGATCTTGATTGTTCAAAGCAATATTGTTTGATTTTGACGGAGTGCTGGCGGAAACCTTCCCCTGGCATATACAAGCCTGGCGGCACGTTTTGCTGCACGACAACCTGACGCCGGATGAAATGACAGTAAAATTGCACGAAGGCTCGCCGGCCTGGCAGATCGCAGTGGCCTTGTATCGCCATGCCGGGGTAGAACTTGATGCACACAAAGCCAAAGAACTGGCTATAAAAAAGAACCATGTATTTCAAAAAATTCAGCAAGCGCGGGTTTACCCGGAAATTATTGAAATTTTAGACAAAGCTCATTCCGTCAACATGAGCGCCGGCATTGTTACCGGCACGACCTTGGCCAATATTACCACGGTTTTACCGCTGGGTTTACCGGAAAAGTTTGCCATAATCATCAAAGATGGCGATACCGAACGCGGTAAACCCTTTCCCGATCCCTACCTGGCGGCTATTGAGCAATTACGCATTTCCCCGGCTGAATGTATTGTTGTCGAAAATGCTCCGCTCGGCATACGGGCAGCTCAAGCCGCCGGCGCATTTTGTGTCGCCCTGCAAACCACCTTGAACAGGGAACAATTACAGGGCGCAGACGTTATATATTCAAATCACCGGGAACTGGCCAAGGCTTTTTTTACATTGATAAAGTAGCAGGTTGCCTGGAAAAAAATCTTGATTATTCATGCAACATTGTGTAAATTCATTATCTAAATTATCAGGAGGTTGTCAGACCAGGTTGTTACAGCGCTTGAATTATGCAAAAATAAATGGTTTTTGGTGCAATTAAAACAACTGTTTTTTAAGCGAAAAGCGGAGGTCTGGTAACTACAACTCTATAACCGGGTACAGTATAACACAGGCTCGGTTTTTTTGTTTTATCCCGAATGCGGGATACATAGATTTAAATGCCTTTTGACCGGAATTTAAACTGGCCATGTTCTTACGGTATTACAAGGAAAAATATATGAAAAAGTTGTTGGTAATAGTTTTATTGTTTTTAGTAGCTTGCGCCGAGCGTAAATTGCCTACCGTACCCGGTAATGAGCAATTGCCGGTTATTGAAAATTTTTCATTACCGGAAATAATAAATCCCGGCAAATCTTACCTGGTCTCGGTACGGGTTATTGCAAATCCACAGCCGGATTATGTGCAATATACCGTGTATAAAGAAGGCGGTACGGAAGAATTGCTGAGCGGTAAGATGTATGACGACGGCATGGCTCAGCATAGCACCGACGGCGATATTGTCGCACGGGACGGTTTATTCACCCAAAATATTACCTGGCAGAGTACCGATGAAAATCCACATCATATCGTTTTTGAATTTGTTGCCGTCTTGAATTTTGAAACCACTGGTGAACCGTTAAAAGTAACCCTGGTTTCCAGTAAAAATATTCTGCCGCAAATTACCGGGGTAACCGTGCCGGATACTTTGCCAAGCGGGTTTACAGGAACCCTGACCTTTAGCGCCACAGTTTTTGATTCAAATGGCATTAAAGACATAAAAACCGTTTTATTCAAAGGAAAGCGGGATAATCAGACACTGTTTCAGGGTGAATTGTTAACTACCGCCAATGCCGGTGTTTTTGAAAAATCATTCGACAATACATTTGCCATCGGAAAAAAGGGAGTTTACGAGTTAATTTTTGAAGCTATAGACAAGTCCAACCGTAAAAGTTCTCCCTATAGCAGTTCAGTTTTTATCGGCAACAATGCGCCGGTTCTTTCCGACATCCAGGCTCCCAGCGCGATCCCCCGTCCGACGGATGCCGATGTTACCTTGTATTTCCTGATCACTGTGCAAGTTCGTGATGATCAATCGTTAAAAGATATTAAATTTGTTAAAATGTCCTGGAAAAAGGCGGACGGCACCTATTCCCTGAACAGTCCCTTCCAGCTTTATGATAACGGGCTACCGATTCAGGAAGATCTGGTCGGCTGGGATAACGGCTACCGCGGCGATGTGGTTGCCAATGACGGTATTTTTTCCATTACCGGCGCTTTTGATATACATCAACCCCTGGGTAATTATGAATTGGTCTTTTGGGCAGAAGATATGGCCGGAAATACCAGCGAAACCCTGAAGCATATTATTAACCTGCAATAGATGGAACGACTGATGCAAAATATTAAAACCTCTTTAATTTTATTAGTTATTTTTATCCCGGTTATGGTGTGGGCCGCGCCATTTGCGGACAGTTACCAGTTGGGAACCGCCCCCTCTGCCGGCCTGGCAGGCAACGGCATAACCGATATTGCCGCCGGTAACCGCATGATGTGGTTCGGCACCGGTTATGGCTTGAGCCGCAGCCAGGATAACGGCGCTAGTTTTGAGTCTTTTGGCGTGAAACACGGCCTGGGCGCCGGCAGCGTCTCTGCTTTATGGGTGCATGGCGATACGATCCTGGTCGCCACCGCCAACGATACGCTGACCAATGCCTCGGAAAGTTACTTGTCCAACGGTACGGGCCTGAGTATATCCACAGATAACGGCGCCACCTGGAGACATATCCGGCAAACCCCGCTGGATTACACGTCGGTGCAAAATCTTTCTTACGATATTGCCGTTTTGAACGGTACGATCTGGCTGGCCAATTTCGGCGGCGGCCTGGTGCGCGGCGACAATTTTGGCGAAACCTGGGCGGTAAATCCCCCCGATTCTTTTCTGTTCGATCCCGGTAAAGAATTAAATCACCGGGTTTTTTCCGTAATTGCAGTTGACGACGAGTTGTGGGTAGGCACTGCCGAAGGCATTAACAAATCTACCGATGGCGGCAAAACCTGGAAAAATTTCAACCATACCAGCCAGGAACAGCCGATCTCCGGTAATTTCGTCAACGGTCTGGCTTGTCAAAAAACCGGCGGCCGCAAGATCATCTGGGCCAGCACCTGGAAAGCGGAAGGCGAAGATGAATATTATGGCGTATCCAAATCCGAAAATGGCGGGCTGACCTGGTCGGTCGTATTGGGAACCCCGGAACAACAGATCAAAGCCGCCAATTTCTCCTTCGATGGGGCAACTGTATATGTGGCTACTTATGACGGCTTGTACAAATCCACTGATTTTGGCGAGACCTGGTATTTGTTTCCGCAAGTAATCGATCCGGAAATAGATGAAAAGATCTATGGCGCGGAAACATATTCCGTACACGCGCAAAACAACGTCATCTGGCTGGGAACCTCGGACGGCCTGGCGCGCACTACCAATAACGGGTATACCTGGGATATTATGCGCGCTTTTAAACCAACGGGACAAGGCGGTGTACCCCGCACTTATGCGTATCCCAACCCGTTTTCGCCAACCCGCGATAACCTGGCCGCTAACGACGGCTTTGTACGTTTACAATATAACACCCTGCGCCCGACACGGGTAACCATCAAAGTTTATGATTTTGCCATGGACCTGGTTACAACCGTGGTCGAGGGGAAAATCCGCTATACAGCCGGTAATTTTAATGAGGTCTGGAACGGCCGCAATGATTATGGCGACCCCGTAGCAAATGGAGTTTATTTCTATTGTGTTTCAATTGAAGAAGACGGCGCCTTTTGGGGCAAAATTCTGATCGTGAATTGATAATGGTACAGGAAAGAGCATGAAAAAATATATTCTGATCGTAATACTTTTGATAATAAATAGCGGCATCCTGTTCGCGCGCAACGGCGACGGCGGCTATGCCGGGGCATTTTTACGTATGGGCATGGGCGCGCGCGCCAAAGCCATGGGCGACGCTTTTACGGCAATCCCGGAAGGGGCGATCGCCGGCTTTTACAACCCGGCTTTGCTGCCTCATTTGCAGGAACGCCAGGTGGTCGCTTCGTATTCTTTTTTACCCCTGGATCGCAGCCTGGATTATGTCGGATTTGCTATGCCGCTGCATCCGGCGGCCAAAGAGGGAAAACGCGGCAATCCTCTCAAAGCCGGAGTCGCACTGGGTTGGGTTCATGCCGGAACGGATAAAATCTATGGCACCAACAGCAACGGTCAGTTTATCGGCGATCTATCCAACTCGGAACATGCGTTTTACCTGTCTTTTGCTATCCGTCCGGCTGATAAGCTCTCTATTGGCGTCAGTGGCAAAGTGTTGTATAACCGCATGCCGGGCTTGCAAACCGACAACAGCGCATTGACCTCGACCGGTTTCGGCATGGATTTTGGTATTTTTCTCACCCCGCGTAAAAATGTCATGCTGGGATTTGTCGTCCGTGATAATATGTCGAAATATACCTGGAATACGGACAAGGTGTTTGAACGCGGCACCAGCACGGTTTATAAATTCCCCAAAGTGACGCGCGCCGCTATCGCTTACCGTATTCCCCAGGAGTGGCTGTTGCTCGCTTTTGAAGCGGAAACCAGCGACAAGCAGAACCCCCGTTATCATTACGGAATGGAATTTACATACAAACCGGTCGGCGCCATTCAACTCGGTCTCGATGACAATATGCCGACTTTTGGTTTAGGTTTAAAATTTAATGTTTTAAGCAAAACGACATTAATCAATTATGCGTTTGTTGTTAATGATGTCACCCCGGGCTCGGATCATATTTTTACCTGGGCGTTTAATTTTTAATTTTGTACAAGGTGAATCAAGTGATGAAAAGCAGATTAATTATAACATTACTGGTTATGGCATTAGCGGCTCCGTTGTTTGCGGCCGGTGAAAACGGCATGGCAGTGTTAAAGATCGGCGTCAGCGCCCGCGCTGCCGCAATGGGCGAAGCGTTTACCGCCACTGCGGATGATGCTTCCGGGGTTTTCTGGAATCCGGCAGGTATTACCTGGAGCCAACACCGTCAGGCTCATTTTACTCATAATGAGTGGATTCAGGGAATAACCCACGACGCCGCCAGCCTGATAATTCCACATAATAACTGGGCTATAGGCCTGGACTTGATGCTGAACAATGTCAGCGATTTTGAACGGCGCATCATCGCTTCAGAGGAACCGTTCGGCACTTTTTCTTCCCATGATTTTTCCATGGCGCTTACTTTTTCCCACATGATCGGAAAAGACATTTCAGTAGGCGGCAGGGTGCGTTATTTAAGCGAAAAGATCTATGACGAATCGGCCAGCGGCGTGGCTGTAGATTTAGGCGCGCGTTACCGGGTTTTACCGGGGCGGCTCTTTGTCGCTGCTGCCATGCAGAATTTGGGTAAAATGTCCGAAATGGTACAAGAAGAGGTAAAACTTCCTGCCACGCTGCGGCTGGGCGCCGGTTATTACTTGCCGGGTCAAATCTTTGGCAATAATCTTTTGCTGGCAGCCGATTATGTAAAAATATTCAACGAAGACGATCATATCAACCTGGGACTGGAATATACTCCGGTTCCGGTTGTTGCCCTGCGCGGCGGCTATCAAACCGGATACGAGGAACGTTCCCTGACTGCCGGTTTTGGCGTCAATATCGGTTTTCTTTCAATCGATTATGCTTTTATCCCGTTTACCAATGATCTGGGAACCGGTCACAAATTTTCACTGTTGGCGGATTTTTAGTCAAGCCCCGGCAACTTTGACTCTAAAGTTTGTTTACCTGGTTCAAGTTTCATCTGTAAGAGTATGACAAAAATACAGGCAACATAACGGAATTATTGTAAATTTTTTAAGGATTATCCACAATAAAAAGTATCATCATTAATAACTAATTTCTGGTTCCCAATCTCCCGATTGGGAACCCGCTTGTACAAAATCTCTGATTTGAAAGGTAAAGATCATATTTAAAATAAAATAACTGCTTGAAAGGAATCGGAGATTCCTGACCAATCTCGTTTCTAATCAGGAGATTAGGAACGAGGAGACATTTTTATTAAACAGTAATGTCAAAAATATAATAATCAATATATCGTTCCTTATAAAATTCATTCATTAATTATTTGTAATTTTTTGACTTAAATGTCACTATTTTTAGTTTTAACCGGACACTACTGATCTATAATATAAAATAACACTTTTAGTAACTAATTTATATTATTAAAAAAGCAGGGTCAAGCCGGGAAGATTTAATAGCCATGTTTAGGTTTAAAAATGAAATTCTTACAGCATTAGAAAAATTTTTTGATCAGGTGTAAATAAACTTTTGTTTCTTTTTGTTTTATTTACGCACAGTATTAATTTAATAGTAATAATCTGGCGTTGACCGGTATATTTAAATAAAGAAACTAATTTTTTACAGGAGCTCCTTTGGTAAAAATAAATCTGGTTTTGGGCACTCACAATCATCAACCGATTGGGAATTTTGACTTTGTATTTGAACAGGCTTTTCAGCAATCGTATTTACCCTTTTTAAACGTCTTGCAGCAGCATCCGCGTATCAGGATTGCCCAACATTACAGCGGTATTTTGTTTGAATGGCTGACAAAAAATCACCCTGAATTGATCAAACAATTGCAAAAGCTGGTACGCTCAGGTCAGGTTGAAATGATGACCGGCGGTTATTATGAACCGATATTGACCAGTATTCCCGAAAGAGATATTATCGGCCAGATAAAAAAATTATCACAATATGTTATGAAAAAAACCGGCGTGGAGCCGACCGGTTTATGGCTAACCGAACGGGTATGGGAACCCTACCTGGCCGGGCCAATTGCCAAAGCCGGAGTAAAATACACCGTTATGGATGACTCTCATTTCAAGTCCGCCGGATTGCAGGATCAAAATTTATTCGGTTATTACATTACCGAGCATGAAGGCGAAATATTAAAAATTTTCCCTATCAGCGAACGAATGCGTTACCTCATACCCTTCCAGCCGCCGGAGAAAACGATAGAGTTTTTACGTTCCCTGGCCACGGAAGAGGGCGATCGTCTGGTCGTATTTGCCGATGACGGTGAAAAGTTTGGCGTTTGGCCGGGCACTTTTGTGCAATGTTATGAAAGAAAATGGCTCGACCGGTTATTTACATTAATTGAAGAAAACCTGGACTGGATCAATTTACTGACCTTTAGCGAAGCCACCCGGCAATTGAAACCCGCCGGCACCATTTACCTGCCTACCGCTTCTTATCGCGAAATGATGGAATGGGCCATGCCGGTTAATGCCATTAAAGATTATGAACACTTTTTCCAATGGTGTAAAGATAATCATGTGTCCGATGCCAATCTCAATTTTATTAAAGGTGGCTTCTGGCGTAACTTTTTAGCCAAATATACCGAAGCGAATAATCTGCAAAAGCGAATGCAGCTAGGCAGTAACCGGTTAAATCGCCTCGCCGGTAGTAATCATGACCTGGAAACTGCCCGTGATCTTGTCTATGCCGGGCAGTGCAATTGCCCCTACTGGCATGGCGTATTTGGCGGATTATATTTGCCGCATTTGCGCTACGCTATCTATTCCAATCTTATTCAGGCCGATGTTGAGATGGACAAGATCGAATTCCGGGAACAGCAAAAAACCGGCTGGGTGAACAGCGAAATAACCGACTTTAATGCCGATGGTTATGACGAAGTAGTAGTCCAGACCGACCGCATGAACCTGTTCTTTTCACCCAAAAACGGCGGTTGTTTAACTGAACTCGATTTCAAGCCCAAATCCATCAATTTGGTCGATACCATGACCCGGCGGCCCGAGGCTTATCATCAAAAACTGTTTGAGTTGGATAAACCATCCCATCCGGCCAGCAGCGACGACAGCGTCGCCTCGATTCATGATATTGTTTTGACCAAAGAACCAGGTTTGGATAAATACCTTAATTATGACTGGTATCCCCGCGCTTCCATGCTCGATCACTTTTTACGACCCGATTCGACCCTGGAATCAGTATCCCAGGCCAAATATGGCGAACAAAGCGACTTTGTTAACCAGCCATTTGAAGTTTCCATTGCCAAAAAAGCCAACGATCATGAACTTGTTTTGGAAAGAAATGGCCATGTTTGGGTTGAAGGCGAATTTGTACCGGTAAATATTAAAAAGAAAGTGCAGGTCAAAGCTCGCAGCGATTATTATATGGTAAAATATATTGTTACTAATAATCATACCCGCGCAATAAGTGTTTGGTTTGGAGTGGAATTTGCTACTTCTTTATTGGCCGGTAATGCCCCGGATCGTAATTACATCGTTCCGGGCCAAACCCTGCAGGACAGCAAGCTGGCGAGCATCGGCGCTGTTGACAATATTAAAAAAATTCAACTGCGTGACGATTGGTTGGGTCTGCAAATCAGTTTTGAAACCAGCAGGGAAGCGGCCTTTTGGCGCTACCCGATAGAAACGATTTCCATGTCGGAAGCCGGTTTTGAAAGAGTTTATCAGTGTTCAATTGTAATGCCGAACTGGAAAATTACCCTGGAGCCTGGTGAACAATGGAACGTTACCATAAAGCAGGGCATTGAGCAATTATAATATTGATTTTTATTTAAATATATTTTCGTTATATTATAATTGCAGTCTCATTTGAGGAATGAAATATATGATGAACAGTAAAAAATTTAAACGCACCTTGTGGATACTGGTCGCAATTATTGCCGCCGGCATTGGCGTAAGTAAATTTAACCAGACGCAGCTTTATTCATCAGATAGTATTCGCGATCAGCTGGTTCGGTTTAACGAGGTGTTTGCGTATATAAATCAATATTATGTTGAAAAACCGGATAATGAAGAATTAATTACCGGCGCTATCGAAGGCATGCTGGGCGGTTTGGATCCCCATTCAGTATATATTCCCAAAAAAGCCGTAGAACAAGTTAATGAACAATTTGAAGGTTCCTTTGAAGGAATAGGCATCGAGTTCGTTGTCTTGGAAAAGATTTTAACGGTTGTCGCGCCAATAGTGGGCGGGCCCTCGGAAGCGGTTGGTATTTTACCCGGCGACCAGATCATCAAAATTGAAGGTAAATCGGCTTACGGTATAACTGAAGATGAAGTGCAAAAGAAACTGCGCGGCCCCAAAGGCAGCAAGGTGCAGGTCACGATTCGCCGTCCGGAACAGGATAATGCCGAATTTGAGGTAACGATTGTCCGCGATGAAATCCCGATCTATAGTGTTACAGCCTCATTCATGATGGATGATGGAGAGACCGGTTATATTTATCTTGGCCGTTTTGCCAAAAAGACCTCGGAAGAGCTGGAACAAGCCATGGTCGATCTGGAAAAACAGGGCATGAAAAGAATGATCCTCGATCTGCGCGGCAATTCCGGCGGCTACCTGGATCAGGCGGTAGAGGTGTCCGATAAATTTTTACCCGGCGGCCAAAAAATTGTCTACACCCGCGGCCGGGTTAGCAACAGCGGGTCGGATTTTTATTCGACCGACAAAGGAACGCATCCCATCTATCCACTCATTGTTATGATCGATCATGGTTCCGCCAGCGCCTCTGAAATTGTGGCCGGCGCTATCCAGGACCTGGATAGAGGCCTGGTTGTCGGACAAACCAGCTTTGGTAAAGGGTTGGTGCAGAACCAGATTCCCCTGCGCGACGGTTCGGCGTTACGGTTGACCATTGCCCGGTATTATACCCCCAGTGGTCGGTTGATCCAGCGTCCTTATGACGACGGGATTATTGATTATTATACCGAAGCGTATGATGATTCGTCCATTACCAGCAAAGTCGATTCCAGCAAACAATACAATACCCTGTCCGGACGTGTTGTATACGGCGGCGGTGGCATTACCCCGGATATTACCCTGGAAGCGGAAAAGATTACCCGTTTTACCTACCAATTACGAACCAAGCGCGTGTTCTTTGAATATGGTTCCAAATATGCCAATACCTATAAAAAGTGGAAAAAAGATTTTCAGGGTTACAAAAATAATTTTGAAATTACCCAGCCCATGTTGAATGATTTAAAAGAGATCATCCAAAAGCATGACGTCAAGATCAACCAGGAAGCATTTAATAAAGATCTAGACTATATAAAATTGTCAATGAAATCTGAAATGGCGCGGCATATATGGGATAGCGAACATTATTATATGATCCGTATCATGGCGGATTCCGAAGTCATCAAAGCGTGCGAACATTTTCCCAAAGCCAAAGAGATAGCCATGTTGAATAAATGGGAAACCCGGCTGTAAAAGGGCCCATAAAAAATATATTGACTTTTAAAACAAAATATACTAAGTTTTCTAGTACTCTTGAAATATTAATTAACTTTTTTAAATTAAACTTGTTTGGAGGAGTCTGAATAATGGTTCAAATGTTTAACGATGGCGGCGCTTTCATGTGGCCAATTTTAATCCTTTTAATTATCGGTATTGCAATCAGTCTGGAGCGTTTGTGGACATTGACAAGAGCCGGAATTAATACCAAGAAATTTATGGCATCGATTAAAAATGCTCTTGCTGAAGGCGGAGTAAAAAAAGCTATTGAAGTATGTGAAAATACCCGCGGCCCGGTTGCTTCTATTTTCCATGCCGGTTTACTGCGTTCGAATCGCGGTATTGAAAACGTTGAAAAAGCAATTTCCAGCGCCGGATCAATTGAAATGGCATTCCTGGAAAGAGGCCTGGTTTGGTTGGCAACAATCGTCAGTTTGGCCCCGATGTTGGGATTTACCGGAACCGTACAGGGTATGATCCAGGCATTCAATGACATTAAAGCTGCTAACGATATTTCCCCGACTATCGTCGCCGGTGGTATTTCCGTAGCTTTGTTAACCACCCTTTTTGGTCTGGTTGTCGCTATGTTAGTCCAGGTATTTAATAACTATTTCGTATCCAGAATCGACCGTTTAATCATTGATATGGAAGAAAGTTCCAATGAACTTGTGGACGCATTAATTGCCATCGAGGAAAAAAAATAATTTGATTGGAGAGAGTAGTTACTATGTTAAACAAACGTAGAAAAGGAACTCCTGAAATCAATTCGGGGTCTATGGCAGATATTGTGTTCCTGCTGTTAATTTTCTTCCTGGTAACAACTACGATTGATACGGATAAAGGTATTTCGTTGGCATTACCCCCCAAAGGCGAAACCAAAGAAGTATCCAAAAAGAACATTGCGAATATCCTGATCAATGAGGCTGGCGATGTAATGATCAACGAAGAGCAGATTGCCATAGGCGAACTTTCCCGTAAAGCTAAACAGATGCTGGATGAAAATGATAAAATCGCTTTTTCTGTAAAAACTCTCAAGACCACCAAATATGATGTATATATTGATGTTCTTGATCAGTTGAAAAGAGCGAATGCGACCAGAATTTCTATTGCGGAACCCGATTAATTTACAAGCGTATACTAGTAAAGAAAATGAATAATTAATTTAGGAGTAAGACTTTGAAATTCAAAACAAAGTCAAAAGTGGGATCCGGCATTTCAACCGCGTCCATGCCCGATATTATTTTTATGCTTTTGATCTTTTTTATGGTTTGTACCGTATTTAAAGAATCATCAGGTCTAAAAGTAATATTACCGGATGCACGCAAGATTGAGAAATTGCCCGGTAAACGTGGCGTCGCCGTTATCTGGGCTGACAGGGCCGGGAATCTGACTATTGATGATAAATTTTTGCGACCTGAAGATATCCGTAGTATTATCTATAATAAAGCAATTGACCCGACTAGTCCTTTAAAGATTGTTTCAATGCGGATTGATAACCAGGTAGATATGGAACGAGTTACAGCGATTCATGAAGAATTGCGGGCTGTCGGTGAAGCTGCATTAAATGTCAATTATTCTTCAAGAACTGCAGCTGAATGAGGTGATTTATTATGATGATTAGACAAAACCCCAAAGTCAGTCTCAAGTATAAATATAAAAAGAATATGGAACTTGGACTGATAATCACCCTGTTTTTATTGATTCTGATTTTTCAGGGCTGGAAAAAGTTTGAAAGTGAAACCAAAAAGCAGGAGCGGGTTAATATTACTATAGAAGTACAGGAAATCCCGCAAACTGAGCAGGAAAAAAAGCCGCCAGCCCCTACACGTCCGGCTATACCGATTGAAAGCGAAAGCGATGATATCGATGAAGATGAAACAATCGAGACCACAGAAATAAACCTGGACGAGTTGCCGACTCCTCCTCCACCCCCGGAAGAAGACGTCGATGATGAATCTGCAATCTTTGTAGCTTATGATGAAGCCCCGGAACCCATTGGTGGATTTGCGGCTATCCAGCGTAATCTGGTTTATCCTGAAATTGCCCGCAAAGCCGGCGTTGAAGGTAAAGTGGTTGTTAACTGCCTCGTAGATGAAAAAGGTAATGTTGTTAAAACTACTATTTTGAAATCTCTGGGCAATAACGGTTGTGATGAAGCGGCTGTTGCTGCGATCAAATCCGTTAAATGGAAACCCGCCAAACAACGCGATAAATCGGTTAAAGTTTGGATCGGTATTCCTGTGGTATTCAAGTTGAAGTAAGCAGTATTACTTAAAAAAACGAATTTCAATATTTTTTATTGATTGGATAAAAGTTCGTTTTAAGACTACTGGAATATATGATATAGTGTTTATTAGTAATAGCAGTAATTAGAGAGCCGGTTTTAAAACCGGCTCTTTTGTCAGTCCCTTTTAACGAGTAATCATGCGGACTGATAGCCAGGTAAAAGTGGAACACAATTTAATAGTAATCCATATAGAAACAAGGCAGATTAAGAAGCACTATTAAATATCTATATTCAACATTCAACAAGAATCTCTTTTGCGGGAGGGCACTACCATGAGAAAGAAACAAATCTCCACTGTCAGTCTCAAGAATAAATATAGCAAAAATATTGAACTTGGACTGTTGTTAACTTTGTTTTTGTTAATTGTAGTATTTCAGGGGTGGAAAAGGTTTGATACCGTAGTTAAAGAACAGCCGCCTGTAAAATTTACTTTTACAGTAACAGATGTATTACAAACCGAACAGAAAAGAACCCTGCCTGCGCCAAGTCGTCCATCTATCCCAATCGAGAGCGAAAATGAAGATATTGATGATGATGAAACTATTGAATCTTCAGAAATTAATATTACCGATATATTAACTCCTCCTCCGCCCCCGGCTGATGATGTTACCGAGTCAGTTCCTTTTATATCTTTTGATGAACCTCCGATGCCAATAGGCGGTTATGCTGCATTCCAGCGAAATTTAATTTACCCGGAAATTGCCCGCAAAGCCGGAGTTGAAGGTAAAGTTTATGTAAACTGCCTTATTGATGAAAAAGGTAACGTTGTTCAAACAGTTATTATAAAATCTTTGGGCAATAATGGATGCGATGAAGCGGCTATTGCTGCGATCAAATCCGTCAAGTGGATCCCGGCCAAACAGCGTGATAAAGCGGTCAAAGTATGGATTAGCATCCCTGTGGCATTTAAACTGAAATAAGCAGATAATGCAAATTATCTGGTTTATTGAATTGTAATAACAGACCAGATTTTTTGTAACAATTTTCACTATTGAAAAGCCGGTTTATTAACCGGCTTTTTTAATTTTAGGCCTGCCCTATAAACTAATCAAAAACGGGCTCTCTATATTTCAGCTTTTTCATATTTTAACACTCCATACCCAAAAAATCATATTGATATGAAAAAAATATTTATTATTTTACAAGTTGTGATAATTACCGATTTTATTCTATAAAGTTTTACTATATGTCCTTGACCTTATTTTAAACAATGATCCGGTATACAATAAAAAACATAAATCTGCTTCCTGGCAAAAAGCTCCGGTTGTTGATTGTCCTTTCTATCCTCTGCATGACGATTTTTACCTTTTGTTATAATCCTTTTGCACCGAAACTGGAACACTCCAACGGGCAAGGGCTGGTTATAACCGAACAAAAAAGTCCGGATGAAGTTTTACAGAATTTTATTTATGCCTATACCTTTAAAGATTCGCTGGTTTATGCCGGGTTGCTGGACAGCTCTTTTGTATTTGTCTATTTTGATCCTAACCTGGGCAGTTCCGGTCGGTTCGTCTCCTGGGGCCGGGATGTGGACCTGAAAACTACCGGCAGGTTATTCAAGAATTTTGATACGATAACATTAATCTGGAACACAACTATATATCAAATAGAGAATGAGACTGAAGCGGAATACTCCAAGACTCTGCAATTAAATATGTTTGGCGCTTCGGGTGATTTCAGTCTCAATGGGAATGCCATTTTTAATTTCAAGCTAAGCAGTTATGATAAAAAATGGCGCATTACCCGCTGGAAAGATGAATCAACCATGTAAGGTTTTGCATCAAACAAGTGTAATATAACTTTTACACAGGTTTGTAAGGTATGCAAAACATTAAGGATGAGGATACTATGAAACGAACAATAATATTTTTTCTATTTTTTACTTTTGTTATAGTAACAGGCGGTTATTCTCAATTTGACAAACCAAATATTTTAACGGTTCAGGCATATAATTCACACGATCAGGTATTGCCCGGCGGCAGTTTTAATATAGCCATTGTTGTGCAAATTGCCCCGGAATACCATATTAATTCCAATACACCTACAAATGAATTTTATATTCCGACTGTAACCAGTTTGGATTCTGTAACCGGCTTGTCTTTTGCAGCGCCGATATATCCGGAACCCGCTCTGGTCAAATTCGCCTTTTCCGAAGATAAAGTATCCGTCTTTGCCGGGCAGGTTGTGATCCGTGTGCCGGTTACGGCAGCGCCGGATATTACTGAAAAGGATTTGATTATTACCGGTTCACTTGCTTACCAGGGTTGTAATGATGTAGTTTGTTTTGCTCCGGCAGAGCAGACTTTTAGCCTGCAACTACCGGTTGCGCCGGCGGGAACAAATGTGGCGGCTGTCAATTCGGAGTATTTCCCGTCGGCCGGTTCCGAATCCGGATCGACCGCAGCGGCTGAAACCCTGACAGCCGATGAGAACAAAGCCCGTGAAATTCTGGACAAGGGGATTTTTTATGCCCTGGCCGCTTTTTTCCTGGTCGGCCTGGCCCTGAACCTCACTCCCTGTGTGTACCCGGTCATCCCGTTGACCGTCAGTTTCTTTAGCGCGCAGGGTAATAAAACCAAACGCAAAGTATTTGTGTCTGCTTTGTTTTACCTGCTGGGTATTGCGGTTGCTTTTGCCCTGCTGGGGCTCATCTCCGGTTTGGCGGGTAAGCAGTGGGGATTCTTGTTCACCAGTCCCTGGTTTGTTGTGGTTATTGCTTTGATCATATTGGCTATGGCTGCCAGTCTGTTCGGCGCTTTTGAGATCACTGTGCCCTCGTGGCTGCTGACCGGCGCGGGCAAGAGCCGGCAGGGAGTAATCGGCGCCCTGGTGATGGGGTTAACCGTGGGTGTGGTCATTGCGCCCTGCGCAGCCGGGATTCTCATTGGCCTGGTAGGTTTAATTGCCAAGACCGGCCTGGTGTTTAAAGGGACTTTATTGTTTTTCGTTATGGGTTTGGGTTTGGGATTGCCTTATTTGATCCTGGCAACCTTTTCCGGGCTGCTGCAAAAGCTACCCCAGTCCGGCATGTGGATGGTGTGGATACGCAAATTTTTTGCCGTGCTGTTGGTTGGCGTGGCTTTGTATTTTATTGTGCCGCAGCTTGACCGGATCTATGACAAGTTTGCGTTTTTGACCGGAATTTTGGGAGTATTTGGCGGTTTGTTGCTCGGCTTCCTGGATCATGCTCCCGGGTATACAAAAGGATTCAAACTGATCCGGGCGCTGGTTGGTATTGTCATCATGTTGTTGGGATTATACTGGATTAACAGCGCCATAAATTCCAAACCTTCGGCAATTGACTGGATAAAATTTAATAATCACACAGTAGAGAGCCTGGTTGATAATGAAAAGCCGGTTTTTATTGATTTTTATGCGGACTGGTGCGCTCCCTGTAAACAACTCGACCGCGACACTTTTAGCGATGACCGGGTGGTTGAAAAAGCGCGGCAATTCCACATGCTCAAAGTGGACTGCACCAAACCGGACGAGTTAACTAGTAAATTTATGGAAACTTTTCAGGTAACCGGAATGCCGACCCTGGTATTTTTATCCAAATCCGGTGTGGTGCAACAAGAGCTACGTGAAATCGGTTTTATCGGGCCGCAAGAGTTTTTATCCAGTATGGATAAAGCGCTGGCTGCCGAGTAATTGCTCTGGTGATATTGAAAATATAATGTATGGATGATCTAGAATAAAGGACGTTGTGTTGAAAAGATTAGTTGCGGCGAGTTTGGTGTTATTGTTTTTTGGCATGGGCTATTCACAAGAAGCTGTACAGGTTTCCGATTCACTGCTCACGCTGGCAGTAACATTTCCGGCGTTGCAGGATACAGTACCGTTCTCCAAAGTACGGGTTACCGGCGTTGCCACTAATGCTGCGCAGGTATCTGTAAATAAAAAAAATGTACGGTTATTTCCCAACGGCGCCTTTGTTACCCGTGTGGATTTAGAACCCGGCATGAACAGCATATCTGTAAAAGCAGCCAATGGCAGCAGCTCGACCAGCCAGGAACTGGTGGTTTTTCGTCCCCCGACGCCTGAAAATTTACCGGCGCAGCCCACGGTAATCGACACGATGCTGATCGAACCATCGCAAAATGTTATGCTGATCTATGGCGATTATGTTAACGTCAAATGTAAAGGCAGCCCCGGCGGACAGATGATCTTTTCTATCGACAAGGTTGCTAAAGAATTACCGATGGTGGAATTGCCCCCGGCCCAGGCGGATGGACTGGTTGGGGTTTATAATGGAGTTGTCAGAGTTAACGAAGGCCCGCTCAACAAACCCCTGCAAATAAAGTTTGAATTAAAAGGCGAGGATGGTAAAAAGGAAGAAGCAATTGCGCCGGGGCATGTTTATATCATGCCGAATGATGTGCCGGTAGTTGGCAAAATCAATAAAGAAACCTCGCTTTACAGCGCCGCGAATGGTGCGCAGCCGTTCACCAAAATTCAGGATCCCGTCATGGTGCATATTACCGGCAAAACCGGCAATTTTTTTCAGATCCGGTTGGCGTCGTCTTTAATATGTTATGCAGAAGACAAGGATATTGATTTGCAGCCCTGGGGAACGCCGCTTCCCCGCACCGGGATTGCTGCGCCGGTTATTTATACCGATAACGACTGGTATCGTTTGCACATGCGGCTGCAACAACCGGTGCCATTTACCGTCGAGCAAACCCTGGAGCCCGCCAGTTTAACCGTTACTTTTTACGGCGCCGACCTGACATCGAACTGGATCACTTTTCCCAATGTTCCTACCGATATCAAGCAAATCGGTTTTTCCCAGCCGGAAAGCCGGGTTTTAAAAGTAAAAATTGATCTGAGTTTAAAACAATTCTGGGGTTACCGGGCCTATTATGATGAACAGGGATTTCAGTTAAAGATCCGCAAAGCGCCGCGTTGGAACGGGAATGTGTTTAATGGAATGATCATTGCCATCGATGCCGGTCATGGCGGCGATAATGAAGGCGCCATCAGTCCCACCGGAGTATTGGAAAAACAGGTAAATATGGACTGGGCGCTGATGCTGGCCGATTCGCTGCGGGCGGCAGGCGCAGTGGTACTGCTGACGCGCTCTACTGATGAAAATATCAGCCTTGCCGACCGTGTGCAGATCGCCCGCTCGGCAAACGCCAATTTTCTCATTTCCCTGCATAACAATTCAACCACAGCCGGCGGCGACGCCCTGGCGGCGCGCGGCGCCAGCACTTATTTTACACTGCCGCAAAACCGCGACCTGGCCTGGGCAATTTATCCACATTTGTTGAAACTTGGTCTGGCTCCTTACGGGCGAATCTACAATTCTTACTTTATAACCCGCACCACCGATATGCTGGTGGTGTTGATCGAAGGCGGTTTCTTATCGCACCCGGAAGAGGAATTACTGCTGACCGATAGCGCCTTTATGGGTAAAATGGCGGCCGCTGTTGTTAACGGCATCCGCGATTTTTTACAAAACCAGCAAAAGAAATAGTCGCTACGCTATAACAATAGTGCGCGCAGGTTGTTTTTCCTTGCCGACGCCCAGTTTGGTTTCCAGGCAGTTGATCACAATCAGAGCCGCAGACTGGGGCGTGAGATGCTGCATATTCAACACCAGGTCGTAAGCCGTGTGATCATTAGCGCTGCGGTGAAAATAGCGCTGCACAAAGGCAAAGCGGTTACTGTCGACCAGCGACACCACTTTTTTAGCTTCTTTTACCGGCAGTTCCCGCGCATGGGCAATCTTTTCCACCCGGTAGTCCAGCGGCGCGGTGATCATAATGCGTAACGAATGTTTGGGGTCGACAATAAAATTGGCGCCCCTGCCGATGATGATCGCCCGGCCTTGTTCGGCAATGGCCTCGATCACGGCATGCAGGAGGTGAAAATATTTGTCGATACCGAGAGCGTCTTTATCCAGCATGGTTTGCAAAAAGTTGTGCGTCTGGTTTTGTTTACGCTCGTCAAACGGCGCGACGATGCGGTTGCGAAGCTGGCCCGATTGGGCAATATATTCGACAAGCTCTTTATCATAGATCTGCCAATGTAACATTTCCGCTATTTTTTCCGCCACATCATCCCCGCCGGCGCCATGCGTCCGCGAAATGGTAATAATCGCGTGGTCAAGGGAATCGGCGCCGCCGGCCTTTTGCTGCCGTTTTTGAATTTGTTGTTTCACTTCCCAAATAGCAACCTGGCCTTTGATCAGCCGGTTCCAGTTGAGTTGTTCATTATGGTTAGCAGGCATGGCAACCTCCTCTGTTTGGTTCATATTGGATTTAATTGCCAGTCCATAGTGCAGGGGAACGGGAGAAGAATGTCTGTCGAATGAAAGCCCGCTTGTTGTTCGGGCTCTATTTGAAGTATATTAAAGTAAAGTCATTTTGTCAATAGAAAAATTGCTTTTTTTGAATATAATTATGCAAATACCTGTCAATAATTTAACGCCGATGATAATGGAAGGGTTTCATGGGGTAAAGTTAAAATTTACCGTATGAAAACAAGACGATCTTATATTCCCGGCTGGGTGCCCCGGAACCAGGGTGAATCCCTATGAATGAGCTGGAAAAACAATTTTTGTAGGGGCGAAGCATCTGTTCCGGACTTACTTTTCATGTCAACTGATCCCGGTAAAGATGCTTCGCCCGGATGAATAACAATCCCGGTCCGCATTAAAGTCTATCCCACCTCTCCGCAAATACAGCATAAACCCGGACAGGTTCGGTGTCAAAGTGCTTTCTTTATAGAAACCCTGTGCCCCAGGTGGACTCCACTGAAATGCTGCCGGGCCGCTTTTCGCTCATCTCGTTACGTCCCGGAAGGTAAAGCAAAGGGACTAGTCGATGACCGTAATATATTTTAGAAAAACCGGTCGTCGAGTAGGGCCGTACATGGTCTTGAGTGACGAACTACACCAGGTATATAGCAGCATTACAGCAGATGCAGATTCGGCCCGTATCGAGACGACATTTTCTGACCCGAGTACATTAAAGTCTAGCCCACCTCGCCGCAAATACAACACAAGCATGGACAAGTTCGAAGTCATAGTACCTTCTTTATAGCAATCTTGTACCCCAGGTGGACAAAACTGAAATGGTGCCGGATCGCAGAGCAGAACGGCCAAGATCAGGATGAAATTTTATTTCCCCTTTCCCGAAATGTTGTGATTTGCACATTGTTTTTTTTTAAATAAAACACTATCTTTATAATTATTTTCCTACATGAGTATTTACCAATAATGCAGGCATGTTATGGAAAGAAAGAAAAAACGGCTGGCTAATGTTCCTGAGGATTTGCAGGACTATAAAAGCAAAGCCAAACTGTGGTTCGGCGGCCTGTTTGCGCCGGATCGTGAAATATATATTGCCAGGGCGCCGGCCCGCCTGGATGTGATGGGCGGTATTGCCGATTACTGCGGTGCAGTAGCGCTGCAGGGTGTTTTAAAGCAAGCCGCTGTGGTAGGCATACAGCTGCGCCGCGACCGCCGCTTGCTGGTCAAATCCGTTGGCATCGAAAATGACGGCTTTCGCTCGATTGCCGATTATGACCTTGACCGGTTTTATGACACTGGCGCGGTGAAATCTTTTGCAAACATTCGCCAGGATTTACTCAAAGACCCCTCGACCCTGTGGATGGCATACGTACTCGGCGCATACCCGGTACTGCTGCATGAAAAAATTGCCGGACAATTCGGCAACGGCGCGACGATTTGTATTAAAAGCAACATACCGGTACAAGCCGGTCTCGGCGCTTCTTCCGCCCTGGTTATGGCTACTCTATTGGCCATGAAACAGGCGTATAGCCTGGCGCCGGATGCATTTCAACTGGCAAAATGCTGCCAGCAAGTGGAGCAGCAAATAATCGGCGTTCCCGGCGGTATTGTTGCGCCGCTCACTTCGGCTATGGGCAAAAACGGCAAGCTGCTGGTCATTCGCTGCCAGCCCCATGAATTATTGAAAATGATCACGTTACCGGCGGATATTCAGTTTATCGGCATCAACTCCCGCATCAAACCTGCGAATGATCATAACCATTATATCGATTCCCGTACGGCTGCACTTTTAGGTAGAAAAATACTTATTGCCCGGTTGCAGGAACAGGGAGTCGCCAATCCTTTTAACGGGTATCTTTGCAACCTGGCGGCGGAACATTGGCAGGAGCGCTATCAAAACCTGCTGCCGGAACAAATGACCGGACGCAAATTTCTGGATCAGTATGCCGGGCACGATGATGAAATGACGGAGATCGAACTTAAAAAAACGTATCATGTACAAAATTGCGCCGCTTTCCCGGTATATGAAAATGCCCGGGTACAAAAATTCATCAAAAAGCTGGAAACCTATACGCAGACCGGCAACCGCACCATCCTGGCAGAAGCCGGAGAGTTGATGTACGAATCCCATGCCGCTTACAGCGAGCTTGTTAACCTGGGAACCAACGAGACGGATATTCTGGTCTCGCTGGTTAAAAAACTGGGGCCGGAGAACGGGTTATATGGCGCCAGGGTATCCGGCAATGGCGGCGGCGGCACTGTTGTCGTGCTCACCGCCAAAAATAATGAAGATACGATCAGAAATATTACTTCGCAGTATTATGACCAAACCGGGTTCAAGCCGGATATTTTTACGGAATCGTCACCCGGCGGGTTGGAACTTGGCGCCGAAACGATCAAATTTACCTAGTGGACTGCGGTTGAACAGTATATAAATTCGCACGAGTGACAGTAATTAAACGGGAGACCGTGTCATGGTCTCTCAATTCAGATAATCATCATTTAAAAAGGGCAGTCAATGCTTAGCATAATCCTTGTTATTGCGCTCAGTTACCTGGTTGGCTCCATTCCCACCAGTATCATTACCGGGAAAATTTTAAAAGGCATAGATATACGCCAACACGGCAGCGGTAACGCCGGGGCGACCAATGTATTTCGCGTATTGGGCTGGAAGCCGGGTGTTTTTGTGATGTTGTTTGATATATTTAAAGGATTTGCCGCAACCTGGTGGATAGCGCGCATCGCGGTCGGGCCTGTTCCGGTGAATACCGGAATTATGATGCTCATCGCCGGATGCGCTGCCATTTTCGGGCACATCTGGACGGTGTTTGCCGGCTTTAAAGGCGGCAAAGGCGTCGGCACTGCCGCCGGTATGATCATTGCCCTGTATCCTTTAACACTGCTTATTTATTTGGGTGTATTTATCATTGTGTTCCTGGCTACCCGCATCGTCTCCCTCAGTTCTATTACCGCGGCTATTTCTTTGCCGATTGTGTTGACGATTTTTCGTTATGTGGTAAAGATTCCCGTGTCGCTGCCGGTATATATATTTGGTTTTTTTGCTTCCGCGCTGATCATTTATACCCATCGTTCCAATATTAAACGGCTGATAAACGGCACGGAAAACCGCTTTGGCAAGAAAAAAACCGCCTGATGATTGGTTTGTTTGTTATGACCGACCAGGTAAAAATACAGTTCCTCGGCACCGGCGCCGCTGTTCCCTCGCTGCGGCGCGGACTGCCTTCTTTGGCAATACTGCATGACGGCGGCATTATCCTTTGCGATATTGGCGAAGGCACGCAATTAAATATTTTACGGGCCGGATTACCGCCTTCAAAAATTCATACCATCCTAATTTCCCACCTGCATGGCGACCATATTTTCGGCCTGCCGGGCTTTTTAACCTCGCAGCAAATGATGGACAGGGTTAATCCCCTCACCATAATCGGTCCCCCCGGAATCCGGCAATATTATGACCATATTCGCAGCATAGCGGGGTTCGATATTCAATATCCGCTTTATTTTAAAGAATTGACGCAGGAGGAAAATAATTCCATGCTGGTTGGGCCGTTCCAGGTAACCGCCAAACCGCTGGAGCATCGCACAGTGTGTTATGGGTATCGTTTAAGCGAATCGCCCAAAGCCGGCAAATTCAATTCACAGGCCGCCGCGGCGCTCGGCATTCCCGAAGGTTCGCAACGCCGGGATTTGCAGCAGGGAATTCCGGTACAGATAAATGGAAAGTTGATCAAGCCGGAACAGGTGGTCGGGCCGCCTGTGCCCGGCAGGATCATTGCCTACCTCACCGATACCCGGCCCTGCGTTAATGCCCTGGAACTGGCGCGCACCGCCACTGCATTGATATTCGACAGCACCTTCTCCGGCGATCACGCCGAACGGGCGCAGCAAACCTTTCACAGCACCTCGGTGCAGGCGGCGGAACTTGCCCGGCAAGCCGTTGCGGGGCAATTACTGCTTTGGCATATCAGCATTCGCAATGGCGAAGAGATCGAAGCAGCTATGCTGCGCGAAGCCCGGACAATTTTCCCGAACACCCTGATGCCTGCCGATTATGAAACCGTGGAAATTTTTCGTCCGGGCCAACGATGAAGCATAAAAACAAAACTCTGTTTATCCTGGTAATCGGCGTTTTTTCTATTTCCATATCTTCTATTTTAATAAAACTGTGCACTGCGCCTTCGCTTGTCATCTCTTTTTACCGCATGGCTATTGCCTCGCTTTTTTATCTTGGCGGCGTGTCGCTTTACCATGGTAATATTTTTAAAACAATAACTAAATCAGATTTCAAGTACATGCTCCTGTCCGGAGTTTTTCTAACATTTCACTTTGTCACCTGGATCACTTCATTAAAGTATACCTCGGTTGCCAGTTCAGTTGTGCTGGTGCAAACCTCGCCGGTGTTTGTGGCGCTGGGCAGTTATTTATTTTTTAAAGAAAAACCCGGATTAGCAGGCGTTAGCGGTATTTTAATTACTATGGCCGGCGGGTTTATCATCAGTCGGTACGACAATGCCGGGCAAAGCGGCGCTTTGTTCGGCAACGTGCTGGCTGTTTTAGGCGCAATCGGCGCTTCCGGGTATTTTTTGCTGGGACGAAAAATCCGTAAAACTGTGGATATCTTCCGCTATGTGGCAATCGTGTATAGTGTTTCCACCTTGTTGCTACTGATACTTGTTCTTTTCAAAAATCCCGTTTCGTTATGGGGGTATAGCTGGCAAATGATGGCGCTGCTGGCGGCAATTGCGCTGGTGCCGCAGGTTATTGGTCATACCAGCATCAACTGGGCGTTAAAGTATTACTCGGCAACGGCGGTAACGATTGTCACGCTGGCGGAATCGGTGTGCGCCTCGCTCATTGCCTGGCTGTTGTTAAAAGAGCCCCTGCCGGTGTACAAGATCGTTGGCGGCATCATCCTGCTATCCGGAGTGGTACTGGTGCTGTATGCGGAGAGCAGAGGCAAACTGGAAAAGAAATGACTTATTTTGAAGCTTGATTTTATTGATATTTGATTCAGTAAATTCTTTATTCACCCCAAGTAATACCAACCAGGGAGTTTTTATGAAATTCTTCACCCATTATTTGTGGTTCACCACCAAAAATCACCGCGAATACATCAACATTACCGGCGACGTGGAACAGGCGCTGCAAAAAAGCGGTATTCAGGAAGGCATGGCCCTGGTTTCCGCCATGCACATCACCGCCGCAATCTATGTTAATGATGCGGAATCGGGCTTGATCCAGGATATCGACGACTGGCTGCAAAAGCTGGCGCCGCAAGGGCCGGATTACCGCCATCATCGCACCGGCGAGAGCAATGGCGATGCGCATTTAAAAAGTTTGCTCATGCACCATGAAGTCATTCTGCCGGTAACCAACGGCCAACTGGATTTAGGCCCCTGGCAGCAAGTCTATTATGCCGAGTTTGACGGCCAGCGCCGTAAACGGGTTATCATTAAAATTATGGGTGAATAGTAACATGGCGGGGGGTGAAATTATTTACCCTGAATGCCCAACTGGTTCATTTTGCGGTACAGGGTGGCTTCGCCAATGCCGAGCGCTTTGGCGGTGTTGCCGCGATGCCAGCGATACTTTTCCAGGTGTTCCAGAATATAGTAGCGTTCAAACTGTTCCACAGCAGAGTTGAGATTTTCGGCGCTAACCTGGATTTTACTGCGGCTGCTCACCGGGAAATCGGGCGGCAGGTCGGCAATGGTCAATACCTCGCCGCGGGCAAAGATCATCAGCCGTTCAATATAATTTTCCAGTTCCCGCACTTCGCCCTGCCATTCCCGCTGCACCAGTTCGTTCAACAGGTCATCATCAAGTTTAACTACTTTTTTGTTCATCTGGCGGTTGTATTTTTTTACAAAATGATCGATCAGCAGGGGAATATCGCAGCGCCGCTCGCTGAGCGACGGCAGGTAAATTTCGATCACATTCAGTCGGTAATACAAATCTTCCCGGAATCTGCCTTTGGTAATTTGTTCCCGCAAATCCAGGTTGGAGGCGGCAATGATGCGCACATGGATTTTTTCCGGCACAGTCGAACCGACTGCCAAAACGGTTTTGGTCTCTATCGCGCGCAATAATTTGGCCTGGGCGGCCATTGAGAGCTCGCCGATCTCGTCCAGGAACAGGGTACCGCGATCTGCCGCTTTAAAGAGCCCGGGTTGATCGCCGACCGCGCCGGTGAATGACCCTTTTTTGTGGCCAAACAGTTCGCTTTCGATGAGCGTTTCGGTGATAGCGCCGCAATTTACGGCTACAAATCGTCCCAGCCGGTGCCGGCTGTTAAAATGGATGGCTTTGGCGACCAGTTCCTTACCGGTGCCGCTTTTACCGCCGATGAGCACATTACTTTCACTGTCCGATACTTTGCGGATGGTTTCGAACACTCTTTTTATAGCCGGACTTTTACCGATGATATTGGTAAAATCATAGTTGGCGTTCACTTCCTGGCGCAGCGCCTGGTTTTCATACACCAGTTCCTTGTGCTCGACCAGCTTGTATACTTTATGCGCGACATCCTCAAAATTGAGCGGTTTAAGCAGGTAATCGTATGCTCCCTTACGCAGCGCTTCAACGGCTGTTTCTATTGAAGCGTAAGCGGTAATAATGATAAACGAAACTTTTACCGGCAACAACGCTGCCTTTTCCAGCAATTCCATACCGTTCATCACCGGCATTTCCAGATCGGTTATAACGACATCAAACTCGTTGGTTTTGATCTGTTCCAGGGCTTCAGCGCCGTTGGCGGCCTGGCGACAGACAAACCCGCGGTTATTCAACACAGCGATCAGGCTTTCCCTGGTTATGTCGTCATCATCGACGACCAGCACATGGATTGCCATTTACTTGTCCTTTTTATATTGCGGTAAGGCAATGGTAAAAGTGGAATATTCCCCTTGCCGGCTATCCACGCTGATGGTGCCGTTAAAACTGGAAATAATATTGTAACTGACCCATAATCCCAGGCCGGTGCCTTTACCTTTAGCTTTGGTAGTATAAAACGGTTCAAAGATATGCGCAATTTTATCTTCAGGAATGCCGGAGCCGTTGTCGGTAATTGAAGTATAAACTTTTTCCGCATCGAACCAGGTTTTAATAATCAACGTGCCGTTCTGCACATTTTCCATCGCGTCGGCGGCGTTCAGGCAGATATTGATGAAAACCTGTAACACCTGATCAAAGCTGGCGGTAACCAGGGGGATTTTGGGTTCCAGTACGGTTTCGATATTTTGATGTTTCAGTCGTTTATCATACTTTATTATACGGATGACATGTTCGATGACACTGTTCAGGTAGATCATTTCGACATTATGCGCAATCGGCTTGGAAAAATCCACCAGGGTTTTGACGGTACGCGATATACGGTCGATATTTTGACGGATGAGAGTGATCTTGTCCTTGACATCCTCGTCATCTACTTTAAAGCTGAGCAACTGGGTGAGGGAAGATATGGAATTTAACGGTGAGCCGACTTCATGGGCAATACCGGCTGCCAGGGTGCCGACGGCGGACAGTTTTTCGGACTGGATGAGTTGCTGGCGAAGTTGTTCCTGCTGGGTCATATCCCGCGCTATAACGCTGCTGCCGATATATTCACCGCGGTCGTTTAAAATTGCGGTACGGCTAATATCGATGACGATCTTGCGCCCATCGCGGGTCAAACGGTGAGAGCGCAAGTTGCGGACAAAGCCTTTTTCGCGGACTATTTGGTTGATATTTTCAATTTCTTCCTGTGATTGGGGATCATCAGGCACGATGAGGCTGATGGTTTTACCAATCACTTCTTCTTCCGGCCAGCCATATAATAGTTCGGCGGCGTTGTTCCACATAACGATCCGGTCATTTTCGTTGAGAATGATGATAGCGTCGGCGGCGTCGTTGAGTATATTTTCAAAGTACTGCTCGTAGCGTTTCAGGGTTAGCTGCCCTTTGATATGCTCGGTCACGTCATGGCTGAGCACGGAAACGCCGATAGGCCGGTCATTTTCATCACGTAACGGGGCAATTTTATAATTAATGATCCGTTCTTCGCGCTTGCCAATCTTGTGTTTCACTTCAAACAGATCGGCTTCGCGGTTTTCTTCCACCGCCTGCATGATTGCTATATACAGTTTTTTTTCTTTTTTAAAAAACGGCAGAATTGTGAGCAGATTCTGACCCAGAGCTTCGCGCGTTGTTATATGGTACATTTTATCCAGCCCGGCGCTCCAGTGGATAAAATTAAGGTTTTTATCCAGCATGAACAGACCAACCCCGGCAAAATCGAGGGACAGCATGCCCTTTTCCAGGGCGCGGGTATAATTTTTAGGCAGTTGTTCGACTTTGGCCGCCGACCTGGCTTTGAATTGCACGCTGATTGTTTGGATGAGCGGTTCGTAAAGATCATTGATTTGCCCAAAGGCGTTGAGACTGTTATAGTTTTGCGAATGTTCTTTGGCGATGAACGACAGAATGATGTAGCGACTGACCAGCAGGGAATTGACGATCAGCTTGGGCGCTTCATTAAGCGCCAGGTAAAAGGTGTTGATTATTTTTTCCACATGCTTTATAATGACTTCCACATCAAATTCAGCCAGGTAATCAACCAGCAATTCTTTGAGCGCATAAACCAGCCGGCGCAGCCGCTCTTCCTCCCAGTTCGGAAACAACTGTTTGACACGGGTTTCCCATTCCGCAATAATTTCCGGTTCTTTGATTTCTAAAATATGTAAAATTTCTCTAGTCAATTACAATCCTATGTTTATCAACAATACAACGCCAATTCCCGTATAGAGATTCCTGAATTCGGCGGTAAACGATCATTTTCATTTTCTGGCTGGTTACCCGGCAGGATAACTCTATATAATGCAGACCTGTCATATCTTTCCTTTTCCCTATATAAATTAAACAAAAAACACCAGAAATCAAATGATAAAAAATGTGCAAACAGATGAAATCGAGCCGGTTTACTTTTAATCGTATTTGTTAATGATTATTCTATATTTGCCTGTTGCTTTTTTGAATATACTTTAATATTATAACTTTTAACTTTATTGAATAACCCTTAATATGAGCAAGGCAGGTTCACATGATCTTTAAAAGAATAATTTTCGCCTGGTTTTTATGCTTAATACTTACCGGATTTTCCATGGCTGTAGAAAAACCCCGGGTAATTGTTTTGACTGATATTTCCAATGAGCCGGACGATGAAGAATCGATGGTGCGATTCCTGGTTTATGCCAATGAGTATGATGTCGAAGGGCTGATAGCTACCACCTCGGCGTGGCTGCGCGATACCACCCGGCTCGATCTCATTCAAAGGCAGATCGATGCTTATGGCCTGGTGCGTGATAATTTGTTAAAACATGCCCCCGGTTACCCGACTGTTGACCATTTACTAACGGTTGCTAAAAGCGGGCAGACCGGTTTTGGGATGAGCGATGTTGGCTTTGGCAAGAGTACGTTCGGCTCGAACCATATTATTAGCATGATTGATCGACCAGATGACCGTCCGGTGTGGATTTGCTGTTGGGGAGGGACGAACACCCTGGCCCAGGCGATGTGGGATGTCAAATACACGCGCACCCCGCGCGAGTTGGCGCAATTTATCGCTAAACTTCGCGTCTATACCATATCCGACCAGGATGATGCCGGGCGCTGGCTGCGCATTACTTTTCCCGATCTTTATTATATTGTCTCACCCAGTAATGTGGATTGGACCGAGTATTACAAAGCAACATGGACCGGTATTTCCGGCGACCGGAATTATAAAAACGGCCCAGGCCATTATTTTGAACTCGTTGATAATCCCTGGCTTACGGAAAACATCATACAAAATCATGGCCCTCTCGGCGCCTTGTATCCGCCCCTGGCTTATATTATGGAAGGCGACTCTCCTTCTTTTTTGAATCTGATCGATAACGGCCTCGGCAGTTCTATCAGTCCCACTTATGGAGGTTGGGGCGGACGTTATGAACTGATGCAGAGTTATGCGGAAACCCGGCCGATATACACCAACAGCCGCGATACGTTCCGGGCTGCCGATGGATTACACTATACCAGCACCCAGGCGACTATATGGCGCTGGCGCACCGCCTATCAATACGATTTTGCCGCGCGCATGGACTGGTGTGTGGCGCAGGATTTTAAAGACGCCAACCATAATCCTATTGCCGTGTTGAATACATGCACCGGTAAGGATATTGTGGAAATGACGGTAACCTCGGGCGGTCAGGTTGAGTTTTCCGCAGAAGGTTCAACTGACCCGGATGGGAACAAATTGACTATCGCCTGGTTTCAATACCCGGAAGCGGGAACCTGGCCCGGCGTTATTCAACTGAAAAGTACGGATAAAATGGCTACCGGTTTTGTTGCGCCGGTTGTTGATGAAAAACAAACCATCCACATTATTTTGCAAGTGCGGGACGACGGCACTCCCAATCTTACCGCTTACCGGCGGGCAATTGTTACTGTTATACCCTGACCGGGCTGCCGGCCAGGTATGAATAATTGAAGGAATGAATTTTATGACTCGCAATTACGGACTGGAATTTTACAAACGGACTTTAATTTCTTTTCTGTTACTGCTATGTTGCTGCTCGTCAAGCACTGAACCGAAAAAAACTGATCCTGATGACCCCGACCCCGTGATCGAAAAAGCCTATACTTTTACTTTACCGGATACAGTCATTGATCTGCCGGATCGGCTGAAAGAGATTTCGGGATTGACCACACTGGACAACTCTCAACTCGGCGCGGTGCATGATGAGATGGGTAATTTCTATATCATCAATATCGTTACCGGCAATATCGATAAAAAAACTGTTGGCGAAGCAGGGGATTTTGAAGGCATAGCCAATATCGACACCACCATCTTTATCCTGCGCAGCAACGGCACATTGTTGAAAATCAGCAACTGGAAAACGGAGACGTTTACCCCGGAGGTTATCGAAACCCCCCTGAAAGCCAAAAATAACTGCGAGGGCCTGGCTTTTGATTCCACCCGCAACCGCCTGCTCATTGCCTGCAAGGAAGAACCCGGCAATGGTTTGCAGGATGTACGCGCTATTTATGCTTATGACCTGACCCAAAACCGGTTTGTTGACGCGCCGGTTTACACCATTCCACTAACCAGGGACGGCGCCGCTTTACCGGATTTCCGACCCTCTTCTCTTGCCATTCACCCGGTGACCGGCAAGCTATTTATACTGTCTTCTAAAGAGAAATCAGTACTGGTTCTGGATAACGACAATACAATTCTGGCACAATACACGTTGCCGGATTCGTTGTATGAACGACCGGAGGGCATCACCTTTTTGGATAACGGCGATATGTTCATCAGCAATGAAAAGGGCTTTACGGATAGCGCAACGCTGGTGCGGTTGAATTATAAAGAAAACATGACGCCCCCTGAGGAATAAATTTGCATCGAGCGGATAGTGAACCGTGACACGCATGAATCTTACAATCTCTTAAAAATCTGCAAATGTCATCATTCATTATGTGAAGGAGAGTATAATGAAGTGTAATAAAGGTCTGGTCGTAATAATCTTTATATCAGTAGTTACTCTTTTTTTGTCCTCCGGGTTTGCAAAACAGGCAGATCAACCCCGCCAGGTTATCAAATTTGATTATAACTGGAAATTCATGCTCGGCGATTCTGCCGATGCCGGGGAGGTCGGTTTTAATGACGCTAACTGGCGCGATCTGACCTTGCCGCATGACTGGAGTATTGAGCAGCCGTTTGATAAAAATCCCCGCCTGGGCAGTAATGCCTTTTTACCCGGCGGCATTGGCTGGTATCGCAAACATTTTACAGTTCCCGAAAATTATAAGAATAAAAAGGTAACCATTCGTTTTGACGGCGTATACCACCGCAGCGACGTTTATATTAACGGCCGGCATGTCGGCTACCGGCCGTATGGCTTTGTCGGTTTTGAGTACGACCTGACTCCATACCTGAAAATTGGCGGGGAAAATGTACTGGCTGTACGGGTTAATCACTCCGATGCTCCCACTGCCCGCTGGTATTCCGGTTCCGGTATTTACCGGCATGTATGGCTGATCGTTACCTCTCCTGTGTATGTTGCCCAATGGGGAACGTATATCACCACCGGCGATATTACCGATCAATCTGCAACTGTAACTATGACCACCTCTATAAAAAATGACCTTGCAAGCGTTAAAAAGATCAGGGTGATCTCTACAATCATTGACCCCAACCACCAGGAAGCGGGTAAAATCAGCAGGGAAACGGAACTGCCTGCACAGGGAGCGCAGGACGTAGCACAAACGCTTGCTGTTGCCAGGCCCATGTTGTGGTCGCTGCAGCAGCCGTACTTGTATACCCTCCGTACCGAGGTCATCGACGCGCAAAACGGTAAATCCCTGGATGAATATACAACGCCTTTCGGTATCCGCGAAATTCGTTATGATGCAGATAAAGGGTTCTTCCTTAATGGCGTTAACCTGAAAATGCAGGGAGTTTGTATGCACCAGGACGTCGCCTGCCTGGGGGTAGCGGTTCCGGAACGGGCGTGGCTCAGACGCCTGCAGGCGCTAAAAGAACTGGGCTGCAACGCCATCCGTATGAGCCATAATCCGCCCGCACCGGAACTACTGGATCTGTGCGATAAAATGGGTTTCCTGGTCATCGATGAAGCGTTCGATAAATGGAAGACCATGTACTATGCGGAATTTTTTAATGACTGGTGGGAAAAAGACCTGAACACGATGCTGCAACGCGACCGCAATCATCCCTCGGTCATTATGTGGAGTTTGGGTAACGAGGTTTTTGAACAGGGCAAGCCGGATGGCGCGGCAATATTGACAATGCTGCGGGATCATGTCCATAAATACGAACCGACCCGCCCGGTTACAGTTGCCTTGTATCCCAACGCGGCCGGCGACCGCGGCGGGACGAAAAATGCGTTTGCGCCGTTAATGGACATAGTTGGTTACAATTACGCGGAACAGTGGTTCGAAGCGGATCGGCAGGATTACCCGCAGCGCATTATCTATAGCGCCGAGGCGTTCCCGTATTTCCGCGGCACGCAGCAAGTGAACAAGGCTTACGACACGCTCAATCCCTGGTACGCCGTACCTGAACATGATTATGTGATCGGTCAGTTTATTTGGGCCGGGTTCGATTACCTGGGCGAGAGCAGCGGCTGGCCAAGCAAAGGCTGGCCAACGTGCCCGATCAATACCTGCGGATGGTTAAAAGCCAATTCGTTCTTTCATCAAACCGTGTGGAAAAAGCAACCGCAGGTGTACATTGCCGTGCTGAACGATGCGTTGGATATCGATCCCGGCAAACCGCACTGGAACTGGCCCAAGAGCGCGGCGCACTGGAATTTTAGCGATTGCGCCGGCGAGGTGCTGCGCGTGGAAACGCCGACCAACTGCGAAACAGTGCAACTGTTTTTAAACGGCGAGAACCTGGGTATCCGCCGCGCTGCAGATTTTCCGAATTCCACCATCCAGTGGCATGTTGCCTGGAAACCGGGCACCCTGACTGCCATTGCCAGAAATGGCGACGTTAGCGCCGATAGCTGTACCTTGCAGACTGCCGGAACCCCGGCAAAAATTTTGTTAACCCCGGATTGTACCACCCTGGCGGCGGATGGGCAGGATATTGCCCATATCGAGTTATCTTTGCTCGACGCTAAAGGGATACTTGTCCCTGACGCCGACCGCACTATAACATTTCATGTGGAAGGTGAAGGCAGCCTGGCCGGGGTGGATAATGGTGACCTGCGCTGCAATGAATCATATCAAAATCCCGCGCGCCAGACCTATTGGGGGCGCTGTCTGGCGATTGTCCGCTCCACCCGCAAACCCGGATCGATATGGATTACTGCCGAAACGGCAGATTTACCACCGGCAACAATGGAAATTAAAACCACCTTATTTGACCAATAAAAAACGGAGACTCGAGTGCTTACCCTGGTATTTCTGGTTCTGGCTATAGTTTTTATCGTTGTTTCCAGTACGCGGTTCAACCTGCATCCATTTTTATCCCTGCTGATCGCCGCGATATTTGTCGGTTTTAGCGGCGGGCTCGATGCCGCGGCTGTCATTACCGCCATTACCGACGGCTTTGGCAGTACCTTAAAAAGCATCGGTATTGTTATAGCGTTTGGGGCCATCATCGGCGTATTCCTGGAACGCAGCGGCGGGGCGCAGGCTCTGGCCGCTTTTGTTCTGAAACTGGTCGGCGAAAAACGCGCGCCCCTGGCCATGAATATTACCGGTTATATCGTCTCCATTCCGGTGTTTTGCGATTCGGGATTTGTCATTTTATCGGCTCTGAACAAGGCGATCAGTAAAAAAACCGGACTGTCCATGACCATCCTCGCCGTGGCGCTGGCAACGGGATTGTACAGCACCCATGTGTTTGTGCCGCCGACACCGGGACCGCTGGCTGCCGCCGCTACCCTCAATGTGGATATCGGCCTGGTCATTCTGCTGGGACTGGTTGTTGCCATCCCTGCGTCGTTGGCGGGTTTGTTGTGGGCTTGTTTCTATGGCAAGCGATTTCATGTTACTCCCCAAGAAAATGTTGAAGCGGAGAGTGTGCGCCAACCACACCCCGCAGTTTCGGCAGCGTTTACACCTTTGTTAACGCCTATTGCCCTTATTGCCCTGCGTTCAGTTGCCGATCTGCCCGGTCTGCCGTTTGGTCAGGGCTGGTTTTACCAGGTAATCATGTTCCTGGGCAACCCGGTTACGGCCCTGCTGATCGGCGTGCTGTTGTCGTTTACCCTGAAAAGCCGTAAGGTAAAGGAATCTGCAATGGATTGGGTGGGGGAAGGATTGAAAAGCGCGGGCGTGATCATTCTCATCACCGGGGCAGGCGGGGCCTTTGGCGGCATTCTCCGCGCCACGCATATCGGCGATACGCTCGGCAACGCGTTGAGTCAATGGCAGATCGGTATCTTTTTACCATTTATCATAGCCGCTGTGCTCAAAACAGCCCAGGGCTCGTCAACTGTTGCTATCATTACCACCGCGGCGCTGGTGTCACCATTGCTGCCGGCAATGGGACTCGATTCCTCGCTGGCGCGGGCGCTGGTGGTGTTAGCTATCGGCGCGGGATCCATGACCGTCTCCCACGCCAACGACAGCTATTTTTGGGTGGTGGAGCAGTTTTCGGACATGGATACCGCCACCGCGTTGAAATGCCATACTATGGCTACCCTGATGCAGGGACTGGTGGGCATTGCGGTGATAGCGTTATTGACAATGGTGATGGTATAAATACCAACTTTAAAATTCTTATCCGCAGATAACACAGATTTACGCAGATGTAAAACCGGATGATTTAGATTGTTGATAACTTTTATTACCGCAAGGCGGTTATATTAAAGGCATTTACATATTAACCCCGTCAGGGGTAATATATCTCTAGAATATTCGAAATCACAATATCAAGCCACGCTAGTGGCGAAACCTAAAAAACCATATTAAAGTTCAAAGGCGAACTCCTTTTTTATTATTCTTTGCCTTTAGAAAAGATGGAAATAGTCAAACTTTGAAGCATTAAAATATTTAGATAGGCGCTTTATTATTAAAATTATCACTTGAATAAACTGGAATAAACAATTATATTATTTTAAAATAGATTGTTTTTATTGAGGTGAACTATGAAAACACATGCCCTCAAGGATAAGCTTTTAGATAAAACTCAAAAACTGAAACCTGTTGAAAAATTGCAATTGATTGATGCTTTACTGGAAAACCTTGATAAACAGGATCCGGAGATAGACAAACTCTGGGTAAAAGAGGCTGATGAGCGTTACGAGGCATACAAGAAAGGAGAATTAAAAACAACCTGTTGGGAAGAGATTAAAAAAAGTACAAATAACTGAATGTCCTGTTACTATACTCTTTAGAAAAAGTTGGAAGGTTCCCCTATTATATTTTATATTCAATAGATGTTTATGATGATATTTAAATTTTAGCAATCGCCAATATGCATCGCAATCCTGTCAATTATAAAGATAGAATAATTTAGCTGTTAGATATACAAAAATTGTAATTATTTATTACATATCTGTTCCCAAAGAGTTTGGTATTATAAATAAAATTTTCCGATTTATACTATTTCTTCTTTTGAAATTGATACTGCATAGATTTAAATTATATGAAAAATGCATGGTGTATAATTTGCAACATTTATTAACGTAATTATGGGAAATTATTTTTCTCTAAAAAAAATGTAAAACCGAAAGAGGGTCAAAATGAAAGCAAAACTTTTAATTGCTGTAGCAATTATGTTCTGTACCTCGATGGCGTTTGCCGCCGGACCGATCATCATCGATCATACCTGCATCGACATTTACCAGGTTCCCATTGAATATATCAATGCCGCCAAAACCAACCTGCACATTGGCTATGGCTTTACCTCGCATGGCAGCCAGATCGTTTCCGGTATGTCCGGGTTAATTGGTTTTATGAATACCAAAACCGGTTATCCGCAAAATTTATTTGCCTATAACAGCTCCGGCTCCGGCGGGGCGCTGCACCTGTATGAAGGCAGCGGTTATGATGAAGGCGGCAATCTCTCGCTCGACGCCGGATACTATTCGAACTGGGTGGATAAAACCCGGGCATTTTTAGGGGCCCCGAATGCGAGCGGCCGTGGTTCGAGTCGACCGGAATATAATGTCATCATGTGGGCCTGGTGTGGACAACTTTCCGGTTATAGTCATGATGACCTCTATAATATGTACATCAACGACATGAACCAATTGGAACAGGATTATTTTGGCGTTACTTTTGTTTACATGACCGGTCATTCCGACGGCTCAGGACTGGAAGGCACTCTGCATAACAGGAATACAGAAATGCGTAATTACTGCATTGCCAATAACAAGGTGTTGTTTGATTTTTATGATATAGAATGCTACAACCCGGACGGCGTTTATTTTGGCGATAAATATGTTACCGACGAATGCAATTACAGCGGCGGCAACTGGGCTATTGACTGGCAAAATGCCCATACCGAAGGGGTGGACTGGTATTCGTGTGAACCCGCGCATACCCAGCCGATCGTCGGCAATATGAAGGCTTACGCAATTTGGTGGCTGTGGGCGCGCCTGGCCGGATGGGCAGGTCCGGAAGGGACGGATACAACCGATAATAATCCGTCTATTGTTACGAATTTTGCTCTGCAGCAAAACTATCCAAATCCGTTTAACGCCGGAACAACTATCCAATTTTCTTTGCCGGAAAAATCCTGGGTCTCATTAACCGTATATAATCTCAAAGGCCAGGTAGTACAAACTCCCCTGCAGGGAACCCGTACTGCCGGTAATCATAGCATTACCTTAGCTATGAACGATCTGCCTTCGGGAATTTATTATTATACTCTGCAAGCCGGAAAGGTTAGTCAAACCCGGAAATTTACGTTAATAAAGTAAATAGAGATGGCTATGAAATTACTTTTAAGAAAAAATTTTTTAGTTGCTTTTATTTTCATATTAATAATGGCAACTTGTTTGTATGCCATGCAAATTTACGTATATGATCATTCCTTTTCACCGGGTTCTACATATACCTATGATGTTGAACAAACTGATACAATCGACCAGTTAAAAGCAAAAATTGAAGATCTGCAAAGCATACCGGTAAACCAACAGTATCTCTATTTTAATGGTGTTTTTTTAGAAGAGAGTTACACATTACAGGACTATAATGTTCAAAAAAACAATACGCTCGATTTATATAATTATGATACCGCCTTACCGGTGTCATTGACGGAATTTATAGCTATTTCTAACGGTAACAGCGTCCTAATCCAATGGGTCACCGAAAGTGAAACCGACAATCTCGGTTTTATTCTGGATAAAAGCATTGCCGAAACTAACGACTGGCAACTTGTTGCTTCCTGGACTACTCATTCGGCGCTCGCCGGACAAGGCAGCACATCGAGCCGCACAGAGTATTCTTTTACCGATGTCAATGTCAAGGAAAATACCGGTTATCGCTACCGGCTTGCCTCGGTCAGTATTAACGGTACAATTCAAATTGAAAAAGAAACCGAATATGCAGGCCGGACTGCCGGTCTCCCCATTGCCTTTACACTGGAACCGCCGTACCCGAATCCATTCAATTCCTCGGTAAAAATCATTTATCATTTGAATGCGGATGAAACAGTCAGGATTGATGTGCATGATATTATGGGGCGGCTGGTAAAGGTGTTATTACAGGATGGCAGACAGCAAGCTGGATCTTATACCCTCACCTGGGACGGCACCGATAATTCCGGTGTAACAGCCCCTTCCGGAGAATATATCATACGCATAACTACTGATAACCGTCAATTGACGGGTAAAGTACTTTTACTGAAATAGATATTTTAAAATACCCGCCCCGGATGCAATATTCCGGGCGGGTTCTGATTTATTTATCTGATCTTTTGTAAGCATTTACACTCACTATGACTCTCACGGAATCCTGGAATCATGATAAAGCCCTCGTTGCGGTTTGGTATTTTACTCGGTCTTGTTATTTTATTCCTGATAAACCTGTTTTACCTGCTTATTGACCCGCCCGGTTATTACACCCTGCTGGTCTGCTATTTATCCCCCGATCATCATCTCAACTCTCCGGCAAACACCGCCAAACTGGTGTTGACAGGGCTTTTAGCAATAACAGTTTTCTGGTGGCTGGCAACCGGGCCATTTGTCCGCACCTTTTATAAGGCAATTAAACAGGCGCCTGTTATAGATAAATCCGGTTTTGTAATCACCGTATTATTATTGCTGTCTTTCTTGCTTCATATAGCACTGCCAGATTCCAGGTTGATAAACCTGTTATACATGGAAGATCAATTCTTTGAAACCGTTACTGTGCTTTGCGCGCTGGCAGCCGCGGCATTTTTGTTTGCAAGCATTCGCAACCGGCAAACCGGCTGGGTACGGGTCATTTTGTTATTGTTGGCCGGGCTGTTTTTCTTGTTTGCAATGGAAGAAATAAGCTGGGGTCAACGAATATTTGGCTGGTCAACTCCACAAGCCCTGAAAGGTCATAATTACCAGCAGGAGGCGAATCTACACAACTTTTTTAATCCGCTTTTTAAAATTGCCTATCCGCTGTTTAATTTGTTGATAAGCATGGGGTTGTTTCTGCTGGTAAAATACAAAAGCGTTATCAGCAAACGGTTACCGGAAAAAGAATATCTGCGCTTGCTGCCTGTTGATCTGGCGCCCATTTATGCCCCGGTTTTTTTGCTGCTGTTTTTGCAAAGCTGTATTTATAATACGGAACTGACCGAGGAGGTCGTGGCGGTTTTTGGGTTGAGTTATGCGATAAGGCAAAATTTTAAAATTACGACATCATTTTTACAGTTTGAATATACAAGTGACAAGGGGCGGTGAACCCCTTGTCGTAATAAGAATGCGTTTTATCTAATCTTTTACACAGCGGATGGAAAAGCCAAACTTTTTATTGTTATCATAACGATAAATGATTGGTGTACCAAAATCCATTAACCGATTCCAGGCGTTTGTGCCGGAGCTTTCTGTTGCAGTCCAAATTATTGTTCCGGATCCTAAATTGCTATAATCACCATAGTCATAACGATAGCCGGCGGGCAAGGCTGTAAATCCATATTCGTTGGTAGCGCCTTCATTGGGGAATTCCCAATGAACAGTTCCAGTTTCTTTCAGTTTTCCTCCTTCATTAGAGCCCCTGAGGTCTGTTAGATCTGCTTGTTCCCGGCTCATACCTATGGTCATTTCCAGTTGTTTCCATTCCTCATCGCTGGGCACATGCCAGCCGGACGGTGCAATTTGTCTCCCGTCATGAACGGCAAGCCAGTTATAAAGACAACTATAGGTGGAAATATTATTGACATCATTATAGTAACAGCACCAGGCGCCGGTGGTTAGTGAGGTCCATTCTCCATTATTGGTAATATTGGGAATGACGTCACCGTTACGGTAATGCGTCACCTTGAGATTTTCCGCCATCCACCATTGCTCGCCGATCATAATCGTTTTGTAGACATTACCATCGATATCGGTCACGGTTCCGGTAATAAAAGAAATGGTTGTAAAGCTCCAGGGATCAGTCCACGCGGTAGTAGCGCCGTTGTTTGTGGCATTGACCCGCCAATAATAAGTAACTCCACCAGATAGTCCGTTCACCTGGAAAGATGTTGTGGTTATACCCTCCTCATCTATAATCAATGTGCTAAAATCCGGTTGTGTAGAAACCTGAAGTCCATAGGTTTTCGCACCACCTGTGGCTATCCAGGTTAACATTGGAAGAACTGTTATACCCGTATCACCATTTGCCGGAGAGGATAGCGCCGGAAGGTTGGGTAAACTTCCATTGAGGATGCAGCGTACCGAAAAGCCTTTTTGCTTTTCAAATAACCCTCTATAAACTTTGACACTATCGGAAAGTAAGATACGACTCCATGCAAAAGAGTCACTATAGTCGCTGGCGCTCCAGAAAGAGGCTAATATTCCCAAAGGGTCAAAGGCGCCATAAAAATAGCGTGACCCGCCGGGCAATACGGTAAAGCCTGTTTCATTTGTCGCCCCTGCATTGGGGGCTTCCCAATGAGTTGTGCCGGTTTCTTTAAGTTTGCCGCCCTGGGTGGTTCCGCGCCAGTATTGGTCATCGGCCTCCTGGCGGTTCATCCCCAGGCTAATTTCAAGTTGCTTCCATTCCTCATCTGTGGGAAGATGCCAATCTAAGGGAGCAAGGTTACGGTTATCGTTAACAGCAAACCAGTTATAAAGATAGCCATAGGTAGCAACATTATTTTGTTCATCTGCGGCGGCGCACAAGGCCCCGGTAGTTAAAGAACTCCATCCCGTATCATCGGTAATGTTTGGTAATGCATCTCCATTACGATAATGGGTCACTTGCAGGTTTTCCGCCATCCACCATTGCTCGCCGATTTTTACAGTGCGGTAGACATTGCCGTCAATATCCGTTACGGTGCGGATAACGTTTATATTAAATACTTTGTTTCCCATAATCTGCACATCATGCTGCTCCCAGGTTTCAATATCCTTACTGGAAACCCGCAGCAGGTAATTGTTGGATTGGGCTTTGTACAAGCCGCTTTGTCCAGCCCCGGCGGCTGAACTGGATGCGGAAATATTGCCCAGGTGGCCATCCAGCAACAGCATTTTACGGGTGATCCTTTTTCCCTCGGTTATCATAGTATAAAGGTATACTCCCGCGGAGACGCCCCGGCCCTGGTCGTTGATTCCATTCCATAAAATATGACCATAAAGATCGGTTTGCCAGGCATCCAGCAAAGTTTTGATCTTTTGTCCCAGCACATTATAAATTTCAATGCGCACCTGCGCGGGATGGGGTATTTCATAACTTATTACTGTTGACGGATTGAACGGATTAGGATAGTTTTGCAGCAACTGAAATGCGCCCGGCTTTTGCGCGGGCGTTTCGTCGATCCCGGTTTCGGTTATGGTGATGGAGTATTGACCCTGGGCATCGGTGATCCCATTAAAACACCTGTCGGCATTGGCTTGGTCGATCACCTCGATAAAGGCATTCTCCACAGGCTCGGCGCCGTTATCCGTTACCACGCCCTGTAAGACAATTTGCGCATTCAGGCAGCCGGCGAGCATAAAGAGAGCAATAAATACAATAAGCAAATAACGGCGGGACATGTTTCCTCCATAGCAGTTGATAATATTTTTATTTTACATTAAAACAGCTTTTATAAAATCCGCACAAGGGGCTTGTTACCCCTTGTGCAGCTGCTAAATAACATTTTTTAAATCTTAATCTTTTACGCAGCGGACGGAAAAGCCATATTGTTTTTTATCATCCATACGTCGAATTGTTTGAACATCATACTTTAAGGAACGATAGTAACTTGTCAGAGTGTCCGACTCGGAACTTGTACAAGTCCAAAATAGTGCGCTTGTTCCAATCTCGGAAAAAGCTCCGGTACGCGCACTGCAATAGCCGAAAGATAAAGCAGTAAATCCCGATTCGTTTGTTGCGCCTGTATTTGGATTATTCCAATGCGTTAACCCGGTTTCTTTTAACATACCGCCTTCATTCCTACCGCGAAAACCTGAATTATCGACTTCTTCCTGCGTCATTCCCAGGTGTTTTTCCAGTATTTTCCAATCTTCATCGGTTGGTACATGCCAGCCTTCCGGGGCAATATTCCGCTCGTCGACAGTGGCAAACCAGTTATATAAACTGCCATAAGTAGCCATTAAACTGTTATCATTGTTTAAGCTACACCATGCGCCGGCTTGCGTTTCCATCCATGCCGTGCTGTCCGTAATATTGGGTATTGCTTCGCCATTGCGATAATGTGTTACTTGTAAATTTTCCTGCATCCACCACTGCTTACCGATGCGGACTGTTTTATATACATTGCCGTCAATATCTGTAACTGAACCGGTTACCGGAACCGACGATACTGTTGTAAGACTCCAGGGTTCCGACCAGGGACTGGTTCCTTCAGTGTTCTTTGCATTAACCCGCCAGTAAAAAGTTGTCGCCGGGGTAAGGGTAAACACTTTAAAGGTGGTAGAGTCAATATTACTTTGGTTAACTATGAGTCCTGAGAAATCAGGGTTTAGAGCAACTTGCAGGCTATAAGAGAGCGCCCCATTTACTTCATGCCAACGCAGGATTGGACTTTTTGGCACATCAATTTCATTATTTTCTACTGAAATATGCACCGGCGCATTTGGAGGGGTAGAGTATTTCATTAAACGAATTGAACAACCGCAACTGGATTGATTATTGCGATTGTTAATTTCTGACCATTCACTGATTCTTCTATGGATTGCCCGGTAGCCGCCGTCTGATGTGCTTGTCCAAAAAGTTGAAGCTTCACCTAATCCGTCAAAAGAACCATTTGAACTCCTTTGACCACCAGGCAGGGCAGTAAAACCGCTTTCATTAGTTGCATTATCGTTTGGCGCCTTCCAGTGTAAAGTACCTGTTTCTCTTAGCTTGCCGCTAACATTAAACCAAATTATCCAGGTGCTGTCTTCTTCATCAGGTCTCATGCCGAGTAATGTTTCCATTTCTTTCCATTCATTATCGGTCGGAACTTTCCAGCCTTCAGGAGCAATTCCCCGTTCATCACCCACAACATACCAATTATAAAGATGACCATAAATGGCATTATTTACTTCTTTATTTAAATAATTGCACCAGGCGCCGCTTTGGGTATTATTGGTATCGTGCCATTCGTCATCACCGGTTAAATAAGAAATTTCATCGCCGTTATTGTAATGAGATACTTTCAGGTTTTCTGTCATCCACCACTGATTACCGATCAACACCGTATTATAAATATTGCCGTCATAATCGGTTACCGTGCCTTTTTCATATATTGCCGTTGTAAAATTAATGTATTCGGACCAGTTACTGGTACCGTTGGGACATGAAGCATTGACACGCCAGTAATAGGTTGTTCCCTCAGATAATCCGGTTACCAGGAAGGAATTGGAAGATATATGATCTTCATTTATGAAAAGATTTGTAAAAACCGGGTTGGTGGAAACCTGCAAACCATACCATTCCTCACCGCCCCTTGGGTGCCAGCTTAAAGTTACACTGGTGTACAACCCGGTTGTATTAGCTTCAGGAGCAAGGTTCGATGGTGTATTGGGACTGCCACCATATAGAACACAGCGTACCGAAAATCCCTTGTTGAGTTTTTCTTTTTCACGGTAAATTGCGGTTTCAGTAGAATTAAGATTCCTGTAAAAAGCATGATCTTCATTATAAATAGCATTAGCCCAAAAAAATGCATTGGTGTTCATATCGCTATACGAACCATCTTCATTGCGGTAGCCACCGGGCAAAGCGTTGAATCCATATTCATTGGTTGCCCCTGTATTGGGATTCGTCCAATGGGTTGTGCCGCTTTCTTTCAATTTTCCCCCCTGGTCGGTACCTCGCCAATAAGATATTCCAAGCTGTAATTCATCAATACCCAAAGTCCTTTCCAATTCCTGCCAATCCTGGTCTGTGGGCACACGCCAGCCCTCCGGGGCCAAATCGGAAGTATCATTCACAGCATACCAGTTATACAAAAGACCATAGGTTGTTATGTTATCGTCATCTTTATTATAACTGCACCGTGCTCCGGAAGTGGCTTTTTTCCACTGCAAGTCGTTCAGCATACTTTTAATAAATATGCCGTTACGGTAATGAGTTGTTTTCAGATTTTCCGCCATCCACCATTGATTACCGATTTTTACGGTACGGTATACGTTACCGTCAAAGTCCGTTACTGTACGAATGACATTTACATTTATAACCTTGTTTTCATTGATGAGTACATCCTGCTGTTCCCAGGTTTCAATATCCGTTCCGGAGACCCGCAGCAGAAATGTGAACGATTGTGGTTTCAGCAGGCCGGGTTGACCTGCGTAAACCGGCGCGGCTGCATTGGAGGTACTTACTTCGCCAAGATGACCATCCAGCAGCAGCATCTTGCGGTTGATTCTTTGTCCCTCGCTGAACAGAGAGTAAAAATACACTCCGGCGGAAACGCCCCGGCCCTGGTCGTTTGTGCCGTCCCAAATGATCTTTCCATAAAGATTGGTTTGCTGGGCATCCAGTAAGGTTTTGATCTTTTGTCCCAATACATTATATATTTCAATGCGCACCTGGGCAGGGTGAGGTATTTCATAGCTAATCACTGTAGAGGGATTGAATGGATTGGGATAGTTTTGTAACAGGTTAAAAGAACGGGGTTTTTGACCGGTATCGCCAATACCGGTAGTACTAATGTCGATGGCATACTCTCCTTCGCTATTGGTCAGGCTGCTAAAGATTCGGCCGGCATTGGCCTGGTCGATCACTTCAACCAGGGCATTACCCACAGGTTCATCGCCATTGTTTTTTACCACACCCTGTAACTGAATTTGTGCAAAAAGGCTTTGACCCGCAAGTAACAGGCCAAGCACACAAGCCAGAAAAATTTTACGGAAAAGCATAAATCCTCCCACTTGATGTTATTAGTAATTATTAATTACTATCCACCAAAAACTTTTCGCCCTGGATAAATCCTGTCGCCAAGATATGAAGGAAATATATAAATTTTGCGGAATAATGCAAGAGAAATTTTATCTGTTTTTAGTTTTCTTTTACTTGATTGGCAAGTTTGGAATTATTAATTTTGATAATTGAAAATTTATGAACGAATAATAGTTTAATATTTATATTGAAAGGAATCGCTATGCGCATTCTCTCGGGAATACAACCCTCCGGCGCTTTACACCTCGGCAACTATTTTGCTATGATGAAAAGAATGATCGATTACCAGGAAAACCATGAACTGTTCTGCTTTGTGGTTAATTATCATGCTCTCACCTCGGTATATGACAGCAATTTTTTACGCCGGCAAACCTTTGAGGCGATATGTGATTTTTTAGCGCTGGGCATCGATCCCGAAAAAGCACACTTTTACGTCCAGTCCGATATTCCCGAAGTGACGGAACTGACCTGGTTATTGAACAATGTAACGCCGCAGGGACTTCTCGAACGCGGTCATTCCTACAAGGATAAAAAAGCCAAGGGTATTCCCGCCAACCATGGTCTGTTTGCTTACCCGGTGCTTATGGCTGCCGATATTCTGTTGTACGGCGCCAACCTGGTGCCGGTCGGTAAGGATCAGAAACAGCACGTGGAAATGACCCGCGATATTGCTATTAAATTCAACCAAACCTATGGTGAAACCTTTGTCATTCCGGAAGTGGAAATACCCAAAGAAATTGCTACCATACCGGGGCTGGACGGACAAAAAATGTCCAAGTCCTACGGCAACACCATCGAAATTTTTGCGGACAAGAATACGCTCAAGAAAAAAGTCATGTCCATTGTTACCGATTCCACCCCGGTCGAGGAGCCGAAAAATCCCAAAACCTGCAACCTGTTCGCCATCTATTCGTTGTTCCTGGATAAAGAGGGCAAGAAGGAATTAAAAGAGCGGTATTTAAAACCGGGCCTGCGCTATGGCGATGTGAAAAAAGAACTATTGGAAGTGATTTGGAATTATTTTGAACCATATCGCGACAAACGAGAGTATTATGTAAATAATAAAGATGAAGTGCATGATATTATGCAGATGGGCGCGAAAAAGACCCGCGCCGTAGGCATGGAATTTTTGACAAAAGCCCGGCACAACGTCGGTTTGGATTATTAAACCGTAACCCGGAGAAAGGTTATGAAAAAAACAGTTATGCTATTGATGTTACTCGGCGCCTGTGCGTGTGTAACCGCCGCAGAAAAACGCGCGCAAACCGTTGAAGATATGTGGGCGATGCAACGTATTAAAGATTTGCAGGTTTCACCGGACGGCAAACAAATTGTTTTTTCGGTAACCGCTTATAATATGGAAGCCAATAAAGGGCAAACCGATCTGTGGCTGGTTCCGGCAAGCGGGGGCGAGGCAATGCAGCTTACAAACGCTTCGGGTAACAATACGGCCCCGCGCTGGCTGCCTGACGGTTCGGCGCTAGTTTTCCTTTCCGATCGCGGCGAGGTACAGCAGCTCTATAAAATGTCCCCTTCCGGCGGTGACGCGCAGCAACTGACGCACTTGCCGGTGGATATTGAAAGCTTTGTCCTTTCTCCCCAGGGCAACAAATTTGCCTTTACCGCCACAGTATATGCAGACGCCAAAACCTTGCAGGAAAGCGCCGAGCGAGACCGGGTACGAAAAGACAGTAAAGTACAGGCGCGTATCATCGACCACCTGTTTTACCGCTATTGGAATGAATGGCGGGAAGGCAAACGCACGCATGTGTTTGTCGCTGCCCTGGACGGCTCCGGGGTGGTCGATCTGACCCCCGGCGAGTATGACGCCCCGCCGCTGGATCTGGGCGGCGCGCAGGATTTCGTGTTTTCCCCGGACGGCAGCGAACTGGCGTTTGTCAGCAACCATGATGCGGTTCCGGCAACCTCGACCAACAATGATATTTTTATTGTCCCGGTAACCGGCGGCGAGGCGTTATGCGTAACCAAAGAAAGCAAGGCGGTGGATAATTCACCGGCCTGGTCGCCGGACGGCAAGTATTTTGCTTATAAAGCCATGCAGCGGCCGGGTTTTGAAAGCGATCAATACGACCTTATTCTGCTCGACCGGAAATCCGGAACGCGGAAATCGTTGACTGAAGCCTTTGACCGCTCGGTGGATGAATGGCAGTGGTCGCCGGATTCAAAGTCCATCTTGTTTAACGCCGAAGACCAGGGCAGGAAAAAGATCTATGTGCTGGAGATAATATCCGGTAATATTAAAGAACTGGTTAGCGAACACACCAATGCCGGGCTGCGTTTTGCGCCGGACGGCAAGAGTATCTATTTTAAACAGCAATCCGTTACCCAACCGGATGAGATATTTACAGCAGACCTAAAAGGCAACTTTAAGCAGGTAACCTTTATCAACCGCGTTCTGCTCGAACAACTGGCTTTAAATCCGGTCGAAGATATTTGGTACCCCAGTTTTGACAGACAAAAAGTGCATTGTATGCTGGTCAAGCCGCCGTTTTTCAACGAGTCTGAAAAGTATCCCCTGGTGCTGTTAATCCACGGTGGGCCGGAGAACATGTTTGGCGACGATTATCATTATCGCTGGAATGCGCCCATGTTTGCCGCGCCCGGCTATGTGGTGGCGATGATCAATATCCGCGGCTCGCAGGGTTATGGTCAGGACTGGTGCGACCTGGTGGCAAAGGACTGGGGCGGCGGCCCATATAAAGATTTAATGGCCGGGGTGGATTACCTGTTGGCCACTGTACCTTATATTGACAAGAACAGAATCGCCGCCGCCGGCGCCAGCTATGGCGGCTATATGGTCAACTGGATCGCCACTCACACCGACCGTTTCAAAGTCCTGGTCAGCCATTCCGGAGTGTTCGACCTGCGCAGCAAGTACGGCGCGACCGAAGAGTTGTGGTTCCCGGAATGGGAGTTTAACGGCGCCCCCTGGGATGACCCGGATATGTATGCCAAATGGTCGCCCTCTTTTTATGTAAATAATATGAAACAGTTCAAAACCCCAACGCTGGTCATTCATGGACAGAATGATTTTCGGGTGTCGGTAACGCAATCCATGCAGTTGTTTACCGCGCTGCAAAAAATGGACGTGCCGTCCCGTTTTATCTACTTTCCGGATGAATATCACTTTGTTACCAAACCACAAAATGCGCGTTTGTGGTGGAATGAGGTGTTCGCCTGGATCGATAAATGGATCAACAAGTAATGGTTCGGCGTATAAAAGAATAGAGTTGTTGTAGAATATAATTATATTAAACAAGGCGTTGGAAATAATATGTCTGGAAAAAAGTACATCTGTTTATTTTGTATAATAGTGTTGAGTGGATTGTTGTTTTGTTCCAATCCGGCTAAAGAAGATAGCAAGAAACAACGGGTGCGGTTATTGGTCGATGATGTGTTTGATGAGACCGGGCGTTATACATTTTACTGGGACGGCAAGGATGATAACAAAAAATACGTCGAACCCGGCAGATATATTTATGCCATGCAGACCAAAGAGTATGATTCGTGGGAGTATATAACGGTCAAAGCCGGCGGCAAGACCGGTGTGAATAACGAAGAACACTTTGAGCCCGGGTTCTGGAACAGCTTTGAACTGGAAGCCGCTTATCCGAACCCGTTTGAATTGCAGTCCGGCGCCAATATTCCGTTTCTGGTCAGCGAAACCGCGCGGGTAAAAATAATCATCTACAAAGAGTGAGATGCCGGCAGTTATCAGCAAAATACCGGAATTGCCGTAATTAACAGAGATGACCCTTGTCGCGGCAGGTCGGCCAAACAGTTGAGCGATTTGATATGAAAAAGATCTTTATATTATTGCTGATTTTTGTTCTGTCGTTCCCAATCATTTATGTTGATGATAATGGCGCCATGTACCCGCAGCCAATCCTGGTCAGCAAAGATGAAGTAAAGAATGAAGTGGAGCAAATTCAAAATTTCAAGATCAAAGCGCCGGATTTTTCGTCGCATGCGGAATGGTTCAACATTCCGGTGCCGCTTTCCATTAATGCTCTGCGTGGCAATGTGGTAGTGATCAATTTTTGGCGGATTGATAAAGAAAGCATCCGTCTGCATCAAAACATAAATATTTTAGCAAAAAAATACCGTTACCTGCCGGTTAAATTTATTGATGTGCAATCGCCGGTGTTTTATATTCACCTGAATTATTATGATGTCGACGATGCTATCCGTAAATACAAAATAACCCATCCGCTGATATTTGACAGTTTCGAGCAGATCAGCCAGGCGTTTAATGTGCAATCCACCCCTGCTTTTGTGCTGGTGGATCAGCAGGGATATATCGCCGGGTATATCAACGGCATCAATAATGTTTCGATAGTGGATACTTATATTGCTGCATTGCTGGAAAAACCGGGGAAAATGAGAAAATTACGATTGTAATATTTACCTAGTGACGAGTAAGTCTCCTGGGAATTGCAACCGAAAAGCAAAAAGGTCTTTGCTATACCATAAATCCTGATGTTATGGCAAACGTCTCGATACGTCCGGTCTCGCTACGCTCGGCCGGACTACTCGACGATCGTAGTATATTTTAATAAACCGGTCGTCGAGTAGTCCGCCCCGCCAGACGGGGCGGACATATCGAGACGATATAAAGTACATTTTATTGAATCACTTGACCACCTTCACTGCCTGACGCGCCGCATCCAGTAACGGCTGCGCGGAAATCGGGCTGCCGACCGCGCCGACCATCCAGGCGTCCGGGGTGACGATACCTTGTTTACACATGCGTTCCATTTCTGCGCCCAGGTTTTTGCCCTTTAAATACTGCTCGATCTGGAACATGATGATATGGCCGATGGTATAGTCCGGTAAATACAATCCGTAGACGATCATGTGTGAATAGATGCCGAGCAGATATGAATCCTTAACGCCAAAAATTGGTGCCATGTACTCGTTCCACACGTTTTTCGAAATATCGATAATAGCCTGTTTCAGTTCTGCAGGAGTGGCCTGCGGATTGGCGTACATCCAGTTCCACACGCGCATATCCACCAGACTGACGGCGGCTATTTCGCAGGTAGACCAGTAAAAGTCCAGCGCCTGCATGTCCGCCGCTAGTGGGTCCGGTTTACTTTCGCCCAGAATGTCGAGATCGCGGGACTGGAATACAAAGGCAAACGCCTCTGTAAAGGCTGTGTTGGGCACACCGTTTAAAATATAGTGATCCATTTTATTCAGGGAAAAAACCTGTTCTACATTATGGCCCAATTCATGAGTAGCAATATTAAAACCTTTGTAGTTCATGCCGGTAGCCGGTATCCTGGTGCGCAGGTGGGCGTTATCCTCGCGGCGTTGCGCGCCGGAAGCATGACCAGCGCCGCGTGCGGCATCGACCACAATTTTGGATTGCAGAAAGGCCGCCGTTTCCGGGGAGAAACCCAGTTTACCGAGAATGTTGACCAGGTCGTTCTGGAAAGACGCTATAGTGGGATATTTGGCGCCTACTATTTTATCCAGATCGGCTTCATTCATGGAACTGCGTTGTTTAAAACCGCTGTACCAGATATCGAACGGTTCCAGTTTACGTCCCAGACGGGCGGAAATGAGCTTGCCCACTTCTTTGGCGACAGGGTCGGTTAGCACGGAGACGAACAGGGCTTCGACCTGTTTTTCCGGGATTTCCCGCTGCTGGTTAAAGGCGCGATCCATTTTGGTCGGCGCATCGGGATACCAGGGATCGGCCAGTTGTTCGGCATGAAAAATATTCAGCAGGGTTTGGTAGCGGACATCCGCTTCCGGCTGGGATTCTATTTCCTTGCCGTCCTGGTAAACCAGGTTGGCAACCGGGTCCCAATCCACCGCATCGCTGTTGATGACCGGCGCGGGAATATCCTGTAAAATGATATGCTGCATAACGGCGTGGATCATTTTTTGTTTTTCCAGGCCTTTTTTATCGGCGTAATGCGATTTCAATTCATCGCGCAGGCCCCAGTGGGTGATCAATTTTAATCCCTCCGGGAAGGGCCGTTCGCCTTTTTTATTGAGCAGATTGTGCATATAAATATTATAATTGGCAATGTAATCGTCCGCCTGGACATAGCGGCGGGACAACTCCTGGCTCACCCCGGCGGGGACGCGCTCGGCAAAAGAATCCGCCAGCCGCGCTCTGGCCCAGTCTTCACGGGACCACGATGAACCTAGTTGCAGCTTTTGTTCGAGTGTATAGATGGGAAAATTGAGCAATGCCACAAAAGCAATTTTGGTTTTGAAAAAGTCATCTTCAATATGGGCAAAGGGATCGTATTCGGCAAACAGGTAATCCACCGGTAGCATTGGACCAAGATCGAGCTGCATTTGTTCGGACAACTTGCGGCCGATTTCGTGGTTATGGCCGTATACAGATTCCAGATTTTGCTCAAAACGAGCCAGGGTTTCCTGCAACTGTACAGGTTCAGTCAAATAATTGTTCATACAGAATTCGTTAAACTCTTCCGCGGTACCGTCTTCAGTACGCCATAAATTGGCAATCTGGGTTACCCCGGTGGTAATGCGTTGCTTTTGCGCAACGCCGAATTTTTCAACCAGGCTGGTTATCACAGCATCACTACTAGTTTTTTCCACAATGCCTCCAAGTAACACATTTTGTAACAGTAATAAAAAGACAGGGAAAAGGCGCTTTACTTTCATACAATCCTCCGTTTGTTTTTTATCAATATAAGCAATTTGTTGATGTTTGTCAACTTGTCATGTTTTTTAAATTGTAATTCTGAAACCAATTCAATAAATTTCGTATACAGAATAATCAATTTCCGGTTTTCAGGTAATCATGAATATTATTTTTATATTACTCATACTTGGCATAACGCAGGGATTTTTCCTGACCACCCTGCTGGTACACAAACAAGGCAACCGCAAAGGCAACCGCTTACTGGCGCTGCTGGTGTTTGTCTATTCTCTGTACCTTGCGGAGGCGGCATTTTACCTGGTTCCGGGATCGCCTCTTATTCCAATTACAACGACAATTGGCGTGGGAATGGAATTTTTGTTCGGCCCGCTGCATTATCTTTATGCTCAATTTATTATTAATCCATATTACAAACTAAGACTGAAACATGGGCTGCACTTTTTACCATTTATTGTGGTAAAAACATATTACCTGTCCGGGTATTTTACCAGCGGTGTTTCTATGCAAAAGTTTATGGAAAACCCCTCACTCTATTATAATACGCATATTATAGATTGGATTATTGGCATCAAGATCGGCGTTGGCATTGTCTATATGCTCGTTACCATGCGGTTACTGAAACAGTATTCCCGGCGCATCCGCGAGCAGTTTTCGGCTATCGACAAGATCAGTCTGGACTGGCTGCGTAATATCACCATCCTTACCCTCGGCGTATGGCTGGTGGCGCTGGTTACTAATCTGATCCCTTTTATCAGTGGTATTGAATTGGCAGAGAGCGACTATATCATTATCGATGTTGCCCTGACCGTGCTGATCTATTCGATGGGTTACCTGGGCCTGGTCAAGCCGGAGATTTTTTCCTATATCGAAGCCATTAAACACGACGCACCGGCGGAAGCAAAACAGGATTATACCAACAACGCCTCCATGCCTAAATACGCCAAAACCCGGCTGCAGGATGACCGGGCCGATATCTACCTGCAAAAGTTACTCGAATATTTACATAGGGAAAAGCCCTGGAACCAGCCCAATCTCACCTTGAAAGACCTTGCGGAAAAACTGGATATTGCCGAGTATCATTTATCGCAGATCATTAATGAAAAGCTGGGGCAAAATTTTTTCAATCTCATTAACGGTTACCGGGTGGAAGAGGTCAAGCAAAAGATCGGCGATCCGCGTTATGCGCATTTGTCGCTATTGGGCATTGCTTTTGATTCGGGATTCAATTCCAAATCCTCGTTTAACAGCATTTTTAAAAAGCACACCAGTATGACGCCCACGGAATTCCTGGCGCGGTGCAAACAGGGATGAAATCGGGTAAAAATCAAATCATACCGGAATTCATTTCCTGGTTGACATTCGTAGAGGCATCCCTCGCGGATGCCCTTATTCTGATGCGGGCAAAGGCAGGATTTCCAACCCTGGAACAAGGGGCTGTTGCCCCTTGTTTTTAACGAGCATGAAGAATCCTTTTGCTCATTGCCACGTCATTTATGACGTGGGTTACTAAAACTAGATAAAACTGACTTTGGTCAAATAATTGTTTAGGCTAAAGCCATGTTTTTGCATTATTTATTCCACGACCTGAAGGTCGTGGCAATGATGTGATTAACCCGAAAACCGGTCGTCGGGTAAGGCCGTACATGGTCTTTAGAGACGAACAGCGCCAGTTATAAAACAGTTTTTCAACAAAGACAAATTCGACCCGTATCGAGACGGCATTTTCTGATCAGTGCAAATCAAAGTATAGTCCACCTCGCCGCAGATACTGAATAAGCCTGGATAGGTTCGGAGTTATAGAATTTTCTTTATAACAGTCCCGTGCCCCAGGTGGACCACACTAAAACCCTACCCAGCTGCGGTTAATCTCACTGTTTCGCCACTAGCGTGGCTTGTTATATGCGTGTTGGTATGCTATAAACATTTCACCCCTAAAGGGGTTCGCTGTTCGCGCCGGGATTCACATCCCGGCGCAGGCAAATGAGTCAGGTTTCCAACCCTGGAACAAAGGGCTGTTGCCCCTTGTTTTTAACGAGCATGAAGAATCCTTTTGCTCATTGCCACGTCATTTATGACGTGGGTTACTAAAACTAGATAAAATTGACTTTGGTCAAATAATTGTTTAGGCTAAAGCCATGTTTTTGCATTATTTATTCTACGACCTGAAGGTCGTGGCAATGATGTGATTAACCCGAAAACCGGTCGTCGGGTAAGGCCGTACATGGTCTTTAGAGACGAACAGCGCCGGTTATAAAACAGTTTTTCAATAAAGACAAATTCGACCCGTATCGAGACGGCATTTTCTGATCAGTGCAAATCAAAGTATAGTCCACCTCGCCGCAGATACTGAATAAGCCTGGATAGGTTCGGAGTCATAGAATTTTCTTTATAGCAGTCCTGTACCCCAGCAGGACTCCACTGAAATACTACCGGGTGTGTTTATCAGTCATCTCGATACACAATTTTTATGTAGGGGCGAAGCATCTGTTCCAGACTAACTATTCAAGTCAACCGGTTCCGCAAAAGATGCTTCGCCCGTATAGCAATAAAAAGATTTCTCGTCGCAAGCTCCCCGGAATGACATACCGGAGGAAGCGAACACAACCCGGCATCTCGATACGTCCCGAAAGGTAAAGCAATGGGACTACTCGATGACCGTAATGTTTTTGTCATTCCAACGAGCGTAGTAACTTCCGGTTTTACCGCACCGGGGAGCATCCTCTATACGATCAGTCTGGGGACAGGTCGCGACCTGTCCCTACAGAAAATAACAATTGCATCCTATTCCCCGGATTAATATTTTACCCGGCGCTGTTACAATTTTTAAATTGGAATGATTAGAGAGGATAAAGCTATGAAAGTCGCGCTCATGTCCGACAGCCACGATAACCTGGATGCGTTAAAACGGGCGGTGGACTATTGCAATAAAATCAAAGTCGATCATGTACTTCACGGCGGGGATTTGGTAGCGCCGTTTGTATACAAAGTACTGAAAAACCTGGAAGCCCCTATAACCATTGTCTTCGGGAACAATGACGGCGAAAAACACGGCCTGCGCCAGGTGTTCAAAGACCGCATTTTTGATCCGCCGCACGCCCTCACCCTGGACGGCCGCAAAGTGTTGATGCTGCACGATCCGATCTTGCTCGATGAACTGCGCGAATCACCGCACTATGATTTGATCTTGTACGGCCACATTCACCAGATAGAAATAACTCAAGGCGTCAATATCGTCGTCAATCCCGGCGAGTTGTGCGGCTGGCTGAGCGGCAAATCCACCATGGCGATATGGGATACCAAAACAAATCAAGTCGAGTTGGTTGAAATATAGGCGGGAGATTAATAGCCCAGCAGCGTTTTGTCGAAATTCTTGCCTTCGCGGATAAGCAGGGGCGTATCGCCGCTCAGGTCGATGACGGTAGACGGCTCGAGGCCGCCAGAGCCGTTATCGAGGAACAAGTCGACAAAATGTTCAAAACAGTCGGCAATTTCGTCAGGGTCGTTCATATACTGATTGTCCGGCAGCCCGGCGCTGGTGCTGATGATAGGCGCACCGAATTCCTGCAGCAGGGTGTGGCAAACCAGGTTGTCCGGCACGCGAATACCGACGGTATTCTTTTTTTCCACTAAAATTTTGGGAACCAGTCGGGTCGCTTCGAGGATGAACGTATAAGGCCCGGGCAGCAGCCGGCGCATGATCTTGTAAGAGGGGTTTGATACATGCGCATATTTGGCTATATCTTTTAAATCGGGACATATAAAGCTGAGCCGCTTTTGCTTTTTTTGTCCCTTGATTTGGTAAATCCGTTCCACCGCTTTTTTGTTGAACAGGTCGCAGCCCAGCCCGTACACCGTATCGGTGGGGTAAATGATCAGTCCGCCTTCGCGCAGTACTTCAATAGCTGTTTCGATGTTGCGCTTTTGCGGATTTAGTGAATGTATTTCCAGCCGGATCATCGTTTCCCAATCCAATAAATTCTAACATTACAAGCGGTATTAATTTACAACAACGGCGCGAAAAAACAAATGGATTAAATGACATAATTGTTGTGTTTACATATTCCTGTACTTGAAGAAAGAATAAATTATGTTAACTACTTTAGATAAATTAAGTTTAAAAGTCTGCGTCATCGGCGCCGGTCAGGTGGGCTCCACGTTTGCTTACGCGCTGTTGATGCGCGGCCTGGCTTCGGAAATTGTGTTGATCGATCAAAACCATGAACTGGCAGAGGGTCAGGCGGAAGATATGAGTCACGGCCTGCCCTATGTTCACCCGGCATTTATTCACGCCGGCGATTATACGGATTGCCGCAATGCCGATGTGATCGTTATAACCGCCGGGGCGGCGCAAAAGCCCGGCGAAACCCGTCTTGATTTGACCAGGCGGAATGTGGATATCTACCGGCAGATCATTCCTGCTATAACCAAATATACCCGGGATGCCATTCTCATCATCGTTTCAAATCCTGTGGATGTGTTGACATACGCCGCGGTTAAATTTTCCGGGTTCCCGGCGGAACGGGTCATCGGCACCGGCACCACGCTGGACAGCGCCCGGCTACGGTTTTTACTCAGCCAGCACTGCCGGGTCGACACCCGTAATGTCCACGCCTATATCATTGGCGAGCATGGCGACAGCGAAGTTGCGGTATGGAGCCTGGCGCATATCAGCGGCGTCAGCCTGGATGCCTATTGCAAAAATTGCAGCCGCAAATGCCCGCAAATACCGCGCGACAGCATTTTTGAGCAGGTAAAAACCGCCGCCTATCACCTGATCGAGAAAAAAGGCGCTACCTGGTATGCTATCGGCCTGGCAACGCTGGCAATTGTGGAAAGCCTGGTGCGCGATCAGAATTCGATTTTAACGGTATCGACGCTGCTGGGTAATTATCATGGTATTAGCGATGTTTGTTTGAGCGTGCCGACCAAACTGAACGGTAACGGTGTGGCGGAGCGAATTCTTTTACCGCTCGATAAAGTTGAAATGACCGGGCTGCACCGCTCTGCAGATATTTTACAAATGGCGATCAAAAAAGCCGGTCTTGAATAATTTTTTGGTTCTCTGCATCTAACAAATATAATTGTGTATATTCATTTCAGGACTATATTAAATGATCATAGATTTTGTTTTCGGGGTGTTAAAAAGTTCCTACGTTTTGTTGAAGGAAATGGCGCCGTACCTGTTGTTCGGTTTTTTGAGCGCCGGAATTTTGCGCGAGTTCATTTCCACCGAACAGATCGCCCGGCACCTGGGTAAAAACAGTTTCGGCTCGGTCGTCAAGGCGGCGTTGTTCGGCGTACCCTTGCCGTTATGCTCCTGCGGGGTCATTCCGCCGACCATGACGTTGCGTAATGCCGGCGCCAGTCGCGGCGCGGTATTATCGTTTTTGATCGCCACGCCCACCACCGGGGTGGATTCGATTTTTGCCACGTATTCTTTGCTGGGCCCGGTGTTTGCAGTGTACCGGGTGGCAGCCAGCTTTTTTGCCGGCATCTTTTCCGGCATTGCCGCGAATTTGTTTGACAGTGGTTCTGACGGCGCGGGGCCGATGCCTCAACCCCAGGCAGTGGTTTCCCGTATAAAACCCGGCTTATTGTCCCGTATTTATAAAATATTCCATTACGCTTTTGTTGAATTGCTGAGCGACATCGGCAAGTGGCTGCTCATCGGCATAGTGATCGGCGGTCTTATTACTTGGCTGATCCCGCCGGATTTCTTTCAATCAACTTTTACCTCCCGTTGGCAGGCGATGCTGCTGATCTTGCTGGTCAGCGTTCCGTTATATGTGTGCGCCACCGGTTCAATACCCATTGCCGCAGCGCTGATGATGAAGGGCCTCAATCCCGGCGCCGCATTTGTGTTGTTATTGGCAGGCCCGGCCACCAACGCCGTAACTATCACCGTGATCTCGCGGTATCTCGGTAAAAAGAGCACGCTCATCTACCTGTCTACACTGATCATTTCCAGTATGGGGTTTGGCTTTATACTGGACTTTATCTGGAACCGGTTCGACCTGGCTTTTACTTTCCATCACCAACATAATCACCAGATACTGCCTGGCTGGTTAAATACAAGTTCGGCAATTTTCTTAACTGTAATGCTGGCTTTTGTACTGGTAAAAAAGTATATTTCTGGCAGGCAAAAACCAATCGAGGTAAGTAATATGCAAGTTAACGATAAATCAACCGACCTGCTGGTGCCGGGCATGACCTGCAATAACTGTGTAACTCATGTAAAAAATGCCCTGGTAAAACTGGCGGGGGTAGTATCTGTTAATATTGATTTAAGCAGCAAGCTGGTACGGGTGCAGCATACGGGCAGCATCGGCAAGCAGGAACTTGCCCTGGCGGTGGAGAATTCCGGTTACCAGGTTGCAAACAAATAGCGGAGAAGGCATGGAATACCGTGCGGAAAAGGATTCCCTGGGAACCCGGCAGGTTCCTGCCGATGTCTATTATGGCATTCAAACCCTACGTGCTGTGGAGAATTTTCCCATCAGCGGGCGAACAGCGCATGTGCATTTTATTTGGGCGACGGCGGCGGTCAAGTGTGCCGCCGCTGCGGTGAACCGGGAAATGGGGTTGATCGACAAACAAATCGGCGACGCCATTGTTACCGCGGCTACGGAAGTGATGCAGGGACGATTTCACGACCAGTTTGTGGTGGATGTTTACCAGGCGGGCGCCGGAACGTCGCACCACATGAACGCCAACGAAGTGATCGCCAACCGCGCTATCGAACTGTTGGGCGGCGCCAAAGGCGATTACAGCCGCATCCATCCCAACGATCATGTCAATTTTGGCCAGTCCACCAACGATGTGTTCCCCACGGCTATGCGCCTGGCGATTTTACGTTCCCTGCCGGGATTGGTGCGCGCTTTATATATACTCAGCCAGGAACTGGCCAACAAGGGACGCGAGTTTTCATCTGTTGTTAAAAGCGGCCGCACTCATTTACAGGACGCTGTACCGGTTACGTTAGGTCAGGAATTTGAAGCCTGGTCCGTTACCGTACAACGCTGCCTGAAAGGGATAACCAACGCCGCGGAAGAGCTGAAAGAGATGGGCATTGGCGGCAGCGCCGCCGGTACGGGGCTTAATACCCATCCGGAATTTCGTTACCGGGTAGTGAAAATTTTATCTCAATACCTGCATACGGATTTAAAAGCAAGCTCTAATCTGTTCGAAGCCATGCAGAGTATGCGCCCGTTTGCCGCATTTTCCGGGGCGCTGAAGGAATGTGCGCTGGAACTGATCCGTATCGCTAATGATATGCGTTTGTTGGCTTCCGGCCCCACTACCGGATTGAATGAAATCACCCTGCCGCCGGTGCAGCCCGGGTCTTCTATTATGCCGGGCAAGGTGAACCCGGTGATGGCGGAAATGCTGAATATGGTCTGTTTCCAGGTAGCGGGCTATGACGCCACCGTTACCCTGGCGTCGCAGGCGGGGCAACTGGAACTGAACGTGATGATGCCGGTCATCATACATTCAATTCTCGATGCCATGACTTTGTTGGGCAACGCTGTTACCGCGTTCACTGAAAAAGCTGTTACCGGAATTGTCGCTAATGAACAAGTATGCAGAAATTACTTGTATAAAAGTCTTGGCCTGGCTACAGTATTGAATGTGGTAATCGGGTACGACAAAGCAGCGGAGGTGATGAAAAAATCCCTGAACAGCGGCAAAACTGTAGTAAATATTATTGAAGAGGAGGGTATTTTATCACCGGAACAAATAAGCCGTTTGTTTGATGCCGACTTGCTAACGCAACCGGGAGTACCGGATATTAAACAATGAACGGTTATGAGTACTTCCGGGTATAATATTTTTTCGGTCTTTATAAAATATTAGTTTGATTTTTACCTGCCTTTTTTGTAACATTAATATAACTTTTTCACCTGTTTGTACCCGGTTATATGAATAAAGCCTGACAGTTTTTATTATTTAACCAGGAGTCTGGTATGCATGATTTTTTACTCGAAACTGTTCGTTTACGGCTGCGTCTCTTCCGCGAAGATGACCTGGACGCCTTGTTGCGCTGTCGCAGCGATGAGCGGGTAGCCCGTTTCCAGTTGTGGGATCCTTTTACAGCCGATGATGCAAAAAATTTTATAAATGTTTGGAAAGAAATACCCCCCGGCACCCCGGGAAGCTGGAGCGCCATTGCCATACAGCTTAAAAAGACCTGCGAGGTGATAGGAGACTGTGCTTTAAAAGTGGAAAATGGTGAAAACTTACAAGGTGAAATCGGTTTTAATCTCTCCCCGGTGCACCAGGGCAGGGGTTATGCTACTGAAGCCTGTCGTAGTTTACTGGAATATGCATTTCGGGAATTAAAACTTCATCGGATAATTGCCGTTATGGATGCGGACAATAAAGACGCCATAGCCCTGTGTGAACGGGTGGGTATGCGCCGCGAAGCGTATTACAAGCAAAACACCTGGTATAAAAATCATTGGGGCGATGAAGTGGTGTTTGCGATTTTACAAAAAGAGTTTTTAGCCGCTAATGAGAGCGGCATTATTTAAGTGTTAATTTATCGGGGCGTAATACAGGGACTTGCCGGAGCGGATGACGCATATTAACGGTAGGGAATGATTGCGGTGATAGGAATAGTAATCACCGTGACATTCCGTTAATGAATGGGCGATAATAAAAAACCATTATGTAATGATTTTATGTGCAAAGGAGGACTGCCATGCGTTACATGAGTGTTCTAGTTGTTTTGGTAACAGTTGCATTTTCGTGCAGCCGGGACAAGAATCCGGTCAATGTGGAACTGCCGGATAATGGCTCCGGAGTGCTATCGATCCAGACAGATAAAGTCAGTTACACCTGGACGAATGGGGAAGGCGGCTTGCATCTCTATTTGAACGGCACGGTTACGAATACCGGCAAATGCAATCTTTATTCGCGCCTCAGCGCCAATCCCGATTTTGGATCATGGGATGAGCCGTTTTGTTGCATCGCCGGTAATTCGTGGGGACAAATTGAGAAGTATAATACAGCCACCGACTCCTGGGAAAACACTGAAATTGAAGGTTGGCTGATCGAGGGCAGCGCTTTTTTAACGCTGGAATCAAAAACTACCTATCCGCTCCAGGCGCCTTTATCAAATCGTTCCGATAACCGCGACGCCGGGCAGTACCGAATTGCGAAAGCTTTTACTCTTGAGCAAAACCCCGGTGAAGCAGCAAGAAAATACCGGGCTTTTTCCAATACTTTTGAGATCAGGTAAGTAAAAGTTAATTGGTTATTCCGACTCACCGATTTCTACTTTGGAGGTAAATATGCGATCAGGTGAAATTTTATTCCTTTCAGCATTAATTATTTGCCTGTCATGTGCGCAGGACAAAAATCCTTTGGAATCGCCGCCGGTTGCGGCCGGGGATGGTTATTTTGTTATTAAAACCGAAAAGACTGATTTTTCCTGGGAACTGGGTGAATCGTCTTATTATGTTCAGGTAAATGGCTCTATCAGAAATACCGGCGACCAGGTGTTCTATTCCCGCATCGGCGATGCTTATAATATGGCTGACTCGATGTTGTTTCATATTACCGGAAATTCAGGCGGCCAGGTTGAAAAATTCAACTCTGCTGCCAAATCCTGGGAAAAATGTGAAATAATCGGACTAGCGTATGAGGGCACGAAATATGTGCCGATAATTCCCGGTAATACTTATTTCTATAGCGCCCTTTTAAGTATAAATACCGGCGAAAACAAGGTAACCGGCTCCTTTCGCATTGTATTGGATTATTGTCCAGAGAAAAAACCTGGTGATAATACCCTATTCTACCGGGATTATTCAAATGTTTTTACGATTGAATAATGATCTGCTATAAGCGGAGCGACCATGCGCCGGCAAGCGCACTAACCGGCACATGACCGCTGCGGATTCTAGTTTTACAGGTGGTACAGTATGCCAAGGGAGAGGTTGAGGGTATCGATGCACTTTTCAGTAGCTTTGGCGGTCATTTTGCCATCTTTGACATTATATATAGTGTTCTCCTTATTGCCGGCAACATTCAGCCAGTTGTAGAGAATATTTACATCCATATCGAGAGCGGCGTTGAGTGGAATACGAAAGCCCATACCGGTGGACAACCCCAACTTTAATCCTTCCGGGGCGCTGCCCAGCGCTTCTACCAGGCGGGAATAGGATTGCAGGGGATCGTCATTTATAAAGCCCGGGGTGCGCTCAAACTCCGGCTGGGCAAAGTTATTGGCAAGCACACATAAGGAAAGATAGGGAACAACTTTTTCGGCCAGGAATTCATATTCCACGCCGGCGCCCAGGCTAAAATACGGCATGGTGGTAACTAAATGCATGTATTCATTATAGCCGGTGTATGGACTGACGGCATCCACATATTCTCCGTCGCCCTTGACCCGGCCATAACGCAGCAAACCGACCAGAGATAGTGATTTATTCACAGCATACCTGGCTTTGGCGCCGACAACATAGCCGCCGGAGATTTCCAGTCCGCCCTCAGTGAGCTTTTGAGTCAATTCCTGCGGCTGGCTGGCTTTGGCCATTGCCCCGAACAAGCCAACCTGAATTTTTTGCTCCTGCGCAAAACCGGTCGTCAGTGCCAGCAGGCATACCGTCATTACAACCATGAACCCGTTTCGCATATTTTTCTCCTCTTTTAGGGATAGAAAAGGGGGTTAATAATGAAATGTGATTGAAAACCAATAATCGTTTTTCACTGTTGATGGTTTATCAAATCATCTAACACCTCTGCTGCGAAAAAGTTTCAATTATTTCATATTACTCCAGGCCGATGATATTTTCTCCGTCCGGGTATTCGACCTGGTATTTTAACGGCAGCGTCACCTTACCGCCGGGCTGCAATATAACGATCCATTTGATGCGGTTGTACAGGTCAATAGTTACGGCTTTTTCATCCGGCGCCAGCAGTTCGACTTTGATCTTTTCATTTCGGGAGATCGGGTACTGATCCTGCACCGTTATGGTTTCTGCGCTGCGTTTGTTATTGGTAATAATGATCTCGTATTCGCTGGTTACTTTGGCTTTACCGCCCAGCAATCCTTTTGATTCACGGAACCGGTTAACCAGTTTGCGTTCAACTTTGATGGCGTCGTCGACGCCCAGCGCCAGACGGAAAGTATCGGTCGGCGCGACAAAATAAATTGTACTTTTATTGACAAAATCATTAACAAAAAATACATTTACCTCGCCGGGCAATAACGGGTAATCGGAGGTATTTATGACCTTACCGGTTAGAAATGCTTTATTCACTTGTTTGGAGACAACGGTATATTCAAACCGGGAGGTGAACGGCAGTACGGCGATGGTTACTTTGTGATCAATATTATCTCCGGGAATGTCATTACTGGTAGGGATTTCGAATACGGCGCCAATTTCTCCGCCAATCACCCTGGCTTCATCAAGAAGGACTTGCTTTTCACTGACTACCGTAACGGCTTGCCCCCCGCCAAAACTGTCTTGTTCCATTGCCGGCGCCGGCGCCGCCTGCGCTTCGAAACGCATGGATTTGGATTCGTTGCGTCGCGATTCCCTGTATATATCTAAAAACCACGGCGACATTTCCGGTATCTCGGTGAACACGGCCGGGTTGGCTGTCGACAGCACCAGGTTGACATTTTTCCAGTCTTCGCCGGTGTTTTGCCGGATCATGCCATAGTAGGTGAGCTGCATAGATTTATCATTGGAATTGACGCGCGCATCATACATAGGGTACCAGCCGGCATTGTTTACATTGTAAGTGGCTTGCAGGGTCAGACGGCCGCTTTTAAGCGTTTCTACGGTGACAAGAATTTTTTTATATTTGCGGTTGGAACTGGTTTTGGTCTCTTCCAGTTTCCTTTCCAGGGCATTAATTTCATTGGCTAATAAGCCTTGTTTTGATTGTACTTTCCGTTGTTCTTTAAAAATATCGCCAAGATTTTTTTCCAGAAAACCCAGCATGGTCTGCCATTCCTGTATGGACAGCTTGCCGCTGAGTATTCCCTGGTTACTCTCTTTGGGGGCTTCGGCTTTGAGCGATTCGAGAAATTCTTTTTTGGTTTTAAGCACTGCAAGTTGATCGACAAAAGCCTGGTTTTCCCATTGCAGGGAGTCGTGCATGGCCAGTAAGCGGTTTATCTTTTGATTTTGAACATCCGCCGTGTATTCGGTTTCCACTTTAACATCGAGAATTTTCACTTCTGCCGTGCCCTGGCCGGAAATACGCACCGATTCATCCAGAAAATCCGGCGTCAGGTTGGAAAAGCACAGTTGCGCGCGCCCCGCCGTCAGGTTAATATGCGCTTCGCGCTGCACCATGGCGCGGCTGGTAAAGACAGTTGCGGACGTAACGCGGGAATCCAGGGTGATGATCTCAGCAGCCATGCCTGCTGTTGTCATCAACATCGCAAACAGAACTATAAAAATTTTTCTCATAACAACCCCTTTCAGGATTTCTGGTTAATGTTATAACAACAATATAGTTAAAACATATTATATGAATATAGTAATTTCTTAATTTTTTGGAAAATTTATTCCTGGAGTAAATGCTAAAGAGGAAGTGTACGTTGCACCTGGCAGGGACGACAAACTCCGCAGGGTATGTATGGTTGGACTTTTAACTATTGAAATGAATGTCTCCTTACCAAGCAATTTATTGCAACTCCGTGGTAAACCGTTTTATGTTAATTTTTTAATACCGGTTTATTATTTTTTGTTAAATAAATTCAATAATAACAATTGTTTAAAATTTTTTTATATGTTAACATTCCATCCGGGCGCTAATCATTTCTTAACATGCTCTTTATTTGATATTAATATGAATTATTTAAAATTTGTTGAAAAAAATTCACTATAAATGCAGGTGTTTTATGATTACTATGATGCGTAACAATATATCGATGTGGGATCACACATTATGCGTTAAAATATTCAATCTTAATGGAAAAAAGTTTTTCGATGCAATGATGTTTTGGGCCTCGCGTCTTGGCGACGGTTATATGTATGGAGTAATATTTTTACTATTGTTGGTGTTGAATTTTCAACTTGCAATACAAATACTGCCGGCAGCGCTGATCGCTTTTGCAATTGAAATAGCCACCCATGTAGTAGTAAAAAAAATGACCCGGCGCCCCCGGCCTTTTGAACGGATTTCCGGTATTCGTTCGTTAATCGCTCCACCGGACAAGTTCAGCTTTCCATCCGGGCATACCGCCGCGGCCTTTTTAATGGCAACGCTTTTCAGCTTTTATTTCCCAATCATTACTGTTCCAGTGTTTTTATTGGCTGCAACTATCGGCTTTTCCCGCGTTTATAACGGTGTACATTTCCCCAGCGATGTGTTGATCGGTATGTTGCTGGGTATAATCAGCGCTCTAATTGGATTAACAATAATCAGGTGAAAATATGAAATTAGCCATTTTTACTGAAAGTCTGCCGCCAAATACCGATGGTGTGGTTAAAACTCTGTCGCGTTTGGCCGATTCGCTACTGGATGAACATATTGATTTTAAATTCTTTTCACCGGTTAAACCCGAAAGCGGCTATGCTTGGGCCGACCGTGTTAAAAAAGTCGGTTCCGTTCCCCTGTTCCTGTACAAAGATTACAAACTGTCTCTGCCATATTTTAGCGGCATAGATGTCGACCTCGATGCCATGCGGCCGGACCTGGTGCATATTTGCACACCCAGTCTGTTGGGTTTGTTCGGAATGGATTATGCCCGAAAAAACAGTATACCGATAGTATCCAGCTATCATACCAATTTTGTCGATTATTTTTCCTATTTCGGTCTCGACGGCCTGGAGGCTTCCGGCTGGAATTACCTGAAATGGTTTCATAACCGCTGTGAAAGAACCTACGTTCCTTCTCCGAGCGTAATTAGCGAGTTACAACAAAAAGGCATCCGCGATATGGAGTTGTGGCAGCGCGGCATTGAACTGGAGCGTTTTAATCCCGCTAAACGCAGCCGGCAATTGCGCGAATCGATTGGCGCCGACGCCAAACCGGTATTGTTGTTTGTGGGCCGGTTGATCAACCATAAAGATTTGGAAGACCTGGTAGAAGCCCATACTATACTGGAAAACCGCTATGATTACAAGCTGGTCATTGTCGGCGACGGCCCGATGAAAGCGGAACTGATAGAGAAATTACCTGAGGCGCATTTCACCGGCTATCAATACGGCGAAGACCTAGCGCGCTGGTATGCTTCCGCCGACATTTTTGTGTTTCCATCCACAACCGAAACTTTTGGCAATGTTATTCTGGAAGCGTTTGCTTCCGGCCTTCCCGCTATCGGTGTGGCCAAAGGCGGAGTCGCCGATATAATCAATCATGGCGTGGACGGGTATATTGCGGAACCCAAAAATCCTGCCGATTTTGCCGCCAAGATCGCCTTGTTGCTGGATAATCCCGATTACCGGGTGCTTATGGGTGTGCAGGCGCGAGTAACAGCAAAAAATTACTGCTGGAATACTATAAACGGAAAACTGATCAAAAGTTATGAGCGGGTAATTGAAAACTATTACAATAAAAAATATCATCTTGCCAGTTAATGAACTAGCCATCTTTAGCCTTTTATGATCATTTGCGATATTACCCAGGGCTATACCCCGATGAGCGGCGGTATACGTACCTATATTCATGAAAAAAGAAGCTATATAAAAAAGCATACCCGGCACCGGCATATTTTGATCATTCCAGGTGAAAAAAACTCCATCGAGCAGGATGGTCAATGTAAAACAATAACTATAAAATCGCCATATATTCCTCATTGTGAACCGTTTCGGTTTATTATAGATATGCCGCGAATTTTTTCTATACTTTGTAAAGAAAAACCTGATGTCATTGAGCTTGACAATATTTACCTTACTCCTTACCCGGCATTACTTTACAGACTGTATAAAAGATGCGCCTTGTTTGGTTTTTATCATACCGATTTTCCAACCGCTTATGTAGAGTATTATCTGAAAAAAGTAATGGGAATTAACTGGGCGCAGTTTGCCAAGCAGGCAAGTATTCAATACGCCCGTTTTATTTATGATCTGTGTGACCAAACCCTGAGTTCTTCCCCGCAATTCCGGCAAATTTTAAAAAAGATGGGAGTACAGCGGGTACAGGTTATTCCCCTGGGTGTAGATCTCGATTTATTCAATCCCAAACGGCGCAATTATCAGATTCGCCGGCATCTTGGCGTCGAGGACGATGAATTATTACTGGTGTATGCAGGCCGCCTGGACGCAGAGAAGAGAATAGATTTTATCCTTGAAGCGTTTGAAAAAATCCCCTCCGGTTTGAACGCCCGGCTACTCTTTATTGGCGAAGGTCCGTTAAAAGAATTGTTGGTTCAGTATACCCGATTCAATACCAGGGTAACATATATTCCCTATATACAAAACCGGTCGAGTCTGGCACATATTCTGGCCTCTGCCGATATATATATCACAGCCGGGAAATACGAAACTTTCGGTTTATCAGTAATAGAAGCGCAAGCCTGCGGATTGCCGGTGGTCGGAGTTCACTCCGGCGCTCTCATCGACAGGGTACCTAAAGATACGGGTCTGTTGGTAAATCCGGATTCCAGCGAGGATATGGCAAAAAGTATCTATGAATTGGGCACAAATGGATTCCGGGAAAAGGGCAAACGCGCCAGGCAACTGGTAGAAGACTTGTATTCATGGGAAAAATCTTTTTCCAAACTAGTCAATTTATATGAAATATCATGCCGTTGAGCGGCGCACTGTATTTATAAAAGAAATTTAATTTATAGGAATCCCAAGTGTAAATTTATGAGTGAACAGGTATTGAAATTTGATCAAGCAGGTATCCGCCGCATGGTTCGTTACGGGATCATTTTGCTGGTAGCAGGTATGCTGGGCAATCTGGTTTTTTCACTGGTAACAACCGACCGGCAAATGATTCTGTCTTTGCAACGGTTCCAGCCGGTTTATTTTTTTCTGGCAGTTTTTTTATCGTTGGTACCTTGGATAACCAATACATTACGATTAATGATCTGGACGCGGTTTTTAGGCAAACGGTACAATCTGCAGGAATTATTTAAAATTGTGCTCGGCGCAGATATTGGTTCGGCAATAACACCAACCGCGATTGGCGGCGGCTATGTTAAAGCGGGGATGCTGGTGCAAAGAGGATTTAACGCCGGTGCAGCGGCTTCATTAATGACGCTCGGTTCGGTTGAAGATGGTGTTTTCTTTGCTCTGGCTTTACCCATAGCGTTTTTTATCTCTTCCAGCGCCGATAACAGTATTGTAAACAATTTTTTCAGTAAACTTGGGGCGCAATATGAAATTGTATTTTTAGTTTTATCGGGTTTGATATTGGTAACAAGTCTTATCATTTTTATTGCCGGGAAAACCGGCAAGTTACATACCAGTCTTGTTAATAAAATCCGGGGAAAAATAAGTAAAGTATGGCAGGATTTCTCTTTTGTATATTTAACAATTGGAAAAACGGGCAAAAGCAGGTTCTTTTTGTCCCTGCTGTTAACAGCAATCCAATGGATATGCCGTTACTCAGTATTAACGGTATTATTAAAAGCGCTTGGTATTACAGTCGATCCCGTATTATTTTTTCTTGTTCAGTGGTTAACCTTTTCCATTATGACGACCATCCCTACGCCAGGGGCGATGGCAGGCGCTGAAGCCTCCTTTTATTTAATGTATGCGCATTTGATACCCAGAGATTTTTTAGGTTTAATAACGACCGGGTGGCGGTTTTTAACTTTTTATTTACAGGTAGGTCTGGCAATAATACTTATAAGTTGTATCAGTTTTTTCAATATGCAAAAATAGTCCCACTCACAGGGGGATAACATATCACCGCTTGAAGTAAAACTCTTTCCGCCGCACCCTGTTAGCGCCATGCGGCGGAAAGAGCCCTTTTTATTAGTAACAAAAATCAAATGCGGTTATTTTTCAGCTATACAATACAGGAATTTTTGACCGCGCAGGTATAGTTCGTTTTCGACGATTACCGGTGAAGCGGTAAAGCTCTCATCAAGTTTATTAGTCGCAGCAATATTGAGCGCCGGTCCGTGCCGGAGCACAACGGTAACGCCTTCACGGCTGACCAGGTAGATATAATCATTTATCGCTACCGGCGAAGCATAGACGCCCTGCATGGCGTCGATTCGTTGCGCTTCGTAAAAGGGAGCGCCGGTGAGGGCGTCAAGACAGGTTAATATAGCCCGGTTTTCTTTAAAAAAGTACAAGTTGTTTTTATAGAGCAGGGGAGAGGGAACATACGGGGTGTTTTTATTATATGACCACAGCACGATATCGCCGGCATTGCCGGGTTTTATAGCCTGCAAAGCGGCGCTGCGAAAACCGCTCATTACATAAACCATGCCGTCTGCATAAACAGGTGTGGGAACGACATTACCGGTCATCCCGGTCGATTCCCAGAGTATCTCGCCGTTATTCAGATCATAACCATAAACGTGACCGGTGGCGCTGACCACAACCGTGGGCTTGCCGTTCAATTCCACGACCAGGGGCGTTGCCCAGGAGGTTTTTTCATCACGTTGTTTTTTCCATACCTGCTTGCCGGTATTCTTGTTCAGAACAGTGATAAACGATTCTCCCTCATGATCCCAGTTGACAATCAGTTTATCCTTATAGAGCGCCGGGGTGCTGCCTTCGCCAAAGCTCATTTTAATATTTAAATCGCCCAGGTCGGTTTCCCAGATCAGTTTGCCCTGCATATCCAGGCAATATAAGCCAAAAGAACCGAAATAGGCAAATACATGAACGCCGTCGGTAACCGGTGATGCGGAAGCCCAACTGCCGTCGGCGTGAGTGCCCTGGTGGGGCAGTTTCTCCGCCAGGGTTTTCTGCCAGAGGATTGTACCGTCCTTACGGTTGAGTGAAATAATGTCGAATTTCATAAATTCAGCCGGCACTTTAGCCGACTGCCGCTGCCATTCCGGCAGGGACTGTTTCATGGCTTCTATTTGTTCAGCAGTAGCGGTCTTGCCGGAGGGGACGGCGGTCAGGATAAACACCTGGTTGTCCCAAATGACGGGTGTTGCATGGCCGGAACCCGGTATCGGCGCTTTCCAGCGAATATTTTGGGTTTCGCTCCATTGCAATGGTGGATTACCAAACAAGGCTTCGCCGGTGCCGAGTGGTCCGCGCCATTGCGGCCAGAACTTGTTCGCGTTTGATTGGGGTACGGCGGCGATGACAATAGTGGTCATTAATGCCAGTCCAATGAGTACAAGGCTGGTTTTTTTCATAGTCTTCCTTTACGTTCAGGTTAATAATTTCAACTTTTTCTTCTTTAGCTGTTTGGATTTGCTTTTATCATAGCAAGCAAAGCCGGTTATTGCAATCTATTATATAAAAATTAAACCAAAGGTAAAAGCATAATATTTCAGTAAAACCCGAACAAGTTGTTTTGTGACGCAGAAAACAAGAGCGGAAAAATTTTTACGGAGAAGCAGCTAGAAGCAGGATGAGAGGGGAAAAGCGGCAAACCTGAACAATTCCGGAATGCCGCTTTTAACTATGGTATGTTAATTGGATTTTACGACTTTTTTTGAGGTCTTTTTGGCCACAGTTTCTTTTTTATTAGTATCATCCTTGGAAGTCAAGACAATATAAAAGCCATAACCAAGCAAGCCTAGAAAAAATAGTCCCATTCCCCACATTAATGCAGAATAAAAGAAATTTGACATATTACGGTCTCCTTATCATTCGGTAAATGTAATATTTTGAGATGATTATAAATTAATCACCCGTAAATAAAATGATGTAATGAAGGAAACCGGCTGTTAGCCATCCTCGGTTTTACTGCTGACGGGAATTTTATAAGCGGGAATTGGTATGTTAAAGGAAAGATTATTAAAATTTTTATATCTGGTTAAGGTTAGTTCTGCAGGAATAGTGCGAATGTTTTTATCCCAGGCAAAAAAGTGCTGCACCGGGGTGGTAGATTTGGCAGTCTTGTCGAATCCGGTTTGGGTTTTGAGTAAAAGTTCGTATTCAGAATCGTTGTTTACCAGGTTGAGAACCGGCTCAACCCCAAAAGATACCAATTTAATGTGTTTATAAAAAAAACAGCAATTAAATAATAGCGACAGAGAAAAATAAAAGATAATAATATGTTTAAAAATATTTTTCATAACCTTGTTTTTTTATTAACCGGATAATTTATAATACCGGCGGCTGAAAAGCAATTAAAATCTCACGTTTTCACGGCAGCGCCATGCAAAGCGATAATGATTTGCTCAAAAATACCCCTGCGATTTCATAATATACAATCCCGCCGCCAGCGTAAATATTGAACCGAGGGTAGAGAGCAGAATAATATTGCCGGCAAGTTTGGCGTTGCTGCCCATCGCTTCAGCCATAATATAACTGGCCACTGCGGTGGGGCTGCCAAAGAAAAAGAACAGGATGCCAAGGTCTTTTTCATCAAAACCGAGTTTAATGGCTGCTGTTATTGAAACAAGCGGGATGATGATGATTTTGATCGCCGCAGCAATGAGTGATAATTTGAAATCTTTTTTAATGCTGTAAAAACTCATTGAACTGCCGATTGAGAGCAGCGCCAGGGGCAGGGTCAGTTCGGCAAGATAATCCAGGGTGGTTGTTAAAACCGGGTGAAAGGAGACATGAAAATAGGAAAAAGGCAGCGCGGCCAGAGCCGCCAGAATGAGTGGATTGGTGATGATGTCTTTAATGACCTTGCCGATATCGGCCCGTTTCTCTTTATGCATGGGCACGGTCAATGCAATGACGGCCAGAATATTATAGAGCGGCATAATAAATGCCAGTACAATCGCAGCGCGGGCCAGGGATTCCTGGCCAAAGGCGTTATAGATCATGGCAAAGCCGATAATAGCAAAATTACTGCGAAAACTGCCCTGAATAAACGCACCCTGGTCACGGCCGTTTTTGCATAACAACGGGCTGATCAGCCAGGTAAAACCATACAGAATCAGGATTGCCAGGTTGGTGAACAAGGTCATTTTCAGGTTAAACACCTCGGCATAATTGGTTGTCGAAATTTCCTGAAACACCAGCGCCGGCATGGTTATGTTGAAAACGATTTTGGAGGCGGTTTTATTGAATTGGTCATCAATCATGCCCCGTTTTTTGATAAGGTAACCGATCAGGACCAGCAAAAATACCGGTGCGACAATGGTCAGGGACTGGATGAGGTTTGTCATGGATTCTCGTTTTGTAATTTTTCTATCATAGCGGCAAGCTTTGCCCGGTGCGCCAAAATCGGTTCCGGGGTTTTGGTAAAACCCGTCAGCGAGGTGGTTACCTCCGCCGGAACCTGCAGTAACTGCCGCGCTTGTTGTAATAATTGAGGGTTGATTCCGCTTGCTGCTTTGTTTTCGATCAAATCTTGCAGCAACCAAAAATATTCATAATCTTCCAGCCCCTCGCGTAAAATTTCCCAGCGAAGCGAATTGACCGGCCCTTCAAGACATTTTTGTTTGCCGGTAAATACACTCTTGGGGGGATAGATAAAGCGCCCGTCGCCGTTACCCCAATAGGCAATCTCGCCGGGTTTTAAACTCCCTCCCCGTACATAGCTCATCGGGTCATTATATGGATTCTGCGGCTGAGTGGGGAAAGCGGTTTCGCTAGTCCAGTAATTGGTTTGCCAAACCAAAATACCATCCAGTCCGTATTTCCACGATTGCCAGATCCAGGTGCGTAATTCCACCGCATAATGGTCGATAAACAGCGTACAGAAAGGGTCCTGGGGACTGGTGCAGATATACCACCAGATTTTTTCGCCCCTGGCGTGGGCTTGTTCCGCCAGAGTGTGATTATAGTTATCGGTTTTGGGGCACCACAGATCGACATAGCCATACAGATCCGGTTCCGGCTGTTCCGTCAGCATCCGGGTCAGGCGTGGAGCGGCTTTTTGAATCAGGGTATTAGTCTCCCTGATAAATTCATAATCCTTGGGTTCCGGTTCATCGAATAAATAAATATAGGCTTTATCCAGCCAGCCTTTTTCCTGCAAATGATCCTGAACCTGAGCCAGGTATGAGGTGATCATCTTTTCATATTCCGGGGTTCCTGCTGCAAACCGGTCGATTTGACCGGGTTGTTGGGCATGAAAGGACCCTCTGCCCAGGCCCCGTAAATTCAGGCGGAAGGAGTTGAATCCCATCTGGTCGAGGTATTTATATCCCTGTACATCGAATTTACTGAAATCGACCCGGGCGGATAATGTGGCTGGATCAAAACGTACCGCCATATCGCCCAGCACAAAGGGATCGTAGGGCGATATACGGTGTTGGGCAAAATTTTTAAAATATTTGTCCAGAATGACTGTCAAATTATCGGCATTGGAAAAGTGATGATATTGTTTAACCGCCGACGCCTGAAAGCCGAAAGCGGTTTGTAAATGGGTTTCCTCCGGCAGGGTAAAATTCCATACATGCAAATGCAACGGCGCCTGGAACCGCCATGTGCCGCACGCCAGGTTGATAGCGCCGGTATAGTCGCCGGCCGGGGCGTTTTTGGGAACATAGATAACAAGCCACAACGGCTGGTTTTCGCCTTTTTTTATCGCAAACGGTGTTTTGAGCGGCGGCAATGGATCGGGCCACCAGTCATTGCTGCCCAGAATATCGGTGGGGTTTTGTATGAATACATAATCGACCAGGCAGAGATTTGCGGCATCAGCAGGAAGTTTGTAACCGCTGCTGTGGGTTATGGCGCTTACCCTGGCAGTAATTTGCTGCATATCCATGCCTGCTTTGATAACCAGTTGCATCGGCTCATATTCATTCCTGGCGCAGTTGAATGTGATGGTTTTATCCCGTGCAACCGGCGCCGGCCGGGTTTTACTGATTTTGCGAACCCCATCGGTCCACCAGACTGCGGCGGAATTGTCTGCATGCATTAAATAACCGTAATCGGCAGCATCCAGCGGCGACAGGCCCTGTTTGATCTGCGCCGTAAACACATCCGTCTGCTCGTCTTGCGGGGAAATATGGATAAAACCTTTAGCATCAACAGGAACCTGCACATTAAGGATTTGTCCCGCCCTGGCATTAACTTTTGCCAGAGTTCTGCCGTTGTCATCTTTAATAATAAAAGTACGGGACTTGGAAATCGGGTTGGTAATTGTGAGCGCGGGCTCTATAGCGCCGGATTTGTCCGGCGAGGTAAACTGTACGGCAAATTTTTGAGGTGAGGCGATAATATCTGCAAAATTAGTGCGGCCGGTCATGTCTGGTATTGAGCCGGACAGAACCGCCTCATAGGCATAAGAATGAATTTGCAGGCGGGGATTGAGGCCGGAACCACTCAGGCGGATGTAAATATTTTCGGTTGGGTAAAGGTTTTGAGGAATTGCACAAGAAACATTGCCCGCTTTATCCGTCGAACCGACCGCTGTCCATCTTTCCCCATCGCGGCTGGCTTCAATTGTGAGTGAACCACTGGTGTAATAGAGCACATTCAGATTTACCCGGCCCGATACCTGCTCAACGCCCGGATCGCCCAGCCGGTGTTGGTATATAATATAACTCCCCAGCCGGAAATCCCAGCGGTTGGTGTTGAAATAACATTGTGAAGAATACAGGCAGCGCGACGAGTTGGTGGCAAGCGATTTATAAGACAGCAGTACCCGATAAACATTATCAATAATAGATTCGCCATCGCCTAGTTCTATACCGGCGGTTGTTTTGTAAATCGGCTGCACCGGAGTAAGCTGCACATTACGAAACCAGATCGTGCCAGTCACTTGCCATTGCCCAAAACGTAAGTAACTTGATCCGACATCATTTGGTGTGGTAAAATAGAATTCAAAAGAGGTCCACTCGTATTCCGCATCACAGTCTTTGTTGACGATATTGGAGCCGATGAGAATGCGTCCCCCGGAAGCGCCGGGAGATTTGCGCGCCTGGCAGGTCAGTTTATAAATGCTGCGGGGTTGAAATGGGTATTTCAGTATCCAGTAATTCGATTCCGACATACCCGCGCCGCCGGTTACGGTCAGGCACATTTCGCCGCTCTGCGGGTCTTTTTGCCAACTGCCTTCTCCGGCGATCAGTTGCCAGTTATCGCGGTTGGAATAGTCGGAAAGCGCCGGGTTTTGCGGGCGGGCTGGGCATATACTGCTAATCGCAATGAACAGGATAATACTGGAATGTACGCGTTTGATAAACATGATATTCTCCCAAAACCGGAAATACACGGGGTGTTATCACTGGGTTTCGATTTTTGTGCCGATGACAATTTTTTTCAGGCCGCTTCTTTTGGCAATATCCATAATCTGCACGATCAGGCCGTGTTCGGTAGCTTTGTCCGCTTTTAACACCAGGGTTTTTTCGCCGATTTCCGGGATCATTCTTTCAATTTCCGCCGGCAGGGTTTCCAGGGTTACTAGGGTTTCGCCGAGGTGGATTTCGCCTTCTTTGGATATGTACATCATCAGGTTTTCTACGCGGGTTACTTCCTGGCTCTTGATCGAAGGCAATTCCAGCTTCATGCCGGGCTGCTCGACAAACGTAGACGAGACCACATAAAACAGCAGCAGTATGAACATCACATCGATCAAACTGGTTATATTCAGGCCCAGGGATTTCTTTTTTTTCTCTTTGAATTGCATGACGCTCACCCGGCCGGTTTATGATTTATTACTGTTGTTAATTATACGGATTTTTTGTATCAGACGAGTCGAGTATTTTTCTATATCCATAATGTAATTTTCCGCGCGGTTGGTGTAATAATGATAGGCCACCAGCATGGGAATACCGACAACCAGTCCGGCGGCGGTGGTAATTAACGCTTCGGAGATACCCCCGGCCAGCAGACCCGCCTGTCCCGAACCCTGGACGGAAATAACATTGAATACCTTGATCATACCGAATACAGTACCCAGCAAGCCCAGCAGGGGCGATACTCCGGCCAGGGTTTCCAGCAGCGGCAGACCGCGTTCCAGAATACGCACCTGCTGCCGTCCTTCATCATTGATCAGTTCTTTTATGTCGTCGATGGGCAGCGCCTGGTTATGCAGCCCGGTGAGGATAATGTTGGCAAACGGGCCGGTGTTCTTTTGACAGATCGTCGTCGCCAATTTTATATCGTCAATACTGTTGATAGAATCGACTACCGCAATAATTTCCGGGATGAGAATTTTACTGCGCCTGAGGCTGAACATCTTTTCAACAACAATGGTCAACCCAAGCAGTGAACATAAAAACAGGGGAATCATGACGACTCCACCTTTGACTAGAAACGCTATTGCATCCGACATATTATCCTTTTCCTGAGTTTCATTTTGTGAGCAGTTGTGTAATCACTCTTTGTAAAGCGTTTATTTGTAAATTGTATATATAAACGTCCAGGTTAAATCAAGCTTGTCTTCCGGAAAGTCGTCCGGCAGGCGTTTGTAGGGACTGCCGGCTTTGACGGCATTCATACTCGTAGAGATAAAGGAATCATGGCCTTTGCTGCTGAGCAATTGCGGCTCGGTTATCGAGCCGTCCCTGTAAATTGTAAATTTTAACATCACCTCGCCGCTAATGAGTCCCAATTGATAAAACGCAGCCGGTGGGTAAACATGGTCGCGCACCCGTCTTTTCAGATATAGCAGGAACGGGGCATAATTCCATTCATAAGTGCTCAGCGAAATTCCGCCTTCATCAACGACGCTGCTTTCGCGGTTATTCCAGTTTACATCATCGGAGAATGTAACCGGCCCGTTATCGACGGTTGACTGTCGGCCGTATAACAGATCCCTGCTAAAGCGGGTGCGGGGTTGTTGTTGCTGCTGCTGGCGGCTCAATTGCACATCGCCGTCACGGGGATCGTTTTGTTCGCCGTCTGCCGGGGTATTGTCCGCATCGTTCATGTCCATTTCATCGCTGGGCCGTTCGCTCTGCGGGGCTTCCATTTGCTGGCCCGGCTGACCGCCGCCGCTAAATATTTTATGATCGGTCAATCCTTCGCTATACGACAGCCCGCGGGGCAGATCATTTGCCTGGTAATTATCCTGGGCGCGGGCGTTTTTATCGGAGAGGAATTGCGCATCTTGCGGAGCTTTATCTACTTGAGCGTCATCGGGAGTTTCCACCAACTCGCGGGGTTGTTCAAATTCAAACACCAGCGGCTGCGTTTCGGCGGCTTTGGCCTGAGAATGTGGGAAAAGCTGTAAAAGTACTGTTAATGGACGGTAAAGTACAATGAACAATAAATGCAGGAGCAGGGCAATGATAAAAGCGATTTTATAGAGATGTTTTTGCAATGATTTTTCTTTATCAATAAATGACAGTCATAACTATATAAGGATTTGACAATACCAAATCCAATTCATTCCCGGCAATGGCCGGGAGGACATTCTTTAAATGCCTGAAAACTCAGGAGGTTTCTTCTTTGATCCAGTTTAAATAGTCGCCGGAACCGCCAATGATCGGCAAGGCTATTATTTCAGGAACGCTGTAGCTGTGATGGGTATGAATCCATTCCATCAGTTCTTCGAGATGTTTTTTTTGAGTTTTCATTATCGCCAGCGCCTCACGGGAGTTTTCTATTTTCCCTTTCCAGTGGAATAACGAATCAATACTATCTAAGATATTGACACAAGCGATCAGGCGGGCTTTGAGCAGTTTTTCCGTCACCCTGAGGGCTTCATCTTTTGTTCCAAAGGTGGTTAAAACAATGATATAATTATCCATTTTAATGACCTTTTCGGTTGATGACCATTATACATAGTAAAACACTTTATTTAAATATGTCCGGAACCGGTCTTTTAATTTCAATAAAATAGATGTAAATTGTAAGAAAATCAAGCGTTTTGTAAGACCCAACACCGGCTCGATACCGAAAAAGGAACTCTGCGCCGGATTTGTCATTGAATAGATAAATTACGATCACAACGAGAATTTTCATGAAATTACTGCTTCCCTGTATTATATTTTCACTGCTATTGCATGGTTTGTTGTTCTTAATATTTTCCCGGTTATGGCTAAGCCAGCCGGTGCGCGAACTGGTCATCGACTTTCGAACAGCAGCAGTAACGCCGGTAGAGGCGGAGATTAGTCCGCTCCAACCCGTAAAGGTAACAGCGCCGGGAAAATTTACTATAAGCAATGTTTTTCCGGCTAACCGGATCAACCTTAATGAATATAAAACAACCCTGGCCCTGCCGGAATCGGCGCGGCAAGATACGCTGCCGCATATTACCCACGAAGAGTTGTTCATTGTGGATACCGTCTACCTGGCGCGCCCGGATTACAGCAAACTGGCGCTGATGGAATACCGCGACGGTAGTGTTACTTACCGTCCGGGTTATGACCGACCGGATGGCGGCGTGCAGAATTACAATAATGTTCAGGATCAAATTATCCGGCAAAGCAGCGGGCATCCGCAGCAAACGGTTGGGGTGCTGGGATTGCTGCAACAGGGCGCTAAGGAACTGGGCAAGGCGCTGGGAGTGACCAAAGAGCCGGGACCAGTCCATCTGGATTTCATTCCCGAAGCTAAAGAACTGCAAGCGTTGAATGTAATCTGGCAAAACCGCCAGGCAACCGATGTTATGATCTATGCCAGCTTTGATACCTGTTTAAAAGTGACGGCTGAAGATTTACGAAAAATTTTGGACGGCCTGGTGGAAAAAGGCTTGCTGGAAAAGAAAATTGTCTCGCCGCGCGACGAGTTTACATTTTTCGGACTGACCGGCGACAGCGGTATTGAAATGAACAAAACCAATCGCCGCAACCGGGTTTATGAATACACACCCCTGCTTGGTAAAGAAGAAATGCGCGATTATTTAAACGCGGTTTTATATCAGCAAAAGCTGGCCGCGCAGGATTCCACGGGCAAGGGGCAGGAGCCGGTATTTCCCGATATTCAGAGTTTGCTGGATATTCTTTATAAAGACAATGAATAGTAAGGTTTGGTTATTTTTGTGAATTTTGGTTTGCAGATTTGCCCGATGTTAAACCTGAAATCTGAAATAATAAGTTTTTTATAAAACCATGTAGGATGGGTAGTGTCCCACAACAGTTATAAATTATTGAATAATAAGATATTAAACATTTCCATACTAGGGTACGACAAAAGTGGGACACTGCCCATCGTTTTTAATAGTTATAATTCTATTTCTTTTCTCTCAATTTAGAAATTCAGGATGTATTATAATTTAATGTTGGACTTTTGCTATAATGATTTATAAAAATATCAAGTATCCTCTGCGTCCATGGCGTCCTCTGCGTCTTTACGTTAAAAAATGAAAACGCAGAGGCGCAGAGGTCGCAGAGGAAAGCTTAACCGTTTGTTATTTTTGAAATTATTCATTTATTTGTATATGCTCTTAGTCCTAATATTTCTTATTGATTAAACAGGATACTATTTTTACAAATTTATTATTATTCAAAAATCTGTAAAAAGCGCTTTATAGATTGAATTGTTTATAGACATCACAAAAATTTTTCGGTTCTATATGGTTTTCAGTGGGTAATTTTTTAACGATTGTCGCTTTGTTTCAAAAGGTAAACAGGTAGAAAGAAAGCAAGTTGCATTTATATTTATTATTATCAGAAAAGACCTGGATCAACTAAAATTTTTTTCCTCTGCGTCCTCCGGGTTCTCAGCGGTTACATTCTTTTCATTTAACCGCAGAGGACGCTGTGAACGCAGAGAAGAGCTTTCAATCAATTGTTTTTATGGCGCTTGTTAATATCTCAATATCTTGAATAACTATTTGCATCAAAAATAAATTATTATAAATTGTAATCAATATTTTTCTTCCGGGATTATTTTAATATAATTAACCTGATTCAACGTAATTACACATAAACCAAGTCTATTACAACCGATTTGACTGTATTTTATTCTTGAAAATAGTGTAAATTTACCCACACAAAACAATATAGAGCCAATTTTTCTTTTAGAATGTCAAATGGAATTATTCACTTATAAGATTTGGATTCTTTTTTCAAATTAAACCACTAAAAACAATATAGAGCCAAATTTTCTTTTATTTCGGCGCTTTGATCAGCGCATAGATCCCGCCAATGGCAAAAATAATATTGGCGATCCAGGCGGCAATTAGTGGTTGAATGTGCCCGTTATGGCCCATGGTTTGGAAAGTTTTAACAATTCCAAAATAGACAAAACAAATGGCCAGCGAGATGCCGAACCCGGACATGGCGCCGCCGCGCCGTTTGCGCGATGACAGCGGCGAGCCAAACAGTACAATGATAAAACTGGCAAACGGCACAGATATTTTCAAATACAAGTCCACCAGCCACTGATCGGGATTGCCGCCATTGATCTTAATTACATGGATAAATTCTTTTAATTCCTTGTACGACATTTCTTCGGCGCGTTTTAATACTTTGGCAAAATCTTTAGGGCGCAGGTTTTCATTCTCTAAAATTTTTTGTTCAAAAGGAACCGCCGTTTCCTTTCCGTCTGTAAAGACTCGTTCATAGCCGCTATATAAAACCCACTGGCTGTCCGCCCAGACCATTTTTTGCGCATCGAGCCGATAGATCAGCTCTTCGCCGGCAAATTTTTTTATGCTGATCCGGTTACCGGTCAAGGTGGCGGCGTGGAAATAGCGCATACTGATAAGCCGATCCTGATCGTCGCGCATGTAAACATTGTTGATGCGTTTGCGCCAGGCTTCGCGTTCTTTTTCCAGGTATTCGTCGTTTATATATTCCCTTTTCTCGCTGGCGCGCGGCACCACAAACTCGCCAAACACCAGGGCAAACAGGCTGATGACAAACGAAATAATAAAGATCGGCAGTAAAATCCGGTACAGCGACAGCCCGGATGTCTTCATGGCGGTAATTTCATTACGGCGCGCCATATCGCCGGTGCTGAATAAACTGGCCAGCAGCATGGCCACCGGCAGGGTAAGCACGATGATATAGGGCATTGAATACAGGTAAAATTTCAAAATAATCAGGTTGGGGACGTCGTGTTTTATAAACACATCCAGTCTTTCAACCAGGTCGACAACGACAAAAATCGTGATAAAGGCCACCAGGGCGAAAAATACAACCCCAAGAAATTTTCTGGACAGATATTGGTCTAGTATTCTCATATTATTATACTGTTTTTTTGCGCCGTTTAATAATTTTCTGGAAAAATGACTGAATGGAATCCCAGTGAATAAAAGTGGCTTCGTGAATAGAGTGGATGACCAGGTAAATGCCACCAATGCCGACAATAATATCGGCCAGCCACATGGCAATGAATGGGCTGATCATACGGTTGTCGGCAAGTTCCTCGCCGGCGATCAATGACGCCCAGAATAACAGGAAAAATCCGAAACTGATACCGCCGGCCAGCGCCAGGTTGCCCTTGCGCGACATGATGCCCAGCGGCGCGCCGACCAGTACAAAGACAATACAGGCAAACGGAATGGAATATTTTTTATGCACTTCAACTAAAAGTTTATAGTTTGCCTGTTCATAATTGTCCAGCACATTGATTTCCGCGGTAATCTGCTGCTTTAAACGCAGGTTGTCCTGCCGCAGGCGAGAGAGAAAGCGCTGCCTGGCATAAAGCGTAGTTACCCTGTTATTGCTCCCGGCTTGGGTGGCGATACCTTCCAGCGAATCGATAGGCAATCCGTCCGGCAGGTATTTATCGAACCAGGCGGTTATAATTTGCTCCATCCTCTGGCCGCGCTCAAAGATCAGCGCGTCGTTTTCTTTTACTTCGGCCATCATCATAGCCGAGCTCTTTTCGCGGTCGCCGCGATATTCGCTGTCGCTGCGTTCCAGGGCCATATTGGGGATCTGGATGGAAAGCTTTTGCTCCGGAAAGGTCAGCCGGGTATATTGTTCCATTTTTTCCAGGTCCAGGTCGTGCATTTCTCCGTCATAGAGCATTAAAACCAAAGCCCCGGCGGCAGGATTGCTGTATATTTTCCCTTTTTTGGCAAAAATATATTTACTTTTATTTTGCTCCCGGTTATCTTCGATGACTACCGCTTCTACCCAGGCGGTATCGGATTTTTCGGTGATTTTCTGCACCAGGATATTAATATCCGGAATATCTTTCATAACCACCCCGGCTTCCAGGTTCAGGGTGGGCCGGGTTCTGGCAATATCGGAGGCCAGCAGCCGGCTGCGGTGGTTAAAATCCGGCAATACATTGTTATTGAACCAAACCAGCCCCACAGCTAACCCAATTGAAGCGATAAACACCGGCAGGATCATGTGAATGATGCTGACGCCCCCGGCTTTCATGGCGGTAATTTCGTTATCGCCGGACAGCCGGCCAAAGGCCATGATCGTGGCAACCAGCACCGCCATGGGCACCGCCAGGGCGACGATCCAGGCCAGGTTCAGGAAAAAGAATTCCATGATCAGCCCGAAATCCAGCCCCTTGCTCAGGATTCTACCCAACTCGCGGAAGACCAGGTTCAACAGGAACACCAGGGTGATCACACTCATGGCAAAAATAAAGGGCCCCAGATGTTCGAGCAGGATATACCGGCCGAGGATGAACTGTATTTTCCAGGTGATCTTTAATCCGCGCAGGGAAAACAGGATCAGTACGAGTCCTGCAAAGCCAACCAGGATATTGGCCAGCCACATCGCCCAGAAAGGACTGAACAGGCCGCTGTCGGCAAGCTGTTCGCCGGCGATAAGTGTAACCCAGTACAACAGGAAAAAGCCGAAACTGATCCCCCCGGCCAGCGCCATGCCGCCGCGGCGGGTCATCATGCCCAGCGGCGCGCCGATCAGCACAAAGACGATACAGGCAAACGGCAGCGCATATTTTTTGTGTACTTCGACCGCCAGGTTGTTATTGGCTTTATGAAATTGTTGTAAAACGGTGGTTTCGGCAGTGATCTGCTGTTGTAAGAGTATATTGTCGTGGCGCAGACGGGCAAGCCGGCGGGCCTTCTCTGTGACGCTGTGCGATTGCGAAAATAACGGCTGCCCCGCTTGGGCATTATCGTCATTTCCGGCCATTATAACTCCCTGGGGAAGCAATCCGGTGAAATACTGGTCAACTAGCCGAGCAATGCGGGACTGCCTTTCGTTGAGCAGCAGGTTATTGGCTTTGATTTCCTTGCGTAATACAGCAACGTTTTTTTCACGGTCGCCGCGATACCCGGCGTCATCCTGGTTGCGGTACAAATCGGGCAGGGCAATGGTAATTTTTTGTTCGGGAAAGGTCAGCCGCGTATAATGTTCCATGTTATCCAGATCCAGTTCGTGCATTTCGCCGGCGAATAAATGCAAAACAATGGAACCGGTTTGCGGCGAGGAATAGATCTTGCCGCTTTGCGCAAAGACATACTTGCTTTTTTCAGCAACGCGGTTATCTTCAATGGTAACCGCCTCTACAAATGCAGTATCGGCTTGTTGCTGAATTTTTTGCACCAGGATATTCAGGTCGGGAATGTCTTTCATCACCACCCCGGCTTCCAGGTTCATTGCGGGGCGCCGTCCGGCGATTTCTATAGCCAGCAAGCGACTTTTATGATTGAATTCGGTTAAAACATTATTATTAAACCAGATCAGCCCCGCAGTGAGGCCGGCGGCGGCGATCAATACGGGAACGAGCATATACGGCATACTCACCCCGCCGGCTTTCATGGCGGTTACTTCATTATCGCCAGCCAGGCGGCCAAACGCCATAATTGTGGCAACCAGCACTGCCATTGGCGCCGCCAGGGCAATGATTGACGCCATGTTTAACCAGATGAATTGTGCAACCAGCCGGAATTCCAGACCTTTATTCAAAAACCTGCTCAATTCACTAAAAAACAGGTTCAATAAAAAGACCAGGGTAATAATGCCCATGGCGAACAGAAATGGTTTAAGGTGTTCTTTTAAAATATAGCGCCACAATGTAAACATACCGCCCTTGTTCAGAGTCTAAATAATAAAAAGTATTTGAAAAAAGATGAAAAATCAATATATTACAAAAAGCAACGGCATGAAAAGGACAAAATTAAGGTTATCGGGAACTTTTGCCGTTTCATAAAATTAAATATATGAATTTGTGTTGATTATTACAATTTATAATATTTAATTTTATTATAATTGTAACAGCCAGGCAAATGTTCCATACGGGTGCAGGGTTTAGCAAGCATTCAATTTAAACAGGAGAGATTTTATAGAAATTTTGTTACGGTAATAAATCATTGTTAATCAGAAATACTGTTAATTAATTAAATTTCAAAATTCGCCTGAAAAATTGAATGAGTTGTTTTTTTAAAACCGCAACACAACGAGTGCTGTTACCGCTGCTATTTTGTTTCGTTCCAGGGGTAATGTTTTACACCGATTATGTAAATGCCCAAACGTTGATATATCCGGCTATTGGCATGCGTATGACTACAGTGTATGATCCGCGCGTTAATATCGTCGAAGAACAGCGTTTTATGGGTTTGCATAAAGACGGAATGCGTTCGCCGTTGTTAAAGAATACTTTGGGTAAAAAGCGCACCGTTGAAATCGACACTACCGGGCAGAATATCAATTTTACGGAAAAGCTGGGTGATTTTGATATTATGCTGGCCAATTATTTGTCCCTGGAAGACTATATTCAATCGCGGCGCGATTACAAGATCAACGACGCCTGGATTCAAACCACCGTAAGTAAATTGACTGAAACGACAACGACAGGCGGCGGCGGCGGTTTTCGCATCGATATACCGGTGGAAATTAAAAGCAAGGCATTTCAAAAAATATTCGGAACCGGCACAGTAGGGCTCGATGTCAGCGGCGAAATCAACATCAAAGGCGGGTTTCGCAACGAAAAACGCTCCGAGGCCAAGACAGCGTTAAACCGCGGCTCCGACAATAATTTTAAAATGGAACAAACCCAGCGTTTCCAGGTGCAGGGACGCATCGGCGACAAAGTCAAGATCGGCATCGACCAGGACTCGGAACGTACTTTTGATTTTGATAATAATATCAGCCTGAAATACGAGGGGTATGAAGACGAGGTCATCCAATCCATTGAGGCGGGGAATATAGCGCTGTCGCTGCCGGGCACCCAGTTTGTGACCTTTGGCGGCAAAAGCAACGGCCTGTTCGGCATTAAAACCGCCGCCACCATCGGCAACCTCAAATTGACCGCCATTGCCAGCCAGGAAAAAGGCGAAAAGAAAAAGCTCTCTCTCAAGGGCGGCGCTTCGGAAGAGGCTTCGCGCATCGAGGATACTCAATATAAGCGCGGCATCTATTTCTTTATCGACGAGTATTACCGGGAAAATTACATCAACCGCACTGCGGACGGCAACCTGACTTATGAACCTGGCCGTGAAATTGTCCAGTACGAGTTGTATAAAGCCGGGCCCGGTTATCAGCAAAGATATACCGAATCGATTCATGGCTGGGCATTTGTGCCTTCCGAATATGACACCCTTGATTATATAACCGAAGTGGATACCACTAAGGAAAGACGTAACCTGGTCAAGGGGTATTATATCCGCATGGAAAAGAATGTCGATTACGACATCGATGAACGATTGGGGTATATCCGGTTGCGGCAGCGGCTTGGTGATGATGAAGTGCTGGCCATTGCTTATAAAGACGCCGACGGTCGGCAACGGGGTTCGCTCGATGTTGATACGGAAACTAAATTATTGTATTTACGCATGTTAAAAAATACCAGTCCCCGCCCGGCGGACAAGACTTGGGACCTGGAGTGGAAAAACGTCTATGATTTTGGCCGTGGCACGCCCAAAGACGGTTTTGAAATGCGTATTTTCTTTAAACCGGCCTCCGGCGACCCCCAGGAAACCACCGAAGTTGGCGGCGTGAAAAAAACCTGGCTGGAATTTTTCGGCCTGGATAAAAAAGACCTGAACGGCGCCAGTACCCCCGATAACCTGGTGGATGACAACCCGGCGTTGATTAATTTTTCTACCGGCGAGGTGTTTTTTCCTGATCTGCGTCCCTTCGACCCGGTCGGTGATAACTTTAGTAAAATATACCCGGCCGATTTGTTAGCCCCGGCCTTGTACGATACTACCGTGCAGGCTGTTATTAACGCGCAGAGTCATTTTTATATCGAGGTGAATTCCAAACGCGCCAGTTCCCAATACAGCCTTGGCATGAATGTTATTGAGAATTCTGAAGAGGTAACCCTGAACGGCTCCCGCCTGAAATCAGGCACCGATTATACCATCGACTATTTTTCCGGGCAGTTGCGGATTTTGAATGAAAACGCCCTGGCCGCCAACGCCAACCTGGAAATTTCTTACGAGAGCAACCAGCTTTTCCAGATCGATAAAAAAACCGTTATGGGCGCGCGGGCCGAATACGGCTTGTGGGGCGACAGCTTTATCGGCGCAACATTTTTATACCTCAATGAACGCACCCTTGATCAAAAAGTCCGCGTCGGCAAGGGCCCGATGCGTAATATGGTGTGGGATGTGAATACGTCGCTCTCCGCCGAACCTTATTTTTTGACCCGTATGGCAAACCTGTTGCCGTTTGTGGATTCGCGGGCGAATTCTACCATAAAATTCGAAGGCGAATTTGCGCAGATCATTCCCAACCCCAATACCCGCAACAATGAATATACCGGCGATAACGACGGGGTGGCCTACATCGATGACTTTGAAGCGACCAAGCGCGAAACCCCCATCGGGATAGTGCATCAAAGCTGGGAATATTGTTCACCCCCGGTTGGGAAATATCAATATGAACCCAAAGACAACCGGACACTGTTAAACCGGGCCGGGATGTTTTATTTTACTCCTTATACCCCGTATCCGATCAATCAAATCTGGCCGAACCGCGATTTAAACGCCAATGTTAACCAAACCACCAACATCCTGGTGATGGAGTTTACCCCGGTCGATACGATTCCTGGTGTTGATGTTAAAGACACCTGGAACGGTATTCAGAAATGGTTGTCTTCCGGTTTTTCCAACCAAACCGAAACTAAATATATTGAAATCTGGGTGGCTGGCGATAGCAGCGGCACCATGCACATCGACCTTGGGCAAATTTCCGAAGATATTATCCCCAACGGCAAATATGACACCGAAGACAAGCTGATCGATGGTATGCGCAACGGTTTGCTGGATGATAATGAAGATATCGGTCTGGATGGAATGGGTGATAAAGATAGCAGGGCAACTGCTGCCGGCGGCGATTTTTGGGATTTGAATAATAATGGCGTTAAAGAAGCGGGAGAACCTTTCAGCAGCGATAATTATAGTTATAATGTGCAATTAGCGGAAAATGATCCTAAAAAATACCGCCGGGTGAATGGTACTGAAAATAATAAAGATTCCGGCGGTTTGCGCGTTCCCGATACCGAAGATTTGAACGGTAACGGCGACGTGGATATGTCCAATAATTATTTCGAGTATTCCTTTTCATTAAAACGCGACCATGCCGATACCATGTACATTGCCGGAAAAAGTATCAGTAAAAAAACCGGTGAAGATTTTCACTGGCGGCAATATCGGATTCCCATCAATGCCCCTGATAATATTTTGAAAAAGATCGGCAGCCCGGATTTATCATTGATCGAGTACATCCGTGTTTGGGTAGATGGATTTGAAACACCCGGCCTGCATAGTGTCTGGATCGCTGAAATTAACCTGGTCAGCAGCGACTGGAAAGAAATGGGTATCTCCAGTCCCGCCAAGCCGGATTCATTTATTGTGGATAACGATTCTACAGTAACCATCACAGTGATCAATACCCATGACAACCCGGAATATAAAGCTCCCCCGGGCGTGCAGGGCGAAGTTGACCGTATTACCCAGGTTATAGCCAGAGAACAATCGCTGGTTTTAAAGGTCGATAAATTAATGCCTGGCTATTCCGGGATCATTGAAAAAACTTTTTACGAGGCGCAGGATTATATTAATTACCGCACCCTGAAGATGTTTGTGTATGGCAAAGACACCTTTGGCCGCCATATTACGCGTGATTCCAGCAAAGTCGAGTTCTTTTTGCGCATGGGATCGGACCGGAACAACTATTATGAGATCCGGCAGCCGGTGTATGAGGGCTGGAAAAATAATAATGTTGAAGTGGATTTAATTGCATTATCCCAGATGAAGGTAAGTTCCGATTCCACCTGGTTCGATCCGGAGAATCCAGCAATTAAAATCTTGTACAAAGATTTAGGCAACGGCAAATCCTGGCTGGTAAAAGGCAAACCGGCGCTGCGCAACATCCGTATGTTGATCGCCGGGGTGAAAAACAAAGGGTATGACGATCTTGAAGGCACAACGGAAGCGTTGCAGGAATTTACCGGTGAAGTGTGGCTTAACGAAATGCGCCTTTCCAATGTTAAAAAGGACAAGGGCATTGCTTTGCGCAGTCGTCTGGATTTTGGTTTGGCCGACCTGATCCGCTTTAACGGCGAATTGAATAAAATGGACGCCGACTTTCATAATGTTGCCCAGCGGTTTGGAACCGGTGATAATGAAGTTAGCGGCAGTTTTAGCACCAGTGTTAATGTGGAAAAGTTTTTGCCTCCGCAACTGGGATTGTCTTTGCCGGTCAGCGTCAATTATTCCAAAAGTGAATCCACACCCAAATATATACCGGGAACCGATATTGAAGTGACCGATGATTTGCCGGAAGCAACCCTGGACTCGATACGGTCGATTGATGAGAAGCGGGGTATGAATGTTTCTTTCGGCATTAATTCCAGGTCACAAAATTTTCTGGTTAAACATTTATTGACCAAACTGAAGGCCAGTTATAGCCGTAACGAGAGCGAGGGCAGCGATTCGCGGACCCAGTTCCGGACATCCATGTCGGAATCCGGCAGCCTGACCTGGGGGCTGGCGTTCGGCACCAATACATTTATCAAACCGTTCAAATGGATTGGAACCAACAGGTTTTTACTCAAATTATCGGATATGAAACTGTATTATGCCCCGCAAACTTTAACCACAGCTCATTCCGGGGCGCGCAGTATCAACGAGTCCATGACCCGCACCGGGGTTTCGTCCAGTAACCGCTCGTTTATATTAAACCGCAGTTATGGCATTGGCATGAAGATTACGGAAACACTGTCTTATGATATAAAGCGCAGTTATGTTCATGATGTTCGCGGCATCAATTCAGATCTTTTGCAGGAGGAACTTAAGGAAAACAGGATCGGGTTACTGACGAGTATCGATAACAGTTTATCGCTTAAATATTCGCCGCAAATTTTCTCATGGTTTACCCCGAACCTAACCTACACTACGGGTTTTAAGTATGGATTCAATCGCCAGCAAACCCTGGCGCCGCGCAGCGCTACCCAAAACCGCACCTTCCAGGGCAGTGTGAATTTAAATATAGCGACTCTTTTTAAAGCTGTTTACCGACCAGGAGCCAGCAAAGGGCCCAAAGCAGGCGGCGCACCCCCGGGACGAACGGCGCCCGGCGCGGTTCCTGGCGCAGCCCAGACCGGCACGCAGCAAAAAAGCGGCTCAAAATTTAACTTTTCAACAATGGGTATTTTATCCGGTTTCTTTAATGCCTTTGAACCGTTCAGCGTATCGTATAATACAAGGGATAATATTGCAAAATATGGAATTAAGGGAATGCCCAGTAATAGTTTCCAGTATGGCTTTACTCAGGACCCCGGTGTTGGTATTGAAGAGGCTGTTTCCGGCGGCGCCGCCGCTAATTCATCGGCTAGTTTTGACCGCGGTAGTAGTAGTATAAATAATACCACGTCCGTGTCTTCCGGTATTAATATTTCCCGCAATGTCAGCATCAGGTTGAAATATGATGATTCCTATTCGCTGAATGCCAATGGTAAAACCACCACCGGCCAGCGTTCCAAAAGCTGGATGAAGATCGGCGAAACCGCTATGGTATTCCCGGGCTGGACGGCCAGTGTGCGCAGTCTGGAAAAACTGCCTTATGTAAGTAAATATTTTCAGCGCGTTACCCTCGATCATAATTTTTCCGGCCGGGCTAATGAAACGTTTGAAATGGTAAAGACAGGCAATATAGAGAAAGAACATGTAACCAAGGAAGACAAAGACTCCAGTTTCCGGCCGCTCATCGGTCTCACCATGTCTATGAAGAACGGCATTTCGATGTCGGTGCGTTATAATAAATCGTTTAAAGAAGCTACCAACACTTCCTATAGCAAGTCGATTCAGAGAAATATTAGCAACGATCTTTCCATAACCGCCAATTACTCAAAAAGAAGCGATTTTCGCATTCCCTTGCCGTTCCTGCGTAATAAAAAGCTGAAAAACAATGTCGATATTGCCCTCACTTTCAGCACCGGGTTAACCAAACAGGAAGACAGTAAAGACGGCAAAAATTTCCAGGTCAAAGCCGAAACCACAAAGTGGATGTTCAAACCGGATATCAGCTATAGCTTTAGCGAGCGGGTTAAAGGCGGCATGTTTTTTGAAATCGGCAAAACCAGCAATAAAATGACGGGTGAAACCAAATACAAGGAATTTGGACTGAATGTTAACATCCAAATCCGCGGGAATTAATATGAAACACGGGTTAATGTGCAAAATTATAATTATCTGGTTGATGACTTTGACAACCGGCTGTAACAGCGCCCCGATTCCGCATTTCGATGCGGACAATGCTTTTCTCTACCTGGAAAAACAATGCGCTTTTGGCCCGCGGATTCCCGGTTCGGCAGCACACCAGCAGTGCCGAGATTACCTGGTTTCCACCCTGCAGTTATACGCCGACCAGGTGACCACGCAGCCTTTTATGTTTACATTCGGCAAGCCGGCAAAGTCGGTTACGGCCACTAATATCATAGCCGCATTTCAGCCGCAAAAACGCGACCGGATACTGTTATGCGCGCACTGGGATACCCGGCCCTGGGCGGATATGGATAAAGACCCGAAAAATCATAACCAGCCGGTAATAGGCGCCAATGACGGGGCCTCCGGGGTAGCGGTATTGCTGGAGATCGCTAAAATTCTCCATTCGCAAAAACCTGAAATCGGCATTGATATTGTGTTATTCGACGCTGAAGACGCCGGTGAATACAATGTTGATGAAAGCTGGGCGCAGGGCTCGGCGGCTTTTGTGCGCCAGTATCGCGGCAAGTTAACGCCGCGATACGGTATTCTTTTAGATATGATTGGCGACGCCGACCTGAATGTTTATAAAGAAGGATTTTCCAATGAATATGCTAAACCAATAGTCGACCTGGTATGGCAGCAAGCCGCGGCCCTGGGCATTAGAGAATTTATCCCGGAGGTGAGGCATATTGTAACCGATGACCACCTGGCTTTTTTAAAGGCCGGCATTCCCTGTATCGACATTATCGACTTCGATTACCCCTGGTGGCATACAATACATGATACCCCGGACAAATGCAGCCCCGCCAGCCTGGGGAAGATTGGCGCGGTCCTCGTTCATTTAATCTATTGATAAAAGTTCTACTCTTTTACCGGAAACTTTAGTATCTTTATAGCGTAGCAAAATTTATCATTTGTGATATAAATCAATCACTTTATCCGCACAGAGTTGTATTGTATGAAACCTGAAAATTGGCTTGAGGTGATCGTTGCCGTTACGCCGGAAACTACCGAGTCTATCGGTAATTATTTATTCGAAGCAGGATCGGTTGGAATTGTCGAGCAGGAAGGCTTTTTGCATGCTTATTTTCCTGCGCACAGCGATGAAGCCGGAATAAAAAAACAGTTATCGCAGTATCTTGATTCATTAAAAAAAATGGGTTACCCGGTCGATAGCAGCTCTATTACTCTGACCGATCTAGCCAACCAGGATTGGAACAGTGAGTGGAAAAAAGGCTTTAAACCGTTATGGATAAGCCAAAACATAATGGTCAAGCCAACCTGGTGTGAAACACCCGCCAATGCCCCGGCTGTAGTCATAGCCATCGACCCGGAAATGGCGTTTGGCACCGGCACCCATGCTACCACCTCAATGTGTATGACGTTAATGGATGGCCGCACCTGTGGAAAAACAATACTCGATGCCGGCACCGGCACCGGAATTTTAGCGATCCTGGCTGCCATGCAGGGCGCAGACCGGGTGTGGGCGTTTGACAATGATCCGGTAGCAACAGCGACGGCGAAGAAAAATGCCGCACAAAATGAAATTCAACAAAACATCCTGTTCTTTACAGGAACCTTATCAGTAGTCAAAAATAGTCAATTCGACCTGGTAGTGGCAAATATCAACCGCTCCCAGATCATCTCCATGCTGCCGGATTTTTACCGGTTATTGAACCAACCGGGTTTGTTTATACTATCCGGAATTCTTGATAGTGAAAAAAACCTGGTTACCGCAGCATTGACACAAAACCGCTTTCAAATCACCGCTATAACGCAAAAGGATGAATGGCTCGCTTTTGAATGCACAAAACAATTGTGATATAATATGCGTTATTATATTTTCATAATTTTTTTTATATTATTACTTTTAGCATCCTCCGGGCAAGGCGCGGAACGTAAAATTGTGGTGGACAGCCTGGTTGTTTGTAATAACCAGCTCTGCCTCAGTTATCACATCGACGGTTTGCTGAATAATAATACTATTCAGGGACTGGAGCGCGGGCTGACATCGGAAGTGTTGCACCATATCCGTTTATGGAAAAGTAAAAAGTTGTTCAGTTCCATATCGGCCGAGGCTTTAATATCTATCAAGATATTGTATGATAACTGGGAAGACAAATTTCGTCTGGTTACCGATACGGAAAATCGTTTAACAACCCAGGTAGAAACTGTCAGGCAATTTTGTTCCGAGGTCAGGAATTATGTGCTGGCGGATATTGGCGAAATGGAGGCGGAGAGTAAATATTATATCAGTGTGGAAACAACATTTAAACCGGTATCGGCGGAAACTTATGAAGATCTGAATTCGTGGTTATCCGGCAAATCCGGCGCCGATAGCAAGGAAAAACCCAAAACGGGCGGACAGAACAAGGTGTTTTCTGTGTTGATGAATGTGATGGGGTTTGGGGATAAAGTCCTTTCTTATAAATCAGTTGATTTTATCATCGAAAATAATTCTATAAGGTATTTAAATTAAAATTTGACCAGCAACCGGTTTAATGTGAACCAGGAATAACCATCTGTATAGTAATGTTATTCTGCAAACAGAGCGCTTACCCGGCTGTAATACCTGAAAATAGTATTAATGGTGTAGTTGTTCAAGGTTCGTAATTACAACCATTTACAAGGTAATTTCAAACTTGTCAGGAAATAGGTTTTTTATTTTTTTGTGTTGATTTACTAGGTATAAATCATTATTTTATTCGTGGTTAAATGATAATACTCCGCTGCCGGGAATATTCATATAGGGAGAGAAATTGATAAGAACAAGATTTTTTCTGTTAATATTGTTTATTTTCGTTATTATATCGTCTGGACTGTGTGAGTACTCCGTAAACATCATCGAACAAACCGATAGCAGGGTGCGGCTTGCCGTACAATTCCCGTTACCGGCGATAAGCGCTGCCCAAAGTGGTGATTCCGGGTATTCCGATATAACATGCGCCAACTGGCCGGTAACCCGTTTTGCCAATGACCGGCAATTACCTTACACTGCCGAGTTGCTGCATCTGGCAGGCAAACATGCAGCCGGAATTCTGGTTTCAAGTGAAACCACCAGAATTAAAACCGTTCCTCCCCGTCCTTATAGCAATGACATTCCGACCGGTATAGACGCTGACACCAATCCTTTACCGGTGTTAAAACAAAGTGACGCGCCGGTTGTTCCGGATGACCTTTCGTTTGCATTACGTTATACCGGTGATCTTGGCGGCAGTTGTTTGTGGAGCCTGGAACTCTATCCCTATCATTACGACGCCGGCGCCGGCGAACTGGTGGTAACGACCGCGATGGTGATTGAAATCACTGTCACGCCTGGCGATGACCGTACGCCCCTGACGCAACCGGAAGCCGAACAATTAAACCGGTTAGGCCTTGTTACCCACTCTAAAACCCGCGAGAAAAAGAACGGTACTACAATCCTGAGTAAAACCACCGCCGCTCAGGAAGGGAAATGGAAAATTATAATAGAAAAGGACGGCTTTTACCGGGTGACCGGCAAGGATTTAAGCGCCGCCGGCTTGAAATTGCTGGATATTGATATTAAAACACTGCGTCTGACCAATGACGGCAAGGAAACGCCGATTTATGTACAGGGCTGGAAAGACGGTCAGTTTAATAAAGACGATTACTTTTTATTTTGGGCAGAATACTCCCGGCAAAATATTACCACATCGGCAACCGATCTGTACAAGGATCCTTATTCCCCGGCAAATGTCTATTGGTTATCGTGGGGCGGGCAAAAGGGGATATGGATGGGAGAGGAACAGGGCTTGGTCAATCTCGATCCGAATGAACAATATAACAGTCCCTATTCATTTAACGAAACAATACATATCGAGCAGGACAGTTATTTTGACCGGTTGAGCATGGTGCAAACCGATTCCATCCGCGACCACTGGTTTTTTGACGGCGGCATCAAAGCCGGCCGCCGCGAGGATTATAATTTTAAATTATATCATCCCGATCCGCAAAGCACATTGGGAGTGAGCTGCCGGTTGTTATTATGCGGCAGAACCTCATTGGACACGATACCGCATGATATTACCTGCTATTTAAACAAGAATTACCTTGGCGCAGCGCAGTGGTGGCAGCAGGATTATTATGACCTGGTCAGTGATACCCGGCAATCTATAACCGGGGCTGATCTGAATGATGGCGATAACCAGCTAACAATAGTTAATAATATCGACGCAAAAGAATTCGATTTTGTGATGCTCAACTGGTTTGAGGTCAGCTATCCCCGCCTTTACAAAGCCCAGGAAGATTTTTTAAAGTTCACCATACCGCCCGATAATACAACCGGAAATTATGTATTCAGAATCAGCAATTTTGCCGATGACAAAATCGAAGTTTATAAATTAGGACAAAACAAGATCGTCGGCGGGACAGTAACGGGTTATCCGGCATTTGGCGACAGCACCTTGTACCAGATCAGTTTTACGGATTATATCAGTTCGGCCAATACCGAATATATTGCGATCTCCCCCGATTCCATGTTAAAGCCGCTGGCAATAGTACCGGACGAACCGACTTTATTAAAGTCCACAAATCTTTCTGCCGATTATCTGCTTATTTCTCACCACCGGTTTGTTGATATGCCGGAAGTACAGCAATTATTGGAATTACGGCAGGCGCAGGGCTATCATACGTTATTGGTAGATATTCAGGATATATATGATGAATTTAATTACGGTAAACCCGGCCCTTTTGGGTTGAAACGGTTTTTGAAATGGGCGTATGATAACTGGCAGGCGCCGCAACTAAAATATGTATTGCTGTTGGGCGACGGCAGTTATGTCCGTTATTCTACCGAGGCGGATACGCTGGACCTGGTTCCGGCCTATATGCGGCAAACTTATAACTTTGGCGCTGCGGCAAGCGATCACTGGTATGCACTTTTGGATGGCGATAATGAAATAGCAGATATACATATCGGCAGAATTCCGGCGCGCACCCCGGAGGAAGCGGGTTCATTTATTGCCAAAATGATCGATTATGAAAAAACCCCGGCCGGCGGCGCCTGGCGGAACCGGATACTCTACCTGGCAGGAAATGGACAGGTATTTCGCGACCAGGGGGAAATCCTGGCTGACAAAGTGCCGCTCAAATTTGACGCCAGAAAATTGTATACCATTCGTGACGAATCCGGGTTTAGCGATCCCTTTTTTGGCGGTACTATAGATTTATTGGATTATTTTAACGATGGCTGCGCCGTGATGACCTTTCACGGTCATGGCGGCGGCGCAATCTGGGCTGATAACGGGTTGCTGCGTATTGAAGATTGCCGACAAATTTATAACCAGGGTCGGCTGCCTTTGATTCTAAGTATGACCTGCTATACCGGGGCATTTGAATCTCCATCGGGCGAAGCCCTGGCCGATGCCTTGTTGTTTGCGCAAGATACAGGGGTAATTGGCTTTTTGGGCGCCAGTGGTTTCGGCTGGACGCAAAATGATTATTACCTGCAGACTGAAATATTTAATTATCTTTATAATAATCCCGGCAAGACGCTTGGTGAGATTGTCGACGCCGGAAAAACTTTGTATTTCGCCAAACATAAATATTTGCAAACCATTACGCAATTAAATCAATATCATTTATTTGGCGACCCGGCTACACCAATGATATTACCAACAACTGAAACGGGTGTAAAAATCAATACACAAACTCCGCAAAGTGGTGAGACTCTCAGGGTGAATTGCCAAATCCCGTTTAGCGATGGTTTGGCAGAATTTGCTCTTAACGACAGTTCCCGCCGGCAATTAAACGTCCGTTCAATGACCATAACCGGCAATGAGTGTTCCGCCGAGTTCACTTTACCCGATCCTTTCCCCTCCCAGTCCGGCAGTATTCGATTTTATGCCGGCAATTCAATCGGTACGCAGCAGGCGCATGGGGCGGTAGTTTTTTCTTTGACCGGAATTGTGTTCGATTCGGCAACTGTAGTCCATTCCGATAAAGATAGTTTGAATTTTGGGATTAAAGTGTCCAGTCGTTTTCCTGTTAAATCTGTGTATTGTCTTGTTATGAACGATACTCTGGCGCTGGCGCCAACCCGTGGGAATTGGTATACATGCGTCAACAACTGGAAACTGCACTATTCCAGCTATGAACTGGAATATTCTTTTATTGCCGAGTCCGAAGACGGCACGATTTATTCCAGCACTGACTTTATTTACTTTATGAAAAAGGGGCCGGATTTAACATGCGATAAAAATTCAATCCGGATAACCGGCGATAACTATATTTATCTTGAAGCTAAAATAATTAACAACGGCGATACTGAAGCTAACCAAATACCGGTGTTATTGCAACTCAAGACCGGCTCCGGCTGGACGGATATTGGCGCCCATACGATCAATATCACCGCGTTTTCAACTGCAACTGTCAGACAACCGCTATCGCTTCCCCCGGGAGCGGCGACCCTGCAAATTCGGATCGACCCGGACTATCAACACAAAGATGTTAACCGCAGCAATAATGATGTTACCGTTGATTTGACTATATCGTCTGTCAATTATGATCCGTTACGGGGATTATATTATGGAGATACAATAATAGATACGCTGGCGGTTGATAGCGTTCTGGCCTTGTGGATGCCGGCGGAAGCTACCGCGCAGAACCGGGTGGTTACGTTAAAGCGAGTGGCCGCTCCTGTAATTAACGAGCAGCCGGATTTTACCTTTATTGAAAATGTGCCGGTATATGATCTTGCGCTGAGCAATGGCGTGGTTTCACTTTTAAAACCGGCGCAGGTTATTTTTACCCTGCCGGAAAGAGTAACGGTGAACCTGGATAGCAGTGCGGCGGCTTTTGATGTTTATACGTTGTCGCCAGGTTTACAAAAATGGGTAAAATGCAATGGCGTACGCAGCGGGAACTGCATTACCGCCCAGGTAACTGTGCCCGGCCAGTTAGCTGTAATTCAAAGCGTCGATATTCTGCCCCCCAAAGTCGATGTGTCCGTCAACGGCCAGCCTTACGCCTATGACCGGTATATCAGCCCGGAACCGGTATTTTGTATTAATTTACAGGATATTAACGGCGTTAATATAACTTCGCCAATTTTTCAGGTTATGCTGGACGGGCGGCAATTAGAGCGCAGTGAATTATCAGCGCCGGATAGCGTTGTGAATGCCAATTTTGTTTCTTTTACCTTTGAGCCAAAACTGGCAACCGGTCAGCATACCCTGCATATATCCTGTATTGATTGTAACGGTAATGTTTATAATTCGGAAGAATATGTTTTCAAAACCGCCAGTGAATTTGCTATAAAATTACTGGGCAATTATCCCAATCCCTTTACCGAATCCACCATTATTGGCTATATGCTTACCTTCCCGGTGCAGGAAATTAAAGTCAAGATCTATACTGCTTCCGGTCGTCTGATCCGGGAGATCAATCCCCGTGATATTAGCGAAGATCCAAATCCTTATAGCGCCGATTATCATGAAGTGTTTTGGGATGGTCTCGATGAGGAAGGCGATGAGATAGCTAATGGCGTTTATTTCTATCGTATAACCGCCGTTTCAGGCAGTAAAACCCTGCATGAAACCGGAAAAATGGCAAAATTAAAGTGATCCTGAAATAATCCTGGAAAAATATTGATTATTTGCATAGAAGAAAATTATGAATAAACAAATAAAATGTGGTTTTAAAGTACTTTTAATATCCAGCGTAATGTTTTATGCTCATACCGGTTTTGCCGGGGGTAAATATGCCGGTTCGTCAATGGAACTTGGTATAGGCGCCCGGCCACTGGCCCTGGGAGGCGCGGCTGCGGCAATGTATGGCAGCGCGGAATTATTCCACTATAACCCGGCGTCGTTGACTTTTGTTGAAAAACCAACCCTCAGCTTAATGTATGCGCCGTCGTTCCAGAGTATTACCGATCCGTTGGCGAATTATAACTATGCAGGAATCGCTTTACCGTTGCCGGGCGGCGGGACCATCGCTTTGAACTGGACCCGTTTTTCCGTCGATGATATTCCGATCTATCCAGACCCCAAAGGGTCTTCCTTTGCTGAACGCAATAGCGATAAAAATTTGCAGATGGACGGTGTTGCGCTGGGCTATTTTGAAGATGTTGAAGACGTTTATTACTTTTCTTTTGCCAAAGCGATCAAGAGTACAATTCCCCTGGGATGGTTATACATGGATATGCCTTTTGAAATACCGTTTGGCATGAATTTTAAAATGATCAGGCAAAAATTATATAATGCCCAGGCTACCGGCATGGGTATAGATATAGGAACTATGATTAAATTGAATTTGGGGCACGTTTTTGATAAACGGAATATGGGTGATTTGGCTTTTGGTGTTTCTTCTACCGATGTCAATAGCACGGCAATAATCTGGAATACGGCGGCAAAAACCGAAGATCACATACAACGCGCCGTGCTTTATGGTTTGTATTACCAGCAAAAATTAGGCTTTTCTGATGCCAGGGTGAATTTATACTGGACGCGCTACAAGAAATATGATGTCTATTCCATCTATAGCGCCGAGTTTCTGATAAAGGGATTGGCAATCCGGGTTGGGAAAAATGAATTTGGTATAACTACCGGCGCCGGTATTCAATTCTGGCGATTGATGGTCGATTATGCCTTTGTCTCCAACCAGTTGGATGATGTACACCGGCTCAGTTGCGCGATCCGTCTGAAAGAGTAAGCCGGGCTGTTGATATACGAAATAAAACATACAGTAATTTGTTATACAGTTAAATTAAGATCCCGGCTAAAAATAATTCCGTAAATACAAGTGTATGCCGGTAAATTAAAAAATAGTATTTACAGTGTTGTTTTTTAAAGTATTTATTGTTACATTACTATAAATAAATTAAATAGTTATGTGGAGATGACAGATGAAGGATCTTTATAGAATTATCGCAGCTTTCCTGCTGGTAGTATTGGTGCCTAGTGTAAATGCTGAAATTTTTAACGGCGGCCCCGGTCTTACCCATACCAAAGCGGCATGGGCGCAAAAGAAGGGGTATCTAACAGTTTTTCCCAATACCCGCTTTTGGGGTAAAGTTACGGAAACGCCGGCTACAGAAACCACTGAAAAACGCGCTTATACCGTTTGGGATGTACAGGGTTTGGTGAGTGTTAATTATGGTATAAATGAGCATTTTGGTTTTTATATGTTACCCATTATGTACCAGGATTTAAACCAGGGCGACAAGGATGAAATTTTTTGGGATACGTTTATCGGTATTAAAGCCGGTTCTTATAAATTTGCCGACAGCCCGTTCCAGTTTGGCGTCGAACTGGCCATGCGCTTTCCCACCGGCTCGAAACATAATGTGATCTATGAGGATTATACCGCCGGCACAGTAGAATGGGGTTTTAACGGCCTGGTCAGTTGGGCAAAAGATAAATCGTACCCTGATGAAGATCTCAACGCTCATTTTAATTTTGGATACTGGAACCACAATGATGTAGGAGAGACCCTGGTGCCGGACTCGCTTTTGGTGGGCAGCTATGCCAATTTGAAACCTTATGCCAATGTGCTGGATCCAAGCCAGGAACTCAGGTATGCTTTGGGGCTGGAATATCCAACCGCAAACTTTAATTACGGCCTGGAAATTTACGGCAACGGCTGGCTGCAAAAACCGCCGGTAACCGCCGCCAGTCATGAATATTATTCTTATATGAATCTGAGTATCACTTATAAACCTAACAAGTGGTTTAATTTCGTGGTTTCAGGCGATATTCGCATATCTCCAGATGAAGAAGAGACCATTGGTCCGCGCATGACCCGTCCCGACCTGCCCAATTATAGTTCCTGGAAGATCAATGTCGGCGGCAGGTTTGTCATTCTGCCCACATCGGTTTATAAAGTAAAGGAACGGGATATTTTAATGAAAAAGGCAGAATCCCGGCGGGAAGTGTTTGAGCAGATCATCAAAGAGAAAAAAGAGACCGAATCTGCTGAGCAGGAACTGCAAAGAATAAAGGATGAACGGGAAAAAGCGGAAAAAGAACTGGAAAGATTGAAACGAATTCTTGAAGGTAAAGAAGAAGTGGTTCCAACCAATCCCGATGAACCAAAGCCATAAAAATTTAAAGCCTTGCCGAACAGCAAGGCTTTTTTTATTACTGGACGATATATAATTTAGAAAACAAATGTGCTTGTACTTTTGCCAATTTGTCTTTATCTTATGCCGAAATAACAGCCCGGCAGCTATTGTAAAAGTAAATTATGTTGACCCTGAAATCAATTTTACGCGGTTTGAATTATCAATGTGTACAGGGGAATACCAATGTCCCGGTGCGGGCTGTCAGTTATCATTCCGACCAGGTAAGTAGCGGCGATGTTTATATTGCTGTAAAAGGGTATACAGTCGACGGGCATGACTTTATCGGCAAAGCCTTGTCCAAAGGGGCCGGCAGCATTATCTTGCAGGATAGCACATTTATCATTAATAACGACCCGCGACCCTTTATATTGGTTAATGATAGCCGCGCCGCCCTGGCAATTATCGCGGCAAATTATTTCGATAATCCTGTAAATAAATTACAACTAACCGGCATCACCGGTACTAACGGCAAAACGACTACAGCCTGTTTGATAAAAGCTGTTCTGGAAAACAATGGCATAAAGACCGGACTGATCGGCACGATTGCTTATTTAATTGGTAATGAACAAGCCGGAAGCGGTTTGTCCACCCCCGATGCGCTGACCTTACATTCGCTATTTTCTGCTATGGTTGCCCAAAATGTTAGCGCTTGTGTTATGGAAGTGACCAGCCATGCCCTGAAACAAAAACGGGTCGAAGGTTTGTGCTTCCGGGAGGCGGTCTATACCAATATCTCTTATGAACACATGGATTATCATCAAACTCTGACGGACTATGTTGCCGCCAAAGTCAGGTTATTCACCGGCCTTGGTCACGACAGTATGGCAATTTTAAATCGAGATGATGAACATTATAAAGAATTTAGAGCTGCGTCAACCGCCGGCATTACCCTAGATTATTCCCTGCATGATCCCCGTGCGGATATTTTTGCAACCGGGATTCACATCGAACATGGACTAACCCGGCTGGTTATCGATTCTCCCAACGGCAGGCTAGAGTTACAGACAGTTCTGCCCGGTCTTTATAATTGCGCCAACATCCTGGCGGCCGTATCTACCGCAATAGCTAAAAATATACCTATCGCCTGTATAATCAGCGGTATTGAAAGTGTGAAAAATGTCAAAGGCCGCTTTGAACGAATTGATTATGGCCAAAGTTACGGTATAATAATCGATTATGCTCATACTCCCGATGCGCTGGATAAAGTAATAACCACTATTTTATCACACTTGCAGGGTAAAATGATAACTGTGTTCGGCAGCGACGGTGAACGCGACAAAGTCAAGCGCATTATGATGGGTGAGGTGGCGTCGCGATTATCGGATATAACGGTTCTGACAACGGATAATCCCCGCCATGAAAATCCCGAGGCGATCATTACCGATATTGCCATGGGATTGCTGCCCGGCAGCGACTGGGCTCGTTTCCCGGATCGCAAACAAGCTATTCATTTCGCACTATCCCAGGCCGGGCCGGGCGATGTGGTACTGATCGCCGGCAAGGGGCATGAAAATTTTCAACAAGTTAAAGATAACCGGAACTATTATGATGACCGCGACAGTATAAGAGAATATTTTAAAAAGGAAAGCATATAAATTGCCGTCAGGTGAAATATTGTTAAATGGCAAAAAGTATTGTATTTAATGGAGGCTATCAGCTAGCAGTTTTCAGCTTGTAGAGTGAATAGCGCTATAATGATTAAGGCAGTGCCTTTTTTAATTAGTAAAAAACCGGTGAGAACCTTAAATTATACAAGGAACACAATTGTATCGCTATGAATAATAAACCAATCGTTGTACAAAAGTATGGGGGCAGTTCTTTGGCTACGCCGGAATTGATCAAACGGGTGGCGCAAAATGTTGTTGCCCGCAAAGATGAAGGCGTCGACCTGGTGGTGGTGGTTTCGGCTATGGGTAAAACCACCGATGAATTTATTAAACTGGCGCATACCGTAAATGCTAATCCGGACAAACGGGAAATGGATATGCTGCTGTCTGTCGGAGAACGCATTTCCATATCGGTGCTGGCCCTGGCAATTAACGCTATTGGCAAATACCAGGCGGTTAGTTACACCGGCAGCCAGATCGGTCTGATCACCGATAATAACCATACCAATGCGCGAGTGCTGGAGGTAAAAGGGCTGCGGTTACGCGAAGCATTGCAGGAAGACAAGATCGTTGTCATTGCCGGGTTCCAGGGCGTATCGATAAACAAAGAAATAACCACATTAGGACGCGGCGGGTCGGATACAACGGCTGTGGCCGTGGCGGCCGCATTACAAGCGGACAGTTGTGAGATCATGTCCGATATTGACGGCATTTATACAGCCGATCCGAAAAGAATTCCGGTAGCCCGACGCATCGACCGTATTCACTATGATGAAGCGTTGGAAATGGCGGCCGCCGGTGCCAAAATGCTGCACAAAACCTCGGTCGAGTTTGCCAAACGGCATCATGTGCCGCTGTCGTTGGGTTCGACCTTTACCGGACAGATCGGCACAATTGTAACGGATGAAAATCTCAGCCGCGGCGCGGCCAGCGGAGTGGTCATCGACCGGGATGTGGCGGTTATACGCTTTTCGACCAGGCAGGAAGACGGCCTGAAACTGCCGCTGCTGTTTTCCCGGGAAAAGTTATTTTTAAAGATCTGGCAATGCGTACAGGGCCTGGCTATTATCGGCGTTTCGCACAGCGATATTTCGACAGCGCAGAGAATACTGGAACAAACTGCCCAATACCTGAATGTGGATGAGCGGCAAGCTGTGCTTTCGCTGGTCGGAACCGGTGTTAGTATCGGCAGTGAAGCGGCCCGAAAATTTTTTACAGCCCTGGATGAATTGCAAGTGACATACAGCGCGGTGATGAACGGCGAATTGTTTGTTCGGGTTCTTATTCCCCTGGAAGGTAGCGATGAAATATATGCAGCTATACATAAACAATTTTTTGAAAATTAACATGAAAGAAACCGGCCACTATGGAAAAATTTTTAATTAACGGCAAAAAAACCTTATCGGGCAGTGTGAAAATTTCCGGCAACAAGAATGAAGCGCTGCCGGTAATTGCCGCCTGTTTATTGACCACCGAACCGGTGATCTTGCGGAATGTGCCGCGCATTGGCGATGTGGAAACCATGCTGGATATCATGAAAAGCCAGGGAGCGATTGTGCGGGAACTGGAAAGGAACACCCTGGAAATACAGTGTAAGAACATTAATCATGCGGAACTGGATCAGCGCAAATGCGCGTCGCTGCGGGCGGCCTTGTTACTGGCCGGGCCTCTTATAACCCGTTTCAACCGCGTGGTGCTGCCGCCGCCGGGCGGCGATGTGATTGGCCGCAGGCGACTGGATACCCATTTTCTGGCCTTTACAAGCCTTGGCGCCAATGTGAGCGTTGTCAATCGTAATTATGTGTTTACCCGTAAGGAATTGTGCGGACAGGATATTTTTCTGGATGAGCAATCGGTAACCGCGACTGAAAATGCGCTGATGGCAGCGGTGATGGCTAAAGGAAGAACAATTATCCGCAATGCCGCCTGTGAACCGCATGTCAGCGGCCTGGCGCGAATGCTCAATAGTATGGGCGCAAAAATAAGCGGCGTTGGTACAAATATATTGGAGATCGAAGGAGTAAAACAGTTGTCCGGCGTCGACCACACCATTGGGTCGGATTACCTTGAAGCCGGGGGCTATATTGTGCTGGCGGCGATCACCGGTTCGGAAATTACAATTAAAGATGTCAACCCGGAGGATTTGCAGGTTACTCATTCCACCTTTAAAAAACTGGGTATCACTTATGAAATAAAGGGCAGAAACATTCTTGTTCCGGCCCGGCAAAAGCTAAAAATTGAACCGGATTTTGCCGGGGAAATACCCAAAATAGATGACGGCACCTGGCCGGCGTTCCCGTCCGACCTGATGAGTATTGTGATCGTGGCGGCGACCCAGGCTAAAGGAACAGTGCTGATTTTTGAAAAGATGTATAATGGACGCATGTTTTTTGTGGATTATCTGATCGCCATGGGCGCGCAGATCGTGTTATGCGACCCGCACCGGGCGGTTATTGTCGGCAAGTCCAACCTCTATGGCGCCAACATGCAAAGTCCGGATATCCGCGCCGGAATGGCGTTGATCATTGCCGCGCTGTGCGCCAAAGGTAAAAGCTCCATTTATAATATCCGGCAAATCGACCGGGGTTATGAAAACCTGGAAGCAAAATTGCAGGGTCTGGGAGCGGATATAAAGCGGGTAACGGAGTGAATATAAAAAATACACAGCTTGAACGGATCATACCAAAAAATCATGTTCTGTATAATGAACCTTTAAACCGGCATAGTAATATTAAAATTGGCGGTCCGGCTGATTCCCTGGTGACAATAGCCGACAAGGATACCTTTGTTCAGGTAGTAAAATACTGCCGAGTGCAACATATTCGGTTTTTAACGCTGGGAAGCGCCACCAATGTACTGTTTGCGGATGCGGGTTTTCGCGGTTTGGTGCTGATCGCCAACTTTACCGGGATTCAACTCGTGCACGAGAATACGATTGATGTTCAGGCCGGCACATCGCTTGCCGATATAAAGCGCTTTTGTATTGCCCATTCGTTAACCGGGTTCGAGTTCGCTTCCGGTATTCCCGGAACGATTGGTGGGGCTATATATGGCAATGCCGGCGCTTATGGCAAAAGTATCAGCGACTGTTTACGCCGGGCTACTGTGCTTACCCCAAATGGACAAGTAAGGGAGGTTAATAAAGAGTTTTTTAATTTTGCCTATCGTGATTCGGAATTGAAAAGAAATAACTGCATCTTGATATCGGCAGAGCTGGAATTTACCAGGGGCGACTATGCGCAAATTTTAAGCAAGGTGCGCGAAATCCACGCCATCCGCGCCAACAAGCTGCCACACTGGAGCGTGCCTACCGCCGGTTCATATTTCAAAAACATCAAGGATGCGCAGGGCAACGCCACTGCTGCCGCCGTTTACCTGGAAGCGGTCGGCAGCAAGCAAACCAGTGTCGGCGATGCGGCGGTTCACCCCAAACATGCCAATATCATATATAACCGGGGCAATGCCCGGGCCGCGGATGTTTTGGAACTGGAAGCGATCTTGAAGAAGCGGGTTTTCGAGCAGTTCGGCATTGAACTACAGCGTGAAGTGATGTATATTGAATAAACTATAAGTGTTGCGTTAAAAATGGTTGTGGACGATATTGAAAAAGTGGACGATGTCTAGAGTTTACCCCATTATTTTTAGAACAAGGGGTTGCAACCCCTTGTTTTGATAACTTTGCTACTTTTTAGCCCCGGCCATTCTTACCTGCAATGCCTGGTAAAAATCTTCTGGCCCGGTGCAAGACATGGCCAGTTTTTCCATGGGGCACGTATCGGTATTATCCCTGTTCATAATCAGAGGGATGATCTTGCCGGGAGTTATTTTGATATTATGTTCTTTTAATACAGAAATTGCCGATTCGCTGGCCAACGGTGTATAAATTTCTTTTACCTGTCCAATAATACACAGGTAGGCAGCCGCCCGACCGACGATTTTATCGTATACGGTTGCGCCTTTTAATTGCGCCCGTTTCTCTGCCAGGCAGGTGTATAGAGGTTTTAACATGGGATCGATTGATTGAAAGATGATGTTACCGTCTTTTTCTATCACTATGGAAAGTCCGTCTTGTTCCAGCTTTTGCAGCTTTTGTTGCCAGTCTGTTATTGTCATAAAATATTCCGAAATCCTGATCCTAAAGTGAGCGTTTTTTAGTCGAGTTAAAATATAGGGTAAAATAATGACCATGACAATAAAAATTTTTTTCAGGGTTTTCTAAATGTACTGGCTTTTTTGTGTAGAATTGATTATAGTACATTTGAATTACCGGAATAAAAAATGAGGAGAAAGGGATGAATATGAATCGTCGCGAATTTGTAAAATCGGCGGCTGTCGTATCGGCGGCTTCGATGATTGGCACAAAAGGCTGGGCCGGGGCAAATGACACGATCCGGGTGGCGTGCGTTGGCGTCCGCTCGCGGGGTAAAGATCATATCGATGGCTTTCAGGGCATACCCGGCGTGCAAGTTGTTGCATTATGTGATATTGATGAAAGCGTACTGGCGGAAGGAGTGAAAAACTTTGCCGAAAAGGGCTGGAAAGAGCCGAAGACCTATTATGACATCCGCGAACTGCTTGACAATAAAGATATTGATGTAATCAGTATTGCCACACCCAATCACTGGCATGCGCTGGCGACAATATGGGCGTGCCAGGCCGGCAAGGACGTCTATGTGGAAAAACCGGTCAGTCATAATGTCCGTGAAGGCCGTAAAATGGTGGAAGCGGCGCGCAAATACAATCGTATTGTACAAACCGGCATGCAGATCCGCAGTTCCATTGCCGTGCAGGCGGCGGTGGACTTTATGAAAAGCGGTCAGCTTGGCGAAGTGTATATGGCCAAAGGCTTGTGTTATAAATGGCGGAATACCATCGGTAAAACCCCGGACGAAGCCGTTCCTGAGGGTGTCCATTATGATCTGTGGCTTGGCCCGGCGCCCAAGCGTTCATTCTCGAAAAACCGCTTTCACTATAACTGGCACTGGCATTGGGATTACGGCAACGGCGACATCGGCAACCAGGGCGTTCACCAGTTGGATATTGCCCGCTGGGGCCTGGGACTCGATACTCACCCGGTCAAGGTCTCTTCGCTGGGCGGCCATTTTATGTTCGATGACGACCAGGAAACCCCTAATGTACAGCACGCTATTTTTGAATACCCGGCAAAAAGCGGCGGCGGCGATAAAAAGAAATTACTGCAATTTGAAGTCCGCCACTGGATGAGCAACCATGATGGCAATATTGGCGTTGGGCCGGATAATACGATCGGCGTCATATTCTATGGTTCCGAAGGCTACCTGGTAGTGGATAGTTATAATAGCTGGCATACCCTGATGGGCAAAGACCAGGTACCCGGCGCCAATGCCAACGCCGGCGGTAACCACTGGCGGAATTTTATCGATGCAGTACGGGCGCGCGACCTTAAAGTACTGAATTGTGATATTGAAGAAGGCCATAAAAGCGCGGTGTTGAATCATTTGGCAATGGCGTCGTACCGCCTGGGCCGGTCTTTGAATTTTAATCCGGCGGCGGAGAAATTTGTGAATGATGAAGAGGCCAATGCCATGCTGACCAGGAATTATCGTGCGCCGTTTGTGGTACCCGAAGTGGTTTGATTTCTATTTTCGATAATTAGTAGATACAGTCTCTCATGACCGGTTAGGAAGCTTGACTAGCTCGCCCTGAGGATATGTTCCCCAGGGCGTATGTGCATTCAAAATACGTATCGATACGTCCGGTTCGTGTCCGCTTCGCCCGCTATGTCATTCCGAGGAGCTTGCGACGAGTAATTTATTTATTACTTGTTGGGCGAAGCATCTTTGCCGGGACCTGATGACTTGTAAGTTAGTCTGGAACAGATGCTTCGCCTTTACAAAAAAATCTAAATCATCCGGTCTCAGAGTAGTTCCGCTGTTTTTGCGAGACGTATCGAGGGGTCATTTCTCAGCTACCCGAAAGCATTTAAAATACGTCTCGATACGTCCGGGATTTTTCTGCAAATCCTGTAATTGCCACGACCTTCAGGTCGTGGAATAAATAAAGCAAAAACAGGGCTTTAGCCTAAATGGGAATTTGACTAAAGTCAATTTTGTCTTGTTTTAGTAATCCACGTCATAAATGACGTGGCAAGAAGTACAAAAAGTCCTCCTCGCTGCACTCGTCGGCATGACAAAAACATACCGGTCCCCGAGTAGTCCCGCTGTTTTTGCGGGACGGGTAAGAGAACATGACCTGATAACCAAAAGTCACTCTACCTTCCCAGTGCGTCACAATATGACATTTGCACAAAGAATACATTATTGTGTGTATTTTTAAATTTAGTCTTTTTCTTGAATTAGCCCTTATTCTACTCAACGACTCTTGTATTCCATGTCATTCTAAAGTTTAAAGAGAGAAGGGAGCCTGAATAATGAAATATTTTTCCTTACCCGGATTGAAATTTACACAAATGAATTGCATACAAACATATTATTCTATAATCATCGAAAAATTTTAAGAAATGATGGTTTGGTATTAATAGTACCAACATTAAAAAGACCAAAAACTTTATAATTGACAAAATATAAAAATAGTATATATTGTTTTAAGTATTGGACATCATATTATTACTGGGCGATTCATGAGGAGAGGGAATTGAATCTAAAAGTGATTCAATGTAAAAATATTCGAGTTTTATTTATCTGATTTTATAAAAAATCATTAATTGATGAGGATATATTATCGAGACAAAGAAAGGTGAATTATGTTAAGACAATACACTTTTTTTGGCATTTTTGTAATATTCTTTATTTTTCAAGTGTCGGTTATAAAATCGCAGACCGAGTCATTTACAGAATTAGTACCGGGAACACGCTCAATTGCAATGGGACAGACTGCCAGTTCTTCGTTTTCCGATGCTACTTCGGGATATTTGAATCCCGCAAATATTATAAATGCCCGGAAATCAACCATATCTCTGTTTTACTCATCCCCCGGAGAACGTTTTGAATATAAAGGCTGTGGGCTTGCGATTCCCTTGAAAACTTTAGGTTCATTGGGTTTTGGTTATTATAAATTGAGTTCAAAAGTATTTTCATTGACAAGTGATAATGCAATTTCTGAAAAAGCATTTGAACATCAACATTACATTCTTGGTTATGCAAAAACTGTTTTCAACTCAATTGCTGTTGGCATGAATACCAAATATATTATAACAGATATTCTTCAAGGTGAAGGGACGCATGAATATTCAGCAATAGATTTAGGTATTCAATATCAACCTGAAATTGCCAACTCAATATTGAGTAACATTACTTTTGGCTTTTCAATGGATAACCTGGTGCAATTAATGAAACCGGCAGAAAATAATAATGATCTTCTCCGTTATTACAGATTCATAATTGAAAAGCGGGTAGCATTTGGGGCAAATGCAATTCAAATCATTACTAACCTGGCTTTGAACGAAGAATATTCCTATAAAAATAAAACCAGCATCGATTTGACTAAAGAAACGAGTCGGCCCAAAATTTTTTGGGGAATTGAATATGAAAGGGAGAATTTTTGCCTCAGGTTAGGTCAGGCTGCAAATTCGATTACCGGGGGAGTGGGAATCAAATTAAAATCCTTTAACCTGGGCTATGCGCATGGCCGGTTGATTCCTGAAGGTTCGCTAGCGAACAGTATCTCGATTAGTTTTGAATATTAATGAGTACAAAATGGGGCTGTATAAAAGGTCTAAAAAATTGAGTATTACTTGAAATATTACTATTTTAGAGTAAAATTTCAAATTCACAGGTTTTGTATGAAAAAGCAAAGTACGTTCTTGTCATTTCGAGCGAAGCGAGAAAGCTTGTTTTTATGGTTTTAACAAAGAAAGATTCCTCATCGCTTCGCTCCTCGGAATGACAATGTTTGTATTCTTTTTATATGACGAATAAGACATTCTACAAAAATACTATTGATACAGTCCCGTATATGCATTCAAAATACGTCTCGATCTCGATGCTCTCTACAGGACTACCCGACGACCGGATTTGCTTTAAGATGTGGTCGACTCGGGATTGAGCACTGGTTTGGTTTTACAAGAATAACCGACTTTCTTCCTTATATCTCACCCTGGCCGGGTTTCCCTCTGCCCGGTATATTATAGCTCCGGTGATGTCGTATACCGAAGACCAGACCGTCTCAAAATTCAATGCTTTTTCATACTGGCACATAAAGCCCTTCTTGCCGCTCAGTATTCCTTTAATATATTCCACAGCATCACCTGGAACGTTATCGGCAGCCCTGACCGCCGTCTCATATCGACTGTAGGAATGATATAAATCTTTGGGTTCTTCGTAGCGCTGCATTTCTTTTGAAATGAAATGATTGGTTGCGGCCAGAAAATTACCCCGGTTAATTTTAATTTTTTGCGGACTGCATTCGGCGTGGGCAATTTCATGATTGTCCGCCAGTAACAGATGAAATGCCCCGCCGATGGGGATCGTTTGTATTGCCTCCAGCCCTTGCTGGACCGAGGCGCACTTTTCCAATATATAACGGACCAGGAACATGGAATTCATGCCGGGTTTCAGTTCTTTGGCCCATATATATGTCATCCCTGCCGCTAACCCTTTTTCATTGATGCCGTCTTCCGCCCCGACAAATGCCGATGAATTGGCAATGAACGAATACCCGTCCGCCGGGGCATACAGGGCGCTGCAACTCATTTTCCGAAAAATCGGCGACAGATCATTATTCCTGCCCAGAATGATCTGCCCGTTATGATGACACGCCAGCATGGAACAATGCGGCATTTTCAGGCACACGCTGATGCACAGCAGCCAGGCGGAAAATCGGGCATAAGAAATATCCATCGCTTCCGCCATGCCCCGCATTTCAGCGCCGGCTTGCGGAAAATATTTGCTTATGACCGGTTCCGATTGCGAGCCGTAACGATATTGAAAATCATCCAACGCATTAAAGCCGTAGAGTTGAATATTATTCTTTTTTAATAAACTACCTAACTTGTACCCAATATCATAATGGTTACCCTTAAAGCGGGGATGATACATGAAGACACCTCCGATTTTAAAATTGTAACCAGGATATTTTATTTAGCTAATTTTTCCCTGGCAAGCTGAGTAACGGAATTAATATTTAAAAGTTCCATAGGATTAGAATCTTTACGGGAATAATCCGTACCCGGGGGAGGAGTAAGCACCGAATTTTGCCGATTGTATGGGCCCCAGCGATCGGGACCGCATGCCACGCGCATAGAGTACAAGCCGATCACTTCTGCGCCCACGGTTACCGCCAGATGCAACGGGCCGGTGCTGTTGGCAATAACCAACGCGCTGTTTTTAAGTAACGCGGCCAGTTCTTTTATCGACAATTGACCGTCAAAGCGGGTAACAGGGGTATATTTTTCTATGGTATCTGCAAGAGGCGCTTCGGTTTTAGAGCCGGTGATGCATATCGGCAAGCCGGGATCTTTGGCGAGTTCGGCGGCCAGTTTGCCAAAATTTTCTACCGGCCAATTTTGTCCCGAACCGCCGCTGCCCGGATGCAGCACAATATATTTACCCCTGATGTCGTTTTCCTGTAACAGTCGGTTAATTCTATCTTTAGCTTCCTGAGGTATGTGAAATTTAAACTCGACTTTATCTGCTTGTACGCCAATAGCAGCGGCAATTTCCATATTATAATCCAGTTCATGGCGGTCGCCGAATTTACGGCGCTGTTTGACTTTTCTGTTGAACAGGAAAGAATATAAACGGAAAGCCGTGCCGGCGCGCACCGGAATACCCGCCAGCCAACATACCAAGGCTAAACGAAAAGAAGGATGCAATACCAGGGCGGCGTCGAAGCGGAGTCTTTTCAAGTCCCCGGTCAGTTTTAAAAGTCCGACAATACCTTTATGCTGACCTTTAAAATCATCGATCAACAGGTCATCGGCGTCGGGATGGCCGGACATGAGTTCATGCGTATAGGCGGCCACCAGCATGGCGGTGCGGCACTGCGGGAATGATTTCTTTATAGCAGTGAGAACCGGGGCGGAGAGCAATACGTCGCCCATGCGGTCGGTGCGGATGACGAGGATATGTTGCAGGATATGATCTTTCAAAGCTGATTATATATTAATGTCGATAACTGTGCTGATTTCCAGTGGTGTAATTGCGCCTTCCCTGAGTATACGCGGGGGCGTTTTGGTAATATCAATAACTGTGGACGGCTGACTGGTTAGCGCTTCGCCGCCGTCAATGATCAGATCGAGCTCGCTGCCAAACTGATCGAAAACCTGCTGCGCTTTTGTTGCCGATGGCTGGCCGGAAATATTGGCGCTGGTGGATACAATTGGAAAGCCGGAGATTTTCAACAAAGAGAGGCAGATGGGGTTGTCCGGAATGCGAATGGCGATGGTTTTGGATTTACCAAAGGGGAACTCTTTCAGAGTGCTGGAGGTTTCAAAAACAATCGTTAACGGTCCGGGCCAAAAATTTTCGATCAGTTTTTCCGCCTCTTCCGGGATCGATTCCACAATGTCGCTGATCTGGATAATATCCGCAGCGATGACTATGAGAGCTTTGCCTTTATCACGCTGCTTGATTGTATATATCCGGTTAACGGCTTTATCATCAAAAATGTTGCAGCCAATGCCATAAACCGTTTCGGTTGGATAGGCGATAACGCCGCCTTTTTGCAATATCTTGGCCGCCCGGAAAATAAGCTCCGGTTCAGGGGACTTTTTATTAATGGTAATTATATTATTCATTATGCTTCCGGTTTTATATATTGAAGAACGGATTGCAATACCTGTGACGGATGTATAGCTTGCATACATTCGTGCGTACCAATCGGACATTTATTTCCACCATGAATGCCGCATGGCCGGCATGTTAACTGGTGTTCGAGTACGGTATTCCTTTCACCAAAAGGAGCAAAGCCAAAAGCCGGTATAGTTGGCCCAAACAGGGCAATGACCGGGGTTTTGACGGCAACGGCCAGGTGCATGGCGCCGCTATCGTTACACACCAGTACGGCGCATTTCTTATATAAGGCTGCGGATTGCCGCAGAGTTAGCCGTCCGGCAAGACTGACCACCGGGCCATCTAAACCGTCGACAATTCGCTCGCAGCATTCTTTATCGGCCATGCCGCCGGTTAGAATAACTTCTCTACCCTGAGCCAACAGCATTTTGACCAGGTCCCGGTAATATTTCTCCGGCCACTTTTTAGTGAACCAAACCGAGCCCGGCGCTACAGCAACCGGAGCGGGAGTGGTTTTGATATTGAACTCGCTGAATACATCTGTAATTGCATTTTCATCGTCATGATCCGGAAAAACAAACGGATGACGATCGGTAATTTCTACATGGGCAAATTTCAGCAGCGACAAATTCCGGTCAATTTCGTATATATGCGGATCATAATAAATTTTATCAGTATATAAAAAAGCTCCGCTGCTGGTGTTAAAACCAATACGTTTTTTAGCTCCGGTAAGCCGGGCAATCAGGGCGCTGCGTAAAGACCGGTGTGGTGAAATGACCGCAGAATAGTGTTCTTTATTTAATTGCCGTACAAGTTTTATTATTCCGGTTAATCCCTTGTCTTTGCCTCTTTTATCATAAATAATTATTTTATCGACAAAGGGATTGGTTTCAACCACATTCCTGGTTGATGGAATGACCACAACATGAATTTGCGGATAATTCAAACCGGATTTTGCCCAGCGAATTAACGGCGTGGTCAGAATAACGTCGCCAATGAATGCTGTCTGTATTATAAGGATTTTTTTTATTTGCATAAAGGAAAAAATAAAAAATTTTTTCTCTAATTGTTGTCGCTAAAAAACGGGTTTTACAAAATTGTATTTCTTGCACAATAAAAAATTATCCGGATCCGGAAAACCGCTGTAATTATTTCGAATGATCAATTTTAAAAACCGTTTCCTAAACAAATTTGCGGTTATTGTAGAACCAGATCTTCCGGTTTGGTTTTCCAGCGTTTGTGCATCCAGAACCAGTGATCCGGCCATTTTTTAATGCATTCTTCCAGAACAGAGGCATGCCGCTGGGTTAATATTTTGATGTTTTCTTCCGTTACTCCGCCCTGTAAATCATCATATTTAATCTCTTGCAGGTACACGGTATGATGGCCGTTTTTATTGCGAACGCAAACTCCAAATAACAACGGCGCCCCGGTTTTTAGAGCAAAAATAGCCGGACCCGGTGCGGTAGAGGAGGGACGGCCAAGAAAATTGACAAACACTCCTTCACGATGTGCATCCTGATCGGCAACTATTGCTACCAGTTTATTTTTTTTAAGAGATTTGATAACCCCTCGTACCGCCATGCCCAGAGGCAAGGTTTCAACCCCGACCAGTTTACGATACTCTACAACCATGTTGCCGACACTCTTGTTGCGCTGTTCTTTTACAAGGCCAATTATCGGGTAACCTTTGGCCCGTATAGCCGCACCCATAATTTCCCAGTTACCAAAGTGTCCGGACATGCAAAGCACACCCTTTCCCACAAGCCGGCCTTGTTTCATAAGATCAGCATTGACAAATTTTATTTGTTTTGTTAAAAATTCCGGAGTCATGCCGGGAAAACGCATAAATTCAATCAGGGTCATCCCCAAATTGATGTAGGTATCTCGGGCGATGGTATGGATTTCTTTATTGGATTTTTCCGGGTATGCCCGTTTGAGATTTTCAAGAGTAACATTTTTACGGATAGGTATGATATAATATATCAATCGCCCGATCATTCTGCCGGTAAGCAGAGCCCATTTTAGCGGCAGATATAAAACAAATCTGCCAAGCGCTTGTGCTAAATAATATTCAAGTTCATTTTGAAATTTTTTCATGGATGGAATATAAGCATTTACAGGGATTTATCAAAAAGTTTTATTGTAATTCCGTATTCTTCTCCGCTTCAGAATCGGTTTCCTCTTTCGTATCCGTATTTTGCTCCACATTTGAATCCGTTTCTGTTTTCATATCTGTATCCGCTCCGGAATCTGTTTCCGTTCCCGTATCTGTATCCTTCTCCGCTTCGGCTTCTAATTGCCATTCCTGCATTTTTTTCCGGTTCCGCAGGCGTACAAGTAGTCCAACCAGGATGAAAAGGACAATAATCAAAATCCACAGGTAATTATCCAGATCGGCGAGCCAGAACCATTTGTAGTGCTTTTTGGCGCTGTTTAACCATTCTTTTTCAAAGGCGTTAAACGGGCTGCCGGTAGCATTCATAAAGCAGGAATCCAATTGCTGACCGGCGGCCAGACCGTCGAGGATAATGCGAACTGCATCGATATCGTAGGTAGCCAGGAGATATTGAATTGCGGAGTAGCTTTCCTGGTAGGCGAGTTCGGCTTTGGCGCGATGAAATTTCAACACCCGGTCAATCTGCGCGAGAGGAATGACCGAATTGGTGGCCAGGGCTTTGGAAAGGGCTCCACTGGTGATCCAGCGTTGTTCCCCGGAATAAAAAATTGCCAAGCCCTCGTCCATCCAGCGGGGGATAGCGGTGTTTTTCATTTTGTGATGGATCAAAAGGTGGAATAGCTCATGGATAATTGTGGCTTTGAAATCATTATCCTTGTCCCAACGGGGTGAGCGTATAGTCATACTGCTATTAGCGGGAGTAGCGAAGGCGCCGGTCCAATGGGGGAGGCGGCCGCGCAGGACATTTCTGAAATCTCTGCGGCTCGGGGCAATATATACATACAGCGATTCACAGGAATCAATTTGCAGATCGACGGTCATCTCTTCGCAGGAGCGGTGGATTATTGCTGCAGCCTGCCGGGCATAAGCCGAGTCGGCTTGATCGAAAAAAATGTGTACCTTTCCGTCCCGCAGTTTACCCGCACTGTTTTCCGCCCCGGCCTGAAAGGATAAAAGGATAAAAATGATGAGTATTGATACGCACCGTCCAGTTATTTTTGCCATGTTCGTATTGCCGGATGAGTTTAAGACAATTATTCAGGCAAGCCTGCACCAGGTTTCTATTGATTAAGAAATTAGTGAACAGGCATTAATTTAATGCATACTCCCTGATGATTTGACACAAAGAATCGATCTGTTTTTTGGTTTTTTCAATTGCGAGCGACAGGTTTTTATTGGTAGTATCAATTTGCACATTTTCATATCTGTTAATATCAGGCGGATTCAGGTATTGAGCAATATCCTGTTGGGTTAATTCATTACCTTTTACCGCTTTACCGAATTCCAGCGCTTTTTCCAGGATGAATTGATGCACCAGCATGATCTCGTGTGGTTTCAGATCATCGATCAACGGACTGACAAGCTTGCCATCAAATATACGTTTGATGATTTCCAGTTTCACTGAAGTGTTGAGTCCGGCTTTAACCGCAACGATCATAATGCTCCCCGGTAGTGGTTAATTAGCATAATTAATTGCTACATCAATTAGCGATGCAAAAACGGATTTTATGCTTGCAACAGATTTGCTGTTGCAAAAAGTAAATTTTTCCTTGCCGGAAAATGAAATATAGGGATCGACAATTGTTTTTTTTATTGGCAAAGGCTTTTCTTTAATATCGGCGGCAATGATGAGGGGCGCTTCGAAACGGTGGCCGAGGAAATCGATATTTTTTTGGGCAATATCACATGAAGCTTCATCAAACCAGTCAAAAACAATAATATACCCCAGCATTTTCCGGGCGATAATATCCCAGGCGATTTTATTATATGCGCCATTGGAACTGACGCCATATAAAAACAGTGATAATTCCGGTTCAATTTTCAATTCACCAAAAATAATATCCTGATCCGATTTCATTACCCTGGGACAGGTGGAATACAGAAATGAATCATGTGATGAATTGGAGGAACCAATGACCAGAATTTCCCCAATTTTTTTTTCAGTATTTTGCATTAATTCAAACATGAAGCCTGATTTTTTTTATTTTTTGCTAAAGAATTCTCTAACCCGTTTCAACTCCTGTTTTGACAAGAATACCCTGTAGGGTATCTTTTGCACGTGCGGCGACGGGTTGTTGTGAGGATCGCCTGCCTGATTATTTCGTTCTGCGACCGGCTGCGGGAGCCCGCCGGGGTCCTGATCTCTTTTAAAATATGAAGTGATCTGATTATAGGTAGATTCGCCGGATTCTTTTTTTTGTGCATGGTCAAAAACGATCTGCGCAAAGGGGTCTTTAACCTGGTGCGGAGCAGCGCCTTTGATCAGCAAGCCTTTTTGCAACAGGGAGCGTACCAGTTCCAGGGCATGTAAATTATCCATCTTGCTTTCTTCAATGCCCTGCATTATGGTTTTCGGCTCGTAATAGCGATCCAGCATCTGTTTTTCCGGATGGCTGATCTGCTCGTCTTTAGCCGGGGTAATTGCTTTAAGCGATGTGTTAAGGGGCGGTAATAGCCGGGCCAAATCTTTCCATTGTTGTATCAGCCTGGTGCCTTTGGAAAGAATTTTACTGTTATTTTCATTGATCATCCTGGTGCGTTCGATCTGTTGAATGGATACCCAAAATGTGCCTTTGAGCCAGGTGAGCATGTGGGTTAAAGCCTGTTCCGGTTCAAAACCATCGATAAAGGCATCGATGATGCTACCGTTGTTTACAAATATCTGGCCTTCCATATAGCCGCGGGTCAGGTAAATTATGCCGGAGGTGCGGCTTAATTCCATGGTTTTGATCAGGTCGAGAACATTCATTTCTTCCAGATCGCCCTTGAAGCCATGATTTATGATCCAGCGGCTTTTTTCGGTATTCCTGGTTTCATTCAACAGCGAATGTACCCGTACCACTACTTCTTCAGGGAAATAAGGTTTTTCAATATAATCATCGATACCCATTTCCATGCTTTTGATCCTGTCTTCCAGTTTTGGTTCTTTGGTAGTAACAATAATGGGAATCTGGCTGGTAATGAAATTATTCTTTAAAAAGCGGAATAATTGAACGCCGCTGATTACCGGCAGGTCCAGTTCGGTGATGATAACATGAGGCCGGTTAGCCTCGCAAAATTCGCAGGCTTTTTGTCCGTCTTCGATGTGCACGACTTCAAGATTGGTCTCGGCCAGGTTTTTAACCAACTGGTTCACTTCCGGGCCGGGGCTGTCGATCACCAAAACAACGTATTTATTTTTATTATTTGGACCTGGCATAATACACCTGCTTAAAGCTAGGCTTGTTTTTTATAATAATCCTTGAATAAAGAAAAGATCAACCGTCGTGAAGCGTTCTTGTCGAATTGGGAACACATCATAATCTTTTCGTTTTTTTTCAAAGCCAGTTTGGCGCGGATTTCATCGATACCGGGGACATCCGGTCCGGTGGTTTTATTAATAATTACAATCAACGCGGGAACGTTCAGTTTTGAACGCAAGACATTCAACAGATATTGATAATAGCTCCAGTTAGCAGCTTTACATTCAACCAGCAGGATATAGCCCAGGGTTGTGGGAACAAAATAATCCAGCAACGGTGTAAATTCCTTTTCCATAGAAAAGGTGGTGATGTTTAAATAATGTTCACCTGTAAACCGGGCCGTACCAAAGTAGACCTCCGAAACATTGGCAACCGCTACCTGCGATTCAACCGGCTTGTTTGAGATCAGACAATCTACTATCTTTTTACGGGGAGATTGATCAGTGCCTAAAACCAGGATATTGCCTTTTGCTTTGTAAAAAATGTCCGTTTGAAATTTTTCCCCGGCAGCGGACTGCTTTTGCGGCGCACCCTGTGGTTGGGTTTTGGTTACGGCATTGGGAAAAACTGTAGCCGCCGGCGGTGTTGGTTTGGGAGGCAGGGTTTGTATTTTTACTACCGGTGGTTTAACAACTATTGTTGAAGACTCTTTGGGTTGCGGTCTGGGTATGACTGGTTTGGGTTTATTAACCGGCGGGGGTTGGTAAAAATCAGTAACTTTGGCTTGCAGGGATTCAACATCCTGCTCTTTAATTATATCTTCGAAAAACGATTGCGTATTATTTTCACCGGTTACAGGCTCTGCATTACCGGTATCGGTAACCGGTATTTTAGGTTCTGCAACAGACGGTTTTTCTTTGACAATGTTCAAAAAGCCCAGTTGGTTAAGTTGCAATATTTTTTTCAAAGTCTTTATTTCATCATCCTTGCTAGCCTGGATGATTTCTCCCAAAGTACGCTTACCGTCGAATAATTCCAAAAAATATTGTAAATCACTATTCAGATCGTGCTTGGATATGATTTTATTAAAATTTGGGGTTGTAGTAATAACAACTTCGAGAGAAGGGAGTTTTTTTAACAAGTTTTCGCGTTGTTCCATTCTCATAGCTCCTTGCAATAGAATTGCCAGATTGCTGACCCGGGTTTCGTCAATTACATCGATATCACAAAAGTGCATGGAAAATCTGCCTTTATTCCAGGTCATCATTTTAAAAACAGCCTCTTCCCCTTTGAGCGATAATGTATTGGCGCTGATAATGTTACCATCTTCAAAAAAAATCTGCCCTGTAAAGCCATTTTCATTTAATAGCGTTAATATACCGGTCTTTTTTTCAATTCCAAAAACCTTGACAAGATCAAATAAATTAATATCCTGTAATTTGCCGGAGAACTTTTTTTTGAGAATACTCGCTTCTGCCGATTTTCTCTCAATACGTGATAATAGCATATTAACACGCGCAACCAGTTCTCTTATATGGATGGGTTTAACAATATAATCTTTGGCGCCGTTTTTTAAACATTTTACCCTGTTCCAGATATCGTTTTTTTGCGATATGACCACAACAGGTATTTCTTTATTCAGTTTCAGCTTGTGGATAGCTTCCAGCAAACTATAACCATCAATACCGGTGGTTGATAGTTCGGTCAATACTACGTCAAAAGGTTTGGTTTGTATTAATTGCATAGCAACCGTATTGGTGCCGGCCAATTCTACCTTGTAACCGGAATCGGCAAAGTTGTTTTCCAAAACCTTTTGGTTTTTGGGGTCTTTGTCTATTATTAGTATTGAGCTGTTTTTCATTAATTTACGAATTTGTAATTGATTTCAAATTAAACAAAAATTTATTCAAAAAAACAGTGTATGTCAAGGTATTTTTCAACGTATTTCAAGAAAAAAGCCAGATTTGATTCTGGCTTGAGGTATTTGTGTGACTGGATTATATTAACAGACAGTTTCATGTTTGCCCGGCAGGCATTTCTGAAATTGCCTGATAAATTTTTGTTTTTTATAGCTCTTTTCTTTCCTGATAAAATGCAAAAATTTGTTATTCAATTCATCAATTCTAAAAAAGGGCAATTCAGCCGTGCCGTTACCTGATAATCCGGCGTTCTCAATTATACCGGGGATCGACAGTGTGTAATTGTCGAAATCCACCGGTTGTTTAGCATTAAAATACAGGCATACAGATTGTGAAGCCGGGTCGGCAATTACCCGTATACTAAAATCCGCTCCCGGTAAGATGTCGTCTCCCGCACCGGAAAAAGTGTTGGTAGCGGCGCTGTTTTCTGTAAGCAACATTTTCATTTGATACGCTTTAACATGAGCAATGATTTTTTCCTGCGCCGGAATGCAATGGAAATATCCCTTTTGTACCGGTAAGCAGGTTAGCCGACATGCTAGATCGAGTACTTTGCCGGAAACGGCAACCGGCAATTCCTTGACGGTAAACTCATAGATACCGTCCAGTGTATGTAATTTTTTGCGGCAATAAGGACATTGGTTTATATGCCCCGCCCTTTTTGCCCTGGAGTTATGGTCATTTGTATTGCTCAGGAAGTGTTGTTCCAGTTCCAGAGCGCCGGGGCATTGTTTGATAACAGTGTTTGTGTATGTCATGTTTTAACTGGTTTGTTATTTGAAAAATTATACCATAACATACAAACAAACCAGTAATTTTACGGAAAATTATAATAGTTCCTGTAAATGACCACGAAAATTTTTCTTGGCAATTTTTGCCAGGTACTCAAAAACGGTTCTTTCTTCCTTTCGGTATTGCATTTGCGTTAATTGCGGCAAATAGTATTTCAAATTACGGTAATACGATGACGAATCTTTTTTCTGCAGCAGATCATAGAGTACATCATGCAGAGCCAGGTGATATATTTGCGCCTTGTGGGCGGAAATTTTACCGGGTTTTAAATAGAGCTTATTTATTTTAGTGTTGACCTGCTGCATAACAACCTGAACGTAACTTTCAATTTCCTGGTTTTCCAGGTGATCGAGCGGGGTGGGGACATTATCTTCGGCGTCCAGTTTCTCGCGCAACACTTCAAATTTTACCCGGCGAATGAGTTTAACTATCGCATCAAGCGGTAAAAAGTTTTGATAATCTTCCAGGCTGTAAATAGCTTTTAAAAGTTTATTTATAGAACTGGATATGGAATCGCCTGGGTTGTAAATATCAATAAAACGGGTGTGCAAAATGTCTTCAGGAATGGGGGACGATTCCTTGCGCAGAAAACCGGCAATTTCTTTAGGGTCGATGGGTTGTTCCTTGTCGATTGTAAAATCGTTAGTATAGAATACATATTCTTTTCCCATTTCACGGAAGGTTTGCAGCTTTTCCGAACTGCGAATGGCAACTTTGATATTGCGGACAATCTTGGCGCCTTCCGGATCGCGTTCACGGAATATACGCGATAATTCCTGTTTGGTTTTACGAACAACCAGGCGCCGTGTCAATGCCAGCAATTCTTCATCGGTTATCCCAGGATTGGCCAGGAACGGCTGGTAATATTTTACAAGCTGGGGAAAATTACCGCAGCCGTCGCTGCTAAACAGTTCCGCAACGCAATCCAGTGCCAGGTCGCCCAGTTCTTCGCGGTTTTCATTCCGCTCGCCGGATATACGTTTGCCGATCACTTCCTGATAACGCAGATAGCCCAGAGATATTTTTTTAGTCAAATCAATAAATTGAACGAGTTGATTCTGACTATAAGTTCTGTTACAGATGCTTGCCACGGTAAAAATAAGAGTATTGTTTTCCATAGGAGTAGTCTAGATTAATTCATGCGATTATGTTATTTACCAGTGTACCGGCAAATGGTATACCATTTTTATTACAAAAATGTTATATCTAACCTGTTGTTTTTATTGAGCGAGTTTTGGCAGGTTGCCGCAACGACGGCATTTGGAGTGTGATAGACTGGAACAGTGTTCTAGACTGGAACACATAAAAAAAGCGAACCTGGGGTTCGCTTTTTTTAAGAAATATTTAAATCTATTATGATTAATTATTAACCATAGTCAGGCCGTATTTTTTTGCTTTGCGATAAATAGTAGCCCGGCCGATCCCCAGTTTTTTGGCGGTTTTGGAAATATTGCCTTCACATTCCAGCAGCGCCTGGCGCAGGGCATCTTCTTCCAGCTTTTCGATCCAACTGGCCAGGGTGTTATCGGCCTCATAGATCTGTTTTTCGCCGATAGAACGCACCGCCGGCGGCAGATCGCGGCTGGTTATTTCATCATCCGCAGCCAGCACCACTGCTCTTTCGACGGCGTTTTCCAGTTCGCGCACATTGCCAGGCCAGTTGTAATTCTGCAGCAGTTCCATGGCATCCGGATTAATATCTTTAACGCTTTTATTTTCCTGTTCATTGTATTTTTTAATAAAATGGGCGGTGAGCAGGGGAATATCTTCTTTTCTCTCGCGCAGCGGCGGCAGTTTAATGGGAAAAACCGACAAGCGGTAGTAGAGATCTTCACGGAAGCCGCCGTGTTTCATTTCCTCCTCCAGGTCTTTATTGGTAGCGGAAATGACGCGGACATTGACTTTGATCAATTCATTGCCGCCAACCCGTTCAAATTCACGTTCCTGCAGAATACGCAGGATTTTCGCCTGGGTAGCGGGCGACATGAGGCCGATTTCATCGAGAAAAATGGTGCCGCCATCGGCTTGTTCGAACTTGCCGATCCTTTTGCCGGCGGCGCCGGTAAAGGAGCCCTTTTCGTGGCCGAACAGTTCGCTTTCCAGCAGTGATTCCGGCAGGGCTGAACAGTTGACGGCGACAAACGGTTTATCGGCGCGGGTTTTGGAATGAAAATGCGTAGCGCGCGCAATCAATTCCTTACCGGTGCCGCTTTCTCCCTGAATCAGTACGGTGACGTTACTGTCCACCACTTTGCTGAGTGATTTAAAAACATCCTGCATAACGCCGCTTTGGCCGATTATATTGCCAAAGGAGTATTTGCCTTTCAGCTCGGTGCGCAGTTCATCGACTTCACGGCGCAGCGAACTGTTGAGCAGGGCGTTATTCACCGTAACCAGCATGCGGTCGCGGGCAAACGGCTTGGTGAGAAAATCATAAGCGCCGAGTTTCATGGAATTTACGGCGCGTTCAATAGTGCCGTGCGCGGTCATCATCACAACCTGGATGCGCGGATCTTCTTCTTTGATCTGCTGCAGCGTCTCCAGGCCGTCCATGCCGGGCATCTGAATATCCAGCAGCACCATGTCCGGCTTGTCTTCCCTGATCATTTTCATACAGGATTCGCCGTTCTGGGCGGTCTGTATTTCATATTTTTTTTCTTTGTGAAGACTGGCTTCGATCATTTTACAAATATTTTTGTCATCGTCAACGATGAGGATGACCGGTTTGTAGACAATATCTTCCACTCTGTTTGCTCCATGAAAGAGTTTATAATTTTCTTCTGTTCTATTCTATCAAAAATTTTTTAAATATTCAAGTACTTTGTTCGATTTTGAGACAGTTTATTTTACCGGCAATTACGTCCAAATCGTATGGGTTGACCGGTTTTATGTGCATGGCCAGGTAAAACCAGTTTGGGTTATGGGTAATTTCCTCAGGCAATTTTACCCAGTCTTTTTCTGTAGTTACAAAACGGGTATTATTATTACTAGAGAGCGTTGTCAGTTTTTGAATATCATTATCTGTGTAGAAATGATGATCTTGAAAAGTAATAAAATGTTTTATTTCCGCACCCAGGCTCGTCAGGGTGTTTTTAAAACCGACGGGATTTCCCAAACCTGAAAAAGCGATCACCGGGTTGTGCCGGAGTACATTTAAATCTAATTTACCAAGCGCATTACCCAGCGTTGTCGGCATGTAGAGGGCGTGAACGACCGGTTTATTGCGAACTATTCGAGGCAATTCCGGTTGGGGATCGTCTTCATTGTTGCTATTGATCCAGACAATATCTGCTCTTTTCAGGTTGAACAGCGGTTCCCGTAACGGCCCGGCCGGCAATACAAAACCGTTGCCGAACAGTTTGGTGCTGTTGATAGCGACAATGTCCACATCCCGGCGGAGACGGCGATGCTGATAGCCGTCATCGAGCAGGATCAGGTGCGGCTGGAAATGGGTTAATGCATGCCTGGCTGCCTGCACCCGGTCTTTATTGACAATGACCGGCACACCCGGCAGGGCTTTGGCTAAAAGTAATGCTTCATCGCCGGACTCGTTTACATGAGCAAGAATCTTTTGCCCGTCCGCAACCACCACATTGCCGGTAGATTTACGTCCGTATCCCCTGCTGATGATGCAAATCCTGATCTGTTTTGCTGTGAACCATTGCGCCAGGGTGATGACGGTTGGGGTTTTGCCGGTGCCGCCCACCACGATATTACCCACGCTGATAACCGGGCAATCAACTTTAAATGACGGCAAAACGCCTGCATCATAGCCAAGGTTACGAATGATCATAACCAGGCTATAGAGCAGGGAGAGCGGCCATAACAGGAGCGCCGGCCATTTATTTTCGAAAAAGGTCATCAGCTTCCTTTTGCAAATCCATCATGCGTTGTTGAATGTCCAGGCGGCATAATTCCAAGGTGTCGGCATCGGCTGTATCCGGTAGAAATAGGGGCGGACCATAGGCCAGACAAACTTTGCCAAACGGTTTCCACAAGGTAAAGGCATCCCAGCTTTTTAGAACAACCGGATTTTTAGCCGAAAAGGTCAGCGGCAGTAATACTGCGCCTGCGCGTTGCGCCAACTGTAGTGCGCCTATTTTAAATACATAACGAGGGCCGGTCGGACCATCGGGGGTCATCGTGCAATGATTACCACTTTTTAGTACTTTTAACATGTTACGATAGGCTTTTGTTCCACCGCGGGTGCTGGAACCGCGGACAGTACGGTAGCCAAACCGTTCCATAGCGCGGGCAATGATTTCGCCATCATTGTGTTCGCTGACCATGGCCGCAACGCCTTCATTGCGATGTGCATACATGGGCAGCAGCATTTTACCGTGCCATATTACAAACATAATGGGCTTTCCAGTTGCGTATGCCTGGTGCAGGTATTTCCGGTTGTGTGCGGATTTAATAGCGGATTTCCCCAACGCCATAATAAAGAGCCAGGCAAGTTTCATAGCCAGCAGGTTTAAAAATTGTTTTTTATTCATACCGGACAGGGGTTATATTATACTAATTGTTGTAAAATCAACCGGGCGGTTTTCTCCGATGAGCCCGGTTCGCCAAGTTTGGCTTTGACTTTATTTAACCTTGTTATTTTGTCGGTGCGGTAGGCGTTGTCGAACAGTAAATTTTCCAGTTCCGGAATGACTTTATCCGGGGTCAGATCATGTTGAATAAATTCACGGGCGACCTGTTCACCAGCAACGATGTTGGCCAGGCCGATATGGGGTATTTTTACCACTCTTTTACCTATGGCATAAGAAAGCGGCGAAACGTGGTAAGCAATGGCAAACGGGGTGGCAAAACAGGCGGTTTCCAGGGTGGCGGTACCCGATGCCACCAAAGCGGCGGTGGCGTGTTTCATCAGATCATAAGTCCGGTTTTCGACAATATGAATCCCCGGCGTTTCCAGCACAATGGCTTTTATGAGTTCCGCCTGAATGGAAGCCGCTTTACTTACTACAATCTCCAGTTCCGGGTGGTTACGTTTTACTCCCAGCGCCGCAGCCAGCATGGTTGGTAAAAGCGAGTTGATCTCCTGGATACGACTGCCGGGCAGCAGCGCCAGCAGGGGGACGTCCGGCTTGATGTGCAGCTCGCTGCAGAATTCCTGCCTGGTATAGCGGGTTTGCAGGCCGTCCAGCAAGGGGTGGCCGACAAATGTGGTTGGCAGGCCGTGCTCGGCAAAAAAGGATACTTCAAAATCGAACAATACGGCCAGGTGATCGATGAATTTTGCCATTTTTTTTGCGCGGCCCCGACCCCAGGCCCACACTTGCGGGGCGATATAGTAGAAAACCCGTCCGCCTCTTTTCTTGATCTCTTGAGCAAATTTGAGGTTAAAGCCGGGATAGTCGATCAACACCAGAATATCCGGTCGACGTTGTTCATATTCCTCAACCAGGCGGTGAAAAACAGAGCGAAAAAAGCCATAATGTTTGGCAACTTCCCAAAAACCGATATAGGCCAGTTGTTTTATATGATAAAACTGTTCCATACCGGCGTTTTTCATAGAATCGCCGCCAACCCCGAATATTTCCAGGGTAGGTTCAAGCCGGCGCAGGGCTTTGACCAGTTCGCCGCCGTGTAAATCGCCGGAGGCTTCCCCGGCTATCATCATGATCTTGATCGGCATAAAATGCTCAGAATAATAACCAACGCAGCAGCAGCAGTAAAGTAACGGCGGTAAAGCTTTGCAGGGTGTTCCTTTCGGTGCGCAGGGCGCGTTTCAATTCGGTCGGTTTCCGAACGCCATGTCCCCAGTTGCTGAAGCGGGGGACAAAGCGGGGCACGTTTTGCATATATTCGGTAAATTGAGCGCCGAATTTGGACTGTAAGAAAGTTTCTTCCTGTTTGATAATGGTGCCGTATTGAATATAGAACAATGCCAGGTATATGAGAATAAACCAGGGCATCCAGGGCCAGGCAATGACCAGCATGCCCAGGCTGAGCAAAAAATTACCGACATACAGGGGATTACGCACATGCCCGTATGGGCCGGTGGTTACCAGTTCATCGGCGCCGACCTCGGTGGTGGTGCGGGTTGCCTTGCCGGCATAACGAACCGACCAGATGCGGATGAGTTCGCCGCAGAGGGCAATTAAAAAACCCGCTATAAATGAAAACAGCGTGGTTTTTGCCAGGATCAGGGCGGCAATAATGAGCGGTATTGGGGTGTAGCTTCTGTATTTGAAAAAGAATTGTGAATTCGACACGTTATTTTCCTGCGTTTTGTGCTTTGATGATATCAGTTATTTGTGTGGCGATTTTTAACGCCGCATAACCGTCCTCGCCGCTGACGACTGGGCGGCTATTAGTAGTGATAGCATGGAAAAAGCTTTTCCATTCCGCCTGCATGGCATCGTCTTCCGGCGGTTTGGGTTGATTGTAGATAATATGTTTTTTATTTTTTCCTTTATCGATCATGCCCAGGCTCATGGTGCTTTCCGCTTTTTCATTTTCATCGACGATCTGGAACAACTCGGTGAGCCGTTGTAAAAAATCTATTGATATGTATGAATCCCGCTGGAACAGGCGCATTTTACGCATTTTTCGCTGCGAGATACGGCTGGCGGTAACATTGGCAACACAGCCGTTCCCGAACTGGATTCGGGCGTTGGCAATATCTACTTCATCGGAAACCACGGCCACACCATTAGCGTGAATGTCGGTTACCGGGCTTTTGACGAGGCTGAGGATTATATCAATATCATGGATCATCAGGTCGAGAATGACGGCGACATCGGTGCCGCGTGGATCGAACGGCGCCAGCCGGTGCGATTCGATAAAGCGCGGGTTGAGTTCATAGCCGTTTAATGCTCTTATGGCCGGGTTAAAGCGCTCAATATGGCCGGTCTGCAGCGGCACATTTTTTTGTCGCGCCAGGGTAACCATTTCTTCAGCTTCGGCCAGGGTGACGGCGATTGGTTTTTCAACAAATACCGGGCGGCCGGCTTGTATGGCCAGCAGGGCGGTTTCCAAATGTTGAGTGGTCGGCACGATAACGCCAACGACATCCACCGCCTCTATCAACTCGCCGGCTGATGTAAAGGCAGTGCAATTATATTTTTCCGCAACCAGTTTCTTTCTTTCGGAATCAATATCGTAAACTCCTACCAATTCTGCTTCGGGCAAACGCGACAGGGCATTGCAATGATATTCTCCCAGTTTACCAATGCCGATAATACCAACTTTATAAGCGGACATCCATTACCCTTTCCATTTTGATCTGAATTATGATTAATTGTGAAAATTATTCACAAATGATAATGTAATTATAAAAAGCCAGAATAACAAATTTTTCTTGGTAACAGCAGGGTTACCAGAGCGGCGCCAGCAAAGCGGCAATTTCCTGCAGGCTGTCGGCATCGCTTTGAGCAAAAGCATTCAATTTATCGCTGTCGATATCCAGAACCGCCTGTACCTGCCGGGTAGCGTCAAAAACCGGCACCACAATTTCCGACCTGGAACGTTTGTCGCAGGCGACATGACCGGGGAATTGATGAACATCCGGGACGAGGATGGTTTGCTTTTCCCTGGCGCAGGCGGCGCATACGCCTTTATCGAGGGTCAGCTTGACGCAGGCTGGGGGCCCCTGGAACGGCCCCAGCAGCAGGTGATCTTTTTTAACAAAATAAAAACCCACCCAGAAAAAGTCGGGACGGTATTCTTTGAGAATAGCCGCCGTGTTGGCCAGGGCGGCATAAGTATCTGTTTTACGCAGCACCTGGGCGCGGATGCGCTTGGCGGCCCATTTACAGGCTTCCTGTTTATCCACTTGATCTTGTGTCCTCTATAATGATTTTCAGGGTTTTAAATTCATCTGCTAATAATATTCTATATGCCGGCCGGTAAGCGCTACGATAACGGGCAGAATGGTGGATGGGCGGATAATTGTCCCGCTGCGCCCCGGCATCCAACTCGGTAAATTGCTCGATAGTGAAGGGCAGGAGATTGTTTACGATCAAGGTTCGCAGGTGTTGCCATTGCTCAAGGAACAGCGCTTTATTTTCAATAAAAAGATGGGCGGAATTATACATCGCCTGCCACAACGGTTTGGGATTCGCCAGCAGCGCTTTTAACGGCCGCAAATGCACCCGGATTACCTGCCCGTTGGTTGCTACGGTTTCCGTGAGTTGCGCCTGCGGTTCTGCAGTCAGCGACTGCCATTCTTGTTGCAGATAATTACAGGCGGCTTCCGGATTGTGCATAATGTGGCCGGGACCCATAGCGCCCTGGTATAAAAGTTTGTATATATCCTGTACCGCCGCATCGGGATAATCGAGCATGTGGTTTTGCACCAGGGTGAGCAGAGATTTCTCATTATCTTTATACATCCGGATTCCATCCTTCATTTAAAATAAACTCCATCCAGTAGGCCAGGTATTTCCAGCGTCCGAATTCAGCATAAAAATCTTCAATCTGTTTCACATCCGGACGCACACCATTGAAATGAGTTTTGGTCATGTAAGAGATGACCAGGCTGTCCACCGCCAGTTCATCAAAGCGGCCGTACAGGGCGCATAAATAACGGGCGGTTACTTTGCCTATGCCTTTAAAGCCCAGAAAATACTTGTTGAGTTCGGGATAAGACAACTCGCCATTTTCAACCGGCGTTTGCAGTGGATCGGGTTTGGTAAAGTGTTCGCACAAGGCAATGAGATAGCTGCTGCGGTAGCCAACCCGGCCGGTATCTTTGAGGAACTGTTCACCGGCCTGCAAAACCTGCTGCGGTTTGGGAAAAATGCGCAAGTCTGTGCCCGACGCCGGACTGCCGAGCCGGGCGATGTTGTTGATCATGGTTACCGCCTGCTTCCATTGCACATTGGTACCGCAAATGCTTTTAAACACATCTTCATAAACCGACTCGGTGCGCATAAGGCGGCCCATACCTTTGCCCAGCACCCGGTTGAGGATCGGATAATGTTCGCTGATGCGGTAAAATTCGCGCAGATCGAGGTTGAGATTGAAAACATGTTTTACCTTGTTGGTAATGTCTTTTTGAATTTGAGCGCCGGAACGTTCGGTTTGCAGTTCAAGCCGGGCGCCAACCGGTTGGAGTTGTTTGCCTTCCCGGATAGTTACCACGAACGGCGGTTGTTCATCGGTTTGCATGGCCCAATGCAGGGTTTGGGTGGCATTGTCCCAGCGAAACGGCGCCAGTTGAAACCAGCCGTGAGTTTTTACGGTTGCCGCCAGGGAAAAGGGGGTATCGGTAACATCCAGGGTAAAATTCATAGTTACATCCGCTGTAAATAAATATTGAATGAATCTTTTTCTGCTGCCGGTCATCAAAAGAATAAAATTAAGTGATTGAAATGTAATAAACAAGGAGATTCCTGTGGAGATCAAGGTCACTTTTCCGGGCGCGGCGCGGGTTGATGCGCAGTATGGGGATATGAAAATAGTAACCAACCAGGACGGCACTGCTCCGGCGCCGTTTGCATTGTTCCTGGCGTCCATCGGCACCTGCGCCGGTATATATGTAAAACATTTTTGCGACCAGCGTAATATTCCTGCTGATGACATTGAAATAATTCAGCACATGGAAACCGATCCGTTAACGCGCCTGGTGGGCCGCATTAACCTGGAGATCAAATTACCGGCCGGTTTCCCGGATAAATATAGAGAAGCGGTGATCCGCGCTGCCGACCAATGCGCAGTTAAAAAGCATCTGGCGCAGCCGCCGGTCATTCATGTTACCGCTGATATTGCTGCAAATGCGATTGTTGCGGTAAATTAGTAATTCAGGTCATGGTCATTTATATGGATTTGGGGACGCAACACTGTTGTTGAGGTTGCGTCCTTTTGCATTATAGCATTATGGGTGCTCATTAATCGGTAGTTAATCTTTGCCAGACCCGCGTGTTGATGTTTATGGTTTTCCCTTCCCATACCACCAGATGGTCATTTTTTAACCGTAAAAGCAAGCGTGACAAAGATTCCGGGGTGGTGCCGATAGCCGCCGCCAGATCTTTTTTAGACAAAGCCGGAACGATCTTTTCTTTTTCGCCATATTGCTCGCGCAAGAAGAGCAGAAATCTTTCTTCCACATCATGGATGACCAGGTGTTTGATCTGGTTTGCCAGGTAGCGCTGTTTTTTCATAAGCATACTGATAAAATCGTAACGAAAATCTTCATTTTCCAGCAGACAGTGGAATTGCCGGCGGGGCAGCACGTAAACCTGCCCGGCCGATAACGCCCGGGCCGAAACCGGGTAATGGTTTTCCTCGAACAAGATCACTTCGGCAAAAATTTCACCGGGTTTTATGGTTTTTATAACGATTTCACGGCCGTCGGCGGAGGTTTTATAAAGTTGAATATTGCCCTTGATGCAATGGTATAGCGAGTGCCCTTTTTCCCCTTCTGTAAACAGGATTTGTTTGTTTTTAAGGTTTTTTAAAATGCAAATTTCCGCCAGGGCGCGGCGGCTTTTGGTTGTAATGTCTTTAAAAAAGGTCGATTTGGTCAGATTTAACTCGATAGCGCTAATAATATCATCAGACATAAGCTTACCTGTGTTGAGCCTGGGATTGTGATTTTTGCAATATAATTATTATCTGGAAAATTTAAAACTAAAAAAATGTCTTGACGCATATCAAGGATATTTTTGTGGAACATATCTATATTATTTTACAAGCATCAGCATTATCGGCCGCAAGGTCGATGTATAAAAACACAAGAGGTTAATATGAAAAGAAACATAATTAATATAGATCAAAAAAAATGTACCGGCTGCGGGTTGTGCATTCCCGGCTGCCCGGAAGGCGCAATACAACTCATCGACGGCAAAGCCCGGCTGGTGAGCGATTTGATTTGCGACGGCCTTGGCGCATGCCTGGGTCACTGTCCCGAAGGCGCCATTACAATTGAAGAACGCGAGGCCGAACCGTACGATGAGAAAAAGGTGATGCAAAACATAGCGCCGCAGGGGTTGAATACCATTAAAGCGCATTTAAAACATTTGCAGGATCACGGACAAACCGACTATTATAACCAAGCGCTGGATTATTTACGTGAGCATGATATTCAAGTTAGCAGTGAACCACAGGGACATGTTACATCACACCATGCCGGCTGCCCCGGTTCCCGCTCCATCAGCTTTGCGGAGGACAAAGGGAACGTAGCTGAAGCGACTGGGCATAGAGCTTCGCAATTGACAAGCTGGCCGGTGCAAATGCACTTGATTTCGCCGAATGCGCCCCATTTCCGCAACGCCGATCTGCTGTTGGCCGCTGATTGCGTGGCGTTCAGCGCCGGTGATTTTCACAAAGATTATTTGCAGGGCAAAGTTTTGGCCATCGCTTGTCCCAAGCTGGACGACGGTCAGCAGGTTTACCTGGAAAAGCTGGTAGCCCTGATCGAACAGGCGGAGATCAATTCAATAACAGTCATATTTATGCAAGTGCCCTGTTGCAGCGGTTTATTGCGGCTGGCGCAGCAGGCGGTAGAATTGTCCGCCCGCAAAGTTCCGGTTAAAGCGATTGTGATTGGTATTCGTGGCGAAAAATTGCGCGAAGAGTGGGTCAAGATGTGAAAAATGAAACGTGAGACGTCAGACGTGAAACGTGAGACGTAGTAAAGAGAGGTCAGTAACGGTTATCAGTTTTCAACACATAGCTATCAGCAAAGCGCAGTATGTCATGATGAAATATAACCGGTTCCTGGATTCTTTGAACATCACACTGTCCGGGAACCCAGGCTTCTCCGCTCCAAACTCTGGTTTGAAACAACCTAAAAAATTTTACACTTATAGCCTGTTTCAGAAATAAAAATGAAAATTTGTTGTTACACAGGATAGAAATATTTTGAAACAATACAGTTTGAAAAAATTTTGTATGAAGGAGTGTGACAATGATTTCAAAAGCAATGGAAAAAGCCTTAAACGGTCAGATCAATAAAGAGACCTATTCCGCCTACTTGTATTTCGCTATGGCCGCTTATTTTGATAGCGAAAACCTTGAAGGAATGGCCGGTTTTATGAAAGTTCAAGCCCAGGAAGAAATGGGACATGCCATGAAATTTTATAATTATATTAACGAGCAGGGCGGCCGTGTTACCCTGGATGCAATTGATAAACCCCAGGCCTCCTATAAAAATCCTTTGGAAATTTTTCAGCTCTCACTCAAGCATGAAAAATTCATAACCGACAGCATCAATAAGCTGATGGATCAGGCGATCAAGGAAAATGATCATGCCACCAAAGAGTTTCTGCACTGGTTTGTTAAAGAGCAGGTTGAAGAAGAAGACCACATGGCCAAAATTGTCAGCAAGCTGGAACGGGTCGGCGAGTCCGGTCAGGGCCTGTTGATCATGGACGCCCAGCTTGGCAGCAGAAAATAATAATTAATATTTCTCCCATTCGTTACAACAAAAGCTCCTTTGCAGATGGTTGCTGCCAGGGAGTTTTTGTTTTTATAAAAGCGCAGGTGGGCTGTATCGAAAGCCATTCTAGTTAAATATATAACTCTGTTTATTTAAAAACTGACTGCATTGTCATTCCGAGGAGCGAAGCGACGAGGAATCTTTATTGTTAAAAAGCATAAAAAAAAGATTTCTCGCTTCGCTCGAAATGACAAGACGTACTTTTACATATAAAACCTGTGAATTTGAAATTTAACTCTGTAATAGTTATATTTCAGGCAATACCCAATTTTTTAGACCTTTTGATACAACCCCTACCTTACTTGTTTGGGGAGTGTGGTTTTTCTAGAATCATTTAACCCCAATCGGGGTTGTTGTTTCAAATGATGATTTGATATGACGCCGTAGATTGGGCTTGTTTCCGGATTGTCGAAAATTTTCAGGGTGAAAAAAAAGGTGGGTCAAGACCACACTACAAAAAATTTATATAATTTATGGATTTAAAATAGAAATGCTGGTTTTACGATTTATGGAATTGTTTGCGCCAGCGAAGCGAAGATTTGCTGCATCTTTTCTGCCTGAATATGTCCCGCCACACCGGTAATGAACTGGTTTTTTTGTATAAAACATACCGAGCCGTAGTAACTGTCCTTATAGAGAAAAGCAGCATCTCCAATATTTTTTAGTACTTCAGGAACAGTTTCGACAGGAGACTTGGCATTTTGCAAGCTGGCATACTTTTCTCCGGCATCCTGTCCATTTGTAAAAGGGATGATGAAAATGGTGTATTGATCTTCCCCGGCGGCATATTCGGCGCTGTAACCGTTGTTGAGAAAAGCCTGACCGAGAACATCCTGTGGATAGTATCTTTCGCTGCCGGGGACTCTTTCTTGCAGTGGGAAAAGAGTAAATATCTGCGGCAGGGAACCCCTGTCCGGCAGCCTGGCGGAAATCAGACCTCCCAAGCGGGTAAGAAAAGACGCAATTGCGGGGGATGAGGAATAGGCAATGAGCTTGATATAATAACGATCCTGCCAAAAATACAGCGAGTTGCTATAGATAACCGCGCCGCTTCCCAGGGTAACCGGTTTGCCTTTGGCCGATTTTTCCTGCGCATACATGCCGAACGCGTTCAGTGAATCCCCCATATCATAAATATCCACAACCGCTTCGTCGCTGTCGGGATTCATAACGACAAACGTGACCACCTGTTGAAAGCCAAAATGCAGATAAGCGGGGGCGGCGCCATTGATGTACTCCCAAAGATTGTCCCGGTTATAAACCTGGTGAGCAGCAGAAATGATTATTGGCGACAATTCCGCGGCGGCGGGAACAAGGCCGGTTATATCCTGACTTGTACCCATTGATAAGTTACAAGTTAAAAATATAAATAATAGTAAAGATAATCCAAATTTCATAATGAACACCTAAAACAGAATCCTGCTATTTTCTTTTAATTCATCCATATTAGCCATAGCGACCGCAGCCGAGGCAATATAGCTGTGCTGTAATACCCATTGAATGGCATCGAACCAGGAAGGTGTCTTATCCGGCGACAGCGACAATGGTCCGCCGGAACAGGTTTTCATAGCGACAATGCCGATATTGTTTTGTGCGGCAGTTTGCAGTTCCGTTTCCAGGGCTTGCTGATCCCATTCACTGAATCGTCCGGTTTGTGTATGAGTATATGAGCCCCTGTGATTATAAGCTACCATCACGACATCGTAAAAATGATCGCTGTTATTGGTGCGCAGCAGTTCTGCCTGGTTTTCATGACTGGAAAACCCGCAGGCCCTGATTTTACCGGATTTTTTAGCCTCGGTAAAAAAGCTTCGCACGGTTTCATGCTGCAGCAGGGGCAAGGAAGTGAGATTATGCAAGAGCAGCACATCCAGGTAATCGGTTTGCAGCGCTTCCAGGCTTTCCTGCAGGGAGGTTTCCAGCATGGCTTGAATTTTTTTGGCGACAGGCCGGGTTTTTAATTGTTCGCCATTTTCCCGCAGTTCCAGGGTTACTTTGGTTTGAATAATGATTTTTTTACGAAATTCTTTAATAACATTGCCGATGACCACTTCGTTTTGTCCATTGGCGTAAATGCGACCGGTATCGAGAAAATTGATGCCGCTATCCAGCGCGGTACGAATAAAGGATGGATCATTCGTCCGGGTTGCGCCAAAGCCGAGCGTCGTTACTTGCAGGCCGGTTCTACCCAGGACGCGGTATTGTGGTGTAGCCTGGGCCAGGGCGCCGGGGAAAATGCTCAGGGCCGCCAGTCCGGCGCCGGTTTGTAAAAACTCTTTTCGGGTTATTTTTTTTATCATATTATTGCAATTTTCGTATACGGATTTCTGGTTGTTTTTCATTCTTAAAAAGTTTCAACAATTTTCAGGTATCGGTTGACCCGAAATGATAGGGATAGAGAATTGCCGGTTTAATGACTTTAGCTGCTGCAGCAACCATCTCCGGCGACATGGTATACGGCAGGTTCATGGGCAAAAAGGCGCAATAGATGTCATGCAGCGCCGCCATTTCCGGGATATTTTCAGTATCGCCGGCCACATATACTTTTTTATCGCCAAAAGTTAACACATAACCGTTGCCGACGCCTTGGGGATGAAAGGGCTGGCCGTTATCTCTTTTACCAACGATATTATAGGCCGGTACTGCCAGAATTTCGATGCCGTTTACGGTTTGTTTATCGCCGTTGTGCATAACAATTCCCTCGCCCAGGCTTTCTGCTACTTTAGCGGTAACCACCAGTTTGGTGTTTAGCTGTTTTATTTTTTCCAATGCGCTAGTATCCAGGTGATCGCCATGTTCGTGAGTGATTAGAATGATGTCCGCTTTGGGCAGTAGGCTGTAATCCGCAAACATGGTTACGGGATCGACATGAATGATCTGGTCATTAAATGTAAACATTAACGTGCCGTGGCCGATGCAGGTTATGACCAGGTTCCCGCCGGAGGTTTTAATGGTATCCGCCTCGAAATCGGCGGCGGTACCTACTGTGGAGAATAGAAATATTAAAGCCAGAATGAAGAATATTTTATAACGCATGGTATAGCTCCGGAAAATGTGAATTTAGTGTTTATCATATTTAATAGATTTTTTTGTCAAGCGCAACAAAAAAATAAGGGGGCGATGACTAGTATTTTAAGGCTGTAACAAAAGCCCTGGAAAACCGGTTGTGGATAAAGTGGATGATATTTTATAGTCCTACCGGGGCTGTATCAAAAGCCCCAATTTGCATAAAGTCATTTATAATATAAAGCGTTCAAAACAAACTTGTCATTTCGAGTGAAGTGAGGAATCTTGTTTTTACAATAAGTTAAGTAAGATAGATTCCTCGTCGCTTTGCTCCTCGGAATGACATACCGGGCCGCATATCAGTCATCTCGATACGTCCCGAAAGGTGAAGCAAGGGGACTACTCGATGACCGTTACAGATTCAGAAAAGTACGGTCGTCGAGTAGTCCGTCCCGCCAAGCGGGACGGACGTATCGAGACGACATTCTCCTGTCAATAGTAACAAACTGGAGTTTGGGAATGAGGAGGCGTTCTCCCATCCAAACTCCTGTTTGGATGGGAAATTGTCCTTGAAATTCTATTTCAAATATATGTTCCTCATCGGCAGGGTAGTACTAACTGTTGATACAATCACGAAAAATGTCAAGTAAATGAGCAACTTTTTAAACTCTGCACAAACAAAATATTCAGGCGGGCAATCTTTTAACTGCCCCCTTGCCGATGTTATATTCTCCAGGCATAACCGAGCTTGGCAAAAAAGGTGTGGTCGGTTTGGGTGATGGAATAGACCTGGTTGCCCCAGTAATTGTCCGAGTAACCGAGGAACAACACTGTTTGCGGGTTGATCTTGTAAGAAAAGAGCGCCTGAGTAAACAGTTTTTTCTCTTTTGCTTCAAAACCATCATCGATATCGGTATACATATCAATGTTTCGATTGTAAACACGATATTGAAAAATAGTCCTCACGAAGGTGCGCTTATTGAACTGGTAAACAAAACGCAGGCGGCTGATATTGGCTGTATATAAACGAGCGTGGTCTACATTCAGGCGCTCCCAGGATTGATCTATTTTGATCTTGAAATGCAGGCCGCATTTTAATTCAATACCCGGATCAAGTTGTAAAATTTTACCAGGACGGCAATTATCATAGTCTACCTGGTCGCCAATACGGCCTTCAAATGATAAATATAAAAAACCGGCGGGTTGCATTTCACTCCAACAGTTGAAGAAATTTGCCCGGAATTCCTTACCTTCATAGTGATCTTTACCATGTTCAACATATAATGTGAGGTAGGACTGTAACGGGCCCTGGTATTGAAAATTTGATGTCAAAGCCTGGTGCAGCGGCCGGTAAAAATAATCGCGGCGGAAATCGTAACTGCCATACAGGCTGAGCCAGGTAAACCAGCTGCCCGGATCACGCTGTTTTTTGATGGTTCCGCCAATTTCACTATAGCGATACCCGGCCTGGGACATGAAACCCAGATCGCCGCGAAATCCCGGAGAGACCTGGCGATACAACGCATACACATTATAGTCACGGGTATTGTGGTTAATATAGGTATGTGTAGCTGTTCCTTCAAAAGCATCATTGGGCTGCTCATATTCCTCGCTGATGCTTTGCGGATAAATGGTATTGGACTTTAATACCTGGAAACGCACCTGGTCTTTTTGAGTAAATTTAAACAAGCCGTCAACTCCCCCCAGCCGGTTATGATAATCATCACCTTCCCGGTCGGTAACAATGACGCCAATGTTGGAAGAAGAAAACAGGTCTCTTTTATAACGAAAAACTGAACTCATATTCCGTTGCTCCAGAGTGCCGCTGTTAGAGCCTTCGCTGCCCGGGAACAGGAGATTGGTCATTTCATCCTGGGCTGTGTAAAAACCAATAGTATTTTTCCCTTCCTTGCCGGTAAGTTTGACGCCGGCGCGCGGATCGGCGAGGGTACGGGTGTATACCACCGGCAATTCCGATTCAAAAAAATCCGCGCCTTCCAAAAAGAACGGACGTTTTTCCGGGTAATAAATGGCAAAACGGCGGTTAATATCCAGTTGCTGGACGTCGGCTTCAACTTGTGAAAAATCCGGATTAATGGTAGAACCGAGGGTAATATTTGGCGTAACGCTCCAGCGCGCCGTTATGCCGGGATCGAGTTTGGTTTTATCCTGGTGCATTGGGGTATGAATATCATCCTCCCGTTGTGCGGATGATAGAGCGGACAAGGTAGGGTCGAATTCAAGGTCCCGGCCCGGAGTTGCTCCGGCAAAGCCGATGAGTTTGAGCGCCTGGCACATATAGCAGTTATTGTTGCGGTCGCGTGGAAAGGCGCCGATATGATGGCGGATGTTGCGGGGATAGCTGCGCACCACATCAAAGCCCCACATCTGGTCTCCTTCAGTGCGCTGGAAATTAAGAGCGCTGAAGGGGATGGCCATTTCGACAACCCAGCCTTCATCAGTGATGCGGCCGTGCGAATCCCAGATTGCATCCCAGGAGCCGCCGTCGCCGCCATCGCTTTCAATCATATCGGCTTGAATGCCAAAAGGATTACAGGCAAAATCATAGGTGCGACGGTTGTCGTTAAATGTGTCGAAGAGGATTAAAATCCAGTCGTCGCTCCACAAATCGTCGCGGTCGGTAAAATGCGCGCGAATTTTATCCGGCTCCGGATCGAAGCAACGAAAACCCACATAGATATAATTATCATTATATACCAGCAGCGCTTCGGCTCTGACCGGCGCCGGAATGTTTTCGCCGGGGCGCACTTCGATATTGGCGTCAACAACCACGGCATCTTGCCAGAAGGGTTCATCAAAAATCGCATCGATTTTTGCTGTGGCATTGATTTTCGGTACCCGGTAGGGGATTCTTTGCAGGGAATCACTGTTATTAAAGAGAGCGAAGGCAGGTGTTATGGCCAGAAACAAGAAAAAGAGACTAGTAATGGTTGTCCATATTTTACATTTTTGCATAAAGGTCCCTCTATTCCGGGTTATTTTTAATACTCGGTGAATTATGAGCGGTTATTTATAGTCATTGCCCGGGTGTAAACCCAAACAAGCCATTCCAACAACAGGGTTTTACAAACAAGTTATTAAATCATGTAAAAGATATAAAGATCTCTTTTTATTGGAATGGATTAGATATTTTAACCTGTGCAAAATGGTTTAAATATTAGACACAATATTTTAAAAAAAGGTTGCAAAAAAATTGATTTTATAAACAACAGCTAATCTTTATTGCCTGTTTGTATACGAAAAGAGTTTTTTGTTGTTTCATTAGGTGGAGACGTTAGGTTGGCAGACGTCTCGTCACAGTCCGGGATTGCATCTGGCGAGATTTCTAATTCTGTTAAAATACCTGTACATGTAAATTGAAACATCATGGTTTGAACAGGGTTAGAAACCCTGCTAAATTACCTACGCCGGGATGGGAATCCCGGTGCGATCAGAGTTTTAAAATAGTGTATTGCCTTAACTATAACTGTTTTAGAGTAAGGTTACAAATTCACAGGTTATATATGTAAATCCAAAGCACGTTCTTGTCATTTCGAGCGAAGCGAGAAATCTTGTTTTTATGGTTTTAAAAAAAAAGATTCCTCGTCGTTTCACTCCTCGGAATGACACAATAGAGAGTTTTATATATGCAGAATAAGACATTCTACAAACTTGTTTTGATACAGTCCTGCGATCAAAATTGAAATTCCGGTACAGATATTTTACCCCAACCAGGGTTATCTCGATATAGTTCGATAGAATAATAAATAAGCCCTCAAAAGCTTGCGGTAAATGAGGGCTTGATGATATGCTTGTATAATTGATTTTACTTGAGATACAGCAGTTTTTGCATGGTTTTATGGCCCGAAGCGGATAAAATACAGAAATACACGCCACTGCTCAGGCCGCGGGCGTTCCAGTTCAGGGTATAGGTTCCGGCCGGCTGCTGTCCGTTGATCAAAGTAGCCTGCAGAGCGCCGCGGGCATCGATAATATCCAGGCGCACATGGCCGGTCACCGGGATATCGTATTTTATACAAGTACCTTCGTTGAATGGATTGGGATAGTTGGGGTAAAGGGCGCAGGTTTGGGGGATGGCCGAAACGGCCGATCCGGATGCGGCCGTAACCGTAATGGGTGAGTGGGTTTCCGCCCGGCCGTCCAGGTCGACGCTTTGCAACCAGTACCGGCAGGTTTGTCCTGCCTTTATTTCCACCTCATCCTGATAGTTATAATCACGCTGTTGCATGCAAGTACCGGCGCCGGGGAGCAGCCGGGTGTTGATTTTTACAGCATTGGAAAAATCCTCCGTCAGGCCGCGATATATATTCCAGCCCAGGTTTCGGTCCTCAGACATGGTCGTCCACGTTAGGCGGATGCCGCTTTCGTTTTGCGCCGCCTGAAAAGATACCAGGTTTACCGGCAGAGAGGCATCTTGAAATTCCTCCCACCAGTCGTCCAGGACATTCTCCGCACCGGAAGCAAAGATGACCGTCGAAGCTGCGTTGGCGGTAGAATTGGGGTGCGAATCGCCGCCCGTACCGCCATATTCTTCTTTCAGGCGGTTGGGATCGGTGGCATGATCGGTGGCATTGGCAAGCACATCGAACCAGTCGAATACCCGGACATTTTTATAAGTGGGGTGGTTACCGTTATAATCATCCAGCCAGTTGTTTTTCAGCCAGTTGTTGAATGTGCGCGCCCGCAGCGCATTATCGTCATCTGTGCAGCCGTAGCACAGGGGCGGGGCGGTAACAATAATGAACAGGGTGCCGGGATTTGTGGCAAAGATATCTTCCAGGGGATGATAGGTGTAACCGCCATTTGTATAGGTACTTCCAGATCCACTTGGGTGCCGGTAAACAGACTTGTAATTAACCATACTTTGTGTACCGCTGAACGGACTCCCCGGTTCTGTGCCGTCGCTGCCTATATCGCTGATGGGGTAGCAGCTTTTAAACATGATAATCTTGTTTTCACCATCGGCGCAGCCAAAGGTTTTGACGGTTTCCAGGTAATCGTTAAACCATAAAATCCAGTGGTTCATGTTGGTATTGTCGCCCGGGGTGCCGCCCAGCGAAGCCGGACGTCCGGCGTCCGGGTCCATCGTGGTGCCATAATAAATATCATTGCGTTCATCTATATAAGATTTATTAATTAATGCAGTGTTCAGGCTGTTGGACAGCCAGTTAGCGCCGCAGGAGTGATGGATAAAAACACAATCGTCGCCCGCGGCATAGGTTATTGTTGCAAATAAAGCCATAAACAAGACGATGATAACAAGTAAAACTGATTTACAATAACTCATAATGCCTCCTCTGTCGGACAAGGTCACCTGTTATAATAGTACCTGAATTTTAAAATTGAGGTTAAAGAAATTGAAATTTTACTATTACTAAATGATGGGCAGTGTCCCACCATTTTTTTCATATGTTTATTAATGATTAACACTATATTATTCAGTAAGTTATCGCTGTAGTGGGACGCTGCCCATCCTACAGTTTATTATTAAACAAGTCCATTATTAAAAGACAAAAGTTCATTTTAGAAATTTAGGTAGTATAATAGAACAACCGAGAATTAGTTTGCTAAATATTATCAAGTTTAAATGGTGAAATGATTAGGTCTCTATTCTGCCTGTTAACATCATTAAAACAGTTGCGAGCGTGATATTGTTTCAATAATAGGGATAAAAATCAATTTTTGCAGACAAAAAACAAAAAATCCCCCATATATAGGGAAAAAATAAATTTTTTGAAATTATAGAACCGCGACAGTTATTTATTTTAATCCTGCTTGTTGATCGACAATACCGCCAGTTGGGTAACGATTTGCGGCAGAATGGGCACCAGTTCCTGCTGGGTCAGCTTCATCACCCGGTCGCCGGTGGTTTTAAGTCCGTCATTGGTCATATTTTTAAGATACAGTTCCAGTTCCGTTAAAATTTCCAGTTTGCTTCTGTTCACAAACCGGTCAAAAGGATGTTTTTCAACGGTATTTTTAATTTCATTAATGGCATTGGTACAGATATTAATATTTTTGTTATGCACGCTGCGTAGTTTTTCATATTCCTCGCGCACCAGTTTACTCTCTGTGGGTGGTTTGTTGGCTTGCAGAATGAACTGGAACATGCAGTCCATACGGTTTTCAATCATGCGGGACTTGGCTTCGTAACGGGTTTGAATTTCCCTGGCGGCGTCTTTTTCCATGACCGAGGAAGTAATGGCAAAAACAGCGCGGGACTGGCCGCCTCTGCCGTCATAGCTGATCAGTTTCAAACCCAGACCGGGTTTTTCTTTTTCCAGTTCATTAACAATAAGTTCAATGATCAGCGAATCGACCCAGGAGATGCCATGATCGAAAACAAACTCCATGGTCGGTTTTGACTTGTAAATTTCTTCAAATTCACCCGGCAGCAGTGAGCCTTCCTTGGGGTTGCGATATTTACGGGCAACATCGGTATAAATATATTCGCATACCACATTTTTAATCTTCCAGCCAAATGTGCTGCAACGATAAAAAGTAATACCGTTGAGGATGGTCCCTTCCAGGTTACAGTCGTTCATATTGGTTTCAATGAGGGTGCAATTCTCCATATCGGCAAAGCTTAAATTGGCGGCCATCAGGTTGGCGCGGCCCAGGTTAACGTTTTTCAGAATGGCATTGCTCATATCGGAATCACCGATTTCCGCCATCCGCATATCTGCGCCGTTTAAATTGGCTTTACATAGTTTAACTCCCCACATTTCCGCAACCATCAGCCGGGTTTCTTCCAGGTTGGCTTCGCTCAGATCGGCTTCAATCAAATTGGACTTTAATAGCGTTGCCCCCTTGAAATTGGCCCCGGTCAGATCCGCGCTGTGCAAATTTATGCCCCAGAGTTTTGCGCCTTTTAGTTTTACTTCACGCAGATCGGGCTTTAAAAGCGGATTATCCTTGCGCCATTCATTCCAATCTTTAACGCCCTGTTTCAGTATTTTAAGATGATCCGGATTGGCCATTCTTTTACCTCATGTTAGTGCTGCCGGCGGACAGATACGTTTATTCCGATATGACAATGATATAAAGATAAGATTAATTTCGATATTGGTCAAATCATTTATGCGTTTTGGAGCATGAAAACAGCAAAAATAACGATACCAATATAAATTTTTTATTTAAATTGTGACCCAGCGATACCCGCAGCCCTGGTTAAAGTGAATTACCGGAACGTGCGGACAGACGCTGTGCAAATGTTCGCTTAACAAACGCACGCCGTTTTCTTCACTCGTCCCATGATTCAACACCACCAGCGGTATACCGGTGTCTTCAGCATATACTGTTTGTATCCAGGTGCGGATGCTGTCATCGATAGCAACATAAAAATTGGCGCCCATATTCATAAAATCTATGGGATTGCAACCGCAACCGGTGCCGATACCAACCCTGGAAACCTGAAAATCCGGGTCGCCGTAAAATTGCACCCCGGTCTGGTTAAACGATTTTAATCGGGCAACAATATATTCCGCCATTTTAATTGCAGGCGTTGGTTCAACGTTGTAAACCCGGTAATAGGTATTGCTGTTGTGGAGTTTGTCTTCCGCAAAACCCAGTGCGCGGGCAAAGGCCAGGGGAACGCCGAATCCGGCAACCGAATCAAGCACATCGTGGCAGCGAATTATGACCAGATCATTCGCCATGATCCACTGCTTTTTTTGTTCAATGGCCTGCAAATAGGCGGTTTTAGCTTCCGGGCATCCCTGGGCGTATTCCGCATTCACTGCATCAATTTCACGATGATAATAAAAAGTCGGTTCGTGCACGACCATTACGTTCACTCCCCCGGCAACCGCCTGGCGCAGCGTTTGCCAATACGGCATCCAGCAGGTACCGATCTTTTTGATCACCGTATCCGGGTTGCCGATAATGATCTGGTCTACCGAAGGCTCCGGTATGGGGCGTAGTGAGCGCAGATATTTATGGAGATCTGCGGCGGTTCTTATTTCACCGCCGGCAGCTGGCAGGGAAGAAGCAAATGCGGCAAGCGCAGCGGCGCCGGTAAGCTGAATAAAGTGTCTTCTTTTCATAGGTTCCTCTTTATAATAGGATAAGAGAGATTATTTTTTCTTCATCCAGGGACAATCTTCTTTTTGCGGGCAATGCGCACAACCATAGATGCGCGATACCAAAGGTAATATAATAAAAGAATTGATAATAAATGCACAATATAATATCAGCATAGTTGCATTGTAATTGTTAAACAGAAAGAGCGCCCCGGTAATTAACGGCGCAAACCAGAGCGGGAAAATGACCGGAATGTGTTTTTTGAATTTACGCATAAATTGTGTGCCGTCTTTAGCCGGAACGAGTTTGGCGGATATTTGTCCATAACCGCATGGACAGGTACGAGTACCGTAAAAATGGCAAAAAGGACATATAAAGACAATGAACCACAAAGCTCCGGCTAGTCCGTAGATTACAAAGGTGATTGCAGCAAGCCAGCCCCAAAAGGTAAAACCGAGTCCGACCAAATGGATCAAGGCCCCCAAAAGTGTCATAATGATATAAGGCAGATTGTCGATAATTTCCTGTACATGGGAGTATTCCTGCACGGGATGGTAATTTTTACAATTTTCCGGTCCATTGTTTTTTTCTTCAATCATGGTTGATTTTTTCCTTTTTCATAAAGTTGCTCTGATTGTAGCTCGTGTTAACTCGATTCTGTATGCGGAGAGTAATTCTACCAGAGAATTTACAGTTTTACTCTGTTTGGAACCGGATTGTTCGAATTTTTTTTGCCGGGTAACTAGATCAATATTTATAAGACGGTTTGAAGAGGATACCGGAAATATTATACCATTTTACCCGGAGCTGTATTGAAAACGCTGATATGAACTGGCGCATATAAATGTAGTAAAGAATATTTTCCTGACTTGTCTTCCCGGGTGATGCGGGTAGTTTTGTTTTGCAGCTATAAATGATTATTCTGCGCATCACTTCCCGGAATAACCAGCAGAAGTTATTCTCTATCTCAAAAAGAGAAGCAAATTTTGGGCAGCTTTAATACAGCTCCGGAAATATGAATGTTTACATCGCCAGATATTTATTCATATTTGTTATTGCTTCGTCGATTTCAGCAGGCGTTTTAAAGCCGATCACCACCGCATCGACGCAAGCGAGACCCATGACAAATTTTATGGCCTGTTCCCGGACGGCCGCGTCGGTAAAGGTGCCGTCGCCCACCAGTTTCATACCGATGATGCCTTTGCCGGATTGATGCATCAAGCTGATCTTTTGAACAACCGCATCCACATCGGCCGGCTGTTCCCAGGATGCCCCGTCAGGATTATCCATAACGCTGCCTTTATGATTGATGCGCACCAGCCGGACATCGCCCCAGTTAAAGGTAGAAGCCGCCGTTAACGGTTCAAAACCGTGAATGGAGACGCCGCAGGCCCGGATAATCTGTTTTTCTTTGGCCTCATCAAAAATATCCATCAATTTTTTCTGCTTTTCCACCCAGTCGCCACTGGTAACGCAGTGGATGAGCATGGAATCGAAATAATCGGTGCCCACTTCTTTGCGGCAGCGGTCAATTTCGCGCATCGGGTCGTCGAACTTACCCCATGATAATTTGGACTGGATCTGGATCTTTTCACGATCGACATTTTTTATGGCTTTACCGAGCATTTCGTGCATTTCGCCATAGTTATCGGCCGTATCAAAAAAGGTAATGCCCTGCTCGAGGGCGTATTTTACCAGGTTATTAAAGCCTTCCTGTCCCAATTCGCGCTGCACTCTGCCGGAGTGACTACCGGTACCCATACCCAGTCGCGATACAGAAATACCGGACTGACCTAGAAGTACCTTGTCCGTGGCGGTTCTTTTTGGTTTATCAGCGCCGGCATGCAACAGACCGGGGATAACAGTTACGGTTGCGGCAGCACCGGCGGTAATTTTTAAAAAATTCCGCCTGCTCAATTTATCCTTTTGTGGTGTCATATAGTCCTTTCTTAATATAAAATCAGTATATATGCCTTAAGCGGCATTGCGTTCTTTCATGATTTTTTCAAAAGCTTCCTGAATTTCCTGGAATTTTTCAGTGGCTATTTTAATAAATTCTTCAGGCAATCCTTTGGAAATGACCCGGTCCGGATGGTGTTCCAGAACCAGTTGACGGTATTTCTTTTTAATTACCTCATTGCTGTCGGTACGGCTAACGCCAAGTATAGCATAATATTTGTCGTTATTTTGAATATAAATAGATTTTATTCGTTCATACTCTTTCAGATCGATAGTAAAAATAAGCGCCGCCCTTTTGAGCATTTTTTCTTCATTTTCATGCAGATTGCCGTCCGCTGCGGCAATGCGGATCAACAATTCCAGCATTGAATTTAATAAATGGACATCGTTGTGAAACAGTTCATAGAATTGTTCGGCGAACATGTCAAAGGAATCGTTGGAGAGCTTGGCGGTATTGAAAATTTTAATAGCCATTTCCCTGGCATCATTGTCCAGGTGTAATGATTGCCGCATAAAGTTTTCAACCACCTGAATTTCCTCTTTGGAGACCCGGCCGTCGGCGCGGGCGAGTTTGGCAAGCAGGGAAAAAGTGGCTACAAAAAAAACTGCCTGGCTTTGTTCATGAGGGGTATAACCATAGCTTTTCCTGCCGGTGGTTTCTCCCGGTTTGTCGAACTGGTGCCCGATGACAGCGCCAAACACTGCGCCCAGCGGCCCTCCCAATGCAAAGCCGATTGTGCCGCCAATCGCTTTTCCTAACCAACTCATCCGTTCTCCTGTTTCAGGTTGATTATTCTATTATATCCTGAAAATATAGGAATTAAGGCACAAATTCAAGTATTTTTTTCCGGGGAGTTGAACAGGGAATCATTGTTATGTATTGTTCTAGTCTTTGCAATAAAAATCGTGAACGACAGGGGTGGAGATGACGATTTTTAATTTTTATTTTTGAATTATAATTGTAATTTTTATGTTGAACTGTTTAAACCGGGAATAAACCCGGATTTGGATTGTCTAATTTTTAAAGGAAAAAACCGTATAAACAAGACCGATGAACAATTATTAAATCTTGCCCGGAAAGGAGATGCAGAGTCCTTCTCTGCGCTTGTAAAGCGCTATGAAACCCAGGTAGCTGCCACAGTTATTGGCATGCTGGGTCATTGTGCAGAGGCGGATGATGTCGGTCAGGAAACATTTATTCGTTTTTACAAAGCGCTGCATGATTTTCGTGGAGAAGCGGCTTTGGGTACTTATTTAACGCGCATTGCGATCAACCTGTCGTTGAACGAAATAAAGCGTCGCCGCCGGCGGACCTGGTTTTTCCCTGAATCTACCGATGCTGTTCATCATCTACCGGATGAAAACAAGCCTGAAGATATTGAAATGATAAAGCTGGTACACAAGGCAATCGGGCAACTGGATTCTGATTTTCGCGCTGTAGTAGTATTGCGCCTGATTGACGGTTATTCCACCAGGGAAACCGCGGAAATATTAAAAATACCGGAAGGCACTGTGTTGTCGCGGCTGGCGCGCGCTCAGAAAAAAATGCAAACAATTCTTTCACCTTTTATGGGAGAGAAAAGTGATGACTAGAAAAAAAATTGATAAAAAAATAACCGATATACTATATCGTTCATTTGATGATGAATTAACAGCCAAAGAACAGGAGTTTTTGGCTAATGCTCTTGAACATTCGGAAGAATTACGCCGGGAGCATCAACAAATTGTCGCCATGCGCCGGATGATCTCCGAAAAAGGCGGGGGCCGGTTCGAACCATTTTTCAGCGCCCGGGTGATGCAGCGGGTTAATGCCATTCGCAAAAGCCCGGACCGGGCGGCCGAGTTTTTCGAATCTTTGGCATATATGTTCAAGCGGGTCGCACTGGTGGGCGGCATTGCGGTTATTATACTCTTTTCTATTCATTTTATACAAAAAGAGGATAATACTCACCTGGCCAGTGAAACTGTATCGGAAATGACGCTCGATGATGTATTGGGATCGGCGTTTGCGTCTTCATTGGAGGAAATTTTATGAATGTACAATTGAAATCAGCCATTATTATTCTGGCAACGCTGTTTATCGGTATGGCTATAGGCGCGCTGGGAATGAAACAGCTCTATAAACCGGGCAGACCCCGGTTTGCCGATTTTCGCGAACGCGATGCTTTTATGCATCTTCATGAAGACATTATCCAACCCAACAGCGAGGCGCAACGCGATTCGATTCACCATGTCCTGACGGAATTTTTACCCAAATTTCAAAAGTTAACGGAACAACATCGCAGCGATATCCGGGCATTAGTCGATTCCATGCAAACGCAACTGGAGCCAATCTTAACCAAAGAACAAATCCGGCGTTTGAAGGAAAGAAGGAATAATATGCCTCCCGGTCCCGGCGCTCCGCCACTGGGCGTTCGTGGGCCCTGGCCGCCGCAAAGAATGCCCCCCGGCGCTCCACCGGACAGCCTGCGGCCGCGTTGGCCGGACAGAGACCGAAAACCGGAATGAACTTTGATCTCCGGTTGTCTAACTGCCAAGATAGTGAGCAGTGGATAAACCAGAATGGAGATCAATATGAAAACAAAGTTTTTTGATGTATTATTGGCAGTATTAATTACCCTTGTTCTGACGATATTTATTAAAAGTAGCTACAGTCAATGGGAAGAACCGAGTCCGGGGGATATGCAATTCATGCCCAAACCCCCGGGCAAGGGATTCTTGCACGAAATGTTGAGCGGGGAACAACAAGCCATACTTGATAGTACGATTGCACAGTTTGAAAAGAGCGGCAAGTCTCATGCGCAGATCAAAGTCGTAGTTGATTCCCTGTTTGCAGACTGGGGTATTGAACGCCCCGAACCGCCGCATGGCCCGTTAGGCGGCGGTTTGATGGAACAGTTAAGCGCTGAACAACGCGTCGAGTTGGAAACTACTATCGAACAATTACGCAAGACCGGTGCGAGCCGTGACGAGATACACCAGGCTGTTGAGGCGCTGCTTTCCAAATGGGGTGTAGAACGCCCCGAACCCCCGCAAGGGCCTTTGGGCGGCGGTATGATGGAACAGTTAAGCGCTGAACAACGCGCCGAGTTTGAAACTACCATCGAACAGTTACGCAAGACCGATACGAGTCGTGACGAGATACACCTGGCTGTTGAGTCGCTGTTTTCCAAATGGGGGATAGAACGCCCCGAGCCCCCGCATGGCCCGTTTGGCGGCGGATTGATGGAACAATTAAGCGAGCGACAACGCGCCGAGTTGGAAAATACCATCGAACAGTTACGCAAGACCGGCACAAGCCGCGACGAGATTCACCAGGCGGTTGAGGCGCTGCTTTCCAAATGGGGTGTTGAACGCCCTGAACCCCCGCATGGCCCGTTTGGCGGCGGCCTGATGGCGCAATTAAGCGAGCAACAACGCGCCGAATTGGAAAATACCATTAAACAATTACGCGACGCCGGTAAAATGCGGGAAGAAGTACGGGCTGCAGTTGATGCCCTGCTGGACAAATGGGGTATTGAACGCCCCGAACCTCCGCTTAGGCAGCTTTCACGCGAGATAATGGAACAATTAACGACTGAACAAAAACAAAAGATTCACACAAAGGTTCAGGACTTGAAAGAGAAGGGGACGTCCCCGGAAGAAATCCGTCAAGCTGTAAATGTCCTGTTGCTGGAATTTGGCATTACCCCGCCAAAAACGGAGAATGAAAGTAATAATGAATCCGATGATACTAGTTCGAACAGTACCGGTGTAAACAATACTATAATAGCCGGCAGTGTTAATTTCCCCAATCCTTTCAATCCGCATACCCGCATCAGTTATGCCCTGGCCAAGCCGGAAAATGTCAAAATTCAAGTTTTTAATATCAACGGGCAACTGGTGCGAACCTTGATCGATTCTTACCAGAGCGGTGGTAATTATGCCTGTATGTGGAACGGCGTTTTGGAAAATGGCGAACCGGCGCCAAGCGGATTGTATTTTTATCGCATCGATGCCGGTGGGGAACAACTGGTACGACGCATGACTCTGACCAAGTAGAAAATATACCGGGTTCGCTGGAATTAAAGAAACACCGGTCATACCGGTTCAATAAAAAGGAGGTAGCAAGTGATAAAAAGAAATTTTGTTGTATTATTAGCCCTGTTTATGTGCGGAGCCGTAATGATTTATAACACAGCTGCTAGTGAAAAGCCGGTCGGCGCTATTATTATCGATGGCAAGGATAATGACTGGAGCGATTTGATGACCACATATATTGAAGACCTGGACGGGATGATGGGAGTAGCACATGATGATTCATCGCTGATCCTGATGTTTCGTTTTCCGGAACAGGACCTGACCCGCAAGGTGATGATGGGCGGAGCAACCCTGTGGTGGCATCATGAAGGCAAAAAGAAAAAGGAATATGGCATTAAATTCCCGATGCAGCGCCCGCAGCCCGGTTCAAGGCCGGACAGGATGGAACGAACCAATGACCGGGATACTGGCCGGGAAAGAACTAAGGAGTCGCCCTCTTTTCCGATGGAATTGATATCGCCGGTACTTTGTATTGAAAAAACCGGAGAAAAACTGCCCTGGAGCGATGTAAATGGCATCGCCGCTTCAGCTGGTATGAAAAAAGGCGAATTGTGTTTCGAGTTCAGGATACCTATCCGGCCCGATAACCCTTATTCCCTGGTGAGCAAGCCCGGAAAAAATTTTAAAGTATGCCTGGAATTGGGTGAAAAAGTGGATATGTCGTCCATGCGTCCGCCAATGGATGAAGGCGGCGCACCGGGCGGTGGAATGGGCGGCGGTCGCAGCGGCAGAGGCGGCGGCGATGGGATGGGGCCTGGCGGTATGGGTGGGCCCGGTGGCCCGGGAGGAGGACCAGCAGATATGCAAGATATGTTTAAACCGGAAGAAGTGTGGGTTACTGTGCAATTACCATAACCCTGAAAGAATGATGGGGGTGTGTTTTAAGCCGGCAGTGAAAAAGTTTTAACCGAACAGATAGCTGATTAGACTGAATATAAAAAAAGGACGATTGCTAATTACAATCGTCCTTTTTTGTGTTGAATATGAAATTAAAGCAAAGTTATATCCGGCGTAACAAATCCGGGTAAATTTGCCAGAATATATTCTACTGCGCCACTGCGGTGGTGGTATCGGCGGCTACGCTGTCAACTGCTGCGACAGCTGCTTCAACAATACCGGCGGCATATTGAACAACGACAGTATAATTGCGTTGTTCGGGAGCCAAATTTTCCTGCAGCAGGGGTTGATCTTGCGGCACGACAACGCTGTCTGCCGGAGCCCATTCGGAGCTGACCAGACACAGATCTTTGCCCTGGTGAAAGCCGGTAAAAGAGCCTTGCGGGCCATCGGCCTGGTACAAGCTATCTGCAACCCAGCCCTTTGCAACCAGTAATTTTTTTAACGAATCGGCTTTAACAAAAGCATCTGCTAAAGTTACGCCATTGCCGGTAACTTTGGCTTCAAAGCCATTCAGGCTGTCGCCTTTAACCGGGTCAATAACCAGCAGTTTTTGAGTAGCCGGCTGAATTGTAAACAATGCCTGCATATCCTGAACAATTGCAGTAAAAGCCGCCGGTTCTTCAACCGGAGCCGGCTGTTGTTTACAGCCATTCATCAATACCAGTACAAGTGTGAATAAACCCATCACCACCACGCCAAAACGGGCAGTTCTTAACATGTAACATCTCCTTATAAAATAATGAAATACGGGAAAGGATTAGTTTAATCATTTCCATAAATGTGCAAGTATATTCGGGCATTAATTTATATAAAAAAAACTTATTTCAAAGAGAAAAGTGTAAAAAATTGTAAAAATTTTTAAATACAAGGGAAAACAGGCCAATATTGTATGTGGTGGATAATAATCAAATTCTATATGAAAAATACAAGTAATGAAAAGAGTTTTTTATTACATTCCATACTATTTGCGGAGTGATGGTATTAAAAGGAAAAAATCGGTAAATAGTAGCACACTTGCAGAAAGATATCGGTCAAATACTATCTTCTTTTGCCGGATTATTATTATCTTTGGGATTTTATGGAAAGAGGTTATACTTTCCGCAGCGCTCAAATAAGAAAAAAATCTTTAAATGATATTTGATACAGTTTATAAAATACAACCTGAATTTCTAAAATGAACAATTACTTTTTTTAACACTGATTTTTTTGATAATAAACATGTAGGATGGGCAATGTCTGATACTATACATAAAATATTGATTAATTTGGTATTAATGGCTAAGAAATGCCGGAAAAGTAATAGTTGGACATTGCCCATCGTTTTTTAAAAATCATACTCGCAACTTTTTTACTCTCAATTTAGATGTTCAGGTACAATATTATATCAGAATTATATTTGAGCGCTGCTGGGGGGTAACTAGACAACGATCATACATTAGTAAAGAGCGGCTCCAGACCTGCGGCAGTTTGCCGAAGCAGTTCAATTTCAGCTTTAGTTACAGGAGCGGCGTTGGCGGCTATTTCCAGCGCCAGCGGGAAAAACATTTGCTCACCTGGAGGAATTGCCGCGGTTACGCCCTGCGCCAGGGTAAAGCGCAATGCCAGGTCCGCCAGTTTTTTATCATCAACCGGAATGGGATTGTACCAGCATTTCTTAAAAGGCTTGTGTGCATCTTGAGCAATGCTGCTGTGCGCCAGCCCTTTGAGCGCTAAAATTCCCATGCCTTTTTCCCGTGCTTGGGCAATTACTGTCGGGCCGAAATTGCCTTTTAACCAGGCGGCAAAGTTGATCGGGAACAGGATCGTGTCGAAAGCAAACTTTTCCATAGCCAACAGGGCGGCTTGTTCCGAATGCGCCGAAAAGCCGAGAAAGCGTACCTTACCATCCTGTTTAGCTTTAACAAACACTTCCATAGCGCCGTTGGGTCCAAAGGCGGTTTCCACATCCTGAATAGTTGTCAGGGCGTGCAGTTGGTATAGGTCGAAATGGTCGGTTTGCATCATGGCGAGGGATTCGTGCAGTTCTTTTTCAGCGCCTTCTTTGCTGCGTTCCCCGGTTTTACAGGCCAGAAATGAACGGTTACGCCAGGGCTTTAGCGCCGGGCCAAGTTTTTCCTGGGCGTTGCCGTAAGACGGCGCCACATCATAGTAATTGATACCGCGGGCAAAGGCCTGGGCTACAGCATTGTTGGCGGAGGTCTGTTCCTCATTCATGACCAGGATGCCGCCAAAGCCGATCACTGACAGGCTTTCACCGGTTGCGCCCAGCGTTCTTTTGGGAAGAGGCTGTAATGACGAGCTAGATGAACAATTCAGTAAAGCGGACAAGGTTAACATGCTGCCTCCGGCTACGGTTGATTTAATAAAAGTGCGTCTGTTCATATTATTCTCCATTTTAATAGCTTTGTGCAAGTGAATCCCGGGCCGGTTTTATGCGTAAAATATACAGCTCAGGTTTGATGACAAAGCATTATGAAAAATCAATTGCATAAAAGCTCCATTCATTTTATATTAACAATCAAAACGGATTTTTTATTTTAGTTACAGCAGAAAAGGATGTTTGTTTTGTTCAGAAAAATAAAACGTGCATACCAGATATTAACCAGCGACCTCAGTTTTGCCGAGATGGAGCATCTTTTTCGAACCGATGTACCGGGCATATTCGAGTTCTATACCCAGGAGATGCGAAAATACCCCCAAAGCCGTAGGGGTTTGCGGCGGATGCTGAGTTTTATAAAGAACCTGTTCATTGCCTTTATTCTAAAGTTACGGCCGGCGCGGCGGGTGGTTTACTTTTTTGCCCTGTATTTTTTTATTTCCGGCATTTGGACCCGCAATTTTTTTCATTGTTTTATCGGCTTTGCCATAGTCAATATTTTATTGGCGGCGGAACTTGCCGATAAAATTACCGCCAAAGACGAATTGGATGTGGCGCGCAGAATTCAAACCCGCCTATTGCCCGAAAAAGCGCCGCTGAATGCTTTTTATGATATTGTCTTTTTTACCGAGCCGGCCCGCGAGGTCGGCGGCGATTTTTGTGATTTTATTGAGGGGAAACCGGTTAACGATAAGCTCAAAGTACTCATTGCGGATATATCGGGCAAGGGCATGGAAGCGGCTTTATATATGGTGCAGGTGCATACGATAATGACCAGCCTGAAAACTGAAACCGGCATTAAACAATACCTGGTAGATTTGAATGACAAACTCGCACCGGTGCTGCCTCCGCAGGTGTTTATGACCTCTTCAATTATCGAATTGATCAATAACAATGAAATAAACCTTTGCCGCGCCGGACATTTACCGGTTCTGCATTATTCTGCGGTTAACCACACCTGCACACAACTGGTGCCGCGCGGACTGGGAATCGGTTTAACGCCCAATTCGTTATTTGCCAATAACCTTGAAGCGCTTAATCTGAAAACGGTAAAAGGTGATATTATTGTTTTGTATACGGATGGACTGATCGAAGCCATGAATCAGTATAAAAAAGAGTTTGGCGAAGAACGGCTGGAAAAGATAGTTTGCGCCAATGCCGATCTTGACGCTGCTGATATTCAAAATATGATTTTAAAGGGAATTGCCGGTTTTCGCGGCGCTGCCGTACCCCATGACGATATGACCCTGATTGTAATGAAACACAAATAAAAAAATACCTGCCACACCGGGTATTGGTATGGCAGGCAACTTTTCTGAATTATTTTACGATTTGCAAATTATATTTTGACCCACACAGTGAGCCGAACAGGCCGATACCGCCCTGTATACCGCCGGATATCTCCGGGTGCTCTTTGGTCATATAATGGTGCATATTGTCGTCAATCGCCAGTACGCTGAGCGTATTGGAGCCATAGAATACGATCATGGATGCATACCAATAGATGGTGTTTTTATTCTCAAAATCGGGAGCCGTCAGGTCGGACATTTTGACCAGCGCAAAAATTCGGCGTGGTTCACCGTTGCCGCCGCTGTCGTATTCATCCTGACTTTGCGGATATTTGTCGTTACCAAACGGGTAGATATATTCCGCATTGTTCCAGGCCTCGTTGCAGTACATTTCCACCATAATCAACTGGTCGGGGTTTTCGTTTTGTACAAAAATCGGCTTTCTATACCCCAGGTTGGTATCGTTTTCAACATTGGGTGAATCGGTTTTCAGGTCGCTTTCGATCTCCAACTCTGCCGGCACTGTAGTTACGGCGGTCACGGTTTCCGAGCCGGTTTTTACTGTTAGCGTATAGGTGGACCTGGGTTTGATCAAGAGGGCGCTGTTATAATAGTAGCCCGGTTTAGTAGTAGATTCCACCAATTGGGTTACAACTCCACTGGCCGATTCGGTCAGGGTTACATTGGCGCCCTTGATAGCCGCATTCGCCGGATCATAATATTCGGTAACCGGACGGGTATAGGAGATCATAATAGCATGATTCTCTGTCAGATTCTCGTTTCCCCAGAGATAGCCGAATACGGTAACTTCTTTCTGATATTCGGGTGCGGCGGGATTCTTTTCACAGCCGCTCAGCAACAATGTAATACTCAGTAAGGCAAAGATCAGTTTATATATTAATTTCATAGTTTAGCTCCTGTTAAAAGTGTATGGTATAGCCAAAGGTTGGCAAAAACGGGATCTGGCTGAAATCTTCAACCTCGGCGGGGTTTTTCGCCAGGTCATAATCCCGGAACCAGACATTTTTATGGTTATATACGTTAATGATCTGGATATAGGCTTCCATCGGCAGCTTTGTAAACATCAGGTGGGTGTTATAAAACAACCCAATATCCAGCCTGTGATAATCCGGCAGGCGGTAAAAATTCATTTTACCATCCAGGGTTTTGTTGTAAATCCGGCCTTCCTGGTCCGCAACGGCATAACGGGCGGTGGCTTCGGTATAGGGTTGGCCGGAGCCGTATTTAAAAGCGATATTCAGGCGCCATTTTTTACTGAGGCGGTAATCCTCGATGAGCGTAAAGGTATGGCGACGATCATAGGTAGGATAATATTCCAGCCCGTAGTTGAAATTATCGACTTGTTTTTTGGTCCAGGCCAGCGAATAACCCAGCCAGCCTTCAAATTTCCACAAGTTGTTGCGCAGGTAAACATCCATACCATAGGCATTGCCGGTGCCGCTCAAAAAGTTTTGCGCTGCGGTCTGATTTTCAATATCTTCATCGGCTGCGCGATAGGTGCGGTATTCGGCGATGTTCAGGTACTTTTTATAATAGCCTTCAAGGCTGATGGCAAAGGTTCTCTTGTTGTCATAATTAAAGCCCAATATATAATGATCGGCTTTGCCCGGTTTAAAGGTTTTGTCGACCGGAAACCACATGTCCGCAAAACTCATCCCGCCTTGCTGCACCAGGTTCAGGAATTGGTGATAGCGGCCGGTACTGGCGGTGACGTTGATTTCATCTGTGATGATACGTTTTAGCGAAACGCGGGGATCGAAACGAACGTAATTGCCGTCGGTGTAGTGATCGACCCTGATACCGGTTTGCAAAATGGTGAGCGGGGTAATGCGGTAATTATCCTGCAGGAACAGGCAGTTATAATTGCCTTCGAATGAATTCAGATAATCAGTATCGACAACTCGGTATTTCAGATCAAAATCCACAAATTTGGTTTCAAAGCCAAAATCCATGGAATGATTGCTGGTGGGTGTATAGGTCAGCATGCCTTTAAGAGCCACATCCGACACCTGGTTTTTGATGCCGAATTCAACTTCATCAAATTTTACCTTGGTATCGCTGTCGAAGCGGCTGCCGGCAAACACAAAGTGAGAAAAGAGTCGGCTGCTAAACAGGTGTGTCCACTGGCTGGAAAAGGTTTTATTACCCCAGTCCAGTTTAATATCCGTGCCGCCGCTGGAGAGGTCGAGAACGTCGTTGCCGGCATAAAAGCTGATGCTGGCCTGGTTGTTTGGGTCAATATCCCAGTTGAACTTGGCGTGACCGTCGTAAAAATAGTAGGGCAGGTCAAAGTTCGCCAGTTTTTCCGCCAGTTCCAGGTAGGTCCTTCTGCCGGAAACCATCCATGAACCATGTTTCCACGGCCCTTCCAGGGTGGTGCTGGCGCTGAGCAGGCTGAGACGGGCTACACCCTGAAACTCTTCGCGGTTACCTTCTTTATTCACCACATTCAACACCGAGGAGAGACGACCACCATATTGCGAGGGGTAGCCTCCCTTGAGCAGTTCAACGGATTTGACCGCATCGGTATTAAAGGTGCTGAAAAAACCGAACATGTGATTGGGGTTGTAAACATCGATATGATCGAGCAGGATCAGGTTCTGATCCGGGCTGCCGCCACGCACATATAAACCGGCGGAGAAATCGGACAAGGTAGCAACGCCGGGCAGCATTTGTAATGAACGGAAGAGGTCGGCTTCGACCACGGCCGGAATTTTCATAAGCTGTGGCACCTGCATGGCGATCTGGCTCGGTTTAATATCCAGTTCGCGTTTATCGCGCTCCGCTTCCACAACTACATCCTGCATCTGGATCGCTTCCACTTCCAATTCGGCGTCCAGGGTCAGGTCGTCGCCGTTGATAATAGTTACATTCTTGATTTCGGTTTTAAAGCCGATGTACCGGAAGCAGACTTGATACGTTCCCGGCGACAGCGTGGGAAGGACGTAATAGCCCTTCATGTTGGTAGTGGTGCCGATGTTGGTGTCTTTGATCCAGACATTGCCCATTATTACCGGTTCTTTGTTGGCCTTTTCACGGACAAACCCATGGATGGTGCCGGCCAGGAGGGAACCGCTTTGCAATACAATTAAAAGGATCAAAAGGATCAGTTTTTTCATGAACATATTACTCCCATAATTTGATAAATTGCTACCTTAATTAATGTTACTCTTACGCAGTAAATACGATCAAGTTACAGTTTACACTTGATGAAGATCACAAAATTTTTTTTCTTTTGGAGTTTAACCGGAGTTTTATGGAAATCGTGCTTATTCCGCCAGAGATTTTTTCAAATGTTGAATTTTTAATTGCAATTCGAATTGAAATCGCTCATTGTCCGATGGACTTATAAAGACTTTATCCTTGCCAATGTGCAGACACAAGCCATTGGTAAACCGGTTGCAAAAGCCTTTTTGCCTGTAACTTGCGCCCAACGTCCGGCTATTGAACCGCACCGGGGTGACCGCCTCTATATCTTTATAAAGATATCTGCCTTTTATGAGCCAGCCGCATCGCAAATCCAGGGTGTTTTCGTTTAATTGATATTCCGTGTGATAACCGGCATGAATGATCAACACAAAAATAACCAACGGCGTTAAAAAGAAAGGAATAGCTATCGGCTGCATAACCGATGGATCTGTAAAAAAGCCCATGGTGTATAACGGCAGTATGGTTACCAGGAATATAAAGAACAACATAACGGCAACAAAAAAACTACTGGGCGACGGATTGTCAACCTGCATATAATCCTCCCGGATAATAACAGGTAAAATATACAAATAAAAAACCACAGACCAAAGCGATAACAATTTTTTAGCAATGTTGGAAAAATTTAATTATATTCTGTTATTCTGAACGGAACGGCAAACTGACGACGGGTTAATTACTACCCTCCTGTGGATTGGTTATTAATACAAAGAATTAAGGGCTGCAACCGGCATTAAGATGCTTTTAACAGGCCAAGTGTTTACATGGATAGATCAAATATTTTCACAATCAGGAGTTTTCTTTGTCTTTAAAATACAAACATGTTTTATGGGACTGGAACGGCACGCTGCTGGACGATATGTGGCTGTGTGTGGATGTGATCAACGAACTGCTGGGAAAATACGGTAAACCAAAACTTTCTTACGGGGACTATCAGCAGCATTTCGATTTTCCGGTGCGCGATTATTATGAACGCATCGGCTTTGAGTTTGATAAGGTACCGTTCGAAGTGGTGGGCACCGAGTATATCAACAATTATTACCGGCGCTGGCACGAATGTACCCTGCATAAAGATGTGAAATATGTGCTGGGCGCAATTCAAAAAGCGGGGTTCACCCAGTCCATTCTCTCCGCGGCGGATGTGAAAATGCTGTACGCCGGGGTGGAACTGTTTGGCCTGCAGGGCTATTTTAATGAACTGACCGGGTTGAATCATCATTATGCGGACGGCAAGATTGGCATTGCCCGCGAATACATGCAGCGCCAGAGTCTAAAGCCGCAGCAGTTTTTGTACATTGGCGATACCACCCACGATTGCCAGGTGGCGCGGGAGATTGGCGTGGATGTGGTATTGTTTACCAACGGGCATCATACCCCGGAGCGTTTGCAGGATTGCGGCGCGCCGCTGATCCACTCGCTGCGCCAGACGCTGCCGATGCTGGGGATTGAGTAAAGAGGGTGTATATAAGCTGTCAGCTGTCAGCTTTCAGTGGGCAGGGTGGGGCGTGACCTACTATTTATGCCACAGACAACTATGTGCTACGCACCTCGGCGCTGCTCGATACCCAAAATATGCTGAATAGCTAAATATACGCCGTTTTTTGAAAGTAGCAAGTTCAAGGTGCGTAGCACATTTCTAACACTGATCGCACCGGAAAACATTTTTTTGTAGGGGCGAAGCATCTGTTCCGGACTAACTTTTCAAGTCAACCGGTCCCGGTAAAGATGCTTCGCCCGGATAGCAATAAAAAGATTCCTTGTCACAAGCTCCTCGGAATAACATGCCTGACGAAGCGAACACAACCGTCATCTCGATACGTCCCGAAAGATAAAGCAACGGGACTACTCGAAGACCGTAATATATTAAAAAAACCGGTCGTTGAGTAGTCCGCCTCGGCGCAGCTCGATACCTAAAATATGCTGAATAGCCAAGTACACTGTTTTTTGAAAATAGCAAGTCCAAGGTGCGTAGCACATCTCCGCAACAAAGTGTAGCCCACCTCTCCGCACATACAGCACAAGCCCATACCGGTTCGGAGTCATAGTCTTGTCTTTATAGCAGTCCCGTGCCCCAGGTGGACCACACTAAAAACCTACTCGATGACCGGGCCTGCTGGTAATAAATACCCCGTTCATGATACCAATATAGCCAAACTATATGTGCACTATTTACTGTAATTGAAAAAATTGTTACCTTGAGTATAACACCGGAATTTTGCATATACACAAGGTGTTAATCAAAACAACACACAGTGTAATTCACAAGGATTCGGCATGAACACAATCATTAACGATAATCCGCTGCGCCAGGGAATGCGGCTGAAACGACTGCCGCAACCCTGTACCCTGATCATCCTGGGCGCCACCGGCGACCTGACCAAACGCAAATTAATACCCGCCCTGTTCAGCCTGTTCAAACAGGAACTGCTGCCGCAGCAGTTCAGGATCATCGCTTTTGCCCGCCGGCCCAAAACCACTGCCGATTTTGTCGCCGATATGCGCCAGGGTTTGCAGGAATTTGCCGGAATTGCTGTCAATGACCGCCAGGCGGAACAATTCCTGGCCCTGCTTCATTACCACCAGGGTGATTTTACCGAAATTGAACCGCACCGGCAACTGGCAGGGGTATTACAACGCTATGAAGCCGAGAACGGGGTCCCGGCCAATCGTTTATTTTACCTGGCTACCCCGCCTTCGCAGTATGAAGCGATCGTCCAAAACCTGGGCGCGGCCGGCCTGGCCAATAGTAATAACGGCTGGACACGCATCATCATCGAAAAGCCATTCGGTCATGATCTGGCCAGCGCCATGCAGCTGAGCGGCGTGGTCGGCGGGGTGTTTCGTGAAGAACAGATATACCGTATCGACCATTATCTCGGCAAGGAAACCGTACAGAATATTTTGGTATTCCGTTTTGCCAACGGTATATTTGAACCGGTCTGGAACCGGCGTTATATCGACCATGTGCAGATCACCGTTGCGGAGACCCTGGGCGTGGAAGGACGCGGCCGCTTTTATGAAGAAACCGGCATTATCCGCGATATCATGCAGAACCATATCTTGCAACTATTCAGCCTGTTTGCCATGGAGCCGCCCGCCGCCTTTGACGCTACCGCCGTGCGTGATGAAAAAGTCAAGGTACTCAAAGCGGTAAAACCGCTCTCCCCGGAAGATATCGATAGAAAAATTGTCTACGGACAATACGCCGCCGGTTCGCTGCTGGGCAAAGACTTGTCCGGTTATTTGCAGGAAGAGGGCGTTGCGCCCGACTCGATAACCGCCACCTATATTGCCATGAAATTATATATCGATAACTGGCGCTGGGCCGGGGTGCCGTTTTATTTGCGCGCCGGCAAACGGCTGCCCAAGCGGGTAACCGAAATCGCCATCCAGTTCAGGGAAGCGCCGTTGCAAATATTCGGCGTGGCGGCGCGGGATGAAATTGCCGCCAATGTGCTGACCTTGAAAATCCAGCCGGACGAGGGGATTTCATTAAAATTCGATTCCAAAGTACCGGGTCCCGGCGGCAATATCCGTCCGGTGACTATGGATTTCCGCTACGGCACCAGTTTTGGCGAAACCCCGCCCGATGCCTATGAGCGCCTGCTACTCGACGCCATGATCGGCGATTCCACCCTGTTCACCCGCGCCGATGAAAACGAGCGCGCCTGGGAAATCATTACCCCGGCGCTCGAACATGGGCAAAAACTTTCTGTTCTCCCCCAATATTCGGCCGGCTCATGGGGCCCGGCCGAAGCGGAAGAACTGCTGAAACGGGATCGCCGCGCCTGGAGGCGGCTATGACCGGCCGCGCAGAACTGCAATTCCCCGGGATCAGCGTGGAATTATCCCGTATTGAGCAGGAATTCCGGGAAATCTGGAAACAAACCACCGATAGCAGTAACCCGGATGCGGTGCTCAAAGCGAGTACCCTGAACCTGGTCATAACCTGTAATACGCCCGACCGGCTGCCGGTGATTTTTCAGCATGTGCCGGAATTAACCTTGCATCATCCCGGCCGGATCATTATTGTTTATATTGACCGTAACAATCCGTCGGCGCAGATCACTGCAACTATAACCGCTTTTTGTCAGCCGCCCCGCTACGACGGCAAGCAGATTTGCTGTGAACTGGTTAGTCTGGAAACCGGCCCGGCTGGGAAAAGGTATTTACCCGGCGCCCTGCTGCCATTGCTGCTGCCGGATTTGCCGGTTTTTTTGTGGACTCCAAATAATCTGGTGCTGCACAGTCCGGCGTTCAGTAATTTTCATAAAAATATTGAACGGGTTATATTGCACAGCCCGGCATCGCTGCCAACAGTAAAGGCACTTTACGAAATGGCCGGGGCCATCCTTAAAACTGCCGAAATGAGCAAGGTCAGCGATATGACCTGGGCGGCCCTTACCGGCTGGCGGGAAGCGATTGCCGGCTTTTTTGATGGGCAGAACGGCCCTGAACTTTTAAGAAATACTAGTTCGATTGATATTCGCTACAGCGGCGCCGGGGTGTCGCTGCCGGCACACCTGTTAACCGGTTGGCTGGCGTTCCTGCTCAAATGGCGACATTTGTCGGGCAGAGAGGGAGAGTATACATTTATCACCCCGCAAGGCCGGCCTGTTGTTGTCTGTTGTAAACCGGACGGGAAGGCAATCCATGGTAAAGAACTGGTTGCGGTTACCATTAATTTAGAACCGGTAAACGGCGACAGTCTGGTTTTTACAGCGGAACAGGGCGCAGAAAATGAAATTACCACAATAGCAAAAAAGGATGATCAACTGATATTTGTCAATAAAATCCGCAACCCGGCGCCGGATGAAGCGCATTTGCTGTGCGCCGAACTCGATAATTTATATGAAGATAAAGTTTATCTGGGCGCTGTGCAGCAGGTGTATAAACTATTGACCGCAGGAACTGATGGAAAAGCAGAAATTTACTAATTGTCATATTTATAATGACGTGAACGAACTGAGCTGCGCTGTTGCGGAACAGTTTGTTAAACTGGGGAATGATTCCATACAGCGGCATGGTCGGTTTACCGTGGCATTGTCCGGCGGGTCAACGCCAAAAATTTTATACAATGCCCTGGTTCAGCATTATAATGCGGCAATTGACTGGAGCAAGGTGTGGTTCTTTTGGAGCGACGAACGCTATGTACAGGAGGATCATCCGGACAGTAATGCCGGGATGGCCCGGCAACACCTGTTACAGCCACTGCACATTCCTGAAAAAAACATATACCCGGCGCCGACAATCCATACCGACCCCGTGCAAGCAGCGACCGAATATGAAAACACAATTCACCGTGAACTGCCGGGATCGGGCATCCCCCGTTTCGAACTGATCCTGCTGGGGCTCGGCGACGACGGCCACACCGCCTCGCTGTTCCCCGAAACAGCCGCCCTGCATGAACAGCAGCGCCTGGTCGCGGCAAACCTGGTAACAAAAATGTCCAAATGGCGGATTACCTTTACGTTTCCGTTGCTAAATTCCGCAAAAAACATTATTTTCCTTGTGGCGGGCGAAAACAAAGCCCGGGTCATTCACGATATATTGGTCAACAAGAAAAACTATCCGGCGACGCAGATCTGTCCGTTTAACGGACAATTACTCTGGTATCTGGATAAATCAGCTGCCGGGATGATCCTTCATTAATAGTTTTAAAAAAACTTTAGGAATTTTAGTATGTCTACTACCAGTCAGGAATTGGAAAAAATTTCCGATGAAATCGTCGCCACGTATGACAAGTATGGCGGTATTAACCGTATCGACGGCGCCAATCTGCCTACTTTGCAGCACATTGTGGAAATACTGGACGATTTTATGCAAATTCTGTTTCCGGGTTATTTCGGTAACCGTATGCCGGCCCGTTCCAACATTTCTTTTTTTGTGCAAAGCTCTATCGATTCATTGTTCCTGCGCTGCACGGATGAATTTTGTCGGGCGTGCGAGTTTGCCAAAAAGAAATACAAAGTTACCAAAACTTGTAAAAATTGTCATGAACAAAGCGCCCTGGAGTTAATCCGAAAAATTCCGGATATCCGTTCGGCCCTGAAAATGGATATTAAGGCCGGCCTTGACGGCGATCCGGCGGCCAAATCTACCGAGGAAGTCATCCTGTGCTATCCCTATGTATATGCAATTGCCACTCATCGTGTAGCGCACGAAATTTATAAAATGGATATACCACTTGTCCCCCGCATGATGTCGGAATGGGCGCATCGTCGCACCGGTATTGATATTCATCCCGGCGCGGAAATTGGCAGCCATTTTTTTATCGATCACGGCAGCGGCGTGGTCATTGGCGAGACTTCGCAAATCGGCAATAATGTTAAAATATACCAGGGCGTTACCCTGGGCGCGCTCAGTTTCAAGAAAAAGCCGGACGGCACTATAGTTAAAGGCGGAAAAAGGCATCCTACTATTGAAGACCGGGCAACGATCTATTCCGGCGCTACGATCCTGGGCGGAGATACAATTATCGGTCACGATTCCGTTATCGGCGCCAATACCTGGATTACCGCTTCGGTGCCGCCCAAAACCCTGGTTACATTTCAGGAGCAGCAAAAATATCGTTCCCTGTCGTAACAATTACAACCTAATTGCGTAAACAAGTAAAACAGAGGGAATTATGACGTCGTTATTTGGTAAAAATTATAGCAAACAGGAATTGCTGTCGCGCATTGGCGACATGGGGCAGTTAGCCGGGGTGCGACCCGTTGAACTGGCTAACGGCAATGAGCGGGGTGTCCGCGCTCTGGAGTTTAACACCGGCAGTGGTTTATCATTTACAGTGCTGACCGACCGGGGTTTTGATATCTATGACGCCAAATTCAGAGGCGCATCGCTGTGCTGGCATTCACCGTCCGGCCCGGTGGCGCCCGCTTTTTATGATCCCTATAACACCGGCTGGCTGTGGTCGTTCCCCGGCGGACTGGTGACCACCTGCGGACTATCCAATGTCGGCACACCACAGGACAAACTGGAAGAGGCCTGGGGATTGCATGGCCGCATTTCCAATACCCCGGCAAAAAATGTCTCTTTTGGCGCGGACTGGCAAAATGACGACTTTATGCTGGGCGCATCAGGAGAAATCCGCGAAGCCCGGTTGTTTGGTCCCAATTTGGCGCTGCGACGCAATATCTACGCCCGCCTCGGCGAATCCAGAATCTGGATCAAAGATGAAATCCAAAACCAGGGTTTTGAAGAAGCGCCGCTGATGCTTTTATATCACTGTAATATTGGTTACCCGGTACTGGACAAGGATACGGAATTTGTTGCAGTCATTGAAGATATGGAACCGCGAGATAAAATTGCCGAAGCCGGCGTCGATAACTTTGATTCCTTTACCGAACCGGCTGCGGATTTTAAAGAGCAATGTTTTTACATTGATCATGATGTGGATCAGAATGGCATTGTTAATACGGCGGTTGTTAACCGTCATTTCAACGGCAACCAGGGGTTGGGCGTTTACCTGACATACCTGAAGAACGAATTACCCTATTTTACCCAATGGAAAATGACGGGGCAGGGCGCATATATTGTCGGGCTGGAGCCGGGGAACTGCTACCCGGAAGGTCAATTTAATGCCCAAAAACGCAACGCTTTGACCATGCTGCCGCCGGGCGGAAAAGCTGTATTTAATCTGGAAATTGGCGTGCTGGAAGACAATAATCAAATACGCGCTTTTGAAGCCCGGCTGCGGGAACTCGATTACGAATAAGAGGAATTATGCTCCAGGTAGAAAATTTAACCAAATCTTTTAACGGCAAGCTCGCGGTTGATCATATCTCTTTTGAGGTGAAACACGGGGAAGTGTTTGGTTTTTTAGGCCCGAACGGCGCCGGAAAATCCACTACGATCAATATGATCTGTTCGCTGCTCAAACCGGACAGCGGCTCGATCCGCATCAACGGCTTTGAACTGAATCCGGATGAGCCGGCAATGCGAAAAAATCTTGGCGTAGTGCCCCAGGATATTGCCCTGTACCAGGAGATCAGCGCTGTACAAAATCTTGTCTTTTGGGGACAGTTATATGGTTTAAAGGGCGCCCTGCTCAAAGACCGCATAGACGCCATGCTGACCCTGTTTGGATTAAAAGACCGTGCCAAAGAAAAGGTTAAAAATTACTCCGGAGGCATGAAACGCCGTCTGAATATGGCCGCCGGTATGCTGCACAACCCGGAATTGCTGCTGCTGGACGAGCCCACCGTCGGCATCGATCCGCAGGCGCGCCATAATATACTCGATGTGGTTAAACAGATCGCCCGCGAAGGGACTACTGTTCTGTATACCACCCATTATATGGAAGAAGCCGAAGAATTATGCGACCGGCTCGCCATCATCGATTATGGCCGTATTCTCGCCAGCGGCACCAGAGAAAGCATTACCAAAATCGTTGGCGAAAACCGGTTCCTGAAAATTAATGGAATTTTTACTGCCGAAGCGGCCGAACGTTTACCCAAAGAGATACCCAATCTTGCCCTCATATCACTGCGCGATAAGGAAGTGGTTTATAGTTTACCGGCGCATTTTGGCACCGGACAGTTCCTGGAACAACTAGGCAAATCCGGGTTTGTCATCGAAAACCTGTCCATCAAAGAGCCCAGCCTCGATTCCGTGTTTATCAAACTGACCGGAAGGGAATTACGCGATTGATAAGAGCCCTGTTAAAAAAAGATATAAACCGCAAACTGGCCAATCCTGCCGGATACCTGATCATGCTTGCCATGCCGCTGTTTTTTACGTTGCTCATGGGTGTGATCTTTTCACCGCGGGAAAAGCAGAATATATTGCCTCAAGTCAGGTTGTTGCTGGTGGACCAGGACAGCAGCTTTGTTTCCAACATGATGATCAATATGTTCAACCGCGGCGAACTGGCAGATATGTTTAGGGTAACTCAAGTTCCCCTCGATTCCGGGCGGACGCTGATCGAAAAAGACCAGGCCTCTGCTTTGCTGATCATTCCCACCGGCTTCCAGGATTCGCTGATCGCACAAAAATCCAGTACCGTAAAGCTGGTTAAAAATCCGGGACAGCAATTTGCCCCCAAAATGGCGGAAGAAACCGTTAAAATCTTTTGCCTGGGCGCCGACAGGTTATTCCGCGTCGCCGCCGGACCAGTTAAAATGGTGAATGAGATGTTCAAAGCCGGGGAATGGCCCGATGCAAAACAGGTTGCGCCCCTGATTATCGCTCTCAAAACCCTTTTTAACAAGCAGAGTAATTATTTAAATCCGCCGCTTGTTAAATTGACGGAAAAAACCGTTTCAATACAGGATAAAGCCCAACCCGATTTTAATATTTTCGCTTTTCTGCTGTCGGGTATGATCGTTATGTTTTTATTGTTCAACCTGGACACCCTGGCGCGTGATATATACCGGGAAAAAGAAAACCTTACTCTGTTCCGTATTGTCACCGGCCCGGTAAGTGTTCAGAATTTTGTGCTTTCCAAACAGATCTTTTTGTTTTTATCGGCTGCCACTGCTTTTTACCTGGTTTGGATAGTTGCCCTGTTGTTTTTTAGAATTTCGATAACACTCCCGCAGATCCTCATATTCATGATCTTTTCAGCAATTCTAATAGCCAGTATGACAGGGATAATCAGCCTGTTTTATTCCATGGTTAAAACCCGCGCGCAAGGTTCCGCCATTGCTTCGGCGCTCATTATATGTTTAAGCATAACCGGCGGCGCCATGATCCCCCTGCAAAGTCTGCCGCAGTTTATCAAACAGATTTCCTTTATATCCCCGGTCTTTTGGGGAGTGGATGGTATACAGAAGATTTTAATTTATAATTTTGGCCTCCGGCAGTTGGCGGAACATTTTATCATACTAGTAATCCTGGCCATCCTTTTGAATACCGGCGCCTGTATTCTCTATGAAAGGAAATTCCGGTCGTGAAAGCCATAGTAAATATCGCCCTGCATAGTTTGCGAATCCTGGTCAGCGACAAACTGGCAGCGATCTGGATGCTGCTGATGCCCTGCATTTATATTTTAATTTTCGGTAATGTATTCAAATATGAGAACGATCATTCCCGTGATACCGCCTACCTGGGCATTCTCAACCATGATAAAGGTTTTTTATCCGCTCAATTGATCGAAAAGTTGGCTTCGGAAAACCTGGAAATCGATACCCTGACCACTGAACCGGCAGAAAGTCCCACGCGAATGTTGATCATTCCGGAGCATTTTACAACGGCGTTAATGAATCAGGATACCGTTTCCCTGATTTTAAAAAAACGACCTGACGCCAATCTCGAAGCCGCCGCAACAGCCACCCTTGCCATCCGCCGGGCTTATTTTTTATTGTTGGCCGATCTGACGGAACTGGCTATTAACAGGGCAAAATTAACTCCTGATAATATTCAGGCGCTGACCGCCCGTAAACCGCTTGTGCGCCTGGAAACCTCGCACTCCGGTCTGTATAAAATTATGCCTACCGGTTATAACTTTCAGGTGCCTGCCAATATCATTATGTTCACAATGATGGTCGTTTTTATTTATGCAGGCACGGCGATGCAGGATGAAAAAAATGCCGGTTTACTCCGTCGTATTCGTATTGCGCCTGTTTCATTTGGACAATTATTTATTGGTAAACTTGCCGGGGTTTCCCTGGTAGGACTGGTACAAATTCTGTTGTTATTAGTTATCGGAAGATTTGTTTTTGGGGTGTATTATGGGCCGTCATTTGTAGCGCTCGGCGCGCTGGTTATTGCTTTTGCCACAACAGTTGGCGCTATCGGTTTATGTTTGGGTTTCCTGATAAATGAAGAAGAAAAACTGGTCGGCTTTGCGATTATGTTCGCTTTGGTCATGTCCGCCCTGAGCGGCTGTTGGTGGCCTATGGAAGTCATGCCGCAATGGATGCAGAAACTATCATTAATATTACCCTCCGGTCTGGCGCTGCGAGCGTTTCACCAGCTTGTAACTTATGGCAGGGGGCTGGAATCGATCCTGATCTATATTGCCGGACTTGTCGGTATCGCCCTGCTGTTTTCCCTGTTATTTGCCCGTATTTTAAAGAAATGGGCCGGCGTCTGACCTAAAAAAAGTAACCGAGTTTAATGCCAATACCGGGCATGGGGGCAAAAAACAACCGGGTATCGAGCTGGTAGTTTTTGGCAATCATGAACCCTGTTTTCATCGACAAGCCGGGAATCCAGGTAACCGTGGCTTCTTTTTCTTCGCCGGACACTTCCTGCACCAGTTCGGCGTTTATTGCGCTGGCATCGAGTTCGAATGAGCCGATAACCAGGGCCAGGTTCAGACCGAAATTCAGGTTGGCCATGTATTTTTCATCCAGAAAATCATAACCAAAAGCGTTAAAGTATTTGCGTATGCCCAGCGTCGTTTCAAAAAACGGGCTCTGGTAAGAGGCCTGCAAACCCAGCGATGAGGGGAACTGGAGTAATAAATGATCGCTGGTTTTGTTTTGCACCGGTTCGGTCAGGGTCAGTTTTGCCAGGTCCAGTTTAGTGGCGTCAAAAAGATCTTCTTCATCAGCTACGCCATTCTGCACATCATCTTCATCCCCGCCAAACAACATATCTTCATTTAATCCGGGAATTTTATATTGCATAGAAGTCATTTTGCCGGACAGATCGATATTTGATTGCCAGTCGAAATCGACCCCGAACACAAATGATTTATTGGCGGCGAACAGCGCGCCTACCTGACTATGCCAGCCGTCGCCGTTAAAGTCGATAACTGCTTTTTGTCCCAGCAGGTTGGTTTCACCGGCGCTGAAATCAATGCGGGGATCATAGGGATCATTAAAAGCATATTCCGTCCCGGCGGTTTCCATTATGCCGTCCATTTTCATTTCATCGACCATATCGGCTTTAACATGGGTGCGGCCCAGTTTTAGTCCCAACGCTACATTACGATTCATACGGCGGGCCCAGCCGGCTGAGTATTGCGTTGCTTTGATATTCATATCTAATTGCAGCAGCGCGTTCATGCGCAGGCGGATAATCTTGTTCTGGTCACCCACCTGTTTACGGGTTTCGAGCAAGGTTTCCAGGCCGTCATTATAAGTATTGATATTCATGTAAAACGGCTGACCGATCTCAAAACTGACTATGCTGACGCCTTTGTGATGGCGAATTGGTTTGACGAACTGAAAGCCATATAATCCGCCCTGGTGTAAAACTTTAGCCGATAGCGTCGGGTATACCAGTTCCGTTTCGGCGGTCTTGTAATCCTGTATCGCCTCGTCGATTTCATCTTCGATAGTGGAATTAAAATCGCTAAAATCGGATGTATCAATCCATAACGGGGGTTGAATATTGAGGCCGACAAATATCCGGTTAAACGTAACCATACTGGCGGGATTCATCCACACATCCCAGGGGGACTTGGATTTGTACCCCATTGAATTGCCAATCCCGGAAATTAACTGGGAATAATAAGAGAATTTGACCTCGGTGTTGCCGCCGCGCAGAAACAGCAGGGCATTTTCAGGATTTTCCTGGGCGTGCATTTGTGCACCCATCCCCAGCAAAATCATTATATAAAAAAGTTTTTTCATAATTAAAGTCCTGTAAACAAAAACAGTTTTTAATGCGTTAAAGATAAAGACACCCTTGGCGTATGCGCCAGGTCGTTGATTAAATAGGCAAAATCAAACTGAATACCGACCTTGCCGGCCAGCATATTCAAACCCATGCCAAAGCTGTAATTGCGGTTGACCTCGGCATTCATGTTTTGCCAGATGCCGCCGCGACACATGATCACTTTAAAAAAAGTAACTTCGGCGCCAAGGTGAATTTTATCGCTGACATCTTCATACAGGGCTTTTTCCCAATCCAGCACTACTGTGGATTGCATAGTGATCTTTTGTGACATGCCGAAAATCAACCCGGCCGGCACGCCTTCGGAATAACTGGTGCCCAGGGTTTCATTATCATAATTGATAGAATTGACCACATCGCGGGCAAATACTCCGGCGCGGGTGCGCGGCGTTATCTGCCACATCAAACCGAAATCCATACCGTATCCGGAGGCGCTGCCCTGAATGCGGTTTTCACCGCCGTCTTCATTATTGCCAAAGCTGGAATTGCGATAGCGCAGATTGACGCCGATCCCGGTCTTGCCCAGAGCCGGCAATTTAAAAACTCCGGCCCAACTGCCTATCAGGGTTGTTTCGCGCAACGCATCGTTGCCTGAACTAATAAATCCCACCGCCACGTAATGATAGCCAAGCCGCGTGGTATAAGCGCCCAGTCCATAGGGTATCAGACCCATTTGCCGGGTATACATGACAGTTAGCTGGCTCTCGCGCAGCAGAGTTAACCCGGCGGGATTCCAGAATACAGCGTTGACGTCATCACTCAAACCGGTATACGCGCCGCCCATGCCCATAGGCCGGGCGCCGTAACCAATATCGACAAAAGCCGCCGGAATATCGGCCAAAGCCGCAAAGCCGGGGAATAATACCAGCACTAGTACTGCCAGCGCCTTTTTATTAAAAAATAATTTCATTTTATCCAATTCTTCACCTGTATATCAATTATTTAATCAATACAAAAGTCTTTAATTCTTCTTTTTCACCGGAGCTGTCTTTAATTCGGAAATGAATGAGGTACCTGCCGTTCAGCGCCATGCGGCCGTAATTGGTTATACCATCCCAGGTTTCCGTAACCTCGCCCCGCCTTCTGAATTCCGAATCGACCAGGTTTTTGACCAGGTCGCCAACCATATTATATATAGTGATCGTTACCAGCGGATTTTCTGTTTTATCCGAAGTCAGGTAATACGTGATCTCCAGCGGCGCCGCCAGCGGCGAAAACGGATTGGGTAAAAATTTGATCTCACGGATACCCAAAGGTTCCGCTTTTTCCATAACGGCAAACCGACCCAGGGTTTGCACAGGAACGCTGAGTTGCTGCTCGTCCCGGCTGACATTTTCCATTGCTTCCCATTGCAGCCAGGTTGAATTCCATTTACCTATGGTCAATCCCTGCGCCGACTTGCCTTCCGGAACCGGCAAAGACAGTGTAACCGGTTTTAAAAAGGTATAGCCAACAGGCGTGAATTGAAAAATATCACTGACTAGTTGATAATTCCTGTTGCTCTTCATAACTTCCGCCAGCACCGGTCGTCGGAATTGAACAACCACATTCTGACCGACACAACTATCTTGTATTGCCAGATGCATACCCCGTTTATTAGAAACATTTATATCCGTATTACCGGGGATCAGTTCCTGGGTAATATAAATATTTTGCGTCGCTGTTAGTCCGGTAAATGTATCCTCAAGTTGCAATTGCACATAACCGAGAAAATCATCCTTAGGGTCAACCAGTCCATCCTGACCGAGTGCATCGACGGACGGCATAAAATCAATTTTCCATATAGGTTCAATACTTGCTTCACGGGCATCTTTTGTCAGTGCAGAAAAACTGTATTTTTGTGTTTTTTTATTGTTGATATTATCCGGGCCGATTATCTTAATCTGGGCAGCAATGGCTTCCAGCATGGTAAAGTCAAGCGTATTGACTGTGCCGCCCTGCCAGAGACTGACAAGATGCTGGATCGGGTCGCAGGCATAACCGACCTGTCGCGCCGTTACAGTATACTGGTCGCCGGGCAACCGGAGGAATGAAAACTTGCCGTCGGCCCCGGTGGTATCGGCCCGGCTGATGGTTGTTGAATAAGCAGTTACTATTACTCCGGCCATAGCAGCGCCGGTATTATTTTTTACAAGACCTGAAATGTTGCCGTAAATTTTATCCATTTTCGCCAGCATATAACTGGAATCGGTCGCCGCTTCCGGGCCTACTGTCAGCGTCGAATAACCGCTTTTTGAAAAACGGACTGTATAGTTGTTTAACTGCGGCAGGCCGGTAATGTCGAAATAACCGCGACTATCAGTTTTTGCCGTGCCGTTATTGCCTTGTTGATCGTCGGCGGTAACGGTTGCATCTGCAATTGCTTTGTTACTCTCGTTATCGCGCACATAACCGCAGAACCGGCCGCGATTACGGATCAAAACCAGATCATTGACAGTTCCTGTTATTATATTTACCGGGGCCGGACTGGTATACCCTATACAGGCTACCCGTAACTGATAATGCCCGCCCAGCAGGTTTTTAACCTGGAAGGAGCCATCCTCCTGGCTTATCGCATTAAAGATTGCGCCGGAGGCAATATATTGAACGGTGATCGTGGCGCCGCCGACCGGCTCTCCGGCGCAGGTTACTGTGCCGCTGATTACAGCATCAGTTTTTTGCAGTTTAACATCGACATCAACAACTTTTTCACTCTCTACTTTTACATTGTATAGAGTATCCGAAGTAAAACCGGTTTTGGAAATATAAACATTATACATGCCGGAATGCAGGATCGGTTTGTTATCTTGATCAACAAAGTTAAAATTACCGTCATTATCCGACTGGGTTTGCGCGGTAAAACCATTTTCTTTTTTAGCGGTAACCCGCGCCAGGGGAATGGGGTTGCTATTCAGCAAGCGTACAATTGTGCCGGTAATCGTTCCGCGATCGGGAGCTAATTTAACCTCCGGGACGGTAATTGTCTGGTTGGCATTGATCTTTTGTGCTGTATAGAGTGTTGCCGTTTTATATCCATCCAGATTAGCGCTAACCTGCCAGGTACCCGCTTTGGTGTACAATTGATAACTGCCATTTTGTCCGGTCGTTGTAAAGAACGAATCCACAGTTGACCTGGCTGCAATGGTAACGCCTGATAACAAGTTGTTATCGGTATCTTTAATAACACCGGTAAAACTGCTGGATAATTCTTCCAGTTTGATAACCAGGTTAGAGGTTTGATTAACCGCCAGGTTACCGGATTGCACAGTGATGGAACGAAAGCCTGGTTTTACCGCTATGACTGTATAATTGCCGGGGTTTACCGTCATGGAAAACGAACCGTCGGCGGTTGTCATGGTCGACAGATCGAGCGCCGGGACCTGGATTTGTACATTTTTTACTGCTTCACCGCCAGATAATTTGGTAACCTTACCGGCCAGGGTAGCAATGTTGGTTGTCATTTCCAGGTTAACATCGGCTACTGTTTGGCCAACCCCGACCAGTACTTGATTAATTTCCGCGGGAGCAAACCCGGTTTTGGATGCCCGGATTGTCCAACTGCCTGATTCAAGATTTAAAATATAATAACCCTGTTCATTGCTGGTGGTAACCACCGTATGTGAATTAATAGCTTCCACACGGGCATTATATACGCCATTGCCGTCGGCAATAATTCTACCTTTAATGACGCTGGCATTGGGGGACAGTATAAAGTTAACCAGCTCCAGCGTCTGTCCGGGAACCACTGCTATCGTCTCCGGGGGAGTGCTGGTAAAGCCTTCTTTAAATGCAAACAGAACATGCGTTCCGGTATCGATGCCAAGTGAATAATTGCCGCCGTCAGTTGTTTGCGCGCTGATACCGGAATTGGAAACGACCGCCCCGCTTAAGGGAGTGTAACCATCGATAGTCACTTTGCCGTTAATTGTACATTGGTTAGCCGCCAGAGCCAGATTAATCCCTGAAGCGGTTGCCCCGCTTTGTACCGTTACCTGAACTGTTCCCGCCAGGGTGTGTCCCGGCTTGGCTGCCGACAGCGTATAGGTTCCGGAGGCAACGTTGAATGTAAACTGACCATAGGTATCGGAAGTGGTTACCTGGGGAGCGCCGGACTGTGGAAAAGCTTTAACCTCGGCGCCCTGAATTTGCACAGCACCGTCGCTCACGACTCCGCGGATGATCGAGGCGTTGCCTTGCATGGTTATCGAGGGAGTAACAGTATAATCCTGGCCGCCTGTAACTGTAACAGTTCGTACCGGGGGAGATATAAAGCCCTGCTTTTCGGCGCTTAACTGAAATTCTCCATCCGGAGCAGAAAAGCTGAAATGACCGTTGGCGTTGGTAGATTTGGTATAGGTTACCGAATTTTGCAGGGTCACCTGCACACCAAACACCGGCTGCTGTAGTTCATTGACAACAACGCCGGAAATAGTGTTGGCATTTTTGGTGATCACCAGGTCGGCATCCAGCGCTTTATTTTCACCACTTACCAGGGAGATCGATTGTTCTTCCGATGGCTGGTAGCCGTTTTTTGAGGCGAATACTTCAAAAGGTCCGGGTAAAATCGATAAACTAAAATTTCCCTGGTTGTCGGTAGAGGTGGTTTTTACAATATCGGCAAGCAGGGAATGCCGGGCGGTGACCAGGGCATCGTTGACCGGGTTTGCCGAGTTATCGACAACCCTGCCGTAAATTTTACTTTGGCTCGGCGTCAGGCGGAATACCAGGTTATACGTTTGGTTTTCCAAAAACGACAATGTTTCGGTAATGGTGTTATAGCCTTCTTTCTTGACGGCAAATTTATAAGAACCGGGTGAAATATCATAGCCGCTGCGGGCGCCATGCAGATCGGTGGATAACGGCATGTTATTGTAAATCCCGGCTAACGCAGTATAGGTAATGGTTACCCGCGGCAGGATTTTATCATCATTTGTTACTTCCGGCGTTCCCTGGTCGTCATAGGTTGTGATAGAGACTACTGCCGACGGCGCTTCATAATAGAAATCGCGCGCTTCGCTCATCACTTCCAGGCCGCTTTCCGATACAGCGGCAACTTTCCAGCGATAACGCCCTTTCATTAAAAACTGCGCGGCCGGGTAATCATAACTCGTTTCGGTGGTGGCAATAATACTTTGCCATACGGCGCGGGCGCTTTCAATTCCCAGTTCATTTTCAATTTTAAACGGATAAAAATGATATGTTTTGGCATTATCTACCTTACTCCAGGTAAAGGTGATCGTTTCATCATCCAGAACCACATCTTTAGCGGGACTGAGCAACTGCGGGGCGGTTATGTTGGGAGCCGGCAGATCAATTTTAAACCGGGAAATACCGGATTGTACCGGGGAGGTCATTTCCGCGGCATTCCCGTAACAGTTCAACACCACCCACCAGTAACTTGCTCCCGGAATGAGCGGTGTAGGAGCGCTGGTATAGGTGCCGCTGGGATCGGGATCGCCATAATGGGCGCTGTTTTCCGAAGTCAAAACCGACCAGATGGGATTAGCGCCTTCGACGGTGAATTCGCGCGTTACCGGGTCTTCGTTAATAATGATCTCCTGGTCGGAGCAGATCACCATATAATAAGGTACGCCCGGCACCCGGTCCCAGGTAAAATCGGGAGACAGGTCGGTGATACTGCCAATCGGCGCCTGCATTTGCGGCGCGATGGGGCTTTCGATAATGATCGTGAACGGCTCGCTGGAAACCTGGCCGTCGGTGATGCGGCAATAGTGCACGCCTAAACCCATACCGACAGCAGCAGGTGTAAATGAGACCTGGTTATTGCCGTCTTCGGCAATCGACCCGGTATAGACACCCGGTTTAATGCCATATTCAAAGCGGGCGGTTATCGGTTTGGGTTCGTACCACGCCAGGGTCATCGGGATGTTTTGCAGATAAAAGGTAACTACCGAAGAGACCAGTTTGGGCTTGTCGGTATATTCTTCCACTTCAAGAGGCCAGACGATCTCGTCATAATATTCCGCATCCGATACCCGGACTTTGAGTTCAACCATGCCTTTAAAGGTCTTGTTCGGGGTGTAATTGTACTGCGCCCCGGTTGCGCCGGAGATCAAATTGTTGTTCAAATACCAGCGGTATTGGGGAACTGTGCCGTTTTGATCCTGCGCCTGTACGGAAAAGGATGTTGTTACTCCGGCAATGATCGACATATTGACCGGCATGATCGCCGCAGGATCGGGCCGGGGTGAGAACGAGGTGATTTCCGGCGGCATATTGCCCAGCGCGCTGTTGCATTGAATGGTAACTTCCTGCTGGCCTGAAGCGGCAATATTGACATTCACATAATAGACATTGTAATTACCGGCGTCGATAACCTGCGCTACCGCGCCGCCGGTTACGGTGTAACCGGAACTGGTTTCCCGGACCAGGAATTTGAGCAAGCCGTTTTCAAAGGTTACCGGGTTCAAATTCTGAATGAGCGCTTTAACCCGCAGGTTGGTTCCGTCGTTGGCGGGGGTGTAACGGACATTCAGCTTGTTAAAATCTATGACCGGGTGTGACTGTAGCTCGTTACCGGATATTTTGATTATACGATACTGTCCGGTATTGTTCATGGTGTACGAGGTGTTCAGGTTTAGCGTGGGACGGGTGCCCAGCCGGTTTTCAGAATTGATGTGGGTATGACCATAAAGGGTCAACGCCAGTTGATAATCATCGACAAAATCGTCATCGATCTGCCGGGATTCATCATAGTGATAGAACAAGATACGCATCAGGTCGTTACGGGTTAGCGAGGCCTGCAGATCTTTTTGCAGCCATTGCATTTGTTCGGCGGTAAAAGTAACCGTAGGAATGTCGTACATTTCCATGCCGGCGTAATGGTGGCTGCCGTAATTAAAACTGTAATTCATGGATGGATTAAAGTACTTTTTCCAGTTATTATGGCCGTCATACCACAGATCATGATTCCCGCCGGTAATGAACATGGGAATCTGCGCTTTATCCAGCAAATCCTGGCCCAGCTCGTAAGAGGATTCCTGGCGACCATTATCGACAAAATCACCGGTTTGCAGCACAAATTCGGGATTGATGATTTCCAGTTCGCGGATGACTTTGAGATACTCCGGGATTGTGTTGGCGTCATCATAATAGCCCACCCAGCTTACCGCCGGCAAGTGCAGGTCGGGCAGGTGAACAAAGTAATATGAATTTTTAAATCCGGTTACAACTTTGACGGCATGGGTAACCTGGTCTTCCAAACCCTGGGCGGTCACTTTTAAATGATAGAGTTCAAAAGGCGTATTGGCGGGAACGACCGCGGTTAGCTTCCATACTCCGGCGGTGTTGTCGTATTGCGGAGTTACCTGCAAGGCCACCTGGTTATAGGCGGTGCTGATGGTGGCCGCCCAGTTTTGCACACTGCTGGCGGCTTTACAGGTAATGCTGAAACTGCCGCCGGCCTGAACCAGCGCCGGTCGCGAGGTCAGTGGGCTTTGAATGACTGTTATACGATCGACCGGTAACACCACGGCTGCCGGTAATAACAGCAAAAGTATGGTTACAATTAACCGGGGGGGAATTTTTTTATATTTCATCTTTTATATCGTTCCATTAATATAGCAGGTTCATAATTTCCTGTATGGGACATTTATTTCCTCTTGAAATAAATACCCACGCCTGACATTAATTTTAATAAATCAACAAGTTAAGTTTAATTAAAAAACATACATGTGGCAACTTTTCAACAGCTGCTCGTTGTAATGTGCTAAATTCATGCCAAACTACTATTTAGGCAGGTGAAACAAGAACAAATGGAAGAGCCAACACCAGCGGCTTTTTTCAGAAGCGCGGCGGCGCGGAAATTTGCGGTTTTTTATTTTAACTTGAAATGTATACGGTTTTGTCTGTTTACAGTCAGTAAAAATATAATAAAATGGATTCAGCCGGTGAATTGCAGATTGAATTTTTATTAATATGAACATTTCTGGCAAACTGAAAAGCGGATAACAACACTGTACCCTTGTTGCCTTTTACCGATAGCTGAATAGTGATAGCTATCTACCGGTCATCCTCAGGCATCCAAAAACGAACGATTAATATTCAGCACCTCCAGGCTGTTTTCAAGGATTTTCAGGGCGCGATGGTATAACGCGGAGCAATCCGGCAGGGGCGCATCCGGATCGCCGTCCGCCGTCCAGGCGCGACAAAAGCCGCCGCAGATGTATTTGAGCATACAGGCCCGGCAGCCGCGGTTGCTGTCCACCGTGCAGGCCAGATAGCGGTCGTTCTTATTCAGGATACTATCCCAGTTATCGGTAAAGACATTGCCCAGGTAGTTCGTCTCCCCCATCACGGCGTAGCAGGGCCAGGTTGCGCCATCCGGGGCGATGTACAGGTTCATGCCCAGTCCGCAGGTGGAGGCGGGTTTGCGGATGTTGGCAATGGATTCGACGTCATCGTACAGCGAGGTGTCGAATTCCGGCGGCAGGGATAGCCCGGCAGCGCGTCCCAGCGGCAGCAACGGCTTGAAACGCACTGGCACTCCCAACTCTTCGCCGAGTTTGCGCACGGACTCGCCAGCGGCACCGTCATTCTGTTCCGGCGTCAACACCGCCGCCAGGGAGAGTTCCGCATCCTTTTTCAGGGCCAGCAGACTGCGGATATTGCCCAGCGCGGCCTCGTAACTGCCCCGGCCGCGGCGCGCGTCGTGCGTTTCTTTATCGCCGTCGATGCTGACTACGATCTGGTCCACACTCGCGGACAGCAGCGACAGTTCCTCAGCACTGAGCGGCATCGCCAGGTTAGTGCGCAACACCAGCAGCGCCGGTTTGATGTGCCGGCGCGCTTGCGCCAGGTCAGCTAAAAAATCTTTTCTTTTCGGAACCATGAGCGGTTCGCCGCCGGTGATGACCACCTTGCCGAAGCCCGCACCTGCCGCCCCGGCGATGAGCGGTTGCAGCTTGTCCAGGGGCAGGACGCTGTTATGTTGATCGGCATTGCCGGCGTAACAGTGCGCGCAGGCCAGGTTACACTTGTATGTGACGTGAATATAGGCGTTCACCAGGCGGCGGGAGGTGTCGTGCAAGTTATTCCACAGGTTTTGCAGACTGCCGCGCGCGGTTTGCGGATTGGTGACGAGTCCGAACTGCTGCAAACGCTGCAAAGCGCCCTCCACCGTGCCGGTCTGCGCCAGCGCGGCGCAGGATACGGTTTCGCGGGCGCGGGCGGCCAGTTGCTGCGGATGCGGGCCGCCGCGCATCACCTGCAACAGCGGGCCTTTTTTCAGTAAACCGTGACCGTTATTTTTGTCCTGTATTACAGCATTCATATTCTCGTCCGAGAACACCTGTTCCAGGGCGCGGTCGGTGATATGTTCAAAGATGCGTTTATAGCCTTCGCACAGCGGATCGCGACGGTCGCTGCCGCCGGACATGGCGTTGTAAACGCAGCCACCGTGACAATAGCCAAAATGGGGACAGTCGCCGCAGTCCTCTTTAACCAGTTCCTCGCGTTCCGCCAGTTTGCGCCATACCGGGGTGCGGGACAATTCTTCCAGCGACGGCAGCTCCTGCACAAAGCCCAGCCGCCAGGAGTTATCGTGGGCAAAGCGGTTGCAGGAAAAGATGCCGCCGTCCGGGGCAATGGTGAGGTAATGGCCGAGGCAGTTGTTAAAAGTACACAGTCCGCCCTCGCCGCAGGAGATGCTGCGCGCCATGGTATCGAACGTGGAAATTTTAATGCGCGACATGTTAGCCATGTAATGGTCGAACAGGGTGATGAACAGCTGGGCTTTTTCGGCGGCGGTAAGCGTCAGGTCGCTGGTGGGACAACCCAGGGAGGGCACGGCGCTGTGCACGGAAAAGGGCATGTTCTCATTGACGAAATAGTCAAACACCTCGCGCCAGCGCGGGGCGGATTTTTGCGTAAACGTACAGATCGCGCCGATGCCAAAGCCGTGCCGCCAGGCGGTCTCTACCCCGCGGCGATTGTTGGCGTAATAGCCGGGACCGCGCTGCGCGTCATTGATCGCCTCCGGGCCATCCAGGCTGGTGCTGATGGAGACGCGGTACTCTTTGAAGATCTGGCAAAACTCGTCGTTCAGCAGCCACAGGTTGCTTTGCACGCCCAGGTTAGCTTTGTCGTTAAAGCGGCTGCGGATGGCCGGCAGGGCGGCGCGATACCAGTCCACTCCCGCGGCCAGCGGTTCGCCGCCGTGAAAGCTGAGATGGACGTCCCTGTCCTTATCGCCAACCCCGGCAATCCACTCCAGCGCTTTTGCCAAAACGGACTGCTGCATGACCGGCCCCTTATTGGGCCCAAAACAGTACGCGCACCCCGCCGGGCAGGCCAGCGAGGGGAGGAGCATAAAGGTGGTGGGGTTGGGGATTTTCATATGTTTATTGAATTTAACGCCTATAATTTAAAGTATATAGTGGGGTAATCGCGATGATCCCCTCTGTTTATCATGCAGCCAGTCGAATCCGTCTCATCAATATGCTCCCCCCACTCCTTATTACCCTCATCTTGATGCGGTTTTATCAGAGTCCCTTTTAGTTTTAAAATTTTAGATTTATCTTGTGGTGATAAATATTTCTTTTGATATAATTGAATCAAGGTTTCATGATTTTGAGGAAATTTTTGGATTAGATCATTGACAATATCGTTTAATATTTTTGAATTGGTGATTGTTTCTACTGCAGCTCTAGAAGCATCTCCATATTGAGCATTTTTAACAACATCAACCAGGTTTTCCTGGTCGTCAAGTTTTTTCACTGCGGTCATGCGGATAACTTGTTCATTGTCATTTTTTGCTACTGTTGCCAGGCTTCCCTGGTCAGTGAGTTTCTGAACCGCAGTATAGCGCAACTCATAACAATAAGATTTATTTGTTGCTATCTCTGCCAGGACGGCCTGATTGTTGAGTTTTTCTATTGCAGCAAGACAAACATTAATATCTTTACTATTTTTCACCACATCGGCAAGGTTTGCCTGGTTGGTGATTTTTTCCACTGCAGCCAATCCTACTTCTTCACTATTATCATATTTTGCCACTTTTGCCAGGACTGCCTGGTCGGTGAGTTTTTCCACAGCGTTCTTGCGGACATCCATATCTTCATCATATATCGCCACATCAACTAACGCTGCCTGGCTGTTTTCCAAGCCAAGTTTTTTATAAGCACATTGGCGGATCATATAATATTCAGCATTTATTGCCACATCAGCCAGAATCGCCTGATCGGTGAGTTTTTTTACTGCGGCTTTGCGGACATCACTATCTTCATCATTTTTCGCCACCTCGGCCAGGGCAGCCTGGTCGATGAGTTTTTCCAGCGCGGCCTTGCGCACCCAATCATCTTTATCATTTTTCACCACCTCGGCTAGGACTGCCTGATCGGTGAGTTTTTCTACTGCGGTTATGCGAACCTTTTTTTCTTTGTCATTTTTCGCAACTTTTGCCAGATCTGCCTGGTCGTTGAGTTGTTGTGTTGCCAAAAAGCGGATATCCACATCTTTATCATTTTTCGCAACTTCGGCAAGTACCGCCTGATCGGTGAGTTTTTCTATAGCGGCCTTGTGGACGTCCTTGGCTTTAACATTTTTAACCACCCAAGTCAATATTGTTTGGTCAAAAATTTTTTCAACCGCAATCTTGCGGACATTACTATCTACTTCAATTTGTGCAACTTGAGCCAGTGCAAACTGGTTAGTGAGTTTTTCAACAGCGGCAGAGCGGACATTGCTATATTTACCTTTTTTCGCTACATCGGTCAAGACTGTCTGATCAGAGAGTTTGTTCACGGCGGCCTTACAGACATCACTGTCTTTATCATTTTTCGCCACATCGGCCAAGACTGTTTGATCAGTGAGTTTATTCACAGCGGCTATGCGAACATCGTAGTAGTTACCATTTTTCGCCACATCGGCTACTGCTTCCGAACTGTTTTCCAGTCCCAGTTTTTTATAAGCGCATTGGCGAATATCATAATTATTATCATATTTCGACAATTCGACAAATATCTCGTGGTTCTTCGGGTCATCCGGGTTAGCTTTGTCGATCCATTCTTTGCGTTTATCCGGGTTGGCGTTTTGCCATTTGGGGGTAAACAGGCCCATACTTCCCTCCATAAATTGTTGTAATTTGGTATGAAATTAATATATTAAAAATTTACAATTTCACAAGTGTTATTCATCTCATTTCAATTAATGTTGGCCCCCTAAAAGTTCATATTTAATGGGCCCAAAAGCAATACGCGCAACCCGCCGGGCGCGCCAGCGAGGGGAATAATTATATAACAAATATTTGAAAAAAACTTTTGTCTGGCTATATTAATATTATTAAACACAATCTGTATGACTTGCTAAACCACCCCACCCCGGCCCGGAAAAATCTTTATGATCATATGTCACATCATTATGAGGTTCGTTATCCACAAAAGTTTTTCTTTCCCGTGCTTGAGTAATTTTTAATTGGAGTTCGCGTTCCTTTTCCTCAATCTCTTTGATTTCCTCTCCTCTTTTCTGTAAAATCAAAAGTTTGTCATTTTGTGATAAAATCTTTATATCTTTAATTATCTTTAATATTTGTATGTCCTCATCATTTCCTCGATTAATTAAATGCTGAATTACATTACTTAATAACTTTGCATCATTAATTTTACGTAATGCCATAGCTCGAATGTCTAAATCTTTAGCATTTTTCGCCACCTCGGCCAGAGTTGCCTGATCTTTTAGTCTTTCCACTGCCGCCTCGCGGACTTGCCGATCATCATCTTTTTTCGCCACCTCAAACAGAACCGCCTGATCGTTGAGTTTTGCCACTGCGGACACGCGAACCTCATTATCTTTTTCATTTTTCACCACCTCGGCCAGGATAGCCTGATCGTTGAGTTTTGCCACTGCGGCTTTGCGGACTTCCCAATTTTCATCCTCTTTAGCTATCTCGGCCAGAACCGCCTGGTCGGTGAGTCTTTTAGCAGCGGCCTTGCGAACATTACTAACCTTATCATTTTTCGACACATCCGCCAAGGTTGCCTGGTCGGTGAGTTTTGCCACTATGGCTTTGCGCACTTCCCAATTTTCATCCTTTTTAGCCATCTCAGCCAGAACCGCCTGGTCGGATAGGTTTGCAACAGCGGCCTGGCGGACATTGTAATCTTTATCATTTTGCACCATCTCGACCAGGATAGCCTGGTCGGTGAGTTTTACCACAGCGGTATAGCGGACAAAGTCTTTATCATTTTTCGCCAAATCTATCAGGATAGCCTGATCGGTAAGTTTTGCCACTGCGGCCCTGCAAACATGAAAATCTTCAGCTTTTTTCGCGACCTCAGCCAAGGTAGTCTGGTTGGTGATTTTTTTAACTGCGTCCATGCGGGCCAAATCGTCTTTAGCGTTTTTCGCGACCTCAGCCAGGGCAGCCTGGTCGGTTAGTCTTTCCACAGCTGCCTTGCGGACTTCATAATGTTCATCATTATTCGCCACATCAGCCAGGTCTGATTGGTCGGTGAGTTTTGCTACTGCGGCCTTGCGAACTTCTCTGTTTGTATCATTTTTCGCCAGTTCAGCTAAAATCTCCTGGTTTTTCGGGTCATTGGGGTTTGCTTTTTCAGCCCAATCGTTGCGTTTAACCGGGTCATTGCTTTGCCATTTGGGGGTGAATAGCCACATACTTCCCTCCATAAATTGTTGTAATTTGGTATAGAATTATTGTATTAAAATTTTGCACTAATTTCAAGTGGAATTCATATTTTTTCAATAAATGTTAGCCCCCCAAAGCATATATTTAGTGGGCCCAAAGCACCACGCGCACCCCGCCGGGCACGCCAGCGAGGGGAGCCGCATAAAGGAGGTGGGGGATTGAGGTTTCATTGGGTTATTTAATTAAGCGCCTATAGTTTAAAATATTCTGCAGGGTAGTCTTTATGACAATAATAATTATAAATATTTCCAGTATCGCAATTAAAACCATCTATATGAACCTTTGAATCCCTGTGCTTGGCCACCTCAAATCCTTCTCGTTGTAATATTTTGTTTTTGTCTTTTTGTAGTAAAGTTACTTTTTTGAAAATTTGTTTCAAAAGTTGTACATTTTCATGGTTTAATTTTTCAATTAACTGATCAATTACAAGACCCAGCAATTCAGAATCATTAAGGTTGCTCACGGCAATTGTGCAGATATCAAAATCTTTACAATCAATAATAATCTCAGGCAATAATTCCTGTTTGGTAAGCAGCGCTATGGCTTTTTTGCGGTTATTTAGGTCTTTGTCTTTTTTAACGACTTTGACCAAGACTTCTTGATTTGTTAGCTTGGTTAACGCTGCATGGCGAACTATACTTTCCTGATCGTTAATTACCACATTAGCTAAAACGACCTGATCGGTAAGTTTTTCAACTGCTGCCATGCGAACATCTTTGTCAATATCTTTTTTTACAACAATATTTAGTACTCCTTGAATTATAATATTTTTCACAGCTGCTAACCGTATCTCTCTATCCTTACTGTTCAAGACAAAATCTGTTAATACTGCCTGATTGGTGAGTTTTTCCACTGCATTAACACGCTCTTTTAAATATGCGGCATTTTTCGCTCTATCTGTCAATGCTTCCTGGCAATTCTCGAGGTTGAGAATTTTATAAGCGCTCTGCCGTACACTAAAATCTTGATCGTTTTTTGCAATTGCCAAAAGTACATCATGTTCATCAAGTTTTTCAACAGCAGCTTTACGAACAGCAATATCGCTATCATTTTTTGCTACGTTTTCCAATACTATTTTATCGACGACTCTTTCAACTGCGGCTTTGCGTGCAGCAAAGTATTCACTATGTTCTGCCACATCAGCAAGCAGTTTTGGGTCTGTGAGCATTTTAACCGCAGTCATACAAATATCATGATCTTTATCCTTTTGTGCAATATTAGCAAGTAAAATTTGATCGGTAAGTTTTTCTACAGCTCTTTTACGGATTTCCCAGTTGTTTTCATTTTTTATAATTTCGGCTAAAACTTTATAGGTGTTTTCCAACTCAAGCTTTTGGTATGCGGCAAAGCGAACCGGCCAGGTAGCATCATTTTCTGCAAGGTCATATAATATTTCCTGGTTTTTAGGGTCATCCGGGTTGGCGGTTTCAATCCATTCTTTGCGTTTATCCGGGTTGTTGCTTTTCCATTTTGGGGTGAACAGGCCCATACATCCCTCCGTTACATAATATTATGAAAATAATCAATTTTATTCCTCAACCATTCCGCTATCAGCAGGTTTATACCTGAACCTTACAGTTTAAAATTCTCTGCTGGAAAATCTTTATGTTCGCCTTTATCAGTATGCGTGCTGCACAGGTTTGTGTAATCAAAATGATGATTTTTCTGGCGGTCAATATCAATATGCCCCCGTACTTGCTTCCCGACAAGTTGTAAAATAGTATGTTTGTCTTCCGGGCGCAGGGTTTCTTTACGATAGAGTATTTTTAAAATTTCAGCCGTATTGATGTCCAAATGATCGACCATATATTGAACCAGCATACCCAGCAGTTCAGGATTGGTGAGCTTTTCCAGGGCATCGACCCGTTGCTGCCAGTCCCGGTCATTTATTATCACATCGGCCAGCGCTTCCTGGCTTGTTTCCAATCCCAGCTTGCTAAAGGCGGCCATACGGACCAGGTAATCCCGGTCATTTTTTGCCACTTCAGCCAGGAGCGCGGGATCGGTCAGTCTGCTTACCGCCGTTTTGCGCAGCTTGCTGTCCTGTTCACTTTTTATTACCTCCGCTAACAGAAGCTGATCGGAGAGTTTATTGATTGCCGCCTTGCGCACGGCGCTTTCCGGGCTGTTTTTTATAAGAGTTGCCAGGAGTGAGTTGTCTGTAATCCTTTTTATTGCTGCTTTGCGAATATCCAGCATAGTATCGTTATTTGCAATCCAGGCCAGCAGGGACTGATCGGCAAGCTTTTCTGTAACCGCCAGACGGACAGCCGCTTCCTGATCTTGTTTTGCCAATTCATAAAGGATTTCCCGGTTTTTGGGGTCTTCCGGGTTGGCGCTTGCAACCCATTCTTTGCGTTTCTCCGGGTTGTTGCTTTGCCATTTGGGGGTGAATAAGCCCATGTTTTTCTCCATAACGTTCTAAATGAATTCCCTACAATTTAAAATATTCAGCAGGGTGATCGCGATGAGACCCCCTATTGACTAAACAACCATTACTCCAACCATCATAATGCTCACCCCACTCCTTATTACCCTCGTCCTGGTGTGGTTTTATCAGAGTCCCTTTTAACTTGAATATTTTTGATTTGTCTTGATGTGATAAATATTTTTTTTGATATAATTGAATCAAGGTTTCATAATTTTGAGGAAATTTTTGGATCAGATCATTGACAATATCGTTTAATCTTTTTTCATTAGTGATCTTTCCTGCTGCGGCCACTGAAGCATTACCATACTGAGCATTTTTTACAACATCAACCAGTGTCGCCTGGTCGTCAAGTTTTTCCACTGCGGTCATACGAATCGGAGAAAAACTGTCGGTTTTTGCAAACCCGGCTAAAACTGCCTCATCAGTCAGCTTTTCCAGTGCGGCAAGGCGAACATTATCAACTTTATCATTTGTCGCTATATTGGTCAGAACTGCCTGATCAGTGAGTTTATCTATCGCAGCAAGACGAACACTACCATCTTCATCATTGGTCGCCACATCTGCCAGGATAGAATGATCGGAAATTTTTCTTACAGCGGCCTTACGGATCTGATAGTTACTGTCATTTTTTGCCAGTTCAGTCAAGTCTGCTTGATTGGTGAGTTTATCTATCGCGGCAAGACGAATATCATCAACTGTATCATTTTTTGCAATTAACGTGAGTACTGTCTGGTCGAAAAGTTTACCTACAGCAACCATTCGGACTTGCCATTCTTTGTCAATTTTTGCAATATCAGCCAGAACTTGTTTGTCCACAAGTTTTTCCACTGCTGCCATACGGACATCACTATCGAAATCATTTTTTGCAACATCGGCAAGAGCTGCCTGATCGGTGAGTTCTTTTACTACAGTTTTTCGAATATCACCCAATAAATAAACATTTGTCATGTCTGTTAATTGAGCATCTCCCCATAAATACTTTTTTGTTAAATCTGTTAATTGTTCCTTACTCTCAGCTATTCCCAGCATTATATAAGCAATCATTCGGACTTGATAAGCTTCATCATTTTTCGCGATATCGGCCAAAACTGACGGATCGGGAGCGAGTCTAACCAACGCAGCTTGGCGGACATTCACTTCTTTATCGTTTTTCGCCACTTCTGCTAATGTTGCCTGATCTGAGAGTCTTTCCACAGCTGCATAGCGAGCTTCGTTAGCGTGAGCTTTTTTTGCTACATCAGCCAGAGCTGTCTGATCGTCAAGTTTGGTTATTAATGTATTACAAATTTCCCAGGATTGTTCCTCAAGTGCCATGTTTACTAATACTGATTGATCTACGATTTTATCAATAGCGACTTTACGGATACTTAACTCTTTGTCGTTTTTTGCAACTTGCGCCAAAACTTTCTGATCAGTAATTTTACACACTGCAACCTTTCGGATCAGACCTGCCTTGTCAGTTTTAGCAATTTCAGCCAAGGCTTGCTGATCTAAAAGTTTTTCCACAGCAACTTTACGATTATCATCATAAGAATCATTTTTTGCTACATTGGCAAGAATACACTGATCGGTTAGTTTTTCTATTGCTACACTCCGGACAAATGCTTCAGGATCACTTTTAGCCAACACTGCCAATATTTCCTGGTTTTTCGGATCCTCCGGGTTGGCGCTTTTAATCCACTCTATACGTTTAAGCCGGTTTTTGCTTTTCCATTTGGCGGTAAACAATCCCATACTAATCTCCTGTATTATATCAAGATTTAATTATTTTATCCATAATCTTAAAATAGCATGCTCGCTTTTCTTCCCAATCCGGCGAGCTTTTAATAAAGTGGTAGCGGGGATGATCGCGCCACACCTCGTACAGCAATTCATCCAGCCTGGCCGCCTTGTCCGGGGGCTCGCCGCGATGGGCATTGGGGTAGTACTGGTAAGCAGATTGAGCATTCACGGCGGCGGTTTGTAAATGGATAACGGCGGTATAGCGGTCGTAATGCTGTTGTTGTGAAGTGTTGGTCAGGGTATAGAAATCCGTTTCGGGCCGGCCGGCATTCAGCCAGTAAGCAATGGGGTCTAATGTGCCGCGATGGCAGAGAATGATTTTATCAGGAAAGCAGGTTGCGACGGCGTCTTCCATGCCGGACTGGATTTCCACCATCAGGCGCTGAAAAACCGGTTCAATGGGGGAAATGCCGGTTTGCAGGGCATAAAACACCGCTTCAGGCAAGGAGATAATGTGGTTGGCATATTCGGGGATAGTACATAATTCTTTAATGAGCGTAGTCTTGCCGCCGCCGGGTCCACCGGTCAGGACAATCACTTTATTGTGGGTGGCATTGTTTTCCATGTATTGAAAAGATAAAAAGTAATAGTTCTTTTTTCCGGCCCTCAAACAACCCGCTTCTCAAGATGTGAAAATAAATTAAAAGTTTTGCGGAATTTAACAAGGGATATTTACATTTTTTCTATATTTTATATCACTCCGCCATAAGGGTTGGTACGATAAGGAGTTTATGTTTTCTGTCATCCTGCCTGTTCGCTCGAAAAAGTCTGGCGTGTTCAAAGTGAACGGCATTGACATATTGGACGTTACCTGCTCGCCCAGTAAATCCATTCCAGTGCACAAAAACGATGTTGTTGAACGTGAATAATCAAAAAAAAATAATAAAGATTTTCATATTCCTGTTGTAAATTTCCCCCAAAAATATTATATTTCGTTTTTACGAACTAATTATTGCATTGCACTTACTTAAATACGAGGGATACCTGATGAAAATCACCAAGCTGTGCCTAGTACTGGGTATTGTATTTATTTTCATTCCGGCATTGTTAACCGCGGCCACACTGACCGGTAAAGTTACCGATGCCCTGACCGGCATTGCCCTGCCCGGCGCCAATATCGTCGTCGAAGGCACCGAACGCGGCGCCGCCAGCGATTCCGAAGGCAATTATATAATCAAGAGTCTCCCGGCCGGGCGTTATACCATCAAAGCCAGTTTTATCGGCTATGAAATCTCCAGCCGCAAACTCACTCTGGCTGATGAAGAAGCACGCGCCCTGGACTTTAAACTGCGGGAAAGTTTTTTCCAAACCCAGCAGGTGGTGATCACCGCTACCCGCGAGGAACGGATACTGGAGAATGTTCCGGTGGTGACGGAGATCATTGGCAAACCCGAAATTGAAGAACGCGGCGCTGAAAACCTGGCCCAGGCGCTGGAAGACCGGCCCGGTATCATCATCCAGGAGAATGCTTCCGGCGGCAAGAGCCTGAATCTGAACGGTATCGACGGGCGGCGCGTGTTGATTTTGGTGGACGGACTGCCCATATCCGGCAAACTCAATAACCAGGTGGATTTGACCTTGCTGGACAGCGACCGCATCGAACACATTGAAATTGTCAAAGGCCCGGCCTCGGCGCTGTACGGCAGCGAAGCCATGGGCGGGGTGGTCAATATCATTACCAACAAGGCAACGGACAAGAATACGATCCGTATCAAACAAAAATATGGCACCAACGACCTCACCAGCGGCAACCTGTACATGTCCGGACGGCAATTGGGCATCGGTTACCAGTTGAATGTCGACCGCACCCGCGGCGGAGTGGATAAAAACGAAGCGCTGATCGAGATAAGCGATCTGTGGAGCGACGGTGTGGATGGCAAGATCAGTTTCCAGGCGCCGGTTCTCGGCACAATAACCGCCGGTACCGAATATAAAAAAGACGGCCATGACTACCAGGAAACCTCAACCGGTCACGGCGGATCGGTCACTGTTTATGATGACGAAGCCAGGGTAGAACGCCTCAACAGTGTTATCGGTATTAACCGCACTCTGAAAAAGGCCGATATAGCTATCCAGGTATATCGCCATGATTATAAGCGGGAACTGACTACCAAAAAACAAGGCGCGACAACAGCGCCGACCGTAGCGGTGAACGACGAGTTGTTGTATGGCCTTAAATCTGATTTCCGCTACCATGTTTCCGATAAACTGGAACTGGATATGGGGTATGATTACAGTAACGACGCCTACAAATCCGACCGCTTGTTGTACGATTCAGTTGAGCGAGAGTTGCACGGCATATTCGGCCAGGTGGAATACAAACCGGTTACACGGGTTACGCTGCTGGCCGGCGGGCGGTACGACAAAATTTCCCATTTCGACGGCTATACCAGTCCCCGCGTCAGCGCAATGGTTGAGTTGTTACAGGATTTGAAATTACGCGCTTCATGGGGCGGCGGGTTCCGCGCGCCTTCGTTCACGGATATGTATATTGACTATAGCAATCCGTATGTGGTGGTCAAGGGCAACCCCGATCTGAAACCGGAAAAATCCAGTGGCGGCAATGCCGGACTGGAATACATCTGGAACGGCAATGTGATGACCAGCGTTTCTTATTTTCATAACCGGTTTACCGATTTGATCATGGACTATGTTGTTCCCGGCACGGGTGTTTCCAGCTATCTCAATATTGATGACGCCAGGTTCACCGGCATCGAGTTCCAGAACCGCATTTTTGTGCTGAATAATTTGACCACTACCTTTGGCTATAATTATACCCATATCGAACAGAGCGATGAAGATTTCTCCATTGCGCGGATTTCACCGCACACCGCCTCGCTACGCATAGTCTACAAACTGTTCCGCAACCGGGTCAGCCTCTCCTTCCGCGAACAATACTCCGGCAAGCGGGATATCAAGGTGTTTGATCCGCAAGCCCATAAATACAATATCGAACAAAAAAACGCCTACAGTTTGATGGATGCCTCTTGCATAATCAAAGTTAACAGCTATCTGTCCTTGCAGGGCGGCGTTACCAATGCGCTGGATTATCGTGATAAAGATTATGGGCCCTGGGTCGGCAGGCGTTATTTTATCACAATGAATACCGAGTTTTAGGTATAATGATGAATCGATATGAAGAAAAACTGGCAGACCTGGCGCCGCGCATTATGGGCGCCTTCCACAGCGTCGGTAAACGCCATGCCGAACATGAACAGTTGACCATGCGCCAGTTCCAGGCGCTGGTGATCGTCAACACCAGTGAGAATTTGAGTATTTCGGCATTTTGTGAAAAACTGGGACTGGCGGCGTCCACCGGTACGGAATTAGCCAACCGGATGATCGCTTCCGGTTATTTTGCCAAACAGAGCGAAAGTCCCGATAAACGGCAAGTGTATTTAAAAGTAACGCCGCATGGTTTGCAGGCCCTGGAATTACGAAAACGGGATATGATCGACCTGTTTGCGCGGTTGATAGAGCCCATGAGCGCTGAGGAGCGGCAAACTTTCGCAGAAGCGTTTGATACGATCTGGAAGATCATTTCCAGGTATTATTAAGGAATAAAGCAAGGCTCCGCAGAATTAAGCACGGAGCCTTTTTGCTATAATGATGGTATAACTTTTGTTTGCGAAATGTGTGTGATGTGTTTATATTGTTTAACCGACAAAAGCTAAAAATACCGGTATAACTTTGGTGTTTGTTTTTGTTATTAATATCCCTGCAATCAAGGTATCTCCCCAAAAAGCAGGTAAGATACATATAAAGTTACTGTCGATTTTTAAAAAACAGTCCATTATTGAAAGGTTTATTTTATCACTGTTTCATTTTATACAATCGGCTGCCGTTTGAACCAGGCCGAAACTGCGGTTATGCAGCAGGCCTTTACGCGCGCAGGTTATCAAATTGTCGGTTTTGGCAAACCCGCCGACCTGGTGGTGGTGAATACCTGTACCGTAACCGCTAAAGGAGATACAGAAACCAGCAAGATCATCAATAAAATAATGCATATCAATGCCAATACTAAAATAGCCCTGGTGGGCTGCCAGGCGCAAACACAAAAAGAAAAGTTACTGGCGCTGCCGGGAGTGCACTGGGTAGTTGGTAATGCGGTTAAACTGGAATTACCGGCGATCATCAAAGAACATTTGCACGAAACCCTGCTGCTCACTCCACCGATACCGCGTACTCTGTTCACCATGCCGTCGGCAGAGGCGGACGACCGGCATACCCGCGCCAATTTAAAAATTCAGGATGGCTGTGATTTTTATTGCAGTTACTGCGAAATCCCTTATGCGCGCGGCCATTCCCGCAGCCGCGAATTTGATGATATACGTCAGGAAGCCGAAACCCTGGTGCGGGCGGGACACCAGGAACTGATCCTGACCGGCGTCAATGTGGGTACCTATAACGATAACGGCAGAACCCTGGCCGATGTCGTGCGCAGCCTGGAAATGATACCCGGTTTGCTGCGTATCCGCATTTCTTCGTTTGAAGCCACTACTTTTCCGGTGGAAATGCTGCCGTTCATGGCGAACGACCACAAACTGTGCCGCTTTATGCACATTTCCCTGCAAAGCGGCTGCGATAAAATATTAAAGCTGATGAATCGCAAGTATACCACTGATGAGTATGCCGAGTTTTTACTGCTGGCTCACCGTACAGTCAATAACATTTGCCTGGGCACGGATGTGATCGTTGGCTTTCCCGGCGAAACGGACGATGATTTTATAGTTACCCGGAACTATTTACAGGAATTGCCGTTCACTTATTTCCATGTGTTCAGCTACTCGGATCGGCCCAACAGTAAAAGCCGGAACTTGCCGAACAAGGTAACGCCGGCCAAAATCCGCGATCGCAGCCAGATTTTACGGGAGCTATCCCGGCAAAAAAGAGCGCACTACCTGCACAACCAGGTCGGGAGAATCGAAAAAGTGTTGTTTGAACAAAAGAAAAATGGCTGGTGGCATGGGGTAACCGATACCTTTATCAAAGTTAAAGTGGAATCGTCCGGCCATTTACATAACCGCTGCCTGCCGGTACGCCTGGAACAAGTGAGCGACCAGGCTATGCTGGGGTCATTATCCACAAATGAGGATGAATAACGAGATAATATGAAAGTATATATAGAAACCTACGGTTGCCAGATGAACGAGTATGACAGCGAGATCGTCCGGTCCGTGTTGCAACAACAAGAATTTGAGGTCATTGCCACTCCCCAGGGAGCGGATGTGATCTTGCTGAATACCTGCTCGGTGCGCGACAACGCCAACCGCAAGGTGTTCGGCAGAGTGCATACCCTGCGGCATTTATTGCGCAAACAACCGGTAAAGATCGGGATTATCGGCTGTATGGCAACGGATTTCAAAAAAGAGCTGCTCGATGACGACCACCTGACGGTTGACTTTATTGTCGGGCCGGACAGCTACCGCAACCTGGCTGCTATAATCCGCGAGTCGTTTGAGAATGACCGTAAAGGTTTTGATGTTACCTTGTCCAAAACCGAAACCTATGAGGACATTTACCCTATCCGCAACAGCGGCGTAAATGCCTGGATCGCCGTGATGCGCGGCTGTAATAATTTTTGTTCATTCTGCGTGGTACCCTACACGCGCGGCCGGGAACGCAGCCGTTCGCCGGAAAGCGTGATACAGGAAGCCCGGCAATTGGCGCAGGAAGGATTTAGCCAGGTAACGCTGCTGGGTCAAAATGTCAATTCTTATAACTATAACGGCAGTGATTTTGCATATCTACTGAATAAGGTGAGCGAGATCGACGGTTTGCGGCGCATCCGTTTTACCTCGCCGCACCCCAAAGATTTTCCCGAATCGCTGCTGGATGTGGTTGCGGATAATCTAAAGATCTGCAAGCATATTCATTTACCGCTGCAAGCCGGCAATAGCCGCGTTCTCGACCTGATGCGGCGCACCTATACGCATGAAGAGTACCTGCGCCTGGTGGATAAAATCCGCGCCACATGCCCGGAAGTGGCGTTGACTACCGATATTATTGTCGGCTTTCCGACTGAAACAGATGATGAATTTGAGGATACGGTAAAAGTCATGAAATATGTGCAGTATGATTCGGCGTTTATATTTAAATACTCGGAACGCAACGGTACCCTGGCGCAAAAAAAATATGCGGACGATGTGCCCGAAGAAGTGAAAACCGAACGAATTATGCATCTTAATGATTTACAAAAGCGCCATTCGCTGAAAAAAAACCGGGCGCACATCGGTCAGACTTTGGAGGTGTTGATCGAGCAACAGGGCACCAAAAAGTCCCCGGATGATGTACAGGGCCGCACCGATGGCAACAAGCTGGTCATTATACCCGGCGGGTCCTGTCAAGTCGGGCAGTACGTGAATGTGCTGATAACCGACGCCACCGCCCATGTTTTAAAAGGACAGATAGTTGAAAAATAGAGTAACCGATAAGCCTCAGTCAAGAAAGGGATAGCCGCTATGAAAAAGACCTTTGTTCTGGATACCAATGTGATCCTGCATGATTCGGGCAGTATTTTTAATTTTGATGAAAACGATATTGTTATCCCCATAACCGTTTTGGAAGAGATCGATGCTTTTAAAAAGGGGGCGGATTTAAAGAATTACCATGCCCGCGAATTCATCCGTTTGCTGGACAGCTTTCCATCCGATAAGCTGGTGAACAGCGGCGTATCGCTGGGTAAAGGGCTGGGAAAAATTTCCATCCTCACCACTTTCCCGGACGATGCCCGTGTTAAAGACGCCTTTGTTGAACAAAAGCCCGATCATCGCATCATCAGCGCCGCCCTGTACCTGCAAAGCAAATCCCCGAAAAGCCAGGTGGTGTTTGTTTCCAAAGATGTAAATTTGCGGCTCAAAGCCAAGTCATTTTCCATCAACTCGCAGGATTATTATACCGACAAGATCGAAGATGTGGAAAAGCTGTACCGCGGCAAGCGGCTGGTTGAGGATGTGAGTCCCGACCTGATTAACCGTTTATATACCGATCCATTTGAAATCCCGATTGCCGATACCGGGCTTAAAGAGGTTATGCCCAATGAGTATTTTATACTACGCACCAATGGCAAATCGGCGCTGGCCTATTATAATCCGCAAACCAAAATGCTGGAACGACTGGAAAGCTCGCCGGCCTTTGGCATTAAACCGCGCAATGCGGAACAGATCTTTGCTCTGCACGCGCTGATGAATCCCAATGTTGCCCTGGTTACCCTGCGGGGCAAGGCAGGCACCGGCAAGACTCTGCTGGCGCTGGCGGCGGCCCTCGAAGTGCGCCAGGAATACCGGCAGATATTGCTGGCTCGGCCGGTGGTGGCGCTTTCGAACAAGGATTTGGGATTTTTGCCCGGCGATGTGGAATCGAAACTCGCACCGTATATGCAGCCGTTATATGACAACCTGGGCGTTATCCGTAACCAGTTCAATGAAAATGATAAAAAGTACCAGTTGATCCAGGAGATGCAGGATAATGGCAAGCTGGAGATCTCGCCGCTGGCTTATATCCGCGGCCGCAGTTTGAATCACATCTTTTTCATTATCGATGAGGCGCAAAACCTGACGCCGCATGAAATCAAGACCATCATAACCCGCGCCGGGGAAAAGACCAAGATCGTCTTTGCCGGGGATATTTACCAGATCGACACGCCCTACCTGGATTCGCGTTCCACGGGCCTCAGTTATGTCATCGACCGGATGAAGCAGCAGCCGCTGCACGCCCATGTGACCCTGGAAAAAGGCGAACGCTCGGAACTGGCCGAACTGGCGAGCGATTTGTTATAAGGGGAGTTTGGGCAGGGGGGCTGTATTAAAACCAATATTGTAAAATGAATTATTCTGAATTTTAAAAACTCCCTGACTTGTCATTACGAGGAGCGGAGTGACGAGGAATCTTTGTTTGTTAAAACCATAAAAAAACAAGATTTCTCCCTCCGGTCGAAATGACAAGAACGTGTTTCTGATCGCCCTGGATTTTATAATCCAGGGCGTAAAACAGGACGGGACATCTTGTCCCGCAATAAATGAAAGGTGAGATATGAGCAGTTTTTATGTATAAAGGCATTGCCGGACGCATGTCCGGCTCTATTGCCCGCTTCGGATTAATTTCCGGCGCGATCTGGGGTATTTTATCGGCGTTTATTCACAGCCTATTTCATTTCAAAAATACCAGCCGCCTGGTTTGCGTTTGCCGCCCGTCCAACTTCAACCGGTAAAAATATATCCCCGAAGCTACCGTCTCGCCGCAGCTATTCACTCCCTGCCAATGCACCGTATGGTTCCCGGTGGTTTGTTCGCCGTCATACAAAGATGTTACAAGCTGTCCGTAAATATTATAAACTTGTAATATAACATGACCCTTTTGTGAAAGATGATACTGAATTTTAGTTTCCGAATTAAATGGATTGGGATAGTTTTGTGATAATTCTACATTAACCGGGACATTTGTATTTGCTTCTTTATTAATTATGGTAGGTGTGTCTTTATAAATTGACACGCCAATATCAGTTCCGATGATAACATTACCATATTTATCCGCAGCCAATGCTTGAATTCTGTTACTAATAATTTGACTATTTTCCGGTAAATAAGCATACCACATTTCGCCATCAAACATGCACAATCCGCCCCCGTCGGAACCAAACCATTTGCGGCCCTTGTTATCAATGGTCATTGTATACACCCAATTAAACAATAAACCACTATTACTTGTATTGTAATTCACCCAATTTGTCCCGTCATATTTATAAACTCCGCCCATTGTCCCAAACCATAAATCCCCGTTGTTTTCCATAGCAACTGCATCGGCACAATTTGAAGAATAAATACTTTTATTAACTTTATAGAATTGCCAGTTAGAATCGTTATAACAAGCAATACCAAAGGCCTTTGTTCCCAAAATCCAATCAATATCCGAAGTACAAAACCATTTGTTATTATGTTTATCAAAGCCGATATCCATAACACCAGTTGCTTTAATTTTATTATCCGGGTCGCAATAACTTGAAAATGTACTACCGTCATACTTATAAACACATGAATTCCATGAGCCATACCAGACATTGCCTTCTCTGTCCACTGCAATTGACCTGACTGTCACAAAAGGAATTCCGTCGTCGGATTGATTCATAGTCCTTAAACTATCACCATTATAAATCGATACCCCCCAATTCGTGGCAATTAATACATTCCCCGAACTATCTATCGTAATGTCATTAATATAATCGTACGGTAGAGAACTGTTTGTTTTATTATAGGTTTGCCATGAACCATTTCTGTCCACAACTACACCATGTTTACTTGTACCATACCATTTATTATTTTGCCGGTCTACTGCAATAGCTGTTATAAATTTGGTTTCCAGCCTCCCGGTGATAGTTACTTTTAGCCAGTCGGTTCCATTATAAAAATATAACCCACTTGTACCACCCACCCAAAGATTGCCATTTTTATCTTCTGTAATTGTGTTTATAATTGCTGTAGGGTTTGAAACAAATGTTGAATCAAATGATAAAATACAATTTGTAGAATCAAAAATTGTCCAGGTTGTATCATCATAGCAATATATGCGGCCATAACCAGAACCAAACCATTTCTTCTCTTTCTCATCGACAAAGGCACACATTATATAATTTTCCAGTAACCCACTATTTTCTTTATTGTAATTTATCCATTGATCATTTTCATAGTAATGTATACCAGCTCCATTGGTAGCCAGCCATACTTTATTTGCATCGTAACTGATATCACTGACCAAATTGGTTTGCAATCCACTGTTTGCTTTGGTAAAAGTTTGCCAACTTATTCCATCAAATACAGCAAGTCCTTTGGTTGTGCCTGCCCATACTTTACCCTCAGAATCTATTTTTATTGCATTAAATATAGCATCGTTCAAACCATAATCATTTTTTGTATAGGTGATCCAGTTTGTTCCATCAAAAACAATGATACAATTATTTGAACCAATCCATAATTTATTATCATTATCTATAGCCAAACAATTGATTGTGTTGTTTGTTAAACCGCTATTGGCAGAATTATAACTAGTCCATATATTATCATTTAACAAAGATAAGCCTTTATGCGGGGAGCCGAACCATATTTTATTTTGGTCTGATATAATTGCATTAATATTACTTTCGGGAAGGCCTTCTTCAGCTTCATACTCCTCAAACGAAAAATCATTGATATTCACCTTTACCATCCCGCCGGTGGTGGCTACCCAGCAATAATCACCCACGCAGCACAGGTCCTGCACATCGTTTTTACAGGTGAATGTTTCCCAGGTTTGGCTATTTAATGGTATATTGGCTAGCAATAGTACGAACAAAATCAGTAAAAAACCATTCCTTTTGTACATGATTTTACTCCCTGTTGTATTTATGGTAAATCAACAACTTTCCAACCCATTCCGCCCAATTCTGTGCCGCTTCAATATAATATATTCTTGGTCCCTTGTCATCATATAAATATTTCTGCTATATTGCTGCAAATCCCTGGTTTGCGGTGTGGTGGGAAATATTTACACAGCAAGATAAACAATTGTATTACTATTGTCAAGAAAGTAATAAAATATTGTAAATTTTTTGTGGAGGTAAATTGATGTCAATCGGACATTTTTTGTTATTATAATGAATTGCCGATACCTATCTTTGCAGGTGCTTTGCGCTTTCTTTGATCGCGCCGGGATTCCCATCCCGGTGCGGGAAATGAACCAGGGTTTCTAACCCTGGTAATAAAACAAGGTTGTATTGCCTTGTTTGGCGTGTCATTAATGCGCGGGATTGGAAATCCCGTACCATTATACGAACCGGGTTATGAAACCCGGTTCGATCAGTAGCCTTCAGCCCGGCAGAATATCAGTGTGGTCCACCTGGGGCACAGGACTGCTATAAAGGCAGATCTATGACTCCGAACCTGGCCAGGCTTGTGCTGTATGAGCGGCGAGGTGGGCTACACTTTGTTGCGGACTGACCAGGAAATATCGTCTCAATACGTCCGTCCCGCTAAGCGTGGCGGACTACCCGACGACCGGTCATCCTGTCAAGCCCTATCATTGCCACGGCCTTCAGGTCGTGGGACAAATAAATCAAAAACAGGGCTTTAGCCTAATGAAGTATTTGACTAAAGTCAATTTTTTAGTTTTAGTAATCCACGTCATAAATGACGTGGCAATGAGCAAAAAATTTGTGCTCACCCCAAGTCAAGTCGTCTCAATACGTCCGTCCCGCTAAGCGTGGCGGACTACCCGATGACCGGTCATCATGTCAAGCCCTATCATTGCTACGGCCTTCAGGTCGTGGGACAAATAAATCAAAAACAGGGCTTTAGCCTAAAGAAGTATTTGACTAAAGTCAATTTTTTAGTTTTAGTAATCCACGTCATAAATGACGTGGCAATGAGCAAAAAAATTTGTGCTCACCCCAAGTCATGCCTGTAGGTCGGGTCTGCGGCCCGGCAGCATTTCAGTGGAGTCCACCTGGGGCACAGGACTGCTATAAAGGTAGGACTATGACTCCGAATCTGTTCATACTTTTGCTGGATTTGCAGCGAGGTGGGCTACACTTTGTTGCACGAAGGCCGGCAAGTTAATATGTTCTGTCTTAAAAAAACAAATTCCTGCACCGGTTTATCCAGGACGGCGCCCGTTAGTCCCGCTTACCTTAACGATAGCCCCTGCGCCGGGAAATTGATCACATTTGGCATAATTTTGCTGCTTACCGGCAGCGCCAGCACACTCGCAAAAATCTCTTCCACGTAAAGCAGGTTGCTTATACCGCGATAGACCGCTTTAGTAACGAACTGGCTGGTATCGTACTCGTCATTTATGGCCGTCATATCCCAGTCGCTGCCCTCAAGCTGGCCGGGCATGTTCATTATTGCCCGCCAGAACTCGGTAAACACCCGGCTGGGATCCAGGGTGTTTTGGGTAATAACCAACCCGCGGGTTACTCCATGCGGACCTGCCGGGGTATAAGCCGCGCCGTTGGTCTCTGAACGCGCCGGGCGGTTAAATTCGGGATTGGAATGCGTCCACAAAATACCCTTGTTTTGCGGTTCATTACCGTTCAGGAACGAATCTTCAAAGCCGGTTTCGTCTTCTTCCGTGATAATTTCGCGGTTCAGTACCGTCGCCTCATCCAGGGTTTGCAGGCGATATTTGCCTTTGGTTGCCAGTTCCAGCCACTGGTTGAGATTTAACAATAACTGCCGGGTTTCCTCGGTTTTTTCTTCCAGCATACCGTGAATATACAACGGGATCACACGCAGATCCTCGGCTACATTGTATATAGTCACCGAATCCGCCCATTTCATGATATATGCAAAATTGGCGGGATTGGAGATGTCGGTAACCAGGGGATTCAGTACTTTGATCGCTTCCTTTACCGGGAAAGAATCGACCTCAAACAGGGGCGTCAACAGTTCTTGGGTCATGGCGCTGCCGGTCAGATTATAGGGCAGGTAGGTTTCTATAACGGAACTTTTTACATCGCCGATATTCAGGGCGCCGCTTTGGTAGGCTGCTTCAAATTGCGCTATGCCGTTGTTATCGCTCATGCCGATTTGCCGTTCATCCTGAAAGATCTTGATTCCGGCCCAAACCTGGCTGGCGGCAGCTACATCGTCCCGGCCATACAGCAGGGCGTCGACCAGTTGCAGTTTGAGACCAAAGCCCTTGCTGGTAACGGCGCTGCTAGCGGTAAATTGCGACACATTACCATCTTTGTCCCGAACTTTAATAGCGAAATAATAGGTTTGCGCATTTTCAGGGTTGGTGATCATATATTTTATCATACTGCCGGTCGTCAACCCGGGAGCATAGCCGTTAACTGCCAGATCGGCAAGTTCAAGATTGCCTTCATTTACAATTGGCAATACGCTTCGATATATATCGAAAAGCAAATCCACACCGCTTTCGGTTACTCCGTTTGTAGCCTTGTCCGCCGGTATTTGCCAGCTCAGTTCCACTTCGCCCGGATTGGCTCCGGTAGCAACGCCCAGGTTGCTCACAGCTTCGGGGGTATGCAGCGCCGGGTTGATCTCGGTGGTAAAGCTCCAGGTGTATTCCTGGCCGTTATTAAAATCATTGCCGGCCAGGTCTTCAATACCGGCTAGGTGCACGGTATAGATTTCGCTATGATTAAAGGGATTTTCCGGTATAAAACGCAGGGTATTGACGTTGACGTCATAACTGACGCCGCCCTGCACATGGCTGCCGTTTGCGGCGGTTACAAAGATTTTTTCACTCATGTTTTCATTTTTCAGCGCTTCATTGAAAATCGCAAAAACGCTGTTGTTGATGTCCACACCCACGCTGCCGGCAATGGGGCTCACCTGCGTCACCTGCGGCGGCTGGGTATCGGGATTGGCGGCAGTGCGGAATTCATATTCAAATACTCCGCCGGGGATATTGTCGTTATCGCCATCCAGGGAGAAACCCCATATATCCTTTACGCTCTCGGTAATGCGGATGATATAGTCGACGCCGTATTCCATTTGCGGAATGACCAGTTGAATTTCTTTTTTGCTCTGATCGAAATTAACCTGGATTGGCACCTGTGCCTGGGTAGTTTTTTCCAGCAACAGAACGCTGGTGGTGGTAACCGTGTCTTTATTCAGTTTATTGCTGACATTGATATTGATGACCACATTTTCTATGCTGTTCTCATTGAGATTATAGATATGCACAAACGAAGTAGGGGGCAGAACGGTCAAATCCAGTTTATATTTTCCACCGGATGAGCCGTTTTTATCGCCATCAACAAGACTGCCGTCTGCAGCGGTAACGCCATCGACCACCAGGCGGTATTTGCTGCCTGGTGTGAGCAAGGGCAGGGTGATTTTGTATTGCTCGGCGGTAATTTTTACTACCAGGTGACCGGTCAGCTTTTCACCGCCAAGAGTTTCCACATAGACCGTTTCGGTCGTTACGTTCGATACGGAACCGCTAAAAGTAATCGTGGCCTGTTCGCCGCCCGGCTCCACATCTTCGGCGGTGCCGGTGCTGAACGCAACGCTTTTAATAATAACAGCCTTGCTTGACGAGACCGGGTTTTTCTCACACCCTATAATAACACCGGTTAAACCGGCCATGAGCTTTTTAATAAAATTTCTTCTTGATGACCACACTTTACAACCTCCACTTTAGTGGATAATTTATCATTACCGTAAAAATCACCTGTCAATATTAGATACTGCCCCGGCCTTTTCAGCATCGAGGGCGGCATAATCCAGTTCCGAGCCCCTCATACTGTGGGGGATCATAAAAATAACCAGGGTGATAAAAGATGCTGCAAAAATCCAGCCGCGAATCCGTGATTTTTTCAGTACTGCAACAAGCGCCAGCAGCCAGGCCAGCACGGCAATAAGGGTTTTATTGTCGGTCAGGTCGTAACCAAGCGGAAAGCCGGTCCAGTAAGCGCCAAACGCATATTTTTGTACGATCGGCCCCATGACCATGCCGCCCAGCGCCAGCAGGACTAGTGTTATGATTGTATATGTTTGCAGATTTCCCTTGGGTTTTAAAGCTTCGAGCCCGGTGCGGGTGGAAAACAGCATGCCAAAAAACATGCACAGGATATGCGGTACGAGCGCCCATGCCGGCACATCGCCTTTAAAGCGCGTTACTATTGTTTCATTTTGCGGCAGGGAAATTACGGAATTTGCTTTATGAATTACAATATAGTACTCCAGCTTGCCGGCCGGCGGCTGAGCCGGTAAAATTGCCTTCAGGCTATCGCCCTGGCGGGCAAGTGGAATGTAGGTCCAGTTATCATTGGTTTTGTAGCGGCGATAAACCAAATCGCCGAACATGGCCGTATCCGGGGCGGCAACAGTAACCGGCTGTCCTGCGGAGGTGCTATGACTCCGGGTAAATACATAATCGATACGGCTGCTGTCCAGTAATGCAGAACCGCTCGCCGGCCAGGTTGGACCGGTTTTACGCTGGTACACAGCCGAAGCTAAAGTTATAATTATTGCCAAAACCCAGAATAATAAATTACGCAGCATCTTTTCTCCCTGAAGCAAAGCAATTGAAAACTTGTCATTACCAAATAGCTTGTATACTGTAAATATACAAAATATTTAACATCAATAAAACGGGATAATATTTCTAACTTGTCACAACAAAACAGTAATTATGGGAACAATAAAAACAAAATGTTAGTTGATAAAGATACCGGATCATGCGACTATTGTTCAAAAAATAAATAATCCGGTCAAAGGCAATCACTAGTTTTGCCTTGATTTTTAATTATTGTTTTAGTAAAATTTATGTTTATATTCAATATAGCCGCTGCACGGAACCAGGACGGGGGCGGAGTTGTCAGGTTTTTGTTTACAAGCTGAGCTAAACAGCGGCATTAAAGGAGAAAAAGATGAAGATAAAAATCCCGGTTGTTTTTTCCCTGTTATTTATGATTGTTCTGCAAACTTCGTTACTGGCGCAATCGTTTGGAAAAAACAAGGTTCAGCATAAAGAGTTTGAATGGCAATACCTGCAATCCGAGCATTTTGATATTTATTTTACTCAGGGAGGCAAGGATGTTGCTTCTTTTGCTGCACGGGTAGCGGAAGACAGCTACCGGCTTTTGCAAAAGGACTTTCGTTATGACCTGGTAGACCGTATCAAGATCATCGTTTATAATAGTCACAATGATTTTGGACAGACCAACGTCGATCTTAGTCCGCCTGAAGAATCGGTTGGCGGGTTTACAGAATTTTTTAAAAACCGGGTTGTGATTCCGTATGAAGGGGAATGGGAAAAATTCCGGCATGTGATACATCACGAATTAACCCATGCGGTCATGCTGCAAATGATCTATGGTGCCGGGGCGCAATCTATTATCACCGGCTTGACCCAGTTTCAAATGCCGCTCTGGTTTATTGAAGGATTGGCGGAATATGAAAGCCGCGGCTGGGATATTGAAAGCGACATGTTCATGCGCGACGCCACAGTCAGTGGTTATTTACCGCCGGTCGATTATTTAAGCGGTTTTTTGGCATACAAGGGCGGGCAATCGGTGCTGGATTATATTGCCAACCGTTATGGCGATGAAAAGATCGGCGAATTACTGGGAAAAATAAAACTGACCAAAAGTATGACCCGCGCTTTAAAAGAATCTATTGGTATTGATGAAGAAGAATTGACCAAGCGCTGGCAATTACACCTGAAACGCAAATATTGGCCCGATATTGCCGACCGCAAGGAGCCCGATGAAATTGCCAAAAGGCTTACCGATCATGAAAAGAATAACAGCTTTGTCAACACCAGCCCATCCATCAGCAACAAGGGCGATAAAATTGTTTATATGTCGGACAAGGATGATTTCTTTGATATCTACCTGGCGAGCACCATCGACAACAAAACCCTGAAAAAACTGGTGCATGGGCAGCGGGCCGGCAACCTGGAAGAGTTGCACTGGCTGCGGGGACCGGCTTTTTCCTGGAGCCCCGATGATAAGCGCATAATCTTTTCCGCCAAGTCCGGCGCCCAGGATGCCCTGCATATCGTCAATGTCAAGTCTTCAGAAATAGAAAAAACATTGCATTTGGACTTTGACGCTATCTATAATCCCGCCTGGAGTCCGCAAGGTAATGAAATTGCCTTTACCGGCATTCGCAACGGACAAAGTGAAATTTATATTTATGATTTAAATACTGAACAACTCAAGCAATTAACCGATGATATTTTCAGCAATGTTGAACCTTCATGGTCGCCGGATGGCAAAAAACTGGTATTTGCCAGCGACCGAGGCGAATATTTAAACGATTTCCCGGCCGGTTTGACGCCAAACGACCTGAATATCAAAGATTATAATATTTATGAACTCAACATTACCACTTATAAAATCAGCCGCCTGACCGGCACAGAATTCCTGGAGCGAACCCCGACATATTCTCCGGATGGGCAGTACATTTTATTCACCAGCGACCGTACCGGTGTGAATAATATTTATTTGCATAATTTATCGACTTCCGAAGAATGGCCGATCACCAATTCCCTGACCGGTGTATTTTCCCCGTCCTGGGGTGGCGACGCCAACCGTATGGCTTTTGCCTGTTTTTATAATGCCGGTTATGATATCTTTATTTTAAAAAATCCCCTCGATATAAAACCGGGTGATGTTCAGGTGCAGGAGACCCAGTTTGTCACCCAGATGAAAAATGCCGGTCAGGAAGCAGAGAAAGAAAATATCTATGCCGACAAGGACGAGGATTTCCGCCAGAAAACTTCCGAGTTGCAGCAATACCGTAATTTTATCTTTGATGAATCCTTTGCCGACGGCGCGCTGCCGGAAGAAGAACCGGAAAGCGTTTTCCTCGACTCGACTCAATACGCCAAAGCCGATGGCGAATTTAAAGTGCATGACTATGAAATCAAATTTACCCCCGATTTCGTCAATGGCTCAGTAGGCTATAACCAGTTCTTCGGCACGCAGGGATATACCAACATTTTGTTTTCCGACGTGCTTGGCGATCACCGCTTTAATATTGCCGCCAACCTGTTTGGCGATTTTCGTAACGCCGATTATGAATTTACTTATCTTTATCTGCCGAAAAAGCTCGACATCGGTGTAAGCTTTTTCCATAATGCTTACTTTTTCTGGTCAAACTCTACCGGCTGGGTGAGGGACAGGAATTACGGCGTTAACATGTTTTTAAGCAATCCGTTTGATCGTTATACCCGCCTGAGTTATGCCATCTCGATTCGGGGAATTAACCGCGATTATATGGATTTCCCCGATGAGTATGCCGATGAACTCATCCGGGTAGGCTATTTTTCACCGCGGGACCGGTATTTTATTTTAAATAACCTTACCTATACCAAAGATACAACAGTGTGGGGATACACCGGCCCAATCAATGGCGGACGCTGGTCTACCGGCATTACCTACAGTCCATTGATTGGTAAAAACGGCATCGATTTTACTACCTTCCGGGCGGACTGGCGCAAATACTTCCGTGTTTTCAGGGATTATTCTTTTGCGTTACGCGGGTCAGGCGGTTTTAGCGAGGGTATTCATCCGCAAAAGTTCTTCCTGGGCGGTTTGCCGAACTGGATCAATTACAAATACAGCGGCGGTATCCGCATACGGCGCATCGAGGATATTTATTTTGCCTCATTTGAAATGCCCATGCGCGGCGCCAGCTATTACAGTATGGCCGGGAACCGCTTCCTGTTGGCGAATATCGAATTCAGATTCCCGTTGATCAGACAATTATTGATGGGTTTCCCGCTGCCGATCTATTTCTCCAATATCGGCGGCAGTTTATTCACCGATCTTGGCATGGCCTGGGATAAACATAAAATAACCCGTACCGGCAATTCACTCACCGAATGGAGTGAATGGATTTATGATTCCAATAAAGGTATTAAACCTTTTGACAAAGCCCCGAACGGATTGTTCCGCACTCACGACGCTTTTGCCAGCTTTGGGTTAGGTATCCGGTTGAACCTGGGTATCTTTTTACTACGGTACGATATGGCCTGGCCAACGGATTTTTATACTACAGAAAGAAAGCCGGTATCGTTATGGTCGTTAGGCGCTGATTTTTAATTTAGAGGAAAATTTGACTCAAAATACATTTCTATCCCGATTAAAAGAATCGATACTGGTTTGCGACGGCGCCATGGGCACCATGATTTATTCCCATGGCGTTTTTATCAACCGCTGCTTTGATGAATTGAACTTGTCCGCACCCGAACTGATTTCGGAAATTCATGGGCAATATGTGGCTGCTCATGCCGATATTTTGGAAACCAATACATTTGGCGCCAATATTTTTAAACTGCGTCCCTATGGCTTTGCCGACAAGGTACAGCAGATCAATAAACGGGGAGCGGAACTGGCCCGGTCTGCGGCGCTGAACAATCAATACATAGCCGGTTCTATCGGGCCGCTGGGGCTGTCGCTGCGGCCATTTGGTAATCTCGATCCTGAAGAGGCTATGGAGGCGTATATCTGCCAGGCGGAAGGATTATTGGCCGGCGGGGTGGATTTATTTATTCTGGAAACATTTCGCAATATCGATGAACTGGCTATAGCGATTCGCGCCGTTAAAAAGATATCCGGCCTGCCGGTTATAGCCCAGGCAACATTTGATGAAACCGGCGCCACGCAAAGCGGCAACAGCCCGGATCAGTTAGTTGATATAGCCTTGTCCGCCGGCGCCGATGTGGTAGGCGCCAACTGTTCGGTCGGGCCGCAGCCCATGCTGCAGGTTATCGAACAAATGGCGGCAGCCGGGGCAAAATTGCTTTCGGCTCAGCCTAATGCCGGTAATCCGCGGGTTCATGAGGGACGGTTTTTATACATGTCCACCCCGGAGTATCATGCTGAATTTGCCCGCCGTTTGATCAATGCCGGGGCGAATATCATTGGCGGTTGCTGCGGAACTACCCCGGAACACATAAAAAACATTGCCAGCGCAGTTCGCGCCATGCAGCCACGTAAAACCGCCGCCGCCGTAACCATCAAACCGAAAAAGGAAATTCAGGTTACGGTTGTTCCGACCATTGAAAAATCGACTCTGGCTAAAAAAATGCGCGAAAAGTTTGTGGTTTCGGTTGAAATCGTTTCCCCACGCGGAGTTAATGTCGCCCCGATCATGGACGGCGTTAAAAAGCTGGTAGATTTTGGCGTGGATGCCATTAACCTGCCGGATGGCCCACGCGCATCGGCGCGCATGTCGCCAATGGCTATGGCGCAGTTGATCGAAAAATCGTTGCCGGTGGAAACAATATTGCATTATTGTTGCCGCGACCGTAACCTGCTGGGTATGCAGTCCGATCTGCTGGGCGCCTATGCGCTTGGACTGCGCAATGTACTTATCATTACCGGCGATCCGCCCAAACTGGGCGATTATCCGGACGCAACCGCTGTTTTTGATGTCGATGCCATTGGCCTGACCAGGGTCGTGCAGGGCCTGAACCAGGGTTTTGATATTGCCGGTAACCCGATCGGTCAACCCACCAGTTGGCATATCGGCGTTGGCGTCAACCCGGGCGCCCTTGATCTTGACCATGAGATCGAGCGCCTGCGGCAAAAGATCGATAACGGCGCCGAATTTATCCTGTCGCAGCCCATTTTTGATATAAAGCAACTGGAAACTTTTCTGAAACGAATTGAGGATATTACCATACCCATCCTGGCCGGTATTTCTCCGCTCATCAGCTACCGCAGCGTGGAATTTCTAAATAATGAAGTGCCCGGCGTCCATGTTCCCGATGAGATCGGCAACAAACTAGCCGGCGCCAAAGACGCCGAGGAGGCGCAAACCATTGGCATTAAAATCGCCCAACAAGCCATACTGGATGTGAAAGCCTTTGACAAGATCAAGGGTTTATATTTAATGCCGCCCTTTACCAAAGATAAATACACCACCGCCGTTCAGGTTTTGCAGGTGTTAAAGTAAGTGAACCGTTTTTTTAAATCATTTTCCGGAATGGAATAAAAAATGAAAATATACAAATTTTTAGTCTTGATCCTTTTTACAGCGATTAGTCTGCCTAACCGGCAGGTAGAAGCGCAAAGGATGGGGCCTGGTATCGGCATGAGGGCCGGCAACCAGTTTGGCGACCGTTTTTTTGCTTACCAGTTGTATAATTTTGCCGATACAACCGATTTTTCAGCCAGTCTTGTGGAGTTTCATTTTTCGCTGGTTAACGATTTGCTGACTTTTCTGAAAACCGATAGCAGCACATTCAAAGCTGAATATGAGATAAATATTGTTTTTTATGATAAAAAGGGTCACGCCGTAGCTGAAGAATCGTTTCGCAATAAAACTGTGGTTAACAGTTATGCCGAAACCAATTCGCGGATCAATCCTTTACAGAGCATGTTGACTTTTTCATTACCGGCGGACGATTATTATTATATTATTCAAATCATTGAACACAGCATTCCCGAACCACTGACCGAAAAAACTAAAATTTCTTTTCGTTCCTTTGAACGCGACCGCTTGCATTTGAGCGATATTGTCTTGTGTAATAAATTACATTGCGCCGCCGATTCTCTGAGCTTTGCACCGAATATCAAGGAATTCTTTTTTGAACCGGCGTCGGAGGTTGCGGCATTTTGTAATATTTATCCCCAGGAAAATGCCGATAGTCTTTTAATTGATTATAAAATTACCGATATCCGCAATCAATCCGTTTATAGTAACAAGCAATCTTTCAGGTCCGGGAACAAGGTGATTCCCTTTTGTTTATACATGAAAGATAAAATAACCAAATCCGGACAATATTTTCTAACCATCACCGTTAAATCCGGCAAGCAGTCGGTAGAGATGAAAAAACAATTCAGTGTGCGTTTAGGAGGCGCAATTACCGAAACCGGCGATTTGGAAGCTATTACCGAACAACTAAAACTGATCGCTCACAAGAAAACCGTGCAGGCGATTATGGAAGCCCCGGAAGCTGAAAAGCAGCAATTGATCGATTCTTTTTGGCAGGAACGTGATCCTACGCCGGATACTCCGCAAAATGAATTATATGATGAATTTCAGAACCGCATTGCCTTTGCCAACCAGAACTTTGCCGAAAGTTTCCCGGCCCGCGAAGGCTGGAAAACCGACCGCGGTGAAATTTATATCAAATTTGGACCGCCAACCCAGGTGGAACGTCAGCAGCCGGAGATGGGAAGGCCCGGTGTTGAAATCTGGTATTATGCTAAAACCGAACGCCGTTATGTTTTTGCCGACCGTACCGGTAACGGCGAATTCCGCCTGGTGCGCGTAGAATAAAAGGTGCCCATAAAATATTGCACCTGCAATTTTTTATGGGCAGTTTTCTGCGCTTACCCGCCATAGAGTTGTAACTCCTCTGAAATTAATTTTTTAACCTGTTAATTTACAATAAGTTGTAATTGCCTGTTTTTGAATATCATCCGGCTTTTTGGCACCAGGTTTGATATAAGTAGTTACGGAACAAATTCAAGGAGACCTTTGTGAAAGCTGATCTGCATATTCATTCTATATATTCTCCGGATGCCATTAACAAACCGGAAACTATATTGTCGGTAGCTGCCGACCGCGGTATCGATATAATTGCCATAACCGATCACGATACAACCGCCGCCTGGCAACCTCTGGCGGCAATTCAGCACAAATACCCGGTTCAAGTGGTTTTTGGACAAGAGATCAAAGTGTACCATGAAAACCGTATCGTGGGCGAGATACTGGGTTTGTTTTTAAAACAACCTGTTACTGGGCGCGATACCAAAACCATTATAGCTGAAATCACTGCACAACACGGGCTGGTTTCCATTGCGCATCCCTTTTCGGAACGGCGGCATGAATTTCAGGCCTTTACCGAGATCGATAACTGGACCAATCTTGCGGTAGAAGCCCGAAATGGCCGCACCTATAATTTGCGCGACAATGAAATGGCCGAGAACCTTGCCGCCAGGCTGCATACACCCATTACCGCCGGCAGCGATGCCCATACCCCATTCGAGATTGGTAATGTATATGTGGAATTTGACGGTAAAAATATAGATGACCTGAAACAAGCTATTTTACATCACCAGGTTCAGGTTGGCGGACATCCATCCAGCGTATTGTTTTCCATTATATCCGGTTTTGGCCGGCTTGGCATAGCAGTTTAACATGAAAATCCTCAGCACTAAAAACACCCTGGCCACCCCGGCAAACCTGGTTACTTTCGGCAGAATTTTATTGCTGCTTTTGCTGGTTTTGGCTCTGCCGCTAAATATTTTGTGGGTGAGGATCGCCTGTTTTCTGATGATCCCGGTGATCTTTTATATGGACAGTCTGGACGGTTTTCTGGCGCGCAAGTTGAAATGTGCCAGTAAACTCGGCGGGGTGCTGGATGTGGCCGGCGACCGGATCGTGGAAAATGTGCTGTGGGTGCTGCTGGCTTATTTGCGTGTTATCCCGGTGTGGATTCCCATCCTGGTGCTGGTGCGCGGTTTTATTACCGATGGTTTTAGAAGTGTGGCATTGGCGCAGGGTTATTCAACCTTTGCTATGATGAAATCCAAAATAGAGTGGTGGCTGGTAGCCTCGCCGCTAAGCCGCTCCACTTACGCTGTTTTAAAAGCGTTATTATTCACAGTCGGCGTGGGTGTCTGGAGTTTCAACCTTGGCCACATCGGCGGGTTGATGATGTTTTTTCAGCTCTTGTTGGGGCTGACCGTTTGCCAATGCCTGGTGCGCGGGGTTTATACCGTTAAAGCGTGCTTGAAGACTTGTAATATCCTTTAGCTTTTCCCATTTTATTTTACATGTTTATAATTGTTGTGGTTATATCAAAATATTGATCACAACCCTTACATCCCAATAACCGACTTGTTTATTCAAACAAGCAGGTTGCACGTATTTCCAACAGTGCAATTTTCCCCCTGTGGACAACGTCAATTAGTCTTTTGTAGCCTCAATCATTTCGGTAAAAATTTTCTGTTGTTCAATCAACGCGGCGACCAGGTCGGCGGGTTCGGTGCGGGCTTCGAGCAGAATGTTGCCATGGTAATTCATTCCCGCCAGCAGGCCGAATAACTGCGGGTAAGGGTAATTGCCGATATTCAATTCGCGGATATGCACAGTATCGCCAAGACGGTCTTGCACCAGGTTAAAATTGGCTTCCAGTCCCGGTGGCAGCAGGTCTTCGTCGTTACAATTCCAGCACATAAACACATTCTTTGCTGTTACCTGGTCAAAAATTGCTTTCATGTTCGGCAGTTCCTGGGTTTTACGGCCATGTACTTCGACGCGAATCTTTTGTCCGTATTCGGCAGCGAACGTACCCACCCGGTTGAGGGCGGCGGCAATTTGCGCAATGGTCTTTTCCGGTGGAATCTCATCGGGTAGGTCATTGGGCTTTACTTTCAGTCCGGTTGCGCCAATATCATGACATAATTTTATTAATTCACAGGTCTCGTCGATATTCTTTTGTAAAATAACCGGATCGGGGGAATGATACTCCTGGTTGGAACCATAGCCCAGGCATATGACCGGACTGTCGCTAAAGCGTTTTTTTACCTCGACACGCTGTTCAGTTGTTAAAGAGGGCTCAACACCGTGCGCATGTAGAGTGCGTAGTTCCACGGCATGCACCTGCGACAGTTCACAGTTTTTAATCAGGGTCGGCAAATCCCAGTCCTTGCCCCACTGGTAGGTTACCAGGCCGAATTGCATATTCGCATTGAGTGAAGCGGATTTTTTAGCACATCCGGCCAATGCCCCCAGGCTAAGCAATCCACCGCCGGCGATGGCAGTTTTATACAAAAACTCGCGGCGGGAATATCCTGATTCTGTTCCATACATAGAACTTTTCCTCATAATTATTATTTATAGCAAACCGGAATAACCGCCGGATGTTTAACGCCGGCCATTACCGGGCGCATCCGTAATTTTTCCGGCCATTTACTGCGATCTTCCCAGGAGTATAACTGGTACTGCTCCGCAAAGTCCTCGGATCTGTAAAAGTCGATTTTACTGAAATAAGGTTTATATCGATCGTAATAATCATACCCCGGCGCGCGGACATGATCGTTATCGTAAGGATTGGGTTCGGGGTATTCGACGGTAATTTCTCCGATTATCGGCACCGGCAGAATGGCTAGTCCGCCGGGTTTCAGCACCCGCGCAATTTCGGCTACCGCCTGCGTATCTTCGCGGATGTGTTCAAGAACATGCGAGGCAAACACAAAATCGTACGAGGCATCGGCAAAAGGCAGCTTTCGCAGATCAGCGCGGTGATCGACGTTTTTAGCGTACAGATCCGCCGAGGCATAGTTTTTAAATTTGCCAGTAAAATATTTTTTGAAAAACGGCTCCGGCGCAAAATGCAAAATGGACAAGCGCGAAAAATCATGTTGAGCCGCCAGTTTTTCCAGCGCCAGGTATTGCAGCCGGTGTCGTTCTGCTGCGCCGCAGTTGGGACAATTGACATGTTTGCGGAGGCCGGTTTCCGGGTGCAGATCCAAAAACGGCCCGACATAGCCGCAAATTGGACAGGTAAACGAGGGTTTGCGGTTATTCACAGCCTTGTACAGTCCCAGCAACGCTTTGTTACCGCGCATGAATTTGGTGCAGCGTTTATAAATATTATTGTACAGATTAGCCACGTGTTCTTCTCCTGAATTGCCAAACGGGCAAGTAATTTATTGATTCTAAAAATTTAGTTACTCTTTTTTATAAATTAATATAATAATAATACAATTACAAATTAATAGTAAAATTGGCAAAGCTAGTTGAAAATTTCCTGATTTGATCTGATATTCAATAGATATATCTTAAAATTGGTAAGGGTCCGTCCAGATGAAAAAGACCCAGGGGGTTCTTCCCTGTGGATAGTCAGGGCGGTCGCTTTGTTTAAAGGGGGTAAATGTATTTTAGGAATCATCCCAGCGCAAAATCCACTGCGGCGCGGGCATGGATTTCCAGGGTGTTGAATAGTGGCAGGTCGCAGTCCTGTTGTTTTATCAGCAGCGGAATTTCTGTGCAACCCAGTACAATGCCCTGGGCGCCCCGGTTGTGCAATTTTGCAATGATCTCTAAAAACCGGCTTTTGGTGGCCGGGCGAAAATCGCTGTTCAGCAGTTCGGTCATAATGGCGTTGTGAATGAAATCGCGTTCGGCGGATTCAGGGATGAGTGTGCTGATGCCAGCTTGGTGTAAGTTTTTCGTATAAAAGTCCTGCTCCATAGTGGTTTTGGTGCCGAGCAGCCCGATAGTGGTCAATCCCTGGCGGTTGATCTCCGCGGCGGTGGCATCCGCAATGTGGATGATAGGTATGTGAAGCTGTTTTTGCAGCTCGTCGGCAAAATAGTGCAGGGTATTGGCGCACAGCACAAGACCTTCAGCGCCAGCAGTTTGCAGTTTGAGCGCCGCATCGGTCAACAGCACAGCAACGCCGGGCAGATTGTTACGCCGGTTCAGGGCATCGATTTCGGCGTAATTAAATGAATAAAGAATACAATTACAGGCATTCAAGCCGCCGCAGTGACGGTTGGTTTCTTCATTAATAATCCGATAGTATTCAACGGTCGAGACCCAGCCGGTCCCGCCGATGAGGCCGAGGAGTTGCATATAATACCTAAATTACTAAAATGAGTTATTCCTTTGCAAGAGGGAACTTTTTTTTAAATAAACATGTAGGATGGGCAATGTCCTGCACAGAGGTCGTAACTTTTGGAAAAATAGGACATTAATAAATGATATGTTTTGAAAAATAATGGTGGGACATTGCCCATCATTTTATTATGGTTTAGAGCTCAGTTTTTTTAATTTTAATTTAGAAATTCAGGTAATAATCAAATTTCAAGAGATAACCAGGAAAATTTGTATTAACTTAATTTTTAAGTGATTACTTTATATTCCTTTCCCCCTTCCAATACACCCACACCGCCATACCCAGAAATACCAGGTCTTCAACAATGCGCAGCAAACCCACCTGCGAGCCTTTTTCGCCCAGCGAAAAGCAGCCGCAATTTATATTCAGTCCCCGCAGCAAGGCGGAGGCCATGGCAAGGATAAAAACCACATTCAGCGCAATCAGGATCAGCGCGGCGGGGCGCAGCCACCTGCCGGCAATCAACAACAGGCCGCAGCCCAGTTCTACCCAGGGGAGACTCGCCGCCAGTAAAGAGACCAACAGCCAGGGCAGCAGCCGATAATTATCAATTTCCCGCGCAAACAGGGCGGGATTGATGATCTTGCCGATTGCGGCATAAATAAAAATAGCCGCCAAAATCAACCTTACGGCCAGGTTGATGATAGTCATCTGTTTTTCATTCACCATGTTCGGGCCCCTCGCGTATTTCTTCCCTAGCAGCTTTCCAGTCGTCCAGGCCATCGTAATATAAAAGCACTTTTTGAAAATTTAATTTTTTCAGTTCCATGGCCAATTGTTCGGCCGTTTCGCAAGGCGGGCCGTCACAATAGGTGATGATGCCGATCTCGCGCGGTATACTGTTCAAGGCGGAATAATATTCTCCCAACATATCCCAGGGAATATTGATGGCATCGGGAATATGCCCAGCGATATAGGCTTCGGGGATGCGCGCATCGAGAAGCACAATATCGGGCCCGGCTAACAGACTTTTCAACTGCGACCGGTCGATTCGGGTAACTTGAAGTTGTTCGCCGGTTGAATCGTCCTCTTGTGCGCCTGTAGCGGAGGAGTCGGGTCGATGAAAGCCGAGCCTGACCTTTTGTGGATGAAAAGCATTGACAAGCAAACCAATTATCCCACAGGCAATGATTATTAAAACCGCCCGGATTAACATGCTTTTTGATGATAAAAATTGTACACGTCTGTTCATATATTATCCCTTTGCTCTTAACCTGTTTATAGATGAAGCGCTGCAGAAATGTTACTTTACAGGGCGGTCCATTTTACAGCAGATTAACTGACTTAAAATAATAATTTATTTAACAAATGTCACTATTTTTTTATAACCTGGTGAATCTGATATAAAATAAATTAAATTAAACATTACAGGCAAAATTTTGGTTCCTATTTTAATGGGGAATATGTATATTAAGGCTTATTCAAAAGAGGACGATAATGAGCAGCCTGCTATCCCAAAGCTATTTTGCCTTGTTCCTGATCATTGCTGTCGGAATTATTATTGGGCATATCCGCTATAAAGGCGTGTCGCTGGATTTTTCAGCAGTCATATTTGTCGCAATTGTTATGGGTCATTTCGGGGTCATCATTCCGGAAGATTTTAACAAGATCGGGGTATTACTATTCATTTTCACAATCGGTTTACAATCCGGGCCGGGGTTTTTCGATTCATTCCGCAAGCAGGGCCTGCAACTGGTTATTGTTACAGTCGCCATGATCGTTGCCTCGGTCATTACCGCTATCGGCCTGGGTTATCTGTTCAAAATCGATTTCAAGATCGGCGCCGGTTTGCTCACCGGTGCGTTGACCAGTACGCCGGGGCTGGCTGCCGCTATTGAAAGCTGCAAGTCGCCAATTGCCTCCATTGGCTACGGTATCGCCTATCCTTTTGGCGTCCTGGGAGTGATCTTGTATGTACGGTTGCTGCCTAAAATTATCAAAATCGATCTGCATAAAGAAGCTGAAAGTTATAAAAATGAAACCTATTCCCGCTATCCGAAAATATCCAATGCCAATTTTATTGTGGAGAATGTCAATGTCGATGGAAAATCTATAGCCGAACTCCATGTCAAAACTATGACCGGCGCAACGATCTCCCGAGTATTACATGAAAATGTGGCTATAACCCCCAAGCCGGATACAGTGCTGCGCCTCGGCGACGCCGTGAAAGCAGTTGGCAGTGAGGAAGATCTGGAATATATCCGCCTGTTGATCGGCAAAAGAACCGAGCAGGAGATCCCGCTTAGTTCCGGTTATGATGTGCAATGGATTCTGGTAACAAATAAAAAAGTAGTGAACAAAACCCTCGGTGAACTGAACCTGCATCGTAACTATAATGCAAATGTCACCCGCATCCGCCGGAGCGGTATCGATATTTCGCCCAATGCCGGCAGTCAGATCCGCTTTGGCGATAAACTGATGGTGGCCTGCGACAAGGAGAACATGTCCAGCGTCATCAAAATGATGGGGAATAATGATAAAAAGTTATCGGAAACCGACTTTTTACCGATTGCGCTGGGGATTGTTTTGGGTGTGGTTTTTGGAAAGTTGAATATTCCCCTGTTTGGCGGCATCTCTTTCAGTCCCGGCCTCACCGGCGGCGTGCTGGCGATAGCGCTTATTCTGAGCCGCATCGGCAAAACCGGCCCGATCGTGTGGACGATGAGCGGCAACGCCAACCAGTTATTGCGCACCCTGGGATTGCTGTTATTTCTGGCGGCGGTTGGCACCGACGCCGGTTCGCATCTGACCGAGACTTATGTCAGGTATGGTTTTAAGCTCTTTATTGTCGGGGCAATTATTACAATTGTACCCATGGCCGTGGGCACCTGGGTCGGCAGAAAACTGACACGCATCAATTTTCTTACTTTGCTGGGAGTTATTACCGGCGGCATGACCAGCACACCCGGACTGGGGGCAATTGAATCGCCGGATGATTGTGATGCGCCGCAGGTGGGTTATGCTACAGTGTACCCGATAGCGCTGGTCTGTGTAATCATCAGTGCGCAAATCATGGGGCGGTTGTAGCAGCTATTTCTTTCTACCTGTATGACGTAGCAAATACTAGTGGTCGTCGAGTAGGGCCGAAAATGGTTTCGGCAAACGAACTGTTATGGTATTATTACAGAATTTTTAATAGCGGTAGATACGGCCCGTATCGAGACGACATGACCTGGGATGTGTATTAAAAAGTATAGCCCACCTCGCCGCAGATACATTATACCCCCGATCCGGTTCGAATTCAAAGCTTTTTCTTTGAAACAGGCCCGTACCGCAGGTGGACCACACTGAAATGCTGCCACGGCGCAGTCCCAACCTGTAGATTAAACCCCGTCAGGGGTGTAATGTTTATAGCAAATTAATATAAAATATGCAACCCCATTAGGGGTGGAGCCTGGCGGCGCACGTACCGGGCGTCTCGATACGTCCCTAAAGATGAAGCAGCGGGACTACTCGATGACCGGGTTTGCTTACACGACAACCGGCGTTACCGTCATGCCCACCATTGCCACAACCTTCAGATTGTGGGACAAATAAAACAAAAACATGGCTTTAGCCTAAATTTACATTTGATTAAAGTCAATTTTGTACAGTTCAAGTAATCCACGTCATAAATGACGTGGCAATATACAAATAGATTCATCCTCGCTCGTTAAAGACAAGGGGCAACAGCACCTAGTTAATATTCGTGCAACTCGGTCCTGCGGCCCGCAGTACAACATGTCCTGCTTTATTGTCCGCCCTGGAACAGATTACCAGGGCGAGCAAGAATTGTTTATCCCGGGCATCTCGATACGTCCTGTAAGGTGAAGCAGCGGTACTACTCGATGACCGGGTGGATGTTTTCCGGGCATCTCAATACGTCCGTCCCCCAAAACAGGACAGGCTACCCTATAATCGATTGATTATTATATTTCACCAGCGTCGGCTAGAAAAATCGTCTTAAAATCGTATCAGCATGGGATTATTCTTTAATTTTGAAAAATAACGCAATTTTTCGATAATCAGCGCATAAAATAATTGATCATAAAGTGGTACATCCGCCAGCACATGGCCAGAATTAAAAACAGGCCGATCACAGCGATTATGTTCTGTTTCCAGTTATTCGCCAGTTTACCCATAACTTTGCGGTTATTGGAGATCATGAACAGGCCGATAGCCACTGCCGGTACGGCAAATAAAGAAGCGCCCTGGGCAAAGACCAGCGCCGGTATGGTATTGCCTTTTAAAAACAGAACAATTCCCTCGCCGACCAGCATACCGATCAGCATTCCTCCGGCCGCGAAAATTCGCGGCCAGCGCTGCTGCATGCTGTCACCCAGTCCCAGCCCGTCCGCCATCAAACCGCCGCCGATAACCATATTCACCGCCAGGGAAGAAAAAGCTGCCGCCCATAAACCAATGCTGAAAATGATCTGGGCAAACGGCCCAAACAATGCCTGAAGCTGTTTTGCCATATCTGCGGCGCTGTTAATGACCAGCCCGGTGTAAGCAAGGGGGCGCAGGGCAGCGGCAGAGGTCATGATAATGAGAATTGTAATACCGCCCAGCATGGTAATGCCGGCTATAGTATCGGCAATGCTGCCTTTTAAATTATCCATTTTCCAGCCTTTGTCCCGCACCAGGTAAGCCTGGTAAAGCGCCACATGCAGGCAAAAAGTTGTGCCCACCAGTCCAGCCATCTCTCTGAATGCGCCTTGTGGGAGTGAGGGAACCAGACCCTGTACCGCTTCACCCAGGTCCGGTTTGGCAAAGATGAGATTGATAAAAAAGGCAACGATCATGATCATCACCAAATACATCATCAATTTTTCCAACACTTTATATAAATTACGGGCATAAAAGACCAGGATAATGCCTGCGGAAGTAAACACAACCGGCCAGATCGGTTCCGGTATCCCGGTCAGGGAATGCATGGCCGTGGCAACCCCCAGGTTATTGCCAAACTGGAAACTGGCCGCCATTAAAAAGCATGATACGCCAATCAACCCGGCAAACCAGCGTCCATAAGTATCCGCTACGGTTTGCAGAATGCTTTTAGGCTGCGATACCCCGAACCGGGCGGCCATGTAAACATACATTCCCATAGCCACGGCAGCCAGAACCACTACCCAGAGAAGTTGATACCCATAATTAAAGCCGGATTTGGTCGCAGTAGTAATGCTGCCCGGGCCAAGCACTACCGAAGCCATAATAAATGCCGGACCGATTGTGCGTAATACTTTTCTTACCTGCATATTTTATCACTCCCTTGAGATACTAACCTGACTGTTTTAAAAATTTACAAATGCTATTTAATGTAATTTACTTTATGTATTAAAGTTTTGCCGGGCGTTTCTAATTTTATGAAATAAAGACCTGATGCCAATCCGGCGCCCCGGCTCTTGCCTGCATCCCAACTGTATTTACCGGCCCCATGCAGGTTCTCTACCTGTTCAACAGTCATACCCTGCATATTGTAAATTTTTATTGTTCCGGTTAGTCCGGCGGGGATTTTATAACTGATGTGACAAGTGGAGTTAAAAGGATTGGGAAATGTATTGAGATGAAAATTCTCAACAGCTTTAATTTTTCCCGCAATTGCGGTTTCCGTACCCTGCAACACAAAATGGCACACCGATGATTTGGGTAATTCATAATTAATAATATTATTTTCAATTGGCAAGCTATTCCCGCTGGTTCGTATATGATCGGTTGTCGCATCAAAATAGAAAACTTCCATACTGGTATAAGCTGTATTGCCGGCAATTTGTATTTCACCATTGGCGGCGTTATCCAGGTCTTTGTTGAGTATGATAATGTGTAATTCCGAGGGATCTTCTCCATTGATCGAGGCATAGATTGAACTGGTCACTTTATCATCGGTAGCCGCCTGAACGGACATATCTCCAAAAGTACCCAAACCGCCATTATAATTCCTGAATATTTTATAACCGGCCGAAGTATACGCGGTTTCATCCTGCATTTGCCAGTAACATGCGGCATAAACCCCCAGCTTGCCGAAAATACCCAGCACATCGGCAGTAGCAATGCCGCCGGTAACATCATTTTCACCGCCATAATTATACTCGGTTATGGCTAATTTAGTACCGGGATAGTACGTATCAATCGATTTCTGCAGAACAGGGATTAACGGTAAATAGTCTTTGAACCACTGGCCGATCCAACTGTTTTCATAATAACCTTTATCCCACAGGGTGCGCGGCGCCTGCAGACGGGCTTCCTTATCCTTACGCGAATTGGCTGAAGTGTTGACAATGCGCTCATCGCCCTGGGCTTCCGGATACCAGTGCACGTCCAGCACATCCAGCAACCTGCGCCCATTCGTTTCTTCGGCTTTTTTCATTTCCGCAAGATAATAGTCGATAAACCACTTGTATTTGCCTTTAACATCATTCCAGTCATAATCAGTTAAATTGATATATGCCGACAGACCGAATAATACCGGCCCAAAAATCTCACAGGCGGGATCAACATCTTTTATGGCTTTGCTCCATTCTATCGAACGGTTGACCAGTTCCACGCAGCCGGTCTTCTCCGGGTGAATGCGGGGATGCGTGCTCGGCCATAAGGCCGGTTCATTGTCCAGGGCATAGGCTTTAACTCCGCTTGCCGAGGCAGCATCACCGTACCTTCCCACCAGCAAATTAACGAGTTCATCCATATAAACGGCATTATCGGAGAGATCGGGAAGTTGTGAGAAGGGACTCCCCTTGGCGGCGATTACTTCATTCCAGCGATGCGACGGCGCGGTTTCTTCTTCCGTAACGGTACCGTTTTTATCTTTGGCAACGTACCCGGCCATTTGCAGTGTAACTATCGAATAATCCATATAACTATTGGCAAGATCGATAAAATGGGTAAGGACAATAGCCGGGGTGTTCTCGTTTTGGGTTGGAATATCGTTAATCCAGGTCAGGTAATTATCACTCGAGTTTTGCCAGTCTTCGCCGGCATTGGAAGCATTGTTTTCCCAGTTGTACCCGGTCATGCGATTGCCGCCAATCCGCCGGGCAGCCCAGTTTTCTGTTTCCGTTAAGGTCTGGTTGGCGCCGTAGATCATTGGGCTGATCGGCTTGCGATCCAGGTAAGGATTTACAGTAAAATGAAAATCTTTTGTTAAGGCATTTGTGAAACCCAGGAAAATTCCGATAACAACTAAACACTTGTTCATGGCTTTGTCCTTTATGAAGTGAATGTCAATGTAAGAAAAATATTTTTTCTGTCAAACAATATTTGAACCGGTACAAATATTTATTTTTTATACAGAATAATATTTAAGCATAAAAACAAAAAAAAGACTTGACTTTTTCAAAATAATGCTTAAATTTAATAGAGCTACTACAAATTAGTAACAGTGCTTGAAAAAAGAGGCAAGAACAATGAATTTACCATCTTTACCTGAGCTTTCCCGCGCCGAGTATGATATACTTCGTGTCATCTGGAAAGACGGCAAACAAACAGTACGGGAAGTGCATGATAAATTGCAACAAACCAATGGCTGGGCCTATACCACAACCAAAACCATGATGGATCGGATGGTGCAAAAAGAATTACTGGACCGTTCCGAATTTCACGGCATTTTTTTATACACCGCGCTGATTTCCCGTCCGGCCGGCTTGGCCAAACTGGTACAGTTTTTCGCCGAGCGGGTGCTGGAAACCGATGCAGCGCAGGTCGTTTCCATGTTTGCCAGTTCACAGACTCTATCGCCGCAGGAACTAGTAGAGTTGGAAGACTTGCTCAAAGATAATAACGAGGATAAATAAGATGAATATACTGGCGCTGTTACACACAATTGGCGATCCGATCCTGCATTTTCTTAAAATGGAAAGCCTGTATGTTTCCATATTGTTTATGATCGTTTTCTGTTTATCATTGCTGATCGGCAGGAAATCGCCCTATTTGCAAATTGGTTTATGGTCGCTATTGCTGGTGCGCCTGGCGCTGCCCCCGGCTTTATCAACCGGTATCAGTCTTGGCAAGGCGCTGCAAGTTATTTCCCTGTTAAATCCTTTTCCGGAGAGCTCAGCCGGCACGCATGGCGATTATTTAATTCCCCTTGTCAATGTGGTAACTAATGGGACTGTAAATAACCAAATAAATTCCCTGCCGCTGTCTCAAGTCATAATTCCGGTTTTACTGGCCGTCTGGATATGCGGAGTTTTAATCTTTGCCGGTATTTTTTATACCCGTATCCGTAAATATCAAGTGATCATTGCTTCTTCAATAACTGTGAGCAATGGGCTTTATACTCAACTTGTCGGTAAATGGCGAAGCATTTTTAAGGTAAAAAGACCGGTGCGGTTAGTGACATCGGCTCATGAAATTTCACCTTTTACCATCGGCCTGCTGCGTCCGGTTATCTATTTGCCCGCCGGCTTGCTGACAACCTCCAAAATAGAATTGCTGGAACCGGTCATTGCCCATGAAATGGCGCATATTAAATATTACGATTCAATGTGGATAAGGCTACAAAATATTATTTCAAGTCTGTATTTTTTCCATCCCGCGGTGTGGGTCGCTAACCTGAAAATTAACCAGGCGCGGGAATTTATTTGTGACGGCCAGGTATTAATGACACAAAAAATAACCAGAAAAGAATATGGTAAAGGACTTTTATATATATTAAAAATGAATTTGCCGGGTACGGACTGCCCGGCATTCATCCCGGGATTCGCAAGTCCAATTCACAACATGAAACACAGGATCACACAAATCAAAGGAGAAAAATTAATGAAAAAATCGCATATAATCCTATCCGGTATCATTATCCTTTTGGCAGGCCTGCTCTTGCTACCAATGTCCGGTAAAACCGAAAAAACCGCGACAGCGCAAGCGTCAGTTTCCGCAACGGACGAGTTTGCCCAGTTAGCGGATAACGCGGTAAAAGCCATGCAGCCGACTACAAAAGTTGTCTTTACCAGGCCGCTGGTAAGTTATACCATAACCGCCCAATATGGCGCTGAATTTATGTTCAATGGCAATAAAATTAAACATAAAGGCATCGACCTGAAGGCGCCGCGTGGCACAAATATCCTGGCGGCAGCCGATGGTATTGTTACTACGGCTGAAGAAAAATATACCGAGGGTAAAGGCTTGGGCAAATATATCGTTATTCAGCATGACGATGGTTTTAAAACCCTGTACGCCCACCTGGATAAAATATTGATCCAGACCAACACCCTGGTTGAAGCCGGCCAGGTCATCGGCCAATTGGGCGATACCGGGCAGGGCACAGGACCGCATCTGCATTTTGAAATGATCCATCAGGATGAAAACCTGGATCCCGCAAGTTATATCAACTTTTAAACAAAAAAGCCTGCCGAAACGGCAGGCTTTATTTATTTTGTCTTGGATGGGATTTTGGCTTTTTCTATGATCGGCTTTTGCCCCGGTTTTTTCTTGCTGCCAAACATTTTTAATATCAACTCGGCTTCCTTAAAAGGTACAGTAACAAAAGAATAGTTTTCAAAAATACGGATATTTTTAATTTTATCTTCTTTTACTTTAGTACCGGTCTTGATAAATTTCACCAGTTTTTTATCGCTCATGCCGTCTTCTTTACCCAGGGCAATGAACAACCGGGTTTTGCCTTTTTGGTCCACGCTTTCGTTTTTGGGTAATTTGGCGGGTTCAATTTCCGTATAGTTACTGGTATCAAGAGTTTTGTGAAACGCCAGTTTCAGCACGGCAGCCAGGGTTTTCTGCGGATCGTTTTCCTCCAGCAGGTCCTGGGCCAGTTTTAAATATGATTCATCAATTTCGCCGGCCGCCAGTTCCACCAGTTCGCGTTTAATGCGGGATTTTTTCGCCCTTACAATCTCACGCACACGGGGAATCTTTTCCTGGCGGATTTCCGCTTTGGCAAATTTCTGGATATGGGCAATTTTTTTATATTCATCCGGGGTAACAAATGTGATCGCTGTGCCCTCTTTACCGGCCCGGCCGGTTCTGCCAATACGGTGCACATAAGCTTCCGGATCCTGTGGCAGGGCATAATTAATGACATGGGTCAGGTTCTTTATATCCATACCGCGCGCCGCCACATCGGTGGCTACCAGCACATTGATGCGTTTTTTACGAAATTTATCCAGCACTTCTTCGCGCTGGTTTTGCGAAATATCGCCGTGCAGGGCGTCGGCGAAATAGCCGCGGTCGCCCAGTTTAGTGGCGAGCCGCCCGGCATCGATTTTAGTGCGGCAAAAGACCAGGCCATAGAATTCCGCTTCCATATCTATGATTCTGCACAATGCTTCGAATTTATCGGCCTCGTTAACCTGGAAATAAATCTGATCGGTGAGATTGGTGGTGAGTTGTTCTTTGGTTACCTGGATCAGTTTATAATCCTGCATGTATTCTTTGGCAATATTAATGATCTCTTTGGGCATGGTTGCGGAGAATAATAATGTTTTTCGCACCGGATTGACATGGGAGATGATCTCTTTAATGTCTTCGATAAAGCCCATATTCAGCATTTCATCGGCTTCATCCAGTACCAGCCAGGAAATATCCTGTAATTTCAGTCTTTTCCGTTCGATATGATCGAGAATACGCCCCGGCGTGCCGACGACAATATCGATGCCGCGTTTTAATTTTTGGAACTGTTGTTCCATAGATTGCCCGCCGTAAATTGGCACTATTGTAAAAGGGCGGGATCCTTTTAAAGAATTCAGTTCTTCAGAAACCTGCAGCGCCAGTTCGCGGGTAGGCACCAGCACCAGCGCCTGTACTCTTTTAGCTTTGGGTTCCAGTTTTTCAATGATCGGCAGGCCGAATGCGGCGGTTTTACCGGTGCCGGTTTGCGCCTGGCCAACCAGATCGCAGTTTTCCTGCAATAGTATGGGGATGACCGATTCCTGGATCGGAGTTGGTTCTTCAAATCCTTTTTCCAGCAGGGTTTTTATTGTTGTGTCGGACAATCCAAGATTTTTAAATTTTTCCAAGTTTTATTACTTCTTTCCTGATTAATTGTAAAGATCCGATAGCGATATGTTACCGGACATGATTAATAGCTCTTTATATTTATAGGTAAAATACGGTAAATAATATTACCAATAAGGGGTTCGTTCGGGTCAAATTTCCAAAAGGCGTTTTGTCAGGGATGAAACAAACCGGGGATACCCTTTATTTCAAATAATTACAATAGATAATATACTCATTTCTCCGGTAAATAACAAGGCATTTCTTTACCCAGGCGAAAACTACCGACATTGCAGCAGGATGGCAATTCCAGCGGTTCCAGCCAGTATAATCAGACTGTGTGAAAACGAAAGAAAATTCCAGGTTGTTAGTACTTGGAAGTAGCTCAGATTCTACCGGAATCGGAGTGCAGTCCCTTTATGGACTGTAGCCGCAGCAGGTGGCCTCGAAAAACTTTATTGTTTGAATAAAAACATCTATTTGAATATCATAAAGTTTATATGTAATAATCTTCAAGTTTTCTCCTCGTTCCTAATCTCCTGATAAGGAACGAGAGTGGTCAGGAATCTCCGATTCCTTTCAAGCAGTCATTTTATTTTAAATATGATCTTTGCCTTTCAAATCAGAGATTTTGTACAAGCGGGTTCCCAATCGGGAGATTGGGAACCAGAAGCTAAAAATAGCGGGAGAATTACCCACTACAAACAATATAGAGCCAAATTTCTCCCTGGTTATCCATTACATTTTTATCACCCATAGTGATTTTTCCTTGCAATTACCAATAAATGATGTAATTTTAATATAATCTAATTTTCAAAAATGAATGTTTTTCTTTTGATAATGGACTTTTAATAATAGATATGTATGATGGGCAGTGGCCCACTAGAGCGATAAATTGTTGAATAATATAATATTAGTCACTAATTGAAATGCCTGAAAATGAGTCATGGGCCACTACCCATCATTCAATTCAAGTAAAATTTCAATTTCTATAATCTTAATTTATAAATTCAGGTATAATTAATCCAGCCGGAAAAATCTTGAATGGAGCGCTGTTATGGCAAATATTAACAATTTAAAAACCGGAACGCCGCAGATCAGGCTGCGTGGTTCTTTACCGAAAATCGGCATTCGTCCGGTTATTGACGGTCGTATGCAGGGTGTGCGTGAATCGCTCGAAGAACAGACCATGAATATGGCTAAAGCAGCCGCCCGGCTAATTGAAGGCAGTTTACGTCATGCCAACGGTATGCCGGTTGTTTGTGTTATTGCCGATACCACCATCGGCGGCGTCGCCGAGGCTGCCGAATGTACAGAAAAATTTGCCCGCCAGGGCGTGGGTGTGTCCCTGACCGTAACCCCCTGCTGGTGTTACGGCACGGAAGTGATGGATTCCGACCCTCTGCTGCCCAAAGCTGTGTGGGGCTTTAACGGCACCGAGCGCCCCGGCGCCGTATACCTGGCGGCAGCACTGGCCGGTTATGCGCAAAAAGGCTTGCCGGCATTTGGCATTTACGGCAGGAACGTGCAGGATAAAGACGACATGTCCATACCTGACGATGTGAAAAACAAGATATTATCTTTTTGCAAAGCGGGTCTCGCGGTTGCGGAGATGCGCAATAAATCTTACCTTGCTATAGGCGGGGTATCTATGGGTATAGCCGGTTCCATTGTCGATCAGAATTTTTTTGCCGATTACCTCGGCATACGTAGCGAATCGGTAGATATGAGCGAAGTGCTGCGCCGTATGGAACGCGGCATATATGATCAGGAGGAATTCAGCCGCGCTATACATTGGGTGAAGGAAAACTGTCCCGAGGGACCGGACCTGAACGACCCGAAACAGTCAAGTACCCGGCAGCGCAAAGACCTGGAATGGGAGATTGTGGTGAAAATGACTATGATCTGCCGCGACCTGATGGTCGGCAATCCCCGGCTTGTAGTCCTGGGTTTTGGCGAAGAAGCGCTCGGTCATAATGCCATTGCCGCCGGTTTCCAGGGTCAACGACAGTGGACCGATCATTTGCCCAATGGCGATTTTATGGAAGCCATTCTCAACTCCTCCTTTGACTGGAATGGCATCCGCGAAGCGTTCGTTATGGCGACGGAAAACGACGCCCTGAACGGCGTAGCCATGTTGTTCGGCCATCTGCTCACCGATACCGCGCAAATCTTTTCCGATGTCCGTACCTACTGGAGCCCGGAAGCGGTAAAACGGGTAACCGGACAAAACCTGACCGGACTGGCCGCAAACGGTATTATACATCTGATCAACTCCGGATCAACCACGCTGGACGGCGCCGGGCGAATGCAGCATAACGGCAAACCGGTGATGAAGCCGTTTTGGGAGATCACCCCGCAGGAAGTCGGCGCCAGCCTCGATGCCACCAAATGGTGCCCGGCTAGTTTGGGTTATTTCCGCGGAGGCGGCTATTCATCGCACTTTGTTACCAGCGGCGAAATGCCCGTTACCATGTCGCGGATCAATCTTGTTAAAGGTCAGGGTCCGGTTCTGCAGATCGCCGAAGGCTATACGGTTGATTTACCAAAAAGTGTTCATGAAATTCTGGACAAACGCACCGATCCGACCTGGCCGACTACCTGGTTTGCGCCTAAATTAACGGGACAAGGCGCTTTTGCCGATGTTTATTCGGTCATGGCGAACTGGGGCGCCAATCACGGCGCGATCAGCTACGGGCATGTTGGCGACCGGCTCATTACCCTGGCTGCCATGCTACGCATTCCTGTGTGTATGCACAATGTGGAATCCAGCCGTATATTCCGCCCCGCGGTATGGAATGCTTTCGGCACAGCGGATCAGGAAGGCGCCGATTACCGGGCCTGTAAAAATTTCGGCCCGCTCTACAACAAGTGAGAAACAGATATATCAAACATCCCAATTTTTGAAGTAATTATTAATAATTGTTTATTAAATAAAATATAACTAGCGCCCGTCAAACGGGCGCTAATGTACAGGAGTAAATGTTGGCAAAAAAAATTCGCGTTGGGGTAGTGTGCGGCGGCAAATCTACCGAACACCAGGTATCGCTGGTTTCGGCGGGGTCGGTTATCAATGCCCTCGATAAAAGCAAATATGAAGTGATCCCTATCGGCATCTCCCCGGCTGGAGAGTGGCTGGCGGGCGGCGAGGCCGTGAAATTGTTGATTGATAATAAAATTAACTCACAGTCAAAAGTATTTTTACCGGCGGATCCAACCGTGCAGGCGCTGGTTCCGCAGGATACCACACAACTTGTTGCCGGAAATATGCAAAGCGGCAAGCTGGATGTGATCATTCCCATTTTACATGGCACTTATGGCGAAGACGGCACCATTCAGGGTTTGCTGGAAATGGCAAACATTCCGTATGTTGGCGCCGGTGTGCTCGGTTCAGCGCTGTGCATGGATAAAATTATGCAAAAACAAGTGTGCCGGCAGTCCGGTATTCCCGTACCCGATTTCCTGTGGTTCAGGGGTGTGGACTGGAAGAGCAATTCCGGTAACGGCAACACTGCGGTGCAAGATCAACTCGTCAATATGACGCAAAAGCAAATGTGCCGGGCAATTATCGACCGCCTGGGACTGCCGGTATTTATTAAACCACCCAATATGGGTTCCAGCGTCGGTATCGGCAAGGCGCATGATGAAAATGAACTGGTAAAAGACATTGAAGCCGCGTTGCAATATGACCGTAAAGTGATCGTTGAAAAAGCTGTGCCGAACGCCAGGGAAATTGAAGTCAGTGTGCTGGGTAATGAAAAACCCAGGGCCTCGGTGTGCGGAGAAATTGTGCCGTGCAATGAGTTTTATGATTATGACGCCAAGTATGTCGATAACGCCAGTGAATTAAAGATCCCCGCGCCGCTGCCGAACGATTTGGCCGATGCGATCCGTGATGCGGCAATCCGGGGTGTGCTGGCGGTGGAAGCGGAAGGGATGGCCAGGGTTGACTTTTTGCTGGAACGAGATTCAGAGCGTTTTTATCTAAATGAAATCAACACGATTCCCGGGTTTACTCAAATAAGCATGTACCCGAAATTATGGCAGGCCACCGGTCTCAGTTACAGCGCGTTGCTCGATGAACTGATCAGCCTGGCAATAGACCGGCATGAACAACGCGCGCGGCTCAACACGACCTTTCAGCCGAAAACAGACTGGTACAAGTAAACCAACCAGGGAGTGTGGCAGGAATTCCCGTTATGAAAAAAGAAGCGCTACATCGTATCAAGGTCGGCATAGCTATCGCGCTGTTAGCGTGCTGTGTTGTTACCCTGATGACAGTGGTTGTCTGGCCGGGAGTGTTTAATGCTTTTGAAGCCAAATCCCTGGATATTCGCCATAAATCCCGGCTCATACATTTATGGGAAAAAAGAGCCGGTTCAACCATAGACGATATTATTATTATCGATATCGACAACCGCAGCCTAGAAAAGCTGGGTCAGTTCAACCAATGGCCGCGTTCTTACCATGCCCGGCTCATCGAATATATCACTTCCGGGGGGGCGCTGGCTATCGGCTTTGATATTTTATTTCTTGAACCGGAAAGAACCCACGCCGAAGATTCGGCGCTGGTGATTTCAACCGCCAATAATGCCATTGTATACCACGCCCTCGCCTTTTCAGCCGCCGATGAAGATGCTTTTCTTTATTCTATGCCAACCCCGCCGTCCGGCTTTACGGCAGAAAAATTTTCTCTGTCGTTGCCGGAATCCGATTCTAAAAACTTGATCAGTATGGCCAGGTTTGACGGAAAACTGGTTGAATTATATAATGCTTCAAGCGGGCTTGGTTTTGCCAACTTTTTACCGGATAACGACAGCGTTATCCGCGGCATGCCCCTGTTCATGAATTTTGCCGGACGGCAATACCCGGCGTTTTCACTGGCAATTGTTCTGGGCGCCCTGGGCGCAAATCCGGAAAATATCGAGTTCATTCCCGGCCGCGAGATCATCATTCGTCCTCCCGGCGCGGCAGGCAAAGCGGATTTAAGGATCCCTGTAGACCGCAAAGGCCGGATGCTGATCAATTACCAGGGCACTTTTCAAACTTTTCGCTATATATCCTATTACGATGTGATCATGCAGCGCGTGCCCAAAGAAATGTTTAACGGACGCATAGCGCTAATCGGCACATCTGCGCCGGGCTTGTCGGATATACGCCCGGTGCCGTTCCAGGACGCTTTCCCTGGTGTGGAGATTCATGCTAATATTATATATAATATCCTGTCTCAGCAATTCATCAAAAAACAAAATCTGTTGTTTGCTATTTTAAATACAATTATTTGGGCCATCCTGGTTGCTATAACGGGAATCTGGTTCAAACCCGGGAAAAGCGCCGTTATTACTATCCTGGTATTAAGCGGCTTTGTGTCGCTGGCTATTCTGTTATTTGCCCGTTTTGCTTACTGGCTGGAAATGGTGCGGCCCCTGCTGGCAGTAACCAATTCCTATTTATTTGTGTATGTCTATCGGTTTTTACATGAAGAAAAGGACAAACAGCGCCTGAAAAAGATGTTCCAGCATTATCTTAATGTTTCGGTAGTGGAAGAAATGATAAAAAAGCCGGAACTGTTAAAGCTGGGCGGAGAAAAACGTTATGCTACCGCCATTTTCTCGGATATTGAAAATTTTACAACTCTTTCGGAGAACATGCCGCCGGAGGAAATGGTATCGCAATTGAATGAATACCTGACGGCAATGACCAATATTATTCTTCGTTATGAGGGTTACCTGGACAAGTATGAGGGCGATGCGATCATGGCCATTTTTGGCATACCTGTGGAACAGCCCGACCATGCGCGGCGGGCCTGTAAAGCGGCGCTGGATATGCAGAAAAGGCTGGAACAACTCCGTAGCCAGTGGCGCAAACAAAACAAGCCGGAATTTTACGCCAGGATTGGCATCAATTCCGGCTATATGATCGCCGGGAATATCGGCGGCACAGAACGGTTCGATTATACGGTAATCGGCGACTCGGTCAACCTGGCGTCACGCCTGGAAGGCGCCAATAAAATATACGGTACCCGTATTTTACTCAGCGATGAAACCCGGAATTTGACCGGCGATGAATTTATCTGCCGGGAACTGGATCGTATAAGGGTGAAAGGCAAAAGCAATATTGTGTGCGTGTATGAATTGCTGGATGAGAGAGCTGTTATTCAGCCCGGCAGTAAACGAGATTTTTTACAGTTATTTGAACAGGGACTGGAAGGTTATCGTAAGCGTGATTTCCGTGCTGCCCTGGCATATTTTCACAAGGCGTTGCACCTGAACCCCGATGATTATCCGGTTAAAATGTTTATCAAACGGTGTAACTATTACCGAAAGAATCCCGTACCGCATGACTGGGATGGAGTTTTTAATTTAAAATCAAAATAACGAATAACAATTTTATTATGGTACTAGTATGATTCAAATCATTTATGGCAGAAACGCGGTGCTGGAGTGGTTTTATTCCGGCCTGTCGGTTACACAAATATTAATGACCGCCGACATGCAAATGCAAACCGCCCAAAAAATGCAGGAAATGGCCCGGCAAAGACAAATTCCGGTCAAGACCATGAACCGCCAACAGCTTACCCAGATCGCCGGTTCTGAAAACCATCAGGGCATTGCCGCCAAAGTTACGACCCCCGATTATGCCGAGCTTGAAGACCTACTGCTGGCTGCTGAAAATAAACAGGAAAAGCCCTTTATTGCCATTCTGGACGGCATTCAAGACCCACATAATTTGGGCGCCATCATCCGCTCAGCGGACGGCGCCGGGGTGCATGGACTTGTTATTCCCAAAGATCAGTCGGTCGATTTGACACCGACCGTTATAAAGGCTTCGGCAGGCGCGGCTGCACACGTACCGGTCGTTAAGGCCACCAATATTGCCAGGCTGATGGATGAACTTAAAGAAAAGGGTTTCTGGATTACCGGTGTGGATCAGGAGGGAGATAAGAATTATGCCGAAGCCGATTATACCGGCGCTATTGCCCTGGTGTTGGGCAGCGAAGGCCGGGGAATCCGCCGCCTGGTGCGCGAAAAATGCGATTTCCTCGTTTCTATTCCAATGTATGGCAAGGTCAACTCGCTCAACGTGTCGGTAGCGGCAGCGTTGGTTTTCTTTGAAGCCAGAAAACATAAAAAACAGTAACCCGGATAAGGATGTTATATGAATACCAGGTTAAACGGTAAAGATTATCGTCTTCTAGTAATGTGCTTGTGTATTTCCATATTATCGGTATTAATTATAAGCCGCTATTTTTATCAGGCCTTTCCGGAAGCTTCCATCGAGTTCCAGGTTACCGGAAAAGAATCCCGGCTTATCGCCGATAAAGTTTTACAGGCGCAAAATTTGCACCTGGAGGGTTATCACCATTCGGCTATTTTTGATTATGATGATAACGCCAAAACCTTTCTGGAAAAAGAACTGGGCGCCGAACAAGCCAACCGCATTATGGGTTCGCGGGTGCGGCTGTGGTACTGGAGCAACCGCTGGTTCAAACCCATGGAAAAGGAAGAGGTTACCGTCAATATCAGTCCTCAAGGCGAACTGACCGGGTTTGTGCATAAAATAGCGGAAGAAGCCGCCGGCGCCGGGTTAGCTTCCGATTCCGCCCGCGCCATAGCTCTCAATTTCCTGGCCTTTCAACTTGGCGTTCCCGTTGATTCGTTGGAATTTGTGGAAACAACTGTGCAGCAGCGTCCCAACCGCATCGATCATGCTTTCACCTGGAAAAACAAAAACTGGTCGGCTCTGGACGCTGAATATCGTTACAGTATTACAATTCAAGGCGACCAGGTCGGCTCCTGCTCAGAGTACCTGCATATTCCCGATAAATGGCAGCGTGATTATGAAAAGCTGCGCGCTAAAAATGACACCACCGGCTATATTGCGGCTTTTTTCCTGCTGCTCACCCTGGTTGCCATGCTGGTGACAATGATCCGTTATACCCGCCACCAGGATATAAAATGGAAAACCGCCCTGATTTACGGAATAATCGCCGCAGCTCTGACCCTACTTTCACAATTAAACTCTCTGCCTTTGGAAAAATTCTATTATATAACCACGGAATCATTTAAAGGATTTATATCACGACAGGTATTGCTCAGCCTCGTTTATGCCTTGTTAGCCGGGTTGGGCATTTTTTTCCTGACCGCAGCGGCGGAACCACTCTATCGTGAGAAATACCGGCACACACTTTCTCTGTGTAACATATTTAGCTGGCAAGGTCTGCGCAGCAAGCAGTTTTTTATTGCTGTTATCATCGGCCTGACGATGACCTTTGCTTTCTCCTGTTACCAGGTCATTTTTTATATGGTTGCAGAAAAGCTGGGCGGCTGGACGCCGCAGGATATTCCATACAGTAACATGCTGAACACAGTTTTCCCCTGGATTTTTGTATTATTATCCGGGTTTATGCCGGCGGTCTCAGAGGAATTTATTTCCCGGTTGTTCTCTATTCCCTTTCTGGAGAAATATCTAAAATCGCGTTGGCTGGCGGTGGTTATTCCTGCTTTTATCTGGGGATTTGCTCATTCCAATTATGCCCAGCAGCCGTTTTATATCCGTGGACTTGAAGTCGGTTTTGCCGGGGTGATTATCGGTTTCATCATGTTACGATTTGGTATCGTAGCGGCGCTTATATGGCATTACACGATCGATGCATTTTATACGGCTATGGTGTTGTTCCGGTCCGGGAACTCTTATTTTATCATCATGGCGGCAGTGAGTTGCGGTTTGTTGTTATTGCCGTTAATTATTGCTCTTGTCGCTTACATTAAAACCCGTCGGTTTGTCTCTGATGAACAATTAACAAACGGGGCCGAGGGTATAAACAGATGCGACGAGCCGTTGCCCGGCGTTGAGGACTTGCCTGCCTATCAGCCGTTGACGCGGCGCCGTCTTGTTGCTGGTTTGGTGATCGGCGTTTTACTGCTGGGTACAGCGCTCATTAAAAGTGAACGCTTTGGTGTATTTGTAAAATACCCCACCTCTCCGGGCGCAGCCCGCGCCGCTGCCGATACTTTTCTGCGCAGCCGGAGCATAGAGCCGGACTCTTTCCGGGTTGTTACTTATGCTACTAATAAATTTAATCCCCTGGTCGCAAAATATGTTACCCGGTATGCTTCAATTGCGCGGCTTAATCAATTGTATAGCAAGGAAATCAAAGTCCAGCGCTGGGCGGTGCGTTACTTTAAACCGCTGCACAAACAGGAATATCTTGTCCATATCGATCCCGAAACGCTGGCGATCGTTGGCTATCTTCGCACAATCGATGATGATGCGCCGGGCGCCGAACCACAGCAGGATCAAGCACAAACGCTGGCAGCCGCTTTTGCGCAGCAACTGGGAATGGATGTTACCCGGTTAGAGTTAAAAGAGGCTGCGTCGGAAAAGAAAAAAGCCCGGCTCGATCATACGTTTGTCTGGGAATCGGCAGGAAATGACAGCTTGACGATCAGTGAAATGAAGCAGCGGGTTACGGTTGAATTGCAGGGTGACGTCGTTTCCCGATATTCGGTAAACCCCAAATTACCGGAAGCATGGCAGCGCGACCGCGAAAAGCGCACCCTGATGAGTACCCTGCACCTCGCATTACGACTGCTGGTAATAATAACCCTGGCAGCACTGGCGGTCATCCGTTTTATCCGCATAGCCCGGGTTGGTAAAATTGCCTGGAAGAAATCTCTGCTTATTGCCGGGAGCGTCGGCGTACTGTTCCTGGTTGATGCTATGTTACAATTTCGGCAAACCCTGCAAAGTTACGATACCTCTATCAGTCTGCAGTTGTTTAATGTTTCGGCGCTGATTGCCGTGCTTATCGGCGGGCTGGGACTATTTATCGGTTTAAGTCTGTGCCTGAGCATGATTTCCGCCTTGTATCCATCGTCGCTGCAAACGTTCCACAGTGCGTCGCGGCGGCTGTTTGCCCGCGATGCCCTGGCAGTTACATTGTTAGCATTGGCCGGTTTTATCGGTCTGACCGGAATCGATAACCTGTTGGTATCCCGGTTTCCCGGCGCGGCACTCTTTTCAGGACTAGCCGTGCCCGGCGCAATCGACTCCCCGGCGCCGTTATTTTCAACCCTGGTGCAGTTAATTTATACCAGCCTGTTCATAGCGGTACTGGCCGGAACCCTGGCGTTTATTCTCAGGGATACATTTAAACGCCCCGTCCTGATTTTATTATTCTGCCTGGCAGCGTTGATTTCGCTTATTCCTTTGGATGTGCGAACATTGGCAGAGACGGTTTTGGCCGGCGTTCAACTGCTGCTTTATGCCGCAGGGCTGTTTGTACTTGTCAAGTATTTTTCCCGTAATAATTATATTGCTTATTTTCTGATCCCGCTATGGCTCATCGGTGGGCGCGACGCCTTTTTGTTACTGCGGCAGGGCAATAGTTTATTGACGGTACAAGGAATCGCTTTATTATTGATACTGGCGACATTCACAGGGTGGCTGCTGCTTTCTACAGGCAATAAAACATCTGTTAATGAATTGCCGGTTGAAAAGAATGTTAAAAATTGCTAAATTAATGCCGATTAATTTAATAATTATGACCAAAGTTTTGTAAATATATGTACGTGAAGGATGCTCACAAATGAGGCCCGTACCTGACAGGTTATCCATATAAAAAAAGCAGTGGGCCTGGTGGTAAAAAAATAACAATTGGTCAGCTAATTCAGAATTTCATGAGTGATTCACTTTATATATTGTAAATAAAGGGTACTCTCCGCTAACAAGCAGGGAAGGTTATGATCGATCCCAAATCATTTTTTCGCGAGATGGACTCTATTCTGGCCACGATCAGAATAGATCAAACCGAAGGCGATTTTTTAGTATATATAATTTCCGAGTTGGAACACCGTTTTGGCCCCAGGTTGAACATTAAAGACGGCAGAATTTATGAGCAACGGGGCAGCGATTTTGTGCTGGTGATGCCTGAAGATGAGGCCGGCCGGCGCAGGTATCGTACGATTGTGCCGTTGAAATCCGAAGCCATTCAGCTCATTGCCCGAAACCGCAGTTATATTTATGATAATCCGGCTTTTAACAAAACATTCCTCAACCCGGAATTGCCCGAAACGGAAATAGCTGCTGCTTTGTGGGTACACAGTCCGGATCAGCAATGGCTGCTGGTGTTTAAAATGGCGCACATCTGGGAGCGCGAAGAGATCAGTCTGTTTCTGAACTCGGTGCGCATTGCCCTGAATTACCGGATCTTTTCCGATAAATTAAAAGACAGTATGGAGCAGGCCGCACAAATCCAGCGCAGTTTACTGCCGGAAAAGCCGCCCGTTTTTGCCGGTTACGATATTTTTAGCCGTTCCAAGTCCGCAGAATTTGTCGGCGGCGATTTTTACGATTATTTTCAACTGGAAGAAGGCACGCTAGGTATTAGTATGGGCGACGCCAGCGGACATGGATTACCGGCGGCGCTGCTGGTGCGCGATGTTGTGATTGGCCTGCGCATGGGCCTGACCAAGGAACTGCGTGTGGCCCATACCCTGCAAAAACTTAACCAGGTAATTCAGCGCAGTACTTATTCGACCAACTATGTATCGTTGTTTGTGGGTGAAATTGAGAAAGACGGCCACCTGTTTTACATGAACGCCGGGCATCCGCCGCCCTTTGTGGTCAACGGTGAAACGATTTCCGACCTGGCCGCAACCGGCATAACCCTCGGTTTCTTACCCGAAATTGATCTGCATCGCTCTTATATACACCTGGAAAAGCATTCCGTGCTGGTGCTGTATAGTGACGGCATTATTGAAAGGGAGTCTGAGGACAATGAGCAATTCGGCATTGAGCGGTTGAAAAAGCTGGTGCAGGATAATGTTCATCTATCAGCCAGAGATCTAACGGCTTTGATCTTTCAAACCGTGTTTGATTTTGGCTACCGGATCAACTGGGAAGATGATGCCACCATTGTGGTTATAAAAAGAGTGAATGGAGATCAGCAGCCAGCTTAAAACCGGGTATACCGCTATTCCGGCAAAATCCGTATACAGGTAATCTCCGGGGGGCAAAATAATCGCAGCGTTGGCCAGGCCGCACCTATGCCCCTGTTTACATACAATGTTGTTCCATCCAGATTATGCAAGCCCTGAATGTATTTGCGGGGGGATTTGATATTACTATATAAAGGCCCGATAAACGGCAAACGGATTTGTCCGCCATGTGTGTGGCCGCTTAACACCAGGTCAACTTTGCAGGGCTGGGCATAAAAAGCAAAATCGGGGGTGTGCGCCAGCATTATGCTGAATAATTCGGGGGCGGCGTTTTTCATTAAAACCGGGATGGCCTGGTAGCCGTAATTATAAGCTACCCAGTCCGGCGGGGATTGTTGCATTGGCGCTTGTTCAAAATTTTCATTCACCAATGTATCGCCATTATCATTTACAACCAGCAGATCGTCGAATTGGTGTTTACTGCTGCCGCCACTCCACAAGCCCACGGCGCCGCCGACGATCCGGCCAGTTGAGGTATCTATTGCCGCAGCGCTCCAGCCCAAGGGCTCCGGTTCGCCGTCGTTCCATAGTTTTGCCCGCATTTCCGTGCGGGCCGGGTGAGTAACGCACTGAATTTTAAAGCGCAGCCATTTTTTAGCGGTAATGGTGATACCGCTATCCAGGCTGTCGCCGGTTACAGCGGCATCATGAGCGGAGAAATAAAAGGCGCCGCCGGTACCCGCCTGACGCAGCCGGTAATAGCTGTCGTAACCGCGGTGAAATTGCGAATAAAAGGTGACGCCGATAGCGTTTTGCTCCGTTTCGTTGACGCGCAGGCGTCCGCTATAGGTATAATTTTGCCATTGTGCAGTATTATCAATGGCAAAAAAATGCGCATACGAGTTTTTGCGTGAGGGGAAGGACTGGATATATTGGTTGGTTTCACTGCCGCGGATCTGAAAATCCGCCACATCTGCTTTTTCAAATCCGGCAAAGTCGATGCCGGCCACGTAATAGCTATCGTTATTGATAGATATTATCCGACCCTGGTTAGCCAGGACGTGTATGCCGTTCTTTTCCAGTTCTTCAGGAAAATAATTGCTGATCTCGCTGTCGTTACTGAAATCGGCATTGCCGCGGCTGACATATATGCCGTGTCGCGCCCGCAGCGATTTTAGAAAGAGAATGATTTGCGCCATTTCCGCACGCATCTTGTCGAGCAGCGATAATTCATGGTATTCGGAATGTTTGAAAAAATCCCCGGTAATGACGATAATATCCGGGTTGAGGGTATTTACTTTATCGGCTACCTGGGCTTCAAAGGTCCCGAATGTTTCAATATGCAGATCGGAGAGGTGAACCACTGTCAACCCGGGACTAGTGGGCGGTAGTTTAGTGGTGTTTAAAGTGATTTCCGAAATTTGCACATTATAGGTATCCCGGAACCGGGCATGCAGCAGCAGAGCGACAGCCAGCAAAACAGAACCAATAAATGCCAGGGCAAAAATATTTTTTTTCAAAGCAACTCCGAATAAATACAATGTGACGGATACTTTATCAATAATACAAAAAATCATGTATTAATGAAAGAGTTTTCTGATGGTTTACTGATATTCTCTAATGGGAGGAAAATCCTGGTTTTCACACCAAATGAATGTAATAATGAATCGTTCTTCAGTTTTTTTCATCTAATTGGGAAATTAAAGCAGTTATGAGAATAAATTTTCAGGATTCGTTGTTGCAATGCTTTGAAATGAGATAAAGAATGATGAAATGGAGATTATATGAATAATAAATTTGTAATATCGGTAATTTTGATTATAGCGGTTTTAGGGGCACTGCCCGCAGGTGTTATAGCTGAAGTAACCGGTAAAATATTCGGCACAGTAACGGATATGACAACCGGAGAGGCATTGCCCGGCGCGAATATCGTGGTGGTCGGAACCCAATACGGTGCGGCCAGCGATAATGAGGGAAATTTTGTTATTGATAATGTGCCGGCCGGTGTATATTCAGTCCGGGCAACGGTGATCGGTTATACCCCGGTGATTCATAATGAAGCGGTCGTTAGTCCGGTGAAACCCCATCGGATAGATTTTAAACTCAATGCTACAGTGATCGAGTTTGGCGAGATCACGGTTAAACCGAATTATTTTGAAGAAGCATCGGATCGGCCCGTCAGCGCCCGCTCCCAGTCCAATGAAGAAATCCGCCGTTTGCCGGGAGGTCTGGAAGATGTGGTGCGCGCCATTTCCATTTTACCCGGCGTAGCCCAGGTGCAGGCGGGGCGTAATGACCTGATAGTGCGAGGCGGAGCGCCTTCGGAAAACCTGTATGTGGTTGACGGCATTGAAGTGCCGAACATAAATCACTTTGGCACCCAGGGCGCCAGCGGCGGCCCACTCAGTTATATTAACCTTGATTATGTCGAGAATACCACCTTTTCCACCGGCGGTTTTGGCGTCCGTTATGGCGATAAATTGTCATCAGTGTTGACCCTGGAATTACGCGAAGGCCGGCAAGACCGTATTGGCGGCAAGGGAACAATTTCTGCAAGCCAGTTTGGCTTTAACCTGGAAGGTCCGGTAAATAATAATGGCAGTTTTGTGTTTTCCGCGCGGCGTAGTTATCTCGATTTTATTTTCAAAGTGGCGGGTTTTGGTTTTGTACCCGAATACTGGGATTTTTTAGCCAAAATCAATTACAAGCTGGGTCCCAATGATCAACTTAAAATTATTGGCCTTTCCGCAATCGACCGCACCCGTTTTTTTAACGATACCCCGGAAAAACGATACAATAATTCGCGTATACTAGGCAACAGCCAGGATCAATTTACCGGCGGCATGACCTGGCGGCATATTTTCGGCAAAGGTTTTATGGATGTAACCCTGGGCCAGACGTTGGTGCATTATGATTTTTTACAGGCCGATTCTTTACAGCAGCCGATATTTAAAAACAATTCCACTGAAGGTGAAACAATATTAACCAATAACTTTGTTTATTATATTTCACCTGCATGTGAACTGACGGTTGGCGCCCAGGCGAAATCTGTCTATTTGCGCTCGGACATGTATTTACCTTCATTTACAGATGATTTTGGACAGCAATATTCCTTGTCTGCCAACAACAATAATAATTCGTGGAAAGCCGCCGGCTGGGTGCAACTCGCCAGGAATTTTAACCGTCTTAAAATAATTGCCGGTTCGCGCATTGATTATTTCAATATGATTGATAATAAAACTGCCTTTTCGCCGCGACTGGCTGCCGAATATTCTTTATCTTCTCTCACTACCCTGCATGCCAGCGCCGGACGCTATAGCCAGGCGCCTTCTTTTGTGTGGATTTTAGCCAATGATGTGAACCGGGCTTTGCACTATGTAACAGTGAACCAGTATATAGCAGGCATAGAACATCTGTTGCGCGAGGACACCAAAGTAAGCATCGAAGGTTATTATAAAGAATACCTGGATTATCCGGCTAGTTTGTCGCGCCGTTACCTGGTTATGGCCAACACCGGCGCCGGTTTTGGCGGTTCGGAAGAGGGATTTGCTTCTTTTGGGATAGACCCGCTGATCAGTGGCGGCAGTGGTAAAACCCGTGGCATCGAGTTCTTTGTCCAGAAAAGAAATTCCGGGTTCCCTCTTTTCGGCACTTTTAGTATCAGTTATAACAAGTCCACCTATACCGCCCTGGATGGTATAGAAAGGCCGGGTAGTTTTGATCAGCGTTGGATTGTTAATCTTGGCGGCGGATATATCTTTAATAAAGAGTGGGAAGTCGGATTAAAATACCGTTATGCCAGCGGGCGACCGTATACACCCTACAATAGTGATTATAGTAAAACTGACTATTTATACAATACCGCCAGGGCAAAAAATAATTACATTGCTGATTTTCGCGTTGACCGGAAATGGTTTCTGGAATCCATGATCCTGATCACTTTTATTGATGTACAAAATGTGCTGAATAATAAAATTTATGATATTCCCCGTTATAATGCCTTTAAAGGAAAACTGGAGGATGCAGGCGGCATTGGCATTTTGCCTTCTTTGGGTATTAGTGTGGAATTTTAATGTAATACGAATTACTCAAGAGAATAATTCAAAATATTTGATTTTTAATAATATAAATGATAGATGGATAGTATCCCGCTATAACAAGAACTTGATAAAATATTATTCTTCACAATATCCGGTTAAGCGCTAGTGGAACGCTATCCATCTTTTTCCTTTATAAAAAAGTCTTTTTATTTTACTCTCGATTGAAAATTTATTTTTTTGGTCAAGGCACAATAACTTGATCAATGACCCGGGGCGCTATCTGGTCATCTATGATTAATAACTTAAAAAATAATCTGGATTAAAAATCCTGCTAATTTTGTTTGAAATTATTATTCTTTTATGTATTTTATTATTCGATCATAAGTAAAGGCATTACAATTTTTTAATTGTATTATTTTTAACTTGATATTTAGTAAAGTTATTTCTATCTTTTCAATATTAGCCTATGATGTTATATTCTAAAGATTTATAATAAGAGGGTCCAGAAGCCTGGTAATCTATTCTAAAACAATTGGTGTGAGTAAATATGTATTATTCAGGCAATAGCTGAATTGATATGTTTGGAACAAATGTATTCCTGGTCACAAAATTTGGAAAAACTTGCAAATATCCGTATTTTAGCAAAAAAGTTTGAATAAAATATGGAATCATTTTTGTATATTTGAAATAGAGAAATCTTGTTTTTAAAAGCATAATGGGTTTAAATTATTATATTATATATAATTAACAAGATTTTTCGGGGTTTAATCTTTAGCCTTTATTAAAGGAGAAAGGTCCATTATGAGACAACTAGTCAAAAATGAAACACTTTTCGTTTTATTATCGGCAATACTCATAACGTCTATTTTAGTGATGCCTTTTATCGGTGATATAAGTCAGGCGCAAACGGTTAATACCAATGCATTAATTGTATCACATCAGCCGGTAAAAATCGGCTATAAAGGCCGTCCATTGAGTATTACGGCGCATATCAACGATGAAACTGGAATACGGAATGTGAGCCTGGTTGTGAATTATGGTGGAAATTCCAAAACCGGCAATATACCAGAGCTTACAGCGGAGGGCATCGTACCGGTTCTTGCCCAGGTTACCCGCGACACCAAAGTATATTCGGGCGCTTCTACAAGAAACAAAGTCAAGGGCAAAGTGTATGCCGGAGAAATTTTAAATGTTACCAAGGTTAAAGACGGATTTTACAGAATTATTACCGATGGCGGCCTGAATGGTTATGTAACCAGCACCGATTTACGCACTCAAAAAACCGGTAAAGCTTTTGGAGTATCGATTCCGGCTACTATGACTTCCGAACCGTTCATAACTTACCAGATTGTCGCCACCGATATGACCGGCAACACTGCAAAAACAAAAGTAAATAAAGTTACTCTATATACCCAGGAAGAACTGGCAGCCATGCGAACCCCGGGCAACGCCCCAACCCCGACTGCGGTTAGCGGCGATGAAACAGAGGCGGCGCCAGCATCGTCATCCAAGCTCTGGTTGTTGGCGGGTTTGGCTGCGGTGGGCGGCGGCGCGTATTATATCATTTCCCAACAATCGGATGATGATGATAAAGACAAAAATCTGCCTGCTACAGTAGATGTTACAATTGAATGGGAATAACAATTAATTTATCGATTTGAATCTCTTTTTAATATCAGGGAGTTGCAAGATGATAATCAATAAAAATATCAAGATATTGTTTGTAACCTGCTTTGCAGTTCTTGTCGCAGGGCTATTGTTAAATGACTGTAGCCGTAAACTTCCCACCGCGCCGGATACTACCAATAAAGCTGATATTTCTGCGACAGTGAAAATGCCTAACAAGCAACTGGCTTCTATATTGACCAGCATGACCCTTACGGTGACCAATGCGGCAGATAATACAGTTCTCCAAACAGTAAACCTGGTACTGGACGGAACAAAAGCCCAAGATACACTCTCGGTTCCATCCGCAAAATTATTATATTTTACCGCTTCTGCCTATGAAGGCTCAACCCTGGTTTTGCAGGGAATAGATAGTTTAAAGGCCAAATCCGGTGAAAAAAGAGCGCTAACAATAAAAATGCAGTTCAAAGTACCGGCAGTCATCTTGACGCCTACTGAAAAAACAGTCAACGTCGGCGACAGCCTGTCAGTATATGTGAACGCCCGTAGTGTGCTTAATTTAACGACCATGGGCGTGCAGGTGGTTTTCGACACTACCCGGTTGGCGGTAGTCAGTTCCAACCTGGAAAAGAATTTTATGGAAAAAAATGGCGGGGCGATGAAGCAACTGGTGCTGCAGGAAGGCAGCGTTCCGGGAACATTTAATACTATTGTCAGCGTTTTCCCGGCTACCGATGCGGTTTCCGACAGCGGCAGAATCGCCAGAATTCTTTTCAGAGCTAAAACCGCAGGTCAGACCGATCTGTCCATTTCATTAGATCACACCGTCAACCCCGATTTGGGGTTGTATGACAATCATGCCGCTTTGATCCCCAATGTGTTGGGACTTGGCAGCCGAGTCATCGTTCAATAGTTTTTTTAGACCAGGTATAAGTTGATTTTTTACCGGTATATGAAGGAGCAAAAAATGAAAAAGAATTTTGTTTTAAAAATTCCTGTATTGCTGATGCTTATTTTCAGTTCTTTATATGCTGTTGATTATACGGAAACAAGAATATGGGCAAATGATGCTGCCGGATCCGATTATTTTGGACATGCTGTTGCCGGCGATAATTACCGGGTAGTGGTAGGCGCCTGGGGTGAAGATGATCAGGGTAATTCTACCGGTGCAGTTTATCTTTATGAAAAAGATGGAAATTTATGGGAGCAAACCAACCGTTTTAAACCGGGCGACGGTAATGGCTATGAAGCTTTTGGAAAAGCCGTAGACATTGAATCAAATACTATCATAGTTGGCGCTCCCGATGATATTGATCCGACAACTTCCGGCGCCGCTTATGTATATGAATATATCAGCGGCGGTTGGGAACCGACTAAATTAACCCCTCCCGATGGCGCCAATGGCGACAGTTTCGGTAGTTCCGTATCAGTCAGCGGCGAATATATAGCAATAGGCGCGAGCAAGCACGATTTACCCGATTTTAAAGGCGCCGGTGTTGTGTATATCTATAAAAAGGGAGTTTCCAGCTGGGATCATGAAGCAACTATATCCCTGACCGGGGTAGGCGCCGGACCCTATGCGGACGATAACTTTGGCTCATGCGTATCCCTGGATGGTAACCGGATTGCAATTGGCGCGCATAAACGCAATGGACCAGAAAATACTGTACAGGATGTCGGCGCAGTTTTTATTTTTGTGCGCGAGGGAACAACCTGGTCCCTGGAAAAACGGCTTGATCCGCCGCAAGCGGTAGCCAATGCCTGGTTTGGTAAATCTGTTGCCCTGGATGGCGATGATATAGCTGTGGGCAGCCCAACCAACTCGGCCACCACAGCTGGTGATGTGTATGCATTCAGTTATAATGGTACAAACTGGGTTCTTGACGCCACGCTGGTTCCGGGTGATTTAACCGGAGATAACTGGTGGGGCAGTTCAGTAGCACTGTATAATAATACTCTAGTTGGCGGTCAATACCTGGATGGAGATCATGGTGCTGTGTATGTGTACCAGAAATCCGGAGAAGTATGGGGCGCACCGCAAAAAATAACCCCTGTTGAAGCGCAGGCTGCTGGTGATGATAAATTTGGTTATGCTGTTGCTCTCAACGGCGCCGATGTGATCGTTGGCGCTGAAGACGGATTTGCCAAAGAAGGAGGAGCAAGTGTTAACCTGGCCGGCGCTGCTTATATTTATACAGCTCCGCAAACCCTGGAACCACTGGCCGCAGATTTTCAAGCCTCGGTTACCAGCGGCAACTTGCCGTTAACAGTCAATTTTACCGATCTATCTACCGGTTCGCCGACCACCTGGAAATGGAACTTTGGCGATAGCACAACCAGCGAAGTTCAGAGTCCTTCTCATATTTATAATAAACCGGGAATTTTTAATGTAACCCTGCAAATATCCGATGGTACTGCAACCAACAGCATTACCAAAACCGGTTATATTTCCGTACATGTTACCCAGCCGGGGAATAATGTGTGGACCAGCTATTCAAATGCTTTAATGTTCGGTCAACCGAACCAGTTTGCTGTCAGATCAATGTGCTATGATCCTTTTACCGACCATTTGCTGGTTGGCACTACCGGCGGAGTTGCTGAATTCTCCGGGGTTTATTGGTCGAGTTATGCAGTTAGTGAAGATATTGATCACCAGGAAGTACTGGCTGTAGCAGTAGATAGCAGTGGGAATAAGTGGTTCGGGCTGGAAAACGGTGTGCAGGTTTACCGTGAAAGCGACAGCACTTTTTATAATCCCACCGGCGGCCAGGTCAATGATATTTTCGTACAATCCAACGGCTCAATTTGGCTGGCTACCAGCACCGGGCTGGCAACGTTTGATGGCGCTACTTGGACGGTTTATACCGCAGAAAACAGCGATCTGCCGGGCAATAACCTGACCCGTATCACTATGGATCCGAGTCATACTACCTTCATTGTCAGTTCCCAGGATGGCGGTATTTATGTGTTTGAAAAGGGCGTCTGGCAGGTTTATGATACGGAAGATGGTTTGACCGATAATACAGTATATGATGTGGTACTGGACTGGAATTATAATGCCTGGATTGCGCCGGAAACCGGATCAATAGTCCGGCTGAACCGGGATGATGTAACTACCTATGAGCCAATGGGCGACAATGAAAGCGAACGTCAATACACATCCGTCGGCGTTGATAGCCTCGGTAATGTGTGGGCTTCTTCCGCCAATGCGGGTGTTGCCCGGTTTGATGGCGTCGCCTGGACCCATTATGATGAAGAAGGCAGCGATCTGAGCAGCGACCTGGTGCGCTGTAAAGATATTCTGGTCGATCCTAATGGCGTCGTCTGGTTCGGGACTGAGGATGCCGGGGTCTGCCGTTTTGGCCCGACCGTGGCGCCCGCGATAGATTTTTATGCCGATGTTATAACCGGTTTTGCGCCTTTGACCGTTAATTTCTTTGGTGTAGCTGCCGGTGGTACCCCAACCTATTGGTTGTGGGACTTTGACAATGACGGCGAAACGGATATTTTAAACGATCAAAACCCATCCTGGACTTTTGATGTGCCCGGTTATTATTCGGTAAAATTGTTTGCGCCGATGGGTGATGAAAATTACCAGGAGATCAAAACCAATTATATTCATGTTCTGGAATCGATCCAAAACAGCGCCAGTTTGAGCGGCAAGGTAACCGATGCCACCACCGGGTATCCTGTTGCCGGCGCTACTGTAACGCTTGGCGATTCTACTAAAATTACCGATTCTGAAGGTAATTATGCTTTTATCAATATGCCAATTTCCGATCTGGTTGCCGATTTTACCGGTTTACCGCGTTCCGGCGAAGCTCCTTTAACGGTGCAATTTACCGATCTCTCCGCACAGGGACGCCTTTATCTTACGGCTGCCAAAACCGGTTATATAAATTATAGCACATTCGTCACTCTACCTCAGGGTAATACGACAATGGATATATCTTTGTCACCCACAATTGCCGAAGGCGGAATGCGCGTGGTGCTGAACTGGGGCCAAACTCCGTACGATCTGGATATTTATCTGAAAACACCGGAGATCGAGGGTTCCTTCTACCAGGTTTATTACAGTAATAAAGGCAGCGCTACTATAGCACCTTATGCCAACCTGGATGTTGACGACCGCAGTGGTTATGGACCGGAAACCATTACAATACATGATCTGTTTAGCGGGGTTTACCGGTGCTATATTCATAATTATTCCGGCACGCCTGCTTTAACCCAGTCTGCCGGGGTGGTGCAAATATATAATGATACCGGTCTTTTGGAAACGGTGAATGTTCCACTAAGCGGTGAGGGACGGTACTGGTATATTGGTGATATCGACGGCGCTACAGGTAACGTTACTATTTATAATACAATTCAGGAAAGCGCTCCGGGTAGTTCCGCATCGAGTCCCTTAACCCTGCCGGCTAAAGAACCTCTGGATCGTATCGATGCCAGCCCGGTTGCGGTCACCACCTGGGCATGGGATTTTGATAATGACGGCGATGTTGACGCCACGACTCAAAATCCACAATACACCTATACGGAACCCGGCGTTTACTCTGTTAAATTGACGGTTTCCGACGGCGAACAGCAAGATACCAAAACAAGAACCGAATACATTACAGTCGGTACCGGCCAGACTTTTGGCAGTTTAAGCGGCAAGGTAACGAACGCGATCACGGGAATCGGGATAGAGGGGGCGATAGTAACCGTGGCCGGCTATGCGGATACGACCGATGAAGCGGGGAATTATTCGTTTACGCATATACCTTCAGGGTTGTTGAATGTTGATTTCAGCGGCGACCCGCGGTCGGGAAACACGCCGTTGACGGTGCAATTTACGGATTTATCGACCTCGGCGCTGCAATTGGTCTCGGCATCGGCGGAGGGATATTATAGTTACAGTCAGTATGTAATGGTATTGTATGCGGGCTCGACGCTGAACATATCGTTATCGCCGGTTCTGGATGAAGGGAACATGCGGGTGGTGTTGACGTGGAACACAACGCCTGCCGACATGGATATACATTTATATACCCCGGCAATCGGCGGCAAGACGTACCAGGTTTATTACTCGAACAAGGGTGATTCGGATGACGCGCCGTATGCGGTTCTTGATATAGATGACCGGAATGGTACTGGCCCGGAGACGATCACGATCTATGAATTACAGGAAGGCACGTACAAGTGCTATGTACATAATTATTCCGGTACACCGGGAATAACGGCGTCATCGGGGTTGGTGCAGATCTTTAACACCAGCGGTCTGGTGGAGGCGATCAATGTACCGACTACCGGCGAGGGGCAATACTGGTATGTATGCGATATAAACGGCGCCACCGGCGCGGTGACGGTAGTGAATACCTTGCAGACGAGCATGGGCAGTTCGCTGTCATCGAACAAACTGGCGGCCAAGAGTTACCTGCCGGAAGAAATGACCGATGGTTTTGCGGAAGCCTCCGAGACGATCACCACCTGGGCGTGGGACTTTAATAATGACGGTACAGTCGACGCAACCACGAAGAATCCGCAGTATACCTATACCAGCGCAGGTGTATATGACGTTAAACTGACGGTATCGGACGGAACCCAAACCAGAAGCCTGGTCAAACAGGAATATATAACAGTAACCGAAGAAGATACGGTTGAATATGGTAATTTAAGCGGCCAGGTGGTCAATGCAATTACCGGAGTCGGTATCGAAGGCGCAATTGTAACAATTGCGGGCTATACTACCACCACCAATTCTTCAGGGTATTATGTATTTGAACATATACCGGTTGGAACTTTGACAGCGAATTTCGCGGCCAGCCCGGTTAGCGGTTATGCGCCATTGACCGTGTATTTTGCCGATTATTCATCCGCCGGCGCTCAGCTTATCAATGTATCTGCAACCGGTTATTATGGATATAACCGTTATGTGTCTATTTCGCCTGCCGGAACGGTGCTGAATATCTCTTTATCGCCGGTAATTGAAAATGGCGATATGCGAATTGTTTTGACCTGGAATACGACGCCTGCGGACATGGACCTTCATTTGTTCACGCCAGCCATTGGCGGCAAAACTTATCAGGTTTACTATTCTAACAAGGGCTCTGAAAATTCTGCCCCTTATGCAGAACTGGATATCGATGACCGTAACGGTACCGGTCCCGAAACCATAACGCTCTATGATTTGCAGGAAGGTACTTATAAATGTTATGTTCATAATTACTCCGGCACACCCGGTATAACTACCTCGGAAGGTTTGATACAGATATTTAACACCAGCGGTCTGGTTGAAGCGATCAGCGTACCAACCGGTGGCGAGGGACAATATTGGTACGTGTGCGATATAAACGGTACGACAGGAGCAGTAACAGTAGTGAATACTCTGCAATCCAGTATGAACAGCGCTCTTGCCGGTCTGCAACCGTCATTGGGTAAAAATAATCTCTTACCGGAAAAACCAGCGTATGTAGAGTCGGTCGAATCCGCACAATCGACTTCGGCGGTTGTTTCATGGCAATGGGATTTTAACAATGATGGTGATATTGACGCTACTACTCAAAATCCATTATTTATATATAACGAACCCGGCGTCTATACGGTATCGCTGACAGTATCCGATGGCACTAATACGGACAAGGAAACCAAATATAATTATATTACTGTTACCGAAAATACCGAACTGGAAGGATACATTGTCTCTATCAACGCTATTGATTATGATAATTTCCCCACTGTAAAGTTGTACTCGTCGGTTATGAACGATAATACATTATTGCCGGTTAACGGATTATTATCGACGGCATTCAGTCTGGCTGAAGATGGCGCTACCAGTACGATCACTAACATCACGCAGGTAACAACAACCGATAAACTTCCACTGGATATTACCTTTGTAGTGGATATTGAAGATAATATGACGGCTCATTTAGCCAAGCTAAAAGCGTATGCGCCAGTATTGACAGATTCACTGGCATTGCTGGGACTCGATTGCCGGTATGGTTTGGTAACATTCCGCGATATGGTAGCATCAATTAATGATTTGACGGCGGATGCAGCCCACTTTACCAGTATGTTGAATGATATTCCGTTACCACTGGCAAGTGAAAATAACAGTTATAATAATCTTTTGGAAGCATTGGCCCGTGCAGCGCAGTTCAGCTATCGTGAAAATGCTATGAGAATGGTTATCGTACTAACCGATACAACCTATTATAACAATGATATTACCCATACAACCTATACCCCTGCCGTGATTGGTAATATGTTGCTCAATAACGGCATTACGACATTGATGATCTGCACCGATAATGACCAGTTGAAAACTCTGGGGAATGAAGCCAATGCCGGTCGTTTCGATATTACAGAGGATTTAACCGGCACATTGCGCAAATTGGTCAAGATCATGGGTTCACAGTATATTATAACCTATACATCGCCCCACCCGACGCCTACCGATTACTGGCGTTATGTATTGTTAACGGTCAACGCTAACGATATGGGCGGTTACGATGCAGCGCAGTACAAAGTTGGCAGCACCAGAATTGTATTGGGATCGGGTACAATACCGGGTATTGTCAATACCTATTTCACCCTGGATATCTATGCACAATCGGTGATCAATCTCAAGCAATGCCTCATCGATGTCGGTTATGATGCAACTGCTTTAGAGTATGTCAGCGGAACCATCGGTTCGTTCCTGGGCACGGATATTACCGATTTAACGGCGCCCGGAACTAATAAAGTTATCATCAATCTAAACAGAACGGCAACGACGGGCGTGAGCGGCACCGGTGTATTGTATTCACTCCGCTTTAAAATACTCAAGGCAACCAGTACTTCGCCATTTACATTTAACCAGGTAACCCTGCAGGATCCGTCCGGCACGAATATTACCTATACAACCGAGACTCCGGAACTGGAATCGCCGTATGTTGACGACGGTACCGGCAACCTGGTATCGCGGCTGCGCGGTGATTTTAACAACGATTCCTATATATCCCTGGTAGACCTGGCAATGCTTTCTACATATTGGGGCATTGCCGATTCCATCAAGGGTGATATTGGACCGGCCTATGGCGACCTGCCGTTCCTGACCACTCTTAACGATAATCTGGTTAACGAACAGGATCTGTTCATATTTGCGTTGATGTGGAACTGGTATCACCAGAATCTTTCCTATATCAGCGGCGGATTGTCAAAATCAAACAGTGTGATCACCTGGCTGCCGTCGGCAGATAACCAAACCTCCAAAACTGTAGAGGTTAATTTGCAGATCTCTGAAGTCAGGAATATGAATATGGGACATGTACAGTTCAGCTACGATCCGGCGGTGCTACAATTCAAAACCGTACAGGCCGGTGAGTTCTGGATCAAAGACAAAGCCTCGGTAGCATTGTTTGTCGATAATGATGATAAAGCCGGGGTGGTTAATATTGCATTTGCCCGCCTGGCAGACCGGGAAATGAACGCGGAAGCGGCCGGTTCGGGCGCTTTGTTTACCGCAGAATTCGAACGCATCAATCTTACAGCAGCCTCGATCCTGGAATTACGCAACCTGGATTTACGAAATTCTGCAAATAAAACCATGTTGAAAACCTCCGGAGCGAGCATTTCAATTGACGGTATGACGCTGCCCAAGGCGTTTGCCCTGAGTCAGAATTATCCCAATCCATTCAACAGTACCACAACATTGCAGTTCAGTATGCCGAAAGAAGAGAATGTTACCATTGAAGTATTTAACATTCTCGGTCAGCCGGTGCGCACCCTGATAGATACCCGGTTCGAACCCGGTGTTCACAAGGTAATGTGGAACGGCAAGAACGATCAGGATATGGATGTGGTGAGCGGCATTTACTTTGTACGGATGAAATCCGCTTCCTTTAAACAGGTAAAACAAATATTACTTTTAAAGTAAATTATCGTATAGTATAAAAATCCAACCCCCGGCGGTAGTAAATACTTGCCGGGGGTTTTTTATTTGGGGGACATTTTATTATTGGAAATAATGTCGTTTTCATATTTATTTAAAAACACAAAAACCTGCGCTTTTTATTAACGAAATGGAATTGGTTACAGGGTGGACCGGGCCGACCAGGTTTTAAAACAAGTGATTGTTTAACCAAGCGAAAGTGGCCATTTTTTTACTATTGACCTCATTGCTGTTTTTGTTTATATTGCTTTGCAGCTAAAAACAGTAAGCAAACAATATTATCTGCGTTGTCCAAATTGTTCTCAAATTCCCAATTATCCTTGAACCGGGAATGAATTAATAAATGCACTGAAGAGTTGAGGAGGAACATGAATGATTTCCAATCGGGAGAATCGTTTTAGTTTATTGTTTTTATGGATATTGTGCTTATCATTGCCTGTGTGTTTTTTACAAGCCGCTTATGGCCAGGCCGAATGCGCCGCCTGGGGAAACCTGGCCGGCATCCGCATCGACGGCCAGTTAATGGAATTTGAGACCAGCTTGTGCCTGGTCAATGCGGACTGGACGCAATTTACTCATACGGCCAAAGAACAGCAACGACCATTTTACCGGCGCGACGGCAACAACCAAATCATCACCACCAAACTCGATGCTATATCTTTTATTGAAACAGTAACGGACAGTCTGCCCGGTCAGGCTGTGATCACTATTCAAGCGACATCGGCAAAGGATACGATCCTGGCCGGGGTCTTTTTATGTGTCGATTTACCCGGTAACGATTATTCCGGCGCAACTGTCGAACTGGTTGGCGCCGCCGCCTCTGCCAGAAACAAGTTTAAATTAAAACCGGCAAAAAAAAACGGCCAAAATGAGTATGTGCATACAACTGCCGGTGGCGTCCGGATTGAAGCTAAAAAACGGCAACTGGAAATTAGCTTTAACGAGCCGACTGAAATTATAATCCGTAACGACCGGCAGCGGAGTAATTCCACTATCCGGGTGTACCTGGCAATAATATCAAGCGAACTCAAAAATGAACAAAAAGCGGCAAAAACCTTTACCTTCAATGCCGGCGGAGAAATAGACCGTTCACCCGCTGAGATCATTGTCGACATCAATAAACCCGGTCGGCCGTTTGACGGAATTGGCGGTAACTTTCGCATTCAAAATCCACAGCTCGATCCGTTAGTTATTGAATATTGCCTGGATAATTTAAATGTAACCTGGGGCCGCGTCGAGTTGCCCTGGGGTATATGGCAGCCACAGGAAAATGAAGACCCCATAGCTGCGGCTGATGCCGGTATGCTCAATGAGCGTGTCCGACAAGCTATGGAAATGGCGCAAAAATTGTCAAAATTAAATATGCCGGTAATCGTTAGCGCCTGGTTTCCGCCGCAATGGGCGGTTCTGGGTGAAATGCGGCGTCGTGGCCCGCAGCCCGGCGGCTTGCGCGGCAACCCGCTCAATCCCGATAAAATGACAGCCATTTGTAAGTCGCTTGGCGATTACCTGGTGTACCTGAAAGAGCATTATAATACTGAAGCGGTGATGTTTTCCTTTAACGAATCCGATCTGGGCATCAATGTCCGGCAAACTGGCGAGGAACATGCCGCGCTGATCAAAACCCTGGGCGCGCACCTAAAAGCGCGCGGCCTGAGTACCAAAATGCTGCTTGGCGACAATTCGGACGCCACCACTTTTACTTTTATTGATCCAGCTATGAACGACCCGGAAACGCATCCCTATATCGGCGCGGTGTCTTTTCATTCATGGCGCGGCTGCACCGATGAAATATTGACTATCTGGGCCAATGCCGCCAAAAAGCTGAACGTACCGTTATTGGTCGGCGAAGGCAGTACTGATGCTGCAGCGCATAGCTATCCCGATATTTTTACCGAGCCGTCTTTCTCTCTGGCGGAAATTGATTTGTATATCCGTATTTGCGCTATCAGCCAGCCTATATCGATTCTGCAATGGCAACTCACTTCCGATTATTCCGTACTGACCGGGGGTGGAATATTCCGCAAACCCGGACCGATGCTGCCCACACAGCGGTTCTGGAATCTCAAGCAATTGGGCGCAACATCTAAAGGGTCGTTATCCCTGCCGGTTAAATGCACTCAGCCATTGATACATTGCGCGGCTTTTGGTATTGCCGCCAATAATGATTATGCCGTTCATTTAATCAATAACGGAGCCGAGCGCAACGTGACCTTGAAGGGTCTACCGAAAGATATTCAGGAATTGTATATATATGTTACCAACGCCAAAAAGAATATGCAGAATGAAGGAACGATCCAAGTGGTAAACGGTAAAGCCAGGTTTAATCTTGAATCATCCAGTTATACCACTTGTTTTACTAGCAAGAAACAGGACTAATTAACCATACAGGAGGAACAATGTTACAGGCAGTAAAAAAATCATTTTCCGTGAAAACCGTTATCTCGGTTTTGTTGTTGTTAGCGCCGGCGTTGTTATTTGCCCAAACCGGCAAGGTGTTCGACAACCTTTCCATGCCCAGCAAAATTCTAAAAGGCGAGCGCAAGTTTGCCATCTATCTACCCCCGGATTACGAAACCTCGCAACGTTCTTACCCGGTGCTGTATCTGCTGCATGGCGGCGGCGATGACCAGACCGGCTGGGTACAATTTGGCGAAGTGCTGCATATTGCCGATAAAGCTATCAAAGAAGGCAAAGCCACACCGATGATCATAGCCATGCCGGACGCTGATACCGGGCGGCGCGGCTATTTTAACGACATCAAAAACGAATGGCGTTACGAGGATTTTTTCTTCCAGGAATTCATGCCCTATATTGAAAAGACCTACCGGATAAAAGCGGAAAAAACCTATCGCGCTGTAGCCGGTTTATCGATGGGTGGCAACGGCACTTTTATTTATGCCCTGCATCACCCGGAACTGTTCTCTTCCGCTTGTCCGCTCAGTGCCGGCACCGGCCCCGCTTCGGTGGAGGATATGAAAAAAAATATGCGGCGTTATACACAAAATGACAATGAAGTACTGCCGGACAGTGTTCTGGAAGCCTATTTCAAGAAAATGAGCGTTATCTATTTGCTGGAAAATATGGCGGAAGATCAGAAAAAAGCGGTGCGCTGGTATATGGACTGCGGCGACGACGATTTTCTGTATGAAGGCAATTGCCTGGCGCATATTGCGATGCGGAAAAAAGAAATCCCCCACGAATTCCGCATTCGTGATGGCGCCCATAACTGGACCTATTGGCGGGATTCTTTGCCGGTGGTGTTACAGTTTGTCTCCGATGCGTTCCATCAGTATTAATGGCTGTATGCGCTTTTTCTTATCAGTCAATTTTGTTTATCATAAATCGTATTGGTCGACTAGTCCGGTCTCGCCTGTCTCGACCGGACTAGTCGAGACGAACCGGAAAACACGCTGCACGATTGCAGCCCGACATGGGGATGTTCCCCATACCGGATGTTAATGCCGGACATGTTGTCCGCCAAATAAAAATTTTCAACAACCACTTGTTTCAGAAATTTTCAATGCACCCCGGCAGGATAATATGTCCTGTTTTATTGTGCTGACCGGGGAGTATTTCCGATAGAAGCAGTTCTACGACCCTGTCCGAGCAGGAAAACACCACCATTGCCACGACCTTCAGGTCGTGGAACAAATAAAACCAAACCGGGCTTTAGCCTAAATCTTGATTAGACTAAAGTCAATTTTATATAGTTTGAGTTATCCACATCATAAATGACGTGGCAATGAATGAAAAGATTAGTTTGTAACCCAGGTCTAATCGTCGAGAAGTCCGTCCCGCTTAACGAGATGGACTAGGCTTAAATAAAATACTCTAAATCTCAGCTTTTTACTGCAAATTAAATTGTTACTATTAATGTGAAACTATTAAATAACTGTCAAGTACAATAATCTACAACAGGAGCAGTTATTAAAATCATCAACCGGAATAAATATGTAAAACCTCGTTTATTCATGATCATACAACCTGGAACCAAGAATGTGCGAAAAATAATATTGATTTTGCTGTTATGGGTAACTCTCGCATCCGCATGGGAACTGTGCCTTAACGAGGTCATGTCCCTGAATGTAACCACCCTGGAAGATGAAGACGGCGAATACCCCGACTGGATTGAACTGTACAACCCCGGCAGCGTTGCCATCGATCTGCACAATTATGGCTTGTCCGATACGGAGGATGACCTGTTTAAATACAAATTGCCCACCTGTATTGTGCAACCCGGTAAATTTTTGGTTATTTTCGCTTCGGACAAAAACCGCACCCAGACCGGTAAACCACTGCATACCAATTTCAAGATTAAATCCAAAGGCGAAACCCTTTACCTGACCAACCCGGCCGGTTCTGTAATCGACCACCTTGATCTGCCGCCGCTGGCGGTTGATGTCTCCTGCGGACGCTATCCTGATGGAGGCGCAGAGATCGCCTGCTTTTCCTCGCCAACCCCGGGCGCTACCAACAGTACCGAACCGTTACAGGGCGTTACCGCCGCCCCGGTTTTTTCGCAGTCCGGCGGATTTTATAACAATTCTATCCAGGTAAAACTTTCCCACTCCGCCCCGGATGCGGAAATCCGTTTTACTACCAACGGCGGCGATCCGGCCCGTAATTCCAAATTATATACTATTCCCATTTCCATTACAAAAACGACCGTCCTCAAAGCCCGCGCTTTTCGCAGTGGTGAACTGCCGGGACTGGTAGTTACCCATACTTTTTTCATTAATGAGCCGCACCACTTGCCGGTTATTTCCATGTCCACACATCCCGATAACCTGTTTGACGACGATATCGGCATTTATGTTGAAGGCAACGGCACGGCGCTGGGCGGCTACCCGGACAATCCTATCGGTCCCCCGGCCAATTACTGGGAAGAGTGGGAACGTCCGGTCAACCTGGAATTGTATACCCCCGGCGGACAATGCGGATTTAATGTTCAGGCCGGAATTAAAATGTCCGGCAAAACCACCCGTAATTTACCGCAAAAATCCTTTGCAGTTTTTATGCGTAATCAATATGGTCAAGATGAACTGGATTACCCCTTGTTCCGCAACAATCCGGTTACCTCCTTTCATTCTTTTGTGCTGCGTAACGCCGGCACGGACAATACGGTGAACCAGGGCGGGGTACAGTTCCGCGACGGCCTGACTTCCCGGCTGGTGCAGAAGCTCGATCTCGATTGCCAGGCGTATCAACCGTGTGTACTCTATATCAATGGCGAATACTGGGGAATTTACAGCATTCGCGAAAAACTGAATGAGGAATACCTGGCCGCTCATTATGGAATCGATGCCGACAAGGTCGATCTGCTCGATGATTATCACTCGCTTTATCCCCTGGTGATAGAAGGTGATAACAGCCATTTTAATGCCCTGGTCGATTACCTGCTGGAGCATGATTTAAGCAATAACACCGGCGCCGCCTGGGTAGAAACGCAAATGAATGTGGATAATTACCTGACCTATATGGCAACACAAATCTTTCTTGCCAACCACGATGGCCCCGGCCATAACTGTAAATTCTGGCGATCCCAGGAACAAGGCAGCCGTTACCGTTGGTTGTTGTACGATACCGATCATTCCCTGAGTATGCGCCTGTTCCTTCCCGGCTACCATTACGCCCCGGATGCTTACCTGGACAATACCATTGCCTATTATCGTGAAGAAAACGGCCCCTCGTGGCCGAATCCCCCGGAATCGACTTTTCTGTTTCGCAAGATACTGGAAAATGAAAATTTCTGTAACCGGTTCATAAACATTGTTGCGGATTATCTCAATACTGAATTTAATCCACAAGCGACCTTGCCCAGATTACAGGCAGTCAAAAAAGAGATCGAACCGGAGATCGGCAGACACCTGGAACGCTGGGGTGGTTCAGTGGCGGAATGGCATGAAAATGTTGACGTAGTGCAGGAATTCCTCAACAAACGCGGGGATTGCCTGGTTGAATTAATGATCGATGAATTTAACCTGGATGAGACAGTACAACTGCAACTGCATATTACTCCACCACAAGCCGGAATGGTGCATCTCAACTCCCTGTACTTAAAGGAAGCAACCTGGACCGGCCGCTATTTTGCCAATGTCCCGTTCCGGTTGACAGCGATGGCGGCTGCCGGGTACCGCTTTGCCGGCTGGGAAGGGATACCCGGTAGCGATGCAGCACAGGCCGAACTGGTAATTACTCCCGGAGAGGATATGAACCTCACCGCACGGTTTGCAGAGACAGATAACGGCGAACCGATCGTCATTAACGAGATCAATTACAATTCAGCCGCCGGTTTTAATTGCGGCGACTGGATTGAATTGTATAATCCCCTGGCCGTTCAGGTGAACCTTGCCGGCTGGCGGCTGAACGATGTCGATAATAATACAGGCTTGTATTTCCAAGCCGGAACTTTTGTACCGGCCCTGGGGTACCTGGTAGTGTGCAGGGATAGCAGCGCCTTTCATCACTTTTGGCCGGATGTGGCAACTTTAAACAGCGAGTTTACTTTTGGGCTGAATAATGCCGGCGAGCATCTCTCCCTGTTCAATTCAGCAGGTATGTTGATCGACTCGCTTACCTACAGTAACCGGACGCCCTGGCCCTGGCAGCCGGACGGGCATGGCGCTTCCCTGGCCCTGCGCGATCCGATCCTCGATAACAGTCTGCCCCAAAATTGGATGCCCTCATATAGTCATGGCACTCCCGGCGCGGCTAATGTTATGATGAGCAGGGTTGCACAAGCCAGCCATACACCGCGTTCTTGCGGATTGGATGTTTACCCCAATCCTTTCAATATGGCTGCGACTATTGCAGTTCAGGTTAAAGAAGCCGGGCGGGTTCGGGTGGCGGTTTATGATATTATGGGCAGATGTTTAACAGTTTTATTTGACGACAAATGTAATTCCAATAGTTTTATGCTGCGTTGGGACGGCCGCGACTTAAACGGCAACCCGGCGGCCAGCGGGGTGTACCTGGTGGTTCTGCAAAGTGATCGGGAAAAAAGGGTGAACAAGATTTTACTGCTCAGGTAACCACCGGTTATTTTAAAGTGTGGTCCACCTGGGACACTGGGCTGCTACAAAGAAAAACCTATGAATTCGAACCTGACCAAATATACACCGGATTTGCGGCGAGGTGGGCTACACTTTTTTGTGCCCGAGCTGGGAAACCCCATCATTACCACGACTTTCAGGTCGTGGAACAAATAAAGGGAAAACCGGGCTTTAGCCTAAAGAAGAATGTGACTAAAGTCAATTCAATATAATAATATTAACCACGTCATAAATGACGTGGCAATGAATAAAAAGACTAGTTCGCAATCCAGGTCAAGTCGTCTCGATACGTCCGTCCCGCTAAGCGGGTCGGACTACTCGACGACCGTACTTTTCTAAATCTGTACCGGTCATCGAGTAGTCCCGTTGCTTCACCTTTCGGGATGTATAGAAATGACCGATGATTGTTCCTTAGGTTCCACCCCTAACGGGGTTAGGAGTTTTTTATTTATTTTGCAATAAACATTTCACCCCTGACGGGGTTTAATTTGTGGAACGGGCCTGTGGCCCGGCAGGATAATGGGTGCTGTTTTATTGTGCGGACCGGGGAATCTCTCCGCCAGAAGCGGATCTACGATCCTGTCCGAGCTGGGAAACCCCATCATTGCCACGACCTTCAGGTCGTGGAACAAATAAAGGGAAAACAGGGCTTTAGCCTAAAGAAGAATGTTACTAAAGTCAATTCAATATAATAATATTAACCACGTCATAAATGACGTGGCAATGAATAAAAAGACTAGTTTGTAACCCAGGTAAAGTCGTCTTGATACGTCCGTCCCGCTAAGCGGGTCGGACTACTCGACGACCGTACTTTTACGATAAGCCTACCCGGTAATTGAATAACCTGTAGGTCGGGGGCGAAGCCCGGCAGGAAAAGATGTCCTGTATAATTTTCGCCCTGGATTATGAAATCCAGGGCGATCTGGAAGGCGATCCTATCTGATCAACGCCATTTTTCTTACCGCATGAAAATCGCCCATAGTAATAGAATAAAAATATATACCCGATGGCAAAGACGCTGCATTAAATGTAACCTGGTATTGTCCTGCAGTATAATGTCTCTGCGCCAGAATCGCTACCTGGCGGCCCAGCAGATCGACTATTTCCAGTTTAACCAGGCATGGATTTTTCACGTCAAAGCGGATCGTGGTTTCCGGGTTGAACGGGTTCGGGTAATTGGCATATAGATTAAATGTGGCAGGAACAACCTTGCCAACCTCTTTTTCCTCCACAGCGGTGTTGTTTACCGGCACAAGGTAATCTTCCACTTCGCCGTCGGCAGCAGGACCGGCAAAGAACAGGCTGCCGGCGCTGTTGTAGCGGAACCGGGCATAGACTTGCTCCCCTGTCAGGCCGGAATCGGGAACGGTAAACGTTAATACATTACTTCCCGAGGTTACCGGTTGATCCAGGAATATCTGTTCCATTCTATCCAGCCAGTCGCCGTCATTGTTGAAATCGATCCAGGCGTTGATGAACCCGGCGGCGGATGCGGTTATAGTCACTGTTGCCGGAATGCCGGGTTGCAGGGAAGAATTAAATTTAACGCCATCATCATCATCGCTGTTATGCGCATCATCGCCGGTGGCGGTGGAATTGGGTTGCCCGTCATTTTCGGCATCGACCAGGTTGCCCAGTCGCATTCCGGAATTGATGACATGATAAGCGCCGCTTCTTGCCAGTAAGGTGGGATACGCAGGATCGGGATTATCGCCAAAATCATACTGCACATCTACAGCAGCAATCAACACCGTGTAATCTTCAACTTCACCGACAACCGGTCTGTGATTCTCATCCGGTAAATCGGTGAAATGATTTTTGTCCATAGGCGACAGGTCGGGAACATCGCTGAATCGGAAGCGGGCAAACGTAACTCCCGGCTTGGCTGAGGTGGGGACGGTGAATAAAATTTCATTCAATCCTTTAACCAGGTGAGAATTATCAACCGGTTGTTCGCCCTGTTCGTCCCAGGTAGAATCACCGTCAAAATCGATCCAGCCGCTTAAAATACCGGCAGTGAAAGCTTTGACCAGAATTCGCGCCTGTTGACCGGGAACCAGGGGCGTAATAAAAGTAACGCCATCGTCATCATCGGCGCCATCATAATCATCGCCAAAACCGCCGGGACCAGGTTGGCCGTCCGGATCGGTATCCACAGTATCTCCCAGGAAGAAATCAGCCCTCACCGTATGCAGAGCGCTGAATGTGCCATGCAGCGACCCCAGCGAGCGACAGGGGAGGTCGCCAAAATCATACATAAAGCTGAAATTAGAAACCCGCAGTAAATAGTCTTCGGATTCGCCATCCGGGTAATCGCCATGTCCTACCCAGGGTTCCGGAGTTGGTACGTCGGTTAAAGAAAACCTGGCCCACACATAACCGGGTTGGGAACCGATCTCAAAGTCGGGCAGACCCAGTTCTGAAATATAGTTATGGAAAGGAGCCTCGCCGGCCGGAATAAGGTAATTTTGTATAGTATACTCACTGGTGTGCCAATGACCGTCCTGATCCCAGTCGAAAACGGCATTGAAATAGGTATCGCCGGCGTCGGGTAATATGTTAATATAAAAATCAATATTTTCTCCCCAAACCGCCATTTGTCCGGCGCTGCCAAGCGAGCGGTTGAGTTCGCCCTCTTCACCTTCGGCATAGGCAGGTGATATGGTTTCTGAACCGGGATTGCCAATGATCGTATACGGCATTAATTTTCGCAAGCCGGTATCGCGGAAACCGCTCATCACAAACTCGTTGTTATAATACTCATCAGCGTTATATTCCCAGGGGGTAATGAACGCCAATCCGGCATTTCCGGCCCATTCATAGTCTACGCAATCGCCAAAATAACGCAATCCTTCCGGGTCATGCAGAATAGCGCCGCCGGGATCGAGCCGGTTATCGGTGCCGAAATAACCCAGTGTTGATGGGGGATAAGCAAGCGCCTGCTGCGGTGCATCGCCAAACTCGTAAAAACCGTTGAAGCTGACTGCCAACAGGTAATCTTCGGTTTCCCCATCACTAAAGTTACCGGAGCCCTCCCAGCCGGGATCGATCATTTCCGGAGTCAGAGTCCAGCGGGTCCAGACATAGCCGCTAATGTCATCGGGTAGTACAAATTGATCAGGATAAAGATCGCTGACCCTGCCGAACCCCGTTTCACCAAACCCCTGCGGAATATAAAAATTCTGAATAATATGTTCGGGAGTAAAGTTTTCATTAAAACCATCAATCCAACGGTAGTGCCCACCCCATTCGCCATCCTGGTTCCAGTCGATCAGCACGTTCAGATAAGCGCCTTTTTCGGCGATAACATGATAGACCATGTCCAGTTTATCGTCTCCCCATTCCACAGGTTCGCCGGGTTCTCCCAAAACCCCCCGGGTTTTTGTGATGCTGTTGGGCCAATAACGCTCAGCGCCTTCGTCGCCAATTATGGTATATATAACCGGGTCGGTCATGCCAACATCTGTATAAATAACAACATCGGCGCGGCGGTCGTTCAGGCCTTCATCGGTATCCCAGGGATCGTCATCCGGCGCGGCGTCGCCTTCATTACCATCGGTTTCATAATCAATTTCATAGCCAAGGAACATTTCTCCGGCAGAACCATGCCGGATGTACCCGGCCGGCCCGGCGCTCCGCAGGGTTGGGAATTGACCGATTATTCCCAAATCGGGATATGCCATTACTCCTTCCGGGGCATCGCCATATTCATAAGGCAAAGGGGCTCTTTCATAAACTTCTACCGCATAATCTTCGACTTCGCCGATGGCTATTTCACCATCATAGTCTTCAAACATCACATTGCTATACCGAAACCGGGCAAATGTGATTCCCGGTTCAGCCGTATCCGGGATTATGAGCGGATACGGATTTGTACCAGGAGTGGCTTGGTATGCCGGTAAAGCTTCCCCTTCGTCATCCCAGTCGCCATCGCGGTTGAAATCGATCCAGCCCCGCAGGAACCCGGCTGCCGAAACGGTAGCCAGGGCGGTTCCAACGCTGCCCGCCACCAGTGATCCCTGAAAAATGACGCCGTCATCGTCATCGTTGCCATCATTATCATCGCCCAGGGCGTCATCATCGGGCATACCTTCATTATCGCTGTCGATTTTTTCACCGAGGCGGTAACCGGCGTCTACTCCATGCCGGGCGCCGTTATCCGCGAGTAATGTCGGGTAGGGCGCTGGGGCATCGCCAAAATCCCAGGTCGTTTCCGGAGTTTCTTTTTGAATTTCCACTTTATAATCTTCAACCTCGCCATTAGAAGCCAGACCGGTATACGATAACCCACCGCCTATTGAAAACCGAAAACGACTGTAGGTATCGCCGATATACGCATCCGCCGGGACATTAAAAGTTAGATCGGCAACATTGTAAACGCTGCGATCATCAAAAATTTGTTCTCCCTTATCCGCCCAGTCCCCGTCTTTGTTAAAATCAATCCAGGCGTTCAACCGGCCGGGAGTAGATACGGTAACTTTAACTGTAGCGGTATTGCCGGGATATAGTGAAGAAGTAAAGGTTACACCGTCTTCATCAGCGCTGCCTGCATTATCATCGCCGGTGGCGGCATTGTTCGGCTGGCCATTGGCTTCTTTATCTGCCAGCGCGCCAAGAAAAACTTTACCATCAACCGTATGCCGTGCGCCGTTTCTCGCCAGCAAGGTAGGGTAAGGGGAGTCCGGAGCGTCACCATAATCGTATTGCACGACCTGGCTGTTTACGCTGTCCGGTAACATAAAAACACAAAGCAACAGTAAAATCCTTAAAAGTTGCAGGACATTCGACAACTCTTTAAAGTTCATTTTAGCTCCTTTTTATAATATTGTTTACACCTGATGCAAATCAGATAATGTATGAAAACAACCTGTAAAAGATAGCAAAGAACCGGACCCTGTTATGCGAATGAATGATGATCGTCGGAATAATCAATTGGTCGGACGGACGGTTATATTAAAATTATTACCAGATCAAAATGATGACCGGTTTAAAGATAGAGCACTGGTAACACTTTTAATATCCAATACTCTATAATACAAAAGGATATTTATTTTGCTGAAAAATATACATTTTAAACATTTTCCCCGGTATATAAAATTTCTGTTTCTTTTCACAAGCGTGATCTGAAGCACATTTATTTATTACGAATAGATCTTTTAATATAAACGATATTATTTGTAAATGAATTATTTTCAGGAACTTTTTTATCCGGTACTCGTTTGAGAGGTGATTTATATTGTTTGATAACTTGACCACTGTACATTATTTATACCGGTTTTTTGCAGGGAAATAATTTTAAAATTTTGTTGTTATATAAGTTACTTGCAACATTATTTTATTAATAAGCAATTATATGTTTTTAATCAGGTTAGTTCACTATTTACAGGAGGTTGTAATGAAAAGTCTATATGTATGTGTTGCTCTGTTATTTGCATTAACAATGCTGTTCAACACGCCGGCAACTACCTATGCCCAACCGGACAAGATTCGCGCCAGTTTAAAAGCTGGCGTTTCACAAACTCTGGGTTTAGATACCGAGGTGAAGATTGTGTATTCCCGACCCGGTGTTAAGGGCCGGGTTGTTTGGGGAGAACTGGTGCCTTTTGGATTGAATCCTGGTAATCAATATTCCAACAATAATGCTTATCCCTGGAGAGCCGGCGCCAATGAAAATACGACAATTGAATTCAACAAAGATCTGCTGGTTGAAGGGCAGAAATTACCTGCTGGTAAGTATGGAATTCATATGATCCCGTCGCAAAAGGAGTGGATCGTTATATTCAGCAAAAACAACAGTTCCTGGGGCAGTTATGGTTATAAACAGGAAGAAGACGCACTACGGGTAACCGTTATGCCCGTAGAGGCCCCCTTCAATGAATGGCTGTCCTTTGGTTTTGACGACCTGGCCGGAACCTCGGCAACAGCTTATTTATGGTGGGAAAAAATTAAAGTTCCATTTAAAATCAAACTGGCTGAATAGTCGAAACTACTGAAACTTTGCTGCCGGCGGTCGCCTGACAGTGTAACCTTGGCCGGCGATGATTTGATCAGTTAACAGCTACATACTATGCCTTTATCAGGCTGAATCCTGGTTATTCATGATTCAGCCTGTTTAAGTCGTTATTTTGACTTGACGCACACACCCGACAACGACAATACTGTATAAAAATTAAATTGGTTGAACTGGTAATGAGAAGAGGAATACGCATAAAGACACAACTCGCGTTGATCGAGCTTTTATTTTTGATGTTTTATGTGCCCGCGCTTGTTTTAGCGCAGCCAGAAGAAATTTATAACGCTGCCGAACTGGAAATTGCTTTACAAAAGGTAAATGTTGTTGGCAGCGTTCTATACATTGCCGCCCATCCTGATGATGAGAACACCGGTTTGCTGGCGTATCTATCCAAAGGTAGAAAATACCGCACCGCTTATCTCTCGCTCACCCGCGGCGACGGCGGCCAAAACCTGATTGGTCCGGAAAAAGGCGCAGAAATTGGTTTGATACGCACTCAGGAATTGTTACAAGCCCGCAGATTTGACGGCGCCGAACAGTATTTTACCCGCGCCATCGACTTTGGCTATTCAAAAACTGCCACCGAAACCTTTTCAATTTGGGGTAAGGAGGAAATCCTGGCTGATATTGTGTGGGTAATCCGCAAGTTCAGGCCGGATGTGATCATTACCCGTTTTACCCCGGATCAAGACAGCGGGCACGGTCATCACACCGCCTCGGCAATTCTGGCGCAGGAAGCATTCCTGGCAGCCGCCGACCCAAACAGGTTCACGGAACAATTAAAATATGTACAACCCTGGCAAACCAAAAGAGTGTTTTGGAATAGCTGGCGGCCCGGCCCGGATGAAGCTAAAAAACTCGTCCGGGTTGATATTGGCGTATATATTCCCCTGTTAGGTAAATCTTTTACTGAAATTGCTGCCGAAAGCCGGTCGATGCATAAAAGCCAGGGCTTTGGTGCGGCGGGACGACGCGGCGAATCCCTGGAATATTTTGCCCTTCTCAACGGGGCCCCTGCAGCTACCGATATTATGGACGGAATAAATACCACCTGGGAACGTATTCCCGGCGGGAAACAGGTTGAACAAAAACTGCAAAATATCATTTCCGTTTTTGATCCTAAAAACCCATCTGCCTCTATACCGGCTTTGGTCGATGTTTATGCGGAAATGGATAAACTGAATAATGATTATGTAGCTATAAAAAAGCAGGAATTACTGCACATAATTCAATCCTGCGCCGGTTTGTGGATGGAAGTCATGGCGGATGATTATGCCGTATCCCCAGGTGATTCAATACGCGTTCAGTTTACTATTGTTAACCGCTCAACGCAGCCTTTTTACCTGGATACGATCAACGCTGCATCTGTGGCAGTTAATCTGAAAGTAGATACTCCTTTATTAAATAACAAGCCTGCTGTGGTAAAGCAGTTCATAACTATACCGGCAGATTTTCCCATTTCCCAACCTTACTGGCTGCAGGCCCCGGCCGGTAAAGGATTATTTAAAGTTAATAATATGGAATTAACCGGCCTGGCGGAAAATCCGGTCAACATTCCGGTGCAGATCACCATCAGATGCAATGGCCGGCCGTTGACATTTAGTGTACCGGTATTGTATAGGTGGACAGATCGGGCCGATGGCGAACTGTACCGTCCCCTGGAAGTGCGGCCACCGGTAACAATGAACCTTGAAGACAAGGTAAGTATTTTCACCGGGAACGAAGCTAAAGAAATAACTGTAAAGATTAAAAGCCATACTCGTAATAAAGGTGGCGTGTTAACTCTATCCGGCGCTGGCAACTGGCAGGTGATGCCAGCGAGTATCCCTTTTGTTTTAACCGATAAATACGAAGAAAAGAAATTTATCTTTACAGTAACGCCCCCAAAAGCAGAGAGTGTAACCACCCTGCAAGTCCACGCAGATATCAATGGGTCAGGTTATACGCATTCCCTGGTAGAGATTTCACATCCCCACATTAAATTGCAAACCTGGTTGCCGCTTTGCCAGGTTCAGGCTGTTAAACTGAACGTTGAAAAACAGCATGGCAACATTGGCTATATCATGGGTTCGGGCGATGAAGTTCCACAGGTGTTGAAAAATTTGGGGTATGATGTAACCTTGCTTGAGGATGCCCAACTGGATAATGGTAGTCTTGACCGGTTCGATGCAATTATTGCCGGTATAAGAGCTTATAACACAAGAGAGCGGTTAAAATATGTACAACCCCAATTATTAGAATATGTAAAAAACGGCGGTACTTTAATTGTACAGTACAATGTCGCCTTTGGTCTGTTAACCGACAACCTTGGCCCATATCCGTTAACGCTTGGTCAGGATCGGGTGAGTGTAGAAGAAGCGCCCGTTACCTTTCTAAAACCTGATCATCAACTGCTCAATTACCCCAACAAGATAACCCGGCACGATTTTGACAACTGGGTGCAGGAACGCGGGTTGTATTTTGCCACCCAGTGGGATCAGCGTTATACTCCCGTTCTGGCTTGTAACGATCCCGGCGAGCCGGAAAAGCCGGGCGGCATGTTATTTACACGTTATGGCAAGGGAGTGTACATTTATAGCGGGTATGCCTGGTTCCGGCAATTACCGGCCGGTTCGCCCGGCGCCTGTCGTTTATTTATAAATATGCTCGAGGCAGGAAAATACCATGATTGACCAGCAGGAAAAAAAAAGCAGTAATGATATTGAAAAACCGCCGCTATTGTCATCCTGGCCTAAACTGTATCTTGTGGTTTTCCTGAACCTGGTATTACTGGTGGTATTGTTTTACATTTTTACAAAATATTTTAGTTAACCCGGTGCAGATTTGTTCGCCGGTTATTAAAATACAGGTAGTGGACGGTATGGACAAAACAGACATGGAAAAGTTTATATGAGTCTACCGGACTGGATTGTGCTTATAGGCTTTCTTGCCTTTGTGGTCATATACGGGGTTTGGAAGACGCGCGGTAAAAATAATATACAGGATTATCTTTTGGCTAGCCGGGCAACGCCCTGGTATATGGTCACGCTATCAATAATGGCAACGCAGGCCAGCGCCATTACTTTTCTTTCCACCCCCGGGCAGGCCTATAGCGACGGAATGCGGTTTGTGCAATTTTATTTGGGTTTACCGATTGCTATGATCATTTTGTCCGTAACTGCCGTGCCTATATTTCACCGTTTACGGGTTTTTACGGCTTATGAATACCTGGAACAACGGTTCGACCTTAAAAACCGTATTCTGGGGAGCGTGTTGTTTTTAATCCAGCGCGGCCTGGCCGCGGGATTCACAATTCTTGCCCCGGCCCTTATACTTTCCGTGATTTTAGGCTGGGATATACGTTTTACGGTATGTATTATCGGCGGTTTGGTTATAGTTTATACCACAACGGGCGGCAGCGATGCCGTGAACAAGACCCACTTGCTGCAAATGATCATAATAACTGCCGGCATGTTTGCTGCATTTTGGGTTATTTTACGGTTATTGCCACCCGATGTATCGTTCCTGGACGCTACGCATATCGCGGGTAAAATGGGGAAACTGAATGCGATCACCTTTGATTTTGACTGGAAGGATCGGTATAACTTTTGGTCCGGGCTGCTCGGCGGGACTTTTTTAGCTTTATCCTATTTTGGCACCGACCAGTCCCAGGTGCAGCGATACCTCTCCGGTAAATCCATAGCGCAAAGTCGTATGGGTTTGTTGGCCAATGGTGTCGTCAAAATTCCCATGCAGTTTTCCATATTATTTGCCGGGGCCATGATCTTTGTGGTGTACCAGTTTGTAACCCCGCCGTTGTTTTTCAACCCGGTTGAAACGCAAAATGTTAAAAACAGCGCTTTTGCGGCAGATTATAATAATCTGGAATACAAGTTCACTCTTTTACATGAGCAAAAACAGGGCACAATACGGGACATGCTGGCGGCGCTGCATAATCAAGATCAGGGCGGTTTGCAGACTAGTGTTGAACAACTCCAGGCCTTGAGCGGGGAAGAGAAAACAATAATAAAATCGGCCGGAGAACTGATCATAAAGGCCAACCCCAAAGCGGACGGCAACGATACCAATTATATCTTTTTAAGTTTTGTCATCCGGTTTTTACCAACCGGGCTGGTTGGTTTGGTGCTTGCCGCTATTCTTTCGGCTTCAATGTCTTCCACTGCTGCGGAATTGAATGCTCTGGCGTCTACAACTGTGGTTGATATATATAAAAGAATGATCAAAAAAAGCGGTTCCGACCATCATTACCTGCTGGTCTCCAGGCTGGCAACCATTTTTTGGGGATTATACGCTGTCGCCTTTGCCTGGTTTGCCAATCGTTTGGGCACGTTGATCGAAGCGGTGAATATATTGGGGTCTCTGTTTTATGGCGCTATTTTAGGAATATTTTTAATAGCTTTTTATTTTAAACGCATTGGTGGCGTCGAAACTTTTTGGGCGGCTATCATTGCCGAAATTTTAGTAATCGCCTGTTTTTTATTCACCGATATCCCTTATTTGTGGTACAATGTCATCGGCTGCCTGGCTCTCTTGTTCATCGCTCATTTAGTTAAGATGTGCCGGTCACTGCTCCTGGCCAGGTAAACAAAATCTTCTCTCAGCATTACCAACAGGCGATATGGGGATAATCACTGCCTGCCTTACCCCCTTGGGGTGTAAAACCGGGCAGCGACTGGACGGGTCGGTTTATTAGAATTCCATGTGCTCAACTATCGATCTCCTGTTTGTTTTTAGCGTTATATTTTGAAGGGATAAATATAATGTTAAAAATGGTTCCTCCGTCACGAAGCATCTGCACTGTACCGTTCAATTGATTAGTGAGATTATAAACAAGCTGCAGACCCAGCGACGGCGTGTTGTGAAAATCAATGTTTTCTGCAATACCGTCGCCATTATCACGTACCGAAAAGATAAAATGATCGAGTTTGTTGTTGTTGGTGGAACAAGGCAGCTTTTTCAGGTTGATCCAAATTGTCCCGGTCTTTTTAATTCGGAAAGCATATTTTAATGAATTTGAAACCAGTTCATTGACGATGAGCCCGCAGCAGATCGCTTGTTCGATAGAGAGAGTAACATCGTCAATATCGGTTAACAGGTCAATATGTTTGTTGCCGGTATTATAGGTATGGAAAAGGTAAACAGACAGGCTTTGGATATAATCCGCGAAATTGATATTGGCCAGACTTTTTGATTGATATAATTTTTCATGGATCAATGCCATTGAACGTATACGGTTTTGACTCTCCTGGAATTGGGTTAATAAATAGTCATCCTTGATATTACGCGATTGCAGGTAAAGCAAGCTGGAGACAATTTGCAGGTTGTTCTTAACCCGGTGATGGATTTCGCTCAGCAGTATTTCCTTTTCTTGCAATGACGCCTTGATGGTCTTTTCCGCTTCTTTACGTTCGGCAATTTCCTTTTTGAGTCGTGAATTTGCCCGCGCCAGTTCCATGGTTCGTTCCATAACCCGGTGTTCCAGCTCGTCATGCGATAACTGCAATGCATCAGCCATGAGGTTAAAGGAATCTGCCAGATTTTGCAGTTCATTACCGGTATCCAGTTGGATACGCCTCTGCAAATTGCCGGCGGCAAAATCAATAGTAAACGACTCTAACTTTCGTATTGGCGAGACCAGGTTCCTGGCAAATATGATGGATATACCCATACCAATAATAATACAAATTACTGCTAATAACAATGAGCGTAGATAAAGATCAGATAATTCTTTGTTAAACTGGGTGACCTCCAAACCAATATGGATCCAACCCCATTGGATGCCGGAATATTCAAACCGATACGGATAATGAAAAACCGTAGAATTGGTTTCCTGATCGGTTAAAAACATTTTGTTATCTAATTCGGGATTTACCCAGAATCCCCCAAGGGTGTCGGTTTTCCATTGATTTAACCTGTGCGAAAGGGAAAACCCGTCTTTTTTAGTGATTACAATATAAACTACCGAGGGGTTTTCATTGATTATGCGCATACAATGATCGACAGTGAACGAATAGTCCTCAAGTAATATAGCATTGGCAGTTACCTCACTGATCGAGGACGCTATTCCCTGCGCATGTAGTTTCATCCGGTTTATGGCGCTTTGACGCTGGTAAGGCACTGTAAAAACAATGTATAATCCCAGTATGATGAATATCAGCAACCAGATCATAAAAACGGTTCTGTATAAAATGCTTTTACCGTGCAAAAACCGCATTTTAAATTCCCCGCTAGTGATTTTGTAAATTCGTTTTCCAATATTCATTATTAACATTCAGGCTTTTGTTTAACTATCCTTAGCGTATTATTTTATAGAGTTATAATCAGAAACAAGTTTTTCAATGTTTTTGATGTTTTCATCACTAATTGGTAAAACCTTGTCGAACCGAAACAAGGTTTGAAATTGTTTACCATAACTATAACTATCCAGTCGTAAGGCGGAATTTATGATTATGTTTCTGTCCCGCGGATCAATCTTTTTTGTCAGGCATATAATTGACCGTACCAGTTCGGGCGAGTTTTCAATAATCACCAGGCTTTTCCCAACCTGGGGATTAAGTTTTTTCATGGTTTCAAAAACGGATTTGTAAACCACACAAGCGTCGTTTTGTTTAAAGAAAACGGTTAAAACCAGTTGTGATTCCTTACCGCTATATTTTATTTCCTTAAAGTATTGGTCACTTACCGGCAGGTTATTTTTATCTAGTTCAGTATCCAGCCACATTTTAAACATTACGCCGGTACTTGATGTGGGTATAACAATAATTTTGTTACGCAGATCGGCGAGGGAATGAATGGAATTATCTTTATGAACTAAAAGTACCAACTGGTTGAGACTATCAATACCGGAGCCAACAGTTAATTCAGCACTCAGTGGAACTTGTTCCCGAATGGAGATATAATCGATTGAACTCATACTTGATAAATGGATTTGCTGTTTATTAATCGCCTCTACCATTTCCTGATAATTTTCAAAAATTTTTGAGTCGGTTTGGTAATTCAAGCCCATAAGTTTATTTAATTCTCCGGCCCATAATTTCAGGGATACCTGAACGTCAAGCATATTCGCTTCCGGGATAATATCTTTGTAAAAACCAACACCAATAAATACTTTATCGTTCTGTTTTTGACTGTATACCAGTGAAACTGTAAAAAGTATTAAAGTGACCAAAAAATAATATATTCTTGTTTTCATATCGAATTTATCTGGGGGGCAATTGTAATTTTTTATAGTCCTGTAGTAATGTTTCAACATTATATATGTATTCCGGTTTATATGGTAAAATTGTTTGGCGTTTAAATAGTAATAAAATTTGTTTACCAGCCGCATCTTTATCAATTGTCATAATAATATCACTTATCAAGTCACGGTTTTTACTGGTGATAGCGCTATTTATGCAAAAAACGTCACGGATATAAAGAGGTGACTCGATAATAATAAACAATTTTTCCTGAATTTGCGGATTTAACTTATTCAGAGTTGTGTAGATATTCCTTTTAATTAAACAAGCAGTTTTTTGATTGAAAAAGACTGGCAATAATGCCTGGTTCCCCTTGTTAACATGAGTCGTTTTATTGAAAAATGATGTCATTGCCGGTAAATTATTTTTCCTTAATTGTACTTCCAGCCAGTAATTCATCAATTCATCACTTCCATCCGCAGAAATGATCAATTCTTTATTTTGTAATTCAGCCAGATTGGTAATTCCACTTGCTTTATTAACCACTAATAGAAAAGAGTCACCGTATTCCTGATCCCATCCACCGCAGACCACCGGTTCAATTGCAATTTTATTTTTTATTTTTAAATAATCAAGTACCGGTAAAAATAGCAAATCAATTTTATCATGCCTGTAAATTTCTTCCAGGTTCTGTAAATCTGAGAACAGTATAGTCTGCAAATAAAAACGGGTTGGTTTTAGTAATGTAAGATTATTGCCCCATACTTCTATTGCAGCGCGGGCGTCGCGTATATCGAGATCGTTAAAGTAATTTTCCGGAAAACCGACAATGACCGGTGTTTTTTCTTCCTGGGGCAGGGCGGCCCGATAAGCAGAAAAAAGCAATAATACCATCATAGCAATGCTGATTATAAAGAGGTCGTTTTTCATGTTATTCTAGAATAAATATTATTATCTGGCTCAATCATTAATTGCTTTATCAACAGCGCAACCAATAACCAGTTCAAGTTCCGATTGTGCAAGGAAATATTCAAGAAGAACGGCCAGGTAACGCGCCTGTGAAAAAGAAGCCATGATCTGCGATTCTATCAGGTCTTGTTCATCGACCATTTCGATCTGGTATGCGCTTTCGGTCAATTGCTGGTTTTCCACTGCGGCTTCCCTGCCCAGTAATAAAGAGGTTTCTTTTTGTCTGGCCGTGGCGAGTTTTAGAAACAGGTAATGGATTTGTAATGCCAAACCCTGCTCAAGTTCAATTTGCCGGTATTGCAGCTTTTCGTAATTTGCTTTGGCTTCTTTAATTTTATTGGCGGTGCGAAAGCCGTTGAAAAGCGGCACTTGCAAACCCAAACCAATGCTCCAGGTCTCATTGGTGGCGTTGTTAACAATGCCGTAATCGTAATCATTAATAATATAGTTCAGGCTGCCGGTTATTGCCAGTTTGGGAAGATAACCGCTTTGAGCCTCCTGAATTTGCGCCTGGTTGATTACTAGCGCCGCTTTCACCAGCGCCCAATCGGGATTGTGAGCATAGACCTGTGCAATGTAATTTTGTAAATCCATTTCCAGCGGCATAAAGGGAATTTCTTTTTCAGTAATAATAACCGGTTGGTTCCACGGCAAGCCGATGGCATGAACCAGCGCCGCTAATGCAAGGGTCGATTGGGATTGAATATCTGTAACCAGGGCGCGAACATTTTCTACGATTACTTTAGATTTTAAATAGTCGGTCTTTTTTACCCGGCCGGAACCTTTTTGGTAAAGGTTTTCCGTCAACGACAAGGTTACTTCCAGTCGGGTCAACGCTTCCTGACCTATAGATAAAATTTCCCTGGCCAGCAGCGCGCTATAGTAATATTTTTTAACATTGTGAATGACCTCCAACTCGGTTTTACGCTGTTTTTGCCGGTTGATCTCGATATTGTATTTGGCTTGCTGGCGAAGCGAACTCAACAAACCGCCGGTATAGACCGGGTAGGATAGATTTACCGATGTCAGCAGGTTTTCCTGATCCATCAGCTTGATCTTTTGTTCCGGAACTGGAAACGAGGGAAGACGAAAAACAAATCCACCCATATCCATTGGCGGGATCACCATTTTAGAAGCAGGATATATCATGACCGGATCTTCATCCAGCCAGGAATATAGACCGGTGGCATTGAGCGAAGGCCAGTAAGTGGATAATGCTTGTTTATGCTGTGCCTGTGCGGCTTCTACTGCTTTTTCGGAAGCCATTAACGCCGGTTGGTTTTGCAGCGCCAGGTCTATTGCCTCAGCCAGAGTAAGAGGCAGGGGCGCTAAATCCTGAGCATCATTATCTGCAAAACAAAAACTGCCGGACAGAACCAGAACCAGTGTGATCAGAATCATTACATAAATACTTGAACTTTTCATAATTTCCTTAAATAATAATGATACAGTTTTAGTGAATAAAGGACAGCAATTATATTGCCAATAAATACTGGTTTGAAAATTTTATCAGATAACCATAACATTATTTTATCGGCAGGTATTATGAGTAACTGAGAAAATTTTTATCGTTCTTGTAACGCCGGTATCTTTACAAGTATATAAAATTATTGTTGTAAAAATTGAGCAGGGAAAAATGATATAGAAAAAGTTTATAACTGTGAAAATAAAAAGGTGCGGAAGAAAGGAGCTTGTTTACCCTGGTAAAAGCTTTTCATTATTGTACCCCGGTTGGTATACCGAACCGGACAAATACCTGTTTATAGCCGCTTCCACCAGGTTTTGTATCCCTGGTTTTTAACGACAGCATTCACCGGAACCTGTTTTAGTATCAGGTAAAAGCCGATTATGTCACCGGAGGAAAGCAGGCTGCTGGTGAGGGCAATCATCGCCAGTTGACCCCAAAACCGGCGATTCCAGTTCCGGCATAAAAATACGACAGGCGGCAATGATCAACACCGGCAGTACTGTAAGGCCTAACCAGGGCGCCGCAAAGACCAGTAAAAAGCGGTTGCGGCTGAGTTCTCCCAAGTAGTGGGCATAGAACAGCATTTTTTCCGGCCAGACGCCAATGATCGTCTCCCTGCTAAAGCCAAATTGCGGATGGCACAGGGCGTGTAATAATTCGTGCACCGGTATCATAACGATTATGGCCGCCAGAAAAATGAAGGTTTTGGTAAATAGTTTAAAGCCGTGTAGCAACTCCTGCAAAGGTATTACGGTCAGTAAAGCCAAAATCGTGACCAGTATCAATGCTAGTCCACCGGGTATGGCAATGAATTGCAGCGTATTCACATCAGGTTCTTTCAAACTCGTCCAGCCCTGTTGCTCCGGGAAAAAATCGGGACTGAGGGGCGTTTCACCTTTGACCAGGCGCATTGGGGTTTCCATTTGAATTAAATTGTGGCGTTTTTAACTCGTTCATTGTGTTACCATTTTACTGAAAAATTTGAATAAAGTTTCAACAGAAAAACAATTATTCCAGGGGGAGATTAATTTGAATTAACGCCTGTAATGATCAGCGAACCGGCGAAACCGCCATGGTTCCTTGCTGATCAGGAAAACATCATTCCGGTTATTGACAATCTTGAATTATTGTTTTAAATTAACAAAAAACCCCAATTCAGGATATATTATGAAAAGCACAGGACTCTGTATTTTGTTGCTGGCAGCCCTGGTTGTTGCCGGGCAGGCCAAAGTGGATTATGACACCTGGTTTACCGATAAAACCATGCGGGTGGATTATTATCATACGGGAACCGCCCGTAATGAGTTTTTCAGTCTGGATCAGGTTTACCAGGAAGGCGAATGGCCCGGCAGCCGCGTTAATCTTGCCGATACGCTCAACCTTGGCAAATACCTGGTCAAAGTGTTTGATGAAGCAACCGGGCGTTTGGTGTATTCACGGGGGTATTGTACCGTGTTTGGCGAGTGGCAAACCACAGTAGAGGCGCTCAGCGGCAGCGTTTACAGAACCATGCACGAAACCGTGCGGTTTCCCTTTCCTAAATATCCTATCAAACTGGTGATCGCTGTTCGCAACCGGCAGAATGAATTTATCGATACATTCAGCGCCGGCATCGAACCGGGCTCCCGTTCCATCAATCTGGAAAAGCGTGACCTGCCCTGGAAAACGGAACAGTATCTGGATAACGGGTCTCCCAAAAAAAAGGTGGATATTGTCATTATGGGTGACGGCTATACGCATAAAGAGATGGGTAAATTCCGTCAGGATGTTAAACATTATACAGAACAACTTTTTAACAGCCAACCGTTCAGTTCCAGAAAAAATGACTTTAATATCCGGTTGGTATTGGTAGAATCGGCGGAATCGGGCATCGATGAACCGCACCTGGGCAACTGGCGGCAGACGGCGCTGGGGGCCAGCTATAATTCGCTGGACTCGCCGCGTTATGTTTTAACCCTGGCCAATAAAGAGGTTCGCGATATTGCGGCGCTGGTCCCCTATGACCAGCTCTATATCCTGGTTAATTCGACCCGCTATGGCGGCGGTGGAATTTTTAACTGGTATGCCACCAGTTTTACGGGGCATGCTGAAGGACAGCCGGACTGGTGGGCCGATTATGTGTTTACCCATGAATTCGGGCATTCCTTTGCCGGGCTGGCGGATGAGTATTATACCTCCGACACGGCGTATGAGGAATTTTATGCAGAGGGAATCGAGCCCTGGGACCCGAACATAACCCGGCTGCTGAATCCGGCGCAACCTAAATGGGCCGATTTGATCACCCCCGGTACGCCTGTTCCAACTCCCTGGGGTAAAGCGGCTTATGACTCCCTGGGGGTTACGCTGCGTTCTTGGCAGCGGGAGACGCCGGAATATATCATGATCGAGCAACAAATGCAGCGACTGTTGGCCGATGCAAACTCTCTGGCGCAAACCGGGTGTTATGAAGGCGCCGGTTATATGGCTACCGGCATGTTCCGTTCCGCGCCGGATTGCCGGATGTTCTCCAAAAGCCTCACGCCTTTTTGTCTGGTGTGTCAGAGAGCGATCAATAGGATGATTGATTTTTATACCAGATAGAGAGTATCCTGCCGGGACAATGTGCTATGCTATGCACCTGGGTGGTGTGCAGCACATTGTTTGTAGCCGCATGTTAATGCCGGACATGTTGTCCGGCAAAGATAATTGGCAACAGCCCCTTGTTCCAGGGCTGGAAACCCTACCTCTGCTTGCTTCTGGACAAGGGCATCCGCGAGGGATGCCCCTACAGTTGCTACTTGGGATGTGAACCCCTGCAGGTTTTCAGTGTGGTCCACCTGGGGTACGAGTCTGCTATAAAGAAAATTCTATGAATTCGAGCCTGTTCATACTTTTACTGGATTTGCGGCGAGGTGGCTACACTTTGTTACGTACTGTCCAGAAAATATCGTCTCGATACGTCCGTCCTGCTTGGCGGGACGGACTACTCGACGACCGGTTATTCTAAAATATATTACGGTCATCGGGTAGTCCCGTTGCTTTACCTTTCGGGATGTATTGAGATGACCAAAAAGCGGCTCGGCAGGTTCTCAGTGTGGTCCACCTGGGGCGCAGGGCTGCTATAAAGATAAGGCTATGACTACGAACCTGTTCATACTTTTGCTGGATTTGCGGCGAGGTGGGCTACACTTTGTTGCGTACTGACCAGGAATGTCGTCTCGATACGTCCGGCATTGTTATTAAACCGGGCGAAGCATCTTTGTTGGGACCGGTTGACTTGAATAATTAGTCCGGAACAGATGCTTCGCCCCTACCAATAAATTGTTTCCCCAGTGCGATCCTGGTAGTTTGAGGATTGGTCTGCGACCCGGCAGTATTACCTGTCGCAACCCAAAACAATAACCGGGTGTGCCTTGCTGAAAAACAGGTGAAAATAGATTATCTGGCCATAATAACCAGGTTTGTCGCACCGGATATTAAATTTTAGCGATAGATGATTATATTACTGTACAAAATAAATGTTACTGTTTAAACCATATCTGTAATTAATATGGCAAAAATTTGCTTTGTTTACGGCAAATTATAAACGAAAAAAAAAAAAAAAACACGAAAAAATAAAATTTATCTTGACTTTTAAAAAAGAATACACTATTTTCAGCATACATACTCCCACGCTAAAATTGCCAGGGTTTAGTTAAAAGCGTTGGGAATATGGGTTATATGTGACGGGCGATTGTATATAATATATTATTTTACGAGCTTATATTATATTGCTCCGACACGGACTGATTTTGGGGCCCGGGGCGGAATGAACTTTAAATTGTGATTACATATATAATTGTCTTTTAGATATTAATTTTTAAAAATAATATAGGAGCTGCAATGGTTATTAAACAAATTCCTACCTGGAAAACCAAAACATATAGTCTATTTTCCCTGATAACAGTTATTCTTCTTTTAATGTTAAATTGTCACCGAGACCTGGGTATAACCGACCCCATAAAGTTACCGCCCGAACCGGACTGGCCGGTGGGTGAATGGATTTTAACCGGGCTTGAAAATGATGATATCGTATCTGTTGGCGTTCACCCGCAAAAACATAATATAATACTAGCCGGCAGCTATTTTAATTATAGCTCTCAAAAACCGGCTCGACTATACCGTAGTGAAGATTATGGCGCTACCTGGGATACCCTGGCTGTTGGTGAGACCAAGGGGTATAGAAATTTTATCTTTAATCCCTTTAACCCGGATATAGTTTATGCCGTTGGCGGTGAACGCCTCTTGCAAAGCGATAACATTGGTAAAAGCTGGCAGGATATTACCGGCTCAATTGTTACCAATTGGGAGACATTTACATGCTGCATGGCTTTTAATCCATTAGATCCAAATGAAGTATATGTAGGAACCAGTGGTTTTATGGGTGGGGAATTATATAAAAGTAATAATATAGGAAAAAGCTGGGAATGTATAACCCAAAATATTACAAATAACAGCATTACCGATATAGCTATCAACCCGAAAAAAACAAATGTACTGTATTTTAGCACAGATATGGATGGCAATGTCTGGAAAAGTGAAAATTCAGGTAAAAGTTGGGTACTAACTGGATTACACGGGACAGCCACTGCAACGATGGATTTAATGATTGATAATAATAATACAAATATAATGTATGCCGCAAGTGAAGAAATTGAAATTAAAGATATAAAAATAGAGTATGGGGTTATGAAATCAACAAATGGTGGTAATACCTGGAAACAATTTAACAATGGCTTACCGAATTGGTATAAATCCATCCAAATTGAAAAAAATTACCGCACCGGAGATTTGTATGTTATTACTACCTATAGTAATAACGGTGAGATATACAAGTATAACAACAACCTTGAAAGATGGGAAAAATTCGGTATAGAAAATGTAATAACAAGCTTTTATAAAAGTCATTTTACTTTTTCTCCTGATTATCGTTACCTGTACCTGGCTTGCAAAGGGGTTTATGTAATAAAATTATACTAAAAGAAAGGAGGTACTAACAACACATGCATTAATAATTCATATAAAAGTTATAACAAAAAGAAAGGAAATAACATGAGAAAAGCATTGTATTTGTTAATTTTTATGTTTGCCTTGAATTTACAACTAGCTTTTAGTTTTGAAAAAACTAAAATGGAGTGGCAAGGTAAAGAGATTGAGGTGGCAAAAAATGAGGTGTTGGTTACCTTAACAGACCAGAAAAAAATTGATGAGGTTAACAATTATTTATCAACACAGAAATTTAAAATAATTCATGGACCGGATAAATTAGGGGTAATGTTAATATCAATTCCTCAAGAGAAAACTTCTCAAACTGCAATAGAAAACTTGAAAAAAAACGAAATGTTAAAAAATATTGAGCCAAATATCATAACACATATTTCTACAACACCCAATGACTCATATTTTGGAAATCAATGGGGGCATACAAAAATCAGTTCGCCTTCAGGGTGGAATATTGAAACAGGATCTCCGGCTGTTATGGTTGGTGTGTTGGATTCCGGTATTCCAATGCAAAATGGCGTTTTATCGCATCCGGATTTAAATGACAATCGCATAGAACTTGGTTATGATTATGTATATTATGATAATGAACCACGTGATTTATGCGGACATGGAACTCATGTTGCAGGCATAATTGGCGCAGAAACAAATAACTCAGCCGGTGTAGCCGGTACAAGTTGGGGTACGCAATTATATATTGTTCAAGCTTTTGGCGATGATGGAATAGGTACTCTTGCAGCTTTTTATTATGGAGTTATTGATGCCGTTGACGAAGGTGCAAAAATAATTAATTATAGTGGTGGGGGTACTGTTTCATCAACTTATTATACAGATGCAATTGTTTATGCCCTTAATAGGAATTGCTTAATAGTAGCTGCTGCCGGGAATGAAGCTGCTTCAGTAATTTATCCGGCAAAATATTCGCCATCATATAATAACGTTATGGCTGTATCCGCTACCAATTATAATGATACTTATGCCTCTTATACAAACAGAGGGGTAGAAATATGTGTGGCAGCACCTGGCGGAACTGGCCTTCCATTTGGGGTAGATGATATTTTTTCTACAACACCGAATTATTATTTTGCTTTACAGAGTGAAGGGGTAACCCAAAATTACGGTTATATGTCTGGAACATCAATGGCGGCTCCTTTTGTTTCCGGGCTTGCTGCATTAATTCAATCAACGAATTTAGATCTTTCGCCGGAGCAAATTAGACAGACTATTCAATTATCAGTTGACGATTTGGGTGCTTCCGGGTTTGATAATTATTATGGCTATGGCCGGATTAATGTAAACAAGGCTTTACATAATTTATATGTACCGGAAATCTATTCAACTATACAAACCGCTCTAGATGCCGCAGCAACAGGACAAAATATTATTTTACATTCAGGTTCACAAACACTTGCCAGTAATTTAGTGATCCCGGATAATATCGCCCTTGTAGTACAATCCGGTACAACTCTTAATTTGAATAATTTTTGTATTGAAACAGAATCCGGTGAAATTATTGTGGAATCCGGAGCTACAATTTTGCCTAAAAAAATAATGCGTGAAGATCATTATACTGATGACATTAAAGGCCTGTACCCAATTATCGAGGCTGCAATGGATTCATCTGAAACTGATGAAAACATAGTACTAGGTGCTGGGACTTTTACAGAAAATGTTGTTATGAAAGATCATCGTTATTTTGAAGGCAAATCAAAAACTCAGACTATAATAAACGGTACCTTTATTTTTGCCGATATTGAATTTGGTGAGCTTGACAAAGTAAAAGTCAATAATGATATTGTTATTGATGATTGTTCTGATATTACTTTATCCAATGTCATAGCAAAAGATATTGTCGAAATAGAAAACACTGCAACTGTTTATATTGGTGATTCCGAATTTACTAATAATGGCTTTCTTGATACATATCAAACCTATAATGTAGAAACAGAATACACGGATTTCCTATATAGTACAAATTATGGAATTATTACCGGCGATACGGACCTTGATATTTGGTACAATACCATAATGAGCAAAAACAGAGGTCTCCATTGTGCTATTGGTAACAATGTTGATATTTATTACACAGATTTCTGTAGCAATACTTATGATATATTTAATACTTCCAGTCTGTACATTGATATTTGGCAAATGGGTTCCATGTCTTCCTGTCCACCGCCATTATCCGGTTCAAATATTACACTGCATTATCCTTGTGAGGTTTGCGATTTAGGCAAGTCGAACCCGGATGAAATACTTCCTGAATATTCTCAATCATGGGAAGGTATTGATGATTCACCCGAGGGATTGGAATTCGCTGAACTACGAGACCTGTATCGCGCCCTCAAAGTTGATAGACGCCAGGCTCGTAAAGATAGCATCCGCTACGACATTAGCAAATATGCGCCAAAATACAACCAAGTGATTGACGGCATGAAGCAATTTGTAGGGAAATATCCTGATAGCGAAGAAGCAAAACATGCAATAAAATTAATCGATTTCTGCTATCGCGCTTTAAAACAAAGAGATACTTTTGCCGCATACCTCGTCGCTCTCGGCAAGGATGCAAAATACAAATCCCTGCAATCTGCCATCAAAAGCCAGTTCATTCCTTATTACCTGGGCAAAGGCGAGTATCAAACTGCGCTGACCCTGACCGACGAGGTGATGAAGGCGCAAACCGATCCTGAAAATGCTTTGTATTACCTGTACCGCAAAGGCGTTATTTATCACAAGTATTTAAAAGACGCCGCCAAAGCGGAAGCGATCTACAAACAGGTGATCGATACCGATCCCAATTCGGCCATGGCGTTTTCCGCCGGGGTGCGTTTGGGCAAACTCGGTAAAGTGTACGAAGGTGAAAACAAGCCGTCTGCCGACGAACCGGAAGTAAAATTTGCGATTCGCAACCATCCCAATCCGTTCAACCCGGTTACCAACATCCAGTTCGACCTGCCGGCGGCGGATCATGTTACCTTAAAAGTCTATGATGTAACGGGCCGCGAGGTGGTTACCCTGGTCGATGCGCTGCAAGGCTCTGGCTCGCACACCATCGCCTGGAACAGTCAGGATAAATTCGGCCAACGCGTCGCCAGCGGCATGTATTTCTATCGCATCGAGTACCGGGGCCAGGTTCTCACCAACAAGATGATCTTAATGAGGTAAGTTATGTGTATTTCTGTTTTATCCCCAATAAAAAACCGGACAAATAGCTGATGTAAAAGCTCTTTGCCCGGCCTGAGTAAAACCAAAACCCGGCGCTGTCACGCCGGGTTTTTTAATATAAGCAATAACCTGGAACGGAACAACAGTTTTTAAGAAATTTTACTACATCCCCGCCGCTATGAACAAACTACCAAATTGTGGTTAAAAAGTACCTTTATGTAATTACCCGTCACATACCTTGTTTAACTTGACTGTAAAAGTGGCCATAACCCTTTGTTTTTCAATAGCTGTACGCCTGTTCATCACCGGCAAACAGACGCTTTACCGGTATAAATTTTGCAACAACCGGTATGGAGTTTTATATATGTACAGATTTTACAGGAAAAAATTTGATCGATATTACTAAAAAGCTGCAGGATCTGATTGAACCGGCGATTCTGGAAGAAATTCAGAATGCCTGCGCTTTAAAATATAATATTGGCCTGGCTTTGTTCGATGAAAGCAATATTCAGCTTACCGCCTCGAACCGCAATTTTATTAATGATGAATTCGACCATAACCTGGAATTTCTGGATGTATTGTTTCATCCCCAGTTCAAAGACAGCCGCCTGGAGAGCAAACTGGCAAGCGGCAAAACTGTCTATACCAGCTTTTGTAACGGCGAATTGCTGCGCGCCGTTATTCCGGTTAACTTTCGGGAACAGCTTTTTCTGAAAATTTGCCTCATTCAGCGGGCGTCAAGGGAAAGTGACGCCGGGGAGTTGGTTGAACGGCTTAAACAAGCCTTTGCCGGCGTTGAAATACCCGAATATATTTTTGAACATACCCTGACCGAACCGGACAGCGAACTGGCGTTTGTGGCGGAAAACCTGAAAAATCAACTGCTGCATTTTCTGGAAGCGGCTTTTGAACGCTCCAAAGTATTACAATTGAATGAAGATTTGCTGCCCGAACTGGCGGTCGATGACCTGGATAAAGATGAAAATAACCTGGTCTTTACCTCCCCGGCGCATGTCATACTCGACGCGACCCCGGGAATAACTTCCTTGTTGGGGTTTGCAAATACTTTTGAACTGACGGGATTGAATTTTATTACAAGCCTGGTATTGTTGCAGGAAGAGCAACAAACAATTATCAAGCAGTTACAGCAGGCCGGCAAGCTGAACTGGTATTCTACAATATTAAAATGCTGTAATGAGCAAACCCTGCACGCCAAAATTAAAATTTCTCCGCAGACCCTGGATAAACTGGTGATCGGTTATGAATATACCATACTCGCCCACAGCGCTTCAACCGGCGAAAATATAACGAATATCACCGCAGCTGAAAATGCAGGGATTGATAATGAACCGGCAGTAGTGAAAGAAGAAACACTCACTGATATTAAGCCGGATCAGACTCCTGAAAATCCTTTTCTGCTGCCGGAGACGCATATTGCGGAAATGTTCGACGCCCTGCCTAATCCGGTAATGGTTTTGGATGACAAGAACCGCATTTCAGTATGGAACCGGGCGCTGGAAAATATTTTCAATATACCCGCCAAATCAGTCATCGGCACCGATATTTCCGAACTGTTGTTGAACGAGTGCCGCATGCAATGGCAGGAAATGCGCGTCAAATATAAAAACGGCGACGCCAATAAAAAACAACAGCAAAACCAATCCTTATGCTTCCTTACCCGCGAAGGCGACACGGTTATGGCAACCCTGTCCCTCGGCAGTTCTATAATTTTACACAAAGAGTATACCACGCTGATTTTTAAAGAGTGGCAATATCAAACCCAATGTAATACATCATTGCAACAACATCTACATTCGATTATCAATTCAAAAGCAGCGTTGCTGATAACTGATGAAAATGGGGTGATAACTACAATCAATAATGCCGCTTTAGCCTGGCTGGAAATGACCGGCGAGGCGGTGTTGAATAAAAATATTCAGTTATTATTTCAGGAAGATACCGCACAAATCATCAGTCAGATCCTGCAATATAAAGGAACCGGGCCCCGGAATTACATTGCCCAGTTACGGCCCGAAATACTGGAAGGAAAGATCACCAACCTCAAAGTCGCCCGACTGGAAAATCCCGACATCAAGCAAATTTTTTTATTGTGGGAACTACAGGAGCAGGACGGCGAGCAAAACAACAGTGCCCCCAAACCCGCAATGAACAAAACTCAAAAGCTGGAATACTTGCTCACCATCTTTCCCAAAATCGCCCGGCATTTTGATAAAATTTCCACCGACCTTTACCACAACACCTCATCATTACTGCTGCATGAAAATATGGACGATGAGATCAGGGAGCATATTGTCAAAATCAAAAAAATCGCCCAGCGCACAGCATCCTTAAAACAAGAGTTACAGTATTTTAGCCGGGTAGAAAAACCGGCCCTGGAAGAAATTGACCTGAATGTCAAGTTACAACAATGGATAGACAGTTTACGCCAGCCGTTGCCCAAACACCTTACATTGGAACTGAATCTCAAAAATACTGCCGCAGTTATTCAGGCAAACAGCCGTCAGATCAAACACATACTTAAAACATTGATCAAGAACGCCGCCGAGTCTTATTCCACAACCGGAAAAATATTTATTCATACCCGTTTGCACACGGTCAAGGCGGATGAAACGGCCGACTTGAATGGCCAAAAAGACAAAACCTTTGTTGTTCTTGAAGTGATAGATTCCGGCAGGGGAATACCGCTCAATGTACGCGAACAACTATTCGAACCATTTGTTACCACCAAGACATTTGAATTGGGACGTGGAGTGGGACTCGCTTCCGTTTATGGCATAGTCAAAAATCATAATGGCTATATTGCGGTAAAAACCCTTGAGGGACAGGGGACGATCTTTTCATTGTTTTTCCCGCTGCTGGAAATTGTAAAAACTACCGAAACCCGGACGGAGAAAGAAGCCGGAGATCTAATACTGTTGATCGATGACGACCCTGGCATTGTCGAGGTCAATTCCATAACCTTGAAACATTTCGGTTTTAATACCAAAGCTGCCAATACCGCAGAAAAGGGAATTGAAATATTCAGTGAAAATTTCAGGGACATCAACCTGGTTATTCTTGATATATCCCTGCCAGATATGCCGGGAACCGAATGCGCAGAAAAATTGTTGACGATAGCGGCTGACGTGCCCATTATCCTGTCCAGCGGTTATCATTGCGATGAGAATTATTATAAGTTTATGCAAAAAACCGGCGCGGTGTGGCTGCAAAAACCCTATACATCCAACAAACTCTACCAGGTTATTCAGGATTTACTTTCCAAAAAAGGAAAGTAAATCCATCCATGTTTTAATCAGATAGCAAACCGGAAATTGATAATATCCCCGTCTTTAACAATATATTCTTTACCTTCCAGGCGCACCAGGCCATCAGCCTTGCATTTGACCATGTTTTCGTATTTCATAAAATCATTATAATGGACAATCTCGGCGCGGATAAAGCCGCGTTCGAAATCGGTGTGAATGGCTCCGGCTGCCTGCGGGGCGGCGGTATTCTTGCGGATCGTCCAGGCTCTCACCTCATCGCTGCCGACAGTAAAAAATGATACCAGGCCCAGCAGGTCATACGATGTCCGGATCAATACATCCATAGCCGATTGTTTGATGCCCAGATCCTGACGAAAAGTGGCGGCTTCTTCTTCAGCAAGCTGGGAAATTTCCATTTCAATTTGCGCCGATATAGCCAATATCGTGGTCAGCGCCTGGTTCTGCCGTTCCCGGAATGGCTCCAGCAGGCTGGTATTGTTAGCAATATCGCTTTCACTGATATTAACAACAATAATGAGCGGCTTTAACGTCAGGAACTGGTAGCCGCGTACCATAAATTCTTCTTCCGGGGCAATGTGCAGTAACCGCAGCGGTTGTTCATTTTCCAGCGAGGCTTTGCATTTTTCCAGCAGGGCATATTCGCGCACATCCTGATCCAGCTTTTTGGATTTCATTTGCTTTTGCAGTTTTTGCATACGATTTTCAACAATCGACAAATCGCTGATGATAAAATCGGCTTCAATCGTATCCAGGTCCCGCTTGGGGTCGATGGTTTCTTGCGGATGGGGCACATTATCATCCTTAAATGCCCGAACTACGGCCAGAAGGGCATCCACGGTTCGCACTTGCCCTAAAAAGCTGTCGCTAAAGCCGCCTTTTTTCTGCTCGGCTGGATTTAATCCCGCCAGATCGATATAGTCGATTATTGCCGGGGTTTTCTTTTTCGGCACAAAGATAGTATTCAGTTTTTCCAGCCGGTCATCGGGCACTTGTACAATAGACTGGTGCGCATCGGTTTTCCCGGTCATAAAAGCCCCTGTATCTACATTAGAGCCGGTGAGAGCATTAAATAAAGTGGATTTGCCTGAAAGCGGCAATCCTACTATTCCAATTTTCATGATTTTCCCTGTATTTTTTAGTAATAATACACTTTATTGTTTTTGTAACTCTGGCGGTGTAAATATAGGTTAAAGGTAGTCTTTATGCAAGTGAAATATGATGAATAATATTTGCTGAACAAGTGTAGAGGTAAATTAGTACTTTTAAATATTGAAAAAAATCTCTAATTTTAATAAAGCTTAACCAGTCATAACAGGAAAAATTAATGATACAACGAAAAACAACCGGATCGATGGTATGTCCGGGCTGCGGGCGGTTGATCTCGGTAAATGCACAAGAGTGCATTCATTGCGGCCGCAAAAATCCCGGTTTGTGGGGGTATAGCCCGGCAATAAAAAAACTACTGGGTGGCGCCCCAGGGGTTATAACCCTGCTCACCGGAGCGTGTATAATTCTGTATGTCATCAGCATTTTATTAGATGTCTCGGCCTTGCTGCAACCGCGCGGTCTTTTTGGTCTGCTGGCGCCCGACGATCAGGCCCTGTACCGTATGGGTATGACCGGACGCTATATGATTGCACAGGGTAAATGGTGGACGTTGATCACCGCGATCTATTTACACGGCGGGGTGCTGCACATCCTTTTTAATGTGTTGTGGCTGCGGCAGCTTGGTTATATGGTTCAGGAACTGTTTGGATCGTCCCGTACATTTTTATTATTTACACTGACGGGGGTGGCGGGTTTTGTCGCTTCGACGCTGCTGAGTCCGTATCCTACTATTGGCGCATCGGGTTCGATTTTCGGCTTACTGGGCGCACTGGTGTATTATGGCAGAAAGCGCGGCGGTCAGTTTGGAACGGCCATATACCGGCAAGTGGGCAGTTGGGCGCTGGTGATGTTCCTGTTCGGTTTTATGATGCCGGCAGTAAATAATCTCGCCCATGCCGGTGGATTTATCGGCGGGTACCTGTTTGCAGGCTTGCTGGGATATCAGGAACGATCCCGTGAAACTGCCGGGCACCGTTTTATGGCGATGATTGCCCTGGGCGTTACGATCGGCAGTTTTTTGCTATCCTTTTTAGGTAAATAGATCGCTGACCAGCCCGGTCCGGATGAGCGTTTTTTATTACAGGAACCGGACTGATGTTGATTACTAATAAATATTCGGTAGAGTACAAATCCCTGAAAAACACATAACCATTACAAATGATGGATTGCTGAAAGGAAATGACCATGAAAAAAGTTTTACTCGTAATATTGGCGTTAAATATTACCCTGTTGGCTTTTTGCAGTAAACCTGTAGTACAAACGGCAGAACAGGAACAAGAAGTAAAAAATGTAATTAATGATTTTTATAAAAGTTTCGATTTAAAAGACATTCCCGCTTTGATGACTTTTTTTCGTGATGATTTTATGTGGTACACAGCCAATGGTATGATATTGACAAACAACAAGTTTGCAGCTTTTTTTTCACCAATCTTTGAAAACTGGAAATATGTTACAACAGAAGTCAATGTTTTTGATATCCGTATTGAAGGCACTATGGCGGTAGCCCGGTTCAGCACTAAAATGCAGACTGATATAAAAACAACATCGATCAAGAACCTGCATACCATGGTTTTAATCTATCAGTTCGGAGAATGGAAAATGTGGCATCACCAGGAGTCGATGCAATAACCGGGTAAAAACCTGCACCCCCTGTAATTACAAAGGAGGTATCGTATGAACGGGAATAAAAAAGCGCCGCTCTTTGCGCTGGTTTTACTGCTCTCATGTCATTCCGGACAAAGAATAGAATGGCGGCCCGGGCAGTGGCTGTTGCAGCCGGATACCTTGAATACCGGCATACAGGAGCGGTGGTTCGATACCGGTTATACCCCGCGAGACTCTGTAATTATTGAAAACTTGTCCGCCGATCATTTGCCGTCAACATGGAATGATTCGGGGCTGGTCTGGTATTTTAACGATTTTACTATTGACGATAAACACAATATTGCCCTGGCGATCCCCGCGCTGCACGATTCCGGCACAATCTGGATCAACGGGCAGCTTGTGGGCGCGCAATCAGGAGAACTCACCGAACAATTCGATTTAAGCACATTTTTAAATTCCGGGCACAACCGGATGGCCATCAGAGTCCGCTATCATAACCGGCCGGCAGGAATTACAGGAGAAGTAACTATGTTCAGGTTTTTTCACAAAAAAGAATTGACCAAAAGCAAACTGGCGTTACAACAAGCCCCGCAGCCCCCGGATTGGGCAAAAAATGCAATTATTTATGAAGTTAATGTGCGTCAATATACCCAGGAGGGCACTTTTAACGCCTTTGCCGACCATTTATCGACACTCAAAGAAATGGGAGTAAATATCCTGTGGTTTATGCCCATTCATCCGATTGGAGAAAAGAACCGCAAAGGCACGTTGGGCAGCTATTATTCAATCTCGGATTATTATGGCGTCAATCCGGAATTCGGTTCTCTAGATGATTTTAAACGCCTGGTGCAAAAAATTCACGATATGGGAATGTATACGATCATCGACCTGGTGATTAATCATACCGCCTGGGATAACCCGATGATCACGGAGCATCCTGAATGGTACTCGCAAAACCATAAAAATGAAATTCTTGCCCCGGTGGATGATTGGACCGATGTGGCCGATTTGAATTATGACAACCCTGAATTACGCCGCTATATGACCGATATGATGACCTGGTGGGTTAAAGAGATCGGCATCGACGGCTATCGCTGCGATGTGGCGGAGATGGTGCCGGGCGATTTCTGGAAAGCGGCCATTGCGGAAGTGGAAAAGGTTCGGCCCATCTTTATGCTGGCCGAAGGCGAGGCGCCGGATTTGCATGTCAATGGCTTCCACATGACCTATGCCAGCCAGATGTACCGGCTTTTTAATGCGATTGCCCGTGGTGAAAAGAAAATATCCGAGATCGACCTGTATTTGCAACGCGAACAGTTCCAGTATCCGCAAGGCGCCATGCGTATGCGCTTTACCAGCAACCATGACCAGAATTCCTGGGACGCTACGGCAGTGACGCGGTTGGGCGAACAAGGCGCCAAAGCCTTTGCGGTGCTGACGTTTACCCTGCCCGGCAATCCCCTTATTTATAGCGGACAAGAAGTCGGTTCAACAAAAAAATTGGATTTCTTTGAAAAAGACTTGATCGACTGGCGGGATAGCGAATTCCGGTCATTATACACAACCTTGGCCGATACTTATAAAAAGCATCCGGCGTTGTATAACGGCAGCATGACTCGCCTGAAAAGTAAGCAGAGCTATGCGTTTAGTCGTGAAAAGGGCCAGGATCGCGTACTGGTTCTGGTTAACCTGACCGGCAAAACCTGTCGTGAAAAGATAGAGTTCAAAGACCTAAACGGCAATTTCACCGAGTTGTTCAAAGGCACAACCCTTACCCTGCACAACAGCGCTGTGGATATCGAGATGCAGCCCTGGGAATACCGGGTTTATATCGCAGAGCGTATCACCCGCTAAAAGGAGTTTATATGCAAAAAATCGGCTTTATCGGCCTGGGCATTATGGGAAACTCGATGTGTTTGAACCTGCTCAAAGCCGGGTTCCCGGTCACCGCCTGGAATCGCACCCGCGTTAAAATGCAGTCGGTTATCGACGCCGGGGCGCAGGCGGCCGCATCCCCGCAGCAAGTTGCGGAAAATGCGGAAATCATCATCACCATGGTATCCGATTCCCCGGATGTGCAAGAGGTTATTCTTGGCGACGCCGGTGTGATTAAAGGCGTTAAATCCGGAAGTGTAGTCATCGATATGAGCACTATTTCTCCTGCGGTTACCCGCGATATTGCCGCCGAACTAGGCAAAAAAGGCGTGGCTATGCTGGATGCGCCAGTCAGCGGCGGGGATAGCGGCGCGCGCAATGCCACCCTGGCGATCATGGTCGGCGGCGAGGCAAAGGTGTTGGAACGCTGTATGCCGGTGTTTATGGCGATGGGCAAAACCGTCACCCATGTCGGCGTTAACGGCATGGGACAAACAGTGAAGCTCTGCAACCAAATCCTGGTATCTGTGACCAACATGGCGGTGTGCGAGGCCATCCTGTTTGCGCGCAAATCCGGTGTAGAGCCGCAGGTGATGATCGAAGCGGTAAAGAACGGCGCGGCCGGCTCGTGGCAGCTCTCCAACCTGGGACCCAAAATGGTCGCGGGGGATTTTAATCCCGGCTTTATGATCGACTTGCAGCAAAAGGATTTGCGGCTGGCGCTGGAAACCGCCCTGGTAACCTGCACGCCGTTACCCGCCACCGACCTGGTGCACCAGTTATTCGACGATTGCCAGGCGCACGACGAAGGCCGCCTCGGCTCCCAGGCGTTGTTCAAAGCGTTGCTGCGGCTGGCGGGGGAATAATGTTTTGCAGGATGGGGGATTGCCCTTTGAGTTTGACGGTGTTTTAATTGTTACAAAATGTTTGAAATTGACTGAAGAGTAAAATAAAAACCATAATTAAGGAAATCCTCCATCCTGTTACTGATAGTTTACTGGAATTACTTGTTTTCTTTAAAATAATGGTTAGCGGGTTCGACCTGTGAAAATCATGTTAGTGGAAGAAGACTGAAATAATGGAGTACTCGATTGAAGAACATAAGCACCGATTTGCAGCTTGGGCGGCCGGTAGAGCTGCAAGTGTGAACGGTTGCCGCTTTCCCGTGGAAGAGGGTAAGACCATCTTAGAAAAAGCGGGAATGAAAGAGCTGATATACGGTCCTGATCGTTTGCCATTGCCCAAGGATATTGACATAATGCACCGAGAGTGGCGATCAAGGATCATAAAAGCCGCCGCTAACTACCCTTTTACTCATGGCGTGGCCGCTAAACTTATCAACATCTATCTCAAGGCTTGTTTTGTCTGCGCAGGTTACGACGAGCACGAACGAGTCCGCGCGCTACATCCTCCAATTGACAGCCTTCTTCTGAAAGAGCTTTCTGAACGGCACATTGGAGGACGTAGAGCCATTTGGGACGAAGCAATAGGAATAAGATGGTCAAAATTTAGTTCAGACCAATACGAGAAGGTTATTACCAACATTCGGCAAGCTATGGGAGACGCACCGCTTTGGGAGGTCGAGAAGTATTGGAGGGGCTATCAAAAAAGAGTCCGCTAACAAATGCGATAACCCGAGGCGGTAAAATATCGGGCTATTTTACCGAAAGGTAGTCACGCCCGCGCGGATTACGCTGGTGTTAGCCTTGAATATTTATAAGAGAGTGTTACGTTGTTTAAACCTGCAAAGAAAGGAAAAAAATGAGCAAGATTGCATATCTTTATGTATTTGATACGATGGCAGATTGGGAACCAGGTTATGTTATAGCCGAACTAAATTCAGGACGGTATTTTAAGGATAAAACGTTGAAATATGACGTAAAGACCGTTAGTTTAACACAGGAGCCGATTACGACAATGGGTGGCATCACAATACTCCCGGATTTGACTATTCACCAATTGACGGCTCATGAGGCTGGCGTATTGATCTTACCTGGCGGCGATACCTGGTTAGAATCTCTCCATGCTCCTCTTTTTAACCGCGTGAGCGAGTTTTTACAGGCGCACATTCCTGTTGCTGCGATTTGTGGGGCAACGTTCGGTTTAGCGGCACATGGGTTTCTAAACAATCGTCAACACACCAGTAATAATCTTGACTATCTCAAAGCAATCTGTCCAACTTATAAAGGAGAGCCATTCTATCGCCACGAACCGGCAGTCATTGACGGGGAGCTGATTACTGCGTCAGGAATTGCGCCGCTTGATTTTGCCTGTACGATCCTGGACAAGCTTGAGGTCTTTTCCCCGGCGACCCTTGAGGCATGGTATAAATTATACCAGACGCACGAAGACAGGTATTTTTTTGCTCTGATGGCATCTTTACCACAGGTTCCATAAGAGTTTGTAGGACGGGGGATTTCCCTTTGTGAAAGAGTATTTGTAATAGTTATATGATGATATTGATAAATGGGATTGATTTAAATACTTCAATAATTGATAAATTCCCCATCCTATCAGATAGCTTTTATAAAATATTTCTTGCATTTTTCCATAAAGTTCATTTAATTTTATCGACATTTGATATAAACTATGTTACACAGGCGGCGGATTTTTTGTATGTTGTATAATATACGATTTTTTAATAGTTAAGAAAAAAGTTTGCTGTTTTTTAAAAAGAGAAACATAATATTAAAGCCAAAATTATTAGACCCAGTTCGGGTTACGATTTAGTTTGGGTATTTCTATTTTCGAACTGATGATACTTGTTATTATAAAAATTCAAATAGTTTATTTTCCAATAGACAAAACATTTCTTCTTATTTAATAATTATTATTTGAATTTGGAAAATAAATTATCTTAGGTGTATACTTTCTCATTGTAAGGTCTACTATATGTTAAAAAGTTTATTGATAACCGTAACAGATTACAAAAAAGCAAATCATAACGCATTGAAGTTCATGATTGCTAGTTACAAAGCTCAATTGAACGTTCTATCATTTGATAATATAGTAGTTCTGTATCCAGAAAAAAACTTCCCTCAAGATTTTAGAGAATACCTTATTGCACAACAGATTGAAACTTATTCATTTGATATAGATATTTTAGAAGATACTTACAAAGTCAAATTATTATTAATAGACTTTGTAAGGAATCATTCTGACTGCTACGATTCCATATTCTATATAGATCCTGATCATTTGTTCATAAAACCATTAACAGTCAAGTCAATTATACCGGTATCCGGTTCTCTATACGTAAGCTCAGAAGTTGTGTTTGTAGATAAAAATATTGAATTAACAACTAATTACTTTATGGATAGGTATTATAATACATCTATCATATTTGGTTCTTCAGCTTCATGGTTAAGTATAATCGATAACTACAGTAAAACCTACGAAGAATTATTTTTTTTATCTAGCTACAGACATAGAGAGGAAATTGCTTTTACAATTGCTTCTAAATTGTCATCTATAGCATTAATACCTGTTCCAGAATTATTTCAATCAAACTTTAAGTTATTCAATAAGAACTGTATCGTCTTTCATTACGGTGGCGAATCAGATGATGCACATATGGTTAAGAAATGTATGTCCTATGCAAATATTGAACTTATATATGAATCCTTAATTGATCTTTCAAAAAACACATCATTTATAAAAGGGCAATGGGTAGCAAAGATTATAGTTGAGCTATTGAAAGATAAGTAGAAAAATAAGGATCAATTTTATTGTCATCAATAAATCATATAGGTCTAATACCTGACGGAAACCGACGTTGGGCGTTAAAGAATTCTTTAGATTATAAAACAGCTTACATGAAATCTATGGTGCATATTGTAAATTGTATTGGCTGGATATTTGATATGAATTTTGAAAGTATAAGCATCTATTTGTTAAGCAATGAAAACCTTAAACGTGAGCGTGAGGACATAGACTCTGTGATTTATGCGGAAGAATACCTCTTATCTGATATACTTTACCCAGTTTGTCAACAATATTCTTGTAAAGTTATTCATGCAGGTAATAGGGACTTACTACCTTATTCTATGAAAATCAAGATTGACTATCTATGCAGCATTACTAGAGATTATAAAGAAAGGACGCTATTTCTTTTGATAGGCTACAATCCAATTGATGAAATAAATACTACAATTAACCAAAATGGTTTTATTGAAATGAGTTTATTAAGTGTTCCTAAAAAGGTTGATGTAGTAATCAGAACGGCAGGAGGAGCTTCACTTCTGAGTAACTTTTTGCCAATCCAGTGTGGTTATGCACAGATATATATGGTAGATGCATTATTCAACGATCTAACAAGGCAAGAAATAGAGGCAATATTAAATACTGCATCACAGGTTAAAATGCAGTATGGCAAATAATTCGAACTTTTAACTTTAATGAGGTGTGATAATGTTATCATGGTTTATCAATAACAAAGAATGGATATTTAGTGGTATAGGCATCTTTATTCTTGGTTTATTTATAAGAAGGGCATTTAAAAATAAGGTACAAAGATCTGGGAAGAACAGTATAAATTTAATGGCCGATAGAGATATAAATTATAACTCAGCTACTAAGAAAAAAAAGGATGATTGATAAAAACAAAATACAAATCTCTGGGTCGAATTCAATAAATATTATCGGGAAAAGAGTTCAGTTTAATCTGGGCGTTACAAATGAAGAAGCAATTTTTATTATTAACAACTTATTGAACTCTCCAAAAATAGATACTGAGAAGATACTGGTAAATATCGATCAAAGAGAAAATTCTTTATATATTGATGATATTGACTTTCTCTTGGGTCAAGCTCGCATATATAAAGAGAAGTCCCTATATAAGGAAGCCTCACAATATTATAAGGTTGTGTATCATCTTGTTAACAAACGATTAAGCTCAATAGATATGAATATGTTGAAAGCTTCAATCATTTTTGATTTTGCATCTTTGCAAATGAATCAAGGGATTATCATACATCCCTTGCATAACCCGATCAATTTGTTTAATATGGCATTTAAGATTTACGAGGATGTCCATGACTATCAAAAAGCAATTTTAGCCCAAAAAGAGATTGGAGTTTGCAACCATATTCTTGGAAATGGATTATCTTCTATTAAATATTACAAAAACTGTTTTGATTTAATAAAAAATATGAGTGAGTACCGCAGACTTGAGGGTAATATATTTAGAGAAATAGGTATCGCGTTAAATGGATTAGGTAGGTATCACGATGCCGAAAAATGTTTCTTAAAAGCTATTAATTTATTAGAATTATACGGTGACAGCTGGGAAATAGGTATGGCAAATCAAAAGATAGCCATCTCATACATCGGACAAAAGAAATACGAAAGAGCTTACAACTACTTGTATAGAAGTATAAAAACATTGGATAAATCAGACGAATTATCTAAGGTCAAATCAATAGCAGCCTCTTCTTTACTATTATATAAAACTGGCAATATAGTAAAAGCAGATAAGATGATTGAAAATGGATTTCATATTTGTAACCGCTCAAATTTCTTACATCAAAAGAAGATTTTACAGAAATTATATATGTCCTATAGGAAATAAACACTATCGTATTATCAAGAAATCAACCGAACACATGTCACACTTTGATCTTATGATAGTGTTGTAATTATAAGAATAAATGTTACTGTTTTATTACGTTTAATTAAAATGTTTAGAACTTGTGGGTGAGCATGGAAATATTTAATACTTTAAAGCATTCAATAACAAGGCAAAACCCCAGCATTCATAGGTGTAATTGCCATTATGTATTGGTGTGATGATGGCATTTTCTTCACAACAGTGAATTGTTAACAATTTGATGCCATGTTATTGATACTGATATTTTATAATGGAAAATATTTCCAAATGCAATTTTATAAACTTTACCAAATTAAAGAAGATCATGTAAATTTATGGTATCGTAAATAATAGTTTGTAAATGGGGGATTTCCCTTTGTGTTTGACAATATTTAAATTGTTATAAAATATTTGAAATTGTTTGAAAATTAGAGTAAAATTATTATAGGGAGATCCCCCATCCTACTACTACCTTACCAAGTGTTTGCAGGGGAGTACGTAAAAAACAATATGCTTTTAAAGTGCAATATTAGTTGATGAAGAATGGAAAATTACATATGATTATGAACTTACCAACCTCAGAAGATTACTTCCAATCCGGAAGAGAACTGCTCAATTTCGCGTGGGATACAACCTCCGACCTTTTAACTGAATTTGATCAAGCTGATTATTACGGTTTCGCACAAGAAGAAATCTCAGAACAATACTGGGCAGCTGCCAAGAGGACACTCACTACATCTCTTGCGATTGTGCAGCAAGGTGTCGAATTCTTACTAAAAGGGAAGATTGCAGAAATTTCTCCCTATTTATTAATTTCTGATCCCCCATCTCGTTGGCCTTCACCGTATGAAAATCACGCAATAGATTTTTCAACTTTTCGCACTGTTGATGCTCAGGATTTAATACGAATCCATGATACGTTTTCTATCTTACCGCTTAGCATTTCCTTTGCAGAGAAATTTCATTCGTTGCGCGAGAGAAGAAATGTCATCATGCATTCTCCTGGGAACGGAATTACTGTGCACGTCACAGAAGTAATTGAGGCTATTCTATTTGTGTATAAGGCACTATTCCCAAAGGAGAACTGGCCAACGATTAGAAGAAAATTTCTTGAAAGAGGTCCAAATTCAGAATTAGGGGGAGGAGATTACGCAACAAACCGAGCATGCTGGGAGATTTCGATAATATTGAGTCTCCTTAAACCCACTCAGGTCAAGGCTTTCCTTGGGATTGATCCAAAGCAACGTGCTTATTTCTGTCCTAAGTGCTTGAACATGGCAAACACTGATGCTGGTTTTGATTTCCCTCTGGCGGTACTACGCCCAAAAAGTATTTCGGCGACACGGTTGTATTGCCCTGTATGTAATGAGGAACATGAAGTTAAGAGACAGGGTTGTGAAAAGAAAGGTTGCCCGGGTAATGTCATTGATCCAGAATATAGTACTTGCCTTACATGCGGTTTTTAACCCTGGTACCCAATCGGGTTTTGTAGAATGGTGGATTTCCCTTTGAGTTTGACGGTGTTTTAATTGTAACAAAATGTGTGAATTGGGTTGATGATTAAAATAAAACATAATTGGGGAAATCCCCCATCTTTCAAGTCGAAGTAATAAATATTTTAAAAGGGGAATTTATGACACAATATCAAAGATTATATATTCCAGGTGGGACCTATTTTTTTACATTGGTAACCTATAACCGTAGACGTCTTTTTGATGTTCCTGATGCTCGGCAGGTTCTAAAGGAAGTGTGGAAATCCGTACAAACAAAATACCCGTTTACACTCGATGCCTTTTGTTTATTACCGGATCATTTGCATTGTATGTGGACATTGCCGGAAAATGATTCACAGTATTCAAAAAGATGGAACCTTATAAAAGGATTATTTTCAAAAAAGTATCAACCTGAAATAAATGATTACATCAAAAAATGTGATTCTCGTATTAAAAAGCAGGAAGCAACATTTTGGCAGCGACGGTTTTGGGAGCATTATATTCGAGATGAAGATGATTTTGAAAAGCATTTTGATTATATCCATTATAATCCGGTTAAGCATGGATATGTAAAAAATCCGATTGATTGGGAATGGTCAACATTTGCCAAGTATTTGCACATGGGTAATTATGAACCGGATTGGGGTGTAATAGAATCAAAACAAATTATCGAATTAAAAAGTACAGGTGAATAAAATAAAATTTTTCGTGTGATAGGGCCTTGCTTTAAATTTTTTGTAGGATGGGGTCTTGCCCGTTGTAAAGGAAAGTATCTTTAATTACGAACAGCATTTGCCAAAAACACATATCCAGAATAATGCAATGTCAGGGCAAGACCCCATCGAACGTTGAGATTGTTAATTTAAATGGTAGCACATAAGAGGATGTTGTTAAATTGGAACAATGCTTGCTTTTTGTGTAATTATTGGTGTGATGGGGGCTTGACCTCCATATATGAAAATATTTAAGCCTTGCTTCGATGATATATACACCTGTTTTATTTGATATCATGCAAATATCGGTCAAGACCCCATCCTACAAAAAATTCCGAATTGTAAATAAAACGGGCGACCGAAATGGCCGCCCCTTAACATATTATATCTATTACAAATATCTTATTTACCCAACCTCGCAACCCATCCCCCACCCGGGGCCAGGTTAATTTCCAACACATCGCCTTTTTTTGCGGTGGTGGTGGTTACACTGAAATCCTCGGCGTGCTGCGCGGCGTTGATGCCGTCGCTATAAACCAGCGCCTTGTATTCGCCTTCGCCCAGGAACGAGAGATCGACTTTTAATGTGCGCGGCGTCCAGTCGTTCATGGCGCCGATGTACCAATCATTGCCGCTGCGGCGGGCCACCAGCACGTAATCGCCTATTTTACCATCCAGACCAATGGTTTCATCCCACACGGTGGGCACCGGGCCGAGGAGTTTCATTACCTCGGGTTCGGCTTCGTAATTAGTGGGCGTATCGCACAGCATCTGTAAGGGACTTTCATACACCACATACATTGCCAGTTGATGGGTACGGGTGCCCTGGCTCATCGGACGCGCAAAGTTGGCGCGGAAAGCGCCTTTTTCGGTATTGCACATCGCGCCGGGGGTGTAATCCATTGGCCCGGCAAACATGCGGGTGTAGGGAATGGTTACATTATAGTCCGGTGTAATATCATCAGCCCATTTGTTGTATTCCGCGCCGCGTACGCCTTCGCGGGTAATGAGATTGGGATACGCGCGTCGCAGGCCAGACGGTTTGAAAGCGCCGTGAAAATCGACCAGCAAATGATGCTCGGCGGCTTGAACGGTGATTTTTTTATACCAGTTGACGATTTTCTGGTCGTCGCGATCCATAAAGTCGATTTTTACGCCTTTAATACCCCATGCTTCAAAATCGCTAAACGCCTCGTCCAACTGCTTGTCCACCGTTAGCCAAACGCACCATAATATCAGGCCGACGTGCTTTTCGTTGCCATAGCGGATCAATTCTTTCAAATCCACGTTCGGTTTCAGTTTCAGCAGGTCGTCGGTATCGGACCAGCCTTCATCGAGGATGATGTATTCGATCTTGTTTTTGCTGGCAAAATCGATATAATACTTGTAGGTATCCGTATTCACCCCGGCTTTGAAATTGACGCCTTTTAAATTCAGGGCGTTCCACCAGTCCCATGCTACCTTACCGGGTTTAATCCAACTGGCATCTTTTAACTGCAACGGCGTGCTAAGACGGTAGACAATATCATTCTCAATTAGCTTTACATCATTTTCGGCAACGGCCAATACACGCCAGGGGAAAGCGCGGTTACCGTCGGTTTCGGCAATATAATCCGCCGCTTTGGTCACCCGCAGCGAGCGGTCGCCAAATTGTTTTTCTTCCAGCGGATACGGAGCAAACTGGCTGACCAGAGTGGGGGTATAATCATTAGAGCCGCGCAGGAACATGCCGGGATAATCATCCAAATCCGCTTCGGCAAGGGCAACGCGCAGGCCATTGGCTTTGGTCACCACCATCGGCAGGTAACCTTTATGCGCCGGAGAAATAGTGGCAATGGCAAGATGGTCGTACAACCGTTCAAACGAGGTGTTGAAAGCCGGTTCCAGGGGAATGACTAGAGAATCGTCCTGTGCAAAGGTAAAGGTCGCCTGTTCGTTATAAACTTTGATCTTTTTGTCAAACATGGTGAGAAAACGCCAGGCGGCGGCGTCGTTATAAGCGCGGAATACCACGCCGTATGAACCGGTAAAGGTCAATTTTAGTTCGTTGTACTGTTCAGGAATGACGGCGCGTTTCTCTTTTACCACCGGGATGATCTGAGAATTGACAGAGATCTTTTCCGCTTTGGCAACTTGTGGATTTATACCCAATACCAGCCCGTCGTCTATGGTCATGGAAATAGGCGAAGGCGCTGCAACCTCTTTGCCGTTCCAGGATATCGCATAGGTTATGTTTTTGTCTGCATTAACTGTGATTTTTAATTTTTTATCCGGGGAAAAAACCTCCCAGGTTTTCGCCTGTACTACCGAGACAAACAATAATAATAAAATTAAAACGTTCAAGTAACACATTTTGTTTTTCATACCAGCCTCCAAAAATTTATCCTTTAGAATTTTTATTAAATTCTGTAAAAAACGAGTACAATGCAACAGCTCCCCGCTAATTGCTGTTAAATATAAAATAAACAAAACAATAATGCAAGATTTTTATAAGGGGAGAATTTTAATCATCTGACATTCTTGTAACCATTTGAAAAAAAAGAAATAATGGTTTATTGTAAAAACTGTTGCATAAAAGAAAAAAATCAGTAAATTAAAGTAAACGTTTAAGTATTTCACAAATAACAAATTCTGTCTAACCGTAATTTCCATGTTGTAAATACTTTATTCAGTTAAGAGGAGGCATAATATGCATCAGCATGTTAAACAGATGGCTTTTTGTTTACTGATAGTCGGTTTGGGTATGTATTTACACTGCTCGGCGCCGGCTAGTAAAAAAACTGCCGGACGGGTTTATAACGGGCCATATACAGGTGAATATCTGAACCGGGTGGCATTCCCCATTGGCGGTATGGGCGCCGGCATGTTCTGCCTGGAAGGCAGCGGTAAAATATCGCATCTATCCCTGCGCAACAAACCGGAAGTGTTTAACGAACCGAACAGCTTTGCGGCGGTGTGCATTAAAGGTGAAACGAATGTCGCCAGGGTACTGGAAGGACCTATACCGGACTGGAAATATTTCGGTCAGCCCGAATCCGGCAACGGTTCCGGCAGCACAAATTACGGCCTGCCGCGCTTCCGTGAAGCCACTTTCCTGGCGCGGTTCCCATTTGCCAACCTGGAATTGACAGACTCGGATATCCCCTTAAAAGTTGCGATTACCGGCTGGAGTCCGTTCATTCCCAACGACGCGGATAATTCCAGTCTGCCCGCCGGCGCACTGGAGTATAAATTCACCAATTCCGGCAGCACGGCAAAAGACGCAGTGTTTTCGTTCAATACACAAAATTTTATGAAAGTACCGGACCGCGAATGGAATAACAGCAAAACCAAAGGCAAAAATAAAATTTTACCTATCCAGAACGGTTTTATCCTGTTTCAGGAAGGAACCGAAGAATATCCCCATTTGCAGGGCGCTTGCGCTTTTTATGTTGATGATCCAAGCGTAGTGGTAAACCACTGCTGGTTCCGCGGCGGCTGGTTCGACCCGATGACCATGGCCTGGAATGATGTTGCGCAGGCTAGTTTGGTAAATCGTGAACCGGTGGATGCGGACGCACCGGGCGCATCTCTGTTTGTGCCGTTCACATTAAAACCAGGCGAAGAGAAAACCATTAAACTGATGGTCGTCTGGTATGTGCCCTGTTCCAATATCCGGCTTGGCAATGACCCGGACAATGCCCCTGTATGCAAGCCGGGTGATCCAAATTGTGTGTGCAGCAAAACTTATATTCCCTGGTACGCCGGCAAGTTCAAGAATGTTCGCGAAGTCGCCAATTACTGGAGCCAGCAATATAATAGCCTGCGCAGCAACAGCGAGTTGTTCCGCGATGCCTTTTATAATACCACGCTGCCCGCTGAGGTTGTGGAAGCAGTTGCTGCCAATTTAACTATTCTTAAATCGCCAACCGTGCTACGGGAAACCTGCGGCTGCCTGTGGTGCTATGAAGGGTGTTGCGACAGTTGGGGATGCTGTCATGGCTCCTGTACCCATGTGTGGAACTATGCCCAGGCTATTCCGCACCTGTTCCCAGGTTTGGAACGCTCCCTGCGGCATACCGAGTTTTTCGTCAGCCAGGATGAAACCGGCCACCAGATGTTCCGCTCCAACCTGCCGATCCGCCCGGTAAAGCATGATTTCCATGCAGCGGCCGACGGCCAGCTTGGCGGTATAATGAAGGTATACCGGGAATGGCGCATCTCCGGAGATACGCAATGGCTCACTGAATTTTGGCCAAAAGTAAAAGAAAGCCTGAATTTCTGTATTCAAAAATGGGATCCTAAAGGCAAGGGCGTGCTTGAAGAACCGCACCATAATACCTACGATATAGAGTACTGGGGCCCGGAATGTCATTGCACCACATTTTACCTGGGCGCTTTGACTGCCGCAATCGAAATGGGCATAACCTTGGGCGACGATGTGTCCCGTTACGAAACCTTGCTGCAAAACGGCAAACAGTTCCTGGAAACCGACCTGTATAACGGCGAGTACTTTTACCAGAAAATTCAGTGGGAAGGTTTGCAGGCGGAAGACCCGGTTAAAGCGGCTGCCGGTCAGTGGAATGTAAATTACTCTCCGGAAGCGCTGGAAATATTAAAAAAGGAAGGCCCCAAGTACCAGTACGGCACCGGCTGTTTGTCCGATGGTGTGCTGGGACTGTGGATTGCGCGCATGTGTGGACTGGAGCAGCCCATTGTGGACGAGCAAAAGGTCAAGAGTCACCTGGCGTCCGTGCATAAATACAATTTAAAGCAAAACCTGTTGAACCATGTTAACCCGCAGCGGCCCTCGTTTGCTATGGGCAAAGATGGCGGGTTGCTGTTATGCACCTGGCCCAAAGGCGGGGCGCTGTCGCTGCCGTTTGTGTACAGCAACGAAGTGTGGACCGGTATTGAATACCAGGTCGCTTCGCATTTGATGCTTGAAGGCATGGTCGAACAGGGACTGGAAGTCGTACGTCTCGCCCGTAACCGCTATGACGGCCGCAACCGTAACCCGTTTAATGAATACGAGTGCGGCCACTGGTACGCCCGCGCCATGTCCAGCTATGGCATGCTCCAGGGATTGACCGGTGTGCGTTATGATGCGGTTGACAAGACTTTGTACATCGACTCGCAGGTTGGCAATACCTTTATCGGCTTTATATCCACCGAAAGCGGATTCGGTTCAGTCGGTTTAAAGAGCGGCAAGCCGTTTGTGGATATGAAAATGGGCAGTCTGGATGTGAAGAAGGTTATGGTTGCCGGTAAGGAAATGGCGTTATAATATCTATTTTGATAACACCGTGATGTGTATCCCGGAACAATTAGTAGGGACAGGTCGCGACCTGTCCCTATGGAAATAAATGTTCCGACCATTTCGTAAGTCCGCCGCAAGCGGGGGATGTCCCCCGGTTCGTATGAAACCCCGGATGATCAAAGATTCCCGGCAGAGCTGGTGCCTTGCGGTTCCAGGCTGGGAGAGACTGTGTGAAAACCAAAAATTTTGCTGTAAAAAATGGAGTGCATCGCCTTTATGCGATGCGTTAGGCCGCAAGCCCAAATAACATCATAAACAAGAAAAATAGGAGATTATTACATATAAACTTTATGATATTCAAATAGATGTTTTTATTCAAACAATAAAACTTTTCGAGGCCACCTGCGGCGGCCACAGTCCATAAAGGGACTGCACTCCGGATTCGGGAGAATCCGAGCTACTTCCAAGCACTGACAACCTGGCTTTTGCAGGCGTTTTCACACAGTCTCGGGAGACCTGAAACCAGGATGGTATCTAATATTTCATCTGTTTCAAGTACTCATAACTGACCTTGATACATTCCAACGGATTCTCCGGTTTGTCGTGTTCCACAAACACATGCTTCATGCCGGACTTGTCGGCATAAGCAAATATAGCCGGAAAATCGATGATGCCCTGGCCGACGCAGGCAAAGAACTGTTCCGGGGTGTTGTCCATATCTTTAACATGCCAGATCGGGAACCGGCCGGGGTATTTTTGCAGGTACGGAATCGGTTGCTGGCCGCCTTTTACCATCCAGTACAGGTCGATCTCCATGCCCACCAGATCGGGGCGGGTGTTTTCCAGGATAATGTCATAGGGCATTTGTCCTTCAGTCACCTTGAATTCCAGATCGTGATTGTGGTAGGCAAATTCCAGTCCGGCATCTTTAATCTTTTTACCGATTTCGTTAAGCGTTTGGGCTAATTTCTCCCAGTCCGCAACAGTTTTATTTTCCGCCGAATCCGTCCATGGCCAGAAACAGATCACATATTTTTTACCCATTTCCAGGGATTCTTTGATAATCCCATCCAGATCGCTCTGCAAACCGGCCATCGCTGTGCCGCCGGAGAGGGGATTCAGTCCCAGTTCCGCCAGCAGCGCTTTAAATTCCTGCATCGACGGCCCCATGAATCCGCCCAATTCCAGGGTATTATAGCCTATCTCCGCCACCTGGCGCAGGGTAGCGACATAGTCTTGTTTTAGCGGCTCGCTGATCGTGCTGATCTGCAGGCCGATTTCATTGAGGGTGCGTGTTTGTGGCGTTGTTTTGGCGCAGCCCGGCAGCAGTCCCGCGCTCATGCTCAGGGCTGCGCTACCCAGCAGGGAGTGGCGGATAAAGTCTCTTCGTGATTGTAATTGCATATTCTTGTCCTTTGCTTAAAGTTTATGACAAAATTTTAGGTTATATCAATAACTATTTGTTCCTAATCTCCTGATTAAGAATGTAAGTGACCAGGAATCTCTTATCCCTTTTAATAATACCTAACTAACAGTCCGGTTTTTAAAGCGGAGATTTTAATCAAGCAGGTTCCAATCAGGAGATTGGAACCAGAAGAGCATTCTTTATTATTTTTACAGGACGAATGTCCTGCTTTTTGTACGCCCTGGGGAGTATCCCCAGGGCGAGCTGTGGACTTTTGTTGTTCGGTCCCCGAGTAGAGGACGCGATCCCGCTTGCGGGAGAGCGGACTCGTATCGAGGGGCCGAATAAAAGGTCGTTTTAATATGCATCTCGATTCGTCCCGTCCCGTCCCGCTAAGCGGGAGGGGTTGGACTACTCGACGACCGTACTTTATAAATTACAACTCCCGCACCCAGATATTGCGATAACTGACGGGATTGTTGTGATCCTGCAGCAGGAGCGGTTCTTTGGGTTTGTGTTTGGTATATTTTGCTTCGCCGCGAAATGCCACCGACCCTTTGATCTCTACATTATTTTGCACAAGGATTCCGTTTTGAAAAACCGTGAACCGTCCCGGCGATTGCAGCGAACCGTCGTCGTTAAAGCGCGGGGCGATAAAGATCACGTCATACGATTGCCATTCGCCGGGCTTGCGGCAGGCATTGACCAGTGGGATGTGCTGTTTGTAAATGCTGCCGGCCTGGCCGTTGGAATAAGTGCGATTGTTGTACGAGTCCAGCACCTGCAACTCGTAACGGCTTTGCAAGATCACGCCGCTATTGCCGCGGCCCTGTCCTTCGCCCTCGATCACTGCCGGGGTGCGCCATTCCAGGTGTAGTTGCACATCGCCAAACGCCTGTTTGGTAACCAGGCTGCCGGTTTTTTTAACGACTGTAAAACAGCCCTCCTCTACCTTCCATTTCGGCTCATTACCGTTTTCGTGCTGCCACTTGGAAAGATCGGTGCCATCGAACAATACAATCGCATCCGAGGGTGGGGCAGCGCCGTCTCCCGGCGTTACCACAACGGGTACCGGTTCCCAGACTTCGGTCAGTTTCGGATCGATCTCGTTTTCCTGGGCAAAGACCGTGCACATGAACAGGATGAGCATGGCGGCAGCAATTAAAAGCAGGTTGTGTTTCATGAACATCTCCTCATAAATATTCAGGTTAATAGAACAAGTTATATTATTAAAGCCTGGGCAATTCCCACGGCGCGCGGTATACCGGGGTGAGCAGTTTATTGGCAGCGGGACTGTTGCTGAATTGTTTTTTTGTCTCATCCCAAACCAGGGTCTCGCCGGTACGATAGGCAATATTACCAATATGCGCATAAAAAGCGGCGTCATAGCCGACCTGCACATCGCAAACCGGGGTTTGTCGGGTTTTTACGCATTCAACAAAATTGCGCACATGGTTCAAATGTCCCTGGCCATCCGATTTTTGCTGCGGCACCGTCTGCATACGTGCATTTTCCCCCCAGCCTTCGGCGATCACTTCCCAGGTATCGCGATCCGCCCACAGGGTGCCGTTGCTACCAACAAAGGTAATTCCATATATCCTGCCGTTGGGCCCGGTCTGGATACCGGCGTTATGTTCCCATTCCAGGGTAAAATCATCAAACTGATAGAGTACATTTTGCGTATCCGCTGTTTCCACGGCATTGCCTTCGCCGGCAAACAAGCCGCCCATGCCGATAGTTGCTTTGGGCGCGCCCTGTATATTCATAGCCCACAGCGCCATATCCAAAAGATGCACGCCCCAGTCGGTCATCAGGCCGCCGCCGTAATCCCAAAACATGCGCCATAAACCGTGAAAGCGGTTGCGGTTAAAAGAGCGGGCCGGGGCAGGACCCAGCCACATATCGAAATCCACCCCTTGCGGGACAGGTTCATCCGGCGCGATCGGCTGACCGGCGGCGTAGTTGAAATTGGCCCATACCTTGACGCGGCGGATCTTGCCCAGCTTGCCCGAATGCACAAAATTGATCACATCCCGCCAGAGATTATCGCTGCGCTGCTGCTGGCCGACCTGCACGATGCGGTTGTATTTACGCGCCGCACGCACCATAATATCGCATTCGGCAATACTGTTGGCCAGGGGTTTTTCGACGTATACATCCTTGCCTGCCTGGCAGGCATAGACCATATTCAGGCAATGCCAGTGATCCGGTGTGCCGACGATCACCGCGTCGATATCCTTTTGTTCCAGAAGTTTACGAAAGTCTTTGAATAATTTGGGCTTTTTGCCGGTTCTTTCCTGCACATCGGCGGCGCGTTTATTGAGCCATTCGTCATCGATGTCGCTCAGGGCGGCGCATTCCACGCCCGGCACTTTAAGAAAATCATCGAGATTCGACCAGCCCATATTCTTGCAGCCGATCAGCCCGACCACCAGTTTGTCGCTCGCAGCGGGTTGTTGTTCTGCGGCCCAAAGTTGTCCCGGCAGCAGTGCCGCCAGCCCGGCGCCGGAAGTGGTAACAAGGGATTGTTTTAAAAATGTTCTGCGGGTAGAGTTCATAATCCGGTTACTCCTGTATTAAAGTGAACAAGATTGATGAAGATAATTGAGTGAATACTTAAACGTTTGCGTAATATGGAAAAAATATTTGTCTTTGTCAAGAGTCTTGTTTGGTGGTACTTCTCGATACATCCGGTATCGCGGTGCCCGAGCGGACTACCCGATAACCGGTATGCTTTTGTCAATGTGACGTGTGCAGCGATGTATAATTATTCTTTTCATTGCCACGTCATTTATGACGTGGTTTACTGAAAATAAACAAAATTGACTTTAGTCAAATACTCATTTAGGCTAAAGCCATGATTTTGCTTTATTTGTCTTACGACCTGAAGGTCGTGGCAATGCTAGATTTTACCAAACAAACTCGGTCGTCGTCAAGTCCGCCCCGCTTGGCGGGACAAGACGTATCGAGATGACATTTCCTGGATAGAGCGTAATGATCGCGCCGGGATTCACATCCCGGTGCGGGAAATGGGTCAGGGTTTCCAACCCTGGAACAAAGGGCTATTGCCCCTTGTCTTTAACATGTGAGGAAGAATCTTATGTTCATTGCCACGTCATTTATGACGTGGTTTACTGAAAATAAACAAAATTGACTTTAGTCAAATACTCATTTAGGCTAAAGCCATGATTTTGCTTTATTTGTCCCACGACCTGAAGGTCGTGGCAATGCTAGATTTTACCAAACAAACTCGGTCGTCGTCAAGTCCGCCCCGCTTGGCGGGACAGGACGTATCGAGATGACATTTCCTGGATAGAGCGCAATGATCGCGCCGGGATTCACATCCCGGTGCGGGAAGTGGGTCAGAGTTTCCAACCCTGGAACAAAGGGCTATTGCCCCTTGTCTTTAACATGTGAGGAAGAATCTTATGCTCATTGCCACGTCATTTATGACGTGGGTTACTCAAACCAGACAAAATTGACTTTAGTCAAACACTCGCTTGGGCTAAAGCCATGATTTTGTTTTATTTGTCCCACGACCTGAAGGTCGTGGCAATGCTAGATTTTACCAAACAAACTCGGTCGTCGGCAAGTCCGCCCGGCTTGGCGGGACAGGATGAATCGAGATGACATTTCCTGGATAGAGCGCAATGATCGCGCCGGGATTCACATCCCGGTGCGGAAAGTGGGTCAGAGTTTCCAACCCTGGAACAAGGGGCTATTGCCCCTAGTCTTTAACATGCGAGGAAGAATCTTATGCTCATTGCCACGTCATTTATGACGTGGGTTACTCAAACCAGACAAAATTGACTTTAGTTAAACACTCGCTTGGGCTAAAGCCTTGTTTTTGCTTTAGTTGTTCCACGACCTGAAGATCGTGGCAATGGCAGGGTTTAATGGAAACACCGGTCGTCAGGTAATCCGTCCCGCCAAGCAGGGCGGACGTATCGAGACGACATTTTCCGACCGATGCACTTGCAGTGTAGCCCACCTCGCCGCAGATATAGCATAAGAATGGGCTGGTTCGAAGTCATAGTGCTTTCTTTATAGCAGCACTGTGCCCCAGGTGGACCACACTGAAATGCTGCTGAGATTTTGGCCCGGCCTGCCGGTTGCCGGGTTGGGAAACCCGGCGCCATTGCCCGTCCGGGGTAATGATACCCCGGACGATCAAAAATTTTTGTCATTGTACAGAGTCTTGTTTTGCGGAGCGTCTCGATGCGTGCAGCCGCGCGACCGGAGGCCCGATGACCGGACAATAAAAAAGCCCGGCTGAACCGGGCTTTTTTAAAATTTTGTGGGTCACAGACCCACCCTACTCCTGGTGGAAGGTTAATTTATCTTTACAACGCCGCTTCAATTGCCTTGATCACCGTTTCATCTTCCGGTGACAGTTTGGCCGCAAAGCGGTTGACGACCACACCCTCGCGGTTGACCAGGAACTTGGCAAAATTCCAGTCGATTTTTCCGGCAAAGCCGGGATTGGTTTTTTCTTCAGTCAGAAAACGGTACAGGGGATCGATCTTTTTCCCTTTAACCGAAATTTTGGCAAACATGGGAAAGGTGACGCCGTAGTTGAGGGAGCAGAATTGTTTGATTTCTTCATTTGTACCCGGTTCCTGGCCCAAAAAATCATTGGCCGGAAAGCCGAGAATGACAAATCCCTGCTCGCCATATTTTTCGAATAATGATTGCAGGGCTTTGTATTGCGGGGTGTTGCCGCATTTACTGGCCACATTGACGATCATCACCACCTTACCCTTGTACTGGCCCAGATCCACATCCTGCCCGTCGATGGAGAGCATGTGAAAATCGAGCGGCGAGGTCTGGGCTACCGGTTGATTGCCCCCGGCGAATGTTGTATTTATCATAAATAGTCCTGTCAATAAAATGAATAAAAATTGTAATGATTTCATGGTTTGCTCCATTATTGGTTCTTTTGATAGTATGCAACATCGGAGAGGTTGAAAATATTTCTATAGGGGTTGGTAAATGAGGAATGCAGATGCCGGCTAAAGTTTGGCAAAAAAGTGTCCGTATTACAATATCGGGGGGCAGACTCGTCCGGCCCTGCAGAGCATTACCGGACGAGTTGACAAAGGGGAATTGTTTTTAGATATTATTCAAAAACCTGTCCACACCTTCGGCGGCCAGGCGGCCCTGGTGCAAAGCGCGCACGACCAGCGAGGCGCCCATAGCCGCATCGCCGGCGGCAAACACGCCGGGAACATTGGTCATACAGTTACGATCGATGCCGATATTGCCGCGTTCATCGCACTTGATATTATAGTCCTTGACAAGCGGGCCATGATCCACATGGACAAAGCCAGCGGCCAGCAACACCAGGTCGGCCTGAATTTCGAAATCCGAATCCGGAATTTCCTTAAATGAGCGGCGGCCCTTGTCGTCCGGTTTGGACCATTCCAGGCGCACAGCCTTGACTTTATTGACGTGGCCCCTGCCGATAAATTCTTTAGTCAGAATACTCCAGCGCCGCTCGCAGCCTTCTTCATGTGATGATGAGGTACGCAGGGTTTGCGGCCATTCCGGCCAGGGGTTGTCGGCGGTGCGTTCCAGGGGCGGTTTGGGTAAAATTTCAATTTGGGTTACCTGGCGGGCTTTTTGCCGGTTGGAGGTGCCGACGCAATCCGAGCCGGTATCGCCGCCGCCGATGACCAGCACATGCTTGTCTTTGGCGCTAATATGCTGTCCGGATGGGATGAAATCACCGGCATTAATGCGATTTTGCTGGGTTAAAAATTCCATAGCATAGTGAATGCCTTTTAAATTTCTGCCCGGCGCTTCCAGGTCGCGGGGCACAGTCGAGCCGGCGGTGATTACCACCGCATCGAACGAACGGGTTAAATAGCGCACGGAAATATCCACGCCGGCTTCAACGCCGACTTCAAAAACGACCCCTTCCTGGCGCAGTTGTTCCAGTCGGCGATCGATAATTTGCTTTTCCAGCTTGAAATCGGGGATGCCGTAGCGTAACAAGCCGCCGATGCGGTCGGCTTTTTCAAACAGAATAACGTTGTGCCCCTTGCGGGCAAGCTGTTGCGAGACTGCCAGTCCTGCCGGACCAGAACCAATAACAGCCACACGCTTTCTGGTTTTAAACGGCGCCGGCTGCGGCAATACCCAGCCTTCGCGCCAGCCGCGCTCAATAATTTGCAGTTCAATTTGCCGGATGGAGACCGCCGGCTGGTTGATGCCCAGGGTACAGGCGGCTTCACACGGGGCGGGACAAACGCGGCCGGTGAATTCCGGGAAATTATCTGTAGAATGTAAAATATCCAGGGCCCGCCGCCACTGGTTCTGGTAAACCATGTCGTTCCAGTCCGGTATGCGGTTTTTGGTAGGACAGCCATAAGCGTGGCAGGACGGCACGCCGCAATCCATACAGCGCGCGGCCTGTTTCATGGCCTTGTCCAGGGGCAGCAGCATTTCATATTCGCGAAAATCCTGCAGCCGTTGTTGAACCGGCCGTTTGCTCATATCTTCGCGGGTATATTCTATAAATCCGGTCGTCTTAGCCACGATATACCTCCTCTGTCGCAGATACTGTATCTCTTTCGGTGTCTTCTTTTTGTTTCATGCGTTCCAGCACTTTGCGGTAATCAATCGGTATTACCTTGACGAACAGGGGCAGGTGGGTTTCCCAGTTATCGAGCAATAGTTTGGCGCGCTGGCTTTTGGTATATTCGTAATGGGCTTCCAGCATGGAACGCAATTGTTTAATATCCTCTTTTTGCCAAACGCTTTCCAGGTCCACCATATCCAGGTTGCATTTGGTATCGAATAATTCGCTTTCGTCATAAACATAAGCAATACCGCCGCTCATACCTGCGGCAAAATTGTTGCCGGTGCCGCCAATGACAACGACAATGCCGCCGGTCATATATTCACAGCCATGGTCGCCAACGCCCTCGACCACTGCGCGGGCGCCGCTGTTGCGCACGGCAAAACGTTCTCCGGCGATGCCGTTAATAAATACCTCGCCGCCAGTGGCGCCGTACAGCACCACATTGCCGACGATGACGTTTTTGTGGGGAATGAAATTTGACCTGGCCGGGGGTACCAGGATGATTCGTCCGCCGGACATGGATTTGCCCACATAATCGTTGGCATCGCCCTCTACCCGCAGCGTTACGCCGGGGGACAGGAATGCGCCCAGGCTCTGGCCGGCTGAGCCTTTCAGGTTGACCTGAATGGTATTGTCCGGCAAGCCTTTACTGCCATGCTTTTTAACAATAATTCCGCTCAATCGCGCCCCAATGGTGCGATGCACATTGCGAACCGGCAGTTTGATTTCCACCGGTTGTTTGCTTTCCAGGGCCGGGGCCGCCAGTTCGATCAGCTTCAGGTCCAGCACTTCGTTCTCATCCGGATTATGCGACCTCATGCAGCGACGCGGCGTTTCCGGTGGCAGAGAGGCGCCGGCCAGCAGGGCAGAGAGATTGATTTTTTTCATCTTCCAGTGATCGATGGCCGCCTGCGTATCGAGCATATCGGTACGGCCAACCATTTCATCTACAGTACGGAAACCGAGTTCCGCCATCCATTCGCGGAATTCCTGGGCGACAAAGCGCAGGAATCGTTCGACGTAATCCGGTTTACCAGTAAAGCGCGCGCGTAATTGTTGATCCTGGGTGGCCACGCCGACCGGGCAGGTATTCAGATGGCATTTGCGCATCATGACGCAGCCAAGCGAAATGAGCAGGGAGGTGCCGAATCCGTATTCTTCAGCGCCCAACAAAGTGGCAATGGCCAGGTCACGACCGGTCTTTAACTGGCCGTCGGTTTGCACGCGGATGCGATCACGTAAGCGGTTATAGATAAGCGACTGCTGGGTTTCGGCCAGGCCCAGTTCCCAGGGCAGGCCGGTGTGCTTGATGGAGGTGAGCGGCGAAGCGCCGGTGCCGCCGTCATGCCCGGAAATGAGCACCGTATCAGCTTTGGCTTTGGCCACGCCGGAAGCGATCGTACCGACGCCAACTTCGGAAACCAGTTTGACGGAGACCCGTGCTTCAGGGTTGACCGATTTAAGATCATAAATAAGCTGCGCTATATCTTCAATAGAATAAATGTCGTGATGCGGCGGCGGTGAAATCAACGTTACGCCCGGCGTGGTATGCCGCACACGGGCAATGTCTTCGCTCACTTTGTGCCCCGGCAATTGTCCGCCTTCGCCGGGCTTGGCGCCCTGGGCAATTTTGATTTGTAGCTCGTCGGCGTTCATAACATATTCCGTGGTTACGCCAAAACGCCCGGATGCGATCTGCTTGATACGCGAGCGCAGGCTGTCGCCATTGGGCAGGGGAATATAGCGGCTGGGAGATTCGCCGCCTTCGCCGGAGTTGCTGCGCGCGTTGATGCGGTTCATGCCGATGGCAATCGCTTCATGCGCCTCTTTACTGATGGAACCGAAAGACATAGCGGCGCCGACAAACCGTTTGGTAATGGCTTCCACCGGCTCCACTTCATCGATGGGTATCGGCGAGCCTTTTTTAAATTTAAAGAGGCTGCGCAGGGTAGCATGGTTTTCGGCATTTTGCTCGACTATACGGGTGAATTCTTTAAAGGTTTTATAATCGTTGTTGCGGGTTGCCAGTTGCAGCTTGTAAATCGCTTCGGTGGACCACAAGTGCTTTTCGCCGTTCACACGCACCTGGTAATTGCCACCGGCTTCCAGCAGGTTGTCCGGCAGGCCTTTTTCCGGGAAGGCTTTACGATGACGCATGTACACTTCTTCCGCCAGTTCATCCAGTCCAATTCCGCCAACCCGCGATGCGGTGTTGCAAAAATAATTATCGATAATTTCTTTGCCCAAGCCAATGGCTTCAAAAATTTGCGAACCAAAGAAGCTGTGCAGGGTTGAAAGTCCCATGCGGCTGATGGTTTTCAACAACCCTTTTTTTACCGCCTGAATATAATTATCCATTGCCTCTTCGGCGGTGCAGGGCTGTTCCAGCATATTGGATTCGGCCAGTTCATGAATAGTTGAAAATGCAAGGTAAGGACAAATCGCATCGGCGCCGAACGCAACTAACAGAGCATAGTGCATAACTTCACGCACCTCGCCCGATTCAACGATGATACCCGCCGAATTGCGGATGCCATTGTTAGTTAAATAATGATGCAGCCCCGAAGCCGCCAGCAGCACCGGAATGGGCGCATGATCTTTATCCATATTGCGGTCGGTGAGCACCAGCAAGGTAGCGCCATTTTGAATGTGACGTTTGGCCTGTTCGAAAATAAAATTTAACGCTTTTTTCAGAGAATAACCGCCGCCATAGCCGGAGAATAAAATATCGATATATTGGGGTTTGATATTCGGATGACCGGATTCACGGATACGCATCATATCTTCAGGGGTGAGAATGGGATGGTTCAGTTTAAGTCCGCGATAATGTTCCGGGGTTTCTTCGAGAAAATTCTTTTCGCAGCCGACAAAACTTTCCAGGGACATGACCAGTTCTTCACGCAACGGATCGATGGGCGGATTGGTAACCTGGGCGAATAATTGCTTGAAATAGGCAAACAACAACTGCGGCTTGTCCGATAACGCCGCCAGCGGCGCATCGTTGCCCATTGAACCGACCGGCTCCTGGCCGCGTGACGCCATGGGGTTGATGATCATTTTTATTTCTTCATCTGTAAACCCAAAGGCGTGTTGACGCTGCCGCACCAGGGCTAAATCTTCGCTGGTGATCTTGGCAGGATTAAACAACCCGCGCAACTGGATATGATTTTCGCGCACCCAGCGGCGATAAGGCTTTTGCCGGGAAATTTTTGCTTTGATCTCGTTATCAGGCACAATGCGGTGCTGTTCCAGGTCGACCAGAAACATTTTGCCCGGCTGCAAGCGACCGCGGCTGAGAATTTTATCCCCCGGAATATCCAGCACACCGGTTTCCGACGCCATGATCACCAGGCCGTCTTTGGTTACGGTATAACGGGCAGGGCGCAGACCGTTGCGATCCAGGGTAGCGCCGATATAGCGGCCATCGGTGAACACCAGGGCGGCGGGGCCGTCCCAGGGTTCCATCAGGGCGGAGTGGTATTCGTAAAATGCGCGCTTGTCCTCGCTCATCTTAATTTTGGGTCCATGCGCTTCCGGCACCATCATCATAATAGCATGGGGCAGGGAACGTCCGGCCATTATGAGCAGCTCCAGGGCATTGTCAAATATGCTGGAATCGGAACCGGCTTCTACCAGCACCGGCTTGATCTTATCTACATCGTCGCCAAGCAGTTCGGAAGTGATATGCGATTCACGGGCGCGCATCCGGTTAATATTGCCGCGCAGGGTGTTAATCTCGCCATTATGCGCCAGGGCGCGGAACGGCTGCGCCAGGTTCCAGGTCGGCAGGGTATTGGTACTGTAACGCTGGTGCACAATGGAAAAGGAACTGATGAATTGTTCATTCAACAAATCCGGGTAAAAAGTTGTCAATTGTGTACCGGTGAGCAGCCCTTTATAAACGATGATTTTACTGGAAAAGCTGGCAACGTAAAACTGGCTGGTATCCTGATCCATCCATTTAAGCGCTGCATTTTCCATGAGGCGGCGAATGACATAAAGTTTACGTTCAAAAGCGTCGCTGCTATATGAATCGCAGGTAACGAACATTTGTTCGATATACGGTTGTGTGGATTTTGCCAGATCGCCAAGATGGTCGTTATAAACCGGCACCTTGCGCCAGCCAAGGAATTTACACCCCTCCTGTACTGTGAATTGGACAAATTGGGCTTTGCATTTTTCGCGCAGGGCGACATCGGTTGGCAAAAAAACCATCGCTACAGCATATTCGCCGTTGGGTGGGAGTTGAAAGCCCAGTTCTTTTTCACAAGAGCGAAAGAACTGATCGGGCAGTTGCAGCATCAGCCCGGAGCCGTCGCCGGTGCCTTTATCGCCGCCTACCGCGCCGCGATGTTCCAGGTTGATCAAAATTTTAATGGAATTTTCCACCAGGGAATGGGTGGGAACGCCATCCAGCCGGGCGATGAATCCTACGCCGCAACTGTCATGTTCCAGGGCAGGGTCGTACAAGCCAAACAGACGTGGTATGCCGGCGGCATTGACATTAGGGAATTGCACTTGTTCTGTCATTTTATCCTCTACTCTATACTTTCAGGACATGTAAAATTTATCACTTTGATATACTGCTGCCTTTGCAGCAATAACAAATACAGGCAGACCGCATCAATATAATGCAGTCCTTAATATATTCGACGGGAAATAATAAAGGTGTGCATTATATTGTGCGGCTGTGTTTCAAGCGCACAAATTTCATCTGGTTTATAGCAGATTTAATAAATATTCCAGTTATTTATTCACATCCATATATGTAAAGCCGGATCGCTTGTTCCGCCAGAAAATATCTGGATTATGACCATATAAGTTATAAAAAAAAAAGTAAAATTTCAATTATTTTTTCTTATTGACAATCGCAAGTCAGCTAAACAGGCGAATCCCGATTAAATTATGTCGGGGAGACAGTGTAACTTTTTTGAATGAAATATGTATGGCAAGAAAAAAGGAGACCGCCTTTACAGATCTATATATTACAGGAACTCTAAAAGCCTCTGGTTGTTAAGATCATCGGAAAGGTGGTCTCCTCTTCCGTGTATCGGTTACTGTCGGCAGGGTTTATTTAATTTTTTTGGTTACCACCAGAAGTCGTTCGGCAGCGTCTTTTTTGTGATCCGGGTCGTCGGAAGCGCTGACCGGCAAGGCCATGACTTTATCGTATTCTTCTTTAGCCAGTTTCCATTCGCTCATCTCTTCATAGGTGAGACCTAATTCGAGGTGATGATTGATATAATCGGGTTTCAATTCAATGGCTCTTTTAAAATGCTCAACCGCTTTTTCGTTGCTGGCTTCGGGCAGGCCGCCGTACAATATTTTGGCAAAGGTTTTCTGAATACCGCTCAGGTTTGCCACTTTGCGGTGCCAGCGGGCCAATACATGGTGGGCAATGTCTTTATCCGGCGCCAGTTCCAGTGATTTCATTGCCTCTTCTTTTACTTCTTTGGACATTTGTACCTGTTCTTTTTTACCGGAGATCAGGGCAACGCGGCCCAGGGCTACCGAAAGGAACAAATGTGCATCGGCGTCATTCGGGCAGCGTTTTACTGCCAGGCGGGCAAATTTTTCGCTTTTAGCATAATCCTCTTTTTGTTTTTTCTCTGCGGCGTTCTCACCAATATCCACATAAGCGCGGGAAATTTTCCATAATGCCTCGCAATTCATGGAATCGGCTTTGTAGACCTGCAGGTAGTTTTGTAAAGCGGTTTCATTATCCAGCGCATCGAATGCCGCATCGCCTTTGGCCAGCAGTCCGGCGATATCTTCTGCCGCTTGCAGCATGACAATACCTGTAACCAGAACGAACAGTGTTAATAGTACTTTTTTCATATCCTCTCTCCGTTTTTTATAAAAAATGAATTAGCTTCATTATTCTATGGTTTTTTTTTAATAATGTCAATGGATTTTTTTATTTTTGTGAAAATATTTTGAAAAATATACGGGGAGAGAAGGGGTGATTGATGAACAGCCCCTGATAATCGTCTTTGTCGTATTCTCCGGTGGTATTAGGCTGCGCCGCAAATGTGTTGAACAAGGATCAGTTGCCCTTTGTTATTATTGAGCGTGGGAACCAGGTGCTACGAACCTTTGCGCTGCTCGATACCCAAAATATGCTGAATAGCTAAATGTACATCGTTTTTTGAAAGGTGCTATTTCAAGGTACGTAGCACTTTTCTATAGCGACCACATTAATCGCGCCGGGATTAACATCTCGGTGCGAAAAATGTTCCAGGGTTTCACGCCCTGGAACAAGGGGCTTTTGCCAATTATTACTTGCCGGACAGCATGTCCGTCTTTAACATGCGGCATGGGGAGCATCCCCATGCCGAGCTGCTGCCGGATTGAGGAAAACGGTGCCATTGTCCGTTCGGGGTGAGGAACAATTCATTGCCACGTCATTTATGACGTGGTTAATATTATTATATTTAATTGACTTTAGTCAAATATTTGTTTAGGCTAAAGCCCTGTTTTTGCATTATTTGTCCCACGACCTGAAGGTCGTGGCAATGCTAGATTTTACCAAACAAACCAGGTCGTCGAGTAGTCCGCCCCGCTTGGCGGGATTGACGTATCGAGACGACATTTCCTGGCTAGTGCACTATGATCGCTCCGGGGTTCACACCTCGGTGCGAAAAATGTTCCAGGGTTTCACGCCCTGGAACAAGGGGCTGTTACCAATTATTATTTGCCGGACAACATGTCCGGCTTTAACCTGCGGCATGGGGAGCATCCCCATGCCGAGCTACGATCAGGATAAAACCGGCTAAAGCCGGGACTACAAACAATGCCCGAAAGGTGAAGCAACGGGACTACCCGATGACCGGTATGCTTTTGTCAATGCAACAAGTGCAGCGAGGGGAATTATTTTACTCATTGCCACGTCATTTATGACGTGGATTACTACAATAATAAATTGACTTTAGTCAAACACTCGTTTAGGCTAAAGCCATGTTTTTGCTTTATATGTCCCACGACCTGAAGGTCGTGGCAATGACAGGGTTTGCTGAAAAAACCGGTTGTCGAGTAGGACCGTGCACGGTCTTGGGAGAAGAACTGCACAAGACATAAAGCTGTTTTTAGAAATGGCTGATTCGGCTCGTATCGAGACGACATTTTCCGGCCGATGCACTATAAAGTGTAGTCCACCTCGCCGCAAATACAGCAAAAGTCTTAACAAGTTCGAATTCATAGGATTTTCTTTGTAGCAGGCCTGTGCCCCAGGTGGACCACACTGCAATGCTGCCGGGCTGTGGGAACGTATTACAAATTGTGCCCCTGTAATTGTTGAGGAGGGCCAAGCCCTCCCGGTTTTCCCCGCACCGGGGTACAACCCCGGCGCGATATGGCAACCAAATAAAATTCTTTATGCAAATCGTGGTTATTACTCATACCATGCAATTTACCATTAAATTTTAGTCGGGCGAAGCATCTTTGCCAAGATATAATTTAATTTGTAGAAAGTCTGGAACAGATGCTTCGCCCCTACAAAAAATTTGTTTTAATCAGGTTCCAAATCTCTGGACACTGCAAAAAATGATTCGTTTTCACACAGCATCTGAGACCCGGAACCAGGGCAAAAACCGGCTCAAACCGGGATTACAAACAAGGGCCAAAAACATTTTTACCAATTTTTAACATTTTTCTTTGTTCTCTGCGCCGGGTTGGTTATATTAATGCCTGGTTACAGATCATCCGGCAGTGTGATACCATTTTTACCGGGTTACAGTTACAGGTAAACCGTAAAAATCCCCGCCAGGAATAATTTGCCTAATAAATACATTATTATCATATTAATTTAAAATATATACTATTATCATGTCCGAAAAAAATAAAATTATCATACAAGGGGCGCGGGAACATAATTTAAAGAATATCAGCCTGGAAATCCCGCGTGATAAATTAGTTGTCATCACCGGGCTGTCCGGCTCCGGTAAATCGTCGCTGGCGTTCGACACGATCTATGCCGAGGGGCAACGCCGCTATGTGGAATCGCTGTCCGCTTATGCGCGGCAGTTTCTGGGTTTGATGGAAAAACCGGATGTGGATTATATCGAGGGACTATCCCCGGCCATCTCCATCGAGCAAAAAACCACCGGACGCAATCCGCGTTCCACGGTCGGTACGGTTACGGAAATTTGGGACTATTTACGTTTGCTGTTCAGCCGTGTCGGCACGCCCTATTGCTACAACTGCGGCAAAAAGATTGAAAAGCAGACCGTGCAGCAAATGGTCGACCGCATCCTGGAACTGCCGGAAAGCGCGAAAATCCAGATACTGGCGCCGATCGTGCGCGGACGCAAGGGCGAGTACAAGGATGTATTCTCCGAGGCCAAACGGGATGGCTATGTGCGCGTGCGCGTCGACGGTGAAACCATGGACCTTGACAGCGACATAACCCTCGACAAAAACAAAAAACATAAAATTGAAATTGTCGTCGACCGGCTGGTGGTCAAACCGGATATCAAAACCCGGCTGACCGATTCGATCGAGACCTCGCTGAAATTGGGCGGCGGCATTCTGCTGGTGGATGTGGTCGGCAGCGAGGAGCAGCTTTTCAGCGAAAACTATGCCTGTATCGACTGCGGCATCTCTTATGAAGAACTGGCGCCGCGCATGTTCTCGTTCAACTCCCCGTTTGGCGCTTGTCCTACCTGTAACGGCCTGGGCACGAAAATGGAAATCCAGCCAGACCTGGTTGTGCCGGATCAATCGTTATCGCTGGACAAGGGAGCGCTGGTGCCGTGGGGCAAATTAAGCGAAGGCTGGTATATAACCCTGGCAAAGGGAGTGGTGGAACGTTATAATTACACAATCGATACGCCGTTTGCCGAGCTTTCACCGCAATGCCGGCACGCCTTGTTATATGGCACCGATGAGCAGATCGAATTTGATTATAAATCCCGTAGCGGCAACCACGAGGGTGTGTTCCGGCACAAATTTGAAGGCGTGATCCGTAACCTGGAGCGGCGCTATCACCAGACCGATTCACCGGGCATCCGCGAATGGATTGAAAAATTCATGAGCGTTGTCCCCTGTCCGGAGTGTGGGGGCGCGCGCTTGCGTAAAGAAGCCCGCGCCATTCGTATCGGGGAATACGCCATTCACGATATTTCCGCCATGTCCATCAAGGAATCGTTGCACTATTTTCATACTATACACCTCAACCACCGCGAACAGCAAATTGCCCAGCAGATTTTAAAGGAAATCCGCGAAAGGCTGGGGTTTCTAAAAAACGTGGGACTCGATTACCTGACGCTGGATCGCGCCGCCGGGTCGTTATCCGGGGGCGAGGCGCAGCGCATCCGCCTGGCCACACAGATCGGCTCGCAACTGGTGGGGGTGTTGTACATACTTGACGAGCCCTCCATCGGCCTGCACCAGCGCGATAATATGCGGCTCATCGAAACCCTGGTCAGATTGCGCGATCTGGGCAATACCGTTATCGTTGTGGAACATGACCAGGAAACCATTGAACATGCGGATTACCTGGTCGATCTTGGCCCCGGCGCCGGTGAACATGGCGGTGAGATTGTAGCCATTGGCACACCTGCCGAAGTAGCTGCCAACCCCGATTCCATTACCGGCCAATATCTTGCCGGGGTCCGGCATATTCCCGTACCACAGCAGCGGCGCAGCGGTAACGGGCACAAGCTGATCCTCAGAGGCGCACAGGGTAATAATCTGAAAAATGTCGATCTGGAACTGCCGCTCGGACTATTCATTTGCATCACCGGGGTTTCCGGCAGCGGCAAATCGACGCTCATCAACGAAACCCTGTTCCACCTGCTGCAAAAGCATTTTTACAACAGCAAGGAAAATCCCTTACCGTATGACAGCATAGAAGGCCTGGAGCATGTTGATAAAGTGATCGACATCGACCAGTCCCCCATTGGCCGCACGCCGCGCTCCAACCCGGCGACATATACCGGTGTGTTTACCCAGATCCGCGATCTGTTCACGCAACTACCGGATTCGAAAATTCATGGTTACAGTCCGGGACGTTTCAGCTTTAACGTCAAGGGCGGGCGTTGCGAAGCCTGCGAGGGCGACGGCATCATTAAAATCGAAATGCACTTTTTGCCTGATGTATATGTAACGTGCGAGGTGTGCAAAGGCAAACGTTACAACCGCGAAACCCTGGAGATCAAGTACAAGGGTAAATCCATTGCGGATATACTGGATATGACCGTATCGCAGGGATTGGAATTTTTTAAAAAGATCCCGGCCATTCAAAACAAGCTGCAAACCCTGTACGATGTGGGCGTGGGTTATATTAAACTGGGACAACAGGCTACCACCCTGTCCGGCGGCGAGGCGCAGCGGGTGAAACTGGCTACGGAATTGTCGCGGCGCGGCACCGGTAAGACTATATATATTCTTGATGAACCGACCACCGGTCTACATTTTGAAGATATCAAAATGCTGCTGAACGTGCTGAACACCCTGGTAGAGCGGGGCAATACTGTAATTGTCATCGAGCATCAACTGGATGTGGTGAAAACTGCCGATCATATTATCGACCTGGGCCCGGAGGGCGGCGACGACGGCGGGCGCATTATAGCGACCGGCACACCGGAACAGATAGCCGCAATGGAACACTCGTATACGGGGCAATATTTAAAACGCGAACTGGAAAAAAGCGCTAAAAGGGGAGATGCCGCTTAACAGCGTAATAAACCGGGAATCAAGAACCTGTGAAGCTGCATTCGGTCATGGTTCAGGGGTATAATGAATCTCAAACCGGGTTTATACCAGCATTTTTGGAAAAAGAGCTCTATTATCAACGCAAGTCATGTTTTTTTGAAAAAATTTTTTATTACTCATAATAATAGTTGTTTAACGGGGGAAAATCCTTTATATTAAATCATTGATGGTTTTTTAAAAAATTGCTTTTTCAGGATTTTTTATCTTCATTTTATTTCAGGCCGGGTGGGGTGAGTAAACTGTATTTTTTTAGTAAAGAGGGAGAGCATGAAAAGCAAAATACTGGTTCTGGTACTTTTGGTTTTGGCGTGTAAAGGCTTTACTCAGGAGATCGGCGGTTTGTTTATTGGTGTCAATGAAGCTACCGGCTCTATGGTCAACAGATTTGAAATCAACCCGGAAGGAACCTGCTGGGGATTTTTCATTCCAGTAAATATAGAGTCAAAAATCAATATTGTTTTCAAATTTAAAGCATGCCATCATTCTACGAATTACAATACATCATTTTGGGACGGGGATTTTACAAACTACAAGTATACAGGGGTGACCAATGAATTGCAATTAGGATGTCCAATACAAATAACAAAAAAGGTCTATTTGTTACCACAAGTTGGTATTGGTATTATGGGAGAAGCCGTTCACAAGAATTATAAAGAGGGTTTTTCAGATTGGAATTCCTTTTATGATATATCATTAACCTCCGTATATGATTTTACTGCTTTCAGTATCGGGCCAATGATTAATTATGAAAGGTATCATTCGGATGGACGCGGTAAAATGTTGTCGCGGCATAGAATTATATTATCGATAGTAATAATGAAATAGTTACCTTACAGACTCAATTTGACAAACCGACAGGCTTTATCATGCCGGCACATTTTTTGTTAACTACAACAAGTTCATTACATTAACAAACCCGGAGGCCCCAAATGAAACAATTGTTACTGCTTTCTCTTTCAATTATTTTATGTTCTAGTTTACTTTTCGCCGATGGAACCCAGCCCCCCGGTTCCGGCACATCGGGAGATAAATACCTGGTATCCACCCTGGATCATTTGTTGTGGATAAGCACCAATACGGCTTCTTGGGGTTCCTATTTTACTCAAACCGCCAATATCGATGCCGCGGCCACGGCAACCTGGAATGAAGGCGCAGGTTTTTCACCGATTGGTAATGGTACCGATAATTTTACCGGTTCCTATGATGGGGATAATCATACTATCAGTAATTTAACTATTAATCGTCCATCTTCCAGTTATGTTGCCATGTTTGGTCTCTTGTACGGAGCTACCATATCCGACCTTAGTCTTGCAAGTGTTAATATAACGGGTTCCGCCGGAGTTGGCAGTTTGGCTGGCGGAGTTGACGGAACAATAAATAACTGCAATAGCAGCGGCAGTGTAACCGGTAATTATTATGTCGGCGGGCTGGTCGGAGATAATTCCGGTTCAATAATGAACAGTCATTGTTCCTGTGATGTCACCGGCACAGGTTACTATACGGCAGGGCTGGCAGGGTTGAGTGGCGGGGGACTGATTGAAAATTGTTATACTACCGGCAATGTGACCGGCCTGGTCGGTGTTGGCGGAATCGTAGGTTCCAATTTAAGCGGCAGTGTTATCCGTTATACTTATTGTACCGGTAATATGAGTGGAACCGGTACGGTAGGCGGATTTTCCGGTTATACTGAAAACGTACAGTTTAGCAATTGTTATACAACTAGTTCAGTGTCCCGAACTTCAGGCAGCAATACCACGTTTGGGGCATTTACCGGTACCAGTTCTAATGGCACGTATGAATATTGTTATGCTGCCGGCAGCGTCAGTTGCGGCTCTGCAACTGACAGAGGTTTTGCCGGAAGTACTTCGGGCGGAACATTTACCGCCAATTTTTTTGACAGCCAGACTACCGGTCAAAGCACCGGCGCCGGCGCTACAGCCAAAACTACCGAGGAAATGACAACGCTGTCAACCTTTACCGACGCCGGCTGGGATTTTGAAATGGAAACCACCAATGGCACGAATGACTATTGGGATATGGATCTTTCCGGTTCCTATAACGACGGCTATCCGTTTTTGGACTGGCAGAACGGCGGCGAGACAGCCCTGCCGGTTGAATTATCCTCTTTTTCCGCCAGCTGTGACGGTCAGACGGTTGTACTGGAATGGATCACTGAGAGCGAAACGGATAACCTGGGCTTTATTCTGGAACGCGCCGAAGGTGCGACACAGACATGGCTGGTGATCGCTTCGTACCAAACCGAAACGGCGCTGAAAAGCCGCGGCAATAGCTCCAGCCGTAACGAATATTCCTTTACCGACAATACCACGCAGGCCGGGGCGGGTTACAGGTACCGTCTCAGCGATGTGAATATAAATGGCGGCATAACTGTTCAGTCCTCCTTGTCCATTGAGGTTACCGCCCTGCCATTGACAACCACGCTGGCAAAGGCTTATCCGAATCCCTTCAATCCGTGCACGTTGATCGCCTACGAACTGGCGCATGATACGAATGTGAACCTGACGGTATACGATATGCTGGGCCGCAAGGTTAGAGAACTGCAAAGCGGACACAAACCGGCCGGCAGCTACCAGGTGACCTGGAACGGCGCGGACGACAGCGGTGCACCGGCGGCAAGCGGCAGCTACCTGGTGCGTTTACAAACCAATGATGCAAACCAGGTGCAGAAAGTGATGTTCCTGAAATAATACTTTTGTTTCAAATCTACTTTTCCGGCGGAGAATTTTATTTACTTTATCCGCCGGAAATTTTTTATCAAGTAGTGTTCAAGCTTGAATATTTTAAATAGTACCTGAATTTATAAATTGATAGAGAAGAAATATAATTTTTTTTACAATGACAAACGATGGGCAGTGTCCCACTGTCGTTGCATCGAACATGAAAACATTTAATGTTTTATTATTAAATAATTTATCACTGTAGTAGAACACTGCCCATCCTACGTGGTTCTTTTAAAAAATTCCTTGTAAAAAAATAATCGTTCATTTTAGAAATTTGGGTGGCAAAATAAAAACCCATCTTGGCGCAGCCGCTATTTTTTCTGTTAAACATAAATTTTTCTTGCATGTTGTTATGAAAGTTTGTTAATTAATTCATTCATTTTCGAAAAAAGTGGGACGATGAATCCGGATCGGAAAATGACCAATTAATATATTAATTGGTATGCTTTGGTTTTTCAAATCAATCGAAATTGTGCAGATTTTTCAAGAACTGTATGTTCTAACCCGGAGGTTTAAAATGAAAAAATTGTTACTGCCATTGTTTGCTATAATTCTCTGTTCAGGTATACTCTTTGCCGAGGGAACCCAGCCCCCCGGTTCCGGCACATCGGGTGATAAATACCTGGTATCCACCCTGGATCATTTATTGTGGATCAGCACCAATCCGGCGTCATGGGGTTCGTATTTTTCCCAAACCGCCAATATCGATGCCGCGGAAACCTCTTCCTGGAACGACAACGCGGGATTTATACCGATTGGCAATGGAGACCCTGATTTTACCGGTTCTTATAACGGCGGTAATCATTCCATTAGCAACTTGTATATTAATCGTCCATCCGAAGATTATGTAGGTTTGTTTGGCCTTGTATCTGGCGCAACCATATCAAATCTTGCGCTTGTTAATGCGGATATTACCGGTAATGTCGCTTTAGGCAGCTTGGTGGGTTCTCTAGGTGCAAATAGTACTGTGAACAACTGCTCCAGCAGCGGCAGTGTTGAAGGATATATGTATTTAGGCGGTTTAATTGGCACCATTAGTGATTCTGACATAATCAACAGTCATTGTACCTGTGAGGTTACCGGCACAGGTTATTATACGGCCGGACTGGTTGGAATAGGCGGAGGGAACGCATTGATTCAAAATTGTTATTATTCCGGCAATGTATATGGCGCCGATGGAGCTGGCGGTATCATAGCGTCCAGTTGCGACGCCCCTGTAATTGAGAATTGTTATTCTACAGGCAACGTCAACGGGGAATCCGATACCGGCGGGCTTACCGGATACTCTTTAAATAGTTTTTATTATAATTGCTATTCCCTCAGTGATGTGACCCGTACAAGCGGCACCGCAACCTCTGTCGGCGGCTTTTGCGGCTCCGGTGATGGCGATACTTTTGAATATTGTTATGCTGCCGGCGGGGTTGATTGTGGCAGTGAAACAAGCAAGGGTTTTATTGGACATGTATATGATGCATGTACCACTACTGCTAATTTTTTTGACAGCCAAGCCACCGGTCAAACCACCGGAACCGGCGCTACTCCGAAAACCGAGGCAGAAATGAAAACGCTGGCTACCTTTACCGACGCCGGCTGGGATTTTGAAATGGAAACCACCAATGGCACGAATGACTATTGGGACATGGATCTTTCCGGTTCCTTTAACTACGGCTATCCCTTTTTGGACTGGCAGAATGGCGGCGAAACGGCCCTGCCGGTGGAACTGTCCGGCTTTTCCGCGCATTGTGCAGGACAAGCTGTAGTTCTGGAATGGGCCACCGAGAGCGAAACGGATAACCTCGGCTTTGTGTTGGAACGCGCCAATGGCGTTTCCGCAACCTGGCAGGTTATTGCTTCGTACCAAACCAACGCAGCTTTGCAAAGCCGCGGCAATTCAACAAGCTGCAGAGAATATAGCTTTACCGATAATACCACAGTAGCAGGTATGAACTATCAATACCGCCTCAGTGATGTAAATATAAATGGCAGCATTACAGTTCTTTCCTCCTTATCCATTGAGGTTACAGCCCTGCCGTTAACGACGACGCTGGCAAAGGCTTATCCGAATCCGTTCAATCCGCGCACAGTAATCACCTACGATCTTGCTGTGGATGGCGATGTGAGTATAACGGTATTCGATATGTTGGGCCGCAAGGTCAGGGAATTACAAACCGGGCATAAATCAGCCGGCAGTTACCAGGTAATCTGGAACGGCGCCGACGACAGCGGCGTTCCGTTAGCAAGCGGCAGTTACCTGGTGCGTTTGCAAACCAAAGACATTACTCAAGTTCAGAAAGTAATGTTCCTGAAATAAAAAAGTCTGCTTTTCCGGCGGATAATGTTTATACTTTATTCGCCGGGAGAGTTGTTATTGAATGGGGAAAAGCTGTTTAATATTTTTTATCAAATTAAAATTTCTCTTGCATGTTATTTAAAAAGTTTGTTAATTATTTTATTCATATTTACAACAAGTGGGACGAGGAATCCGGATCGGGAAATTATCAATTAATATTTGAATTGGTATACTTTGGTTTTTCAAATCAATCGAAATTATACATATTTATCGAGAACTTGTGTCCTAACCCGGAGGTTAAAATGAAAAAATTGTTACTGCCTTTGTTTGCAATAATTCTCTGTTCAGGTATGCTCTTTGCCGATGGAACTCAGCCCCCCGGCTCCGGCACATCGGGAGATAAATACCAGGTATCCACCCTGGATCATTTGTTGTGGATCAGCACCAATACCGCATCATGGGGATCGTATTTCGAACAAACCGCCAATATCGATGCTGCGGCTACTTCAACCTGGAATGAAGGCGAGGGATTTTCACCGATCGGTACAGTGGCAACCCATTTTACCGGTAGCTATAACGGTGGGAATCATACCATAAGTAATTTGTTTATTGATCGACCCTTTAATATGTTTATAGGGTTGTTTGGCTATACAAACGGAGCTAGCATTTCAAATCTTGTGCTTGTTGGTGTAAATATTTCCGGTGATACTTTTGTAGGCAGCCTGGTGGGACAATCAGAAACAAGTACTGTAAACAATTGCTCCGGCAGCGGCAGTGTTACCAGTACAGACTGCTGTGGCGGGCTGGTTGGATATGCTTACTCCTCATCATCTATTCAAAACTGTTATTCTTCCGCCACAGTCCACGCTGAATGGAATGCGGCTGGCGGCATTGTGGGTTCTAATAGTAGTAGTTCTGTTGACCGTTGTTATTGTACGGGCGCTGTCAGCGGGGGGGCAGATGAATACGGCAATAACGGCGGGCTTGTCGGATACTCTGATGGATGTACGTACCGCAATTGCTATTCCCGCAGTGCTGTGACCCGTACAGGCGGCTGGGCAACCACTTTCGGCGCCTTTTGCGGCTCCGGCGACGGCGATACCTTTGAATATTGTTATGCCACCGGCAGCGTTATTTGCGGCGCTGAAACAAATAAGGGATTTATTGGTTATGTATCTTCTGGATGCTCATATACCGCCAATTTTTTTGACAGCCAGGCCACCGGCCAAACCACCGGAACCGGCGCTACAGCTAAAACCACTGCGCAAATGAAAAATCACACGACTTTTACCGACGCCGGCTGGGATTTTGAAATGGAAGCAAGTAATGGCGTAAATGATTACTGGGATATGGATTATTCTCAGGCAATCAACGATGGCTATCCATATCTCTCCTGGCAGGATGGCGGCGATGTCAGCCTGCCGGTGGAACTGACCGGTTTTTCCGCCCGTTGTACGGGCCAGGCGGTTGTTCTGGAATGGGCGACCGAGAGCGAAACGGACAACCTGGGCTTTATTCTGGAACGCGCCGAGGGCGCTTCCGCAGCCTGGCAGGTTATTGCTTCATATCAAACCGAAGCGGCGCTGTCAAGTCGTGGCAATAGCTCCAGCCGTAACGAGTATTCCTTTACCGACAACACCACGCAGGCCGGCACGCGTTATAGCTACCGCCTCAGCGATGTAAATAAAAATGGCGATATAACCGTTCTTTCATCCTTATCAATTAATGTTGCCGCCTTGCCGTTGACGACGACTCTGGCAAAGGCTTATCCGAATCCGTTCAATCCGCGTACGTTGATCGCCTACGAGCTGGCTGCGGATGGGGAGGTGAGTTTGACGGTCTATGACATGCTGGGCCGCAAAGTTAGAGAATTGCAAACCGGGCACAAACCGGCCGGCAGTTACCAGGTAACCTGGAACGGCGCGGATGATAACGGCGTCCCATTGGCCAGCGGCAGTTACCTGGTGCGCCTGCTTACTCAAGATACAGAGCAGGTACAGAAGGTGATGTTGATAAAATAAACTATTCTTTCAATTAATGGCGGAGAGAATTATTGTCGGTTCTATCCGCCATTACAATTCTCCATTTATCTTTGCTGGTCAATTCTCATTCCATTTTATGCACTGCGGGCTTGTAGTTTGTCATACTCCGCCATTCTTTAATTTTCCCTATTTACCATTTGTGAGTTCCCCGGCGATTTGTAAAAGATTGTAAAAAAATATTTCGCAAATTTTCATATTTTACTTGCATGTTATTGGAAAAATAAATTAATTAAGATGTTTGAAAAATAAACCGGTTCAATTTTTTAAGTTTGAAATTATTGAGATATTGAAAATTCCATCATACTCAAAACTATTAAACCACCGCATAACAGACCTGCATTCTAGCCGATGGTTTTATTTGGTATCATGTAATTATTTTAATTAAATAAATCAATTACCAAACAGGAGGATTGCCGCTCATGTTCATTAAAACAAAAATGCAGAACATCTCCGTTGCAAAGCGTTTCCGGTCTTTTAATCGTTCTTTGGCCGCCTTTACGGTTTTGTCCGTACTTGCACTTGGTTTCATCATGTGTCAAAAATCATCACCGACAGAAACCACCAACCCGGTTGAGAAATGGGTGGGAACCTGGAACTGTTCACAGCAGCTCGTTGAGCCCGGCAATATGCCGCCCGCAAAACCGGGTTTGACCAACAATTCACTGCGGCAAATCGTGCGGGTTTCAATCGGCGGCGAGCGGATACGGGTTAAATTCTCCAATGAATTCAGTACCAGTCCGGTTACCTTGAAAGAGGCACGCATTGCCGTTTCAGTTGACGCAAGTGTTATTGATACGGAAACCGATACCAAATTATTATTTGCCGGGGCGCCGGAAGTGACCATGGCGCCGGGTACCGCAGTAACCTCCGATCCAATTGATTTTACCCTGGCCCCACGCAGCAATGTGACGATAACTATACTGTTCGGCGATACCTCCCCGGACGTAACCGGTCACCCCGGCTCGCGCACGACTTCGTACCTGTTTGAAGGCAACAAGGTTGCCGCCGGGGACTTTATCGGCGCCAAACAGATGGATCACTGGTATGTGATCAACGGCATCGATGTGGTATCGGCTTCCGGCGCTGCGGTTGCGGTGTTGGGCAATTCGATCACTGACGGTCGCGGCTCAGGCACCAACAAACAAAACCGCTGGACTGATGAACTGGCTCGTCGTCTGCAGGAAAACGCCAAAACCCAAAATGTAGCGGTACTTAACGAAGGTCTGGGCGGCAACTGTGTGCTGCGCGATTGCCTGGGCCCGGCAGCGATAAATCGTTTTGAACGCGATATTGTGAACCAGGCCGGCGTACGCTGGGCGATCATTCTGGAAGGGGTTAACGATCTCGGTCAGGCGGCAGATACCAACGCAACAGCCATTGCGAATGATCTGATTGCCGCTTATGAGCAGATGGTCATCACTGCTCATGCCAACAATATTCTGGTCTATGGCGCGACCATATTACCGTTTGGCGAATCATTTTATGATACCGATGCCCGTGAAGCAGCCCGGCAGCAGGTGAATACCTGGATTCGCGCTGCCGGTCATTTTGACGGGGTGATCGATTTTGACGCCGCTATGCGCAAAGCGGATGACCCGACCATGCTGCAAACTGAAGTGGACGGCGGCGACCATTTGCATCCCAACGAAGCCGGTTATGTGAAAATGGCTGAAACGGTTGATTTGACGTTGTTTGAATAGATATTACGTGTGGTGAACTTTTCTCGGCCTGGGGATGTCAGGCCGTCCGAGAACCCAGGAATCTCCGCTCCAAACTCCGGTTTGGAGCGGAAATTGAATGCGAAACTCTGTTTCGCAAATAACAGTTGCAGGGCGGGATTCAATCCCGCCTTTTTTTATCAAATCCGGTCGTCGGGTCGTCCCGTTACTTTACCTTTCGGGACGTATTGAGAGGATCGGACTTGACTCTTTCGTTCACCTTTGTGTTCTTCGTGGTTCAATTCTATTCCCTGGTACAATATTTAGGACATTATCCGCAGATGCCGCAGATGAACGCAGATGAAAACATGATTCAGCAACAATGTTTTATCTTTGTTCCGCTATAATGCACAGTAATCCTGTTTTTTCCCGGGTTTCCGGCAACATCAATCCCGTTGAGATGATATATTTCTAAATTAATCCGTATCATTCCATATCGCTAGCCCCGTCAGGAGTGGAACAGAGTTTAAAAATATCTTGTTAATAATAATAAAGTTCCGGCTCTATATTAAAAAGTGTGGGTAATTAAATTCAAGTTTACCTGCAATAAAATAGATCATATTGATTAAGTTATAAATATTGGTTCTATATTGTTTGTAGTGGGTAGATATCAAACATAATTTGAGATCTCGTTTATTATTCAAGTTTATTTTAAAAGTCATGTTCAATGCAAATTTTTGTTGATACAGATTTATCGTATAATAACTTGATACGGGAAAAAATTTTTAATTACTTTCAATTTATCAAACATGTGTATCATATATTTATCATGACGAAATATGAACCAATAAGTACTATAATATCAATTATTTAATGTTTTTCTCCGCGTCCTTTGCGACCTCTGCGGTTAAATAAAAAAGATTGAAACCGCTGAGAACGCTGAGGTCGCAGAGGAGTAAAAGAGTATCCTTGTTTATGTCTGTTTTATTTATTACAACTTTTAGTATCTATCTATATACCTTTTTTAGTTTTTTCCCTTGGTAAAAATAATGGGCAATCGGTATAATTACTCACAGTAAACAATATAGAGCCTAAAATTTTTTATTTCTCTTGACATGAAATATCACTTTTTGTACATTCAATTGTTCATAATTTGGTACAATTAAAGATAAAGGAGACAAAATGGCCAGAATCAAATTAGATGAAGATATAAAACCGCTTTCGGAATTTCGCGCCAATGTGGCCGATTATATTGAAAAGGTCCGAACCACTAAAAGACCTATGGTAATCACCCAAAGAGGCAAAAGCGCGGCAGTACTTCTTGATGTCTCGGAATACGAAACGTTATTGCAAAAAATTGAGATTCTTATGGATATCCAAATCGCAGAAAAACAAATAAATGACGGGTTGGTTATAGAACATGAAAATGTTAAAAAACAAGTATTAGCGAGGCTAGAAAAATGAAAATTGTCTGGTCTGCGCTTGCCTTATCCAGAATGAATGAAATTATGGATTACATAAGTCTGGACAAGCCCGATGCCGCCAGAAAATGGGCTGAGAATTTATTCGAAAAAATTGAAAATTTACAGCTTTTTCCCAAAAGCGGGAGGGTTGTGCCGGAATTAAAACGCGCGGATATCAGGGAATTAATTTATGGCAATTACCGGATAATCTACAAAATTCAGCTAGAGTCAACAGTTATTTTAACTATAAGGCATGGCAAACAAAAGCTACAGGATCAGGATATTGACGAATAACGCTTGTTTGTGCTATTGATGAAATTATCAACCCCGATTGTCCTCTCATTCTTCCCCCACTGCTTCCAGTTGTTCCCAGCGGGTATACGCCCGGGCAATGTCCTGCTCTACTTCAGCCAGGCGCGCTTTAGCGGAGACCACATTCTCTTTTACCCGCACAAAATCCGGCTCGGCCATTTTGGCGTATAGCTCGCGTTGTTCGGTTTCCAGCGCTTCAATGTGCGCCGGCAGGGCTTCCAGTTCTTTCGTTTCTTTGAACGACAGCTTTCTTTTTTGCCGGGCTTTTTTTTCTTCCTTGTACTGTTGTTTGCGGTCGATCTTGATAGTTTCCTTAACCGGCTGTTGAGTTTGCTGAGAGCGGCTCTGCATCAGCCAGTCGTCATACCCGCCCGCATATTCCTTGATCAGTCCGTTACCGGAAAACGCCAGCGTACTGGTAACCACATTGTTCAAGAACATCCGGTCGTGCGAAATGACCAGCGCCGTGCCGGAGAATTCTACCAGCAGATCTTCCAGCAGTTCCAGGGTTTCGGCGTCCAGGTCGTTGGTGGGTTCGTCGAATACCATAACGTTGGCGGGACGAGTAAAAATTCTGGCCAGCAGCAGCCGGTTACGTTCCCCGCCGGATAATGATTTTACCGGCGAACGAGCCCGATCCGGGGTGAACAGAAAATCCTGCAAATAGGAGAGAATATGGCGATTTTGCCCGTTCAATGTAACGATGTCGCCAAACTCCAGCACATTATCGCGCACGGATTTTTCTTCGTCAAGCTGTTCGCGCAGTTGATCGAAATAGGTGATCGCCAGGTTGGCGCCGCGCCGAATACTGCCGGACTGTGGCGCGAGGTTGCCCAGCAGCAGGTTGACCAGCGTGGTCTTGCCGCAGCCGTTTGGACCTAAAATACCGGTCTTGTCCCCGCGCAGTACTACGGTACTGAAATTCCGGATCACCGGTTGTTCGCCATAGCCAAAAGTTACATTTTTCGCCTCGATGACCAGCTTGCCGGATTTTTGCGCTTCGGTTACCTGAAATTCGACATTGGCTTCCCGCTCACGGCGCTGACTGCGTTCGGCGCGCATTTTCAACAGTTCCCGCACCCGGCCTTCGTTACGGGTGCGACGCGCCTTAATGCCGCGCCGTATCCAAATCTCCTCTTCCGCCAGTTTGCGGTCAAAGCGCGCCCATTCTTTTTCTTCATCTTCAAGCACAGCCTGGCGGCGTTTTAAAAAAGTATCATAATCGCAGGCCCAGTCCACCAGTTCGCCGCGATCGAGTTCAATAATGCGCGTGGCCAGCCGGCGCAGCAGCATACGGTCGTGGGTAACAAACAGAATGGTGCAATGCAGCCGCAGCAGGTATTCTTCCAGCCAGGTTATAGTAGCGATATCGAGGTGATTAGTGGGTTCATCGAGCAGCAGCAGATCCGGCTCGGCTACCAGCGCCGCTGCCAGCAGCACCCGTCGTTTTTGTCCGCCGGATAAATTCTGAAACTGCCAGTCGTCGTCAATTGCCATTTTGGTCATTATTATGGCAATCTCTTCGCGGGCCGTCCAGCCGTTCACTGCATCCAACTCTTCATGCAGGCGGTTAAGCAGACTGTGATCTGCGCCGGGCGTTTGCGCAATACGCTGCTCCTCGTGGTGATAACGCACCAGCAAGTCGCCTTTCACGCCCAATCCCCCGGCAATAACTTCAAAAACCGGGCCGGACACATCTTGCGGCACGGTCTGCGCAAAAGTTGAGACTTTTAAACTGGTTTGCCGGTGAATGGCGCCGCCGTCCGGCGTCAGGGTTCCGGCGATAATGTGCATCAGGGTCGTTTTGCCGGCGCCATTACGGCCTAACAGACAAATACGCTGATTTTTCTCGATTTGCAGGTTCAGGTTGTTAAGAACCGGCGGTCCGCCAAAGGCGATGTTGATATTTTGCAGGGAAATGAGCGCCATATAAAAGATGATTCTATTTCAATTATTCTATGAATCCGGTTGCGGTTATTCTTTGTCTACCATGGAAATTTCCATCACGATTTTGCCCCAGCCGCCGCATGGCAAGCCGACATCAAAACAGTTGATGCGCTTGAATTTCATCGTGTTGGGATCAACCCCGGCGTAAAACAATTCGCAGGCCGTATAAACCAGGGTAGCCGCGGCGTTTAATGCAAACACGCACACTTTATCTGGATTCTCTTTACTTAACAGGTTGCCGGAGCCGTCAAAAACAAATTTATCGCCGGTTTTATGCCCGCTATTGCAGCCATGCGCATCGATGATTGTGATGATGATCCGCTTGTTCGCCAATTCCAGGCTCTTATCCAGCAGCAGTTCATTGCGGGGATTGCTTTTAAATTGCTCAAGTTCTTCATCGTTATAATGTAAGTGCTTCTTTATAAATCCCCATTTCAGTTTTTGCCAGGTTGGTTTGTCGATGTCCATTTACACTCTCACTTTGAATGATAAATATGCCTGCACAAGTTAATATTTTTACAAGCGATTAAGCTACTCATTTTTCCGCTAATAAGCAACCGCGATTATACATTGTCAGGGCGATCCCGCAACATGTGTTACTGATCCAGGTCATGTAATGATTTTTACTCTTGTGAATACTGATGAATTTTGTTAAATTTTAACGTTTCGTGTGTTTTCGGCTGCGTATAAACTGATTAACCCCGGCTTTATAGTGTTTACAAGAACAAACAAGGGCTAGCTCTTTTCTGTGGAAATTACTACGGTCATCTGGAAGGGAATGGTTATGGATAATAAATTCATGCTTCGCTTGTACTTTATGATAATCCTGTTATTTTTTATTACATTTACGCCGCATCATGCAAGAGCGGCTGAAATCGACTTGCAAAATCAATGGCCTGCCGGCCCGGCAAACGCCATTGCCGTATATGACAGCGCCATATTCGTTGGTCATGGCGCGTTTATAACAGTGTTTCATACCGGCAATTTTCAGCAAATTTCACAATACAAGGGTTCCGGGTATATTCGCAGTATTACTATCGCAGGACATTATGCATATATTTCCGCCACTGATGCCGGACTGCTCATTCTCGATATCTCCAATCCGGCCAGTTTGCATAAAGTGGCTGAAATTAAAGATATTGTTGCTTTAAAAACAGTGGTGCAGGGCAATTACGCTTATATTGCTGCCCTTGGCGACGGGCTGCGGATTCTGGATATTAGCAATCCCGCAAATCCGCAAATTCTCATAGATTTCAAACCCGAAAATTGGATCGCCGATGTGGCGGTGAGTGGCAACTATGCATTTCTGTCTTGCTATAGCGCAGGCTTGTGCATTGTCGACATTCAAAATCCCGCCTCACCAGCCAAAGTATCAACCTATGCCGCCGGATTTTCAACACCTCATGTCGGCGCAGCCGGCTCTACCGTGTTCATCTGCGGGGATAATGATGTTCAGGTTGTGGATTTTACGAACATCAATCAACCGCAAGCCGTTACAACCCTGGAAGGCCAGGTTTTGGATATAGCAATTAATGCCAATATCGCTTACCTGGTTAACGATACCCATTACTGCGTCGATATGCATGATCTCACTGATCCCGCGGTTAAAAAAATTGGCAGTTGCGGTGATATGTATGCTTCGGCGGTTGCCGTACAAAATGGCATCGCTTATGTTACGCGGGACAGCTTTGGCTTTAAAGCTTACAACGTCAGCGATCCGACCAAACCCGCGTCCTATGGTAAATGGGTCTCCGACAAAACCCTGGAAGAACCGTTCATAGTTGGTGATTATATGGCCTTTCCGGTATATGGCGAAGGCAAGCTGCGTTTTTATAATGTCCAGGATATTTTGCATCCCCAACTGGTTTCTGAAGCAGAACTCCGGATTGATGATTATATATATGTCGCTCCATATCTATATTATACGGACGGCAATAAACTCCGCACCTGCAACCTGGGCGATATAAATAACCCGGTGGAAGAAAACAAAACGACTCTAAACATCCCAAGCGCTTTTCTGTTCCGGCAAGGCGATACCCTGATTACCTATAACGATATGGCAAATACTAAAGGATTCACCATGTATAGCCTGGCCGATCCGAAAAAGCCGGTCAAACTGGCTACGGTTACTACGGAATTGGGGGTCTCCGTTTTAGGGAAAAAGGGTAATGTGGTTTATCTGAAATCACGGCAGGATCTGGGATATAGCGCCGGTTCACTTTACTGCCTCGATATATCCAATCCCGCAGCGCCGCAAAAAGGGGGTGTGATGATCCCGGAAGAGATCGCCTTGTTGTTTGGCGTTCATAACAATTACGGTATGGCAAAAACCGATGATGATAGCGTTATTGTTTTTGACTTGAGCCAACCGCTGCAGCCCGTGCGGGTTTCGTCATTTGTAAATTCTACTTTCAGCATCCCCACCTTTATTGGCAACCTGGCGTATTGTGCAGGCTCCGGAATAACTGTGTATGATGTTACCGATATGACCAACTGGCGCAAGATCAGCGAGTTTTCGCGAAATGATTACTATTTGGGAACATTGTATTATCCACCATACTTTATCAAGCCAACCCTGGACGGCAGCGTTTATGTTTTTGATATCAGCGCTGTTACCAGGGGTACTCTTTTGGGCGAGGTTTCTTTTTTTTCGATAATCGACCGGATCGAGGCGGACGGAAACAATCTCTACCTGCTTGACGCCAATGCCACCCTCACGCGTCTTGTAAACGACCATGGCGCGCTGACAGTTAACGGTTCACAAACATTCAAAGAATTCGGTACCCAGTATTTGGCCGGTTTGCAGATTGATGGCGCAACAGGGTATGTGGCGGAAGAGTATTACGGCCATCTTCATAAAATTGACCTGGCATCGGAAAACCTGGATATTCTCAATACCTGGTACATTGATAATTTCCAGATCAGCGCTTTTGTTGTCAACGAACCCTACCTCTATCTCCGTAAATCCGATGAATTCAGGATTTATGATATTTCCAGTCCTTCACGGGCGGTACTGCTTGGCGCTTTTACCGGTTTAAATAGCGCCGCGTCGCGTTTTATTATTCGCTGGCCGTATGCTTACCTGGTTGATTGGAGAACGTTGCGAATTCTAAACATATCCGATCCTGCAAATCCGCAACAGGTTGCGACCTATACGGATGATGTTTCCATTGACGATATGGCTCTATCCGGTGATTATATTTACCTGGGTAATCGCTATAGTACTGTTAAAATCCGGGCGTTGAATATCAGTAATCCTGCTGCGCCGGTAGCCGCAGGGATGTATAACGACAGAATTTATGGCGCTTCATTGGCGGCAGATGGCGAATACCTGTATGTTGGCGGCGGCATGTACGGTCTTAATATTCTTAATTTCAGTGATCCGCAAACCCCAACCCTGGCAACCAGTTACCTGGTAAACGATATTGATTTGAGCGATGTGGCAGTGGCCGGTAATCAAATTTATGTACTCGACAGATATCGCGGTGTGTTACTGTTTAAAAACAACCTGTTGTCGTCCATAAACGATCAAAACACCGGCAGACCGCTATCTTGTCAGCTTTTACCCAACTATCCCAATCCATTTAACGCCGGCACCACCATATCTTTCACTCTCCCACGCGAGGAACGGGTTACGGTCACCATTTATAACCTGCTTGGGCAGGCTGTGGCAACCCTGGTGGACAAAAAAATTGCCGCCGGTAATCACACTTTTAACTGGCAGGCGACGGCAATGCCATCCGGTCTGTATTTTTGCGAATTTAAAGCCGGCGCTTTTAAACAAACCAGGCGAATGCTGCTACTTAAATAAGAAAGGATTCATCATGATCGAATGTATTGAAAAACCGGATGAATACCCTGTTTGTCCCCATTGCAGCCAAAAGCTGGATACGGTGTGGTGTCGGCAGTTGAACGCATTTTTAGGTAAACGGTATATCTATTTCTGTCCCCATTGCCGCAAAACTCTGGGCGTTTCACACCGCAAGGGTTTTTGGATGGGGTGAGCGGAACTAGCGGTGCAGAGTGGAAATTATTCAGCTCATACATGGTAAATATTAATTCTAATATCAGCTCGTAACTGCGGTTGATGTTGCCGGTAATACTCCTGTTCCTGCTTCATCCACACATTTTGCCAGTATTCTTTCATGGCTTCACCATCCCTAATAATTCCCCGCACCAGGCAAACATCGGCGGGACAGTCGAGCCATATCTTGAGGTCATAATAACCGGCCAGTTCCCTGCGAATGCTATAGACGCCTTCGACGATCACGCTAGTTGCGCCGGGAATTGTCTGCCAGGTATCGAGAACGTCATTTATCCAGTCATATTTTTGATACATTATTTCCCGGTTTTCAGCACAAGGCTGCAACACTTGCCGCTCCAATCGTTGCCAGTCGAAATACTCCCCGATTCCGGCCCGGGCTACCGCATCGCGTAAATATTTTGGCTTGTAAAAATCATCATGATGCACAACAACACTGCCGGGGAGGGCGTTTGCCAATTCCTGCGCCAGTGTGGATTTGCCGCTGCCGCCCGGCCCATCGATGCCGATGAGGTATTTGGGTTTGTTCAACCTGCAGAGGTGGTCAAAAATGTGTTGAACGGGTTCATTATAGAAAGTGGTCATTTGTTTTTCTGATCGATTCTCCTCGTTCCTAATCTCCTCAGACTGTGTGAAAAAAAAAGAAAATGCCAGGTTGTTAGCGCTTGGAAGTAGCTCAGATTCTACTGGAATCGGAGTGCAGTCCCTTTATGGACTGTGGCCGCCGCAGGTGGCCTATAAAAGTTTTATGATTTGAATAAAAACATCTATTTGAATATCATAAAGTTTTTATGTACTAATCTTCGAGTTTTCTTGTTTCAGATGGTATTTGGGCTTGCGGCCTAACGCATCGCATAAAGGCGATGCACTCCATTTTTTACATCAAAATTTTTGGTTTTCACACAGTCTGTCCTGATTAGAAACGAGTGTGGGGCTGTATCAAAAGTCCCCAAAAGTAGACTAGAATACAAATTTGAGTAAAAAAACCTTTCATGTCATTCCGAGGAGCGATGCGACGAGGAATCTTTCGTATTTAATATATTGTAAAAACCAGATTTCTCGCTTCGCTCGAAATGACAAGTTTGTTTTGAGTGCTATATGTTTTAAATGACTTTATGTAAATTGGGGCTTTTGATACAGCCCCAAGTAGTTATTTTATTTTTAATATGATCTCTGCATTTCAAATCAGAGATTTTGTTCATGCGGGTTCCCAATCGGGAGATTGGTAACCCGCAGCATAAGCGCTTATTGCAAAAGCAACATTTTGCGCGAAACCAGCAGGTTCGGCGCTTCCAGTTTACAGAAATACACGCCGCTTTCCAGGTTGGTTGCATTGAAGGTGATCGAGTGGTCGCCTGAAGGCAGACTGCCGTTCAACAGGGTTTGCACTTCTTTGCCAAGAATATTGTAGACTTTTAGTGTAACATGCTCGGCGGCCGGTAACTGGAAATTAATAATTGTCGATGGATTGAACGGGTTGGGGTAAACATGCAGCGCCGGAACCGGCAGCGCCATACCGTGATGGTCTTTGATACCCGTAGAACCGTTTTTGGTGATCACCACATCGCCGCTATCCGGAATGGCGTCGAACTGCACAAAATCCGTGGTATCGGTATCGATGATTGTGTAGGCAGCCGGTTTGCCGTTCTGGGTCACCGTGGCGGCTGCCCAACCCGCCGGCAGCGGACGCCGGATAGTGACGGGGTAGGTAAAAATCGTGTCGTTCAATGTATCGGTTACCTGTACGGTGATGGTAGTATCCTGAACGGACAGTTCCGAAACCGATAAAGCATTGCGTTCTTTGATATAGCGGACAACATTGCCAAATGTTTCTATCCACAGATCATTTTGATTGGCATTGATATATTCCAGGGTTTCACGCAGCACGGTCGATGATAACGGGGAATAGCCGCCGTCGCCGTCGATGCCATGCAGCAGGAATACGCACCAGCCTTTGGTTTTTATTGCTGAATTGAACCTGGTAATAAAATTATCGGTGGTTTTTATAGAACCCAGGTCGCCGCATATAATTGAACTGATGCCGTAAAAGTCCGATGGACTTTTCGATACAATAGACCCGGAGCAAACCCGTCCGGCCTCGTAAAATTGCTGCATAATGGCTTTTTTAGCGCCGGCGCAATACGGATAGGCATGGGTTATACATTGTTCGCCCGGTATTTGGGCAATAATATCTTCCTTGCAGGTTTTTAATTCCCAGGTTTGCAGGGAATCGTTCAACGAGCTAAAATTTGTATGGGTCACGGAGTGGCTGGCGATTTCGTGGCCGTTTTGCGCTGCGCTCTGCAATTTATCCCAATGCAGATCCGGCCAGGTGGGACTGGTTACGGTGAACATGGTCAGTTTAAAACCAAACTCATCGAACATGGGAATGGCAATGGCAAACTGGTTGGCGCAGCCGTCGTCAAAAGTAAAAGTGACTGCGCTGGCGCGGAATCCCTGCCAGGTTCCAACCTGGTAAGGTTCCGCAATGGTCTGCGAAAATGCTGAAACCGAAACTAACAACATACATAAAACTGTTACCAAACTGAAATGTGCTTTCATAATCTTTCCTCTTCTTTACTTTCATCTCCCGAATAACCGGATAATCCGGACATACAATTATTCCGGTCATTACAATTCACTCTTGATGATTTTAGCACTTTTCAGGGACAAATACAAGAAATTTCAGAACAAATTTGCTATGGAAAACCAGACAGGCAGCATTTTCCAATTGTTTATAACCTGGTACCAAGCCTCTGGCTCTGCCGGAGAAAAAGCGTTGGGCCACAGGCCCAACCTACGCACTGTCCACCAAGCCGGAGACCCGGCATGGGAACATCCTTACTCCGTCACCACCGTATAAACTACCGCCGTTTCCGCCCGCTCGGAGACCGGTATAGCGGACAACCATTGCGCCAGGCTGGTAACCGCCATTCTGGGCGTCCCCAGCGCTCCAAAGCCACTGCCGGGTTTGCTATCATCGCCAAAAGACAGTTTTTCCCGTGTGGCAATAACCTTGATCATTTCCGCATCCGTTTTATGCCCGGCAAGATTGACGACCCGGAAATGCAGACCGGCATTCCGGTCGGGTGCCGATGGGATTTCTACAGTTGTGTTTGCCTGGATAAAATTATCATCGCGGAAACGGTTCGGGAACAGGATATACACCGAATCGTTCGCCGCCAGGCATAATACGGTAATATAACACTCTTTAGTCGACTGGATATTGATTATCACCTCATCGCCGGACTGGTATACGGCGCGATTGAGGGCGGTGGTCACGGTAAAATAGAGGTCCGGTTTTTCGGTAACGGTAACCACACGCGCATTCATGGTCAGCCGCAGCGCGATAACCGGGGGACTGGCCGGATTCTCTGCGGGTATTGTCTCATATTTCCAGGAATGATCTTTTTCCTCGACCACATTCCCATACGAAACGGAATGGATGAAATCCCCGGCCATGACAAAATTATGCACCAGCGTTTCGGCCTGCAAATTAACGCCGCAAACCTGCTCAATGGCATCGAGTCTTGCCCGCCGCAGGGCAATGACCTGCGCTTCTTCGTTGGTAATATTCTGCAGCAACGCTTCGCCGCTACACTGCACCCACTCGCCTTGCTGACATAAAAGCGGGGTTGTTATTAGCATCAAGCCAACTATTGTCCTGATTGATCGCAGCATAAAATCCTTGTCTACTTTCGGTTAATAGCGGCAAACCACGCCATTTAAATCCCCTTTGATCACCGGGGTTTGCTCACGACCGTATAGCCGCCTGGCCATATACGGCACATTTTCATTGATAAAAGTATTCATTTCACTAACCGTAACTTGCCGGTCGCGATTGGCATCCGCCTCGCCGCGGATGGCGCGTAAAAAATAATAGGTAAACAGCGAATGATTGCCGTCCGGGTACCAACTGGCTACCTGGTCGCTGGAGGCGCTGGTGAACAGGTTGAACTTTTCGCCAAATACCGGCATAGCAACGTCGATGTAAACGGGACTGGCATTTTTGATGAGCATGCCCTGCTGCGAGCCGCCGGAAAAACAGGCGTCCAGCACAATGGTTATGGATTTAGCCGGTAACTTGTCCAGGTTCTGGTAAAATATATCCAGCGGATAGCCGTCAATCTGCACATAATTAGGATCGCTGTTGGACGGCATAAAATAGGCTTTTTTGTTATTCATATCCGGCGCGCCGTGGCCGCTGTAATAGATAAACACATCGGACTTGCCGGCCTTGACCCAGTTATAGAGCTTGCCTTCCACCACTTCACGGGTGCCGAAGATGCGCTCAAAATCCGCCTTGCCGGCGTTTTCAACATAGAGAATATTACTCTCCCGGTAGCCCAGCATGTTGACCAGGTACTTTTTCATCGTCGCCGCATCCTGCACGGCGTATTCTACATCCGGCATATCGGGATTTGGATAATTGCGGTTGCCAATGACCACGGCAATCGCGTCGAGGTTCGACCACGCAGTTTTGGGAATGGCCTGATCGACATCGACAAAAAGGGGCTGGGCGGTTTCATTCCCCTGACCGGAAATCTGGAATACCAAACGGGCTGGTTCGGTTGCCAATCCGGATTTTTTATCAATTGCCTTTACTTCATAAGTAATAGAACCGGACGGCAGTTGCTTATCCCAGTTCATGCTTGCCTTGTAAGTACCTATTTCTCCGGGCCCGACTTTATCCATCAACTTGACCGATATGCGTGGAGTTGGAGCCCAGCTTGAACTGATGGCAATTTCCAGTTTTGGCTCAATGACACCCTGGCTGCTTTTATTTATTACCAGAACTTTAATTGCAGCGGATTCCCCTGCGGATAAAGTATTATCCCCGGAAGGATCGGAATAATACAGGCTGCATTCCATTTCCGCACTACTGGAAATGACCGGCGTCTTTTCAGTAATACCAGAAATTTTGCCCGGTTCGCTGATAGCCCGGGATTTGTTTTGCGCCAGAGCCAAAGGCGCTGTAATGCAAATCATTAAAAGTAAAATATACAGTATATTTCTTTTCAACTTTTTACTCCTCAATAATTCTTGTACCGAACCGCCGGCTTGCGACTGTGCATAAACTGGTTCCAAGTCTCTGGCTTGGAACCCCAAACTCCGGCTCCGCCGGGAAAGACTGTAAACGAGCCAACTTCTATACTATCAGCAGCTTTGTAGCTGCTTCCTGCGGCTCCGGCTCTGCCGGGATACTAAAAACGTTACTATGTAATATTAAAGCAACTTCTTATCATGGTTCTTCTCTTTCAGCTTTTCAGCCGGAGGCTGAAATTCCTACGCGCCAAGCCGGAGACTTGGCGCGAGGACTCTGGCAACCTGGTTCCAAGCCTCTGGTTCCTGGTTCCAAGCCTCCGGCTTGGAATCCCGAAGTACCGGCTCTGCCGGAAGGCTGTGAAATCAAGTTATAATTTCAATTGGTAATAATCCTTTTCCTTCTGTATAATCTTTATAACTCGAATAACACCAATGGGCAGGGTCTTCTATATATCCTCGCTTTACAGGATTATAATGAATGTACTCTAATTTTTGTATTAATACCTCTTCATTAAATATCATCTGCGGATGATCACCCTCTTGCCATACCTGGTATTCCTGTTCTGTTTTGTGTTTTAGTTTGTTTAATTTAAATTGCGACAGTAACCAGTTATTCGAATTCTTTTCACAAAAATCAATAATTGATCGGGCTGTAAAGGATTTGAATAAACCAATTTCCTTTATTAAATGCTCGCCGGTTGCAATGCCATGCAAATGGTTCTCCATGAGAACATAACCATGCAAGGTAATACGTTTATTTTGAATGAGAAACAACAATGAATCCAACACTATCTGCGCTAATTGCGGATTCCCGAAAACGGGTATCCAGTTAACCACTGTACATGTTATAAAATATGGATAATTACTATCATATACCTTATACCTGCTTCTTGCCATTTTCCCCTCCTCTAATTCTCAGCCGGAGGCTGTACCCTTGCGTGCCAAGCCGGAGACTTGGCACGAGGACTCCTGCAACCTGGTTCCAAGCCTCCGGCTTGGAATTTTACAGTCCCGGCTCCGCCGGAAGTCTGAAAAGGCTAATATGTAATATTTTTATTACTCCAAAACTCGGTTCTTCTCTTTCAGTTTTTCAGCCAGAGGCTGTACCTTTGCGTGCCAAGCCGGAGACTTGGCACGAGGATTCTTGGAATGACCATTGTCGAGAACGAGCAAAAACCTTTTCTCGCCAAACCAGAGTCTTGGCACGAGAATTTCGCTGGGCACACTCAATCTCTTACTAACCGTATAGAATAACCGTCGTAAATACTGTAGCTGTAACGGTACACGTTAAAAAAATCATAACCCAGTACCCGAAACCACGCGAGTCCATTACTGTCTTCTGTAGTTGACCAAAAGCTGGCATTTCCGCCGATCCAGCAGAAACCACTAGGGCGGCTTGCACCTCTCCAACCACCTGGGCGCGCTGTAAAACCGCTTTCATTGGTGGCTCCTTTATTGGGACTAAGCCAGTGCGTTGTTCCGACCTCTTTCATCTTACCACCAGCAACAGCATCACCACCCAAATAATTAATAAGGGCTTGCCACTCTGCATCGCTTGGCACATGCCATCCAGCCGGTGCTAAATTGCGGTTATCATTGACTACATGCCAGTTATATAAAGCACCATATACAGCAGCATTAATATTGTTATTGTCATAATAACAATACGCGCCTGTGCTAAAGTATTTCCATTCTGTATTATCTGTAATATTAGGAATAGGGTCTCCATTCCGATAATGAGTTACTCTTAAATTCTCCGCCATCCACCATTGATCACCAATTTTAACAGTTTGATAAGTATTCCCATCAATATCTATCACGGTACCAGTTTCAATAGCAGAGATGTTAAGTTGATGTGTTATAATATTTGCAAGGTTTTCGCTATCTTTCACTTCCAGTTTAACAGTTTTTGTTCCTTCTGAATTATACTGATGAGTAGCTGCTTTGGTTGTAGTGAATTCAGTATCCCAAACACCATCATTTTCCCAATCCCAGCGCACCTGTAAAACAGCGGGGGAATCTTCACTATCGGTACACCCGGAGGCGTCAAAAGTAAATAGTGTTTGTGTGGTTCCCGAGGCCGGGTCAACGGTAAATGAGGCTGTCGGGGCCGTATTGTTAATGATTGTATAGGCGCCGCCAGCAACTACACTGGGAGCCCAGTCTGTTTTATAGGCCCGCGCTTTTATTGTCGTTGTAGTTGAAACAGGAATTGCTGTTGTATAGGTAGTTGATGATTGGGTCGGGTCCGCGCCATTAGTAGTGTAATAGATGACCGCGCCCGATGTGGCGCTGCTTATGGTGACATTCTGCGGGCCGGCAAATGTCCCCGGCAGGGGATTGAAAACGGGAGTGGCGACTGAACCGGTTATGGTGTATGTTCCGGTGGCAATACTGCTTGGCGTGGAGCCGGACTTGAACGCCCTGGCTTTAAAAGTTATTATCGTATTCAAGGGGACAGTTAACGGTCCAGAATATTGTGTAGATGTTTCCGTTGGGTCGCTGCCGTTGGTGGTATAGCGTATAGTTGTCCCGGCTGTAGTGCAACTGATAGTCACATTCTGAGCGCTGGTATAGGTGCCGGGTGTTGGATTAAATGTCGGCGCAGCAATAGTGCCGGTTATGGTATACGTCCCGCTGGCAATAGCGCTGGAAGCCCAGTCCGTTTTAAATGCCCGCGCCTTTAAAGTTAAAGTAGAGTTAACAACAACCGGGGTTGTGTATCTGGTTGAGGTTTGCGTCGGTTCCGTACCGTCGGTTGTATAATAAATAGCCGCGCCGGCGGTAGCGCTGGTTATGGTAATATTCTGCGGGCCTGTAAACGTTCCGGGCAGAGGATTAAACACCGGTGCAGCAACCGTACCGGTTACAGTATAGGTTCCGGTAGCAATACTGCTGGGCGTGGAACCACTTTTGTAAGCCCTGGCTTTAAATGTTATTGTCGTATTTAACGGAACTGTCAAGGCTCCTGAATATAATGCCGAGGTTTCCGTCGGGTCACTGTTGTCGGTAGTATACCGTATCGTTACGCCGGTTGTTGTACAACTGATAGTCACATTCCGGGCACTGGTATAAGTACCCGGGGCCGGGTCAAATGTGGGGGTGGCTACTGTTCCTGTTATGATATATGTTCCGCTGGTAATGCCGCTTGACGTCCATCCTTCTTTAAAAGCTTTTGCCTTTAAAAGCGTGGTAGTACTGATTATTATAGCTCCGGTATACCTGGTTGAGGTCTGGGTGGGGTCCGCGCCATTTATTGTATAATAGATTTCCGCACCGGAGGTCCCGCAAGTGATTGTTACATTTTGCGTACCGGAATAGGTTCCTTGTGGCGGATTAAACATTGGATTTTCAACAATTTGCGGCGGGGTTTCAACAGTAAAAGAAAAAATATCGGACCAATCGCCCCAACTCCCCTGGCTGTCCTGGCAGCGTACCCGCCAGTAATAGGTATTATCGGACATGGTTTGCGTTGCCGTATAACCTGAAGCAGTTAACGCCGCTTGTTGAATGACCGGATTAACAAAGCTGTTGGACAGGGCTACAACCAGTTCATACTTGACTGCGCCGTTGACATCAGTCCAGTCAAATACGGGTGTAGTATCTTCGGTCGTATTGGCATTCGCCGGGCTTTGTAAATCCGGTTTGAATTTTGTCCAGGTCATCGTAACCGGTGTTTCCTCGCCGGCGCGAATGCTAATACCGCTTTGGGCAAATCTGCCGATTATTTCTTCATTGCTATAGCCGTAAAGTAAAATCGAATAATTATCTGCCGCTTCAAGTTCAGTGATATGTACCTGAAAATTACCGTCTTGTTTTGTGGTGATTGTTTGATTGTATTTTGTTTTTGAACCCTGTTCAAGAACACATTTAATTGAATTCAACGTTGCATTGGTTTTTAGTAATCCGGGTTCGCTGCTACTGGTTTCAGGTTTTACAATCAAAGACCCCTTTTCAGGTTCAGGCTGAAACAGACCGCATTGCAGTAAATAAAAAAGTGATATAGTGAGTACCAAACAGATAATTCGTTTTAGCATAGTAAACCCCTAGTTTACCTCTCCCGGTATAATCATATTAATTGAGCCATGTGTAGAGGGTGTTTCAGATTTTTCATCACCATTAGTAATAAAATATACAGCAGCGCCAGCTGCACCAATAGCGCCGACGCCAAGTAAATAAAATGGCAATTTACTGCTGTTATTTCGTAATTCAGCTTCTACGGCAAAGACAAATTCATCGCCTTGTAATCCGCCCGGGAAATCCTGCATAAAACTCCAAATTATGCGTTTTTGCAAGCCCGGGGTAACATTTTTACCTATATCACCATGAACTGATTTAGGGACAATTCGGTATGTCCGTCCATTATCATTTGATAAGGATAATGATACGGAAAAATTTTTATTAAAATTTCCTATTAGATCATAACTGATTATAATAACATCATTTTGCTGTACAAAGCTGACATTTTTCACTTGAACTTCCTGCGCAAAGATGCTATTGATTAAAATAATCAGCAGAAAGATTGCTATAAATAAAGGTGTATTTTTATTCATGTTCCTTACCCGATAAGAAAAGCATAATATTAATTTTTTCCTTAAAACATTTACTATTACAATAAATGTTTCATGTTTGAATAAAATTAACCACCCGGTTAAAAACTGTAAATTGTGGAATCAGTATTATATATTCATTTTATTTGAAACAAGCAAGAAAAATTTTATTTTTTTATTTGATTATGTGATGTGTAGCAAGAAATTGTAAAGGTCTAATATCCGGGAATCCCAAAGCCCGGCTCTACCGGAAGACTGAAAAGGCTAATATGTAATGATAAATTCACTTCTAATCTGGAATATCTGTCAGTTTTTCAGCCGGAGGCTGAACCCCTTACGCGCCAAGCCGGAGACTTGGCGCGAGGACACGCATGTTGGGCCACAGGCCCAACCTACTCGCCGGACCGAAGACTTGTGCGAGGTTGCCCCCTTATACCACCTTGTGCTGCCACTTGCCGCGGACAAAGATTAAAGTAGCCAGGGCTGCGCTGGCCAGGTTGGAAACGACAATCGCCAGCCACACCCCCTGAACGCCGACATTCCAAATGCGCGGGAAAATATAGGAAAGCGGCACGGCGAGACCGAACAGGGTCAACCCGGTGATCAGCATCGGCATAACGGTTTCGCCGGCGCCGCCCAGGGCGCGCAGCAGAATGATGCTGACCGCCAAAAACGGGTACGAGAACACCAGCGTCCGCAAATAACCGCGGCCAATCTCCAGCACTTCCACATGATCATTAAATGCCAGGTAGATTGGTTTGGCAAAAACATAGAACAATACGGCCACAGTAAACATAAAGGCGACATAATAAAAAAGGGCCAGCCAGGCGCTTTTTACGGCGCGCTCCGGTTTTTTCGCGCCCAGGTTTTGTCCCACCAGCGTGGCGGTGGCGGCGGCCAGGCCGAATCCGGGCATTAGTACCAGCATATCCACACGAATACCGATACCAAAAGCTGCCACCGCAAAAGTGCCGAATCCGGTAACTATACCCATCATAATAATGTTCGAAGCGCTGCGCAGCATCATTTGCAGGGAGCCGGGCAAGCCGATTTGCAAGACACGCCTGATGAGCGGCCAGTCATAATGCAATCCTTCCCACTTTAAATGCAAATGGCTCTTGTTACCAAACAAAATATACAAGGCCATGAACATGCCAAAAAATTGCGAGATGACAGTAGCCCAGGCGGCTCCGGCGGTTTCCCAGCGCGGGAAAAAGCCCGGCCCAAAGATCAGCAACGGATCGAGCACAACATTCATCAACACCGCACTGACATTGATCCACATCGCTGTAGCGGCATCACCTACTGCCTGCAAGATAGAAGCGGTCATAAATTGCAGCGCCATAGCTGCAGAGGAAACAAACATGATCTTTAAATACAGGACTGCCAGGCGATACACCTCGGGTTCCACGCCAAACAAGGCGATCAAATAGGGGGCAAGTACCAATCCCAACGCCGTGAGACACAATCCGGTTAAAAATCCGGTGATGATTGATTGCTGGGCGGCATGACCGGCGCGGTCATACTCGCGGGCGCCAAAGTAGCGCGATACCATAGCGGCAGTGCCGATACTGATGCCCATTACCAGGGCGAAGGGGATCATTAAAATAATGCCGACAATCGAAACGGCCGCTACCGGGGCTGCGCCCAGCCGGCCGACAAATATCATATCCACAACATTGAACAGCGTTTGCAATGCATTAGTGGCCATCATGGGGACGGCCAGATACCAGAGATTTTTACTAACGTGCCCGTCAGTCAGATCGCGATGTTTTTTGGGCAATTGTTTCCTGAGCCTTTCTAAAAAATAAAATTTAAACAAATAATTTAATGATATATTCTTGTAATAGCAATTAAACATTTGGAAAGGACTGAATGAAAAACGGTTCTATATTGATTGTAGTGGGTAATTCTCCTGCTATTTTAAGAACAAGGATACAGTTATATCAGTTTTAAGACCTGGTTAATTTATCTTTTTGTTGAACAACAATAATTTCATTAAACTTGTGTTTGTAGAAAATATTGCCTGCCATTCAAATAACAACCTTTTAAACTAAAAAATTAGTAAAGAAAAACTGCTATCAATAAGCGCTATAATAACAATTATTTGAATGCTTTTCTCCGCGTTCTCGGCGTCCTCTGCGGTAAAATGTAAAAAATGAAACCGCAGAGAACCCAGAGGACGCAGAGGGAAAAAGAGTAAAGACTTTCCAGGTCTTTTATATTTAAACGAATATGGATGCAAATAGAGTTCTTTTTGCCTTTTATATTTTAAAACAATGATTTATTATGCAAAATTACCCACTGAAAACCATATAGAGCCTGAAAAACTATAGACGATTTTTGGATAACCTAAACAGGGTAATTAAAAATTATCAGAATCATTACAGCCCCTGACATTATATCATATCGACAAGATGAGTCAGGAGGGTTAATTCCCGCCTGGTATAGGGAGAGACGGGATTTATCACTTTTTATGAAATAACATACAAAGTGTACTTTTGCTGTAATAAATTAATCCATACATACGCATAGTTTCAACAAATAAGCTGATTTCCTCGATATGTGAATCGCCCCAGGCCCCGGCTTCCATGTCGGCAGGCTTGAAACAGGTAATTGGTCTCGGCAAAACGAATCTGGTTTTGTCGGGATAATAGCGCTCTGGCGTTACTCTTATCGCTTTTGTTTCATCGCATGGTTGTATGCCTGTAACAACGGCGCGGGTATCTTGTCAGGCGAACCGGCGTCAAACGGCGGTGCGGGATCGTACTCGATGGCCAGTTGAATGATCTGCGCCAAATTTTCATTACGGATGAGAGCAACCAGCTTTAAAGCCATATCGATTCCGGCGGAAACGCCGGCCGCGGTGATGATTTTATCCGCAATAACATAGCGGGACTTGTCCGGCTGCGCCCCATAGCGCGCCAGGCTCGGTATATGGTTCCAGTGGGTGGTGGCCGGTATGCCGTTTAATAAACCGGCGGCGCCCAAAACTAACGAACCCGTACAGACCGAGGCGGTAAACCGGGTGGTTTGGTGAATGTGCCTGATCCACTCCAACACCGGTTGATTTTCCAGCAAGGCTGCTGTACCAGTGCCGCCGGGAATGACCAGAATATCCGCCACGTCAATTTCCTGTAAGGAATGGCTTGCCACAAGCTGCAATCCGCCATTACAAGTTATCAACCCTTTTTGTAGCGCGGTAAATATAATTTCAGCACCGGGTATTTTCGACAACACTTCAAAAGGGCCGACTGCATCCAGGGCAGTCAGGCCGTCAAATACCAGAATGACAATACGCAAAGAATCCATTGCATTTATCCTTATGTTGAATAATAGAAAGTGCCGCTTCAAAGAATGGAGCCAAAATCAAAGATCCTTGCGAATGCGGCAATCCAGGCAATCCCGATTATTGACTAGCCGGGCCTGCAAAATTTTTCAACATAACCAGTGAATGTTCATCAAGTTTTGCAGTAACAAAACCGAATTTTTTATACAAGAGCACCGCCGGGTTACTGGTTGCCACACTCAAACTCACGGCCGGGAAGCGTTTTTCAGCAAGATTCAATAACTCGGTCAGCAACCGGTTACCAATACCTTGTCCCCGGAAGTCCGGCAATACCGCCATAGAGAGCTCCGGCGTCGTATCATCGACATAACCATAGCCCGGATCAGTATATTTAAATAACCGCAGCCAGGCCGCGCCGATCATTTGGCCGCTTTGCATATTCCTGGCATAAAGACCCAGGTCGGTACTTTTGCCCCAACCGGTGGCATATTTGGCGATATCCGGCTGCTGCACAATCTCTGGTGGTAACGGCGCAGAACCCGGCGGCGTGTATATCGCCAGGTAAAGCATGGCCCATATAAAGTCCTGTTCAGCAGGGGAGAGGGGATGTAGAGTGATCAACATGCCGGTTCATTCCATTGGGTTTGACGGTAATAAAAGTTCTATAAATAATTTAAAACAGCCAGGTAAATGTTACAAAATTTTCTTGATTTCATAATTTTTCAAGATGAGAAGTTTTTGCACTCATAATACCCGACTTTACGATAACCCAAATAATCTGCTTTTAAATATCCTGTTCAAAATATACCCCGGCCAGGTCGTCCGGGGGATTGTAATCCTGTATCCAGCCTTCCAGGTCCAGGGTTTCGGCGTAATCGCGAATAGTTTCATATTCATAACGAGACAAGCGCCGGTTTATCGCCGGGAACCGGTCGGCATGATAGTAGGGATTATACTGGAACATGACGCTCACCGGTGTATCGGGCATATTCTCACTAATCCAGGCAAGGATTGCTTTGGAATCTTCGATCTGTCCCGGCATGACCAGGTGGCGGATGATCAGCCCTTTTTGCATGATCCCGTCCACATACCTGGGGCGGTTTTGCTCATACATGGACATTACGACATGGCCGCACTGTTCAAAATAGTCCGGAGCTTGAGCGCAATTCTGCGCCAGGCGGGAGGAGTAATATTTTATATCCGCCAGATAAATATCGACAATCCCGGCCAGCCGGTCGATGATCTGCTGCTTTTCGTACCCTGAGGTGTTGTAAACAATTGGCAGGTTCAACCCTTTCCTGCCGGCAATCAATAGCGCCCGCAAGATAAAAGGGAGCACATGGGTTGGCGTTACCAGGTTGATATTATGCGCCTTTTTTGCTTGTAATGAGAGCATTATGTCCGCCAGTTCCCGGTCTTGCAGGGCTTTGCCCTGCACAGAATGGGAGAACTGGTAATTTTGGCAAAAAATGCAGCGCAGGTTGCATCCGGAAAAAAAGATCGTGCCGCTGCCATATTCCCCGGTTATCGGTGGTTCTTCACCCTGGTGCAAAAATGAGCTGTAAACCGTGCTCTGATCGGTCACACGGCAAATTCCTTTTTCACCGGCCAGCCGGTTTACCCCGCAATCTCGTGGGCAGATAGTACAGTCAGTCAGGGAGCTGTTAAAAAAAGGTATTTGTTGTTCCAGCAAACTGATTTTATCGGTATAATCCATTCAGATCCAAAGATAGAAACAATATTACTACCCGATAATATACAAAAAAATAAGGGGTTTTGATAGAATATTCATTGTTCGTTAAAACCCAGGTATTATTTTCGGTTTTAAATATGCTGGTTTTTTATGCAGATTTTCGTTAATTTATAAATTGATATTGAGCGTAAATCCGGGCAACCGGAAAAATGAGTGACATGTATTTGTAAAGGTACGATTCTGCGATCCCGATTTTTAAAAGTTTTATCTATAAGCGGGCTGGTTATAGTCACCCTGGTGATCATTTCGGTAGCCCAGGTATTGAGTTTCCGCTGGACGCCGCCGCCGGCCAGCGCTTTTATTATGCAAAAACGGTTTTCAAACCTGTTCCACAAGGGAGATACCCCGGCAGTTCATTATAAATGGGTTAGCCGTAAAACCATAACCCCGCTGCTGGGTTTGGCGGTTATTGCGGCTGAAGATCAAAAGTTCCCCATGCACCGCGGATTCGATTTCGAGTCCATTTCGAGCGCGCTGGAAAAGAATAAAAAAAGCCGCCGCATAAGGGGCGCCAGCACCATTACCCAGCAAGTGGCGAAAAACCTGTTCCTGTGGTCGGACAAGAGTTATATTCGCAAGGGCCTGGAAGCCTGGTATACTGTTTTACTGGAACTTTTATGGCCCAAACAACGCATTCTGGAGGTGTACCTGAATATCTCGGAATTTGGCGACGGCGTTTACGGTGTTGCCGCCGCTTCGCAGGTTTTGCTTAAAAAGGATCATACCAAACTGACCATGTGGGACACGGCCGTCCTGGCGGCAGTGCTACCGAGTCCCAAACGCATGCACGCCGACAGACCCTCGCCTTATGTGCGCGGCCGGGCGCAATGGATCATTCAGCAGATGGAGCAACTGGGCGGACTGGAATATATTAAATCTATGAAATAATTTTAGCAAGGCTCGTTTTTTGCCGATAATTACCATCATACCGACTAATCGCATTCAATTAAAATTTTCCACGTTCCCCTTGCTGTATATCCGGTAATTGATTATATTAATAGTGTGGTTTTTATCTGCACACCACGGAGCAGGATTTAATTTTACTTAAAAAATTCTCTATTAAACCCGGCATCTAACCAAGGATTAAAGCTATGACCGTCCCTGAAAAACTTGCAGCCCTGCGCACCCTGATGAAAAAGGAAAATATCGATGCGTGGATCGTCCCCAGCGACGACGCGCACCAGAGCGAATATGTTGCTCCATGCTGGAAAGGCCGGGAATGGTTGTCCGGCTTTACCGGCTCGGCCGGTACGGTCGTGGTTACGGCTACCGAGGCTGGTTTGTGGACCGATTCGCGCTATTTTCTGCAGGCGGACATACAGCTCAGGGGTTCGGGCATAACTTTGTTTAAGGAGGGCCTGGCCGGGGTTCCATCATATACACAATGGTTAAGCGGACAATTGCACGAAAATGCGGTGGTTGGCTTTGATGGCCAAGTCATGTCGGTCACCCAGGTACAGGAACTGGAGAGCAAACTGGCGACAAAACGGATTTCTTTTATGCTGCAGGCCGATCTCCTCGACAGAATTTGGCAGGATCGCCCCGTCGTTCCCATGAATCCCATATTCATACTGGAAGAAAAGTATGCCGGAGAAAGCCGCATTGCCAAATTTAACCGTATCCGCGCGGAAATGACTGCACACCAGGCGGATGTGCATTTACTGGCCGCGCTGGATGATATTGCCTGGACCTTTAATATTCGCGGTTCCGATGTAAGCTATAATCCCGTGGCCTATTGCTATGCGGCTATTACAAAATCGGCAGTTATGTTATTCATTAAAAGCGAAAAATTAACACCGCAGGTGCGGGAAGCCCTTGAAGGTGATGGTGTCACCATTCTTGACTATGAGCAGTTCTTTAATTATCTTGCGCATCTGCCGCAATCGACGGTGCTGCTGGACCCGGGCAAAATCAGCCAGCGGGTGCTGGATGCTATTTCGCCATTCTGCAATGTTTTGCAGGCGCCAGGCATTCCCTTTGAACTCAAAGCCTGTAAAAACGCCACCGAACTGCAGGGCATCCGCAATGCCCATATTCGCGACGGCGTGGCACTGGTAAAGTGGCTGGTATGGCTCTATAAACATATCGGTAAAGAAGAACATACGGAAATTACTATTGCCGACAAGCTGGAAGAATTCCGCCGCCAGGGCGAGAACTTTAAAGGACTCAGTTTCGATACTATTGCCGGTTACAGGGGCAACGGCGCTATTGTGCATTATTCCGCAACCCCTGAAACAGCCGCTAAAATAGTGCCGGAAGGAATTTTACTTATCGATTCCGGCGGCCAGTACCTGGACGGCACTACCGATATTACCCGCACCATTACCCTGGGCAAGACGACTGATGAAGAAAAAACCTGTTTTACCCTGGTGTTAAAAGGTCATATCAACCTGGGGAAACTGGTTTTTCCCAAAGGGTATAACGGCTCGCAGATCGATGCGGTAGCCCGCGCTGCTCTGTGGGGACAATATAAAAATTACGGACACGGCACCGGTCATGGGATCGGTCATTTTTTGAATGTCCACGAAGGCCCGCAGCGGATTCGTCCCGAAAACCAGGTACCGCTCAAACCGGGGATGCTCACTTCCAACGAACCCGGTTTATATTTACAGGGCAAATTCGGTATCCGCATCGAGAACCTGATCGTTACTGAATTACGCTGCGAAAACGAGTTTGGCGTGTTTTATGGCTTTGAAACAGTCTCTTTTTGTCCTATTTGCCTGGACCTGGTTATGGTGGAATTATTGACCAGGGAGGAAAAACAGTGGCTGAATGATTATCACCAGGCAGTTTATGCCAAACTGAGTCCATACCTGACCCCGGATGAACAGGAATGGCTGAAACACGAAACCCGGGAAATTTAGATACTAAAGTCGAATTAACAGAGGTGTAATTAACCGAGTGAATAAATTTGTTACTATATTATATATTCTTGTTCTTTTTTATAGCAATACTCTTGATGCACAAATAGAAACCACGGTATACTGGAATACCCCCAAAGGGCAAGCTTCTGAAAGATTGCTGGCTATGACCATTAGCCGGGGGGCAGACCCTGAGGTTGCCGGCGATTACAGCTACCGCGATCAGCTTGATGTGATTGCGCCGCCATTTATCCGCTTATTTGCCGCAGAAACCAGGCTCGATTCCCGCCAATATGAACAGGGTTGGGTCATAACAGCGGCAAAAAAGTGGGATGCGAAAAAGATTCAAGCCGTTCTAAGCGCTTATCCAGACCGTTACAAAAAACAGCTATTGATAACCATTGCCGGCTGGCCCTCGTGGATGGATCGGGATAATGACTCTATACTGGATGCGGACCAAACCGATGCATATTCGGACTGGTGTGCACGGCTGGTAAAGATCGTCAATATTGAACAGGGCTGGGATATACCATACTGGACGCCGTTCCATGAAGCGGAGGACAAGATTGAAAACGGCGCAGCCGGGTTAGCCGGCTTGTATCGTAAATGCGCTGCCGCCATGAAAAGAGTTGATCTGTCTATAAAGGTCGGCGGCGGCGAGTTTAATCATGCCTGGGACAATGATTTTCTGGATACTTTTATTATCAATACCCGCGGGCAACTGGACTTTTTTACCTATCATCATACCATCATTGCTGATAAAAACAAACCCGAAAGTGTTATTCAGGATGGCGCGGCCGCGCTGGCTGGCCTGGGTAGCTCCATACGCGATAAATTAAACCGGCATGGACTTGACGCCATTCCCCTGTGGATAACCGGCTATAATATGGTTTTTCCCGGCGACAGGGATCCCCTGCGCGGCAGCAAGGAGGCGGTCTTTCACGCCCTGGTTCTGAAATACCTGGCGGAACGAGGTAAAGTAGACGGCTGCAACTTGTGGACCGACTGCGATAACCAGACCGGGCTAATGAGCAACGATTATAAACCCCGTCCGGTATCGCGTCTGCTGGCGTTGAAAAACCGGTATTTGACCGGTTCCCCGGTCAAGACGACCTCCCAGAAACCGGCGGCTGTTAATTTATTTGCTGTCGAAAACAAGGATTATAAGTCGGTATTATTGATCAACCACTCTGCCGATTTGCAAATTGTCGACCTGATGTTTGACGGCTGGCTACCGGATGGCAGCAGTTATGATGTTTTTACGATTACTGCCGACAAGTTTGATTCTACCAACCGCGTTACGGGTATGAATTTGGGCAAAAATATAGTAATGCCTGCATATTCATTGCTGCTGCTGAACTTTGCCGCTCGTACCACTATTCTTGAAATGACCGATAAACCGGAAATACCGGCAAGCTGCGAGTTGTCCCCTGCTTTTCCCAATCCTTTTAACTCTACTGCGGTCATTCAATTCAGCGTGGTTGAAAGTCAAAATGTAAAATTGCTGCTGGTTAATGCGCGCGGCCAGCTTTTGCAAGAGCTCTACCAGGGCTGGGCGCAGGGCGGATTAACCTATACGGCCGGAATCGACGGCTCGAAACTGGCTTCCGGTCAATACCAGGTTTACCTGATGGGCGATGAGATTTCCGCCACCCGCTCGCTGACCCTGATACGCTAACCAGGATGCGTTTATGTCCCGTGTAATTATTTTTGCCAATGGCATTGCCGGCGATATTGAAAAGAACCGGCGTTATATCAGCAATGGTGATCATATTGTATGCGCCGATGGCGGGACCCGGTATGCCCTGGCAATGGGACTGCGTCCGGATCTGATCGTCGGCGATCTGGATTCGCTGGATGCGGAATTACTAAACCAGGTACAAGAGCTTGGCATACCCGTTGAAAGACATCCGGCAGACAAGTGTGAAACCGACCTGGAACTGGCAATACAAGCAGCGCATCGCTTTGAGGCGGAGGAAGTATTGATTCTGACAGCGCTGGGCGGACGCATGGATCAGTTTTTAGCCAATATTATGCTGCTGACCCGGCAGGATTGGTCATTCCACTTATTGTGCATTGCCGATGGCGACCAGCAGGGCTGGATACTCACCGGCCCGGCAAAAAAACAGTTGACCGGCAAACCAGGGGATATTCTTTCCATTGTTCCAGTCTCGGAACGCATCGAACATCTCGATATTAGCGGCGTACGCTGGTCGCTCACCGACGCCGTGGTAGAGCGAGGTTCAACCCTGACGTTGAGTAATGTCATGGCCGGTAAAGATGCACAAGTTAAATTTTCCAGGGGTATTTGCCTGTTGGTGCATATTGAAGGTGCTGTCTTTACAGAATAGCCATTTAGCTTTAATTTTTAGTTATCAGTTATCAGTTATCAGCTAACAGCTTCAGTTGTTAAATGTCTGATATTAATTGTGAAATGTACAAGAGTTTAAATATTAATGAGATTTTGGCAATTGCGCACATTTTCTATGAATTCGCTTGACAGGGAGTCTTATTTTAACTAACTTTACCGACACACTTTATACCCCTTGATAAAAATGGAATCCAGAAAATTAAATAAAATTTATCATTATCATGTGATGCGGATAAAAGAGAACCTAACCACAAAGAGGCTCACTATGAATCGAATTCTGCACTTTATAAAAATGCTGTTCCTGGTTTATATTATTGCTGCCGGAATTTATATATTATTTCTTGCCAAGCCGAATAAAGTCCAGGCTTTTAATAATAACAACGGCCGGAATCTTCCTTTTTGTGATACAGTCCAGACACCATCCTGGGACCCACCCGGGGTTTGGTATGAATGGTGTGGACGCAGGTGGTTTGTGCCGGACCCAAACCCGAATGCAAGCAAGCCCGGCAGGACTTTTTATCGCAAGTTGTATCAACAGGAACAATTATTGAAAACATATCAGGAAACGGTCGCCCGCCTGACGCAAAAGGCCAATGAACATAAAGCGGCCAGGCGTACATCTAAAATTGACGATGACTTTGAAGTAACTTATGATGACATGCAAAAAGCATATACTTACAACTCGGATTTTATTGAATCCATATCATTTCCGGAAAACATCCAGATGAATTTAGGCTTTGAAGATCCCGAATTCACCCAGGCGCAGCATTGGACCCTGCCGGCCGGTTTGGATTTTTCGACATTACAGAGAAAAATCCTTGATCCCAAAGCCACGCCTTACACCGCTTTGGCGCCGGAAGCCACCCATTGCCTCTATGTCAAGTCTCCCAATAAGGGCATTGATGTGTATGAGTACTACCTGCTGAACGAAGACGGCCTGTGGCTGGAAGGACAGAATATAGAGGGTGATGGTATAGAGTATTCCGACTATGACGATGACGAAGTTATGACCCTGCCGCTGGATTATGACACCGATTATCAATCGGGCTCCGGCGAGGAAGAAGACTGGACTGCCGACGGCGACACGACCTGGTACGATGACTCGGAATACGAAGTAGATGCCTGGTATTACTGGTCCGAAGGTTACGGCACCCTGGAAACGCCTGATGACGGAACTGTGGATGTCATCAAAATAGCTTACCAGTGGATATGGTCGCATTGGGGTGTGGCTGAAGATTCCGAAGATGATGACATTCTGCTGGAATTTGAAAACGGCACGGAAATCTATTTCTACAGCAAAGAGGGACACCAGGTCATGATCGATATTGATTCCCTCGGCGCCCAAACATCCGGTATAGTGAAACCGGATATGATCTATTATCAAAAAGTCCGCCAGCCGGGTACGCTTGTCAATGAAAAGCCGTTAATGGTCAAGCCGGATATGCAATTCTATCCCAATCCCACCCGCGGCTTGATACGTTTTACCCAGCCCACTACTTTTGAATTGTTCGATATTCTCGGCCGTCGCTTGCTGTTTGAAGAAAACGTACTACAGGCTAATTTTTCACACCTGCCCAGGGGTATGTATTTTATGAAACCGCACAAGGGCAATGTGCAAAAGGTGATCATTCAAAAATAACATGATTTTCATTAATAGTAACAGTTTTTGCAATTAGATTAATAATTGTCAAGCCCCGGTGTTTGCCGGGGTTTTAACAAGGGAATTTAGTTGCTGAATCACTGAATAATATCACCTTTTAATCATTTATCAACTTTCTTTTATCAATGGGCAGATGTTAAGAATGTAAATTTAAACAGCAGAAGAAGTTGCCGCTTTAATTTTTTTTTTTTGTGCAATTGCGCACATTTTCTGTGTTTTCACTTGATGAATAATTTTTTTTTAATTATCTTTTCCACCGAATGTACCCCCTTGATGTAAATTAGATTTCATAGTAAACAAAATCACGTGACGAGGATAACCTGTTATCTAACTGTGGTGAGGTCGAATATGAAGCGAATTCTGCAGTTTTTAAAAACACTTTTCCTGCTGTATGTTATTGGCGCCGGTGTCTATTTGGTATTTTTTGAAAAACCTGCGCCGGTCCGGGCTTTTACCGATTCCAGCCCCGTTCCACTTCCTTTTTGGGATACATCAGTCATTCCAGGATCGGGAAATGAATGTGGATACTGGATGACTGATGGAAGACGTGACTGGTTTGTGCCCTATCCGGGTGCGTGCGGGAATTCCTCCCGCCGTACTTTTTACCGTAAAAAGGCTGAGCAGGAACAACTGGTCATGTCCTTCCATGAAACTCTTGCCCGTCTGAATAATGATGTATCCCGGCACAAGGCAGCCAAACGCACAGCCCGTATAGACGCCGATTTTGCTGTAACTTATGATGATATGCAAAAAGTATATACTTACAACGCGGATTTTATTGAATCTGTTGCTTACCCTCAAGATGTACAGATGGATTTGGGACTCGAAGATCCCGAATTCACCACAGCGCAGCACTGGACCCTGCCGGGGGGACTAGAATTTTCCACATTACAACGGAAAATTCTCGATCCCCAATATACCCCCTATGGCGGTTTGGCGCCGGAAGCGACCCATTGCCTTTACATCAAAACTCCTAATAAAGGTTTTGATATTTACACCTATTACCAGTTGGATGAAGAAGGCCTGTGGTATGAGGGCGTGAATATGGAAGGCGCTAATTTAGAGTTTGCCGACTATGACGATGATGAAGTTATGACCTTACCGCTGAATTACGATACCGATTATCAATCGGGTTCGGGCGAGGGAGAGGACTGGACTATAGATTGCGATACAACCTGGTATGGCGATGGGGCGTATGAAGTGGAAGCATGGTATTTCTGGTCCGAAGGTTATGGCACGCTGGAAACCCCGGATGAAGGGACAGTGGATGTCATTAAAATTGCCTATCAATGGATATGGTCATACTGGGAAGTGGATGAGGAATCCGAAGATGAAGATATTCTGGTGGAATTTGATAACGGCACAGAAGTGTATTTTTACAGTAAACAGGGACACCAGGTCATGGTTTTTATGGATTCTCTGGGTATTGAAACTTCCGGCATAGTGAAACCGGATATGATCTATTATCAAAAAGTCCGCCAGCCGGGTACGTTTGTCAATGAAAAACCGTTAATGATCAAACCTGATATGCAATTCTATCCGAATCCCACCAGCGGCTTGATACGTTTTACCCAGCCCACTACTTTTGAATTGTTCGATATACTTGGCCGCCGTATGCAGTTTGGTGAAAATACGCTCCAGGCTGATTTTTCACACCTGCCCAGGGGACTGTATTTTATGAAACCCCACAAGGGCAATGTGCAAAAGGTAATCATTCAAAAATAATCTATGTATAACGAACAATAATTGATTTTTTATTAAGATCATTATAAAGGCCCCGGCTCTGGCGCGGGGCTTTTTTATAACAAGGATATTCAATATTTGAAAGTGAAATATATTTTATTGTGGCTGGCTGGTGTAATTCTCTATGGAATTTCCTGGCCCATGCCGTGGGCTATCAACCTGTCATTTTTGTCCTGGTTTGCCCTGGTGTTTTTATTTGTAACCCTGGAAAAGGCCAGAAATTTTTGGCGCTATTTAGGTATTGTTTGGGTATTCTCCTTCCTCACCCACACTATCTGTTCAGGCTGGTTCCTGGATATTCCCACCAACAAAATGCTCATTGTTGTCGGCGCCATTAATGAATCCCTGAACTTTCCCCTGCCGTTCATCATTTTTTATTTTATTAAGAAACGACTGGGAGGATTTAGCAAAGCAATTTTTATTCTGCCGTTCCTGTTTGTGGTTACGGAATGGCTGTACAGTACCTTGCCGCATAACCTGGGCTATCTTATGGTGGTACATTCGCAAACGGAAAACCTGTGGCTATTGCAATATGCGGATCTGTTTGGCTTCCTGTCCGTTACTTTTTGGGTAATCCTGTTCAATGTGTTGTTGTACTATGCTCTGGTCAAAGCCGAATATCGCCTGTTCTCAGTGAGCTTTGTGAAACGGGCTGTGCCGTTTGTCCTGATTATGCTGGCCCTGCCCTTAACCTATGCCATATACCGGGACCGGCAAATCAAGCAGCAGAAACCGGAAACGCTGGATATTGCAATGATCAATACCCGTTTTCCCCCCAATCGCAAAAATGCTGAACTCCTTTTACAGAACCTTGACCGCACCATCGAATTGACAGATTCCCTGGATTATTTTTCCAAAAAGAAACAACAGCGCCATGACCTGTTCGTGTGGCATGAAGGGGCTGTACCGGATGGCAATAACCGGCAGATCATGGATTATATTCAAAATGCCGTGCATGACTGGCAGACGCCGCTTTTGACCGGCGTTAAATATTTCGTTGAATTTGACAGCAGCGGCAACCGGCAGCCATTAAACCGGGTCGTCCTCTTGCTGCCCAATCCGGCGCCGGCGGAGTCACTGCAATATTACGACAAGATCAACCTGGCGCCCGGCTGGGAAAGTATACCCTATTTATCCTTATTTCACAAGCTGGGCATCCACTTTTCCGGGGAATATAAATATCATAAACGGGGAGACAAGTTAAAACTGTTTGAACTGCCGCTTGGCGACCGGGTCATCCATTTTGGCGCGCCGATCTGTTTTGAGCAGAATGTGCCGGCCATCTGGAACCACATGGTCAAATTGGGTGCGGATTGTTTTGTGCTGATCTCTTTTGAAAGCTGGTTCGGCAATACCTATTTCCAGAAACAGGTGGCCTATATAACCCGGCTGCGGGCGATAGAAACCCGCCACAGCATCGCCCGCTGTTCCAACGGCGGCATGACGTTTTTTGTCGATGCCTTTGGCCGAATCTATGCGCCGGCGCCGCGTTCGGAATCGGTGAGCGCCGGTTCCCTGGCTTTATCCGATACGGTCACTTTTTATACCAGGCATCAATATCTATTCCCCCTGTTGTGCCTGGTTGTAAGTCTCGTAACGGTTTTGTATGCCTGGCGGCGGGGACGGCCCCGCCGCTAGTTTACCGGCATTAACCTCGTGCAAATCTTAACCGCGTACCAGGTCTCCGGCCTGGTACGAATGGGTGACAGCTTCCGGCTGAGAAGCAAAAGAGCGGCAAGGATAGAGAAACAGAAACCAAGTTGATGTTAATTTAAAATTTAGTTCGTTTACACTATTTCCCGGCAGAGCCGGGGCAGCAGGGTACCATATTACAGTTAATTGAGTTTGGTTGCAGCGTAGCAAGCAACTTTATTTTATAAAGCTTTTTATTAACCTAATACTGACATGCAATAGTATAAAGGTGACATGTGGAAATTTCTTACTTGTTTTAAGGAAATAAAATGTTTATTATTATAGATAACGGGAAGTTATAACTATGGGTGGAGCATGAATATTATTAACATCACTTTATAGAACCGTGGAATTATATCCACACCCTGTACAAGGAGAATAAAGATGAAAAAAATGTACATGATTGCACTTTTTTTATTTTCTGTTAATACAATATTGCGCCCAAATACTGACTATTGGAATTCAAGGATTGCCCTACCGGAAAAAACTGTTTATTCAATCCAGGTTGCCTCTTTTCCTGCACAATCGAAAGCTGCTGTGTTGGCGCTTTATGATAGCCTGAAACAGTATGGTGAGTTGGTATATTATGAAAAGGTCAGGATCGATAAAAAAGGCGAATGGATCAGGGTAAAAATTGGTATGTTTGAAAGTTACGAGTTGGCCGGGGCGCTTGAGGGAAAATTGATCCATGAATGCAGGCAAGATGCATTTATTACCAAATCCACACTTTTAATCCGGCGTTTTGGAGATGATTTTGCTATAAAAACCCCCAATGCATTATGGGCGAAACTGGACGGTAAATTTGTCGAATGTTTTAATTTTGGAGAGGTATTATTTTACACAGACAAAGGTTATCACAATTGGGCTGATTATACACAACCGTTTTTTACCCCGGACAAGAAGCAGTTGATCTATGAATTTGACAATAAAATATACCTGACAGATACGGATAGCCTTACAATAACGATTTTGAATATAAAAAACGCTCATTATAACCGCCATATTGGTATTGTAAATTCAGTGCCGCAAATGTCGCCTTCCGGCAAATATATTGCGTTTATCAGCGATAATCTTTGGGAGTCCGAGTCGCATTTATGGCTATATTCGAAAGATAGTACATATAAAATTGTAAACGCAACATCTTCGCTATCCGTTAAAAATTTCCGCTGGCATCCCCAACAGGATATAATTTTTTATGTATTCGGTTTTCCCTTTGGAACTATCAGCGTCGGCGGCGATATTTATGCAACAGATACAATGGGGAATCAAGTAAAATTGATAAAAAGTTACCAAAAAATAAATGAAGAAATATCTATGGATATTGAGATAGATGAGGAATATCTTTATTACAAGAATGTATATTTTAGTGAGTCTGGTGGAAGAATTGCTAAAATAGTTGAAAAAAAAGCAAAACTGGACAGCCTGTTAACGGTTTTTAACAGTAAAATAAAGTAATCTATGCTTCTCCGGCAAACACCTATGGCATCCTGGTGATAATTCCTATCAGAATTTATTCTCCGGCAGAGCCGGGGCCAAAAGAAAAGTTTAAATTATAAATAACCTCGTACCAAGTCTCTGGCTTGGTACGAATAGGTGACAGCCTCCGGCTGAAAAGCATGGGGATTCAGGATATTGACGCATTTGTAATTATATTGGGTATTTTGCGGTCACAAGCTGAGAGGACTGGAACCAGATTAATAATACAAAAGGGTAACTTAAATATCCCTTGCACAATTCTGCAAAATTCCTAAATTACAACAAATAACATCGGCGCGATCATTCCGGGCGGAAAATATCTCTCAAAATCATATTTTTCAGTCACCTTAACAGTGGCGGTGCATTATGAGTAAAATATTCAACTTTTCAGTAATCAGTATTTTACTGGTTACATGCGGCCCGTTGTGTTTAAGAGGGGAAGGAATATGGGGTCGCCTGGCGAATCCGGGTTTCGAAAATCAGCCGATGAAAAGCGCTTTTTTCTTTACCGGCAACTGGAAGAACGGCATTCAGTATTACGAATATTTCCCCGGCGATAATACCGGGCTCTATACCATTCACCCGGCGGATGCGCGGCATTTGAGTTGGTCTGAAGATGAAGCAAACTGTGAATTTGCCGTTAATACCATGATCAATGCGGGCATCAATGTTGTCAACATGTCCTGCTGGGGGCCGCGCGGCCAGGATAACTGGGCCTGGTGGGCGCCGATGCAAACTTCGTCCTGGTCGCATGACGAGTTGTTTGAAGCGGCGCTGGATAAAGATATTCTCATTGTGCCATACCTCGAAACCGCCGCCGCCACGCCCAATTCACCGGAATATTCGTTTATGAATTGTTTCCCGGGCGAGCCGGAGAATCCCGCTCCCGCGTTTGTGGCGATCATGGAGGATTTGATCGACCGCTACCTGCTCGATCAGTTTAACGCCCCCTGGCCCGCCAAGTGGGCGCAAATGTACGACAGGAATGGGCAGAAACGCTATGTGTTCTCCCTGATCCATGTCGCCTCGACGCAAAGCGGCGTCACCGATCAACTCTTTGCCGAAGGATTTGACCACTTGGCCGACAAAATTTTTCAGGATACCGGAGTACTGGTGGGATTTACCCTGGACGTAACGCCGCATTTATTTCCTGTAAGCGGACAGTTTCGCGCCAGTCCCTTTACCACCGGCCCATTGCTGGCGCAGCAGGAATCCATTTTAGCCATTCAATGCTTTATCCCCGAAATTGGTTTGGGCATGAATGATGATGACTATATTTTAAACTGGAAGCAGCAATTCTCCTCGGCATGGATACATACGGGTATCCCCTTCATTCAGGATATTGCGCCGGGATACGACGCCCATATCGTGTTCCCGAACTCGGTCATTTATGGTAATAACACGAACTGGCGTAACTCGACAAGCGAACTGGTCGGTAAATTATTGTCGCAGGGCATAACCTTGAACGCCTGGAACGGCTATACCGAAGGCTATGCCGGGGTGCCGACGCTGGAATTTGGCGACAGTACTTTTAACTGGGCAAGCGGGTTATTTCGCAATTACCAGGTAAAAAGTCTGCATACCCTGCCGGGTCGGGTCGAAGCCGAGGATTGGGCGAACATGTCCGGCGTTCTGACCGAGGCAAATGCCGATGGCTGCGACGGCCTGGATGTCGGCTGGCTGGATGACGGGGACTGGATCGATTATACTATTAATGCGCCTGAAGCGGGACAATACTTTGTCGATATACGCATAGCAAGGCTTGCCGGAGAGTCACAGGGAGAGGGACAGCTAAAAGTTGGCGACAATACCCTGACAACGTTCCAGGTGCCCGGTACAGGCGGCTGGCAAAACTGGCGAACGATTCATACCACTGCAATATTACCGGCCGGGGAACAAACCATCCGCTTGTTCATTGCCAACGGGAACTGGAATATCAACTGGCTTGATTTCAAGCGTGATTCAGTAAAGTCTTATCATGTCATACCCGGCCGCATCGAGGCGGAGGATTATGCCGATATGTACGGCGTTAAAAGCGACAATTCCACCGAACCCGGCAGCGAAGTGAATGTCGGTAATTTTGATGATAATGACTGGATCGAATATGCTATAGATGTGCAGCAGGAGGGCAGCTATGATGTATTGCTGCGGGTGGCGCTGGATAACAGCTTTGCTAAAGGCGGGGGAGAATTGCATGCGGACGATGATTTCTTATGTTCTTTTAACGTACCGGGCAGCGGCGGCTGGAAAACCTGGCAGACGATTAACACGCAAGTAAATTTGAGCGCAGGCAGGCACAAGCTGCGTTTACTGGTCAGTAAAGGTCCCTGGAACCTGAACTGGCTGGAATTTGTCAAAAAACCGGTATCTGTAGAACACCCGGCTGTGACAAGTAATACTCCGCCGAAAGCATACCGGTTATATGCGAACTATCCCAATCCGTTTAATCCAGCGACAACGATTCATTTTGATCTGCCGCAAGCGGGAGATGTGTCGTTAAAGGTCTATGATATACAGGGTCGGCAGGTTGCTGATCTCGCCGATGGTTATTATCCTGCCGGAGAATACCGGGTCAGTTGGAATACACAGGGACTAGGCAGTGGCATTTATTATTATCACCTGGCAGCGGCAGGGTACACTGCTGTGGGCAAAGCGGTGGTGGTAAAGTGAAACGGCAAACGTGAAACATAAGACGTGAGACGAGAGGTGTTTGATATCAGCTATCAGCGCGTAGGTTGGGCCTGCGGCCCAACGTTTTCCTCGCGCCAAGTCTCCGGCTTGGCGCGTAAGGGCGACAGCCTCCGGCTGAGAATCAAAGGAGGGACAAATGGCAAGAAGCAGGTACAAGGTATATGATAGTAATTATCCATATTTTATTACATGTACAGTGGTTAACTGGATACCCATTTTCGGGAATCCACTATTTAGGCAGATAGTGTTGGATTCTTTGTTATTTCTCATTCAAAATAAACGTATTGCCTTGCATGGTTATGTCCTCATGGAAAATCATTTTCATGCTATAGCTACAAGTGAGAATTTGATAAAAGAATTGGGTTTGTTTAAATCATATACTGCAAGATCAATTATAGATTAATGTGAAAAGAATTCGAATAACTGGTTATTATCGCAATTCAAATTGAACAAACTAAAACACAAAACGGCTCAGGAATACCAGGTATGGCAAGAGGGTGATCATCCGCAGATGATATTTAATGAAGATGTACTAGTGCAAAAGTTAGAATACATACATTATAATCCGGTAAAAACAGGCTATATAGAAGATCCTGTCCATTGGCGTTATTCAAGTTATAAAGATTATACTGATAGAAAAGGATTGTTGCCAATTGAAATTATAAGCTGATTCCTCGGTTTCCCGGCAGAGCCGGGGCTATGGGGTTCCAAGCCGGAGGCTTGGAACCAGATGTGCATTCCCGGAGGCCTGGAACCAGGTTTGCGCATTCCTCACCACAACCCCACCACCCGGCAGGGCGAGCCGCTGCCGCCGGCGATGGGCAGCGCGCCGATGAACAGGATCGCCCCGGTCTCCGGCAACTGCGCCAGGTTAGTCAGGTTCTCCAGGTGATAGATATTTGCATCGCCCAGGGCCTTGTTGGCGGCAAAATCCTGTGATAGTCCGCCGTCGATGCCGGCCGTGTCGATGCCCACACCGGCAACCTGTCGCTGCGCCGCCAGGAACTGCGCCGCTTCCATTGAAATGCCGGGAAAGTGCATCGTGTTTTCCGCCAAACCAAAGTAACGGTGAGGATTGTTCCAGAAGCGATCCCAACCGGTTTGTACCAGCGCCACACAGTGCGACGGTATTTTTAAATGTTGCTGTTCCCAAGCCAACATATCCTGTACGGTCAACAGGTAATCCGGGTTATTTTGGCAGTATTGGGAGATGTCGATTTTGACGGCGGGCAATACCAAATCCTGCGCCGGTATGCCGGCAACATCCACGCCCCGGGGATTGAAATGGCAGGGCGCGCCGATATGTGTGCCGCTATGTTCGCCGCAGGAAACTTTATTCATAAAATAACCGTTTAAAGGCAGCGTACTAAACTGTTCCACTAAAAAGACCGGGTCGCCGGGCCACAGTGGCATGTCCGCTTTAAACGGATGGGAGAGATCGATTATTATTTGTTTCATATTGTTGTCATTCTTATTTTATTGAATAGAGTTTACTGTTTTTATCTTTTTACAGGTTGCCTTTATGCGATGCGTTGGGCCGAAGGCCCAAATATCATCTGTAACAAGAAAACCTTACTGATTATTACATATATACTCCATGCCAGTTAACTATATGTTTTTATTGAAACAACAAATTGATTCGAGGCCGCCTGCGGCGGCCCACAGTCCATAAAGGGCCTGTACTCCGGGTCCGGTAGAATCTGAACTACTTTCAAGCGCTGATAACCAGGCTTTTACAGGCGTTTTCACACAGTCTCCCAGCCCGGGCGTATCGAGACAAATCTAAATCCGGAGACTGGTTTTTGAATAAACCCCGTATTGCCACGACCTTCAGGTCGTGGAACAAATAAAGCAAAAACAAGGCTTTAGCCAAAACGATTATTTGACTAAAGTCATTTCTATATAATAATATTATCC
>JAKQIY010000054.1 GCA_029561455.1 bacterium
AAAATTCTTTCAGAAATTGCTATAAAGCCGTTACGGATAGCATTTGATAATATTAAATATAAAAACGAATATATCAAAAAAATTGAATGGGCATCAAAATATAATCTATTAAACCTATCTAATTATATCTTATATAATTATAATGATACTCCTGAAGATTTCTATGATAGATTAAAGATTAATACCGAATTGAATGAAAAATTAGGAACAAAAATATTTTCTTTCCCAATGAAATATATCCCAATAAATAATAAAGATAGAAAATATGTCAGTAAAAATTGGAATTCCCGGTATTTAAGAGGAATTCAATGCATTTTAAATGCTACACATGGAGTTGTTAGTCCAAAAAAAGAATTTTTTGAAGCAGCATTTGGTAAAAATCATGTTGAATTTAAAAAGCTGTTATTAATGCCAGATCATTATATTATCTACAGAGAAGATCATAAGAATAATGGTGCAAAGAATTGGAATAAGTTATTTCATTCTCTGTCTGAAAAAGAAGCTCACGAATTTCTAAATGCAATTCATAATAATGAATATGAATATCATTCTAAATATAGGAGAATTAATAAAATAATAAGTCACTATAAAAAATATCGAAAAGAGTATATTTCTGATGATATGTAATATTTTCCTGTGCGTAATGCCTCGGCCGTCCATGGCCTCGGCATCTGGTTGCTATCAGGGGGGGGCAAAGTCCTTCGCACAACACGGCGTCATGCGCTTCGTCGCTGCGCTCCTCGGCCTCCGCGCCCAAGATATGAAGACGGGCGCTCCGGCACATTTTCACCTCCGCTGCGCTACGGTGAAAACGTCGCATACGCCGGGAACGAACGTTACACGGCATTGTGCCGGCTTAAGTGTTCGCGAAGGGAAAGACGAAAGAGGGATGTGCCGGTCCGGCCGCCGGTGGTTCCCGGAAAGCCGGTAGCCCGTTTTCAGCCTCGTCGGCACGGGATGAGGATCGCCTTTCGTTCGCAAAGTTCGCGGCCGTGAAAAACGCCTCCAGTTCCCGGTTGGTATCATAACTCGCAACGCTGTGGTATGCCGGTCACGTCCATGGAACAGTCCGCCCGGGGAAACTGAGATGTGGCGCATCCGGCACAACGCCGCCGTGCCCGTCGGGAAGGTGGCATGAAGCGGGAGGCCCGTTTTGAAACTTGTGGCACTTCACTCAAACGGCGGAACCTTGTCTCAAATGAGGCGGCAATTTGTGACACCGAGTACCGGTAGACAGAGGGATGCCGAACGCATGAACGTCATTGCAATCGCCCTGGGCACGGCTCCGTGTAACAGCGGGTACGCGGCTACGCTCCCTGTCGGTCGCTTCGCCCAAATTTGCCGCACTTTTAGGTAGAAAAAGGCTTTGAATAACGCGGATACGGGTTTATTATTGAAACTGTCCGCCGCTGTGACGCGGCAAACTTCGCGTACCCGCGGAACGTTATGTGCAAGGCAGAGAGCCAAGGTAACTTGTTGTAATAACCCCGCCCCCCAAGAGCTCGCCACGTCCGTGTGGCTCGCAAGAGGGTCAATGATTGAAATATTTGCTTATGGAATAGATGAATTATGTGGAGAGATAAAATATTATGAGTTTTAACGAAAACACAAGAGTAAAAATACCGGCAATCCTTCACTTGTGCAGATTAGGGTATAAATATTTATCTCTTTCTAATTCTAAACGACATGATGAAACCAATATATTCACTGAAATATTTAATGAAAGTATAACACGAATAAATTCAGACATACCTGATATTGACACCAAACGTTTACTTGAAGACATTTCTCTTTGTCTGGATAATGATGATTTAGGAAAGGTCTTTTATCAAATGCTGACTGCTAACTCCGGCCTAAAGATAATTGATTTTAAAGACTTCAAGTAACTACTCAGCTATTTCGTCGCAAAGTTCAGATAAATCTGATTACCTTTCAATATCTCCGAGATTGCCTCAATGACATTAACGCCCTGCTTGCGGGTGGTTGAAATGAAGCTGCGTATTCTACAGAATTGTTCGGCGCCAGCGAACGTCCTGAACAATCCGGATATTTTCTGCTGTACCTTGATCATGCGAAGGTCTCGTTCAGCGAGATTATTGTCGAACGGAACGGAGAAGTCATACATAAATGCAAGGACTTCATGCTGATGATCCCGCAACCGGTGCAGTAAATTTTGTGCTTTGCTTTTTCCCGGTCTTCCCCGTTTTTTTACTTTTTGATGTGACTTTTCTTTTTTAACGGGATTTTCCCTGAATCCACTTTGTACAATGCGAGTATACTGTTTTTCGTATTTCAAAATCAGCGTCCGGGACAGGGCGGATTTTCCTTTTTCCTTCGCTGAATCAACCGATGCCTTGACAGTCAAAAGACAATCTATCATCTTTTTCGCCCATTTCTGGTTTTCCTGCTCGTGCATGTACGTCAATTCCCTGAGGTGATGGGCGTTGCACAACCCATGAGCGCATGGGTATTTGAAATAGGATGACCAGTGATCGTGAACAGCCCTGCCGGTAAAGTCGGGAATAATCCCGAATGCGTCAATCGCTTCAGAACCCCTTCTTTTATGGGGGATATAGCCGGTCAGAAGCGGAGTGCCTGCCGTATGTATCCAGTGCAGTGATCCGCCGATGTTCGCGCCGGTTTCATCGAAATTTACTACCGGCGATTTCTTCAGTGCATCAACAACCCACGAGCTGAAGTCATCCAGTGCGGTACTGCATCGTTCAGAAGCGGCAAGAACAGTTGCTTCGGAGACTGATACCTGAAACAGGTCACGGAATAAATCAGTCAACCGGTCAAGCGGCAGTAGCTGATAATTCTTCAAATATACCATCATTGATCGAAGGCGATTGCCGTATTGAACTTTCTGTGTTACGCCCGCAGGAAATGCTGCCTTGTTTTCGGTGCCGCAATACGGACAATCCGCAATACAGGATTGATACTCCGTTGCTTCAAGATTTGGTTTGGGGACATCTTGCACCTGCCTTTTTTCAATACTTTTAGGCTGTGCTTTCGCTATCCATCTGCCGCAACAGGTACAGTACGTTAATGATAACTTTACTATGCGATCAGGATGTTTTACCATTTCCAATGTCTTCCCCGGATGTCCTGGCTGGCCGCCAGATTTTTTCCCGGAGCGTTTTCTTTGGCTGCGCGTCTTTTTCGGTTTTTTAAATCCATCGGATGACGGTGGTTTACTGCTATTCCTGCTGTTTTTCGCAATCTGATTCTCAAGCTTTTCTATCCGCTCTACGAGTTGCATGATAAAATTTACAGTTGCGTCTTTGCCAAAGTCATATATTTTTTCAATATCTTCGCGTTTCATGAAGATATGTGTAAAATATACTCCCTCAAATTAATAGCAAAATTTTTTTCTTGTTGAAAAAAAAACACCTGAGTAGTTACAATAATTCAACAATAAAAAAAGCAACGATCCGTCAATCTATCAATAAACTATTTGCTTATTTTCCAAGAATTCAGAATTATCGGAATACAAGAATCGTGGATTGCAAATAACCTGGTATTATAGCGGCTCGGAATTTTAGACACAAATTAGCACATCTACGGCGAACGTCGACAATACTTTAACGTTGGACTGGATAACATATAATATTTCGAGAGAGGTAAAACATGAAAATACTAACCCTGTTATACATTCTGAACGCGACATTATTACTGCTTCATGAAATTGAGTCCGCATATGAAAAAGAATGGGAGATACTGAATTTGCCCGGCCGAATAACCGGATT
>JAKQIY010000037.1 GCA_029561455.1 bacterium
TTTTATTGAAGCGATAAAACAATTCGAGGCCGCCTGCGGCGGCCCACAGTCCATAAAGGGACTGTACTCCGGATTCGGGAGAATCCGAGCTACTTCCAAGCACTGACAACCTGGCTTTTGCAGGCGTTTTCACACAGTCTCAGGAGGCCTGGAACCAGGAAATACTTGTCATTTCGAGCGAAGCGAGAAATCTTGTTTTACAATAGGTAAGTGACTAAAGATTCCTCGTCGCTTCGCTCCTCGGAATGACATTAAAGGGGTTTTAAATTAGGCTCAAAAAACATACTACTTTTGGGCTTTAATACAGTCTCGATCAAAATACAATTATTTTGTTCTAATTATCAATTCCGCCGTTTTCACATTCTCCGCTTTGGCCTGCAACTTGATCTTGCCTGCTTGTCCATTGGGTCGCACAATCACCAGGCAGCGGCCGTGGAACAGGGTACATTCGGGCGTCTTGAAACTGCGCATATCGTCCGGCTTGCCGTTGCCCACGGCGGCCAGTTCGCCGTTGCCGGAAACAGTAAACTGCACCGGCAGTTCCGCATCGGGCGCCGGGCGGCCCTGAGCATCTACCGCTTCCACCGTGATATAAGCCAAATCGTTACGACTGCCGGTTATCGGGTTGCGGTCCACTGTTAACCTGAGCTTGACCGGCGCGCCGGTGGTGGTGAATGTTTTGGCTGCCACCTCTTTGCCGCCGGTGATGCCGATGGCTTTGAGAACACCGGGTTGATAAGGCACGCTAAAGCTCGCTTTGAGTCCCGTTGCCGCCGAAACCGGCCTCTCCCCTATTTTTTGGCCGTTCAGTTCCAGAACGACCTGCTCGCAGCGCGAATAAACCGAAACCTGCAAGCTATCGCCTTCGTGTCCGGCCCAGGTCCAGCTTTGCTGCTCATCCGGCCAACCCCAAAAACTCACTCGTTCCTTGTAGCCCTGCGGAATGGGCGCGTGCACCGCCATTTCCAGGGGACTGATATGCCAGACCACATCGCGGAAATAGGATTGCGGCTTTTTGAATCCGCAAATATCAATATCACCGCAATACGCATTGAACCAGGGCCAATCTCGCCAAAAGCCGACATTTGTACTGTCTTTGTAAAGAATAGAATTACCGATGCCCGACTCGCCGAGGTAATCCATGCCGGTCCACACAAAATCGCCAATCACCCAGGGATGCTTTTCCACCTGCTGCCAGTTCTCAAACGCCTGCAGGGCAACGGATTCGGTTCCGGCCATGAGGCGGTCGGGATATTTGGCATGATCGCTCTCATAACGCTGCCACTGATAATTGTAACCGCCCACATCCAGCAGCGCAAACGCCGGGGCGGTTGCTTCCCAGGGCCGGCCGCGATGGTCCCAAAACTCGCAAATGGCCGCCGTTACCGGCCGGGTCGGGTCCAGTTCATGCACCAGCGCTTTCATTTCACGGGTCAGTTGCAAACCGGAGGGATCGGCGCGTTCATTGATCTCGTTGCCAATGCTCCACATAATCACACTGGGATGATTGCGGTCGCGCAATACCATTGCCGCCAAATCTTTACGCCAATAGTCATCGAAAAAGCGGTGGTAATCCTGGGGATTCTTTTCACGCTGCCACATATCAAACGCCTCGTCGATGACCAGCATGCCCAGCCGGTCGCAGGCATCCAGGAACTGTTTGGATGGCGGATTATGACTGGTGCGGATGGCGTTAAAACCAAAAGCCTTCATCCTTTCCACCCGGCGTTCTTCGGCGCGGTCGATGGTTGCCGAACCGAGTGGGCCGTTATCGTGATGGACGCAGCCGCCGCGCAGCAACACCGGCTGCCCGTTCAGGGTAAAGCCGGCAGCGGCGTCAAAATGTATGGAGCGTATGCCAAAAGTTTGCGAGACCCGGTCAATTTCTTTTTCCGCCTGTATAATTTTTATATCAGCCGTATAAAGGTTGGGGTTTTCAGGGGACCAGAGTTGCGGCGCGGCAACAGTCAACTCCTGTTCAACATCGGTGTAACTGTTGGCGGCAATTTTCAGGGGTGCTTGCGTTTCACTGGTCACAGCTTGAGCATTATATTCAAGAGAGGTATTTATAATCAGTTCAACCTCCTTACCGGTGCGGTTCTGCACAGTGGTTTTGACCCGCACTGTGGCAGATTGTTCTGTGATCTCCGGGGTGGTTATAACCACTCCCCATTTTTGCACATGCACCGGCTCGGTAACGGTCAGCCATACATGCCGGTAAATACCGGAACCACTGTACCAGCGGCTGTTTTGACCCTCGTTTTTCACCTGTACGGCCAGCACATTATCCGCTTCGGGCCTGTTAAGATATGGGGTTAGTTCAAACCCAAAGGGGGTATAGCCATAAGGATGCTTGCCCAAATGGTGGCCGTTCAGCCAGATATCGCTATCCATATAAACGCCGTCAAAGTGAATTGTGACAATTTTTGTCGAATCGGCGTCCAGGCGGAAATGCTTGCGATACCAGGCCGTGCCGCCCACAACATGGCCGGCGGAGGCTTGGCCGGGACTTTCTTCGGAAAAGGGACCGATCTGTTTTTTATCAGTAGTGGTCGGCAGGTCTTCAATGCTCCAGTCATGCGGAACATCGAGCATGCGCCAGTCACTTTCGACAAATTCGGGCTTTTCCGCGCCGGGGGGATTATCGCGCAGGAACAACCAATACATATCAAATGGTATTTCCCGCAAACCGATGGTGTTGATCACATAGAGTTTATCCTGCTTTTTAGAACATCCGTTGAACCAGAGACAACCAATGAGCAACAGTAACAGGCAAAATCGTAAAATTTTCATGCGTGGCTCCATTCATTATTCATTTGACTTGTTCCAAGCCTCCCGACCTGGAAGGTTTATTTCCAGACTCCCGTTGTAAAATATAATGATTGACATTTGTCAGGTTTTTCGGCACAGCCGTCCGGCCAGGATTCAGGGCCGGAGAACCGGAACCAGATTAAAAGACACTAGGATAATAATAAATGTACAATACCTTTACAAACAATCAAACAAATATTTATAAACGGTCAGGCATTTCTCACTTATAGTTTTCCCCCGGAAATTTTTCTTGCTGATCTCAACTATTTTCATTATATATTATTGCACAAGTTTGAAAAATACCCGGTCATTTCCAAATTTAACCGACAGAATTCCCATGCAGAGAGAAAAGCGAGCATTCCGTGAAAAAAACACTACAGATTAGCTTGGCCTGTTTATTCTTTATAACATCAACACCCGCAATTTACCCGGTAGAGCAGGACATTCAACCTGATTCCACAATCACTCCCACCCCTATTGAACTGGTTGTGCAATGGACGGATAAAAAGCTCACCATTGACGGTGTATTGGATGATGATGCCTGGAACGACGCTACGCCTTATGAAGATTATTTTTACCAGCTCCAGCCGTTGGATCGCGCCCCTTCCAGCGAAAAGACTCGTGTAATGGTACTGCAGGATGCAAAAATGCTCTATTTCGGCATTCAGTGTTATGATTCCGAGCCGGAGAAAATCTATGCCTCGGCCATGCGGCGCGATAATAATTACGGCAGCGGCGAAGTGCTGGAACTGTTGCTGGATACCTTTCGCGATAACCGCAATTGCTATGCATTCGATACCAATCCTTTAGGCGGCAAAGGCGACGCCATCATTCACGACCAGGGCAACCATGTCAACAAGCAATGGGAATGTGTGATCTATATGGATGGGCAACGCAACCAGCAAGGCTGGGCAGCAGAATTCGCCATACCGTTTAAATCCATTAAATACAAACAAGGCGAGGTGGTCGACTGGGGCATCAACATCACCCGCGAGATCAAACATCGACAGGAAGAGACCTACCTGGTACCGTTGCCGCGGGCGCTGGGTCATACTGTCAAATTTCGTGGTGAAATGTTCGCCACATTGAGCAATATCCATCCCCCGAAACAAGGCTTTAATTTTGAAATGTATCCCTACCTGCTGGCCGGGCGAACCAATGTATATGGGGATAAAGAAAAGCAGAAAAACGATTTAAATGCCGGAATCGATTTTAAATACGACGTTTCACCGCAACTGGCGCTGGATTTAACTTACAACACCGATTTTGCCCAGGCGGAGGCAGAAGAAGAGATCGTCAATGTAACGCGCTTTAATATACAACGTCAGGAAAAACGCGAGTTCTTTTTACAGAATGCGGGTTACTTTCAATTCGGGCCGGGCCAGAGAACTCAATCCGATTTCAGCCTGTTCGACTCGCGTACCATCGGCATTTACGAGGGACAACGCACTCCCCTGCATGGCGGCGGCAAGCTGACGGGACGCGCCGGTCGCTACTCCATTGCGGCGCTGAACCTGCAAAGCAAAGACACCAACCTCGAAGGCGGCGGCAAACATTTATCCACCAATTATACGGCGCTGCGCCTGAAACGGGATTTGGGAAAAAACTCGCACATTGGTATGATGGCATTGAACCAGCAAACCACTTCTGCTGACTATTCCCGCGCTTTTGGCGTGGATGGTTTATGGAACATAAACCCGGTTATTCGCCTGGATGCGTCGCTGGCCCGTTCCATCTCCCCGGATGTAAAAAACCGCGACATGGCCGGCGATTTCGGTTTTATCCTTAATAAAGAATGGCTCGATGTGAATCTGCGTTACACGCATATCGATTCCCTGTTCAATCCACGAATGGGCTTTGTGCAGCGCCCCAATATCCGCAAGTCCGATGGCGATGTGACCTTTACCAACTGGCTGAACCGGGCTTACCTGCAAAATATTGCCATTTCTACCGGGTTAACCTATATTACCGATCATCGCCAGGCGCTGCAAACCCGCGATAATACCTTCAGCGTTTCAGCATTAACACAACATGGCGATCAACTCGCCATCGGCGCCACCCGCTCGTACGAGTTTGTGCCGGAACAGGCATATATCCGCTCTATTGCTATCGATCCGGGACAATATACCACCTGGTATCAGTCCATTTCCCTCGGCACTTACCGGGCACGGCCAGTATATGTCAATACCAGTTATGTGCGCGGCGACCTGTTTGACGGCAAGCAGCAATCCGCCATGGTAAGCGGCACGGCAAAAATCACCAACCACCTGATGGTGGATGTAGCGTATACCTGGAACCAACTGCAATTGCAGAACGGCGCTCTTGATGCAAATGTACTCTCTACCCGCTGGACCAATTCATTCACACCGGACTTGTTCACAAAAGCATATCTGCAATGGAACAGCGCGGACGAGCGCCTTTCCGCCAATTTCCTGCTGGATTATGCTTACAAACCGCGCAGTCACATTTACCTGGTATACAACGAAAACCATGATACTCTGTTGAATGAACCACGCGACCGGATGGTTATGCTGAAAATGACCTGGCTAGGGCAAATTTAACAGAGATCATTACCTTTAAACCCTTTTAATAAAAACAAAATTATCGGGAGGGCTCATGTCGTCAATAACCGGCTGGATATATGTTTTCATGTTAACATTAATATCCATTATACTGTGTTTAACACAGATTGTTTTACGAAAAAAAACCAATTTGCTGACCTTGTGCAAAGTATCTATTTTCCTGCCCCTGGTTTTTGTATTTATCTATTCAATGAATTCATTATCACAAGCATTCTCTTCTATTGCACACGCTAATGACCTGCCAGGTTCAATGTTGTATGAAGGCTTGGCGGCTTTAATTAATTCCATTAATGTGTCTTTACTCTGTACCCTGATTCTGGCAATTGTTTATGCCGTCAGCAAAATGATTTATATTAATCAAAAAGATATTATTTAGCTCATCTAAAGTTAATTCAATCGACTCATTCGGTGTATTCGGCTTACCTGATAAACAGGTTTTATAATTCCGTATAATATCAAAAAAAGCGCTTGACCTGACTTAAATCGGGAAAACATTATGAAAAAAATTATTTATACCCAATTAAACAAAGACAGCGCCTACTGGCCGGAAAAAGCTAAATCCGGAACCCGGTCCAGGGGCGGGCATACCTGTGGTTTGCTGTCTGTGTTAGAAGACGAAAAGGTTGTGCTGAATATCCTTATCGATGCCGGCCTGGGATGCATCGAAGCCCTTGGCGATCTGCCGCAATTTGACTGGAACGCGCCGCTATACGCGCTCATCACCCATGGTCATCCCGACCACCACCTCGAACTGATGATCCTCAGCGAGTTGTATTGCAAGCGCATGAATGCTGAAAGAAAAGCGCCGCTGCAGGTGTGGTGTACGGAAAAAACCTACCGTGAATGGTTACTGCCCGTGCATAATTATGGCTTTAATCCCGGCGGCGAGCCGAACACCCTGGCATTTCATGTTGTAGAACCGGGAACGATTTTTAATATCGGCCCGGTCAAGCTTACTGCTATTGCGGGAGATCATTTTCGCGGTGATGTAATTTATATTGCCGAATTTGGAATACATAAAATCATTCTTGGCTGGGATATAAAAACCCTGCCGGATCCGGATGATTACCCGGTTTTGAAAAGCCCGTCCCTGGCGCTTATCGAAGCCAACACGTTGTACCGAAGTGAAAAATCAGGACATACCAGCGCCGAGCAGTTATGCGTCACCGGTTTTTTACAAAAGCTGGAAGCCCGGCGTAGTTCGGGTCAAACCGGTCCGCCCTATGGTATTTACTTTGTTCATTTTGGCGGACGACCGGACGAAGAAAAACAGGAATACCTCGGCGATGAGGAATTTATGTGGCTGCTGGAAAATAAATACGGGGAATTCCTGCCCCGCGCCTGCGTGGGTATGGCAGGTCGCTTGCAGCAATGGATTTTTAATATGGAATGATTTAAGTTATATTAATGTTACATAACATTACTTCTTAAAAAATAAATAATGTGAGCGCACTCATAACAATCTACCAAACATTCCTTATATTTAATAGAGAATAATAGATTGGAATACAACTCTTAAACATTGCTTTTATTATAAATAAATTTGCACAAAAATTTAAAACAAGGGAGAAAGTTGATGAAAAAGTGTTTTCTGGTATTCTCTGTTACGCTTCTGCTCATGGTGAACAGCTTGCTCGCCGGGAATAAAAATATTCTCATGGGATTTAAGATCACTGTTGACAATGACAAAAATATCCAGGTAGCCGCTCTGGATACACAGAATAAAGAAACAGCTCCGGTAATGCAGCAACAGGATAGCGGGCAATCCGATATACTGGTAACCGGACAAATGGCTGCCACAACCACAGACGTCATGCAGTTACAATCCCAATCGCAGCCACGGAAAAAACAAACCGGTTCCCGGTTATTTTATACAAATAACTCTTTATCAACCCTGGACGCCACAGATAACGCCCTGGCGCAAGCGGATTTGTTTATCTATACCGGAAGCGAAGCAAACAATTATTTCAATTATAATACCGGCACAACCGAATTCCAGGTTATAAACAGCGTTGCCAATGGCGGCAACGCGGCGGCGGGAATTTTCCGTCTGGGCTGGTATCTTTCTGATGATATTACTGTTGATGAAAACGATTATCTTATCACCTCATCACCAACCACCGGGCAATTGCAGTCCGGTTATTATGTTGAATTGGAAGGTACGGCAGTATTATCCAGTCTGGCAAACCTTCCCGATAGTGAGTATTATGTTATGATCGTTGTAGATGATTTAAACCAGGTGAACGAAGCGGATGAAACCAATAACTTTAATTATTTCAGCGATGTGACCATCGATTATGGCGGTTCCGGCCTGGCAGATTTACTGGTTTATACCGGCACGGGTTCCACAAACACTTTTACTTACGATCCTGCCAACGGCTTACTTACAGTAACAAACAGTATCGGCAACAACGGTAACACAGTGGCTAATAATTTTTATGTGGGTTGGTATCTTACAAAACTACCCATTTTAACAACGAATGCTTTTAAAATTAGCATGGTTTCTGAAACATCGGGGTTAGAACCTCAATATTATAATAACTATTCTCTGAATTCAAATCTGCATGATTTTGGGAATTTACCATCCGGGAATTATTACCTGTGGGTGTTTGCCGATTGTTCAAACATGGTAAAAGAAAGCAACGAGGCAAACAATTCTGCATATTTCAGTGACACCAAGATATCCTATAGCGGCGCCGGTCAGCCGGATCTGGCCGTTTTCCAGGGTACTGCTGCAACCAACGGTTACCGTTATGACGATATGACCAAACAACTCGACATTGTCAACAGTATCGGCAATTTTGGCCAAACAGCCGCCCAGTCTTTCCGCACCGGCTGGTATTTATCAACGGATTTGAATTTAACCACTGCCGATGTTATTGTCGCTGCAGAACAAACGACTGAGGCATTGTTACCGAATTACTATATCAATATCAATACCGGCGCGGATTTGAGCGCTTTATCTGTAACGGCAGGATTATATTATGTTATTATTTTTATTGATGATAATGGACAAGTCGCCGAATCGGATGAAGATAACAACGCCAGTTACTTTTATGAACAATTACAGTATGGGCAAACCTCCGGCGACCCGGATATCAATATTCAAAACGCCAGCCTGTATCTGAATCCGGATGCCGGCAATATCCGCAAAGCAGCGGACAAATCGGAAACACCCTCCGCTCAGCAAAAGCTGGACAGTCAGATCAAAGCCGATCACGCCGCCGGTGAGTTGCTCATCAAGTTCCGTGATACAGTTACGCCACAGCAAATTACTGCTTTTATGCAACAGCATGGTCTCGAAACCATCAAAGCATACAAGATCCTGCCCAATACCTTCCATGTGCGGATAACCGATCAGCAACCTGCCGGGGACAAGGCGCGCAGCCTCATGTCCCTGCCGCAAGTGGAAATTGTCGATTTGAATATGAAAAGTCGGGTTCATGCAGTCCCGAACGATCCCGGTTTCGACGGCCTGTTCGGCATGCACAATGAAGGGCAAACCGGCGGTGAGGACGACGCCGATATCGACGCCCCGGAAGCCTGGGATATTGAAACCGGTTCGGGCCAGGTGATAGTCGGTATCCTCGATTCCGGCATCGATTACGACCACCCGGATCTGGAAGATAATATGTGGATCAATGCGGATGAAATTCCGGATAATGGGGTCGATGATGACGACAATGGCTATATCGATGATATTCACGGCTGGGACTTTGCCTATGGCGACAATGATCCTTCCGATTATTGCGGACACGGCACCCACGTGGCCGGTACGGTCGGCGCAATCGGTAATAACGGTATTGGCGTGGCCGGGGTCTGCTGGAATGTAAAACTGATGGCGCTTAAATATCTGAATGATGAAAGCTCCGGTTGGACCAATGATATGCTGACCGCTTTTGAATACGGGGTTGCCAATGGCGTGGATATTATTCAAAACAGCACCGGCGGCGGTTCTTATGAAGAAGTGTTGAAAAGAGCCATTGCCAATACCAACACCTTGTTTGTCTCTTCCGCCGGCAATGACGCCAAAGACACCGATGAAGACGCCGCGTATCCGTCCGCTTATAACTGCGCCAATATTCTCGCCGTTGCCGCCCTGGATCATAATAATGACATCTCGACCTTTTCCAATTTCGGCGCCCAAACCGTCGACCTGGCCGCGTATGGTACGGATATTTTATCGACCAAGCCCTATAATGAAACAGAGATAGATTTTGGCGCTCCCGGTTCGGGACTGGACCCGGATTATTACGGTATTATCTCCGGCACCTCCATGTCCACCCCGCAGGTTTCCGGCGCCGCGGCGCTGCTGCTTTCCCATAACCCGGATTATACCTGGCAGGAGCTTAAAAGCGCCATTATGGAAAATGTCGATGTGGTTTCCTCAATGCTCGGCAAGTGCGTCACCCACGGCAAACTCAATGTTTACAAAGCGCTCAATGCTTCGGGAACGGTGACCAACAAGACCATTTTCGTCATCCAAAACCAGGGACTGCAAACGCTGACGGTTTCAGCTATTACCAGCAACAAAACCTGGCTGACTGTTACCGGTTACCCCGCTGCGCCGTTCACAATTAATAGCGGCTATTTCCAGCAGGTGCAGGTGAATGTGAACTGGAACCAGGCCGGTACGGCTGCCCAGCAGGGTACAATTACTATCCAGAGCAACGACCCCGACGAGCCGCAGGTAACGGTAACGGTGCATATCAACTCCGGCACCGTGATTGCCGAACTCGATGCCGCGCCGACCGGCTTTACGCTGGGAAGGAATTATCCCAATCCCTTTAACCCGGCGACAAAAATAGATTACAGCCTGCCGGTGCGCAGTCACGTTAAACTGAGCGTCTACAATGTGTTGGGCCAGCAGGTGGCGCTGCTGGTGAACGAAATCCGGGACGCCGGCAACTATAACGTAACCTTTGACGCCGCCGGCCTGGAAAGCGGCGTATACCTGTATAAATTTGAAGCGGGAGATTACAGCCGCACCGAAAAGATGCTGCTGGTGAAGTAAATGTAAGGGCATCCCTTGCGGATGCCTTTTATATTTTAATCCTTATAATTTTATTTCTAGAGACAAGGCAGGACTTGTCTCTACAATTATTTTAATTATAGTTTAAATATTATATTTTTTCTTGATTATATAACAAATGTTATATATCTTATGTAATATAACATTTGTTATTGATTTAGCATTTCAGAAAGAAGGTAAAGATGCCCCCCGCAACAACATTCGAAAAAGAAATGATCCTGGAAGAGGCATTTAATATTATCAGGAAAGATGGGCTAGTAAAACTTACCGCCAGGAACATTGCCCACAACCTGGGCTGTTCAACGCAGCCGGTGTACAGTGAATTCGGATCGATGAAAAAGCTGCAAAATGCCGTATTGAAAAAAGCCTATCAATTTGCTATTGATTATTTCTTACAGGAAAAACAGAGTAAGGAAATATTCTACACAATGGGATTGCGTTATTTTCAATTTTCCAGGGAGGAAAAAGCTTTATTCAAATTGCTTTTCCTGGAAGGTGAATATGCTTTTACCATAGAAAAAATGCGACAAATATCTCCCCCACTGGTGGAACGAATGAAACAGGATAGAAATTTGCATTCCCTTGCAGAAGATCGGATAAGACGCATTGGCCGGGATATGTGGATTTATACCCACGGCCTGGTTTCCATGGCATTCTTTTCAGAATTACCGGATATTGAAGAATTTGTCAAGACCGGTTTATTGGAAATGGGTAAGACGGTTATTGAATGGGAAAATCAGCAGTTAAAAGGTTAAAAATCAAATAAGAATATACATTTTGCCTTTACTGTTTTTCTGAAAATGTAGGGCATTAAAAATATAAATCATTAATACTGTTTCAGTACAATAAAAACAATAGAGGGAATAGATGAAAAGATGTGCACTTTATTTCCGGTATTTCATTTGTCTGTTAGCTATTTGTTTATTATCACAAAATACTATAGCTCAGAATATTAAAGGAACTATTCGGGGAAATGTTGTCGATAAAATAACCAGGCACCCCCTGCCCGGTGCAAATATTGTTATTTTAAACACATCTCCCACTCTGGGGGCCGCCTATAATGACCAGGGAGACTTTATTATAAAAAATGTTCCCATCGGTAGATACAATATCAAAGTTACTTTTATAGGTTATGAAGCAATGGTTTACCCTGAAATAGTGGTAGGTTCCGGTAAGGCGGCGGTTCTTAATGCGGAATTGATGTTCAGTCCGGTTATGACAGATGAATTGGTTGTATCGGCAACCACAGCCAAAGAAAAGCCGATTAATGAAATGGTACAGGTGAGCGGCAGAAGGTTCTCTGTTGAAGAAGCCAGGCGTTATGCCGGCGGTTTAGATGATCCCGGCAGGCTATCATCCAGCTTTGCCGGTGTAACCACCGGTTTAACCGAAGATAACGGCATTGTTGTCAGAGGCAATGCGCCAAAAGGGATTTTATGGCGCCTGGAAGGGATAGAAATTACCAATCCCAACCACTTTTTCGATTTAACCACCCTGGGCGGCGGTGGTGCTACAGCCATGAGCAGCATGATGCTCGATAATTCCGATTTTTTAACCGGCGCTTTCCCGGCGGAATACAGTAACGCCTTGTCCGGTGTGTTTGATATGAAATTAAAAACCGGTAACAGTGAAAATTATGAGCATACCTTTCAGGTCGGTTTTATGGGTATAGATATGGCTTCTGAAGGACCACTATTTAGAAATAACAATTCATCCTATGCCTTTAACTATCGCTATTCCACACTCGGCCTGGTTCGACATTTGATGACCGATAAAATTAATATTCCGACTTACCAGGATTTGGCATTTAAAATTAATTATCCAACTCTTAAAGTCGGCACTTTTTCACTTTGGGGCGTCGGCTTTATTGACGATATAGCCAAAAAGGCCGATGAAGATACAACAACCTGGGAATATGCCGATGACAGAGAAGAATATCAAGCAGATTTAAATATGGGTGTTATAGGCTTAACCCATAAACTGATAATTGGACAAAACTCTTTTGTTAATTCAACATTGGCATATACATCCAGGGGGATGACTTTTGATGACTGGACAATCAATTTTAAACAGAATAAAAAGTCACAGGAGTTTATAGACAGTCGGCTGGGAAACTATGTTTTCTCCACAAATTTGTATCACAAATGGAATTCCCGCCATTTCAACAAAACCGGTTTTAGTGTATATAATATGTTTTATAATATGAATATAAAGACTGACCTGGATAATACCGGCCCTCTGGATCAGATTGTCCTTGAAAACGGGAAAAGTAATTTATTACAGGGTTATAGCCAATCAAATTTCAGAATTAATGAACAGTGGACATTGATAGCCGGTTTAAATTATCAATATTTCACTTTAAATAACAACTCTTCGCTTGAACCACGTGCGAGCATATCGTGGGACTTTATGCCGAATCAAACCATTAGTTTCGGAGCGGGTACATACAGCCGATTGGAAATATTAAATATTTATATGGCTCAACAACAAAGCGCCGGTAAAATTATTAAACCAAATAAAGATCTGGATTTTACAAAAGCGCGGCATTATGTATTGGGTTATAATTTTAACTTGTCGGAGAATACCTATTTAAAAATTGAACCTTATTATCAACAATTGTATAACGTACCGGTTATTCCGGATAGCTCCTATTCCCTGCTTAACCTGGAAGATGACTGGTATTTTAACAAAAAACTGGTCAATACTGGCAGCGGTACCAATGTAGGTATAGATTTCACCCTGGAAAGATATTTACAGAATCATTACTATTATTTAATGACCACATCATTATTTCAGTCAAAATACAAAGGCGACGATGGTATTGAAAGAAATTCCAGGTATAACAGGAACTATGTTATAAATATTCTTGGCGGCAAGGAATGGATTACCGGCAAGAGCAAAAATAATTTGTTGGGAGTTAATCTTCGCTTTCAACTTATTGGCGGGAAAAGAATTACTCCCCTGGATTATCAGCGATCAAAACAAGCGCATAACATTATTTATGACGAAACCAATGTATTTACTGACCAGGAAGAATTAGGGTATCATACTCATATAACAATAACATATACAATTAATAAACCCGGTTATACATCAAAATGGGCCTTGCAGTTATTCAATTTCCCGAGTTCCCCTGATTCTTACGGGTATAATTATAATATAAAGACCGGTAAAATTGATAAAGATAATAAAAGAATTTTTTTCCCGGTGTTAAGTTATAAAATTGAATTTTAAGTTCAGATATACAATTAAAGCATTAAAGATATTATCAAATGAAACCACAATCTGCACACGTGCGTATGCATTTACAATATAGTAGCGGTAATAAATTGATCCATATAGAAAAAACTTGATTAACCAGAAAGAAGGACGGGCATGAATGCATTAATGATCTCGAAAAAGACGCCATATATCTTACGATCATTTCCCTGGTTTGCTGTTTTTCTGTTATGTGCGCATTTAATGATGCTTGCGTCTCTGCAGGCGGATCAATTATATTTTAACCAAACGATACCCGGTTTGACTGCACAATGTTTTGCGCCAGGCCTCGTTTCTACCCAAAACCTGGAACATAGTCGCATGATTTTTTCCGGGAACATGCAGGAAATGTTCTGGGCAACAGTTCCGGTTCCCATTAATGAAGAAACCGATGAAACAAGAATTTATTATGTTCGCAAGATGTTGACAGGGTGGTCTAATCCTGAAATACTTAGCTTGCCTGTAGGCAATGGTCGCTCCCCGGTTTTATCCCCGGATGACAGTACACTCTATTTCCTGGCTACCGATCCGGCTTCTAAAAATGAAATTCCGCCCAGGCAACTCATTTTTCAGGTTGACCGCCTTAAAAACGGCTGGGGCTTACCACAACCCTGTTCTACCCTGCCGATAATAACCCAAGGCAAGATGACCCTGGCTTTCTGTTTTGCTGAGAATCGGAATCTCTACTTTGACCTTGGCGGACCGGATGAAAATGGCAGATGGAGATGGAAGATATATTGTGCGGAATTTAAAGATGGCCGCTACCGGGAAGCAAAGCTGCTCGATGACCGGATCAACCTTGGCAATAATCAAACTCCCTTTATCGCACCGGATGAGAGTTTTATAATTTTTTCATCCTGGCGTGAAGGAAACCTGGGCGGCGGCGATCTCTATATAGCTTATCGAATAAAAGATGGAGGCTGGAACGAACCGGTAAACCTGGGAACTCTAGTTAACACAGGCGCCCAGGAACGCTTTCCAGGTTTAACTCCTGATGGGAAATATTTATTTTTCACCCGTTCCAGGAAAGAAACCAAGGATGATTTCTATTGGATTGATGCTGAAATTATCGGGAAGGAAAAACAATAGCCCTTATTTCTATTCACGTTAGCTTGAGAGATATTATCCCAAATCAGTTCGCGCCGGGATTCATATCCCGGTGCGGGTTTTGATTGGGGGTTTCTTACCCCTGTAAAAAATTCAGCTACGCCTTTTTTATATACAAATAGGTTAGAAACCTATTGCCATTTTACAAAAGCAAAATTAAAATAATATTTTTCATATCTTTATCCTTGCTTATATTTTTTAATTATTGATTTACTATTGCATAAGGGTTTTATTACATATTTCTTTTAATTGTGCATCCATGGTCATCGAGGTTATTTGATTAAAAGATTTTTGATATACTTCCTTATTCCCTGTTTTATAGTAATACATCTGTAAAACTTTGAGTGTAATACTTAAATTAGCTAAATTTTGTTGATTCTGATATACATCTATTAATTTTTGAATTGCTTTTTCTTTATCAATATCATTACCATCTATTACATAGAATACCATACAAATTCTCCATACTTCGCTAAAAATTTTACTATCATAATATTTTTTAGCAAGAATTTCAGTATTGGCATCAAGTGCAGAAAAATTTTTTTCCTGTATATTTAAAAGGCATTCCTTAAATAATTTCTGAACCTCTTTTTCCTTATCCACACCTTCTCTGATGTAAAAAATGACTTCATTAGATTTAATAGGTTCATATTCACGCATTGTAGGGTCCAGATATTCACAATAAACCTTATAACTCCCAACTGGTAAACATAGATATAACACATCGGGATTTACTAATTTACCATAGTCATCATTTATATCTATTCGCCCTTTTATTATTTTATCTTTTTCCATACCAGGTTGTTTATAAAATTTACTAATAGTCATCGTAGGATCGAATATGGTATTATCTTCTAGTCTTACTACTTTTAAATATTCATTAAGATCACAAAGAGCGTAAATTTTGGGACCAAAGTCATCGAAATTTTTAATTTCAATATTTAGAAATAATTTCTCATATAGAACAAATTCAGTCTTATCTAATGAAAGAGTAATGCTGGTATTATACTGTTTTTTTGCAAATATAGTAGAAATTATTAGCATAGAAAATATTACAAATAATTTCATTCCCAGTTTCATAAATTCCCTCCCGGTTATGATTTATATTAACATTATTCCCAACAAGAATTGTGGTACAATTATATTATTCTATGTAATAAAATTTTGAAAATCAATCATTTTTTTTATTGATCGTTCCTGGATTCACATCCCAATGCAGATATTTATCGCCTAATTAAAACAACAAAAATCATTACGTACGGGCATCCCTTGCGGTTGCCCTTTTTATTTATAAAAAATTTAGTACGGGCATCCCTTGCGGATGCCCGTTCCCGGATACGGGCAGGAGCGAGCCCTTTCCCCACAAATCCCGGTGCGATCATGATATTTTTTATTATTGATATAATCAATTCTTTTACTTAAAATAAAGAAAACCAACCCATTAATATTCACAGCAAAAAGGAAAAAACCATGAAACGACTGCCTGGCCTGCTGGCCCTCCTTTTTATAACCACAACCCTGTTCGCCCAGTTTTCGCGTGAAGATTTTGAGCGTCTGAACAAACTGAGTAACGAAGATCACCAGTTGATGATGAAAATGCTGGGCATCACTGAAATCCGCCCGGGCCCCTCCGGCACGCCGGGCGCGCCCAATTACTGTAATACGGACGAATCCAAAGCCACGTCCTACACCACCCTGCCCGATCCGCTGGTTTTCAACGACGGAACGCCGGTTACAACCCCGGCGCAGTGGGAAAAACGCAAGCTGGAAATCTTTGAACTGTTCGACCGCGAAGTCTATGGCCGCATGCCCGCCAATGTCCCGGATGTAACCTGGTCGGTTGTGAGCGAAAGAGACACCCTGGATGGCGAATTCCCGGTTAACATCAAAGAACTTGTCGGTCATGTCGATAATTCCGAATACCCGGTCATTAATGTGGACATTCAATTAACCCTCACCGTGCCCAAAGAAGCCAAAAAGCCCGTGCCGGTGATCATGGAATTCGGCTTTATATTTCCCAAAAATTTCAAGTTTCAGAACATGCCGGTGCCGCAGGGTCCCACCTGGGGACAGCAATTACTGGCCAAAGGCTGGGGCTATGCCGTCATCGTTCCCACCAGCTACCAGGCGGATAACGGCGCCGGAACCCGCGAAGGCATAATCGGTCTGGTCAATAAAGGCCAACCGCGCAAAGCGGACGACTGGGGCAGTCTGCGCGCCTGGGCCTGGGGCGCCGGTCGCGCGCTGGATTATTTTACCGCTAATCCGGATGTGGATGAAACCCGCGTGGGCATCGAAGGTCTCTCCCGCTACGGCAAGGCCGCCATTGTTACCCTGGCTTACGAACCCCGTTTCGCAATCGGACTCATTGGTTCTTCAGGCGCGGGCGGCGCAAAAATCTACCGCCGCGTGTTCGGCGAACAGGTGGAAAACCTGGCTGCATCCGGCGAGTACCACTGGTTTGCGCCCAACTTTATAAAATACGCCGGGCCGCTTACACCATTGGATTTGCCGGTGGACGCCCACGAACTGGTCGCTTTATGCGCGCCGCGGCCGGTATTCATCAGCGGCGGCTCTACACAAGTTGAAGGCCCATGGATCGACGCCAAAGGCATGTTCCTGGCCGGAGTGTTTGCGGGACCGGTTTACGAATTGCTGGGCAAGAAAAGCCTGGGCATTACCGATTTTCCACCGCAATGCACAACCTGGTTCAACGGCGACATTGCCTACCGCCAGCACGAAGGCGGTCATACCGTTGGCCCCAACTGGCCGGTATTCATTGAATTTGCGGAACGGTACTTTAATAAATAATCCATCCCCTGTTATTGTAGAGACAAGGCATGCCTTGTCTCTACCCTCGACATTGGACATTTTAAGAAAAAAATAATGTATGTTGCATAATTCACTTGACATTACATATATTATTTTGTATCTTCCAGCATTACATTTAATTTGGAGGATACTATGTCTACAAAAATTTCTGAAGAAATATTA
>JAKQIY010000039.1 GCA_029561455.1 bacterium
CCGGTTGCCTACCGCGAAGATATTGGCACGGACACACTGATACAGAAACGAATCGATCACATGCAGAAGATACGGAAAGGATAACCCGTTATTGTTTTATATGTAATAAACAATGCACTCTACAAGCGTAGAGTGATGCAAAAAATGGCGAGCAATACTAGTAATTTTCTACGCAGAGGAGTTAGCAACTCCTGAGATACAACGCTATCGCTTTATGAAACAAAGCTTTTCCGATGGCTGCCCCAAATATACTTACAAAAACGAATTCATAAATTATAAATACCAACAATCCCATGGCGGCGGGAATGATTGAATCTGTTGTTCCTGCTTTGCCATAATGTTCATATTTTATTTCTTTCCTTGTTCGTTTTCAGTAATCAGTTTATTACAAATAACAATTAATAACGCATAGCATATGGAAACCGAAGTGAGTTATTCTGACACTAATCATTTTTTTTCTATGTATTTTTACAAATTCAAGCTTTTGGCATCTTAGAAAGTTTAGGAAAATTTACATCCAAAACACTATTCCATTTATCAATCATTGTTTTGATACCCCGCATCAACTCAGAAACATCACCTTCGATTGTGACAGATTTTATTTTATCACCCTGAACAATAGCGTTGACAACTTTCTGATCGGCATCACCGACTACTTCGCCAAAAACAGTATGCTTGCCGTCAAGCCAGGGCGTGGGAAGATGCGTGATAAAAAACTGACTGCCGTTAGTACCCGGCCCGGCATTGGCCATCGATAAGATGCCGGGTTTATTATGTTTTAATTCCTTCACAAATTCATCCTGAAAACGATAACCGGGACCGCCGCAACCGTTTCCCGCAGGACAGCCGCCCTGAATCATAAAATCGGGAATCACCCGGTGGAAATTCAAATTATTGTAATAACCGCGCCTCGCAAGATTAACAAAATTGGCCACGGTAATTGGAGTTTTTTCAGCAAATAGTTTTAAATTGATTGTTCCTTTGTTTGTTTCGATAACCGCTTTTAAATTGTTTTTCATTTAGATCTCCTCTTTTTTAATGATGGAACAGGCGTAGGCCGCAAAACGCCATAACAATTCCGTATTTGTTGCACGTGTCAATTACCTGCTGATCGCGAATGGAGCCGCCGGGTTCGACAATCGCGGTCACGCCGCTGCGGCGCGCACGCTCAATGTTGTCGCCGAAAGGGAAAAAAGCGTCACTGCCCAGGCAAACGCCTGTAACTTTGGAAAGCCATTTTTGTTTTTGAGCTTTGGATAATGTTTTAGGCTGTTTCGTAAATGTTTCGGCCCAGACATCATCGCCGATAACATCCTCCGGCGTGTCACCCAGATAAACATCAATCGCGTTATCGCGGTTGGGTTTGGCAACATCGTCACGGAAAGGCAGATTAAGAACTTTGGGCATGTGACGCAATTGCCAGAGATCCGCTTTTTGTCCGGCCAGCCGCGTGCAGTGGATACGGCTTTGTTGTCCCGCGCCCACGCCAATAACCTGGCCATCCTGCACATAACAGACACTGTTGGACTGCGTATATTTCAGCGTGATTAGCGCCAGCACCAGGTCACGCTTTTGCGCGTCAGTCAACGTCTTGTTTTCCGTCACAATGTTTTTCAGCATGCGGGCGTCAATTTTTAAATCGTTTCTTTTCTGCTCAAACATAATGCCGTAAACCTGTTTGTGTTCCAGAGAAACAGGGACGTAATTAGGGTCGATCTGAACTATATTATAGTTGCCGCCTTTTTTGGATTTCAGAATTTCCAGCGCTTCCGGCTTGTAACCCGGAGCGATAATACCATCGGTAACTTCATTTTTGATAATCGTTGCCGTAGGAACATCACAGACATCGGACAACGCTATCCAATCGCCGAAGCTGCTCATGCGGTCGGCGCCGCGCGCGCGCGCGTAAGCGCAGGCCAGGGGAGAAAGTTTCATTTGGGGATCGATGTGATACATTTTGCGTAACACTCTATCAAGAGGAAAACCCAAAGCCGCACCGGCGGGTGAAACATGCTTAAAAGACGCGGCGGCAGGCATACCGAGGTTTTCTTTGAGTTCT
>JAKQIY010000040.1 GCA_029561455.1 bacterium
CGCCATCGCGGAAAGCGGGGCGATGATGATGATGGAGGATGGCATTCAGATGCAAACCATTTTTGGAGATGGGTCGACGCAGCAATCCGGTGGTTTTCTGGGAAAACTGATGAGTGCCGGTAAACGGATACTCACCGGGGAGAGTCTTTTTATGACGGCTTTTACCAATGCGGTACAGGGTAAAAAGAAAGTGAGTTTTGCTGCTCCTTATACCGGCAAGATTATAACACTGGATCTGCAGGAACTGGGCGGAACCATCATTGCGCAGAAAGATGCTTTTTTATGTGCGGCTAAAGGCGTGAGTGTGGGTATTCATTTTCAACGTAAGCTGGGGACGGGTTTATTTGGTGGCGAAGGCTTTATTATGCAAAAACTCGAAGGAGATGGATTTGCTTTTCTCCATGCGGGTGGATTCATCGTGGAGCGGATTCTGAAACCCGGTGAAGTATTGAAAATTGATACGGGATGCGTGGTAGCCTATACCCCGGATGTGGATTTCGATATCGAGTTTGTAAGGGGCATCAAGAACTTTATGTTTGGCGGGGAAGGTTTATTCTTTGCCCGCATGCAGGGGCCCGGTAAAGTATGGATACAATCTCTGCCCATCAGCCGCCTCGCCGGCCGGATCATGCAATATGGTACGTATAACCGAAAAGAGGAAGGTAGTTTGCTCGGTGGGATCGGGAATATTTTTGATGGCAGAGAGTGACCTCATTAAAGTCAAAAGTAAAAATTAAAAAGTCAAAATCATTAAACCGGAAAGTCATTACAAAAATCAGACGCTCCGTTTTTTTAATTTTGACTTTTTAATTTTGACTTATCTGACCCCCGGATATTTACTGGCCAGCAGCAACTCATACTCCGGGTTATTTTTTAGCTGCTTAATTACATACCGCAGATTTTCCACATATTCCGCCTGCTGATAAGCCTGATCATGTGCCAGCAGCACGAGGTGACCGGGTGTTTTTGTTTTATTCGCCTCCAGCATATTATAGATCCGGCGTAATAACAACGCGGTATCCGCATCCGGTGCCAGGGTTTTATGGTTAAAGGTCCATTCGATATCCCA
>JAKQIY010000079.1 GCA_029561455.1 bacterium
GGACAACTCAATAATTTTTTGGAGTGCTTTCATGTCGGCAGATGATTTTCGCAGTTTTTTTAATCCTAAAGGTATCGTAATCGCGGGCGCCCGCAGATCCATGGGGTTCGGGAGCGGCCTCCCCCCTTTTTTAAAGGAATACGGCTGGGGAGACCGGACTTTTTTAGTAAATCCATCCGGGGGCAAGATTAACGGCATGAAAGTTTATAAAAAAATTGCTGATGTGCCCGATCCCGTTGACCTGGCAATCGTCATTGTGCCGGCAAACGCGGTTCCTGCCACCCTGGAGGAAATCGGCGCTCGCGGCATAAAACACGTCATCATCGAGAGCGCCGGCTTTGCCGAAACCGACGAAAAGGGCATCGCCTTGCAGGAAAATATCACGACAATAGCCAAACGGCTCGGTCTCCGTGTTATCGGCCCCAATTGTGTCGGCGTGATAAACACGAACAATAAATTCGCGTCTGTCGAATTGATTGAAGAGTCCCTGACGCCCGGCCCTCTTTCCATCATCGCCCAGAGCGGCGTATTCGGCAATATCCTGTTGGATTTTATTTACCAGCACAGAATCTATGTGTCCAAAGCCATTACTCTGGGGAACAGAATAGACGTCAATGAATGCGACATGCTGGATTATCTTCATGACGATCCGACTACCAAAGTTATCGGGATGTATCTTGAAGGCGCGGCGGACGGACGGCGTCTATACGAAACGCTGCGCCGCGTCACGAAAAAGAAACCGGTCATTATCTTAAAAAGCGGAAGGACACAGGAGGGGAAACAGGCGACGGCGTCACATACGGGAAGTCTCTCCGGTGAAGATGAGATTTATAACGGCATCTTTGCCCAAACCGGAACGCTGCGGGCAGAAAGTCTGCCGCATCTGATTGAGCTGGTGAAGGCATTTACCACCCAGCCGTTGCCAAAGGGCAATCGCCTCGGAATCGTCACCTCCAGCGGCAGCATGGGAGCGCTGGCCACTGATATTGCCGTCTCCAACGGGTTGGTTATAAAGCCGCTATCCCCGTCAACGGTTAAGCAGGTGCGCGCAATTTCGCCTGAGTGGATGAATGTAAAAAATCCTCTGGATCTGGGACCGTCCGGGCTTTTTAATAAGCTGACGCCTATGGTGATAAATGACCCTCTGGTGGATATGCTGCTTTTGATAATCGCCGTTCCTTATTCCTTTATAAAAGCTGTTAAACAAACGGGAATAAAACTCGCGGACGTTTTTGGCAACCCGGAGGCGATACGCGCGCAACTTCCCGAGAGTAAACCTTTTGTGATAACAGTTGTCGGGAATGCCGCTTTCGCAAGCGAAATATCCAGCGTTGCCGGAGATTCAATTCCGGTTTTTACTTCGCCTGAAGCGGCAGCCAGAGCGCTGGCGGGCTTGTGGAAATATTCAATGACGCGTTTGAAATCCTGAACGTTTTGGCGACTGCCTCTGTGTTGATGCTGTTACCTTATCAACGGTGGCCAGATGAGAAAGAAACGTTTCTGGCGGCACAGGGGAAAAATAAGCTACTTTAAAAAGTCATGGCATACAGCCTGTGCCAAGATTCATAAACCGGTGCTGGTGTTTCACGGCCTCGGGCAAAGTGCTGTCAGAAACGTGATTCACGCCGGTGTTCCTGAAAGAGTGAGCCTGACTCTCTCCGGACACAAGACAAGAAGCGTGTTTGACCGTTACAACATTGTTTCCCGGGAAGATTTGAAGGAAACCGCAAAGAAAGGGTAGGCTTTTAAGAAACACAAAAGGTTGCAATCATAAAAACGCAACCTGTTGATTTTCCTGGTGGGCCGTGCGGGGATTGAACCCGCGGCCAACGGATTAAAAGACGATAACAGAATAAAGACGATTTCCCATCATTTTTAAATACTTAAATATCAGCAGCTTACAAATGGCAAGTTGGTTTTTGTTTGGTTATTTTAGGTTATAACGGTTACAAATTAGTTACACTCAATTTGAAAAGCCACAAAGTAAATTTTATTAATTTCACCTAAAAGTCCGCAATCACAAGGGATAAGCAAAATTAAAGATTACTAATTGAAGGGTTTTAACGGAGCCACGACTGAGCCGTTCCTTGGAGTCGGTTCTAGTCGCTTGTTCGGCCACCGCAGACGGTTGAGCAAGCGACAATCAGGTGCGGCTCCGTTCGCCCGCCAGCGTATGCGGCGGGCGAACATTGTTTATACGGATCGGTGATAATATTGCAAACGTCGACAGCTTGGTCGGCCTAATACGCCTAATAAGATGATTAATGTTTTTTATTTAATACATTAATGTCATTTTATGACCGCCTTTGGGTTTTCCCCTGTAACACTTTACTTATCTAGGCAATCCCTTTCTATTTACAATCAGTAATTAGTGAGGTTGTATTTCTCCCAAACATCCTTACAGTAGTCTGCCCCCGCTTCATACCCCTCTTTTGCCATTTTCTTTGCCATAGAAGGATTTCTTTTAATTCCATGTCCATTTATATACATTTCGGCAAGGAAACACTTTGACAAAGCAAATCCCTGTTCTGCCGCCAGCTTAAACCACTTGGATGCCTCCTTGTAATTCTGAACAACGCCTTGGCCTTTGGCATACATAGCACCAAGATTAGTCTGTGCCCCGGCATGTCCCTGGTCTGCCGCCAGCTTGTACCACTTTAATGCCTCCTTGTAATCCTGAGCAACGCCATAGCCGTTAGCATACATCAAACCAAGACCAAACTGCGCCCCAGCATGTCCCTGGTCTGCCGCCAGCTTAAACCACTTGAATGCCTCCTTGTAATCCTTCGGAACGCCGCGGCCATTGGCATACATTACACCAAGATTATTCTGAGCATCAGCATGCCCCTGGTCTGCCGTCAGCTTAAACCACTTGAATGCCTTCTTGTAATTCTGAACAACGCCCTGGCCTTTGGCATACATCAAACCAAGACCAAACTGCGCCCCAGCATGTCCCTGGTCTGCCGCCAGCTTGTACCACTTGAATGCCTCCTTGTAATCCTGAGCAACGCCGCGGCCTTTGGCATACATAGCACCAAGATTAGTCTGCGCCCCGGCATGTCCCTGGTTTGCCGCCAGCTTGTACCACTTGAATGCCTCCTTATAATTCTTCGGAACGCCGCGGCCGTTGGCATACATCAAACCAAGACCAAACT
>JAKQIY010000084.1 GCA_029561455.1 bacterium
AAAATCTTTGATTATATTGATATATTCTATAATCATAAACGGATTCATTCAAGTTTAAAATATATGTCACCTGTTAACTTTGAAAAACAATTCTATCAACAATGAACTTTTCTTCGTGTCCATAAATTCTGGTAAAGCTCAAATTGAGTATATAAAAGTACGTATCAACGTGGAGCGCACCTCTCCGCAACGGTCATCTCGATACGTCCCGAAAGATAAAGCAACGGGACTACTCGATGACCGGGGTTATCCATTCGTAGAGCAAAGAGAACAAAAGTGCTACGCACCTCAACCCTGCGCGATTCTAAAAAAATACTGAATAGTAAAGAGTATGCCGTATTTTGAAAACTACGAATTCCAGGTGCGTAGCACTTTTCTAATGCGACCGGGCTATTCGTTCATTGACCCGCATTTGGGTGGTTTTTCATGTAACCGGCTAAAGCCGGGACTACAAACAAGTTCCCAAGTAGACCCCACTTTTTTCAAAACGAACAGCCTCTAACTTTTTGTCATTCCGAGGAGCGAAGCGACGAGGAATTTTTCTTTGTTAAAACTATAAAAAACAAGATTTCTCGCTTCACTCGAAATGACAAGAACGTGCTTTGTATTGACATACAAAACCTGTAAAATTAAAATTTTACTCTGAAATGGTTTTATTTCAGGCAATACTCAATTTTTTTCGACCTTTTGATACAGCCCCGCATCTGATAACAAAAAGCCCGGCGCTAACCGGGCTTGTTTATACATAATACTTATTTAATATCTTTCAGATATTTCAAATAATCTGAATCGGTGCTAAAAATGATCGTGCTTTTGCTGTCAATTGTATTGCGATAGGTTTGCAGGGATTGCAGGAATGAATAGAATTCCGGATCGCGCGAAAAGGCTTTGGCGTAAATATCGGTCGCCTGGGCGTCGGCTTTACCTTTGATCTCTTCGGCGGTGCGGTAGGCTTCGGAATTGATGCGATTCAACTCTTTCAGCATTTGTCCCTCGATTTCGGCTTTTTTACCCTGGCCTTCGGAGCGGTACAACTGGGCAATGCGCTTGCGTTCCGAGATCATCCGGTCGAATACCTTGCTGCGCACTTCTTCAATATAATTAACCTGGTGAATGCGAATGTCCTCCACAGCAATACCATACTGCGGCACAATTTCCTGTACCTTGGCTAAAATTCCCTGAGTAATTGCCATCCTGCCATGTGCAATTTTCAAGGAATCGGCGTCAATCAGCACAGCTTCTTCCGCTTCTGTGGAAATGACCATTATACGGTTGGAATTACGCACCACTTCGATGAGATCATTTTCGCTGATAAAATCGCGGGTTACGCCGTCGATAATATCATCCAGCCGTCCCAGGGCATTGCGTTCGTTGTTAACGGACTGGTAGAATTTAAGGGGGTCGACAATCCGCCAGCGGGCAAAGGTATTGACAACCAGGTACTTTTTGTCTTTGGTGGGAATCTGATTGGAATCGCCATCCCATTCCATAATACGTTTTTCAAACAGGCTGACTTTTTGTATAAAAGGAACCTTGATATGCAGTCCGGCTTTGGTAATGGGCTGGCCGACCGGTTCGCCAAACTGGGTGATGATAGCCTGCCGGGTCTCATCAACAATAAACAGGGCATTGATCAATACAATCAACAGCGCCAGCGCAAGTACTAAATAGAGGAGTAGTTTTTTATTGTTTTTCATTGGCGGTCTCCTTTCCGAGTTGCATCAGGGGGAGAAACGTTTTCATCTGCTCGTCCACAATGATCTTTTGGTCAATTTTAGGTAGTACATCATTCATCATTTCAATGTACAAGCGACGCCGGGTAACATCTTTGGCGTTGGCGTATTCTTTCCACACGGCGATGAACCGATCGGCGTCGCCGCGGGCGCGGTTGATACGGTTGGTGGCATACCCTTCGGCCTCAAGGACCAACTGTTCGGCGCCGCCTTTAGCTCTGGGAATAGCCGCATTATAAGCCTCGCGCGCTTCATTGATGATCCGTTCTTTTTCCTGCCGCGCTTCGTTCACCTCGTTAAAGGCCGGCTGTACCGGCACCGGCGGGTTGACATCCTGCAAATTGATCGTTACAATATCAATTCCCGTTTCATAATTGTCCAGCAAACTCTGCATCATGTCAGTTACATCCTGGGCGATTTGCTTGCGGCTGAGAATGATCACTTCATCGACGCTGTGATCGCCAACCACCTGGCGCATGACCGCTTCGGAGACATAACGCAGGGTAGCCTCAACATTGCGAACCCGGAACAAGTATTTGACCGGGTCTTTGATACGGTATTGCACAACCCATTCTACCAGGGCGGAGTTCAAATCTCCGGTGAGCATTAAAGATTCAGTGGAAAAATCCGCGTCCGAATATACTGTATTTACCCCTGGGGTAACCGTGCGGAAGCCGAATTCTTCCTTGAAAACTCTTTGCACCCTGACCTTTTTAACAGTTTCAATACCCCAGGGCATTTTTAAATGCAGCCCGGGTTGCGTGGTTACAATATATTTTCCAAAACGCTGTACTACTCCCACTTCATCGGCTTCAATTGTATAAAAAGTAGTAAAAATCAACCATAGCCCTAAAAATCCGACAATGATATAAAGTAAAATCCGCTTGTTCATGGCCGGAATTTTTATTTGTTCATTGCCAATATTTATAGTCCTGCCCTCCATAGAATTATCCTTTCGGTTATTCTGATTGTTTATTAATGATACCCATACATGATAAAAATATTCAAAAAATTAAATAATCGTATTATCGGGGATCGTGGCATTTTTTGTAATTATAACAATGCCGTCGCGAATCCAGAAACCGTCCTTGTCGCGTTCTACCTCGGTAATGTTGTCACGATTGATTATTTTAACATTTTGACCGATCCTGGCATTCTTGTCGACTATGGCTTTTTTAATGATGGTATTTTTACCGATGCCGACTGGAACCCGTCCTTTTTCCAATAAATGGAGGCGCTGTTCATGCGACTCAAAATAATCGGCGCCTAAAATCAGCGTATCCTCGATCTGCACATTCTCCGCTATATAAGAGCGAACGCCAATAACCGATCGCCGTATTTTAGCGCTTTCAATAATACATCCTTCCGAAACCATGGATTCGGTAATTTCCGTGTTGACAATTTTACAGGGTGGCAAAAACCTCTGCCGGGTATAGATGGGCGCTTTGACATCATAAAAGCTGAAATTGGGTTTATCATATTTTGTTAAACTCATATTGCATTGATAAAATGCGCCGATGGTTCCAATGTCTTCCCAGTAATCATTGAACAAATAGGCTTTAACATTGTATTTGCCGAGGGCATTGGGAATGATTTCCTTGCCGAAATCCTGGTGGTTGATATAATTGGTTAATAATTCGATTAACGTTTCGCGTTTGAACACATAAATTCCCATCGAAGCAAGAAATGGTTTACGTTTTGCTTCCTCTGCCGACAAACCCAACGTGGTGGTATCAACGCGCATGGCCTCCAGGGCGGCGCCTTTGGGCTTTTCTGAAAATTCCAGGATGTTGCCGCCCGCATCAATTTTCATTAAACCAAAATCCGAGGCATTTTCCGGAGGCAATGGTATGCCGGATATGGTCAGGTCGGCGCCATTTTTACGGTGGTATTCAACAAAGGGGCGATAATCCATACGGTAAAGATGATCGCCGGATAATATCAGGTATTCATTAACATCCAGTTCTTTTATGGAATGCAGGTATTGTCTTACGGCGTCGGCAGTTCCCTGAAACCAGTCCGATCTTTCCGGGGTTCGCTGAGCCGCAAGTATTTCCACAAATCCTTCCGAGAATGGGGAAAAATGATAAGTGAGGCTGACATGCCGGTTGAGTGATGCCGAATTGAATTGGGTCAATACATAGATCTTTTGAATTCCGGAATTGATACAATTACTGATCGGTATATCAATAAGCCGATATTTACCCGCCAGCGGTACCGCAGGTTTTGCCCTTAACTTGGTCAAGGGATATAATCGAGTACCCTGGCCTCCGCCCAGGATAATTCCCAACACTCTTCTCATAAGCTGTCTCCAACCTTTATAGAACTGTGACCTGTAAACTAATGGTTAACATTATTAATTAAATATAATTACAGACACTCTAATAACACCGGAACAAAATCGGTTTATTCACTTTTACGATTTATTTTTTTGGAAAAGAACCTGAACATAATGTATAACCATCAGTATAATTAAAAGAAATATAGAAAGTATCTGTTATAAAAGCTATTACTTTTTGGTAAATTGAAAATAAATCATCAATAAATAATTAATCGCGCCCCGGTTATTTACAATTTACAGCTTTAATAGCCGTTTTATCATGGCATAATAAAAAAGGCCGTCTATAGAGGCGGCCTTGACTTTTCATTTAATCCTGGGTTGACCCATCGGAAGTTATCCATCGGGTCCATTCCTGGTCATACAACTCTCCCCGCGCTGTGGAATGCACCAACTCCATGTCGCCCATATTCCTGCGGTCGACAAAAATAAAGATCACGCCGCCCTGGATAGCAAAATAGTGCCAGATTTCGTAAGGACGGTTTTCATTACTAAAGGGGAATCTTTCAATTTCATCAGGCTTTCCGTAAACCATTAAAATACGGCCGCGATCGCTTTTCCAGCCCACCCGGAAAGCGGCTTTATAGTTATAATTTGCCATATCGATCCTGCCGAGGTAATCCTGCTTGTATTCATTATCCGGAGTAGCGGGGGTTTGGTCGCGTTTCGCCCAGAATTCTTTGATAAACGCGCGTTTTCCTTCCAGGTTAAGTTTTTTATAGGTAGAACGTTCTTCTTTGGTAGAAATATAAGTGGTATATTCAAACTCCTGATCGATCTCTTTTTCAGTCATGACATCATAACGGTTGGCATCCAGGCCGGCGCTGCCGTCGCCTGTAAGCACTTCCTGGCTCTTGAACAAGGCGCCGCCTTCGGCAAAGTCGCCTTCCCGGTAAACATAAAATTTACGCTGCCCGCTGGTTTTCTGTCCAGTGGCAACATCTTCCACGTCCATAACCAGGGTATAAGCGCCCGAAACCATGGTAACTACATTTATACCGTTCACCTCGACCGACGAGACGCCCGGTTTAACTTTTTCTTTAACCGGCAGGGTTTTAACAACTCTGCCGTCTTTATTCAATATGGAATAAGATACTTTATATTTGTTACCGCTATCGGCGGCTACGGTGGCCAGGTTATAGATTTCCGCATAGCAATAAAGAATGGGTAAGCCGATACCATAAAGCGAAGTGGGATTTGGCATGATCCGGTAGCCGTTTTTTACATATAAATTTTTGCTGGTGTCTTTTTCGATAGATGTAGCCAGTTGAATATCACTTAACATTAATTGATTTGACAAGAAATCGCCGATCTGTATGGGATACATTTCTGTAGCTTCACGGCCTTCCGTATTGGGGTCGGAAATATGCATTCTGAAATTATAATTACCCGGTTTTAGAATAAAGCTGTTGACACAATAAAGACGCTGGCTGTCATTGATCTCGGCCAGGCTGTCCACTACATTCACATTGAGCCAATGATGTCTGGCAATGACCGAATCGGCAACCAGAATATCTGCGGTTACCAAAAATTTGGCGCTATAGGTATTGTTTTCGGCCGGCAGATATTTAAGCAGGGAACGATAGAGTGTTGCTGTAAATTCAAAATAAGTCAGGCTGTCGGAATAACGAAACCTGTTCCAATCCATTCCGAAATTGAATTTAATCGCGGCGCTGTCCGCTTGTTGTTGCGCTAAAGATTCGGAAACCGGTAAGGTAAAAAAAACAGCGAGTAATACAAAAACAATTAAACGCGCTGTAAAATGTTTTTTGGGATGCATTGAATTTCTCCTTATTTATTCTCCCGCAGGGATTTGCCCTTCATTTGCATATTCCATAGCTTTATCAAATTTAACTGATACAACTCTGGAAACACCTTTTTCCTCCATGGTTACACCATAAAGCTGGTTGGCTGCGCGCATGGTAAGTTTATTATGGGTAACAACAATGAATTGTGTGTTTTGCGAATATTCCTGCAATGCCCGGGAAAATCTTTCAACATTAACATCGTCGAGAGGCGCGTCCACTTCATCAAAAATACAAAATGGGCTTGGTTTTACCAGGTATATCGCAAACAACAATGAAACGGCAGTTAACGATTTTTCACCCCCGGACATTAACGGCAAGGACGATAACTTTTTCCCGCCGGGTGTGGCAAAAATATCAATTTCCGCCTCCAGGGGATCCTCTTCCTCGCGCAGAACGAGACTCGCTCGGCCGCCTTCAAAAAAGGTTTTGAATACTTCGGAAAAATTCTTTTGGATCTCTTGAAAGGTTGAAATAAATTTTTCCCGCGCTGTTTTATTGATGATGTTGATAGTGTCTTTCAGGTCCTGCCGTGCTTTGACCAGGTCGTCACGCTGCGCCTGTAAAAAGTCCAGTCGTTCCTTTTCCTGGTTATATTCTTTCAGCGCCAGTAAATTTACCAATCCAAAACTCTTGAGTTTTTCCCGATAGTCCTCAATTTCCTTTTTAATTTCATCATAGTTTATACTATCATCAATGGCTTTTCGTTCAATAATATATTCAAAATCACCGGCCATTTTATTTTTTAAATTTTCTATACTCATCGTCAGTTCGGAAATCCGTAACTCATGCTGATGCACGGTTTCGGATATTGCTTCCGCTTTGCCCCGGATACTGCGAATACCCTTTTCAAACTCATCAACTTTAACATTAACCTGGTACTGTTCTTCTTTTAGCGAGTCCAGGGTCTTTTGAATGACAGCGCGCTGGTCTTTGAGTTCCTGGATTTTTTCGTTATAAGTATCATTGATTTCGGCCAGTTCGGCAATCTCTTCGGAAGCGCGTTTGGTTTCCTGATCGCGGAGTTCGATCATACGTTTGGCTTCGTGGATCTGGTTGCGTAAAGAATCGCTTTCCCGCTGCCGCGATTCATAACTGCCCTGCAGTTTGGCTACAGCCACCTGGGCTTCCTGAACCTGGGTGGCAAGTTCAGCTAATTTTATTTCCAGGCTCTTGAGTTCTTCGTTATAGGTTTTGGTTTTTTCCGCCAGGGCCTGGCGTTTTTCCTGTAAATCACGGGTATCAAAACTTTTAGATTTCAGGTTCTCATCCAGGGTGCCCATTTGCTGAACCAGACGGTTTTTTTCCTGTTCGCGTTCCTTGCAGGTTTCGCGGATGGACTGTTCTTCGTATTGTAATTGACCCAATTCCAGCTTTTTGGCAGATACCAGGTCTTCCAGGTTCTGGATGGAAACCAGTAATGCCTCGGCTTCGGAATTATAGCTGCCAACCTGTTCGCTGCGCTGCGCCATGATCCGGCGGCGTTGTTCGACAGCATTTTTAACCTGGTCAATTTCTTTTAACATTTCATCATACTGTTCCTGGCGGCCGACAAAGTCGTTTTGTTTTTTATTATGGCTGCCGCCTTTGATCAATCCCCAATGCGCCAGCACTTCACCGCTGAGGGTAACAAAATTGATCTTGCGGGTTTTTAAACTGTCATATAAGCGGTGTGCGGTTTCCATATCCTGGACGATCAAATATGAGCCAAGCACTAAATCGGTTATGGTTCTGTAGCGTTCTTCGCATTGAATAATTTCATTAGCCCAGCCAATAACGCCCAGGTCTTCAACTTTGGGTTGTTCCGGCCGGTGGGCGGCAATCTGTTTAAGCGGTAAAAACGCAACGCTGCCCTTTTTTTCCTGTTGCAATAAACCGATACCTGTGAATGCTGTTTTATTATCTTCAACGACCAGGTAAGTTGCCAGTTCGCCAAGAGCCGCGGCAATTGCCGGGCGATATTCAGTATCAACATGCAGTAAATTGGCCAAAGCGCCAAAAGTTTTAAAATTTTCTACTTCATTGGTAGCCAGGTAACGAACCCCGGCCGGGTAATCCTGGTAACTTTCCAGCAGTCTTTTAACCATTTCCGCCTGGTTTTCCAGAACTTCGATGCGGTTACGTTCCTGCATTTCTGCCTTTTGCAGGCTTTCCAAAGAAACTTTAGCTTCTCCGGCTTTTTTAGTTATCTCTTCATGTTTTTGGCGTTTTCCGGTCAATTCATCGGTGAGTATACCTTTTTGCTTATCGGCTTCGGCAATTTGCAAAGCAAGTTCCGTCAACCGTTTATCAAGATTTTCTCTTTCAGCGCCAATCTGCTGCAAGCGACCGCTTAAATTCTCTTCCGTGGCTTTAAGGCGTTCACCTTCATTCTGTTTGCGACTCAATTCCTCCGTAAAACGTAATATGTACGCTTCGGCTTCGCGCGCCTGTTCGCGTTTGGTTTCAAATTCCGTTTTCAGGCCGGTATATTTATCATTCTGAATCGTGTACTTTTCTTGTTCTGTTAACAGGTCTTTTTTAGAGTTCTTGAGTATAAAATTCGCTTCATCAAAATCCTTTTCCAGGTCCGCTACCCGTTCAAGAATAGTTTGCCGTTCGGTGCCGTAACGCGTTTGCGATTCTTTAAGACTGCGGACCCTTTCGCTGTTGACCAAAACCCGTTCCTCAAATTTTTGAATTTCATGAGTTTTGGTATTATAATCCCGCTGCCCGTCCGATAATTTGGATTCCAGTTCTAATAACTTGTGGCGCATGGATTCGAAAGAGGCTTCCTGGTTAGCCAGACTGGATGAAACGCTGCCCCGTTCATCCTTTAAGAAATTCAATTTTGCCTGCAGCGGCTCCAGTTCATTCAGGTACCGGCTATAGCTATAGTCCGCCATTTTAATTTCAAGTTCCCGCAACTGCGCGGAAAACTCCTGGTATTTTTCTGCTTTGCTTACCTGGCGTTTAAGGGAGCGTACCGTTTTCTCCACTTCGGACATGATATCTTCAATACGGATCAGGTCGGTTTCAGTGCTTTCCAGTTTGCGCATGGTCGCTTTACGGCGCAATTTGTAGCGTGTAACGCCGGCCGCTTCTTCAAAAATCTTGCGGCGTTCTTCCGGTTTGCCGTTTAAAAGTTGTTCGACCTGCGGCAATTCAATAACCGAGTAGGAACTGATGGCCATACCGGTATCCATGAACAAGTCCATTATATCTTTTAAACGGCATTGATTGCCGTTTATCAGGTATTGGCTTTCCCCGGATCGGAACAACCGCCGGGTTATTACCACTTCGGCATAATCGACCGGCAGTAAATTGCGCGTATTTTCGATCTTTAAAGAAACTTCCGCCATTCCCACCGGTTTGGCGCTGGCGGAACCGGCAAAGATCACATTATCCATTTTTTCGCTGCGCAAGACATTACTTTTTTGTTCACCCATTACCCAGCGAATGGCATCGACAATATTACTTTTACCGCAGCCGTTTGGCCCGACGATTACCGTCATACCGTCGTGCAGCAGTAGGTTGGTTTTTTTCGCAAACGATTTGAATCCGACAATATTTAGTTCAGCTAACTTCAAAATTTACCTACAATTATAAAAGTATTAAGCAACATTTAAATAAAATGAGAGTTTTACAAGTTACTACCCGCATGAGCAAAAATCAAGAACAATTTAATAAATATTTTCACGTAAAGCTATAACAAAGCTGTATATTGAAAAATATTTACATTAATTACAAATTTACGTATTTTGTTGTGTATTTAAACCGAAAGACGATATGGATAAAAACAGCAAATTTGTATTTTCTACCAATCCCGATTATTCACCCCAGGCAAACGAGCCTGAACAACGGGAGCCGGTAAAAAAAACAACCGTCCAAACCCTCAAAATTTATCTGGATAAAAAGGGACGCAAGGGCAAGAGCGTAACTGTTATCGAGGGTTTTATGGTAAATCCGCAACACCTGGAAACAATAGCGAGGCAGTTAAAACAGGAACTGGGAACCGGCGGAACTGCCCGGCAGGGGAGTATCGAAATTCAGGGCGATCACCGCAAAGCCATTGCCGACAAGCTGACCAAGGCCGGTCATAAAGTAAAGCTGGTGGGCTCCTGAACGCGCCGGAAGACGCAACGCAATGCAGCATTATTGTGCTTAACACCAGGATTTTTAGTGTTTGACTGCCCCCTGGGTTAACAAAAACCAGCCCTTTATTTATTGATAGAAATATCTTTGATCGATAGAAACCCATCAATTTTCCGCATTACCGTGAACGAGGAATTGTTTTTGATCTTGATCTTGACCAACTGGTTGGCACCGTTATCGCCTATCCAGCATTCACCGGTATTGTCATCGATAGCCAGCACCTGCGGTTTTATAAAAGTATAATTTCCCGTTAATGGGTATTTCATTAGAATATTTTCTTCTTCGATCAGTTCCAGCAAGCCGTTCGTATGCACGACCAACATCATGCTGACCAGATTGACCGGCAAAATGCCAATCAGCGACGGCCCTGGGGAAAGCACATCGGCAGGGTTATCGCGCTCGAACCGGTTGTAGCGATAGATAAAACGTTCTATCTGGTTATCAAAACTATCGGTAACATAGACACGATTGGTAACCACGCCATCCTGAGTATAATGAATACATGCCTGGTGAGGGGCGTTAAAATTGCTGCTGAAAACAGTTACTGTCGAATCAATCGTTGTCGGCAAACTGCTTACGCCCATGCTGGTATTCAGGCGGATCAGGCGGTTATTACCCTCCTCAAGAATCCACACATCACCGGTCCATTGATTCATTTCAATTGCTGTAGGTTGATAAAAACCAGTGATAGTTTTTTCAATAGCGCCGGTGCGTTCATCAATAATTGTTACAGTATTGTCACTGTAGCTTAACGCCCACAACTTGCGGGCCGCCTGGTAAAGAGCAATATCGATGACGTGCGGGATATTGGAATACGATTCCAGTTTTTCGCCATTATAATCAAATTTGTAGACCATGTCCCCGCCCTGGTCGGCGACAAAACAGCCGCTCAATTCATCGACATTACTGACCACGGCAACCGGGTTTTTGAAAGATTGATTAGCGGTTAATATTTTATAGCCATTGCTGGTATATTTGGCCACTGTTTTATAATCGCTGTCAATAACCCACAGCGATCCATAATTGGTATAGACGAGAATTTGCAGGGTGTCGGCCGATGTAAAATTGACCGGATCGGTAACTTTAACCACCAGGTCCAGGTATTCAGCCTGACCAATGTTGGCGGGCGATACCCAGGTTGCGGTAGCGGCGGCAGGCCCGGCCTGGGTCATGGTTCCTGCGCCGGTGAGGCAATAGAACTGGTAGGTAAGGGCGCCTCCTTCCGGGTCGGTCGCTGTGCAATTCAACGTAATACTATTCCCCGATACAACATGCAAAGCGCTGGCGCTAAAGCCGCTTATAACCGGCGTGGCGTTGCCGACATAGATAATAATTTCTTTGTGCGCCACCCCTTCGTTTAAATCTGTAGCGGTTGCCACAATATGTGCGGTTACTGTGTCATCAGGCGCCGTCCATTGCACGCTGAGGCCGGTCGTTTGCGACAAGACGCCGGCGCTGGCCGTCCAGGTCACTGTTACTTCATCATCTTCATCTGCATCAATAACTTCGGCGGTAATGGTTTGCGTGGTATTGATTTTGGGATTGGTATTCTCTGCCCTGAGAGTAATAACCGGACGAGTGTTCGGTTTTTCATTTTTCAATTGATTAATATATTCTTCACACCCTGTTGTAAACAACAAGGCGGCAAGCGCCAGAGAACCACTTATTATTCTTTTACTTTTCAACATAATTTCCGGTACTGGTTTAATTTACAAGGATTTTTAGCGATATAAATCAGATAAAATTTGAATGATTCTGGACAATACCGCTTCAAAAGAAAAATAGGAAATATCATTCACATACCAGGTATCCGCAGCCTGGGGATCGATATAATTATAGGAGGAGGTCAGTTTTCTCACAGTCGTCCAGGCCAGGCTGTATTTTTTTGTAAAATAGAGTGATTGTACCTTGTATAGCAACAAATCATGCCAATCAATTTCCGGCTGGTTACGGAAAACGTAATCCGCTTTATCTTTTAAACATAAATCTACCAGGGAAGCAATTTCCTCATATTTACCCTGGTTAAATTTTACAGCAATAATTCCGGCCTGACTATCCAGCTTCCAGGTATTATCTGTGATGCCTTTTTCCAGGCAGATTAAAATCAATTGTGAATGGCTGCTGCCCTGTAACAACAGCGACCAGCCTTTACCCACATTGGCCGCAATATTATCCGGTTCCCGCACCAGCACACTGTCGAACTTTTGTATAGACTGTGTGAACTGAAAATTTTGAAAAGTTGTCCAGCCGCGCGTCAATATTTCTTCAACAGTTGGTTCTTTAACCGCCGGACGGTTCGGTTCTGTGGGCTTGGAGCCACAGCCGGCTAGTAATAATATTATCAGTATGCTCAATAATTTTTTCATCGTATCAACAACACCTTGCTTGTGTGACTGGTTTTATCCAATATCAGTTGAATAAAATAAACACCTGTCGGTACCGCAATTTCATTTTGATCCAGGCCGCGCCAGCTAAATTCGTGTATACCTTCTTCAAGGTTATCCAGATCACGGGTAAAAACTGTCTGCGCCAGTATGTTATATATCCTGATAGCGCCTTTTCTTTCGTTACCCACCAGGTATTGGATTTTTACTGCGCTGTTAAAGGGATTGGGGTAACATAATAATTTATAGCGAACCACAATTTCTTCGCGGGCCGCCGAACCGGACGACGCAAAGAAGAACGTGGCATTAGAATTTATACGGGCATAAAAGTTACCTGCATTATCGGCGCTGGTTTCTACCGCAACCACTTTGCTGTCTTCAACCGTGTAAAATGAATAATTTTTATCTTTATAATCCGATTTAAAAACCACTTGAACATACGGCTCTGCAAGCCCCGATGTTTTAATGGTAAATAGTTTTTGATCAACCACTCCCGGCAAGGTTATCGCGCCGGGGGATTCCAGCAGGGCGGCAAAGGCTTCCTGCCCGGCATTATCCGGGAACAATATTTGTAATTTATGGTCGTTATTGGTTATACTCTTTCCCAACTGTTTTCCCAGTTGCAGCGTTAACCACAGGCTGTCTCTGATGCTCAATCCGTTTGGATAATGTAATTGAACTCCAAGTTTATACAACCCGGAACGGGTGAACAAATATGGAGCTTTCCAGATTTTCTGGGCTGTGGTAGAATCGTTAAGATCGAATTCAAGGTTGATCGTATCGGCATCGATGGTAAACAGGTAATCAATATCTGAAACCTGCGATTCGGTATTGACAACAAAGTTCACCCGGTTCGGCACTATGGAATTGAAAAAGCATGACAAACTGGACTGGCTGATAACCGTAATATTGACCAGGTTGGAAGTTGCCCCTGTATCAATGTTAGCGGCGGTAAAGATAACCGAGGCTTTGCCGCTAAAGCCATGCAGGGAAGTTAATGTGACCCGCGAAGTGGACTGATCGATCTGTATATCCAGATCATCTTCGTTTGTGACAGCCGTATATTGCAGCGACAACCCGGAGGGATCGAGGCAAAAAGTGTTTAAATAAAGGGCATTATAAATTTGGCTGTTGGTAAATTCGATATCCGGAATCGCTTTCCATTGCGGACGCGCATGTTTGATAATAGTAACCTGAACGGTATCAAATGTAGTATAACCGTTGCGGTTACGTACGGAAAAAATGGCATTTTGCACGCCAGTGCGGTTAAAGGTGCTGACGCTGACAATATTATTGTCCGTATCCTTGGTAAAATTCACAAAAGTTGGATCAAAAGTCATATTCCAAACCAGGGAGGTGTCTGGGGTTTCATAGTCCCACACATAATCATCCAGGTTGGCGTATACCTGCGGCACGCTCTGTTTGCAATACAGGAGAATATCCGGCAGGTGGGGCGAGAGAACCGGGAAGGGATTGTACTCTATGACCGTTACTTTCATTTTGCCGGAATCATAATTACCGATTGAATTGGTTACTTTAAAAGTAATATAGGTCGTTCCTAAAAAGGTATCATTAGCCTCAATTCTTACCACATGCGATAGTAAATTAATGGAAACACCTTTAAGCGAATCGCTTTGCAGCACTTCCCATTGCAGTTCGCTGATCGGATCGACTACATCAATTACAAAATCATCGAGGTCGATGCTGGTACGCGTCGTTCCGCGCATGATCAGCACCGGCGGTAAATCGTATATGTATAACCTGCGAACATCAAATATTTTCAAACTGGTTTTTTTAGTATCAGAGGAGATACTGTCGGTTACACTAAAATAAAGTTCATCGGTGGCGCGATAACCATTTATAGCCGATATTTCCAATTCCTGGGTGGCCTGGTTATAGAACAGAATGACGTTCTGATCCTGTTCATTGGTCAGCAGGTTGATAACATTAAAACTCCACTTTAATTCTCCTTTGATAGGAACAGGATAATCGACCAATTCGTTTAACTGTATTTTAATTACCGAATCCGGGAATACCAGGTATTCAGGTAAATCCCGTATTGAAAGGGGCGGAGCTTCGATATTAACATTTACCGATGCTGTGTCGGAGGCGCCGCCGGGATCGGTGGCTATTATTGTTATGGGTAATGAACCGGTATAGTTACGGTTAACCGCTTGCAGACGAAGGGTATTTTCTTCAAATACACCGGAAAGGATTTTTAAATCACTGCTGATGACCTGCCAGGTAAAATTATCGCTATCCACATCAAAAACATGTACCCCTTTATTCAAGACCATAACTTTGGGCAGACGGTTATAAACAGTAATGGGATTAATGGAAGACAAATCCAGAACCGGCGCATCATTGACCGGAATAACTTGTACTTCAAAGTCGGATTTTAATGTATCGCCGGCAATTTGCGCCTGCACTGAATCTTGAACAAACAATTGTACCGTGGCGTCGCCGCTCCAATCCGGTTCGGCGTAAAAGGTTAAAGAGTCCGGACTGTTATTAATATGCAGATTGCTTGATTGACTAAAAACAGAAACATGCGAGATGGGATCGTCCGAATCGGTGAAAAAGGTACTCTTGGGCAACGTCAATTGCTCATCCTCATAGAAACGGATGAGCGGTTTAGGCGTTTTAAATACCGGTAAATAGTCGATTCCAATATTAAAATCCTGATGATCGGTGAAACCTGTGCTGGGTTGATAGCCGGTGATGCGCACTTTTAAAACCCCGTGTGCGGTAGGACCGGCTGTTACCACCAGGTTTTTCCCGTTCAGAGTTGCGGTAACATTCTTTACATTTTGTAATATCGTCAGGCTCCAGTTTATAACGGAATTTGTTGCACTGGTCGATACATGATCGTCAAGGTCAATTTGCAGGACCGAGCCCGGAGTGATAAGGGTATCGGCAATTGGCGGATCAATACGAAATCCGGTTACGGCGATTTTAAAATTTTTATGTTTGCCAAAACGGATTTCACTGCCCGGCTCTTCCAGTAAATAATAGCAGGACAGGCGGTTATCGCCATTGATAAAATCAAAGTGAATTTCCGTGGAATCTGTATTTACAGCCGGCATACGGAGTACTTTTAACTGAAAAGAAGCAACAACGCCCAGGCCCCTGGAGAATGGCCTGGCGCCGCCTATAGTCGGCCCGGTGGACTGGTAGTAATCCAATTGGTATCCATCAATACCGTTCCCCCAGCCCGGTTGATCGGCTAAATGCAAACTGTCGCCGTGGGTGTTGTTGATAACCGCTACGCTGGTTTTAAGGAAATTCCCTGCTGTAAAAGGACTGCCAACCGGGGGAATTATTTGAAAAATATTGGGATCGAATGTTAAATAAGCCGCAAGGCCGGTTATTTTTTCTCCATGGGTATCCGCCATGATATTAAATTTTATTACATCGCCTATATAGGCATATTTTGCTTCTGAATCAACACGCTCCAGCCAAACTTCTGTGGCCCCGGTTTTGGCATACAGGGATGTGCCGGCAAGGCCCGCTACCAGAGTAACGATGAGAACGAAACAAAGAATTTTTTTATTATAACAGGGCATTTTTTCTCAAGTTTTTTAAATTCCTGTCGATTATAGTGATTGGGTATATCCGGTTCGGTAATGATTGGAAAAATCACCTGCAACCGTAATTATACACAATAATGTACTGGGGAACAAGCAAAGGTTATGCCACACAACCGCTGTGCACCTTTCGTTAAACTCTGAATAAACAACAGCTTTTTTCATTGTTTTCATTACAAAAACCCCAGCCTGGGCCGGAGTGGAAAATTTTTGCTTTGGACAGGAATATTTTACCTGTTTTCCCTATAGATTAAAATTACCACGATTGTTTTAAAGTCTGGTTGGAAACTAGTACGGTGAGATCAATAGCACAACGAGTTACTCAAGATCGCTCCAGGGCTGTATCAAAAGAATTTTTGTAGAATGTCTTATTCTGAAAATAAAAAAAATACATACATTGTCATTCCGAGGAGCGAAGCGACGAGGAATCTTTCTTTGTTAAAACCATAAAAAACAAGATTTCTCGCTTCGCTCGAAATGACAAGAACGTACTTATCTTTTACATACAAAACCTGTGAATTTGAAATTTTACTCTATAACTCACTACCGGACACTTTATGGACTCGGTTTCAAACATGCCACCCCTACGGGGTTTGAGCTTGTATTTAGTGTTATTCTATAAACATATCACCCCCTACCGGGGGTTATTTTCATTTAATTGACTTTAAAATAACCGCGAAGCGGTGAAATGTTTGTAGAAAGAGAGCCATCTCAGCACAATCTAACTCCGTAGGGGTGATATGTCGGGAACTTATAAAAAGTGTCCGGTAGTAAGCTCTATAATAATAATATTTCAAGTAAAACTCAATTTTTTTTGACCTTTTGATACAGCCCCGGCGGACAAGAATCAGGGGCAATGCCCCCGCAAAATAATTTTTCTCACCAAACAGGGCCAAGCCCTGCAATTTGCTACGTACCGGGGTGCAAAGACTGTGTGAAAAGGTTTTAAAAAGTCATTTTGCTAGTACCTGGTAGTTGCTCGGGATCAAACGGAACCGGAGTACAGTCCCTTTATGAACTGTGGGCCGCCGCAGGCGGCCTCGAAACGATTATTGTTTGAATAAAAATATATAGTTACCTAACATTAATTATATCTGTAATAATCAGTAAGGTTTTCAAAATTCAGATAATATTTGGACCTTCGGCCCAACGCATCGC
>JAKQIY010000085.1 GCA_029561455.1 bacterium
AACCACAACTGCCCTGCCGCAGAGCACGGCAATGCTGAATGCCTATCCCAATCCGTTCAACCCGGAAACCACGGTGAAATACACTCTGCACCAAGACGCACAGGTAACGATCACAGTGTATGACCTGCTCGGCCGCAAGGTAAAGACATTGATCGATGAGCAGCAGGTTGCCGGTGCGTACCATGTAGTATGGAGCGGTACGGATGCTGTAGGAGCTAAAGCCGCCAGCGGCGCGTACCTGGTGCGGATGCAAACAGCAGAGGTAACGCAAACGCAAAAAGTGTTATTATTAAAATAATTGGTGTTCATTATAAAATTATTACTTTTTTAAGACAAAAACAGCCGTCCTCCAAATGCTACTGAATCAGTAACTATGATTCAAATGCAAGAAAGGGTAAAACACATGACAATGATACAATTCTTTTTAAAACGTGAACTTGATTTTGTTTACAAAAATTGGGTAAGCGGCATCATATCAAAATGTTTTCAGCACCGGTTTGCCGGAGCGCTGTTGTTGACAGCCCTTTTGTCCATCCTTTTGCCGGCGCAGCCGGCATTGGCAGCCGACTATGTCGATACTTTCAACGGCTCCTGTCCCTGGGGCAGCGGCCAGGTATCAAGCTTTACCACCGGTACTGCCAACACAGGACTTGCGTACACCTTTGCCGCCGATGGTGATGGCGGCGATTTTGCCTGGACCTCCACCGGTGGAAACGGTGACACAGGTTGTATCAATGCACTTTCGGGCGCATGGAATACTGGCACCACGGAAAAAGTTACTATTGTTTCACGAGACGGCAAGGCATTTGTTTTTGACGGTATCTGGTTCGACATCGTTGGCACTGGAATAACCGTTACCGGCATTGGGCCGGAACCTTTTTCTTTTAACGGCGTAAACGGCGCCAACACGCCATCAGGTGGGAGTAAGCTGGTCACCCTGGTGCAGATGACCAGCACGGATTTCGGTACGGATTACATCGATAATGTAAATATGGAGCTGGATGTGCCAGGTATGGCGATTTATGGGAATGGACAAATGATCGTCAACGGCGACAATACTCCCGCTGCCGGTGACCATACAGATTTTGGCACCGTTATGGGGCCTGCCGAAAAGACGTTCACCATCAGCAGTATTGGCGATCTCAACCTGGATTTAACCGGCGCGCCCTATGTTACGCTGACCTCCAATCCTTCCGGCAAATTCAGCATTAAAACCCAACCTACGGTAGACCCGATTGCCTCCGGGAGTTCGGATACATTTGTAATTCTGTGTTCTCCCACAGAGCCGGGTGAGATCACAGCGACGGTCAGTATTGCCAACAATTCCGAAGCTGCGCCATATACTTTTGATATCAAATGCAACGGCGACGCTTCCCTGCCAGTCGAAATGGCCTCTTTCACCGCCAATGTACAAGGCAATGCAGTTGTGCTGACCTGGCAGACCGCCAGCGAAACCGACAACCTCGGTTTTGTTTTGGAACGCGCGGCAGGCAATAACGGATGGCAGCCGATTGCTTCGTACAAAACCGATGCAGCTTTAAAAGGACGTAGCAACAGTTCCACCACAACGACTTATTCTTTTACCGATAATACAGTCTCCGCCGGTACAGAATACCGCTACCGCCTGGGCGATGTCAATGTAGCAGGAACAATAACCATGCACTCTCCCATTTCCGTAACCACATCGGCCCTGCCGCAGAGTACGGCAATGTTCAATGCGTATCCCAATCCGTTCAACCCGGAAACTACCGTGAAATACACCCTGCACCAAGATGCGCGGGTGACGATTGCAGTGTATGATCTGCTGGGCCGGCAGGTAAAGACGTTGATAGATGAGCAGCAGTCCGCCGGTGCGTACCATGTAGTATGGAACGGCATGGATGCAGCCGGAGCTAAAGTTTCAAGCGGTTCATATATCATCCGTATGGAAACAGAAAATATCCTTCAAATACAAAAGATCATGCTTTTAAAGTAGTTACATCATTGTGCGGCTCACCAAATGCCGCACAATGATAATTATAGAAAAACATGATGTAACTGTAACACGAGCAGATTTTTTTGGTTTTTATGCAGATTTCTGCAAAAATCTAATTAAAATATAAACAAGGGGAACAGATTCTTTGGGACAGATTTAAAGTAATTGTCTTGCAGTTCACAATATGTATGTTCAAGTAATCAGGAATAAAACCCTGTTCAATTTTGTATTATGATTAAAAAAAACCGGTATTTACAGAAAAACAAAGGAATGAGCATCACACATATTTAAAGGAATCATAGTATATAATATTAACCATATTGCCTGGCGTCTATATATATGTAATATAATAGGAATTTAAAAAATCAACCCCCGTCCAGGAATGACGGAATTATATGTAGATAAAGGCCTCTAAAGGTTAATGGATTTTTTAAAAATTCAACAATGAAAACCGAGGAGGTTAATAATGAAAAAATTGTTATTGATCTGTATTATTATTATCACAGTATTTACCAGTTCGAACTATCTATTCGCACAAGCCGGTACAGCTATCAATTTTCAGAATGCCACTTTTAATTCGCATGGTGATTTTATCTATTGCGGTTCTCCTGCTTTTGAGTTAACAAATAAAATTACAGTAACTGCCTGGATTAAATGGACAACTGACCCCAAATTATGGTCAGTGGCAAATCATGATGAACGTGAAGGGCAATATTCAACATATCTAGCTTATGCTACACACAATACGTTGGATATAACTACAGAGCACGGCTTGTTCTGGTTAAGAAATACCAAAACATCAAATAAAGTACAGTTTATGGTAGAAAATTCATCCGGTACCAAAGCTACAGCAACATCCAGCACCAGCCTCAGTTCAGGAACCTGGTACTTTCTGGCTGGAACTTACGATGGAACAAACGTCAGGTTGTATTTAAACGGCACATTGGAAGATAATGCCGGGTTAACTGGTAATATTCGTGCGAATACCGATTGCCGGTTAAACATGGGTAGAATACCATGGGGTTATGGATTTTATGTAGGTTATATGGACGAAGTAAGGGTATGGAATGTTGCTTTATCGCAAACCGATATTCAAAACCAAATGAATAGTAAAGCCACTATCAACGATGCAAATTGTAAAAGTTATTGGGATTTTGATGATGGCAGCGGCACCGTTATTTACGATTCAAAGGGTTTGGCAAATGGAGTTTTTTATTCCGGCCTTGTCGATGTACATGGCGGCAGTGTTGATCTTCCCAATAAAATCATTCAAGATGCAGACAGAGCGTTTGTTACCGGCGCATGGAACGGCAAAACCTTATATACAGTGGCCGGCGCCGGCGTTGATGAAACAAACTCTATAGTATCAAATACAGGAAATGTATTTACACTGACTAATGGTTTTGCGGGCTCAGCGCCGGATAATCTCACAACGCCGGTTTTGGATAATATTGTAAATATGACCTGGTTTGGTATACTGGATGCGAGTGAATCATCGCAATGGGTAAGTTCTTCAGACCTTACTCTTCCGGTCAGCCTGGTTTCTTTCACCGCCGGTGTGCAGGGCAATGCCGTTGTTCTAAAATGGCAGACTGCAAGCGAAACCGACAATCTCGGCTTTATCCTCGAAAGGGCGGAAGGAAACGGCGCCTGGCTGCCGCTCGCTTCGTACAAAACCGATGCGGCGTTAAAAGGGCAAGGTAACAAATCGACTACTACCAGTTATGTATGGAACGACGCTGCTGTAACAGCCGGAAAGCAATACCGCTATCGCCTGGGCGATGTCAACACCGCCGGTGTTGTTACTATGCACTCCCCCATTACTGTTACCACCACGGCCCTGCCGCAGAGCACGGCAATGCTGAATGCCTATCCCAATCCCTTCAACCCGGAAACTACCGTTAAATACACCCTGCACCAAGACGCGCAGGTAACGATCACAGTGTACGATCTGCTGGGCCGTAAGGTAAAGACATTGATTGACGAGCAGCAGCCCGCCGGTGCGTACCAGGCAGTTTGGAACGGCACGGATGCTGTAGGAGCTAAAGCCGCCAGCGGCGCGTACCTGGTGCGGATGGAAACGGCAGAAGTCACGCAAATACAAAAAGTATTGCTGCTGAAATAAATTCTGGTCCGACTGGAATTTTACAACTGTGCCATCTTGCCTGGAGTGACAAATCAGACGTTTGACTGATCAGGCAGGTTGGTAAAGTCTTGTTTTTATAACCGGACCATTCAATAATAAAGCCCGTCACTTTTCACAGGCAAAACCGCAAAGTGATGGGCTTTATTATTTCGTATCATATACAAAATTAAGGTATTTATCGTTCAGGACATAATCACAGGGATTCCGCATTTGAAACAATACAACAATAACTCGCAATAAAAATTACTGAAAATAAATAAATAAATAAATATTGTAATTAGTAACAAATATTTTCGAATCAATTTAAATTTTTATATTGACTTTAATACAAACAATTATTATTTTTATAATAAGTATTTTTTTATTCCAATACATATTACACATATTTTTGTAATTTTAGTGGAAAATACCCGGTATTTTTTAACTATAACGATGAAATATAATGAAAAGATGATTTTCCCAGGTCAATAATTGCCTGCATATATCGAAATAATTTCATCTGTAAAGAACCATTTACAAAAGTAGTGCACCTTTATTATACAATTCTCTTGTTCTAAAATATCAAACAATTGACATTACACTCCCGGCCCGGTAAAAACAGAACAAGATTCCTGGTTATCATAATATAATATTCCGGTCAGTATCCTGATATATAGACCAGAATAAAACCCATTTGAGGTCTTGCTTTGCGTAGCGAGCATTTATTATTAAATGGAAAGCGCATAAAAAGCGCCGGATTTGATTTAAGACTGGTTCGAATTCAAGAGTCCGATCTTCCATTCCTTTTCCGGCTTTATGCCAGCACCCGTAAAGAAGAGATGGATCTTACAAACTGGACCGATGAGGAAAAAATATCCTTTCTCGAAATGCAATTCAACTTTCAACATCATCACTATATTACCAGTTATCCGGGCGCCCAATTGGATAAAATTATTGTGAACGGAAAAGACGCCGGGCGGCTCTATGTATACCGAACCGATAAAACGATCCTGGTCATTGATATTGCGCTTGTGCCGGAATTCCATCACTGCGGTATTGGCAGCATCTGTATGCAACAACTCATGGATGAGGCCGGACAAAAAAACCAATCCGTACGTTTGCACGTGGAACGATTTAACCCAGCTCAGGAATTTTATAAAAAATTAGGGTTTGTTGTTATTGAAGATCAGGATGTTTACCTGTTTCTGGAATGGAAGCCATACGAAATATTATAAAGGATATGGTAATGACCAGTCTACCAACAAAAAACGATTTTATTCCATTATTACATGAAACCTTTGAAGTTAAAATACAATCAGTTGGCTCTTTTTACATCGAGTTACTAAAGATTGATGACCGGAGTAACGAGTTTTGGGAAGGTTTTTCATTATTGTTCTCAGGGCCATTGAACCATGTCTTTGCACAAGGAAACCATAAAATAAAACATGATCAAATTGGTGAATTTGACTTATTTATTGTACCGGTAGAATATCTAAAAAAAGATTCAATGTATTATCAGGCTGTATTTTCCAGCTTGAAGAAATAAAACAAACCATTCAGGAGTATCATTGGTTGATTATTCCTGATCTATATCTCACAAAACGAAAGGAGTATTTTATGGCTGAATGTTTTATCGGTGAAATTCGTATTTTCCCATATACATACGCACCTTATGGATGGGCGGAATGTAATGGACAAGAATTGCAAGTCAGTCAAAATCAGGCATTATTCTCACTTCTAAGTTATAATTTTGGCGGAAATGGTACCACAACTTTTAGGTTACCTGATCTGCAGGGCCGTTTACCTATGCATTTAGGCAATGGCCAAGGTCTTACACCAAGAACTCTGGCGCAAAAAGTGGGGGCCGAGCAATTTACAATGACGGCCAGTCAAATGCCGCAGCATAGCCATACTGCACAGGCGACTACCACGCTTACACAATCAACTCAGGCGGCTGTAACTTTGAAAGGAACAACCGAAAGCGGTAATGCCAACACCCCGGAGAATAATAATCTAGGCGGCGGTACGAACTTTTATAAAAGCGGACCCCGTTCCTATGTAAACATGGCGGCTACCTCTGTTGCAGTAACACAACCAGCCTACAACGCCAACACAACTGTTACTGTTGGCGCATCCGGTTCAAGCGCTCCGGTGTCATTTATACCTCCTGTATTGGTACTAAGATTCTGTATTGCATTAGAGGGAATATATCCCACCAGGCCCTGATATTTCTTGTCATGCTGCACTTTAAAAAAGTGCAGCATGATATCCTGGTAATGATTTTTTGTAAGACAATTTAAATGGGAGTTGAAAATGAAAATAGTAAAATTTATCGGATTCGTACTTTTAACCGGATTTTTATCAGGGTGGGCGGCAGATTATTCGGCAGATCTGACCAACCCGGCCGGGACTATAATTTATTCAAGCGAATGGTCACCTTATACGCATGAACAGGCTTTTGATAATGATTATTCAACATTATCAAATTTATGGGAATCGAACGGCACGGTGCCACAATATATAGGCTATGATTTTGGCGCCGGCAATGAAAAGACAATTGCCCGTTACCGGTTGCATACGGCAAATGATATCGGCTGGATACCGAATGACTGGCAGTTTCAGGGTAGTAATAATGGCAGTTCATGGTCAGATGTGCATACCGTTACAGGTGCTGGGCTATCGCTAAACAGTTGGAGTTCCTATTATACATTCTCGAATTCTACAGCTTACAGGTATTATCGTATTTATGTTACGGCGGTACAATTCGATGCAGGATCAGATGATTATGTAGATATTAAAGAGATTGAAATGATGGAACTCTCATCCGCCGCTATAACCTTTACCGACGGCAGCGCTTTTACACCGGCAATAACATTAGGGAGTTCCAACCAGGTCATCGGCCGGTTTACCTTAACCGGCGATGTCGATGGGGCAGCGTTGACCACCGCTTCCATCAAACTCAACGGGGTTCGTACAGGGTTAAGCAACTTTAAATTATGGGGGTCAACTGATGGGACGTTTGGGGGCGATACGCAATTAGGCTCTACCGTTGCCGCCGATCCCGGCAACGGTAATTCGGTTTCATTCTCCGGGTTCACAAGTGCTATCGGCACAACGGGAACTTTTTATTTTCTCACCAGCGATGTTTCAGCCGGCGCTACCGGTTTAATACAGGGAGTGATCGTTGCTAATGGTAACCTGACCATGAATAAAGGAACCCTGACCGGCACAATCACCAATGCTCCACTCTCCAATGGTGATATTTCTCTGCCGGTAGAGTTGACTTTATTTACCGCCACCATGCAAAAAGGAGCCATAATCTTGACCTGGCAGACCGAAAGCGAAACCGGTAACCTCGGCTTTATCCTGGAACGCGCGGCAGGCAACAACGCCTGGCAGCCGGTCGCTTCATATAAAACCCATCCCGCATTAAAGGGACAGGGCAACAGTGCAACCACAACCACTTATACTTTTACTGATAATACAGTCTTAGTCGGTACGGAATACCGATACCGCCTGGGTGATGTGAACACCTCCGGAACCGTGACGATGCACTCCCCCATTTCCGTAACCACAACTGCCCTGCCGCAGAGCACGGCAATGCTGAATGCCTATCCCAATCCGTTCAACCCGGAAACTACCGTGAAATACACCCTGCACCAAGATGCACAGGTAACGATCACAGTGTATGACCTGCTCGGCCGCAAGGTGAAAACATTGGTAGATGAGCAGCAAGCCGCCGGTGCGTACCAGGCAGTTTGGAACGGCACGGATGCAGTTGGCGCGCAAGCCGCCAGCGGCGCATACCTGGTGCGGATGGAAACGGCAGAAGTGACGCAAACGCAAAAAGTATTATTTGTAAAATAACTGTCCCGCCTTTTACATCCCCTGTGAAATATTATTTTCACAGGGGATGTATTCTTTTTTATTGAATATTATTAATCTTTTCATTATACTTGAATTTATGAATTGGTATTCAGTACAGCCATACTTTTCCAGGGAAGGATTTCTATGGTGAACCAGGTTTATTGACTAACTAATTCTACCAATAAAAAATCTTAATTGAAATAGTCAATCACCTGCATGATCATTTGTATATTTGACCGGTAAAACAATAGCTTATTCAATAGAGTTTCTCCGAATTTATAAAAAATCTGCCTATAAAAACAATTCTTGCTCTTTGACAATCATATTAAATACCGACAAATGGTAATTAACCGTTAACAGATCAAGAAAGCGCCAAACGTGAAACCCGCCGGAAAATTTTACAGGCGCTTTCGGAAAAATTACAACTCCCCCTCTAAAACGGGGTTAAATAGTATAAATTGATACAAAATGACAGGAACAGGAAAATGACCATGAAAAAACATATTTCTACAGTATCTCTCTTGATTTTATTTTTTTATCTGCCAATTTATGGACAGGAAACCACACTGCAACTTCCTACTAACGACAACACCGGCAGCTTTAATGTAACCAATAGCAACGGAACCAGCGTTTTCAAAGTAGATGGCAGCGGCTGCATGAGCGGCGACGGCAGCGGCCTCGCGAATACCAAATCCGTTGTAAATTATCTACAGGGTAATCAGTATGTCAGGTTCCATGAAGGGGCGATTCCCGGACTCAATTTATATGAAGCCCAGGTTATGCGGGAGGTAACTATTAGCTGCCCGGGGCCCGGTATTATTTGGGCTCATGCCGGCGGTTATCTTGATTGGGAGAGTGTAGATGAAGACCTGGCCAGAATATGGTTTTATCCGCATCCAACTGTATCACCCGTCAGTAGTTGGGAAACTCCCGATTTTCATAACCTGCAGATTGTGAGTGATTATCAATGCGCAGATTCATCCGATCAATACACATCATGGTCAATTTCCAAAGTATATACGGTCTCAAGCGCCGGTGATTTTACAGTCAAGGTTTGCGCCGATAAACCATTTACATCCTCCAAATTCCTTATCTGCGATATTTGTATGTACCTGTTGTTTATACCCACCGGTGGTACGGGGCCGGCCGGCGCATTATTCGCTTCATCCCAAGCCCCGGAAGTTATTTATCCCGACACACCAACAGGATATACTATTGACGGCAGTCAGCCTTTTTACGGAAAGGAAGAAAAACCGACCAATGAAACCGCGAGAATTACCAGGCTTGAAAATGAGATTGATGAACTAAAACATAAAATAAACCTGCTGCTTGAAGCAAGGAATTAAAAAGACCATGTCGGTAACGATACCACACTGGCCTCTGCCGATATGGACGGCATAATGATGATCTGCCAGCAGGCGCTGGAAAAACGCACCATGTAATTGAAACAGGCGAAAACCAGGATTGCCGAAATTGAAAAAGCATTGTCAGTACAAAATGCCCAAATTGCAGCACAGCAAACCAGCATTGAAAATATAACAAATAAATTTAACGACATTGAAACCAAATTAAATTCAATTGTAAATAATTCGGAATTAACTTATATTACCTCTACACCCATAAAATTGGAGTAGAATAATGAAGAGGGAAAAATCATATCTACTATTACTCTTGATCCTGTTATTAACAGTACCGGTAGTTCAGGCCAGTCTGTCAATTGGTACAGGTACCACATTTTCGCTCGGTTCGGCAACATTGAGTTTAAGCGGCGACTGGACCAATACCGGCACATTTACAGCCGGTTCGGGCACGGTCATATTTAACGGCGCCAGCGGCAACCAGACTATTACCAATTCCTCAGGTGAAACATTTTACAATATCACAGTTAACAAAGCCGCCGGCGATGTGCTACTTGCCAATAATATCACAGTCAACGGCACATTAACTTTAACCGGCGGCGATGTTGATCTGAATGGAAAGGTTCTCACCCTGGGTAGTTCGGGGTCTTTGAGCGAAACTGCCGGCAACACGGTCAAGGGCGCAACCGGTTATATCACCTGTTCATCGGACCTGAATGCCCCTTCCGGCGTCAATCCCCATGGCATAGGCGCTACAATAACCAGCGCTGCCAATCTGGGTGCAACGACCATCGTCAGGGGACATGCAGCCCAAAGCGGCCAGAGTAATTCGGGAATTCTGCGCTATTTTACAATAACGCCCACAAATAATTCATCGCTGAATGCCACGGTTGTTATTAATTATGATGAGAGCGAACTGAACAGCATCACCGAATCCGAACTAACCGCTTTCCGCTCGGAAGACAGCGGCAGCACCTGGACGCTGATTGCCGGAAGCACATTAAACGCCGGTTCCAATAATGTTACATCCGGCGGTATGGCGACATTATCGAGGCTTACACTGGCCTCAACTACAAATCCACTGGGTGAGAGCAACTCGGTTCTTGTCAAAGCCAAAATCTTTCTTGAAGGCTGCTATAACACAGAAACAAATCAAATGGGTGTCGCCATTAACAGCAACATCCCTTTAACCTCACCATACAGCCAGGATGCCCGCACGGTCGGCAGCATCCCGGCGACCATTACGGACTGGGCGCTGGTTGAATTGCGGTCTACTGCAAGCGGCGCGGCTGTTGCCTCCACAAGCGCTTTTTTACGGCAGGATGGCTGCATTGTCGCCGATAACGGCACTACAGATTATATTATTATGACAGCCGATCCGGGCAATTATTATCTTGTGGTACGGCACCGCAACCACCTCGCGGTTATGAGCGACGAAACCCATGCTTTTAACGGCCTCAGTTCCACATTGTACAATTTTACAGTGGACGCCGCTACAGCTTTTGACAAATACTATGGCGGACAAGCGGCAGTACTGGAAACAGGAGTTTACGGCATGTTCTGCGGCGATCCTAATAACAGTGACGTGGTTAATGCTACAGATTATTTGAATGTTAAAACACAAATCGGCAATTCCGGCTATTATAAACAGGATTGTAATTTAAGTGGCACCGTCAATGCTACCGATTACCTGGTTGTTAAACCCAATAGCGGCAAAACGAGTCAAATCGAATAAATACTTGAGGAATAGACAAATGAATCATAAAATGATCCTGTTTTTTATTTTGATATTATTTTTTGCCGGTTTGGCAATAGCGGGAGATGTGACCGTTTCATTGTCAGGTTCAAATCCCTTGTCTGTGAATATTAAAGGCAGCAGCAGTAATCAGCAAGCCGGTAGTATCAGTATCTATTTGTACTTTTGCGATGATGCTACAACAGCCCTTGATTTAAGCAATGTCAATGATGACCAGTTGGAAACCACCTGGGGATGGGGTAATTCATTCCGCACCCAGGATATTCAAACCGGCTCCTGGATTAAAGGCGGCTATACCTTTACCCAAAGACTCTTTTATGACAACGCCGACCTCGGCGACCAGAACGATTACTGGACTACTGAAGGTATAAATGCCCTGGTCTGCACATTCAGCCCTTTAGGCAGCGGACACGCCTATATTGAAGTCAATGGCGACGACGGCCTGGCGGACTGGTCAGCCAATGCCCACACTATTACATATACAAACCAGGATATAGCGCTCCCTGTGGAGCTTGCCGCTTTTTCGGCGGTTTCTACTTCAGAAGGTGTGTTGCTTAAATGGTCCACAGAGAGCGAAATAAAAAATCTCGGCTTTGTCCTGGAGAAAAAAATACAAGGAGTGACTGATTTTACAACCATTGCTTCCTACAAGACTCACAATGCCCTGACCGGCCAGGGAACCAGTACGTCGAATACAGATTACTCATTTACTGATGCTCAGGTAGCTGCAGGGGATTCTTGTACTTACCGTCTTTCCAATGTTGATCTTGATGGAACCAGATCATTCCTGTCAACCTTTAAAATGATTGTAACACAGAACGTTATCCCCCAGACGACAAAACTATTACCGGCGTATCCCAATCCTTTTAATCCGGAAACCAGGATCACTTATCAATTACACAGGAATACGCGGGTTACAATAACGGTTTATGATCTGCTGGGCCGGCAGGTAAAAACCCTGGTTGATGATCAACACACGGCAGGATTATATCATATTATATGGAATGGAACCGATGCTAAAGGAGCCAAAGCTGCCAGCGGAGCTTATCTCATACGCATGCAAACACAAGAGGAAACGCAAACCCATAAAGTGTTGCTGTTGAAATAATCTCCTGAAACTTACATCCTCCCGGAATCCTAAAATTTTCGGGAGGTACAAATATAAAAATCAACAGGTTATTCTCAGTTTTTACTGGGGGATATGTTTTTAGGTATCATTATTTTTTACAATGGCTATTGAATAATGCTATTACTACTGATTACCGGTTATTAAACCCGAAAGTTTATAACAAGGCAAATTGTATAACTCATGGGATCTAAAAATGAAACATAAAATAATCACCTTCCTTGGTTTAACATTATTATTCACCGGTTTTGCATTTGCGGGCAATGTTACCATTTCTTTGGTGGGAGAAAATCCTTTAACCATTAACATCAAAGGCAGCAGCAGCAACCAGCAGGCCGGTAGTATTAGTATTTATCTGTATTATTGCGATGATGCAACAACAACCCTTGATATTAGCAATGTCAATGACGATCAGTTGGAAACCACCTGGGGGTGGGGTAGTTTTTTACGCACTCAAAATATTACCACCGGCTCCTGGGTAAAGGGCGGTTATACCTTCACCCGCAGATTGTTGTATGATAATGCAGGGGTCAGCTCTTTGGATGATTACTGGAGCACCGGCGGCATCAATGCCCTGGTTTGTACTTTTAGCGCCGTCGGCAGCGGCCACGCCTGGATAGAAGTCAACGGCGCCGACGGCCTGGCGGACTGGGCTGGTAATGCTCACGTTGTTACATACTCTAACCAGGAACAAGCCCTGCCGGTAGAACTGTCCGCCTTTTCTGCAATTTCTGTTGCGGAAGGAGCGCTGATTTCATGGGCGACAGAAAGTGAAATGAAAAACCTCGGCTTTATTTTAGAGAAAAAAAACCGGCACGAGACAGATTTTACAACAATTGCTTCCTACAAAACGCATGCAAATCTGGCCGGTCAGGGAACGACATCGCTCCATACAGAATATTCATTCATCGATACCAATGTTGCTGCCGGGGATACTTGTACGTACCGGCTTGCCGATGTGGATCGGGAAGGAATCATGACCGTTTTAGGGACAATACAAGCTATTGTTACACAAGGCGAGACGCCGGCAGGTACGGATTTACTGCCGGCCTATCCCAATCCCTTTAATCCCGAAACCACGGTGAAATACACACTGCATCAAGATGCGCTGGTAACGATCACGGTGTATGACCTGCTGGGCCGCCTGGTAAAGACATTAGTAGATGAAAATCAGACCGCCGGCTCGTATCATATCGTTTGGAATGGAACTAATAATCTCGGCGCGCAGGCAGCCAGCGGCGCGTACCTGGTGCGAATGCAAACGGCTGAAGTGACGCAAACGCAAAAAGTGTTATTGCTAAAGTAAGCTCAAATCTTGTCAATTATTTCCCTACCCGATGGCTCCTGGCTTTCGGGTAGGTGAAAATAACATTTCAAAATATTTTGAGTGTAATATATTGACATTTAACTATTGATTTTCTATATTCATAGACGAGTCACTAACAAGTTTTCATATTTTCCTGAGCAAGTAATTTTTTATCAAATTAGCGATAATTTAATTATTAAGCATTTTACTTATTATATAAAATTTATTTGATTTATTACTTGTATTTACCGGGGACATGACTTCCCCGATCCAGAATTTAATAATTAAACAATTTATTTATGGAGGATTTATGAAAAAGTTGTTACTGCTTTTATGCCTGTTCTTATTATTACAGGCCAATTCAATATTTTCACAATCCGGTACTTTTGATTTTGAAACCGCGACTTATGTCGGCGATGGAAGTGTAGCACAAACGGTTTCGGGTGTTATAATTAACGTAGTCGATGAAGCATATGATACCAGGATAGATGATTGCTCCGGTTATGCCGGCATGAGTGGAATTGCAGCTTATGCCTGTAAAGGAGATCCACCGCCAACATGGATGACAGTGACCTTTTCTCAACCTGTCGATGTCACAACTTTGAGAGCGGCTGAAGTCAATTTTACATTAACAACCAATTGGGTTTTTACGCCCAATACAGGTACACCAAAAACCATTTCAATTGATGGCGAGAATGGCACGACGGCAACTCTGGATTTTGCTGGAATTACATCAATCGTGATAACCCGGCAAGATGAAGGACACTTAAATTTTGTTATTGACGATGTTGTCTTTGAGGCATCACTTCCCGTGGGTCTGTCATCATTTACCGCCCGGGCTGAAGGTCAAGCTATAGTCCTGAACTGGAGTACCGCCACTGAAACCGATAACCTCGGTTTTATCCTGGAACGAACGGCAGGCAACGGAGTTTGGCAACCGGTCGCTTCATATAAAACCAATGCGGCATTAAAGGGTCAGGGTAACAGTTCCACTACCACCAACTATACTTTTACCGACAATACAGTCTCCGCCGGCAAGGAATATCGTTACCGCCTGGGCGACGTCAATGTTGCAGGTATAATAACCATGCACTCCCCCATTGTCGTTATTATGGCCGCTTTACCGCAGAATACAGAACTGTTCAATGCCTATCCCAATCCCTTTAACCCGCAAACCACCATCAATTATACCCTGCAAAAAGATGCGCAGGTGACGATCACAGTGTATGACCTGCTGGGCCGCCTGGTAAAGACATTAGTAGATGAAAATCAAACCGCCGGTTCGTACGATGTAACCTGGAACGGTTCGGATGCGATTGGGAACAAAGCCGCCAGTGGCGCGTACTTGGTGCGGATGCAAACGGCAGAGGTTACGCAAATACAAAAAGTACTGCTGCTAAAATAATATTCTTACCTTGAAATACACCTCCCTGAATTAAGTATTTTTCAGGAGGTGATGATAAAATGATATTGACAAATAAAAAAATTTTAATTATACTAATAAACGGATTTGCGTTTTCCTGCCGCTAAATCCGTTTTTTTCTTTACACAAAATGCAGGAAAAATTAATTAACCCCGGCGAGTGTATCAAGTACACGATGATTGATAAACCGGTGGGAAATCACGAAAAAATCAACACCAGGAGGAAACGCAAAACAGGGTGGATGGGGCTTTTTTTACCGGGATAGCAACAATTTAATTCTTGTATAATCACAGGTTTGAACTGGAAATTGTTAATAGTCAATTTTTTAGGCTTGATACAATTATGTTTAATCACATTTTATGCGTGGAGATTTAATGGATTAACAAATTATAAGAAAGGGGTAACACCATGTTAAAAGAACATTTACGCCTTCTGTATTTCAATTTATTTGTAACTTTAATAACAATGAGTTCAACCCAATTAATTGCTCAGAGTTATTATGTGTTAACCGGGGCAAATAATGGCTGGCAGAGCTATAATGGTAACTATTACAAAGAAAGCTACCAGATTTTATCCAGACCGGTATATAAACACGCCACAAACACTTATTACCTTTATTTTGATCTGACTTTTAGCGCTATATGGTTGATAGATAATGATACGAATGGGAGCACAACAGCCTTTTATAAATGGTCAAACAATGATTATCCCCCGGTGGGTAAATATGAAATTGATTTTGCCTATGACTCAAACGAACCAACCCTCGCCAAAGTACTGAATGCTCAAATTACTTTTACAGACGGCAGCTCATTTACACCCAATATCAGCAAAGGCAGCGCCAACCAGATTTTGGGCCGCTTTCAATTAAGTGGCGACGAAACCGGGGCATTATTAACAGCTGCTTCCATTAAAATTAACGGAACAAGATCAGGATTATCTAACTTGAAACTGTGGGAATCCGCAGATGCTGTTTTCAATTCCGTATCCGATACCCAATTGGGCTCCACTATTGCCATAGATCCGGGCGATGGTCATTCCGTAGGTTATTCTGGATTTTCCAGTTCAATCACCACCAGCGGAATTTATTATTTTCTCACTGCGGATATGGCAACCGAAGCATCCGGCATAATGCAATCAATAATTGTTAATAATACCAATCTTGGTATTACCAGCGGGTCATTATCCGGCGTCATCGATAACGCCCCGCTTGCCAATGGCGATGTCTCCCTGCCGGTTTCCCTTATTTCGTTCTCGGCAAATATAAATGGTAATTTTATTGTATTACAATGGATTACCGGCAGCGAAACCGATAACCTCGGCTTTATTCTGGAACGGGCGGAGGGTAACAGCGCCTGGCAATCCATTGCATCTTATCAAACACATCCGGCGTTAAAAGGGCGGGGCAACGCTTCCACATTTACAACTTATACTTTATTTGATAATGATGTTACCGCCGGTACCCAGTACCGGTATCGTTTGAGCGATGTTACTGCATCCGGGGCGTTGACATTGCACTCCCCTGTTTCAATCACTATGACAGCCCTGCCGAATACCACAGAATTGCTCACGGCATACCCTAATCCATTTAATCCCGTAACAAACATACATTACAAACTGGCCGGGGAAACAGCAGTAACAATTATAATTTACGATATGCTCGGCCGTGTGGTAAAAACTTTGCTCGATCAACATCAAGCTGCCGGAGAGTATGACCTGGTGTGGAATGGCAGGCAAGATGCCGGAGGCCAGGTTTCCAGTGGTACATACCTCATTCGTATGCAAAGCCAACTTGGAACCAGGACCCAAAAAATACTGCTGCTGCAATAAACCGGTATTACTGGTAATTTCAAAAATATTTCTTCCTAATTGTACCAGGATAATATCAGTATAACTTTTTCACGATTAAAGGAAGAAACAATAAATGAATTTTGTTAATTTGAATGAATAGATATAATTCATAATTAACGGTTACTCTGATTCAATAGAAAAGGAGAAACAATATGGCAGAAAATGCAGCAGGGTGCGCTCGTCCAACCGGAGCAGTGGTAGGTGAAAAAAGCGCCCCGGCCAAAGAAGAACCAATCATTAAGGAGAAAAAAATGGCAACAGCCAGAGTTGGAGCCAAAGCTCCGGATTTTGAAGCCCCGGCTTATTACAAAGGTAAATTTACAACTGTCAAGTTGTCGGATTTCTTAGGGAAATGGGTAATGCTCTGTTTTTACCCTGGCGATTTCACCTTTGTCTGAGCGACCGAAGTGTCAGCGGTCGCTGCCAATTACGAAAAATTACAGGAACTAGGGGCAGAAGTTATATCGGTAAGCGTAGACAGCCAGTTCGTCCACAAAATGTGGAATGACAACGAGTTATCGAAAATGGCCGGTAAAGATGTGCCGTTTCATATGGCGTCCGACGGACCGGGCAATGTCGGCAGAATTTATGGTGTTTATGATGAAAATGCCGGCGTAGAGCTTAGAGGCAGATTCATTATTGACCCGGATGGCATTATCCAGGCTATGGAAGTGTTGACTCCGCCGGTTGGCCGTCAGTTCAATGAAACAATTCGCCAGATCAAAGCCTATCAACATGTCCGCGCGCACAAGGGCGCCGAAGTATGCCCGGCAGGTTGGGAACCCGGCAAAAAAGTACTCAAACCCGGCCCGGATCTGGTCGGCAATGTCTGGAAAGTATGGAGTCCCCTCAAAGATCATTGATAAATATATTGTTAGAGTCAGATTTTAACAGATATACCAGTATATATTAATAACAACGTCCGTTCGCAAAGGTTGTTTGTGCCTGGCAAACGGGCGTTTTTTTGTATGATCCTGAATTTTTCATTATTCCCGCCTGTAGAAATAAATCTTGCACATGACAATAATATTTAATAAATATAACCGAACGGCTTGCGCAGTAAACCGCTATCCGCACAATTTTACAGTAAAACTTATACCCTTGTTTTCCAGTCACGAAAGGTGAATTATGAAAAATTGGCTCATTGTATATGTTACAAGTATGATATTGATCATGACCGGAACCATGTCGGCGCAGCAATACTATGCTCCGGAAAGCGCGGTATTTGACCCGGCAGCAAACCACTACTTTATTTCCAACTTTGGTTCAGGAGACATTTTACTGGCAGATAGTAATGGCGTTAAAAAATATTTTGCAAGAGACCTGGCTAACTCGTTAGGCATGGTGATGGTCGGCAATACCCTTTACCTGGTGGAAAACAGAAATAATGTCCGGGGATTTAATATTGCGGACGGTTCTCCTGTAATGCTGGTAACAATTCCTGAGGCCAAATTTTTGAATGACATCACCGCAGACCCACAGGGATTTTTGTATGTGACCGATAGTAATACAAAATGTATATTTAAAATATACCCGCAAATCCATAAATATACCACATTCGCTGTTACAGCAGTCGCCAGCCCGAATGGTGTTGTGTATGATCCTTTTCACGACCGGCTGCTGGTTTGCCACTTTAAAGAAAATGCGGTTATAGAAGGACTATCTCTAAAGGATTCAACCTTTACGACCCTGCTGGAATCCACTCTGCATAACTTTGACGGCATCACCCTGGATTCCCAGGGAAACATTTATGTTTCTGTGTGGGGCGCCGGGAATTTTACTGACGGTTATCCGGATAAAGGCATTATTTGTAAATTTGAGGCGTCGTTTTCCAGGCCGCCGGATATAATCACGCTCGATTTACATGGCCCTGCCGATATTTTTTTTGAAACTATTAACAATCTATTGGTAATACCCTCTTTGCTGGAAGACAAGGTAATCTGGATACCTGTTGACAAGTAGCAGATTATTCTATTATCCCTGTGGATAGTATATGAAATTTTACCGGCAACTGTTTACTTAATTTTATTACAATAGTTTTTCCACAGGTAAAACAGGTATACGGTTATGTACCAATATGGTAAAAAATATCCGGCAGGCAGGTTCACACTTTATATCTTACCGGTAATAACCTGGCTATAATAGAGTTATTCTCCTGTTCATGTGGAAGTTACGTCATTAACAATAAACCGGTTGAATTCACCTTTTTAGTTAATCAGGGCACGAATTTTGTATCATTTCTTGTGATAATAGTATAGTTTTCAGAACAGAGAACTACCAAACGGAAACAGTTGTTCCTTTCCAGAATGGATGACTAATGATTCGTTTCCACTTTAACGCACTGATTATATTATTTGTTTTGATTACTTCACATTTATATGCGGATGCGATAACTGTTCCGATGCGTCATATAGGTGTCGAAGAAGGGCTATCGAAAAGCGCAGTTACCGCCTTGTTGCAGGATAAAACCGGCTTTATGTGGATCGGCACTTATGATGGTCTTAACCGGTATGACGGCTATCAGTTCACAATATATCGCCCGGTTGAAGGCGACACCACCAGCTTAAACGATAACTATATTCAATGTTTACTGCAGGATACAAATAATAAAATATGGATTGGAACTAAAAAAGGGTTAAACCGGTTTGACCCGGTAACCGAAAAATTTCAACATATCAGTCTTGCCACAAGTGGGCCTGTAGATGTTACCTGCATGTGCCAGGACCTTGCAGGCAAACTATGGATAGGGACTACCCAGGGGTTATGTCTGCTCGATTCCACTCTCCGTCCACACTGGTTAAGTGAATTTGAAGGGATCGAACCCCCAATTGCCGGTGGTTGGGTATTTTCAATTATTCAGGATGCCGGGCGCAATATCCTTATCGGAATTGACAATGAATTTTATTGCATTAACAGGGAGAATCTGCAAATAACCCCGGTTCCGTTTAAGGGGGAATCTGCCGATTTGCGGGTGCGTTGTTTTACAGAGACTCTGGATAGTTTATTACTAGTTGGCAGCGAAAAGGGGTTATGGCAGTTTAATTCTACAACCGGTATGTGCGGACGCCCTTCTGCAAAAGGATTGCAGCAGCCTGCAATATCAACTTGTTCTATATATTCTTTATGCACAGATAATTCCGGGAAACTCTGGATAGGTACCTGGGGCGACGGTTTATTTATCTACGATCCGGCTACCGATATTTTGAATTCAATACAAGATCCAATGCACCCAAAGGGAATGCAATTTATCTATCAAATAATCCAGGATTACAACCGTAATATATGGGTCAGCAGTAAAACCGGAATTTATCTGTATGACCCTTTTGCCAAACCGTTTCAGGCATATTCCAACCAGGAGGGTAATAACAGGCGAATTAATTGGGATGTAACTAAAAGCATAGTTCAGGACCCGTTCAATGCAGATATTGTCTGGGCAAATACCGACAGGGGGCTCTGTCGTATCCAATTGCCGGAAGGTAAAGCGACATGGTTAACCAATGTTCCTGAATTAAAGAATCACTTCATTCACTCCCTGTTCATGGAAGCCAACGGTATGCTCTGGATCGGCACTAACGGCGAATTGATCTCATTTGATACCCGGAATAACAAATGGGAAAAATACCCGGCCATTCGTCATCCGGTTAATAATGCGACCCTGCTCAGTTTTTTTGCAATTCAACGCGATCATGAGGGTATTTTATGGCTCGGGACTTTTGAAAATGGCCTGGTTCGCTTTGATCCCGATAATTCCGGTGTGCGGTTCTTCTTTCATAATCCCGCAGATTCGACCTCATTACCCGATAATCACATCTGGACAATTTATGAGGATAATCAAAAACGGTTGTGGATCGGCACCGACCAGGGTTTTGCTCTCATAAACAAGAGCGCCGGCACCTTTAAAACCTGGCATAGCGAGCCATTCCAGACTTCAAGACTGGTAAGTAACAGAGTACGGGTAATTATCCAGGATCACGAGAATCACTTGTGGATAGGTACTGATGGTGGGATTTGCCGGTTTGCTCCTGAGACCCAGACCATGAAATGCTATTCGGAAAGAGATGGCTTGCCTAATCATGTCATTCATGGTATATTACAAGAAAATCACCTGGGAAAAGAAATCCCGTCCCTTTGGATAAGCACAAACCGGGGTCTTTTAGAATTGAATCCGGAATCCGGGGAATGGACTCACTACCAAATGCAGGACGGAATTCATAATAATGAATTCTCCCGGCAAAGCTTTTGCAAATTATACGACGGGCGATTGATATTTGGCGGCATAAATGGCTTTACCCTGTTCAATCCTGAACGATTCACAAGCAATCCCACTCCCCCCAGGGTCGCATTTTCCGATTTTCAGTTATTTTATCAATCAATAACGCCGGGAGAATCGTTCCTGGGCAAAATAGTATTACAAAAATCAATTAACCACATCCCTATGGTAATGCTGTCCCGAAAACATGAAATATTTAGCATCGAATTTACCGCTTTTCCATTTTTACATAGAGATAAAGTCAGTTATTTGTATCGCCTTGAAGGATTTAATAAAGACTGGTTAGACGCCAGGGGGCAGCATACGGCTACTTTTACAAATCTTGCTCCCGGTAATTATACCTTGTATGTTAAAGCGCTCAGCGCCGATAATATCTGGTCGGAAAACGATGCTGTTTTACATATAACTATGGCGCCGTCATTCTGGCAACGCAGAGCAGTCAAGTTCGGGATGGTATTATTACTGGCTGCTGGTGTGTTTGCGCTATATAAAACGCGGACACACAATATCCGCAAACGTAATATGATGCTGGAACAATTTAACACTGCGCTCAAAAAGCAGATAGATGAAAAAATCCAGGCAGAGATATCATTACTGCAGTCGCAAACCCGGCTCACAGATTCATTAAAAGAAAAAGAGATCCTGATACGCGAATTATATCATCGCACCAAGAATAATATGCAGGTCATCTCGTCTATGCTGCGGCTCCATTCCAAAACAATAAAAAACAAACAAATGAAAAATCTTTTACAAGACATTCAGAATAAAATCATGTCGATGGCGCTTGTGCACCAAAAACTCTATGAATCAAATGATTTGTCCCATTTAAACCTGACCGATTATGTTAAAAGTCTGGTTTCATTCATTAAAAGCCAGCCGGCCCTTGATGCCGGTAACGTTACATTTTCAGTACAGGGTGATGATGTTCAGGTTTTAATTGATACTGCAATACCCTGTGGACTGGTCATTAATGAATTGATAGTAAACTCTTTAAAACATGCATTTACGGACAGGGAAAAAGGGAAAATCACTATCAGGATTGATAAAAACGATAAAAATGAACTAGTAATCAAAGTGGCGGATAATGGCGCGGGTTTGCCGGAAAAGTTCAATTTTGAAAAAGACAGTCATCTTGGACTGGAATCGGTGGCCGAACTGGTAAAACATCAGTTGCAGGGTACGATCAATTTTACAAATAAAAACGGTTTATCATGCAAGATTCATCTGAAAGAGGAACTCTATAAACCGAGGATATAGTTATGAAAAATAGTCCCAAAGTTATGATCGTAGAAGACGAAGCAATTACAGCAAAATGTCTGAAAATGGATCTGGAAGAACTGGGAATTATTGTGCTGAATCCGGTTGCCAAAGGAGAGGATGCTGTAAAAATTGCATTACAAGAGAAACCAAATCTCATTCTCATGGATATACGCCTTGCCGGTGGTATGGATGGTGTGGAAGCAGCCGAGGAAATTATCAGACAAATGAATATTCCGATAGTATTTATGAGCGGTTTTGCTACCGATTATATAAAACAACGTACTATCAAAACCCAACCGATAGAATTCCTGGCAAAACCGGTAGATATATATAAAATTATTCAAATCATCAAGGCATTGCAAAAATAATTTGAATTATGTTACTAGACAATACTTGGAATTTTATTTTTTACAGCTTTCCAGTTTTACCATAAAGAATCGCCGGGCTATAAGAAGGCTTTATTGTTAATATACGGAGGTCATTACTCTTGAAATACATTATGAGTGTGTTTTTTTTAATTCTGGTATCGATTAATAGCTCTGTTTTGTCATTTACAATTGAGAATCAATTTCAGCATTTCACAACAGAACAGGGGTTATCGAGCAGCAATGTGACCGGAATTATTCAGGATGACCAGGGTTTTATCTGGATTGGTACAGATAATGGACTTAATACGTATGACGGTTACAATTTTAATGTTTATAAAAAAATTGCCAATGATTCATCAAGCCTCGTCCATAACCAGATCACTTTGTTATATTTGGATAGCCAAAAAAGATTATGGATCGGGACAGTTTGGGGTTTAAGTTTATATAACCGGCAAAAAAATAATTTTGTAAATAATTTCACATTCAATAACCTTGAAACCCGCAAAAATGTCAAGTCGATTATTGAGGATAAGAATTTTAATTTGTTGCTCATTTCCGATGATGGATTAATTTTTAAATTTGACGAACAAAGCCGTAATTTCAGGCAAATGTATGATTTAAATATGATGATCATGAGTTTTGCAATAGATCAAAACAATGATTTCTGGATCGGTAATCTGGATGGGCTGCATCACCTGAATATAAAAGACATGACCTTTACTCTTTATCAACACAAACCGGATGACGACAACAGTATCAGTAATAATATTGTTATGAGTTTATTGCAGGATCGTGATCGTCTATGGGTTGGTACAGCCGGTAATGGGCTGAATTTATATAACAGCAATACCAACTCCTTTAAACGATTGTTCATAAATAAAACCAATATATATTTTATTTACCGGGATGACCAGGGAATAATCTGGTTTGGTACAAGTCAGGGTCTTATACAGTATAATGAACAAACCGGCCGGTATCATGAATATTTGCATGACAGTAAAGATCAAACCAGCCTCTCTTCCGAAGGGGCATCTTGTTGCATTAAAGACAGGCAAACGAATTTATGGGTAGGCACAAAATTCGGCGGTGTAAATTTCAGTTCAAAGAATAAGGCATTCAATTTTTTAAATCTGAAAAGTTCTCCACCGCTAACAAAAAACAATATCTCATCATTATTTATCGATAAAAAGGGAAATTTATGGGCCGGTTCATTTAATGAAGGTATTGATGTCATCAGCCGGGTGCGCGGGACAAAAATAAATTATGAACCGGACAGCAGGAATTCTTTCAGCATCGGTAAAGGGACAGTCCATACCATATTCCAGGATAGCCGGGGTGTAATATGGGTTAGCACTTTTGAGGGCGGTTTACAATATTATGATGAAAAAACCGGACGTTTTAAAAGCGTTGATATTATCTCCGCGAATAACCAGAGTGTTTTGAGCAGGGATATTCGTTCGATTGCTGAAGACAAACATAATAATTTATGGTTAGCCACACATGGCGCCGGGTTGTGTAAATATGATTATTATGCTAAAAAAACAACCTTTTATCAATTTGATCAAAATAACATTGAAAATTCTCTGGCAAATAACTGGTTATTTAAAATAATAATCGACAGTAAAGAGCAGTTATGGATCGCTACTGCCAACGGGTTGACTTTGATGACGCCCGATGAAAAAATGACAAGTTTTCGTAATATATCGCATAATGAAAACAGCCTAAGTAATGATGCTGTTTATACACTTTATGAAGATTGCCGGCAAAGGATTTGGGTGGGTACGGCTGAAGGTTTGAATTTATTCAATCCCCAATCAAAGTCTTTTACCAGGATCATGGAAAAAGATGGGTTGGCTAGCGATTATATATACGGAATTTTGGGAGATGAAAATGGTAATTTATGGTTAAGTACAAGTAATTGTTTGATCAAATATAATCATGATACTCAAGTAATCAGGAATTATGATTACCGGGATGGTTTGTTATCCAATGAGTTTTTAATCAACTCATGTTTCAAAAACCATGATGGCGAGTTGTTATTCGGCGGCGTGAACGGTATTGTTACTTTTAATCCCGACAGCCTGCATGACAATCCCCATGCACCTTCAGTACACCTTGTCGATTTTAAAATATTCAATAAATCAGTGCCGATAGGTAATAATCCGAAACAGGATATTCTAACTGCACATATAGATCAAACCAGAAAGATACACCTGCAACATGATCAAAATATGATTACTTTGCAATTTGTGGCTTTAAATTATATCTCACCGGGTAAAAACCAGTATGCTTACAAGTTAGAAGGCTTGGACAAGGATTGGAATTTCGTCGTTTCAAAACGTGAGGCAAATTATACCAACCTCGATCCTGGCGAGTATACATTCAAGGTTAAAGCCTCAAATAATGACGGGATATGGAATGAAACCGGTGTCGGTGTAAAAATAAAAATTTTTCCCCCGTTTTGGGAAACTCCCTGGTTTCAGATAGCCGGCGCAGTGATGTTATTGGCGGGCATTTGGTTCTTTTATCGTATTCGTACTTATCATATTCATCAACGGAACAGGTCGCTGGAAGTAAAAATTCAGGAACACACTCTTGAATTACAAATTGCCAATTCCAGCCTTAAAAAAGAAATGGATGAACGACTTGATGCGGAAAAAAACTTGCTGGCTACCAACCAGCGGTTACAAATATTACAACAGGTAACTGCAGCAGTCCATGAAAGCCTCGACCCAAATAAAATCTTTCATGATATTACCGATGTCATTGTTAATAAAATGGGTTATTCATCTGCAATATTATTGACACTCGATGAGAATGGCCAATGTTACAAAGCAATGTCGCTATCCTCATCAAAAAAAATATTAAATGGCTTTAATAACATTTTTGGACAGGATTTGCATAACATCACTTTTCCTGTAGATAAAGTGACCAATTGGTATAAAAAAACTATAAACAACAGAGAACTGGTCATCAATAAAAATCTTGAGGAAATAGCTTTTCCGCTATTGGACAAGCATATCTGTCAATTATTTAACAACCTGGGCGGAAATCAAAATTTTATACTTATCCCCCTGGTGAAGAACCGTGAACTGATGGGTGGGCTTGTTATGTCCAGCAGCCGGCAAGCAATTCCTGAAGAAGATACAAAAATGTTGCAAGTGTATGCAAATACAGCATTACAGGCGATTATCAACGCCAATCTTTACCTGCAAACAGACCTGGCAAGGGAAGAAGTACGGAAAAGTGAAGAAAAATTCAGAACGTTGACAGAAAACATTACCATGGGCGTCTACAGAAGAACAAGCGGCAACCGTGGTAAAATCATTGAAGCAAATCCTGCATTGGTGAAAATGTTTAATTTCAACAGTAAAGAAGAATTCCTGGCCGCCAATTTCAACAAGCTCTTTCAGAATCAAAGTGAAAGAAAAGTTCTCAATAAAAAGCTGTTACAGCATGGTATGATAAGACACGAACAGATCAATTTTAAAAAACAAGATGGTTCTCCATTTATCGGCTCAATTTCGACAGTTGTAGTAAAGGATGATGCCGGTAAAATCAAATATTATGATGGTATTATCGAAGATATTACGGAACGCATACAAGCCGCTGAAACCCTGGAAAAAGAGCGCACCTTGCAGAGAACATTAATAGATAATCTGCCCTGCGGTGTGTTTGTAAAAAACAAAAATTACCAAAAAATCATTGTAAACCCGGTTCATATTGAGGAAGTAAAAAATCGCTTAAAATCACTCAAGATCAACCCGGATGTAAATTTACTTGATAAAACGGATTTTGATGTATTTCCTCAGGAACTGGCAGCCAGATTTTTTACAGAAGATCAAAAAGTGATCAAAGATGGAGAGATAATTTTAAACAAAGAAGAATATGGCGTTAAAGAAGACGGCTCCAAGGTATGCCTTTTGGTTTCCAAAGTGCCGCTGCGTGATAAAGATGGTACTATCATTGGTATAGTAGGGATTACTAATGACATTACCGATCACCAGGTTGCCGCTGAAACCATTGAAAAGGAACGCACGTTGCTTCGCACTCTGATTGATAATTTGCCCGGTGGTGTTTTTGTAAAGGACAAGAACTATCGTAAAATTATTGTCAATCCGATCCATGTCGATGGAGTTAAAGGTCATTTACAATTCCTGGGTATGAACTCGAATATTGATTTACTTGGGAAAAATGATTTCGAGGTTTTTCCCCAGGACCTGGCAGAAAAGTTCAGTAAGGAAGATCAAAAAGTTGTTGAACATGGTCAGCTTATATTAAATCAGGAAGAATTTGGTGTAGATGCTAAAGGTGAAGAGGTTTGTCTTTCAGTGTCCAAAGTTCCATTACGAGATCAAGGTGGTTCTATAACCGGCATGGTAGGTATTACAGTCGATATATCTGAACAAAAACGGGCTCAGCAACAAATTCAAAAAGATTTAATGGAAAAACAGGTATTAATAAGAGAATTATATCACCGCACAAAAAACAATATGCAGGTCATATCTTCCATGCTGCGGCTGCATTCAAAACGAGTTAAAAATCAACAAGTTACAACAATTTTAAATGAAATTGAAAATAAAATATTATCCATGGCCCTGGTACATCAAAAATTATACGAATCCAGGGACTTGTCGCATTTAAATTTAAAGGACTATTTTAACAGCCTGGTTTCCCTGTTAAGAATGATACACAGCAATTCTTCCACAAATATTAATTTTATTGTGGAAGGTGAAGAAATAAATGTTCTCATCGATACCGCTATTCCCTGCGGGTTGATCATCAATGAATTATTGACCAATTCAATAAAATATGCCTTTCCCGATAAAAAAGACGGCACTATAACAATCAGCCTCAAGATTGATGAAAAAAATCAACTTTTGATCAAAGTTGCCGATAATGGTATTGGACTACCCGTAAGCTTTGATTTTGATCAAGACTGTAACCTGGGCCTGGAATCAGTCATAGGTCTGGTAAGACATCAACTACAGGGTGAGGTCAGTTTTGTAAATAAAGATGGATTAACCTGTAATATTTGTCTTAAAGAACAATCCTATAAACCCAAGAATATATCATGAGCGATAATATTAAAGTATTGATTGTTGAAGATGAAGCGATAACTGCAAAATGTTTGCAAATGGATTTAGAAGATATGGGTTTGGAGGTTATAAACCCGGTATCAAATGGCGAAGATGCAATTAAAGTTGCCCAGTTGGAACATCCATCGCTGATACTGATGGATATTCGTTTGGCCGGCAAGATGGATGGGATTGAAACCGCAGAAAAAATTCTTAGCAATCAAAAAATACCCATAATATATCTAACCGGTTTCTCTACCGGTTTAATCAAAGAACGCGCCCAGAAAACCAAACCGGTCGGTTTTGTGGAAAAACCGATAAATGTAAACAGAATTGTACAAATTATTAATACTATGGGGCATTAAATAGTCGGTGATTGGTTGAAATTACCGAAAACCTCTTTTTTCACAAAATCTCCCCAAAGTTGATTTATTTGGGGAACTCGTGAGTTCTTGTTTCGTTTTACACATATTCTTAACCGGAGGTTAAATGAAAATTTCTCATATTGCACTATGGGTGACAAACATAGAACACATGCGTCAATTTTATGAAACCTACCTGGGCGGGATCGGTAATAAAAAATATGAAAATCCCGCAAAAGGATTTACTTCTTATTTTCTGTCATTTGCCGGGACCAGCCGGCTGGAACTCATGCACAAACCAGGTATTTCCGGTGTAGCTGCAACTGACGTGGATCGCCCCGGTATTGCACACCTGGCTTTTTCAGTAGGTTCGCCGGATGCTGTCGATGCTCTGACAAACCGGCTGCGTAATGATGGTTACAAAATAATTGCTGAACCGCGCCGTACCGGCGATGGATACTATGAAAGCGTTATTGCAGACCCTGAAGGCAACCGGCTCGAAATCACCGCGTAATAAAATGGATTGCTGTAATTAACACATTTACCGAGGGAAAAACAATGAAAACAAGCGCAGCACAACTCAGCGCCATCATCTCACGGGTTAAACCCGCATTGGCACAAATCACGGCACAGGAAGCCGGAATAAAACCAGCGCCGCAGGCCTGGTCTAAAAAGGAAATTCTGGGACATCTGATCGATTCTGCCGCCAATAACCATCAGCGATTTGTGCGCGGCGCACAAAACCTGGCCGCAGACTTTCCGCCCTACAATCAGAACCGCTGGGTGGAAGTGCAGCATTACAATGATATGAACTGGTCCGACATTGTTGAACTATTCTGTCAATTGAACCTGCATCTCTGCCGGGTGTTGGAGGTGTTGCCGGAAGAATGCCTGCAAAATCCGTGCAACATTGGTAAAGAGCAGCCCGTACCCCTGCAATTTATTATCACCGATTACCTGCGGCATTTAAAGCACCATCTCTCAAAAATTCTTGGCACCCCCGTAGAATAAAGTACTGTTTGCTATAATAATTATCCAATGAGAGTGAAACAGGAATATCAAAATAATACTGTTTCAAAACAGCATTGCAGCAAATGAGCAAGACAATACGCTGTACCCTTCTATTCCGGTATATTTTCCCAGTCAAATAAAAAAGGCTGTCCATCAACCACACAGACAGCCTTTCAATCAGTCACTGTTTTATAAAATATTACTTTAAAAACAAGAGTTTGCGGGTTTGGGTAAAACCATTCGCTTTCATTTGGTAGAAATACACTCCGCCGGCAATGTTATTCGGACGCCAGGTTACATTATACAGACCTGGAGAATAGAATTGATCCGCAACTATAGCCACTTCCCTGCCGAGAATATCGAACACCTTTATTGTTACCATACCCGGTTTGGCAACAGCAAAAGACAGTCTGGTTTCCGGGTTGAACGGATTGGGATAATTCGCATACAGGGCGAATTGCTGCGGCAATGCCGGTTCCGGTTTGACCTCGGTAGCCAGATCGGTCTGTCCGGGCGAGCCGTGTACGTTATGTGAAGAACGCCAGTAAGCGGCGTCATCGGGATCGCCGGTAGGATTATTTTGCGCGCTTACCAGGGAATAGCCGAGGCTGTCCGGCAACGTTGGCCAGGGGGCTTTGTCATTATATCGGACATTGATAATTGTGTCGCCGGTGGCGCTGAGCATAACGATCCGTTCCCCGCCGTTATCCAACTGGCCGTCGTATTCGCCATCCGGGGTGAACTGATAACGCTGCTGGAACATGGCGGGATTGGAAGCAATAACATAATAAGCGCCGGGATCGAGAGTGGTTGCAGCCGGGAATGTATAATCGACGCCATTAACAAAAGCAGCATTAGTCAGATTGACAATCGCAGCTCCGGTATTTCTTACTTCCAAAAACTCGAACTCTTTATCATCAACATCGCCATCATCCAGGGGATGATAATGAATTTCCGTTATTTTAATCATACCCAGGTCTTCCCCTGCCAGGAAAGATATTTCGTGCAAGGCGCTCCAGGTATTGTTATTTTTAATTCTGGCTTTTAAAATCGAGGTAGAGCTAATTGAAACATCAACCTGGTCGCCGCCGTCAATAGCAGTGGGAGAAGCGGCGCCGCCAATCAGCCGGGGATCGCTGCCGTCCAGGGTATATAAAATATTACCCTGCTTGTTATTGGGGTTAATCAGCGTCAGAGCATACCCTGAGGTGATATTGACAGATGATTCAATGATCTCAACATTTTGATGCAAGACGGTGGGCGGATCGATGTTTACATACAAGCTCTCGTCATAAAGTTGATCGAGAACAATTGCCGGACGTTCCGGGAAATAGTCATCGACAATTTGATTAACAATTGGCAACCAGTCATCATCTTTGGTGCGCGGCGTCCAGTTGCCGTTCGAATCACCCCAACGAGCTGATTCCGCGATAATAGCCATTTCGATCTCTTTGGTACGGCCGGTAAAAATTTTGGTGGTATTGGCAGGAACAAACACACCGTTGTTATAAAATTGTTTATAAACATGATCGATAAAGCGCATGCGGTATTCCGCATTATCGCATAATTTATAATGCAGCCATTGCGGGTGGAATTTATTAAAATCCCACACCTCCATCCTATTCCAGTCATCGAGCTCGTGCAGGTTAACACGATTCTCATTAATACCATCACCAATGCTCACATAATCATAAAGCAGGGTATGTTCCGCATCATGGGATAAAAATTTGAATCCTTCATTATCATTGCGGTTGTAAATGGCATAAAAATTATTTGGGTCCTTGTTGCTGCGAAACTTGGAAACCGGCGAATCAAAGTTCCCCGTATAAAAGATGATCAACATATAGTCGATCAGATTATCAATATCAACCAGATTTCTTCCCTCAGGATTTTTACTGCCGTCGGCATTCAAACCCTGGAGTTGAAAATAGTTGGCATTGCCGGTAAAACCCACCTGGCAGGCGTCAAACACTTCTTGCCAGGCATCTAGGTTGCCGTCGGTTGCTTCAATATCATAAGAACCGGAGCCGAAATTATCCGCAATATTAATTTTAATAACATCATAATCATCACTGTTCCCACCCATATAGGAGGCGGCAAAAGAAGCTTCCGGGCGTTCCTGGGTTTGAAATATTCCCCAGTACATGCCATTAAGGTATAAATGATAAAACCGGCTGCGGGTATAGGGCTGACCCATTTCACGCTGCATATCGCGGGAAAAAACATCTCGCGTCATAGTATTATACCGGCCATCGCCGCCGCTGTAAAAACTCCAGGAATAATTTTGTGAAGTGCGCAAGTCCACTTTATCAAACTCATCCACACCCTCATCGCCAAACAGAGGAAATTTCAACTTGGCGTGGCCATATTCCTCCTCGCGGAAAAACAGGCGAAAAGCGTGTTTGGGATTGTAACCATGCCGGCTCCAGCCGCCGCGGATACGCAGCCCGGCATTGATTTGAAATCCCGTGCTGCCGTCCGGGTTGATTAATTCCACAGAGACCGGCCGTTCCCATTCCATGCCATGGTAGAGAGCATTGACATAAATACCGGTCTGGGGGTCAAAAAGGTTATCATTATCTGTAACCAGTGAAAAAGTGGGAATATCTTTGAACGCATCAATCATATCTTTATTGTAACGGGAATCATTGACAACCCGGGAATCCATATCATAATCCAAACCCTGATCGTTCACCATATATTCAGGCCAGTCACCGCCGGGATAGGTCTGGGTTAGCACTTTGTCCAGGAATATATAGGAATGAGTTATAACTTCCGAAGCCTGTACGCCATTTTGCATGATCACTGCGCTAACCGTCACGCAGGGCGTTTTGGCGCGGCCGGTGGTTGAATTGGGGTTAACGGCAACCGTTGCAGCGCCACTAGTCGTAAAAGCAGAGGCGGAAGACAAGGGATCGGAACCGTCCAGGGTATACTTGATCTGATAACTGGGCAGAATTGAAGAAATTGACAAGTTAAAATTTGTTTCATAAAAACCGCGTTCAGGATAAAAAACCGGGGTGTCTGCCCAATCTGCCCGTTTAACCTTGACTTCTACACTATCGGAAATCGTCGTAGCCCCATCGTTATCAAAAGCAACTGCTGCCAGTTTATGGGTGCCGCGGAGGGCGTTTTCCCAGTTGATTGTATAAGGAGCAGCGTTTACTTGTCCGATCTTGGTGTTATTGGCGTAAAATTCCACTTTAGCAATCGTGCCATCTTCATCCACTGCGGTTGCTTCTATTGGGATAATTTCCCCTTCATCAAATTTATCGCCGTCATCGGGAGTGACAATTTCAACACTTGGTGGTTTGGTATTGAGAATCCGTTTAATATCGAGATAATTAATATTAAAATTGCTGCTTTCAATGACAATTTTCATTACCTGCTGACCGGCATTAAGAGTAAATTCCGGAGATTTTACAGTGACCCAGGTTTGCCAGCCGCCGGTGCGGGTAGCAGTTATAGTATTAGTAAGATTGACATTGTTAAATTCGACATGGAAAGCGCCGTCAACATCCTGCGCCGCTGTTCGGGCTTCAATCTGGTAAATAGCCGAACTGGTAACGTTTACCGTATATTCAATCCATTCTCCGGCAACGATCCAACCAACATTATAGCCGCCTTCACCACAACTTTCAATATCAACATCCACATCATTGCGATAAGAACTGCCGCTATTACCGGCATCGGAATCATGATAGGCGACACCTTCACCGCCGTTATCAAAATTTTCCACTTCAATTTTACCGGGAATTGCAAAAGCAGAGCCGTTGAATGGCGTTTGTTCCGCAGCTAACAAAGCCGCACTGAACATGAACAGTATTAAACAACAAATTGTTAACAGTACAAACGGTGAAGTCGGTAACGGAATTGAATTTCTTTTATTCATACATATACCTTTCAAGTTTAACACCTGTAATTATTCATATTTCATTATCGGAAAAATTATCCATTTTCTTTATAAATACCTGCCGTATCCGGGATTGCGTAGCCCGTGTTACGGTAATTTTACAACCGGGGAAATCAATTTCCTCGCCGGTTTTTGGAATATAACCCAACTGATATTCCAACAAGCCGCCAATAGTTACATAATCGCCTCGCGGCAATCTCAAGCCATACTTTTCATCGAGTTCATTGATCTCCGCTCTACCGCTGACCAATATGGCGGTATCGTTGAATTTTTTAATATGGCGCGGTTCATCATCATACTCGTCATCTATCCTGCCGAAAATTTCTTCGATAATATCTTCCATAGTAATCAGACCTGCTGTGCCGCCGTATTCATCTATCACTATGGCAATGCTTTTTCCCTGTTTGCGCAGGGCATTCATAGCATTAATGACGGACACTGTTTTCGGTAAAAACAGCGCCGGGCGGATTATATCGGCGATAGAGTTTACCTTGGACAACAAGTCATTAAAATACAAAAAACCTTTAATATTATCAAGTTCGTCATCATAAACCGGCAGCCGTGAATAACCGGTTTGCGTGAATCTTTTGTACACATCTCGCAGCGGTATAGTCATTTCAATTCCGAATATTTCGGTGCGCGGCACCATGATCTGACCGATACGGGTCTCGTCAATATTAATAGCGCGTGAAATCATCAGCCGGTCGTGTTCGCCGATTTGCTGGGTACTGAAATACTCCCGCAACAGGATGGGCAGATCCTGCTTGCGGAAAAAGGTGGTCACTGCCGATTGCCCGCCTTTGAATATATTGACTGCCATCTGAGCTATAAATTCTGCCAGTTTTATTAATGGATAAAGTATAATATAAATAATAAACAAAACCGGCGCTGCCACCCGGATGATACGGTTCGGCATGAGCTGGGCGATGGACTTGGGCAGGATTTCTCCAAAAATAAGCAAGCCTATCGTTGTGCAAACGGCGATAAGCTTTTCATCTGCATATACTGAAAATACCGCAATCGCCAGGGTTGAACAGGCAATATTGGCAAAATTATTTCCCACCAGAATAGCGGTAAGGAACCGGCGGGAATCTTTAAGCAAATACACGCCCGGAATGCGATCGGAATTATCATGGGGCTTCAAATAAAACCGCAGCCGGTTGGAAGAAACATAAGCTGTTTCGGTACCGGAAAAAAACGCGCTGAAAAAAATTGTGAGTATTAATATAGTCAGCAACATAGTCAAGCCGGGGTCTCTATTTTAATATGTCCGGAAGACTGATTAATGAGTTGGTTAATGAATTCTTCCGTTTTACTGTTACGTACCAGCACATGCTGGGAAACATGGGTTTGATAATCCGCCGATTTCACCTCGGCGTTATAATTATCGATTATTTTTTTCACCAGGTTGGCGTAATGATATTCAAAAATAATATGTACAATCGTTGTTAAATAATCAATCCTTGTTTCGGCTAAATCCAATGCCTGGGATGCAACGCTGCTATAGGCGCGAACCAGTCCCCCGGTGCCCAGTTTGGTGCCGCCAAAATAACGGGTAACCACAGCAACCACATTGGTCAGTTCGCGGCCGGTGATCGCCTGTAAAATCGGTTTTCCGGCAGTGCCGGATGGTTCGCCGTCATCGCTAAATCGCGACAGAGTTTGCGGCCCCAAACCAATGCAGTAGGCATAACAATTATGGGTTGCATCATAGTACCGGGCGCCGATCGCAGCAATATGTTCTTCCGCCTGGTCGCGGCCGGTTACAGGATGTACCTGGCAAATAAAACGCGATCCTTTTTCTTTTAATTCGGCAAGCGCGTATTGTTTGATAGTTTTAAATGAATCAATTATCATAAGTAATAATATTGACATTAAAAACCGGGTTATTACAACGCCGGATCGGGAAACGCATTGCAATATAAAAAAATTAATTTTGAGTAATTTACTCCTGAACAAGTCCGGCTTGTGTAATATTGAAAAACTTGTACTCTAAAACAAGTAAAAAAGTATATCTAGTATCGAAATTCTCAAGGGACATCTACTCTATTCCTGTCGACGGTATAACATTTTATGACAATTCATGGTCAGGTCTGTTAGCGAGCGCCGGTTTACGCATTACTGTTATTTTCAGGAAACCGGGGATTCATTGCTCCGCAAACCAGGCATTTATTGCTATGAGCGCAGAGTAGCTCTCCACAATTACGGCATTGCCATTTTTCGATCATCATGCGGATAAATTCATCCATGCCCAATTCTTTGAGTAGAGCAAAATTCTCAACAAGACTTTCACCATATTTAACTCTGTATCGCTTGTCCAGAGTTTTCAGTCTCTTACAGGGATATTTATTGCACTCATTACACAGTAAATCATAGTTACCGTTTTTTTCACTGCAATACCTGATACTGCATTTATTACAATGAAATGGCTTGTAACCGGTTGCATTACATCCAACGCAGCGATTCTTTTTGCGCTGCGCGCCCAGGCACAGATCACAGATCAATCCGCATGAAGCGATACTTTTACTATTCATAAATATTCTGCTGAAATTCTATTGCTCAATAAATAATTACAAATTCCGGTAACCGGTAAATAGCATAAACGGTTTCGACATCTTGTTCAATCGGCGTCAGGATTTTCCAATATCCGCACATCCTCCACCCTGCTGGTTATGCCGGTTTTGTCAAAATACAACAACATTGCCAGTGCATACTTGCGGCTGTTATTCAGAAGATCGCGATACCGGCTCACTGTTATCTCCCGGTTTTGTTTCAGGTAATCGACCAATATTTGCTGTGCCTGTTGCAATGCCGTTTGTAATATAAAGATTTCATTATCCAGCCAGACAATATCTCCCAACCCAAACAAAGCGCCAAGGATACGGCCGGTTTCCATTTCCGAAAGACGGATTGCAGCAGCCAATTCACCAACCGAAGGCGGATTAAAGGCGTTTGCCTGCAATTCCCGCCTTATTTGTGCTGCCAACTTTTCATCTTTTTCAGTGAGAGTAATTTGATGAGACGGAATTTTAATTAATGAATTCTTCTCCGCCAGCCGGCCGGCGTTTATTAAATCTAAAAGAATCCGTTCCAGCAACTGCGCATTGTAAAGATTGAGCCGGGATTTAATTTCCGCCTTGTTAATGCCGGGACGCAGGGGCTCTTTTTCATGGAATTCCTGAACCAGTTGCATAACTGCCGCATCGAGCCGGTCATAAATTAATTTGTGGCAATAAAAAGGATTTTTATTGCCGATCCTGATGATCCGGTTTTGCTGCAAGGGGGCATCCAGTAATTGTTTAAGATTCTCTTCAGTCAAACCGGACAACCTGGTCAACTGGTCGTGATGTAAACCGCCGTCCGGCCGGGTTAACAGCAAACTGAAAATCAAATCAACCGGATCTTGTTGTTGTAAACCGGCAAGGCGCTGTAACGTTTCCGTGTTGAACCGGCGCTGCGGCCGGGAATTGGCATCCAGGATCATGCCGCCGCCAATTGTCCTGGCCGGAGAATATTGGCGGATCACAAACGGGTCATGACGCATGGCCACGGCCGGGGTCTCCAGTAAAAGCTGGGCGTAACCGCTTTGCCCTGGCTCCAGGTTTTCGGCGCTTAGTAACTTGATACGCGCCAATATTTCCCTGGTGCCGATATGTACCCGTACCCGGCTTTTATTACGCAGGGTCTTTTTAACCGAAGCTAATAATTTGATATGAATATCCATGATCATGGAAGGAATAAAATAATCGCCAGTTACCAATACATCGCCGCGCTGAATTTCATCGCGGCCAATTGCCGCAAGATTAAGCGCAGCGCGTTCTCCCAATTGCACCCGGTTGGTTGACTTGCCATGGGTTTGCAGGCCACGCACCTTGAGCTTTTTTTGACTTGGCAACAATTCTACAGTATCGCCAACTGCAACCTGACCGGAAAGCACCGATCCGGTAACCACGGTTCCAAATCCCTTGATAGTAAACGACCGGTCGACCGGCATCCAAAAAATACCGCGATCACGGCGGGGTTCAATTTCAAGAACTGTCTGTTCTATTAACCTGCGCAGATCGGCAATACCTTCGCCGGTTAACGATGATACGGCCACTACCGGCGCTTTTTCCAGGACTGTGCCTTTTACCAGGTTTTGAATATCTTCGGTTACGATTTGCAATAAATCGGCGTCGACCAGGTCTTTTTTCGTAATAACCACAATGCCGTGCTGCACCTGCAATACGGATAATATGTCCAGATGTTCGCGGGTTTGCGGCATGATGCTGTCATCGGCGGCAACAATAAACAATACCAGGTCGATGGTGCTGACCCCGGCCACCATATTTTTAATAAAACGCTCATGACCTGGGACATCAATGAGGGCTATTTGTTCATTTAAAAAGGCAAAACCAATATCAATCGTCATTCCCCGTTCCTGTTCCTCAACCAGGCGGTCGGGGTCGGTTCCGGTTAATGCTTTAACAAGGGCCGATTTACCATGATCTATATGACCGGCAGTGCCGATAATTGTATACTTCATAGCCGGTAATTCTACAGTTTCAAACCGAGGGCATCGATCAGGGCAATGATGGTTCCGGCAGTCCAGCCCCACACCGGTGTATTGTTCAGGTTTTTATCGGTTTTAACAGTTTTGTCCTTAATATTATACCACTCCCACAATTCTCCGGTATCGCGGTACACGGTCAACACCATATTTAACCAGTTTGAACCGATATCGGCGGCGTCTTCCATAAATTCATAATCGCACATGCCTTTGATGATAAAATAGATGCATGGACCGGTCGTCAGTGGGTAAGCAAGTCCGGGCAGTTCGGCGCCATAATCTTTATCAGTAAAAGCAATGCCGCCGGGGCCAACAAAGCTTTTAATATGTTCCAGCATTTTTTTGGCGCGGCTTTTATCCACCATTTCCACAAACAACGGCATAAAACCGGACAAAGCTTTGACGTTAACCAGTTTTTTATTCACAAAATCATTATCATAATAGAAACCGGTTTTTTCATCCCAGCACATTTCCAGAAATTTTTTAATTTGTTCGCTCTTATTAAGCAGTGTTTCTTCACCATGGCCATAACATTCAATTTGCAGATCATACAACATGCGGGCATTACGGTAAAGAATTGCATTCAAATCGACCGGATTAACATCCTGGCAATTGAGAAATCGCGTGGAGCAGAGCAGACCGGAATTGCATGGGGTATCAGTCTGAGCTGCGGTGCCGGCTGGCCGTTGCGCCAGGGCATAACGATACAATCCGGTCGGTGAGGTATGAGGTTTTGTCGTCCAGTTATTAAATTCTTTAAGAGCATCCGGTAAAACCCGGCGCAGCCATTCTTTATCACCGGTAGCCCGGTAAACATCGCGAATGATCCAGGGCAGCAACGGCGGATAGGTATAGAGCGGCGCATTTTTTTGATTGGAGGTCGGGATGTAACCGAATTTGCGAAACATGTAGATCAGGTTTTCAACATGATGTCGGGCTTCATCAACCATTTTCAAATGTAACAATGCCTGGTTTATGAAAAACGTATCCCAGTAAAAAAAAGCTTGTCGGTTATTCAGGCCGGATATTACATAGGAATAAGGCAAACCATATAAATCACCGGTATCGGTATTATTTTCCCGGTAATACTCCCCCCTTAATCTTGACTGAATTTCCGACAGTAATGATTGATAGTTTTCTGTCATTTCAAACCTCTTGATATTACCATTATTATTTATTGATATTTATTCAATCTGTAAAAAGAAAAAACAGTATTAATTTTTACGGGTGAAAATACTAAAGGTTCGCATAAATAGTGCAGGAATCGGGAGAACACGGACAAATAATAATTCGGCCCATAACTAGAGAGCCCCGCCGGAAAAATCGGTAGTATATAGAGCAAGACGTTTGTTTTCATATCATGCCCGGCATAATATAAATATAACAGCCCCTTAATTATCATTCGTGCAGGTTTGCATATAATGTTTTACTATATATACTTAACATATTATTTTATAAATTTATTTATTAATGGCCGCAGAAAAAACAATCTCATCCTGGTTAATAAATACTTTTTATAGTCCAGGTAATACAAGGTTGTTAAATAACTGCGGATATAAGCATCGAGGTCTTGCATGGAATGGGGTAAAATCTCCAATGTTACATAGCCTTTATACCTTGATTTTTGTATGGCTTTTAAAATATCTTTAACCGGCAATTGTCCCAATCCAAAAGGCAAGTGAGCGTCCTTTTTTTCTTCACAATCCGATAAATGAATGCAACCAATCTCGGAAGCCAATTCTGTATATTGAGTTACAGGGTCGATTCCGGTAATATAATAATGGGCAGCATCATAACAAATGCCTGCAATTTTTGCGCCAAGTTCCTGCCTGGCCTGGTGGTAAAATTGTGTAAATTCCTGGGGAGTATATTCAGGGATGTTTTCCAGGTAAACCGGGATATCCAGTTTCTTTAAATTGGCGAACAAAAATTCCTGCGCCGCCGGTAATGAATTACCCAGATGTATACATTCCGGTGGATGACAAACAAGATGGTGTATTTTCAATAATGCATGATGTTTATTCAGATCAGCGATCAGTTGCGCAATTTTATCGGCATGTTCCAAACAGGAGAGGTCCCAGCCGGTTTCGTGCACCAGGGGTAAATGAAAAGCGGTTTGCATTCGTCCCAACTTTCGGGGAAATGTTTCCAACTCTCCCAAAACCGTTATGGTTACTTCCACAAATTTCATTCCTAAAATATCCAGCCCGCTAATGAGCATGGAGGGTGTGAAACCGTTAAACTTGTCGAGAGTCACGCCGATGAGTACATGTTGTTTAGCCATTATGCTTCCATTCCACAGCAGATGATTGTTAACGCGCCGAACCACAGATTCTATTTATTAACCAAAAATGATGACAATTTCTTCCTTTCAACCGGTCATAACAATTATCAGATATATCCAGTTCAATGGTAATGCGCAAATAATCATTATACGTACAAGACGATATTCCCGTTCGGAAGCAACGAAATGCAGATTTTTTTTGAGGAAATAACCCAACAGGGTGTTGAAAGCAATGAATAGTAAACCCAAATATACCACAAAGAAAAAAGGATTGGCGGCCAGGGATTTAAGGAATTGAAAATGGGCCATATAATAACCGCTATGCAATGCGCCGCAAGCCGGGCAAGGAATGCCGGTGAGATGACGAAACATACAGGGAGGTACGATTGAAAAAATACCAGGATAATAACGGGCAATGACAAATCCCGTCACACCGATCAACGTATAAGCTAAACCAAAACTTGATGATTGGGGTGTTGTTCGTTCTAGTTTTATCTGCATCTCCGGTTTCCATATTCAAACTAAAATAATTGTAATAATTATGAAATGCAAGTTGAAATTTTGACAATTAATTTCATCGGAATTATTTGGAGACAAGCCAGTTCTGCGCCGGACCGGGCCAGGAATTCCTGTTGCTATTAAACTAAAATTTGATTAAAATAACGTTTAAATTATAAAGGATAAGGTCTGATTATGCTGAAAAAAAATACCGGTTATTTTTATAATTTTAAACTAATTGTTCTGATTTTAACGGTGTGGTTGCCAATCAGTTGCCTTTTGGGCGGTGAAAACAACGTGAGTGATTTAACTGCCTTTATTCTGTATATCGGTTCATACTCTAACAGTAATGGTGAGGGTATTTACATCGCTAAAATGAATCGTGAAACCGGGGCATTGGAATTATTAAAATCCATGCAAGCGGTGAATCCCTCTTTTCTGATTTTGCATCCGAATAAAAAAAACCTCTATGCGGTGAATGAGACCCAGGATTTTGAGGGGCAGCCCGGCGGCGCCGTTAGCGCCTACTCTGTTGACCAGTTAACCGGCGACCTGACATTACTCAACCGGCAGCCGACCCACGGCGGGTCACCCTGCCATGTAATGGTGGACAAAAGCGGTCAATATGTGGTAGTGGCCAATTATGGCGGCGGCAATGTTACTGTTTTGCCACGGCAAAACGATGGCTCGCTCGGCCCGGCTACGGATATTGTGCAGCATACCGGAAACAGTATAAATATTCAAAGGCAGGAAGCGCCACATGCACATGCCGTGAATCTCAACCCGACCAGTAATTATGTCTACGCCGTCGACCTGGGCATCGACAAAGTAATGATCTACAAGTTGGACACAATAAGCGGCAAGTTGCTGACTAACGAGCCGGCTTTTTTTAAAGCTGCTGCCGGTTCCGGGCCGCGTCATTTGGCCTTTCACCCCAACAGTACATACGCTTTTATCATTAATGAATTGAACAGCACGATCACCTCCTGTGCGTGTGATACTCTGACAGGCGCTTTAACGGAAATCCACACCGTCCCGACAATTCCTCAGGATTTTAAAGGCGGCAACAGCTGCGCAGAGGTGCAGGTATCGCCGGATGGACGGTTTGTTTATGGTTCCAACCGCGGCCATGACAGTATTGCCATATTTGCTTTTGATGAAAATAGCGGCCATCTCAGCCTGAGTGGATTTGAATCCACCCGGGGTAGAGCACCCCGCTATTTTACCATCGACCCAACCGGTGAGTTCTTGCTGGCGGCAAACAGTAACAGTAATAATATCAATGTGTTTCGAATCAATAAAGAGAAGGGTACTTTACAATTCACCGGTCACCAGGTTAATGTATCAACGCCGGTCTGTATTCAGTTTTTATATTAAAAAGCAGTCGACTTGCCTGGTAAACAACAAGTTCGGCAATACCGGTTTAATACCAGAGCATATTACTTTAAAAAAGGAAGTAGAAAATTGAAAAGGTATCTTGTACATTGTATTGCCGCCGGTCTAATCCTGGCAACAACTCTCATACCGTCAATAACACTTGCGCAGCCAACTCTGTTGTCCGGTGTTCTGGAAAAAGATACTACCCTGACCAGCATCCATAACCCCTGGCAGGTAGATAGCGACCTGGTGGTGCCGGCCGATATTACTCTTACCATAACTGCCGGTGTAGAAATCAATTTCAACAGCGCCGCTACCCTGATCATAGAAGAGGACGGTAAACTTGTTGCCGCCGGCACAGCGGAAAACAGAATACGTTTTACCAATTTACCCGAAAAAAAATGGAACGGCGTCAGGTTCCTGAATACCCGAAAAGATAATTACCTGGGCTATGTGGATATGCTTTATGGCGATGCCGGCAGTTACATGCTCCTGGTAGATAATTCTAAATTACTGATTGAAAGCATGACCTGGGTAACCCCGAATAAAACCGTACTTGAAGTGGATCATCCGCAACTGCTTGTCAGGAACAGCGTTTTCCCCAGTGTGCAAAGCGTTGAAGTCGTTCACGGCCAAACCCTGGCAGACGACGATTATTTAATTCTGGATGGCAATACCTTTGGCTCAACTACCGATTATAATGATGTAATAGATTTTTCCAACTGCAAACGCCCGGGCCCCATACTTCAAGCCTATAACAACATATTTCTTGGCGGCGGCGATGACGGCCTGGACCTGGACGGCTGCGACGCGCATATTGAAGGCAATCTTTTTACAAACTTTCACCGCGATCCGGATAACCCGGGCACGTCGAATGCTGTATCTACAGGGGAAAGGTATAGCCGAACATCGGATATAACCCTGGTGCGCAATATTTTTATCAATAATGATCATTCCGTTTTACTGAAAGAAGATTGTTTTTTACAGGCGGAAAATAATGTCTTTGTCAATAGTACTGAAGCAGTAGTCAATTTCAGTGAATGGCCGCTGCGTGATGTCGCGCCGGGCAAGGGAGCAACCTTTATCGGCAATATTTTCTGGAACAATACCGCGCCATTTGAAAACCAGTTCGCGCAGTCGGGCGACACCGACCCGGTCATTCAGGTACACCAATGTCTTATCGATAGCGCCTTTCATTATCTCGGTTCCGGGAATATCGACGCCGATCCCCTGTTTGTTGATGCCGGCAATGATTTTCACCTGCAAGACGGCTCCCCGGCAATTGGCGCAGGGCCGAACGGCCTGGATATGGGCAGGTATGTTCCAGCCGGGGTATCGATCAGTGGCGAACCGGATTCGGTAACCACAGAGACGACTGCGGCGCTGACTATCGGCGGCCCCGGTATTACTCACTATAGGTATAATATCAACAATACTGCGGATAACTGGAGCGATGAAATCAGTATTCAGGATCATCCCGTTTTACAGTTGTCCGGTTTGCAGCCGGGAACAACCTATACGGTTTATGTAAAGGGTAAAAATTCGGCCGGTACCTGGCAGCAACAGCCTGAATTTGCAACTTCAAAATCCTGGATAGTGGATACCCTTAACACCGGTATTGACCATAAAAAACCGCAACAGCTTCCCGCACAATGCCGCTTGTATCAAAACACCCCCAATCCATTCAATCCGGTTACAACCATCACCTTTGAACTGGCGCAGGATGGCCAAGTTTTGCTGGAGATATTTAACCTGTACGGACAAAAAGTAGCTGTATTGGCTGAAGGTGATTATAAACAAGGCGCTCATCTCATTACCTGGAATGCTGCGCCCTATGCCGGCGGCGTATACTATTGTCGTTTGCTTCATGGTAATTACAACTTGAGCCAAAAAATGCTATTATTAAAATGAACACCAACTCATTCTGTTACCATATTGTTAAAACAATCAAAATGGAGAAAAAGTATGAAAAATCCAACAAAAGACGACATGAGCCGCCGTCATTTTCTTAAAACCGGCGTCGAAGCGGCCGCCGTCATGGGAGTCTTATCGTCCAACCTGTTATGCTCCAAAGCGCCCAAACCCGCAGCTAAAATACCGGTTGGTTTGCAGCTTTATTCTGTCCGTACCGAATGCGAAAAGGACCTGGCGGCCACTATTGCGGCGGTTGCGAAAATGGGTTACCAGGGTGTGGAATTCGCCGGTTATTATAATCATAGCGCCCAGGAAATCCGTAAAATGCTGGATGATAACGGCCTGAAATGCTGCGGCACACACACCCAGTTGGATACTTTGCTGGGCGAGAACCTGGCTGCAACCATTGAGTTTAACCAGGTCATTGGTAATAAATACCTTATCGTGCCATGGCTGAATGAAGATATGCGTAACTCGAAAGAAGCCTGGTTGAAAACCGCTGCCCTGTTCACAGAGATTGCCGAAAAAATTAAAGGCCATGGCATGAAACTGGGTTATCATAATCACGATTTTGAATTTACGGCAATCGACGGTGAAATCCCCTGGGATATACTTTTCAGCAATGCCTCCAAAGACCTTATTATGCAGATAGATACCGGCAACTGTATTGGCGGCGGCGGCGACCCGATTGCATTTTTGCAAAAATACCCTGGACAAGCGGTAACCGTGCATTTAAAAGAATTCTCCGCCACCAATCCCAAAGCAATTCTGGGTGAAGGCGACATCAAATGGAATGAGGTGTTTGCAATATGCGAAAGCACTGGCGGCACCGAGTGGTATATTATTGAAGAAGAAAAAGACGTCTATCCGCCGCTGGAATGTGTGGATTTGTGTATCAAGAATTACAATAAATTACGGGCGTAACCATGTAAATGCAAAGCGGGGCTCCCCCCGCTTTGCACTCGGTTTAAAATGATTAATTTATAGCCGGTATGACATAACCGCCGGAAGCGGAGATAAAAAAAGCGCTGACCAGGCCAGACTCCAAATTCAAACAGAAATAAATATGAATTATAGAATAGTAATTATCATATTGCTTGTGGTTACAGGGTATTGTTTTTCACAAAACCAGGCGTTAGACCAGGGCAGTATACTGATTAGCGCCAGTGGCTGTTATTCCAGCCAGGGTGGAGAACTCTATGAAGACCTGGCGGAGCAAAACAAGAACTCGACCACCATTACCGAATCATTTGTCTATTTTATTCAAGATCATTACTTTGCCGGCCAGGCGGGCTCCTGGACAGGAATATCGCAGGGGACCTGGAAGAATACCGAATTCAGTTTGGGCCCCAGGTTGGGTATAGCCATGGGACAGCAGCATGATATGATATTACCGTTTATCGCCTGTGATTACAGATTTATTTCAGTGTTTGAAACGAATAACAAATATTGGGGAAGCGACCTGGTGTTTAGCGGCGGCCTGATCATAACGCTGCACCAGCATCTGGGAATTCTCATCGATGCCGGCTATCACCACATTCGCCTGAATCATAACAGTTGGACCGAGGCAAAAACCGGCAGCAATTTGCTGGTAACAATCGGCTTTGCCGGTATGTTTAATTGACAATGCCAAGTGTTTTTCTACCGGCTTTTAATCACTACCAGTTCAGGTCTTGACCAATTTTATCAACTGTATACATTATGTAACAGAATATGCTGCTATTTTATATTAATCCTGGAAGAACCTAGATTACTTGTTGATTCTTGCAAAAAAATTTCTCAATTTATATATAACGCAAATAACAATTTTTAGTTTAACAATAGAATAGATTATGAATCATAAAAAATCCGGCAATAACATTTATATCTTTATCATCTTATTACTGTTACTCACCCTGATAACGGTATTCACCTGGTTTGGCAGTCTTTCCGACCAAAAAAAGATCATGTCCAAATGGGAAAAATTGGGACAAATACCGGGACAATTAACAATAACCTATCCCCAAAACGGCGTCCTGTTTCCACCTGAAATTGTTTCGCCGCGTATTACCTGGCAGGATGAAAATCCGGCCGTCAAAAACTGGTTCATAACCGTAAATACGGGCAGCAGACAAAAAATATTTACCGGTTTTACCGAACAAGCCTGGTGGCAGCCCGATTCGGCAGTATGGGAAGAAATGAAACAAGCAGGGTTACAATCGAGTATTACCGTAACCATTTTAGGGTATATAAAAAGTCAACTATTATCCGGCGCCGCCATAAGTTTTAGTACATCGGCGGATTCGGTCAATGCTTTAATATTTTATCGCGCTGTGCCCCTGCCATTCAGTTATGCCTTAAAGAACCTCGAAAAAATCCGCTGGCATTTGGGCGACATAAAATCGCCCCGGCCCCCGGTTACACTTTTGCAAAACCTTTCCCTGTGCGGCAACTGCCATTCTTTCACAAGGGATGGCAAAACTCTGGCAATGGATGTGGATTATGCCAACGACAAGGGCTCTTATGTCATTTCGGATATAAGCAAAGAAACAGTATTAACCAGCGACAAGATCATAACCTGGAGCGATTACAAGCGGCAGGATGGTCAAAATACCTATGGACTGTTATCGCAAATATCACCGGATGGCCGCTATGTAGCCAGCACGGTCAAAGATCGCTCTATATTCGTCCCCATCGACAACCTTGAATATTCACAATTGTTTTTCCCCATCAAGGGTATTATTGCAATATATGACCGGCAAACCGGAAAATTTCAGGCGCTGCCCGGCGCCGATAACCCGGCGCTGGTGCAAAGCAACCCATCCTGGAGTCCTGATGGGAAATATCTCTATTTTGCCCGTACCAGGGCATACATCCATCCGGAAGCGGAAAAATCCAAAGATGTTGTGCTGCCAACCTCGATGGCGCAAAATTTTATAGAAGGCAAACAGGAATTTAAATATGACATCTATAGAATTCCATTCAACTACGGCAAGGGTGGAGTGGCCGAAGCGGTGCCCGGCGCCTCGAACAACGGTATGAGTAATTTCTTCCCCCGCATATCACCGGACGGGAAATGGCTGGTCTTTACCAAAGCCAATAATTTCATGTTATTACAGCCGGACAGCCGGTTATATATTATACCTGCTGCCGGGGGTGAACCAAGGCAACTGGCCGGCAATACAACGGCTATGAATTCCTGGCATTCCTGGTCGCCAAATAGCAAGTGGCTGGTTTTCTCGACCAAATTCCGCGGTCCATATACTGAATTATTGCTGACCCATATTGACGAACAGGGCAACGATTCCCCGCCGGTTCTGCTTGAAAATCTAAGTTTTACGGATCGGGCTGTTAACATCCCGGAATTTGTCAACCAGCAAAGCGGCGATTGGACGGCAATGGTCGATCAATTTTCCAACCAGAGCAATTATTACCTGACGATGGGCCGTAACAAGATGGGCGAAAAAAAATATGACGAAGCTCTTAAACTCTTTAACCAGGTGATTGCACAAGACCCGCACAATGCGGAAGTCTATGCTTTCAAAGGGCATACGGAATTTTTGCAAAGCAACTGGCAGGAGGCCATAAACACCTATAACCAGGCCATTGAATTGCATTCCAAAGACCCTGAAGTCTATATCAACAAAGGCGCCGCCCTTTACAAGCTGCAGGATTACGGCGCCGCCATCAAAGTATTTAATGAAGCCATTCATATCAATCCAAACAGTTCCTATGCTTTTTATTCGCGCGGCAGTTGTAAGGCGAAAACCGGCGACTACCGCGGCGCTATTCAGGATTTTGACAGCGCGATAAAACTTGATAACCAGGCTGACGAGGCATTATATGAGCGCGCCCTCTGTAAAGCGGTGCTCAGGGACTATCAAAGCGCGGTACAAGACCTGTTACAGGTAACTAAAATTGATCCGCAAAATTACCAGGCGTTTGCCCGGATCGGGGAATGTTGTTATCAACTAAAGAAATACCAGGGCGCCCTGGAAGCCTACGACCGGGCAATTAATATTATGCCCGATGATAAAGAACTATACCTCTATCGCGCTGCCTGTAAATCTGCTTTAAAAGATTATCATGGAGCGCTGGCGGATTATGAGCTAGCCATAGCACGCGATACCAGTTATGCCCTGGCTTATTTCCGTAAGGGACTGGTCGAAATTCAAATCGGCAACAAAGACCAGGGCTGTGCAGATCTGTTACAGGCAAAAAAATTGGGGTACCGCGAAGGTGAGCAGGAAATTAAAAAATATTGCGGTCAATAACTGAATCATGTGAAGGTATTTCATCTTTAGGAGTCAGGCGCTAAGGGGGCATCGTCCGGTTTATGCAGAACAGGTTTAACCGGTCTTTTTTCCTGAAAGTATTTGCTTATCAAAAAAATTCTTATTAAACTAGTAGCTAGATTAATTAGCTGATATTTGGTATTTAATGAAAGTAAATAATTTATGTTACGTCCGGTTGTTACGTTTATTGTCATGCTCACCTTATCGAATGTATTTATGACTTTTGCCTGGTATGGGCATTTAAAAAATCTCAAAACCAGTCCCTGGTATATTGCCGTGTTGATAAGCTGGGGAATTGCCTTTTTTGAATATATGTTACAGGTACCCGGCAATCGTATAGGTCATAAAGTTTTGGATTTAAGCGAGTTAAAAATTGTCCAGGAAGTAATTACCTTGTCGGTTTTTGTACCCTTTTCGATCTTGTTTATGAAAGAAAAATTCCGCATGGATTTTCTGTACGCAGGGTTATGCCTGGTGGGAGCGGTTTACTTTATTTTCCGAAATCGTTGAGCAAAATAACAAATGCCGAACCACGCCGACATTATTCTGAATTCCCCCTGAATTTCAAGAGTTTATAATATCAGTTTAAAAGATTAAATAAGGAATTATTTACCCGATTATGGTAATTAGTATATTTCCGTGTTGGCTATTCTATTATTGAACCAACAAAAACTTTTATATTACAATTTACCTCTCACCTTTTTATTTATCAACCACTTCTGCACAATTCATAAATATCATATTATTATGAAGTTATATTTTTAAATTAAAAAATACTGACCATTATTTTTTTTATTTTATCCGCAATATTGTTTATTATCCGGCAAAAGACTGGTATATAATTTGAAGACCAAAATATAAAAAATTTTAACGATCAGGACACGATTATGCCAGCACAAAAAATTATCCTTATCGCAGTATTGTTTGCTTTTGGCCGGTTATGGGCGCAGCCGCAGGTGGAAACAACCTCCTCTCTCGACTCTCTCTTTAATATGGATATCAAGCAGACCGGTTCCGAGACTAAATCTGCCTCAAAATACCTGCAAACCACCAAAGAAGCAGCCTCTTCAATAACCATTATCACCGCAGATGAAATTGCCCGATTTGGTTATGAAACAATTGATGAATTGTTAAACTCGGTACGCAGTTTCTTTATTACTTACGACCGTATGTATACAACAGTGGGGTCCAGGGGTTTTGGCCGGTTAGGAGATTATAATAACCGGATTTTGCTGCTAATCAACGGTCACCGGACGAATGAAAATATTTTCAGTTCGGCAATGCTGGGTTCCGAACTGGGCATAGACCTCGCATCGGTGCATAGTGTGGAGATCATTCGTGGCCCGGGTTCAACTCTATATGGTTCAAATGCCCTGTTTGCAGTAATCAATATCAATACCAAAAATGCCAAGTCCTTCAGCGGTATTGAACTATCAACCAGTGTTGGAAGTTATGACCGCAAACAAGGCGTTATTCAGGTTGGCAAATCCTTTAAAAATGATGTTCATCTTTACAGTTCAGTAATTACCAGGGATGCTAAAGGCCAGAAACTGTATTTTAAAGAATATCACTCTGCTGAAGAACCGGGTATTGCCCATAATCTGGATGCGGAAAAATTGTCAAGCCTGAACGGTAATATACAATACAAGAATTTTCAAATCCAGGGTTTCTGGTCCAACCGTGAAAAATACTACCCGACAGCCGCATATAGCATCGGTTTTAATGTTCCCGGCGCCAAAGTGCTGGATGCCCGTGCTTTTGGAGAAATTTCATATAATAAAAATTTCAGCCATACCGTTGGCTCGCAAATCAAAGTATCTTATGATTATTACAAATTTGCCGGCTGGTATCCTGCTGACACGGATTACAAATATTTTGATAAAGCAATCGGCAAATGGTTTGGACTGGAAGGACAATTAATTTGGGATGTAACTGCGGACGACCGATTATCGTTCGGCGGCGAATACCAGCATAACCTCACATCGGATTATAAAGCCTGGGATGCCGAAGAAACCTTTACTCTCGTAAAACAACCCTATAAAAACCGGGCTTTATATTTGGAAAATGAATATATCCCCTGGCGGCAACTAAAAATCATTACCGGGGCGCGATGGGACGATTACACAACTATCGGCAATCACTTGTCTCCGCGCGGCGCTCTGATCTATATGCCCAACAGTAAAACCTCGGTAAAAGGACTGATCGGAACGGCATTCCGGGTGCCCGATTTATACGAAACCTATTATAGCGATGACTATGCAAATGCGATTGCCAATCCCAACCTGGCAATAGAAAAGATCACCACCACTGAACTGGTTTTGGAACAGTCGCTTTATGAACAAGTAGCCGGTTTTATTTCTCTCTATCAATATGAGATGCAGGATCTGATCAATCAGAGTGAAATTGAAAATCCTGAAGTACCTGACCAGCCTTTTCTGCAATTTCAGAATCTGGAAAGCGTCAAAGCTCATGGTTATGAATTGGAATTACGCGGTACTTTAAAAAAAATTCAAGGCTATACCAGCTTTAACAATCAATTTATAAAGAACAAGGCGACCAATGAAAAGCTGAACAATTCTCCCCGCACAGTTTTTAAATTCGGGCTCTCGGCGCCGGTATATAAATGGGGTTATGCAAGTGTTAACCTGGTTCATGAATCGGAACGGCTTACTTTATATAGTTATTCAACTGAACCGTTTACAATGGTAAATGCAAATTTTAAAAGTAGTTTACTATTTAACCGGGTGACACTCAGTTTTAAAGTAATTAATGTGTTCAATGATAATTATGTACACCCCGCCGGTTATGACCACCTGCCGATTGAAACAATTCCCCAAAATGGCAGAAATTATCTGGCCAAAATTAATTTAAAATTTTAAAGGGGAGAAACGATCATGAAAAAATATCTGATGATAATAACAATAATGGTGGTATTTTATACACTCGCTTTTTCCCAGGAAGTTGTTGTACCGGTTGATGTGCAATTTTCTTTTATGAATAAATGCCTGGATTATATTAAAAATTTCGATCAAAAAAGTCAGCTCAAAATCGGTATTGTTTATCAATCAAAAAACAATTATTCCTTGTCCATTCAGGAACAACTTTTGAAACTGATCCAGGTAAACCAGCAACAGAGCGTATTAAAGAGTCCCAAATTGTTTGACTTGAGTAAGGAATTTGACCTGGAAAGTCACATCAACAGCCTGGACATTGTCTACTTTACTCCACTTCGCGCTGTGAATATTGCCGAGATCAGCGCCTTGTGTCACAAAGCGGGGGTATTATCAATTATGGCAATCCCGCAAACCAAAGAGGACGGTATAGTCATGGGATTTGATCTGGAAAACAACAAAACCAAAATCGTCATCGACCAACAGGCCGCCAGTCAATCCAGGGTCGAAATTAAAGCCGTTTTATTAAAATATTCACGGTTGATAAACTAAACCGGCATGTAAAACAGACTAAACTGTAAAAATAAAAAATCCCGTTCGCTGTAAAACAAGCGGACGGGATTTTATTGTAAATAAGGTCATGCCAGATAAGAATTGCTCAATCCAGTCCCCGTTTTTTCAACAATGGTTCGATGCGCGGTTCGGCATGGCGGAAGCGTTTGTACAAGATCATGGGGTCTTCAGTGCCGCCGGCGGCCAAAATATTTTCACGAAATGCCTGTGCTGTTGTTTGGTCAAACAGGCTGGTTTCCTTGAACGCCTGAAAAGCGTCGCTGTCCAGCACTTCCGCCCAGATATAGCTATAGTATCCGGCTGAATATCCCCCGGCAAAGATATGCCGGAAGAACGGACTTTTATACCGCGAGACAATTTCCGGGATCAGGCCGATTTTATCCAGAGACTGCTGTTCAAAAACAACTGCATCGCGCAGGGTGGTATCGGCAATGGTGTGCCAATCCATATCCAATATGGAAGCGGCCAGGTATTCCACTGTATTGAAACCCTGGTTAAAAAGCGAGGAGTTCTTAATTTTGGCAACTAATTCATCGGGTAACGGTTCGCCGGTTTGGTAATGAAAAGCATAATATTTAAGCACTTCAGGTTCGGTCGCCCAGTTTTCCATGATCTGCGACGGCAATTCCACAAAATCGCGCGGCACAGCGGTGCCGGATAAACGATAATAAGTACAGTTGGACAGCAGTCCGTGCAGGGCATGACCGAATTCATGGAACAGGGTTTCCACTTCATCAAGGCTCAACAGGCTGGGCGTGTCGCCGGATGGTTTGGTAAAATTACACACATTGCAAATAACCGGCGATTCCTTAGCCGGGAAATTGGACTGTTTGCGAAAGCTGTCCATCCAGGCGCCGCCGCGTTTGCTGGCGCGCGGAAAATAATCCGTATACAGAATACCGATATGTGTTCCATCAACATCCTTGACTTCAAATGCTTTGGCATCGGGATGATAGACCGGCAGGTCGGGTCGTTCCTCAAAATCAATACCATATAAGGTAGTGGCGACAAAAAAGGCGCCATTACGGACATTTTCCAGTTTAAAATAAGGGCGCAGTTGTTCATCGTCGAGGGCATATTTGGCTTTTTTCAGTTTTTCCGCATAATACCACCAGTCCCATGCTTCCAGCTTGAAATTATTGCCTTCAGCATCTATAATTGCCTGCATTTCTTTCACTTCACCGCGGGCGCGTTTTTGCGCCGGCGTCCAGAGTTTCATTAACAAGTCATAAACGTTGGCCGGAGTTTTAGCCATATTTTCTTCCAAAACAAAATCGGCGTGGGTTTTATAACCGAGCAATTGGGCGCTTTTGACGCGCAGCGCGGCAATACGCGCCAGGATCTGCTTGTTATCGTACTCATCGTTGTTATTGCCGCGGTCGTTATAGGCGCGGAACATCTTTTCGCGCAGCTCGCGTTTTTGCGAATACTGTAAAAACGGAATGAGACTGGGTTTATGCAAGGTGAATATCCATTTGCCCTCTTGCCCTTTTTCTTTGGCGGTCTCAGCGGCGGCGGTAATAACGCTTTCAGGCAGACCGGCCAGGTCCGCGGAATCCTCGATCACCAGGGTAAAGCGGTTGTCTTCGGCCAGCACATTATCGCCAAATTTCAGGGTCAGCACGGACAATTCGCTGTTGATCTTTTTCAGTTCTTCTTTTTGCGCGTCATTCAGGTTGGCGCCACCGCGGACAAAATCTTTATAATATTCTGTTAGCAGCATCAACTGTTCGGGATTTAAATTCAAGGTTTCTTTTTGATCATAAACCGCTTTGACGCGGGCAAACAGCGCGGCGTTCATGGAAATATCGTCATAATGTTTACTCATCATGGGCGATATTTTTTGGGCAATGGCCTGCAGCTTGTCATTGGTATTGGCATCGATCATGTTATCGAACACATTCTCCACCCGGCGCAGCAGCATGCCGGTTTTTTCCATAGCTTCAATAGTATTGGCAAATGTCGGCGCTTCAGGGTTGGCGGCGATTTCCGCTATTTCTTTATTCTCCTGCTCGATGCCTTTTTCATAGGCCGGCAGGTAATCTTTATCGGTAATCAAAGCAAACGGCGGTACTCCAAACGGCGTATCCCATTCCATAAAGAACGGCTTTTCTTTTTTTGCACAGGACATAAGCAGCATCCCCATTAAAAAAATGACGGTTAGTTTTTTCATACTAGCTCCGGCTATTCTGATGAATTTCTGATTTATTTAAGATAGTAATAAATTGATATAAAAACAAAGGATTTGGAGCAGTTTGATGAGGATTGTTGCTGTTTTAGGGGTTGAATAGTTAGTAGTTGTCAATTATATGCTATCAGTTTTCAGCTAACAGTTTTCAGCCGTAGGGTGGGATTCTATCCCACCATTTAATTTACTCAAGTTGTCAACTATCAGTTTTCAGAGCGGGATTTATTCATCCATATAACCAGCCTGGAACAAGGGGCTTTTACCCCTTGCTTCAAGATTATGGGGTGATGGTTTGGGATTTTTAAAATTTATAAATATTCCTTGCAACATTCCGTAAAAATAGTATATTTCTGAAATATGGATGGCGGGATGATGAAACCTGGGTGGAAATTAATGCATATAATATAAACTTCACTATAATTGTAATTTCCTTTACTTAAACTAATGCAATTTTAATTTTTTGAATTTAATTACTAAACTATTTTAGAAAGTAAAAAATAAAATTCAAAATTAAAATATGAAAGGATAGAATTAAAAAATATGTCAAATTTAATAGAAATTACAGGTGAAGATATTGCATTACTTAATGATAGTGATCTTCGTAACTTGATAGGTTTATTATGCGAAGCAGATTTTCGATTAGCTGAGCTTTCAATAAAGGGAATAGTATGGGGTGGCTCACAAGATGCAAGTGATGGTGGTCTGGATGTTTTTGTGCAAAGTTCAACACCGCCGCCGCAAAATAGTTTTATACCTAGAAATATTACAGGGTACCAAGTAAAAAAATCAAATATTAGACCAAGTAAAATAATTCAGGAAATGCAACCTAATGGTATTTTACGTGAATCAATTAAATCGCTTATTCAAAATAATGGAGCATATATTATCGTTAGTTCAGGCTCATCTGTTACAGTATATTACATGAAAAAACGAATTGATATGATGAAGGAAGCTATTAAAAATGAAAGAAATTCCCAAAATTTACATTTAGATTTTTATGATCGCGGACGCATTGCAACCTGGGTGAGAACACATCCTTCTTTAATTTTATGGGTACGAAATAAAATTGGTCGTCCATTAAACGGATGGAAACCTTATGAAAATTGGGCAAATGCGCCTGGTGGGATAGAGGAAGAATATCTTTTAGACGATGGCTTGCGATTGTATGATAGAAACAGCAATATTAAAAAGGGAATGAGTGCTTTAGATGGTATAAAAATCCTCAGAGCCAATCTTTTAATAAATCGTAAATCTGTTCGATTAACAGGTTTGTCTGGCGTTGGCAAAACAAGATTTGTACAGGCTTTATTTGATGATAGAATTGCTGATAATTCACTCAATCGTTCTCTGGCATTTTATACTGATATGTCCCATAATCCCTCACCTACTCCATCAGAATTTGCTGAACAGCTTGTTGCAAAAAGAACCAGGGCTATTCTTATAATAGATAATTGTCCGCAAGAATTGCATCGTCAATTGACTCAGATTTGTACTAAACCTGATTGTCTTTTGAGCTTATTAACGATCGAATATAATATTCATGATGATCTTCCAGAAGAAACAGATGTGTTTACATTAGAGGCGGCCAGTGATGAAGTTATTGAAAAATTAATCAACAAACGTTTTAAGCATTTAAGTTTTAGTGATGCCCATATAATTGCCCAATTCTCAGGAGGAAATGCACGAGTAGCAATAGCCCTTTCCAATACAGTAGAAAAAGGTGAAACGCTATCTGGTTTTCGGGATAAAGAATTATTCAATAGACTTTTCTATCAACGACAAGGGGAAAATGAAAATTTACAAAAATCTGCAGAAGTATGTTCACTTGTTTATTCATTCGAAGGGACAGATACTAAATCAGAAAAATCAGAAATAAAATTTTTAGCTTCTCTTATTGATAAAACAAGTTCAGATTTATTTAGAGATATTAAAACACTTAGGGACCGGGATTTGATCCAATCGCGTGGGGTATGGAGAGCTATTCTCCCCCATGCAATAGCAAATCGACTTGCTAAAGATGCTCTCGAATCCATTCCAAAAGAAATAATTATTGAAGCATTTTCTAATAGCGATTCAGAACGTCTAATTAAATCTTTTAGCCGCAGGCTTAATTTCCTTCATGATTCTCAGCCAGCAAAAGAGATAGTTGATGACTGGTTAAAAAAAGATGGTTGGCTTGGAAAAGAAAATTGTAATTTTAATGATTTTGGAATAGATGTATTTATCAATATCGCGCCTGTGTCGCCGGAAAGGACTTTAGAAGCAATAGAACAAGCTGCGAATGTAAATAATGAATTCCTTTTTTCATCAAAAGAGAATAAGCATTTTGATGATTTTGTTCAAATTTTATGGCATTTAGCTTACGACCCAGAGTTATTTAATAGAAGTGTAAAATTATTATGCCGTTTTGCTTTATCAGAAAAAAAGAAAGGGACTAATAATTTATCTTATAATTCACTAAAATCTCTATTCTATTTAAAATGGTCTGGTACCCATGCCCCGATTGAATTAAGATCCGCATTTATTGTACAGTTAGTTGATGCTATAAACATTGACCAACAGGAATTAGGTCTTTTTCTGTTGGATGCTACTCTGGAAACAGGGTTTATTTCTCAAATATATAATTATAGTTTTGGAGCAAGATCAAGAAACATTGGTTATTACCCTAAAACACCAAAAGAATATATCTGTTGGTTTGAAACTTTTATAAGTATTTGTACACGATTAGCTCTTTCAGGTCTACCAATAGCCAGAAAAGCACGGAAGGTTTTATCCGACAATTTGCATGGTTTATGGATAAATGCCGAGATGTATGATACTATTGAAACTTCTGTAAAACAAATTAATGATCAACAAGCATGGAATGAGGGTTGGATTGCTATTCGAGGTATAATACGGTATTATAATAAGCATGATAAAAAAGGGATTACAAAAAAACTTTTAGAACTGGAAAAACATATAAAACCCAAAAATCTTTTGGAACAAGCACGTACTTATGCATTATCGGAATCAGACCAGTCACATGCATTTGATTTATTTGATGATTATGAAGATAAAAATAAACCATCCGAAAGTTTTAAACGATTTTCAGAAACAATAAGAAAAATTGGTTCACAAGTTGCACAAGATATGGAAACATTTAATACTTTATTACCTGAGTTAGTTTCTACTAATAATCCAAGATTGTCTAATTTTGGGGAAGGATTAGCAGTAGGGTGTAGCGATAAACAAAAAATATGGCTAAAATTATATTCTCAACTTGAAAAGACTCCAATTGAAAAACGTTCAATTAATATATTTATTGGTTTTTTATCTTCATGCGCAAAAAGTGACCTTGTAATTTTTAACTCAATACTTGATAAATTAATAAATGATGAGCTATTAGGGGAATGGTTACCAATTTTTCAAACTTTCACATTAATTGATAAAAAAGGTGTTGAACGATTGCACAAAGCTTTAGATAATGGTAAGTTCAAGATAAAAAAGTTTGAATATTTAGCTTATGGAAGAGTTCATGAATCAATTAATGATAATGATCTAGCCAACCTATTAAGTAAAATCATTCAAAAAAAAGATGGTATTGAGGTTGTTATCGAAATCCTGAAAATGAGATTCTTCAGATCAGATGACAAAAAACAAAAACATTCAAAAAGTTTAATTGCAGTATCACGTAAAGCACTGTCAAGTTTTACCTGTATTGACAAGCAAAGGATGCATGATAATGATAATAATGATTATGCTCTTGCAAAAATAGCACAAATAAGTCTTATTGGACAAGATAGTAAAGATGCTGCCAGATTAATATATCGACAAATTGTAAGTGCAATAATTAACAATCAAATTTATACTAATAACTACTCAGCATTACTTAACAGTCTAGCCCAAATTCAACCTTACATTTTTTTAGATGAGTTCCTTGGTAATGAAAAAATAATTAGAAGCCAAAGGGGTTGGTTATGTTTTGATGACTTAAATATAAATAGAAATCCATTAAGCCAGATATCAATTGATGATATTATTAAATGGTGTGACGAAAATCCAGATAATAATTATCCATTAATTACGTCAGTAATTGAACTTTTCAAAGGTTCACCAGAAAATAAAGAGTTGCATTGGAATCCAGTTTTATTTACTATCTTTGAGAAAGCCCCAAACTTGACTATTGTTCTAAATCAACTTGCAGACAGAATAGAACCACATTCTTGGAGTGGTTCAAAAGTCAATATTTTACAACCAAGAGCAGAATTAATTCAAAAATTATGTAAAAATGATAACGAAGAAATTAGAATATGGGCAGAAAAACAATACTCTGATTTACTAAAGACAATAAAAGACTATACAGAATATGAAAAGAATATTTATTCAAAACATGATGAGTGCTTTGAGTAAGGTGGTTTACCTAATAGATATTATTTTTAATTCTAATATTTCATAACACATAAGTTAATCCCTGTCAATCCGTGGCAAAAAATAGCTTGTCACTTTTTCTGCAGGGCAATAACAATCGCCAGGCAGAATAATCTATAGGATTTAATCAAACAGAGGTCATCATGAAAAAGCAGGCAATCATTCTTTTACTGGTCATAACCGCGCTCCTTTCCTGCGAACGAATTATTGACATTATTATCAATCCCCGGCTTATTGCTCCTTGTGCTAAAATGAGTAGTATATTCATTTGTTACACTGGGCATAGCAGATCATAAAAACCGATTTACCAAAAACTTTTTTTTTGAAAATTGAATATTAACTTTAAAGAAAATGTTTTAAAATAAAAATTCATCCGAAAATTCAACGCTTTCATTCACATCAGCTTTCCCCTTTCCCCCGGTCATAAAATTTAATTCAATTCATTTACTCCATTATAAAATAAAGGAGAAAAAAATGAAGACAAGGTTAAGTTTGTTTGTATATGTTTTTGTAACGGCTGCAAGCCTACTGTTATCTGCTGTTGTACTTGTGGCCCAGGAAAACCAACCACAGAATATTACATGTCCCCAATGTGGCTATATAAACCAGGGGACCAATAAATTCTGTATCAATTGCGGCGCTGCTTTGCAGCCGGTGCAGGCTAATGCGGTAAAATCGCCCGAGCAGCATACCCTGCCCACAATACCCCCCCGGCAGGATGAGAAAAAAATCCAACCGTCCCAAAACAATATTGCCCCGGCAAAATCTGAAATCAAGTTGCGCAAGGTACAAAACGAAAAATTATATGAAGGCCCGGTTGATCCCCGTCGGTTGTTTCTGATTCCCACAGCCGAAGTACTTAATTCCCTTGAAGTCGCTATTGGCGGCGGTAGTATCATTGGTGAAATGAAAGAAGAAAAACGTCCGTTCCTGGGCAGGATAAGTATGGGTTTAGGAGATATTGCAGAAATTGAAGCCAGCACGGTGGGTATCGTAAGCGGCCTCGCCAAAGGCTCTGCGGCAATTCCAACCGCCGCATTTAAGCTTAAATTTATCGGTGAGCAGAATAAATTCCCCTATATCGGCCTGGCTGGGGCGCTGCGCAGTTCTTTATGGCATTCCGAAGAGCGGGGTAATATTAAATTCCAGAAACGGGTTTCAACCCTTTATTTTGTTGGTTCGAAAACTATAAACAATTTTAGCGCCCACGCCGGAATTGGTATCAATGATCTAAGGATTAGAACCAAAAACACAAAAACCGACGCCCTGCTCTCTCCCACTCCCGAAGAGGTTGAAAAAACCGATAAAGATTATGTGAATAAAAATGTTATCAGTCCCCTTGTGGGAGTCATGTTCAAAGTTAACCCCAAAACCAGTTTAATGATGGAATTTGAGTATATACCTGAATACATCTTTGATGAAAAAAGTTTTGAGGTATCGACAGATAAAATTAACACAGTATGGATGGTTATTGCCGGCGTGCGCTTTTTTATTTTGGACTGGTTGCCGCTCGATACCGGAGTGCTGTACCGTAGCGATTATCATGGCATTGGCGATATGCACATCCAGGCCGGGCTGAATGTAAATTTGCCTTTGCCCAGGATTTTCAAAAACATGTCCCGCCCTGCTGAAAATAACTAGTTATTAAGCTTTTGTACAAAAGTATTAATGGCAGGGTTAACAGAACCACACAGAGATTTGAGGTCATTATCAATGAAAACATATATTACTCATTCATTCATTGAATATATAATCATTTCAATTATTTTCCTGCTGCTGTTTATTCTTGTATTCCCTGCTATCATTCATGGTCGGCAGCAGGAAAGTGTTTATTGTCCGCAGTGCGGAACCCGTAATTCAGTTACTGCCAAATTCTGTTCAAATTGCGGTTACCGGTTTACTGAACAGGGGGAAAAAGCAGATACACTGCAAGTTAAAATGACAGTTCCACTTCCCGATTCCACAGGGTCACAACCCTCCCCCAAGACAGCAGTCGTAGCCATACCCGATTCTTTACATGCAGATACAGAAACAGAATATGAACTGAAAGCGAAAGCATATTATATTACCGCGGTGGAATTATTTGAAAAAGGTAATTATCAAAATGCGATTATTGTGTTTGACAAAGTTATCAAAGACTATCCAAACAGCAAATATGCGTCTGCTGCGCCCATAATGATCAAATCCTGTTATACTCTGAAAAATGCGCCCGCCTCCAAAGTTGAGGAACCAGTACAGGAGAAAAAATCAGATTCCGGCAGCAGCTTTTTTGCCGGTATGCTTGGCGGGATTGCCGGGGTCTTGTTACTGGTGGCAATATTACTGGCTAACGTCGATTGAACAGCGCCCGTCGGTTTCAGAGTCAACTAACTATGGAAATACAAAATTTTTCCACAAAATTCTTTTGTGCTTCCCAACAGTAATTGCAGAAACACAACACTGTACCCCGGCCGATAATCGTTTCTTTACCCACCTTGTATTCAACGGCTAGTTCAGGGTATTTGTTACCTGAAGTACGGATGGTTTCAGGCCGGTTTTTTCAAGATTCAAAGAATCTGCACCTGTTGCTATCTGACGTACACCATTTTTATCACCTGCCGTTGCCCGGCGCATTGCAGCACGCCAAAATAGACGCCGCTGGTTGTCTGGATATTATTATTATCAGCGCCGTTCCATATCACAGCGTTACGGCCGGACTGCACATAGTCGTTGAGTAATGACCGTACCAACCGCCCCTGCAGATCATAGATATTTACCGTTAAATACCCCGGCGCCGGACTGGTAAACTGCAATGATGTGGAATGGTTAAAAGGATTGGGATAATTGGCAAGTTCAAGATCATACCGATCGGTGCGATCGTTCTCAATAATGTTAGTGTGGCAGCCCTGACCGTATTTACCAATTGTAACGCCATTCTCTCCGGCATTAAGACAGGGCGAGCCTGCGCGCAAGCTATAGTCGCCGCTATCCGGGTTGCAGAATAACGGGTCGCCGGTTATATTATGCTCCTGCCAGTCCAGCAAGGAGAATTGACTGGTGGTAACAGACTGGATATTGTTTTGCACATCTGAATAATCAATATACAGGTTGCCGCCCAGTCCGTTGACATTTTGCAATTCTATCTGCCAGTCATTGCCCCATAGAATAGAATTCAAAACCCGCGCGTTCCCGCCGCCGCTTACCAGCAGGTTAGGGTACTCATCATGCGCATGATTGATCAGTGTGCAATTAAGAATATCTACCCTTGTTTTATTGGCGACATGGATAGCGCGGTGCACCAGGGAATCTCCCGGAGTTACTGCCGGTTCGTGAGTAAACAGGCAATTGCTAATAGTCCCGCTTGCCTTGCCATAACAAAACAGCGTCACAGCGTCATCGGTTTTGGCGGCGCCGGAAAAATCGCAGTTCTCTATTGTAAAAGTACAATGCAGTCCCGATAAAACCACACAAGTCACTTCAAAATTCTTGTTATATTCCTGTATTATATAACTGCCAACAGCGCCGGCCTGGTTATTGTAAAAATAACAGTCCTTGATCAACACATCAACACCTGCGGCGTTGGAGAATGAAGTCTTGAAGGCCAGGGCGCCGCCATAATTGGACGCATAATTCCCATCAAACCGGCAGTTACTGATCACAACCCGGTTGTTCAGCGCCGAATCGGCATTGGTAAAGACCAGCGCGCCGCCCCGCGACCATTGATAGGTCTCCGCCCTGTTGTGCATAAAAATGCAATTCGTAATCGTCAAGTCGGCAGAGGCGGCTATGATACCGCCGCCAAAAGAATTGGTATACCCGTCTTTGATTGTAAAGCCTTCCAGATGCAGCGAACCGCCGGATACTTTAATAACACTGTATTCATTATTACCATTGATCTCCGTTAATTGCGGGCCTTGTAAACTTTTGATAATCAGAGATTTGTTCAGTAACTCAATCCGCTCGGTATACACCCCTTCATTCACCACAATCGTATCCGGGGTGGTTGCTATTTTTATAGCCTTGTTAATGGATAAATAGGGGCTGTCAATGGCCCCGGTTCCGGTCTGGTCGCTACCTAGTTTGGCGACGTAAATTTTATTGCCGGTTGCAGCGCCGGCACCAGACTGTAAAACAAGCAACAAAAGGCAGATATGAAATACCCATACCATTTTTATAACATTATAATTTTTCATTTACTGTCCATGTTTGTATTTATCCTCAGCACATCCGAATTTTACTTTTAACAATCCCGGCACACTAACAAAAACCTGGTTTTGTTTATGAAAATTCCGGGATTATTTAGTCTCCCGGAAACTGAATTGAAAAAAAATATAATGAATTGTATTTTAAATTATTAAATTAGTCGGTACATAAAACACATTACAGGAAGATCATCATGAAAAAAATAACCTGGCATACGATACGCAATCTGGTTATCAGCGTAATTATTTTCTTTACTCCCAGCCTGACAACCGCACAATCAGGAATCATAACCTTTAGCGGCATCAATTCACAAACTCTTGAACCTCTGGCGCTGGACAGCATCCAGATTTATAACAAAACCCAAAACCAAGCCACCACCCTGACCGGGGCAACGAGTTTTGACCTGGCTTATTTTACCAGTATATCAATACGGCAAAGCGCGGTAATTGCTGATTTTCATCTTTCTGAAAATTATCCAAACAGTTTTCAAAACCATACCCGGTTCAATGTCTTTTTAACAGGCCGTCAGGAGGTTACTTTTACCTTGTACAATATCCTGGGGAGAAGGGTTCTGGAAAAAACCATAACATTGCATTCCGGCGGCCATACCTTTACTTTACAGGGCGGCAGTCTGGCGACCGGTCTGTATTTTCTTTCCGCGCGGCTGGGTAATGAAATCAGGACAATAAAAATCCTCAAAACCGGTGTATATACAGCCGGCGATCTGGGACTGGAATACGCCGGAGCCGGCGCAATGTTACCAGGTAATTTACAAAAATCCCGGCTCAATCCCGGTGATGCCTATAAATTTACCGGTTTCTCCACCGGCTACCCCCGCTGCACCCTGGACAATCAAACTCCGGCAGGCGGCGAAAATTTCCAGTTTGCGTTTATTCCTTACAGCGCCGTTCTGCCGGAACGCTGGCGGGGCTTTAACCTGCTGGGCAAGTTCACCGTGGAATGGAATAACGAGGGCTATGTTGAAGACGATTTTATCATGATCGCCGACCTCGGATTCAATTTTGTGCGGCTGCCTATCGATTACCGCACCTATTGCGAACCAGGTGACTGGTATACTTTTAATGCTGCCGGGCTCGATGACATTGATAACGCTGTGCTGTGGGGTCAGGAATACGGTATACATGTATGCATCAACCTGCACCGGGCGCCGGGCTATTGCGTCAACCCGCCTTCTACCCCGCTGCCCGCTTCTGAAAATAAAAGCTTATGGTCTGATGAAGAAGTGCAACAAGTTTTTGCCGACCACTGGGCCATGTTTGCGGAACGCTATAAAAATGTACCGCGCGAGGCGCTCAGTTTCAACCTGGTCAACGAACCGGCGGATATTACGGGTGAACAATACTATAACGCCATGAAGCCGGCTATAGATGCCATCAGGGCAATCTCCCCGGAAAGACTGATCATCATCGACGGCCTGAACTGGGCGAATGATCCGGCGCCGGAGTTTTACGCGGACGGCATTGTCCAGTCCCCGCATTTTTACCAGCCGTTCAACATTACCCATTACAAAGCTGAATGGGTGGATGGTTCAGATAGCTGGCCGGAACCAACCTGGCCGGTGCACCTGGTTCCCAATACCCTGTACGGCTATTCGAAAAGTTCATACCAATCGCCGTTTATATTAAAAGCAAACCTGGCCGCCGGAACCACTGTTTCTATTCATGTTTACCAGGTTTCTACGCGGTTCGATATGGATATTCGGGCGGACAAAACCAAAATATTCACAAAATCTTTTATTCCGGGTCCCGGCGAGGGCGAATGGGAACAGGTTATCTACAGCGAAGAATGGAAAATTTACCAGAACATTTATAATAAAACCTACTCTGCACAGGTGGCAACGGATGCGCAGGAAATCTCCATCCGGGGAACGACCGGCGACTGGATGACCTTTACTGAAATTCGCATAACCCCGCCGCCCGGTTCCGGCGAAGACGAACTGGTGATCATTCCGGCGATCAAGGATTGGGGCATTAAACAAGCCGGTTATTATATCCAAACGGCAAACGGTAGTTTGCAGGCCGTCAATCCTCCGGTAGGTGCGGAAGCGCTGTTTGCACCGGACGGCTATGTAACCAAATGGCAGGCAGTGGATGCGCAGGGAATTCCTGTGTTTGTCGGCGAATGGGGCGTATACCGTTTTACACCCCACGATGTAACGCTGGCGTTTATGGAAGACCGGCTCAAAGCCATGCAGGCCGCAGGACTTGGCTGGGCGTTGTGGAATTTCCGCGGCTCCTTTGGTATACTGGACAGCGACCGCGAGGATGTTGATTATATAAATTATAACGGTCATCAACTGGATGCGGATATGCTGGATTTACTGCAACAATATTAATATTAAAATTACAATAAATAAACCCGGTATAAGAAAAAAATACCGGGTTAAAAATTTTTTTGCAGAAAACTAATTTTTTAGTATATTTAAATAAAAATCATTTTCCCAATACACCTCGTTCCAAATAACCGGGAAAGTCAAGATTATACGTCGGCAACCAGGGGAAAAATGATGGTATTTGATATGATCGTATCCAATTCAGGAGTATAATGATTATGAATAAAATCGTGTTTATGCTGTTAATGATGCTAGTCATTATGACTAGTTTCCTCCAGGCAAGGTCGGTGGAAAAACTGTTCCTGGAAACAAACGCTACGCGTATGAATGGTACAACCACTATCGATGTTACCGACGCCAACCGCTATCGCATGGCGCCTGTCAAATTTGATATGCTGCAAAAGGCGGACGGTACCCCTGCCCTGAATATTGGCGATCAGTTCATTCTCAATCTCTTTACCGATGTTACCGACACTGTTATTATAGATAAAGTCTTTAATTACCTGCCCGGCACCTACACATTGCGTGGTTGCGTGCCGGGTAAAGGAATGACGCGGCTGTTTCTTACTTTTACCGGCGAAAAGTTGATCGCATTATATTCCGTTCCGGAACAGGGGCGGGATTATCATATTATTTATGATATTGCCAACAACAGGTGCTGCATAAAACAGATGCGAACCGATGCCGGTACCGTTATGGATGATGCTCCCGCCCTGCTGCCGCCGGATGTAAAGCCGGATGACTCTAATTATGATGCTTTAATTAAAAACAACAAAGACACTACCAATGTTTTTCAAACCGATGCTGACGCCTATACTACAGTGGATGTGATGATTGTATATACACCAGCAGCCAAAACCTGGGCGTCAAGTTCCGATAACGGTATCAATAACACCATATCACAGGCTATGGCTCTCGGCCAAACCGCACTTAATAACAGTGAAATTAACATTATTCTTAACCTGGTGTTAGCGCAGGAAGTCAGTTATACTGAAAGCGGCTCCAGTACCAAAGATTTGTACCGTATCACCTACTCGGCGAATTATGATCCCTGGAACCAGGAGGGTACGCCGCATTACATGGATGAGGTACATGGATGGCGTGATGCATATAAAGCCGATTTGGTAGCGATATTAACTAACTGCACCGATACCGGTGGCGTTGGCTGGCTGCTGAACTGGACTATAGGACGTCCTGAATTTGGTTTTTGCCTGGCGCGCGTACAACAAACCTCATGGACATATACGCTTATACATGAATGGGGGCATAATATGGGCGCGCATCATCGTAAAGACCAGGCCGTGCAACCGGGGCCGGGGTTGTATACCTATTCCGCGGGCTGGCGCTGGATAGGACAAAACGGATCTCGCTACTGTTCGGTAATGTCATACCAGGATTCGTGGGACGGTAACTATGTCAGTCAGGTAGGTTATTTTTCCAACCCCTTAATTCAACATCAGGCAACGCCAACAGGGAATATTGTAGATGGCGATAATGTCCGTGGTTTAAACCAGATCAGCAATGTCATCGGTGCATATCGGGATAGGGGATCCTCCACAAATCCGATCATTTCGGGATTTTTAAAAACAATCGGCGGAACAGCTTTTAACAATATCCAGATTGTTTTTAGTAACGGCGCGGGTTCCACAACATCAGACATTAACGGTTATTATGCTAAAATAGTTCCCAATAACTGGAGTGGTACTGCTACCCCGGTGAATGCTTATCCTCTGTTCAACCCGGTTTTTCTCAGTTACAAAAACGTAACAAGTGATCAAAGCAATAAAAATTATACCGGTTACAAGAAAGGAAGTAATAATAATTTCTGGGTTTTAAGTCCTCAGGGTGGTGAAAAGTGGAAACAGGGTGAACAGCATATCATAACATGGGCTGCCCGTCCGGATGATGAAAATGTGTATGTGGATTTATATAATAAAGACGGTTTTGTCCAAAGGCTCAAAGCGAACGGTACCAGAAACGACGGTAATTTTACCTGGGATATTGGCCAGAACATTCCGCCTGACTCTACTTATAAAATAAGGATTACCGGAATAACTACCAAAACATACCATGAAAACTATTATGTTTTTACAATCAGGAAACAAATCATTCCCGATCCCCCAGCTTTATTATCACCGGCTAACAATGCCGTAGATATCACAACTACTCCACGTCTGGAATGGAGTTATGAAACCAATGCTTCGTACCGGGTGCAAATTGCCGGGGATGCCGCCTTTAATAATATGTTGGCGGAAGACTCGATTGTACTGACATCACACTATAACGTGCCTGCATGGTTATTACCCGTTAATTCAACCTGCTACTGGCGGGCTCAAACAAGTTTGGATGGCGAAAGCAGTGACTGGTCTGAAAACTTTAAGTTTCAAACAACTGCCGTTGCGGATACGTTAAAACTATTTATTGAAAACCTTGAACCGGCAAAATACCAGGCCGTATATATTGATGAGTGGGAAAAATATTATACGGATCGCAATTACCAGGTCATGGCAATACCGGACTCTTTGAAGCATCTGCTATGGATTCGCACCGCCAATGATGATAAAAACAATGCCGCAGCGAATATGATAAGCTTTCAGTTACTCAAGGGCGCTACCATTTATATAGCCTATGACAGCCGGGCTACGGCGCCGCCGGACTGGCTGAATAATGATTTTACTTTGACAAATTCAATTATTAATGTTAACGACAAATTTGAATACTTTACTCTCTGGAAAAAACATGCCCCCGCCGGGCCGATTGCCCTGGGAGGAAATATGGCGCACGGCGCGGCCGGCGCAAAAACTAATTTTGTGGTACTGCTTAAACCGGATGAAATTCCTGCCCAAATTGTTGTTTCATCTCCGAATGGCGGTGAGACCTGGTATAAAGGCGCAACCCAGGTTATATCCTGGTCTTGTACCGGGAATGTCGGCAATAATGTAAAAATTGAACTGTATCAAGCCGGCAGTTCCTCCAATATTATTTGTGATACGACCGCCAATAATAATTTTTATACCTGGACAATCCCCGACTCTCTTGCTCCCGGAAATGATTATAAAGTACGGATCACCTCGGTAGCGAACAACACGGTATGGGATGAAGGCAATGCGCCCTTTACAATTGCGGATAAACCTGCAATCATTGTGACCGCTCCAAACGGCGGTGAAACCTGGCTGAAAAAATCTCTACAGGTTATTTCCTGGAGCAGCGTCGGCGAGGTTGGCGAACAGGTAAAAATTGACCTCTATAAAGACGGCAGCTTGCTCACTACCGTTCATGAAGCCACGACAAATGACGACTCCCTGGTCTGGATTGTGCCCGATACGCTCGTTGCCGGGGACGATTACCGGATTCGGATTACCGCCCTTGACGATAACGCCGTGTGGGATGAAAGCGACGCCCTCTTTACTATAACGGATATTCCACAACTCTCTCTCACTTCGCCCAATGGTGGCGAATACTGGTTGAAAGGCTCGCCGCAAACGATTACCTGGAACAGCCTGGGGAATGTCAGCGCCAATCTGAAAATCGATCTGTATAAAAACGGCAATTTCGACCGGCTGATCAATATGAACGCCGCCAATACCGGGTCACTCAACTGGACTGTTCCGGCTAATGTAAGTTCCGGAAAGTATTATCAGGTCAAGATCACTTCCATTGCCGATAAAACCCTGTGGGATGCCAGCGACAGCCTGTTTACCATTACCGACCACCCGAAGCTCACAATCACTTCTCCGAACGGCGGCGAAACCTGGTACAAAAATTCAATGCAGACGATTACCTGGCAAAACACCGGACTGGTTGGCGATGAGGTCAAAATAGAGCTCTATAAAAACGGCACTTTAACAACAACTATTAGTGAAACTACGGTCAATGATGATTCCCTTCTCTGGACGATACCGCCCGCGCTGGCATCCGGCGATGATTATAAAATCCATATTACATCAACCAGCAATGATACGGTATGGGATGAAAGCGATTCTCAGTTTAGCATAATTGAACGACCTTCGATCACGCTGATTGAGCCGACCGGCGGCGAAACCCTGATAAAGGGGACAATGCAAATAATCGCCTGGAACAAAACCGGCGATATCGGATCGTTAGTTAAAATCGAACTGTTTAAAAGCGGAACGCTAAATTCCATGATCCGGGCAGCCACTGCTAATGACGATTCACTGGCATGGGACGTACCGTTCACCCTGCCCTCCGCAGCGGATTACACGATCAAGATCACCTCGTTGGTCAATCCTGACTGGCACGACAGCAGTGACAGAACTTTTGCAATCCGCAATCCGCAGCCAGTTGCCGTCAATCTGCTTACCCCGGCTGACGCGGTCATCATCACTAATCCCATCCCACAGTTTAGCTGGACGAGTTCGGAATTCGCTACGAGTTACCGTTTGCAGGTGGCGGGCGATCCCCTGTTCACCATGCCCGCAATCGATGTGGAAACCGATTCGTGTTCCTTCACTCCGGCGGCAGAACTGACTAGCGGCGTCTGGCGCTGGCGGGTACAGGCCGGCAATGAAACCGGTACAAGCCAATGGTCGGCGGTGTTCACATTCCACCTGGAAAGCTCCGGCATTCTGGATTACGATTCACAGGCAATACCTGAACATTATTTCCTGGCGCAGAATTATCCCAATCCGTTCAATCCGGTAACAACCATCAAATGCGGACTACCGCAAGCCGGTTATGTAGAAGTTAAAGTATTCAACCTGGCAGGACAATTGCTCGATGTTTTATTGGAACGGCAATTGCCGCCAGGCACAGCCACATTAACTTTTAACGCCTCTCACTATCCCAGCGGTATTTATTACTATGTGATGTCCGCGGGTGAATTTCGGGATGTGAAAAAAATGCTACTGGTCAAATAAAGAGATATAAAATATCAACCCCTAAAAAAACAAACCCGGTGAGCGAATTTCTCAAACGCCAACCGGGTTTGTTTTTATTACGATCGTGTTATCGTATAAATACTAACTTGGTTTACTCACGATAAAGATAAAAATTGACATACTGGACCGAATCCGGGTAGACATGGACAACTTTACCGGTGCTTTTATAGCCTTCACAGGTCGCTTTTAAATAATAGGTGCCTTGCTGTAATTCAAACCAGTATTGGGCAAAATCATCGGTTACTTTTAATACGCTGTCGCCCAAAATCACTCTGCGTTCCGGAACCAGGTATTGCAGGGTTTGGGATTGCAGAGTAGCGCCGGTAACACTTTCCCAAATTTCCTTACCGTTCCAGGTATTTAATTCCGGTTTGGCGGCGGCTTTTTCCACAAACAAATTCATATCCTGGAATTCGCCGTAAATCCGGCCCTTACGGGTATCGGGAGTTAATGTAAAATTATAAATCGTGGTTTTTCCGCCATTGACCTCGACCTGCGCGGTAGCATCCAGGTAACCCAAAGATGAACACAACAGGTGGTATGTACCATCTTTAGTAATTGAAACTGAAAAACTGCCGTCATTAGTGGTGGTGGCCACCAAGCTATCGTCGCAAAAAATAAAACATTCATGATTGATAATTATCTGGCTGGATGTGGAATTATTGACAACACCGTTGATCTTGCCGCCGGTTGGTTTCGGTGCGGTTGTGGCTTTATCACTACAGCTCATATTAATTATAATAAAACTAAACAAAATCATAAAAGTGATCAATGTTCTGTTACGCAAAATGTTACCTCCTGAAAGTAATGAATAGTGATTCAATTTTTATAATTTAATAAATTTCGCAACAAACAACAATTAATTATTTCGCAACCGGTCAGGCTGAATGAACAGTTATAAGAGCTATCAATAACCAACCGGTTTATGTTTGTCGTTTTTTTAATGTACTGTCATACCCTTTTATTGCAGAATTGTTTTTTCCGGATCGAATTAGGGGTTGCTTGTTTACTGCGTTGGTTACCGGTAATTAATTGGCGGGATTGGAATTTTTCTGGTTATGAAGGCACAGGTAAAGGATTACCCATGCCTTCCGGTACTACATTGACTGACAACAAAAATCCAGGGACGAACCCTGTATTGCTATTTCAGCAACACCATTTTTTTCACAGCCGTAAAAGTGCGTTCTTTGCTTTGCGCTGTGATCTTGTAAAAATAAACGCCGCCGGCAACCGGCAGACCGGTATCCGAGGCGCCGTCCCATACAAAATGGTATTCTCCCGGTTCCACTGCCGGTTTCATAAAGGATTTAACTCGCTTTCCCAAAACATTAAATATCTCCAACTTGACCTGGGCTCGTTGCGGAACTGAAAAGTTTATAGTGGTTACCGGGTTAAAGGGATTGGGATAGTTTTGCCGTAATGCAAAGGTCTGCGGCAATGCATTATCATCGTCTGTAACACGGTCAAAATCCTGTGGCATGGTCATTTCGAAAACATCAGCGGATGTAAATGGCTTGTTAAGGTACAAATCTATTACATCGCCGGGCTCAGGATTGCGTTTAAACTCATCATTCTCGCCATGAACCAGCTCAAACATCCAGGTAACAGCCAACGTATCGTCAAAGAACAAAATGCGGTCGGAAAGAGTTCCGTCGGTGAATCCCGTAAAACATCCTTCCGGTGCATCATCCTTTGTATCTTGTACCCATAAACCGACATGGATGTATTGATCGGTGGTGAGGTTTTTAACCCGGAAATTAACCGGCTGAGCTTTAAAAGTTTTTGCTTTTACTTTGTACATAATAGATGTATCGATGCCTATCTCATCAAACTCGATGCGGTAATCGGCCGCTTCCGGGTAGCCCCGAACCGTTGAATAGCGGAAAGGTAGCAGATTGTAATCATACAGGGAATCGCTAGTCCAATTCGATTTACTTTTATCCACACAAAACGTAAACGGATTATCAAACGAAATACGAAAGCCGTCGGTAATAAAAGCTAGCGGCAGCAAGGTGCTATCATTAATCAGGGGCTGATTTGCCAATAAAAGACTACCAGTGGTCACATCCGTCAGGGTGAAAGATTCTGTCTGTTTATTACCATCTTGTAAAACGTCATCTTTGAATGTGACACTATAAGTGTGTCCTGTTTTCATCTCATCGCCATCGACAATCATGGTATGAATAGCGCCGGTTGCCCTGCCTTGCACATGCCGCGCCAGGTCGGATTCGGTAAAAGCCGGGTCGCGGGGCATGCAACTGACAACATTTATCCCATGTACTACAGAGCCATCGGCATTCACAACCAGGGAAACCGGGCACTCCATGGGCGGCGCCTGCAATTCCGCCGATCCATGATCGTAAGCGGTTAGGGCATAATAATAGGTATACCCATTTTGGACGTCATTATCAATGAATTCGTGTACAAGTCCGGAATTATTGCCCAGATAAAATTGCCGGCCATCAACCGGTAATGTCGAATACCCGGAATACTCATTTACCAGGTCATATTGCGCCAGGGAAGCCTGTTTATCAAAATTTGTTGTTGTTGTTGTCCGGAACAAGCGATAGCCTTCGAAATCCTGCCCCAGGGCAGGATCGGTATAGTGTTCTACCGCATCATTCCACTGCAGCGTTACCCGGTTATCTCCGGCAATGGCAGTTAATTTGGGATATGGCGGCGCCTGGGGTAACCGGAAATAAGTTTTAAACGCTTCGGCGGCAGTAGCTTTCGAGTCCTGTAATTCGTCGAGAGTATAACTGCACATTAAATTCAGCCACATCTGCTGCTTGTCACCGGGCGACATGGGGAAAAAGCCGCTGCCAATGACTATGGACGGATCGTATTCTATAGAATAGTTATTAAAAAATCCGGGGATTAGATATTCCCACATAGTTTTATCAAAATATATTGAATATGGATTCGAAAGGAACATATTAATACTGGATATCCCGATCTGGTCTACCTCATTATTATCCTGGTTTTCAAAATTAGGTTCACCAATTGTCGGAATTCCATCTCCCTCTCCCCAATCGCCACTACCGGCAATACCATCCGCGCCCACATCGTCGTTCATTGCTTTCCAGTCGCCGTCATTATCTATACCGTCATTAGTGCGCTCTTCAATTAAAGGATTATTCAATCCTTCCCCGGTTAAATAGTCAATGTACTTGCAGCCGATAAACTGGTAAATAATTGTTTGATCAGGATTATACTCCCAGGCAACGCCGTTGTTTTCATCAATAATCCCATTCAGGTTATCATCAATAAGGTTGGCTGGAACCTCCTCTACTACCTGGCCTGGGTTAATATGCAGAACAGAATCATCATAATGAATATCAATACCGGTATTGGGCATGGCGCTTAGCTTTCGCTGCATGTTTGTATAATCAATCAGCACCACCGGGTCGCCTGCGGCATAGGTTTTAGGGGCAAACATTTCCTCGTTAATTACCTTGCCACTACCGGCGGCGCCATCGTTATCATTATCGATGCCGTCGATACTATTACCGGGAGTTACGAGCAAGGCGGCGCCCAAATATCCCACCGGAAATAGTCCGCCTACACCCGTATTGTCACTGTCGTAACTATACACCCAATCTTCATTGCTATCAAACACACAATCGTCATCACTATCGAGTTCAAAATTTTTACCATCACTTTGACACATAAGACTGTTAATAAGGTGACCCAATACCATTTTATTATAAAAATAATCGCTGATATTCTCAAATTCATACATAATGAAAAGCATGTCCTGCACGGCAGGCGCAGACCATTGCAAAGTTCGAACAGCCATACGAATACCCAACCCGGCCCGGCTTAAATTTGAACTGTCCGGATAAAATTTGTATTTACGATAATTATAATCATCAGCCATATAAAAAGTCTCAACATTGGCATTAAACATATTTTTGCCGAAATAGCTGTTCCATGCGCCCGGCCAGCCGGGATCGATCGGATCGTCGGTTTTATCGGGCCAGAAATCGGGCCAACTCCCCGGTATATTACTGGATGCAATTTTCCCATATTCAGGGTTATAAAATCCCGGTAACGGTAAAAAAGTCCAGGATTCATCTATTGGCTCCGCAAAGTCTTCTATGGTATGTAAAGGTGATGGCCCCGGCGCATGGATGACAATAGTTTGTTTTTTACCATCAATGTCCGTTACCTGGGTACCGATAAATGGCATGCCGTTATACAAGTACAAATGCCCGGAATTAATCGGCCATTCCCCCGCGAATACCGTCATCTTGGCAGTCAAACCTTTAGTGCCCAAAGTGCCGTCGTTATAAATAGAAAGCCGTAGCCGATTCCCGTCCGCAACCCCGGTAGTAACTGCCGATTTTTCGCCATGCAAATGCTCAAGCTGTGCATACACGCTGGTAACCAGGATTGCCGGCAAGGCAATGAGCAGAACCTGTAAAAAAGAATACTTTTTCATTATTACCTCCCCGTAATAAGATTCAACAAATTACTCCACTAACAGCTCGCAGGCCATTCCCGGCGGACAATAGAGACCAGTCGACAGAATAAAATCGTCAAACAAAATATATTCATCTTTTACCGGCATATAACTTTCATCCCGGCCGCCGAAAAAGGTGGAAAAGTACATACCGTCAATTAAAAGTTGCTCGGGATTGCACAAGCTGTCGCGGAATTCCAAACCGCGCACATCCACGGCAAGTTTGCCGTCGTACCAGGCCTGGGCTTGCCCATCTCTCTGGCCTGGCGTATTGACGAACACGCGCATGATTATATGATGCCATTTGCCGGTTTCGATACGGATTCTGCCCTCTTGCGGATGCGCCGGCGGCGTTCCGGGGGTAATGGTGATAATACCCGGTTTATCGGTGAAATAAAACACATCGCCCCATTGGCCGGCCTGATCCTTGTGATAGATATATAATTTGATAAAATCATTTTCACCCCAGTGCACGCGACAACTCCAGCCGTCGTGACCATTGGGTTTATCGCCGCCGGTATTGCCCTTGCCGCCCACCAGGCCGTGCAGCTTGCCGCCTTGCCGAAAGACGAATGAATCCGGGAATAGCGTCCAAAAGCTGAAATAGACTTCTTGCCGGGGTGCAAAAACCTGCCAGCGCCAGGAACCGCCGGAAGCAAAGGATCGTACTTTACCTTTTGGATATTGTACCTGCAATACTTTATCATGAATACTGTCGGCCTGTACAACCCGCAGCCGTCGCACTGGCCAGTATGTGCCCCACGATTTATTGGTGCCAAAATCCTGCTTCACATCACGGTTACCGTAATGTTCACCGGGAGAACGCTCATCAAATGTTACCCTGGCAAGAATTTCCGGCACACTACCGGGCCGGTCTGCATCCTGAGCCCGGCAGTTAATTGTGTTACTGCCACTTCCTGCGGAAAGAATAGTAATAGCAACTATCCATAAATGGAAAAAATACCGTTTATAATCAGTCATACCCAACCCACCAGTATTTGTAATGTAATACTATCCGGCCTAACCCAAGTTATTCACCCAATATTTACCTGCCGATATTAGCAATATATTCTTTTTTTAATGAATGTCAATACTTTTTCGACATTTTATCCTGGAAGAACTTACAATTTCCGGCCAAGTTACATGGAATTTTACTGCCATTATAATTGTTGATTCAGTATTTAAAACCGGAAACCATAATCAATAAAAGTTGAACAGTAAATTTTCTTGCTTTACAATTTAGATTATTATACATTATACTATATCTCATTGAAATAAAATCCTATTTCCCGGTGTAAAGGGGTTGTAATGCTGACAAATAACCGGTATTTTACTATACCTATTAATCAAACCAAAACAGGAGACATTTCATGAAAAAAGTTAACCTGACCATTCGGATCGTTGTTGTGCTGTTAACGGTCGTTTCGTCCTTATGGGCGAGCGGGACCAGACTGGAAACTCTGGGATATATGACCAACTTTTACCTGGTTGACAGTTATAATATCTGGATTTTCCCATCCACTATCGTTCAATACAATAATAATGTATTCCTGGAATCCGAAATCGGTTATCCACTCTATGAAGGCGGTGTAAATTTACCTATAACTCCGCAAATGACAATGGGCTTGTATATGTCCAACAGCACCATGTCGATCAATTACTCGGATGTAATTGATCCGTCGAATCCCAACAATGTTATGGATCAAGCCCAGGAACAACTTGACCTGTTTGGCGGCTATTCCGCAGAACAATACGATATTGGCTTACACCTGGCGCGTTACGCCAACAGCCTGGAATACACCAATCCAGATGATAACAATGATAATTTTTCCGCCGGAGTCAGTAGTTTTTCAATTGACGCCGGTTTGTCCTATAAACCGGATAACCGCAGTCGTATCGAAGGCACTATTTCTTTCACCACCCGCAGTTTCAAATTGGAAGCCGTAGGACAGGACCCGGATCAGGCGACCGAACCTTATGGTCATCACACCATTGCCCTGGCCGCACGATACCTGTACTCGATGACGGATAAAGTTGTATTGGCGCCGTTTTTAGGTTTTTCCTCCCAGGGTGAAGGATTTAAAACCCTGGTTGCTAATGCTAATCCCGTATCTGTTCTCGACAAGGAAACCAGTTTTATTTTGGGCGTCGGCTTTAACATTATCCCCCGTGATCGCGTATTAGTTACTTGTGCGACCGGTATGGCTTCAACATCGAGCACTACAGAAATATCCCTTACTTCGGGAACCGCCCCGGTTCAACCCGAATCCGGTTACTTGGCGCTGCCATTCGTTAATATCGGTTTGGAAGCGGAATTATGCAAATGGATGGGATTCCGGCTTTCCATGTATAAATTAATGGAAAGAATGACCAGCAGTTCGGCAGTCGATAATAACACCCTGGATGAATACAAGGCAACCTCGAATCCGTATAGCGCCAATATGGGTGTATATTTCCGTATCGGCAGGTTGAAAATTGACACTCTTATCGATACCGACAGCAATGCCGACTTTTTACATAACGGCCCCTACCTGTTGAGTGGACATCAATATACCGGCAACCTGTTCAAGCGGGTATCGGTGATCTATAGCTTTTAAATATTTTTCAACCACTTGTTGCCGTTCATAATACCCGGTGACTTTAAAAAATATCACCGGGTTGAATACCGAAACACAGTAACGTAAAGTAACAAAGAAATACAACAATTGTAATAATAACAGCATAAATTTCAGAGGATCAAGATGAAAATATTCATGTATATTTTTACAGCCCTCATGTTCATAGCCAACCTGGTCCAGGCCAGTCCCGAAATAGCTACGGTAGAAAGAGTAAAAGATAATTATGTATTACTCAAAAACAATACCTATATCGGCGAAAAAGGCGATAATCTCGAAGTCTACCGTCTGGAAGGCCTCGATTACCGTAAAGTCGGCAGGATAGAAATAGTTAAAGAACTCAACAACGGTGTGGCTGCCAAGGTTGTAAAAAGCTATAACGGCGATACTGTTACTGCCGGCGATGTGTTGTTACCCAAAGGGTACGCATCGGGCGGCAACAGCAGTGATGAAGATTTCCTGAGCGGCACCGCCCTGGAACGTTTGCAGGGTTTGGAATTCAAATCGTTTGCCGATGATTCATACAGCGATTCATCGCCGCTGGAAGCGCTTTCGAAACTGGATTGCCCGGTAGAGTAAACCGGAATTACCTTACCTCACTTTTTAAACCTTTATATGATGGGGTATTTTACCTTTTGTATCATAAAACTTGTAAAAATCAGGTTGCCAGGTAAAATACCCCATCCTGCTTTCTGCATATTTGAAAAATGAAAGCGGTCGTCGAGTAGGGCCGTAAATGTTAAAAAAAAAACACAATGCGGTCGTCATGCAGGGAATTATAGTAATTACTTTATCGGCCCGTATTGAGACGCGCGCTTTAGCCAGGAAATTTGCCTTATTCAATATATTACAATAACGTGGTATTTTACCTTTCAAAACATTAAAATTTGTTCAAACCAGGTTACCAGGAAAAATATCCCCCACCCAACGTTATTATTCCAGGACACACTCTAACAACACCGGCATGTGATCGGAGGGGAAACGGCCGTCAAAGCTATCGGACAAGGTGCCATGCAAAAGCACCTGTACATTGTTACGAATGAAAATATAATCAATCGGTTGGCCATCCGGCTGCCAGGCCGCAATAAAACCGCTCCAGGTAGTGGTGGGGCCATGATGTTGAAATTTTGATACTGTTTTGCTGTCTATTAGCTTATTTCCCTGTTCTCCGGTGGTTAAAATTTTATAGGGTTCGGAATCCGGGGTACTGTTAAAATCACCGGTGACCAACACCGGCATATCGCCGGCTATTTTTGCCACACTGTACAGCAGTAAGCGGGCGCTTTCCCGGCGCGCCACCTGGCCTATATGGTCAAAATGGGTGTTGAACAGGAAAAACTTGGCGCCGGTTTTATTGTCTTTAAATTTGCCCAGGGTAACCACCCGCTTGCAGGCGGCGTCCCAGCCCAATTCCGGCTTTAAAGGCGTTTCGGAAAGCCAAAAGGTCGAATCGGCGAGCAGGGTTAACCTGTCCTTCCGGTAAAAGACTGCGGAAAACTCTCCGGCATCCTTGCCGTCATCCCTGCCGACTCCAAACCAGCCAAATTCAGGAAGACGGACAACCAGGTCGTCGATTTGCCCGCGCAATGCTTCCTGCAGGCCGATAATATCAGCTTTATGAAAACGGATCATACTGGCGGCTTGATCTTTACGGTTAGGCCAGGCATTGAGACTGTCGTTTTTCTCATTATAGCGGATATTAAAAGTCATTACCCGTAATGAACTTTCAACGGCCAATACCGGCTGTAGCAACAGGAATAGTAATACAATTACTTGCATACTGATAATTACTTTTTTCAACATTTTCCTCCCGTGTAAATCAGGTTACAGAAAATTATATCCCCAGTAAATCGGAAGTGGTAAAATCAAAATTCGGATCTTCTTCAGGCGGTGGTTGCATACTTTTTTTAACCTCGGCAGGCGGCGGTTGCACACTTTTTTTAATCTCGACAGGCGGGTTTGGTGCAATTTCCTGATCTTTATTATTTGCTGATAAAATGCCGGCTTTAACCAAAACATTGTTATTTAACGATAATTTAATATTTCTGTCAAAAATCGGCAGCAGCTTATTTTCATGCAGATATTTAAGCATCTCCACCTTGGGGACGACGAATATTTTCAAAGGCGAGCGCGCCAGGAATATTACCTGGGCATTCTCATCATTTTGATCGACAAGCGATTCCTGACCGATGGATTCGCCGCTATTGATAACGCCGATGTTCTTTTGCATATAGATGCAATCCGCAGTGCCGGAGATGACGGTAGTGATATAGCGGGTATAATTGATCTTGCACTTTTCATCGGGTTCAAAATTATATACTTTACCCAGTTTGATCAGATTAACCAGGGTATCGCGGCTAAAACCATTAAAAAGTTCGGGCATCGAGCCCTTGTCCACTTTTGGTTCTTCTTCAACTTGAACTACCGGATCACTCGATTTTTTTTTCGCCAGCAGGCTTTCCGCTTCATCGACAAGTTTTTCCGGTTTGAACGGTTTGGGAATGAACAAGTCTGCACCGGCTTTATAAGTTTTCTGGATGAGGGATTGATTCCCATAACCGGAAATAGCAATTATACGGGTGCTGGGTGTATGCAACTTGATTTTTTTTATCACATCCAGGCCATTCATCGGTCCGGGAAGCACCAGGTCAATAATGGCTAGTGTATAATTTTTTTTCTCCAGGTTTTTCAATGCCTGGTATCCATCTGTAGCAATATCAATGGACATGCCGAGCACCTGGAGCATTTCAGTTATGGTAGAACGGAAAACCGGTTCATCTTCAACTATTAGAATCATAACAAATCAGTCAAATTATAATACAGGTATATCATTACATATCGGATATATATTACAGTAATTTAATAAATTTGCGCTGCTAATCAATATTTATATTTTCCATTCCGCTACAGTATGTATATAGATTCGGGTAATTAAATATTTAATCAATTTACATAATAACACATACATGACCAAAATAAGAATTATCTAGAGAAAATACTATTATTTTTTGTAATAATCTGTATTGAGCAGAGGGTTTTGGGGTAGAATTTTTCTTACATTCTTTTCGAGCACAGAAATATAATCATCCTGACGGCTGCAAAAATATTTTAAAAATTCAATTTTGGAAATAATACACAACCGGGTTTCTTCGGCTGCTTCAAGTTCGATATATGCCATTGGATCAATGTTTTTCATCAGGGATTCATAACCAATAGCATCGCCAGTTTTAAGCGAACCGATAGCCAATTCATCATAATAACAATCTGCCTGGCCGGTCAGAACAAAAGTTATTGATTCTGTAAAATTAATGGTTTGCCGTTCCTGCGCCTGCAATTCATAAATTATTCCCAATTGCATAACATCGTCAACGATCTCTTCCGGCAAATTGGCGAGCATGTCGGGCGCTAAATATTCGGCCTGTGGTTTGGCATCTGCCGGTTCCGGAACAGCCGCTTCAACAGCCAAAGGTTGGGGTACGGTTGTTATGAGCGTGGCTTCCACTGGAGCCGATGACGGCGCGGGAATTGTAATTAACTTTCTGGCGGCAGCAGCCGCTTCCAGCTTTTTCTTAAATTCGGGCACAAGCAAGGCAACTTTTTGCTGCAATTGCTCCGGGTTAAAAGGTTTTAATAAATGGGTATCGGCTCCCGCTTTTTCAGTTTTAGATAATATGGATTGATTGGCATAACCTGTGCACACAATAACCGCAGTATCCGGGTTGATTTTTTTGATGCGTTTGATAATATCATTGCCATTAACCGGACCAGGCAATACCAGGTCGACAATGGCAAGTAGATACTTGTTTTTCTGGATTTTATCAATCGCCGCATAACCGTCATCGGCAACATCAAAGTCCTCACCCGTTTCTTTCAGGGCATTGGTTATTAATTTCTGGTAAATAGGTTCATCATCAACCACAAGTATCATTTATTACCCCTTGCAAAAAATAAAAAAATGTGTAAATTTATATGCCTTTTACCCGGTTGTGCACTCACTGATATTTTGTTTTTACCGGTACAATTTTAAATTCCGCATTTATCATAAAATGAACTATGTATTATTTAAACCAATTTTCATATTTTTTTTCTGGAAGAAAAAAATATTAATAATTTAAAGAAAAAATCCTTAAATTCAAGTACTATTTTATTTTTACAAGCGGTTCATTCAAAGTAAAATTGTAAATGCTTGATAATAATTTCCTTCCGGGAGACTAGGCAAATATTATTCAGTCTAGAATGAATAATAAAAACTTTTTTACAACTAGAACGTTTAAATAAATGAACCCCCCGTTTTAAATCAATACGATTGTAATAATTAACTATAAGAGTAATATAAAAGGAGTAAAAAATGAAACAACTGGTAAAAAAGTTATTCTTTCCTGTCATTGGTCTTGCTTCACTGCTTTGGTTTCTGGTTCGGGTAGTCCCAAAACCTTCCCGCGCCTCATATCCCTGTATGCGGGTTGCCTTTCCGGTAGCATCTTCCTTTATAATTTATCTTGCAGGGTTGTTCGCATCTGTTGTTGTCTTTAAAAAAGCACAAAAATACCTGCACGAATCGCGATATTTCCTTTTTACACTTGCCATTATTTTGGGCACTTTTCTCGGACTCGCCGCTTATTTACACACCAATTACAAAGCGATAGCCAATTACCAGTCCACTACCGAAGGTCCCAATATGCCAATGGGTGAAGGTAAAGGTATTTTCCCGGGTCGGGTGGTCTGGATCCATAATCCGGATGCAACAGATGCAACATGTAAAAATTCTACTAATGACTATTGGTGTGATGACGGCAACACCAATCAAGCGGAAGTTAATGAAATGGTTTCGCAGGCAATACAATGGTTGACCGGAACGACTACCGACCCGGCCGCCTGGGATGCTATATTCCGCTTTTACAATAAAAATCATGGTAAAGGCGATGTCGGTTATACCAGCGGAGAAAAAATTGTTATCAAGATCAACCTCAATTCCGGGGTCAGCGGCTCTACAAATACAAGGTGGAATAAAACAAACATTGACACTTCGCCGCATATTGTCGAAGCTATTCTGGATCAATTGGTCAATAAAGCCGGGGTGCCGCAGGCCAATATCGGTTTTGGCGACCCAGGTAAAAATGTAGACAATATTTTCTGGGATAAATTTCATTCCAAATTCCCCAACGTCAAATACTGGGGTGAAGGTTCGGGTCGCACTCCCATAGTCCAATCACAAAACCTGGTATTATTTGCCAGCAATGGTGAAATGGATGACTGGCTGCCGCAATGTTACCTCGATGCAGATTACATGATCAATATTCCGGTATTTAAAAAACATCACCGCGCCGGTATTTCAATGTGTAGTAAAAATCATTTTGGTTCTATTGTCCCATTCCGTGGCAGCGCTTTTCACTGGCATTTTAGTTTGCCCTGCTCCGAAGGCGGTGGCGATGTAAATAACCCCGATTATGGCCAATATCGTTGTTTTGTCGATATTATGGGTCATAAAGACCTGGGCGGGAAAACCATCTTATTTCTTGTTGATGGTATCTGGAGTTCCACTAACTGGGCGCACCCGCCAATCAAATGGCGAATGGAACCTTTTAATAACGACTGGCCGTCATCCATATTTGCTTCACTGGACCCGGTAGCTATTGAATCGGTCGGCTTTGACTTTTTGTTTTATGAATTCGACGAAAACCATCCTACCGAAGGCCAATATGATCCTGCGGATAACAAAGGACCGTTCCCGCATTACGCCGGAACTCAGGATTTCCTGCACCAGGCAGCCGATGCCGCCAACCGTCCCGCAGGTCTTACTTATGATCCGGAAGATGACGGCACTCCCCTGCCCAACAGTATGGGCGTTCATGAACACTGGAATAATGTTACAGAAAAGAAATATTCCCGTAATTTGGGCCTTAATACCGGCATTGAACTGGTTTCTACATACAATCCACCCACAGGTGTCGATCCGCGGCCGGCAAGACTCGTAGAAAATTTCAACCTCGAACAAAATTACCCGAATCCTTTTAATGCTACAACGGTTATTCAATATTCTTTACACTCCCCATCGCGGGTTACTTTGGCAATTTATAATACTACAGGCCAATTGCTAAGAACCCTGGTTGATGAGTACCAAAATGCCGGTTCTCATGTGCAGAACTGGGATGGCTATACCGAACAGGGACATCAGGCGCCATCGGGTATATATTTTTATAAAATCACTGCTCAAAACAATGCTAAAATTTTCAATGATACCAAAGCTATGGTACTGGCAAAATAATTCATTAATCCGGCAATAATTATTAAGAGGAGTGTAATGCTATTTTACGCTCCTCTTTTTATTAAAAGAGCCGGTAACAGTAATGATCCTTGTGTTACAATTATTAATTTTCAATAAATTCACCCTTGTAATTTTTAAGTAACCTCTATATCGTAAAAGGATTGATCATGGCGCAAAAAATCACCTCACCATCTATTATCCAGGCAGCGGGAAACAAACCGAAAGAAATTGCCGAATACATCGGACTGGTTAACAGCGCAACAGTGCAGGCTAGTATTGCCCGCATGAAAAGTCCATCCGGCTGGGTTGAACCGGGACAAACACCGGAATTTACCGAATATACTCTGGTCCTGAACGGAATGTTACGAACAGTTACCAAGACCGGCACATTTGATGTTATGGCAGGAGAAGCAGTCATCGTTAATGCCGGCGAATGGGTTCAATATAGCAGTCCCGGCCCGGAAGGCGCTGATTATATATCTGTATGCATACCGGCTTTTTCTCCGCGTACGGTACACAGGGATGAATAATTATAATTTTTTATACTTTTCCACAGTAAATATTAATTCCCTTTAACAATCCCCAAAGCTTTATTATCTCCCGGTAATTCATGAAACACGCAAAATCTTTATTTGAATTTACCATATTCCTCTTGTATTAGAAAAAAAAAATAATTACTATAAAGCCTAATCCACCGAACAGCTCGCAAAAACAGGACTAGTCTATGAAAACATACAGACAAGGACTTGTATTATTATTAATATTGATAATTACAAGTATTCTAATGGCGCAAAATGAGAATGCCGGAGAACAGAACCAGTTTAAGATTTTACCTGATGGAAAAATCACAGTCGGAGAGCAAATTTTTAATAACTATTCTGAATATTTTCAATCTGACTATTTCAAGCGAACCGGTAAGCGCTGTCTGGTAAAATGGCGTAACCAGGAGAACCGTACCGCTGCATTATTACGGACAAGTGATTGTTCATTATCCAGAACATTAATAAAAAATGAATATTGGCCTCAGCAAACATGGGTTATTCCGGTGGTCGTTCATAATATTACAGATAAGTATAATAATGGCTACTTATCTGACCAGCGAATCAACGATCAGATTGCTGTTTTAAATGAAGATTACCGGGCTCTGACCGGTACTATGGGCGAATTGGGCTTTGATACTAATATTCAATTTGAACTGGCAGGCATTAACAGGGTTAAGAACGATAACTGGTTTGAAGACCGGGATGAGGAAGGTTATAAAAGCGCCCTGGGCTGGGATCAGAACCTATACCTGAACATATATACCAATACCGCCAGCGGTTACCTGGGATATAGTTATTTACCTCAGGAAGACGCCGGCGATATTTGGGACGGCGTAGTTATGCTTTATGAATCTATAGGCGGCAGAAACAACGGGTATGATGTGTATGACCAGGGCCGAACGCTGGTTCACGAAATCGGGCATTATTTGGGCTTGCTGCATACTTTTGAAGGTGAAAGTTGCTATACAGGTTACACAGAGGGCGATCTGATCGATGATACTTTTCCGGAGGACCGGGAACACTATGGATGTACCGAAACAAACACTTGTGGCGATCCCGATAATATTCATAATTATATGAATTATACCGATGATATTTGCATGTCCGAATTCACTCCGGAACAGGGTAACCGCATGGTCTGTTCACTTTTTAATTTCCGCCCGCAATTGGCCCATATAGCCAATGAAGCGCCGCAGATCACTTCCACACCGGTAACAGAATGCCCGGCAGAACAACTTTATACTTACCAGGTCGAAACTGCTGATGCGGAGAACGATACAATTACTTTTTCATTAACTGAAAGCCCAGCTGGAATGACCATCAATGCGGTAACCGGTTTGCTTTCCTGGACTCCCAGGTTAGCGGATACCGGCCAGCATAATGTCACCATCAAGGCGGCAGACCGTTATGGCGAAGATATACAATCTTTTATCCTGACAGTAATCAATACAACTCCGGCGCCGGTTGCCATGTTTATAGCCGATACCACTAGTGGAGTAATACCGTTAACTGTCAATTTTACAGATTTGTCAACAGGCGACATTACTGCCTGGTTGTGGGATTTTGGAGATTTAACCTCCTCCTCTATCCAAAACCCGCAGCATATTTATATAAATTCCGGTGAATATTCGGTTACCCTGGTAGTATCGGGTTCTGGTGGCCAGGATTCGTTGATTCAAAACAACTATATCCAGGCGTTACCGGTTCCACCGCAAGCTGATTTTGCAGCAGATATTTTGTCAGGCCCTATACCTTTGGTGGTGCAGTTTGCCGATTCCTCAACCGGGGAAATTTCCAACTGGTTATGGAATTTTGGCGATGACTCGACAAGCGTGGAGCAAAATCCCCTCCATGTTTTCTATGAACCGGGAGAGTATAGTGTGCAATTAAAAGTTACCGGCCCCAGCGGCAGCGACAGTCTGACTAAAGAAAATTATATCCACGTTGTTGAGGGTACAGTTATCGCCAGCTTTGACGCCTTGCCCCGGTCGGGTGTTGCTCCCCTGCAGGTTCAGTTTACCAATTCTTCAACAGGTGATATAACCCAATGGGTGTGGAATTTTGGGGATAGCAGCAACAGCGATGAGCAGAATCCGTTACATGAATTTCGGAATGCCGGGCTTTACAGTGTCAGCTTGATCGCTAGCGGCCCTACAGATAGCGATACCCTGACCATGATTGACTATATTACAGTTTTCGACACTACGCCGGTTGCCGAGTATAGCGCCGAACCACGCAGCGGGGTTTGGCCATTGCAGGTGCAATTTGCAGATCTATCGACAGGAATTGTGGAAAATTGGTTGTGGGATTTTGGCGATAGCACATATAGCACTGAACACAACCCTGTCCACGAATATCAGCAACCGGGCCTGTTCTCAACCAGTCTCATCGTTACCGGGCCGGGGGGGGCAGATACCCTGAAAAAAGTGGATTATATTCAGGTTCTGGAACACTCGCCGCTGGCCTATTTTGCTGGCGAACCGCTTTCCGGGCGGGCGCCTTTGACCGTTCAATTCGCCGATTCTTCCAGCGGGATTATTACTTCATGGTTGTGGGACTTTGGCGACAGCACGACCAGTACCAATAAAAATCCGCAACATGAATACATGTCGGTCGGCCTGTATACTGTAACTTTACAGGTAACCGGACCGGGAGGTGTTAACTCTTTTAGCCGACCCAACTATATCGATGTGCAAACCCCGCTGGATATTGCCCAAGCTAAACAATTACCGGACAAATTTGCACTAAGACAAAATTATCCGAATCCATTCAACCTGACAACCACAATAAATTACCAGTTACCGGAAAGAACCGATGTATGGCTGGCCATTTATGATATGAATGGAAAAATTGCCAGAATTCTGGAAAACAACAGTAAACCGGCTGGCGATTACCAGGTTTTATGGGATGGCAAAGATGCCAATGGCCAGATAGCCGCTTCGGGGATTTATCTGGTCCAGTTAAAATGCGCAAAATTCAGGGACAATATAAAGATCATTCTACTAAAATAAGTATATACCCCATATTACTGAAATAGCCCCGGAGTATATTACTCCGGGGCTTTTTTTTACTTGATCAGCATCATCTTTTTAATAAAGACATTATTGCCGGCTTGTAATTTGTAGAAATAAAGACCACTGGGGAATTGAGCAGCATTAAATGTTACACTGTGTACGCCCGCTTGAACACGTTTATCAACCAGGTTGATTAATTCCCGACCGAGTATATCATAAACCACCAGTTTCACATTGCTATCCACAGGCAACGAGAAATTGATTGTGGTTGTCGGATTAAACGGATTCGGATAATTCTGGAACAGATCAAAGGTAGAGGCAACTTTAGCTTCCTGTTTAATATCGGAAACAATCGGCGAGCCCAGGAAACGCGCTACACCCATCAAGCTGGGATTTGACCAACTCATATCGGTTCCATCATAGGTTTTCAGTTTGGTATCTTTTTCGCCGCCATCATCATCATCATTCCAATCCACTTCAATACCAATCAATGTACCGGCACCGGGTTCCATACCCAACGCTGCCAGCGGAAATGACAATTCGAGAATAATTCCATCAGCAGTTAACTTTTGCGCCTGCTTGATGGCAGCTAATAAAGTGGCATTAATTGCCGGACCGTTACTCTTGGTAATAGCTTCAAGTATTGTTTCAGCATTATAAGGCATTTTGAAACCGAAATCATTTATACCGTCATAGGTGGTTTTGTCGCTATGATCGCCGTCGAACCACAGTTCAACGCCGTCATCTTGCCATGTCGATGTGCCACTGTCACGGATAAATGTCTCATCTTTTATATTGATTAAAAGATACAGGTTAGTCATATCCCATAATGTTTTCCAGGTCACTTCAAGATCATTCGGTCCAGACACTTTGGCAAAATCAGCCATACGCTGGTTACCGAAAATTAACGGCACATTTGCCCAGGCGTAATCTTCTTCGGCATCGACGACTATTGGATAAGCGGTAAAATGAATATCCAGGACATCGGAAGTTTCGCGGGTATTTAATTTGGCAGTGCCGAACACGCTTGGGTCGGTACCGGCATCGGGACTAGCCGACCACCAATGACCCATAGTATTACGAACGCCTGTATCGTTATCGTTGATTTGTACTTCCAAACCGATAAGGCGGTCTGCCAGAGCAGTGAAGGTTAAGCCTTTCGAGTAAGGAAGTTTTATTTCTACATTATAACCAAAATCTGTCGGCAAATAAGCAACTTCAGCTTTGGTTAACTTGACATTATCATGTACTGCAACCGGGGCTTGTCCGTAAACAAATAGCACCTGATCATCCTTAACATCATACCCTGTTGCGGCATCGTTTTTCGTATTATCGCCGTCAAAATAAAGTACAATACCATCGTTTTGCAACGGATCGGCATTAGTGGCAATTATGGTATCATCCTGAACTTCTACAAAAATATACAGGTTCTTGGAATCCCATTTCATCCGGAAACGGCTGTAAAAATCAAACCAGTCCGTTGCTGCTTCACCGGTATAGATGCCAATATTATTATTACGTACATTAAACCAGGTGGAATCCAGTACGCCGTCAATTACTACAGCTGCTGTGGTTTTATCGATCAATAATGGCAGAGGTTGAACCGGTACTACTCCACCGGGCCCACCCAGGAATTTACCGGAACCAAAAGTGCTGGGATTGGTATAAGATAAATCCTGATCGGAAAAAGTTTTACACTTTGTATCCCTTTCTTTACCACCACCGGTATCATCATCATTATAATCTACTTCATGACCAACCATCCAGCCATTGGTCGGGGAAATGCCCAAAGAGTCCAGGGGCAATGCAAATTCAAGATAAATACCTTCCGCAGTTTGAGTTGCCGCCCATGGAATCGATTCAATGGCAAACACCGCAGTACCGCCAAATGCCATAGAAACAGAATCAATCGGTGAGCCCGGCACATACGGGAATGATAAGCCTATATCATTGATACCATCATAAGCAGTTTTCCGGCTGTTATTTCCATCAAACCAGAATTCAATACCGTCATCTTGCCAGGCGAATGTTCCATCCTGGATCAATTTATCATCGACTACATTGATACCATAATAGAGATAGGTACTATCCCAGGCAACATTAAAATCAAGAGCTAAATCTTGAAAACTGTTGAGACTGTCTGGTAAATTCATATATTGATTGAGCACGTATGTCGGGTATGCTTCCCATGTCGCATCCTTGACGCCATCAATAACCGGCGCTGTTTCAGCATACCAGATTTCGGTAAAATCATTTTGTACTTTATCAGTTAATTGAATATTACCCAGGGTGCTCGGATTTTGCCATGATTCATCCTCATCGGAAAAATATTTGATTTTGGTTTCTTTAGCGCCGCCATCATCATCATCATTCCAATCCACTTCCAGGCCAACCAGTGTTCCGGGAACCGGTGTGATTTTTAACAATGTCATGGGTATAGCAACTTCCAGATTAGTGCCCAGACCGGTATAGGTTGCGCCTTGCAGTATACCGGAGAAATCACCGGCCAGACCATTACCCGATTTAGTGACTTTGTTAAAAATTAGCGGGTTTTCAGCGTCACCTGAATACAGGAATTGAAAACCAAAATCATCGACGCCGTCAAAAGTGGTTCCTTTGCTGTTATTGCCGTCAATCCAAATTTCGTAGCTATCATCGTTCCAGGTTTCCGTGCCGCTGTCTTTGACCAGCGTATCATCAAAAGCCTGTACAAACAGGTACAGATAATTGTCATCGTACATTCCGCGCCAGCTTACCGCCGCATCGCTAAAATTAGCTACAAATTCAGCGCCCAGCTGCACTCTGTAATCGCGGTACCAGGGGCCGGTTTTCCAGATATCATCCAGTACACCATCAATGGCCGGTGGGTGAGCAGCTATATTGATCGGAACAGAGGGCGGCGGCGGGGGCAATAACGCTTCAGAACCCAGCCGGAAATCTTTTAGCCACACCGTGCCCTGAAAAACACCGGCGGCTGCCCAACCCGGTTTAAAATTAAGGTAACATTTGGCTATACGATTTTGCGCCTGTTTACCGTCAAACATACCGGTAAAATCAAGGTACAATTGGGTATATTCATCACCGGCAGTAATTACATTACTAATAGTTACATTATTGCCGCCAGTCGTATCATCTGCAACGCCAAATTCAAAAGGCACATTTTTATCCGTTTTTATCATAACGCTGGCATAGGGATGTTCAGTCATATCCAGTAAAAAATCAGCAGAGATATTAAATAATACAGCTGAAAAGCCATAGGTTCCTTTTCCAGCTTCAGCGGCCATGGATTTATCAATTACTATCTGCAGAGCATTATCCGCTTCTGTTAAAACAAACGGAGGAACAGCATCTTCTGCATGCTCCGGTTGCCAAAATGGTGAAACTACTCCATCGCTAAAATCATCAAATAATCCGATAAGAACGGTTTGTGCAAATGCCTTGCTGCCATTATTGCTGCCCGGTAAAGCATCAATTCCAAACGCGCCAGCCAAAATATAAAACAAAATAATGGCGTACAACCAGAATACTTTTTTCATAACATTTCTCCCATAAATTAAAATCTGCAATAACTGTTTACAAACCCAAGTATTCATTTCGATTCCCGGAAGCGCCTTTTTCCCCGCCGTTATAGAACTGGGAAAAAGGCCTGGTCAGCCGAATTGGAGTGTCATTAATAACAGGATAAGATAGGATAGTATTTGCATTTTTAAATCCAACTTTTTTAAATTGTAAAAAAGAGATTTAATAAAATCAAAGACTTTAATCAGTGCATGCAAAATAATGGGGTTAAATGTTTATTGCAACTTAAACGTTTAATTCATAAATTGCAAATTAATTCATGGAATGAAAATATAATTTTATTTAGATTTTGTCAAGAGATATTTTATTCAATTGTTGAATATTTAAGAAATATGTTGTTTTTTTTGTGTTTCCAATCTCATGTAATACTACAAAACTCTATGCTTAACCTTTTTTATTGAATACTCTTAACCTGCTTTATAACATTTATGTGATACAAATATTTGCTTAACGTTTAAATAATTTTCACATATACATTTTTTAAATTTCTCCCATTACCGCATTGTAGTTAACATAACAATTATTTATATTAATGATCACATAACAAGGATAAATGAAATGATCAGGACAGACTCACCATTACGGGTATTGATTTTGTTTATTGTATTTTTGCTTGCCGGAAATTTACAGGCTAAAATCATGCAATTCCATCCATTGACAAAAGAAATTCGTCAATATGAAAAGGCAGAATGGGATATTACCTTGCAGGCGGATTGGGACGACCCCTTTCATGCACCAGATGTTGCTCTGGATATGGCGCTGCTCTCGCCAGCGGGACGGGAACTGATCCTGCCCTGTTTTTATGTGTCCGGCGAAAGCGGTGGCGAATCACACTGGCAGGCCCGCTTCACTCCCCGCGAAGCCGGCGCTTACCAGTATTTTTTCCGTTTGAGCGATAACAGTCGTATTGTCGATGCAACAGCAGTTATGGTCTTTTCCTGTACTACTAGCGGAAAAAGGGGATTCCTTAATAATCGCGATCTATGGTCATTGCAATTCGATAACGGCGAAATCTACCGGGGCATCGGTGAAAATATATGCTGGGAAGCGCGCAGTAATGACGATTCCAAATATTTCCGGGAATTACACGAAAATAAAAAATTTAATTATCGTGATATGCTCATCACCCTAAAAACTAATGGCGGTGATTTTTTCCGCACCTGGATGATTTACTGGAACCTGCCGGTGGACTGGAAGACTGTACGCAATTCCGACCGTTATCAAAACAGTACGGCCCGTTTTAATGAAAGCGGCATAAAACGTATGGATGAACTGGTAAACCTGTGCGATTCCCTGGGCGTCTATCTCATGCTGGCGCTGGACAGCCATGCGGGCTATACAGGATACGGCTGGGATATGAACAATTACAATATTAAAAACGGCGGTTATGCCGCCACACCGGCAGAGTTTTTCATTTTGCAACCAGCCCGCGAACAATACAAGGACAAACTGCGCTATATGGTGGCGCGCTGGGGGTACAGTCCCGCTATTGCCGCCTGGGAATTTTTTAATGAAATCGACAACGTCATGTATGCAGGACCGGCGGAAAATCGCATTCCCGATGCCGTCATTACCGAATGGCATCGCGAAATGAGCGAATATTTAAAAGACATCGATCCCTACCAACACCTGGTGACCACCAGCATTTCGCACCGCGATGTGCAGGGACTGAATGACATTGAATATATTGATGTGAATCAGAAACATATTTATAAAAATACCGCCGCCATTCCCGCAACCATCAATGAATATACCCGCAAGCACGGCAAGCCTTATATTATCGGCGAGTTTGGCTATGAATGGGACTGGCAAAAGAACTTTGACGATTTCGGCGCGGAAATGGACAGCGATTTTAAACGCGGTCTGTGGTATGGCCTGTTCTCCCCCACACCAGTTCTGCCCATGTCCTGGTGGTGGGAGTATTTTGATTATCGCGGTATGAACAGTTATTTTGCAAGGGTACGGGAAATACATAATCATATGTTGAATATGGGCAAGGGCGATTACCGGCAAACGGCAGTGACCGTTTCCTCTTCCGACATTCAGGCTTTGGGGGTGCAATGCGGCAGCGCCTCGTATGTATATCTCTTTAATCCACAAGACAAAGAGTTCACCACTACCGTAACACTCGACAATCCATTTCCCGGCATAATTCATTTACAATATTACGATTGCGAGACGGGTACATATCAAAAGATGAGCGATCTCCGTCCCGTTAACGAAAAAATGGTGGTCAAAGATTTTACCCTAAAGGCGAAAACAGATGTGGTATTGATTGGGATTACACGGTAATGTGGCAGGGGCGCAGACCTGCGTGTCTGCCTGGAAAATGGGCAAATACACAGGTTCGCCCATATCACGGATTGTACAATGGTTTAAAACCATGACAACCAATGATTATATCCAAAATGTAAAAAACAATGGTTGGCAACGTTTTGAAAATAAATTATAGCAACGAAATTATTATAAACACATTATCCGTGATGAAAATGATTACAACAGGATTCGGGCATACATTATCAATAATCCTTTAAAATGGTCAAAACAATGAACCGTTTCTAATATAGAGGGCGCTATAATGAAAAAAACATTAACTATATTTATTTGGCTATTGTGCAGCGGCCTGCACGCCCGGTCTTACAATATAATGGATTATGGCGCCGTGCCGGACGGTGTAACTCTAAACACGATATTTCTGCAAAATGCCATCGATTTCTGTGCGGAACATGGCGGCGGCACAGTGTATGTGCCGGCGGGGAAATACATTACCGGCACACTCTATCTGAAATCTAATGTTAACCTGCATCTGGAGACCGGCGCGGAACTGATTGGCAGTCCCAATATGGATGATTATGCCGATTATCAGGCCCCCCTGTATCCGGTTGCCGCGCATTTTGGTATTATCTATGCTCACAAAGCTGATAATGTTTCCATCACCGGGCAGGGCGCTATTAATGGCAACGAAGAGGCGTTTTTCGATTGGGACAAGCCGAAAATCATTGAATGGGGCGGCACCCAATTTACCAGACAAAAGGACTTTTTCCGCGAAGTGACCGCAGGGATCGGCGACGGCCCGGTAGCGTCCAAAGAACGCCCCCGGCAAATGGTGATCTTTTCCGAATGTAAGAATGTGCTGGTGCGGGATGTACAACTCATCAAGTCCCCTTTTTGGACGCTGCACTTTGCCGATTGTGACGGGGTCATTGCCTCCGGCCTGAAAATATGGGCCAGTCTCGCCACCCCCAACAGCGACGGTATGGATATTACTTCCTGTAATAACGTGTCGGTCTCCGATTGCGACATCCGCACCGGCGACGACGCTATTGCCATCACCGGTTACGCCTTTCATTTCGAACTGCCGGGTTATCATAATCTGCGCCACAAGGCGGACAACATCGTTATAACCAACTGCAACCTGCAATCCCGCTCCAGCGGTATCCGCATCGGTTTTATGGATCAAAACACCATCCGCAACATCCACATTAATAACGTCAATATCACGAACTCCAATCGCGGCATCGGCATATTCGTCCGCGATATGGGCTCTGTGGAAAATGTTACCATATCGCAAGTGACTATTGAAACGCGCCTGCATACAGGGGACTGGTGGGGCAACGGCGAGCCGATTCACATTTCCGCAGTACGCGGTGTGCCAGAGTTACCATTGGGACAGATCCGCAACGTTACGTTCCGGGATATTACCTGCAAGAGCGAAAACGGCATCCTGCTGTACGGCTCGGAAGAAAGCCGCCTCAAGGACATTCGTTTTGAGAATATCCGTTTTGAATTGACGGATAGTGATTTGAATGACATAGCCGGGGGCAATATCGATCTGCGCGGCGCGTATGGCGATCGGCAGTTGTTCGCAGCCGATATTTCCGCGTTCTATGCGCAATATGTTGACAGACTTGGCTTGAATAATGTAGCCATAAAATGGGGCGATGTGGATAAGGATTACTTTAAATACGGTATGCACATTACTGAATTTAAAGATGTTACGTTGACAGGTACAGATGCGGCGCCTTCCCCGGAACATCCGGAACTGCCGGCGATAATGCTGGAAAACGGGTCGGGTTACAAGACTGATCTGAATACGAAATCAATCGGAAAAAGGAATGTGCAAAAATAACTGACTTATACAAATATTGAGCGGGCAAAAATATAGTATATAATTCAAAAAATTCTTGAAATTTGTAAAATGTTTTAGTACATTATAAAGCTTTGGCGGAAATGACAAAGCAGGGGCCTGTAGCTCAAGGGTAGAGCAACGGACTCATAATCCGCAGGTTGTAGGTTCAAATCCTACCGGGCCCACAGATAATGAAAAAGCCCCAGATTTTGGGGCTTTTTGCGTTTTATTGGGGTGGGATGGGATTCTATCCCGCCTTTTATTCTGAAAATCCTATTGAATAGCGCTTTTTTACTATTGATTGAGCATTAACAAGCTTTTCTATGAGATCAGATATATCCTGGACAAAAACCTTCAGATAATCCTTTCCCAGATATATAGAGTCATCTGCCAATAGCAGTCCCAAACCGGACAATTCAATTTTGGGACGAATAATTTTCATCAATTGCCGTAATTCCGAGGATTGTAATAACTCATCCAGGTTTACAAATTCCTGATCGCTTAATTTCGCCCATATCTTTTCCAATGCGCTGAATAATAACGGCCAGTTAAGCCAGATTGGAGCAGGTTCTGTAATCTGTAATAATTGAAACCAGTCCTCCCGCGCCAGTTGATAGTGCTTTTCCTTGCCACGGGATTGTACCCGGACGATCCCCGAAGCGGCCATTTCGACCAGGGCATCCTGGACTGTCTTTTGAAAATAATAGCACTCGCGCGCGATTCTGCGCGGATGCCCTGTTTTATGAGTCAGCAAATAGAGAATAATATCTGCCCTGGCGTTATTGCCAAACAAAGCCCGCAACCTGAATAACAGTCCGCTATGCTTCATAATTTGAACTGCCAGGGTATGGTCTCTGGCTCGCCAGGGGGGGCGCAGAAATCCGTATTTAGCAAAGACCGGATCGGTAGCGCCGAAATGAGCAATTGGCAGACCATCTTGACTATAAAACAAATTTTCCGGCTTTTCCAGGACCGGGGCAACCGCAGCCAGTCTGCCCCATTTGGATGCTTTGCCCTGCTCCGCCATAACAGCAGCAACAGCGGACAGCAATTGTTGCGCAGAAAAGAATTCTTCCGCTTGCATTCGTTTTAGATGCTGAATATTGATATAATCACCATGCCGCGCCAGCCAGTCCATTATTTCATCGAATAAACGGGCATCATAACGGGAAACAGTTAAGGAGAATAAGAGCAATGCTTCCGGGTCTATTATCCGGGGATCATCGCCATCGCTGTATCCCGGCGCTCCCAAAGTGGACCATTGCCGCCAGAGGAAGGTAAGCATAGAGTCCAGGAAATCGTTTCTAAAGTTTTGCAATAATGGATTCATAGTGTAAGGCTTTTAACATATCGGTTAATATTTCTTTAAATACCGGCGATGTATCTTGCAAAAGGGTCCATTTGGCGGCGAGTTCAACTTCTTCCAGGGTTGGTTGCAACGCCAGCAAATCGTTAACATGGCGCCCCGGCCCGGAATCTACTGCGGCATACATTTTGAAATGGATTTGATCTAAACGGTCAATAAAGGAAACCGTTAGTTTTTCTCCATAGGCTTTTGAATACAACCGATCAATAAAGCCCTCCGGCAATCCGAATTGCAGTAAATTCCTGGGACCGGTATTCAGCCAGTTTTCATCAAGCCCCAAATCAGCCGCCACCCGCTTGGCAGCGTTGACCAAAAAATCAGGCATGGCGCTTGCATATTGTAATGTTCCGGGTGTGTGATGTTCTGTAGAAATATAGGCAATGATATCTACATCGCGGGTGGTGCGGGTAACCAGTCCCATCATAAGCAGTGAAGAGCCGCTGCAGACTACAAAATGGATTGGTTTTGCCAGTTTATCGCGATCAAGAATACCACCCAGCAATTGCAGGGCTTGGGTTAAAATGGTTTGATTGATATTCATTTGTATTTATTCCACTCAAAATGAGTACAACAACTATAATTAATAAAATTCTGATGAAAAATGCAAGGATTATTTTCTCAACAATAGTAATAGTTCCATCGCTACGAGATTCGATGCTGCTTTTTTTTCAAGAAAAATTTTACCCCTTACGGGGGTTGAAAATAAGCCAACTATTACCAGCGCCTAAAAATTTTTTGCTCCACTAGTTCGCAAGATGAGCTTTTGCTTTCTCCTGTGTTCTTTTCCCCTACCTCACAATACCAGCTTTTTCGTCTCAGAGAACACCCCGGCGCGTAGATTACAAAAGAAGACAGGACTGGGTATTTGTCCCATTGCTTTTATTAAACTTTATTTTATGATGGGGTAAGACCCACTCGGCGAGGTAGAATGTATTGAGACTAACTTAAATTATTATACCCCAGCCGTGCTTGAGAGCTTGTATACCTGTGCAAAGACGTGATACAAGTTGTATAGCTATGCTTACCTAATCCTTCACACAGCGTACGGATAATCCATAATTCGTCATAAATGTGCCATAAAAAATATCGGATCTTCTGTAACTAAAATTGCGGCACCAGGCAAAATCATTGCTATCATAATTAAAAGACCAAAAGCAAGCATAAGCGCCCATATCGAAAAAACCGCCATTGGCGCTATACCGGGAACCACCGGGCAGAACCTTGAAACCGCTTTCATTCGTAGCGCCACTATTGGGCTCCGTCCAATGTTCCGTACCTGCTTCTTTTAACATTCCGCCTTCATTGGTACCCCGCCACCCTCTTTTATCCGCAAGGGATTGCTCCATACCCAAAGTTTTTTCCAAAAGCTTCCAGTCCGCATCGGTAGGCACATGCCACCCATCGGGCGCTATATTACGGCTATCGTTAACAGCATACCAATTATATAAAGCGCCATAAAGTTTACTATTATCAGTATTGTTGTTGTAATAACAAAAAGCCCCGGATTTAAGGCTTTTCCATTCGCTATTTTCATTAATATTAGGAATAGGCTCACCATTCCGGTAATGAGTTACCTTTAGATTTTCCGCCATCCACCACTGTTCGCCAAGTTTAATAATTTTATACCTGTTGCCGTCAATATCTGTAATTGTATTGGCGTCATTCTTTTTTGCTTCGGTCGGTGAATCTTTTGCACAGGAAAAAAGGGCTAAGGTAATTAAATTTAATAGTAGAACACTATATACAATGGTATGAAAAAAATTTTTATATTTTATTCTCATCTGTTTCCTTTGCAGAGTATAATTTATTAAAATTACTTTCCTGTGATTGAAATTAATTCTTTCATAATGAAACTACTCATATTAACAAAATTAGCGTAAAAGAACAAGTTTTTTCATCTCCGCATACTCCCCGGCGCGCAGGTCGCAAAAATACAGGCCGTTAGGCAGGCCGGAGGCCAGCCATCGTTCATGGTACTCGCCGGGCGGCTGGAATTCATCTACCAATAGATCAACTTTTTGTCCGTTGAGATTGTAAATACTCACTATCACATGACTCGTCTCCGCAATGGTCCAGGATATGGTTGTAGCGGGATTGAACGGATTGGGATAGTTTTGGTGCAAGCGGAACACCCCGGCTTTGCCGCCGGGCTCGCCAGTCCCATCCGATAACGGTACGGTGGTATCGGGATAATTGGCCATATCGTTTTTCACCCGGTCCGACACTTCACCGAACGAAGCGCGGATATCATTATAGGTGGCATAGATCGAAGCGCGGTTGATGTTATAATCATAATCGATAAAATACTGTCGCACATCTCCGGCGTACTGGTTATCCAGTTGAAAAATTTTCACCTGCGTCGAGGGTGAAAAATCGCAAGCGCTGAAATCAACATAGCGGATATTGCTGTTGAGATTGGTGCGGAAATGAAAGCGCCGGTTCTTGATATCAAACACCAGGCTCCATTTGGTCCAATCTCCGGCGCCGACGCTGCGCAATATGCTGAATGCATAGTTGACCGCCCCGCCATGCTGTTGCGGATTATAATCTTTCATCATGGCAGCGGCGCGGACAAATCGGGCCGGCGAAGAATTGCCGGTGGGCACCGGAAAAGGATTGGTATTGTAATAATCCAGGCAACTGCTATAGGTTTCATTGGCCAGCGCTTTTACCGGCAGGGTTTCGCGGCTATGATATACCAGTTGCCCGTTCAGCCACTCCATGGTAACGCAGTTGCCGGTGCTGTCGGCGACCAGGAAATGGCTGTGGTACTCTTCATGGTCGATGCGGATCACTTTATCGGTGGCGATGACCTCTTCGATAGTGGCGCAGTTATCCAGTTGGTATTGAATCCATTGCAACAGGGATATGGCGGGCCGGATATCCGGGTTCGGGAACTGCGTAGCCGTCAGCGTCATTTCGCCAATAGCCAGGCCCGCTTCGTTCATACCGCGCGAGGGGAATTCCCTGCCGAACTGGTTGATGGTAATGCTGCCGTATTTGGAAATCCATGACGGTTTGTTCATATACCAGCAGCCGGTTTTGGAGACATTGCGTTTGTTCACCACCACCAGGCCGTTGCCGGTATACCAGTCCAGGTTATTGCCGAACAGGAGCGAATCCCCGGCGGTAAAACAGAACGAGGTGCATTCGGCAAGGCAGTTGGCGGCGAGGAAAAGGGAAAGGGCGAAAAAAAGATTGCGAATTATTTTCATATAGTCCTCATAAAAACTAACCCGGTAAAAACCATTATCATATATATTTACAATTTTATGTAAAAACAAGCAAGAAAAAATATTTATCACAATCAAATTTTTATGTAACACTGATTTAAAAAAATCTAACGCAAAAAAATTCATATAAACAAAAATATTTCTTGATTATTTCAATGAAATGATTTAATTATAATAATCAAATTTCAAATATGATGCGATGATTCCGGGGCAGGGTATAGAATATTATAATTTTCAGGGAAGGTAAGTTAAAAAATGTAAAAATAAGGAGGTCCTTATGGAAATTCAATTCAGATGTTCATCTTGTGGAGCTAAATACCAAGAGAATGAGCAAATGGCAGGACAAAAAGGTAAATGCAAACACTGTGGGGCAAATATAGAAGTTCCTATTATTATTCATGATAACACACCTTTACCAGAAACAATTGATAATAAGTCAAATGATATTAAAAATAAAAAAAGTGAAAAAATTTTTAAGTTGGGAAAGATTTTTAAAGTTACCTCATTATCAATAGTAATAATAGCAATTCTTATTTTGGGTACTAAATTTGGTTATAATTATTATCGTGTTTTTCAATTAAAACATAAATTAGAAGAAGCTATAGGTAAAAATGCTGGATATACAGAAACAATTTTAAAAGTGGAATCGGAAGCTTCGGGAATGACTTTTAAAGAATTATTTGATCTATGTGAAAAATCTATAGCTGACAGAACTAATTTAATAATTGAGTTGCGTGGTTTATATCCTGATATCAATTTTGAATTGAAGGAGAAATTAATAATATTTTTGAATGATGAAAATGAACTGATAAGAGCAAAAAGGGCATTTTATAACCACCAACTTGATTTTACTAGTTCAGTTGAACTATTTCAAAACCATATTTCAGATACACCTACATCACTCTATGGATGGGATTATTATACAAAAAGAACCAACTTATTGAAAAGTGAACTTATTCAGGAAATCACAAAGATTATAAATAGTGCAGATAATTTTAAATCTAACTATGTGAAACTTGTTGAGCAGGAGAATATATTAACCAATTCTATGAATAATGAGAATATTAGATTTCCTACTATTTTTAAGCAATATGAAGAATCTAATATCAAACTTGCTGACGATAGCATAACAACAGCTAAAGAAATTGAAAAAAATTTGATTTAAATTTCAAAAATCTAATTTTATATTGAATAATCGAAGCACTTTTTTTTTAACATCAGTGGTATTTACTTAAAATATCAATATAAATTAAAAATTTTTCCTAAGTTCCACTTTGCTATCAAATTATAGGAAATAAAGTCAATGAAACATAATAACAATTTTCTTTTATTTATAATTGATGATGATAAAAAATTATTCTCAATTATTGGTCCAATGGCTGATGATAGATACTGGACTCATAAAATACATGAATTAATACAAAGCGGAAGAAATGTAAGATGTATGAGTTCAGAAAATTATGATTCTATTAATATTGAAGCATCAAAATTTTCACAGATATCAGGCTATACCTATTCAAAAGAAAATATTGTTGAAGAACCAGAATCGCATTCGTTAAGTTTTGAAGGATATTTACCTGTATATGCTTCAAGAGCTAATAGAAAAAGAGTTATAAAATTAATATGTAGAGGTAAATGTAGAAGTGCAACAAGATGGGGGGAAATGAATCAAGATTATCCAGGTCAAGATATTTTAAAAAAAACTGAATTCGGTGTTTATCAAGCACAATGTCTTAAATGTGGATATTTAGCACAGGATTCATATAATTGGTATCGATAAAATAATGGTAAATTGTAAGGATGATTCTATCTTCCATTTTAAAACCTAATACTCCTTATTTAAAAGTTTTGTTCTAGTGGGACAAATTCTTATCGGACTTCATCCTCTCTGTGCCAAGTGGTAAATTCAGGGTAAAATTCCTCAAAATTTTTATACTCTTTAATTAGTTGAGGATTGGTTTGTTGTTTAAATAGTAGTTTTATCCTCTTTCTATGTCGACGATCAGGATTAATTATATAAATATTTTTCAAATTATCAGAATTACGGGTTTGACGAATCAACCATTCAGTATTAAAATCTGTTGGTGGTAACCCGTACCCCCAGAAAACTAATTTTTCGGCTAATTTTAATTCCTCAATTGCTATATTCCATTGTTTTCTAATCAAAGGTTCGCTAGAAATTGATTTATTAAGGGTAGGTGGTATCAACTCTGTATTGGTAGGTTCTAAACATTCATCACATAACCTCTCTTTGAGTGGAAATAAAGTTGGAAATACTTTATTAAAAGATTTACATTCAGAATTTTCACATTTGTGCCAATCAACTGATCCATGAAGTTTCAAATAAAATCCAAAGTTGCCATTTTGTGATAAATCTTTATACCTATAATTATCATTTTTTAGTGCTGTTATAAAAAATGAATAACTATTTGGACCATTTGGATTAACAGATTTAGAGCTGTTATTTTTGGGATAAAAAGTTTTATTTAGAAAAAATTCCCTTCCTAAAGTATCATCTAACAACACATCCCAATTATATGTAATTATTGTATCTTGGGGATTAATAGCTTTGATAAAACGGCCGTATTCAGATTCCTGATCGGGGTCCAATTTATTTTTTAATTTCATAAATACAGATTCTAAAATGGTTAGCAAATTCTGTTTTAATAAACCAAATTTCAAGTAACCTTTATCATACTCTATGTCAACGAATGTAAATACTTTTTCATAGTCAAGTTTTTTATATCTATCAGAAATAGATAATCCAAAAGTTTTCCTTAAATAATTATCAAGTTCCTTATATTCTGATAAAACATGCTTATTTATAGATGTTATTTCAAGTTCCCAGGCTTTTTTAAATATTCCAAAAATACTTGGATATAAATTCTTAGTACTACTAATAGAACTTCCAGCTCCTAATATATAAACAGTTTTTCCCATTTTTCACCCACTATTTAATAATTTTTCACTTAACATTCAGCCTTGATAGGAATTAATTTTCATATTAAAAATATATTGTATTGCTATTACAACTATTTTATTTGTTTATCCCCCTCCCCACCTCTTCCGCCCAGGCGCGGATGGCCGGCCAGTCGCGGTGGTCGCCCTCGCGCCACACACCAAACAGCACGCTGAGGCGGAATTTTAGCTTGTCGCCCCAGCCGGGGATTTTGCGAATATCCAGCGCCCCGGCAAACAGTCCCTCGTGCATAGGATGTACTATTTCCCGCACGGGAGCAAGCCAGGCGGAAACGCCGTCCCGGTATTTTTCACCATTACGCATAGCCAGGGTCATACACACCAGGAAGGCGGCAAATGGTTTGGCGGCCAGGGCAGGGCGATGCGTTTGTAAAAACTGCATAGCCTCCGGCAGCCACTTGGCAGATTGTATAGCGATGCCGGCGATCACCGCCCGGTACGGCGACATGTCCGTAACTTCCTTCATGGAACGAACTTCTGTGGGCAATCCCATATCGGTCATGGTCTTGCCAATCGCCTCGGCTACGCCGGCCGTGACGCCGGTGCGACTGGCATAGGTAACCAGGATTTTATCCACCATTATCGACCCTCCTGTTCTTGTCCGGCAGTTCGCGCCAGCCTGAACAACCGCCGCCCGGTCAAGGCAAACCAGGCCAACGCCAGCATGCCGCCGGTCATGCCAAAGCCATAAAAAGTAATAATATACAGCTCCGGTTTAAAAGTCGCCAGGATGGTGAAAAGGGACAGGAACGCAAAACCAACCAGGCCGATCCAGGCGTTGACCTTGCCAAATACGCCGCCGCGCAGCATGACAAACGACATGATGAGCGCGGCAATGCCGCCCATAATGAGCCCGGGAAACGCGCCGGGAGTAAAATCCTCACCGCGCGCCAGGATTCGTTCTCCGGCGGTAGCTAAAATTGCCCGTTCCGCATCGGTCGTGGCCGCTGCAAATTTATCCGCCAGCACAGCCATAGGGATGGCGGCGCTTCGTTCCACATACAACGCAAAACCGATGAAAAACAGCGCCAAAGCAACGGTAGCCAGTTTGCGGTAACGGCGATGCGCCTGCACCAGCACATAATACAACGGCGCCAGGCACGCCTGGTAAACGAGATTGAGAACGCCCAGCATATACAGTCCATGAAACCGGCTTGCATTAAACAACGCAAACCACTCGCGGGCGGATTTTGAACCATAGGCGGTAACATCCGCACTGCCGAAACCAAGAACTATATCCAGCAGGTTGGCCGCCATCGCCAAAAAAGCGGCCATCCCGCCGATCAGGTATAGCATCTTGAAGTTGGCAACCTTGTCCGAATCGGTATTATGCAGCATGGTAAATTTCCTTTCCGGCATATTTTAACGTTAAATAATTTGATGCGCACATAATAAAAGATAAAATTGAAAAAAACTTGCTAAAATCGCACTCCCAAAAAGAACATGGGCGGAAAATAGAAAAATGGATGGTCTTTGGCATGATCTTTAAAGGATTGCGGTTTGGCGCTGTCATCGGTTACCAGGATGAACCCAAACGGCCATTGCACATTAATAAAAGCCGGCACCGATGCCACTTTAAAATCCCACACATAACCCAGGCGGAATTCATTCCACAGGTCAAAGCCCAGCGGATAGGTTTTGTTCTCGTTCTTTTCATAAAAATGATCCCATTGCGGCATAAGCTGATAATCCATGTGTAGCGCTTTCCAGAAATAATGCCGGTATCCGACAATAAAGCCCGGCGCATCGGTATTACCGATATCCTTGTAATGGATATTGGCATAATAAGGCCCCATGATGAGTTCACTATGATCGGTAATTTTGCGACAATAATGAATGGCGTAAATTTTAAACATCGGCGACATGGGACACGTATCAATGGAATTTTTATATTCCCTGGGTGTTGGCGTATCCGAGGTTTGAGCGTACAAGTTTGATCCAATTACCCCAAACATAACAAACAAAAGGGGGAAAATCAGGACCAGGCGAATGCGCGCAGTACTATTCTTCATCTTTATGACTCCTTTTGTTAAGCTTTTAATTAACCTTTTTCCCGGTAAATCAGGGTAGTTTCAATTCCACCTCGTAAAAATAATACTAAAAACAAAATTGTTGCCCGGTTATATTAAATAATTCCTATTTCTCCCTATATCCACCATCAAAATGTAAAGTTAATATTTACTACATTTCACAGAGATATACAAGAAAAATCTTCTTTAAGACAATAATTACCACTAAAATCATTAATACTATAATGGTTCAGGGGAAAAAATGCCTGGGGTAAATACAATCTAGTCATAAACCGGTCATGAAAAAATAATCAGCTCATACATTGAGAAAAACCACCGGTTATTTTTTATTCATAGCCGTTTCGGCCTTGCTCCATTCCCCGGTGTATGGGTTGTACGTACAGGTTGGGGATTTGGCAATCAAATCACCAGTATAACCAAAGGCCCAAGGCCGGCAATCTTTGCACAGATAACGATATTCACAGTCCTTGCACACGGTTATTTTATCCCTGGATAGCTGCCAGCAAGATAACAGTCCGTTATTTAGAATCTCTTGTAAAGTATGTGTGTTCAGGTTACCGGCAACCTGTTCCCGGGCAAATACACAAGGTATAACATTACCGGTTGCAGTTATAGCGGCTTTACCGAACCAGCAATTATTCCAGTACAAACTCGTATCATATAATTGCTTATCGACTATCAAGTCGGGCGTTGTCCGCATAAAAGTTAATCCATAATCCGATGGCCAGTTCGTCATATCGAGTCCTCTGCCGCAGGGTCTGATAGGATCGGCCGGGCCGGAGGGAACACCCAATTGCTCAAGGAACACCCTGGTGGCATTCACCTCTTTTTCATTTTGCTTCAGGGCAATAATGGAGCCCCGCACCTGAACATTATATGCCAGTATATATTTCAAACTGGACATTGTTTTTTCATAGCTACCGGGTATACCGGTAATCCGATCATGGGTGGCGGCATTAAAAGAATATAAAGAAAGAGCGACATGAATTGAATTTTCGGCTAAAAAGCGGATCAGGTTTTCATTCAGACCAATGCCATTGGTAAAAATTTCTATCGTCTCGAATCCTGTTTGTTTTGCATATTTAAACAGTTCTATCAGGTCATGCCGCAAAGTGCATTCTCCACCGGTAAACTGCACTTTACGGCAACCCAGTGCAGCAGCCTGATCCAGCCATGAACAGATCTGCTCAGCATCGGGTTGATTACCGGGGCCGGATAATGCCTGTGCATAACAATGAATACAATGCAAATTACAGTGGTTGGTTACTTCAATCCAGATAAAGGACAATTCAGGCCGGGCAGCAACCACATCTTTATCCGGTGCTTTCCCGGGTTTTACGGTAAAATCGATCAATTTCAGATTGTGTAATTCATCCAACAGGCATTTCACATCATCAATATTGGTATGAATATGTTGCAGAACCTGCTCGATACTTGATCCACTTAAAAATAATTTCATAATTTCACTGGCGGATTGATTAAGATGATGCAATCCGCCAGTTTTAAAATTGATCAAAAGTGAAAATTGAGCACCCAAAACCACTTCTATATTGTCTCTCAGGGTTACGTATCTTTCGGCAGGATGTAGATATGTTTTCCTCTCCACGTTTTCACCTTATTTTATTTTTTTTCTTATTTCCACGATCTCGGCTTTAACTTTTTCAAGTTCCTGTATCATTTCCTTTAGTTCTACAGCCACTTCCCTGACCAGAACTTGTTCAGCAGGGTTTATATATATATCCTCAAAGTCTGGTATTGTATAGTTTACAGGGGCACACATTGAACCCGGTCCGCAATAGATTTCCGGTTTACAGGGTACTAACGGTACACATTTTGTCACTGGTACACAAAAAATGTCTGGTTTGCAATAATACATCGGCCGGCAAATTGATGCAGGTTTACATAAATCAGGCCGGCAGAAACGTTGCGGAATACACTCTATATCCGGGAGACAAGATGAAATATCAGGCAAACAGACTTTGATCTGATCAATTTTATCTTTAATTGGATTGCACACCTCCAATTTAAGTAGATCTGATATTTTGAATCCCTCTTTTAGTGTTTCCACGAGTGGTTTTTGTTTAGCTTTTTCATCAGCCATTTTCATTCCTCCTTTTAGTAGTAAAAGATGCCTGGCTTAATGCTTCTTTTCCATTTGTCTTGTTCATCACTCCTTTCAATGTTTGATAATGATAATTGCCTTTTTTATTCAAGGCTTATAGATAGGGTTATATAGAATTAAGGTATCAATGTGTAATTGACCAGATAAATTTTTAATAATCATTTCACTCTTTTCCTTTCTGTCGGAACCGGTATACATAAATTATTTGAGAATTATATCCCGGTAACCGGCAAAAGAGATTTTTTTGTAAAACTGGTGTATTATGGCTGAAGTAGTGCGTATCCGGGAGCAGAGAGGTCAATAGATGGTTATGAATACAGCGCAATAAGCAGAAACAGTAGTAAAAAAACTGCCGGTTATTATGTAAATAATAATTTCATAGGAGGAATACAGGATCGGTTTTCAGAGATAGACTGTAGATTTTTATTCAACTATATATACAAAAATTTTTTTATATATGCAAGACAAATATGTATTGAAACAAAAAAAATAACGACTATTAATGTTTTAAAATAATTAATAATTGGTAATTATTAAAAAAATACAAAAAAAGTAAAAAAGAATACGGATTACTTTTATGTAGGTTATCGATCATATTTTTTTCTTACAACCAACAAAAAAGCGCGCCGGGCCGGACACCTGACGCGCTTTTTTTAAGAGTTACAAATTATATAAACAGCAAAACATTACTTTTGTAAAACCAGCTTTTTGGTTTCGGAATAAGAACCGGCCTGCAGTTTATAAAAATAAATCCCACTGGCAAGTCCTGTGGCATTCCACTGAGCGCTATATACGCCGGCAGTCTGGTATTCATTGACCAGGGTTGCTACGTGCTTGCCGGTTACATCGTATATAGCCAGGTTTACATTCTCAGCATTGGGTAGTGCATAGCCGATCGTGGTAACCGGGTTGAACGGATTGGGATAATTCTGCGCCAGGGTAAAATCCGCTGCTACAACATTTTTATTCTTTTCTACTGCGGTAGCGGATAAAGTTTCGGCTGGGCCTTCACCTTCCGGGGTATAATCGACATTGGTGGTGATGACGATTTTATCGATCCTGTAGCTGGGTTCGCGCATATACACTTCAAAAATATGCACGCCGGCTTCAGTAACATTGACAACGGCTCTTGTTTGATCCATCATTGTGCCAACCCAGAACCAGGCATCAAGTGTGTTTTGATCAATAAAAGACCAGGGCGAGGTGCCTTCAATGGCGCTATCCATACCGAACCAAACGGAATCATCATAACCATCGTGATGAGCGGAACGCGCCCATACATAATGTGTACCGGAATTTATAAAATTGACGGAGAATTCTATTACCGGGGCATTTTGCTGGGCAAAATCGATTGGTTTACAATCATTGTTACCGGCCGGAAAAGCCTGCATATAACCGGTACCGGAGAAATCAACCGGAGCATCGGCAAGCAATTCCCAGGCGTATTCGCCCGCTGATTCTCTGTAAGCAGAATAATTTTCAGCTTCCATACATACCAGGCCGTCAGCTTCCAATTGCTGAAATTTAGCGCCATCGGCAAAGGTATTAATGGAAAACATAAATATCAGAACAAAAAGTAATGATAATACACGTGTATTATGTTTGCTTTGCAACATCTTTACTCTCCCGTTTTTGTAAGTTATTGTTGACTAGACGTTAAATGACACCTGTAATTAGCCAGCAAGTCACCTCCTTTCATCATTAACCAAAGCAAGCCCCGCACACATCTGCGCTTACTTTTTCCTTAAAATTATGGTTCAAAATGCAGGTAAAAAAAAACTTGTACTCTAGATTTCGCAACCGGACGTGTTTTACGAAAACGTTTAAGTATTTTCAAGTTGAATTTTATTCTCTCGAAAATTTGAACCGGTTTATATTTTTTATGCTATATATATATAATATTTAAAATGAAAAAAAGCAAGGGATTTTTTACATTTTTTTACATTTTTATCAACATTACTCTTCTTGGTTCAATGTTACATTTTTTTAATTGAAAAGACATTAATGAAAAGGTGAAAAAAGGGATATTCTATTTTACAGATAAATTTTTTTAAAATGATAGAAATATCAAAAAATATTGATCATATTAAGGTAGCCAATTTATACAGCTCTTTCACAGTGTTCCAGTTACGTGTTGTCACCGGTAGTTTGTATTTTCGTTCGAAATAATTATTATTCAATTTCGTACGTCCATAACCATTGGGACAAAACAGGAATATTTCACGATCCACCCGTATATATTCTTCGCCACTTTGGGAGGTTATTTTCACATTCCTCGGTTCCTCTACCACGGGTTGGGTTTGAAGAAAAGTAATATAAATATTCTTATTTGTCTCATTTTCTTGTTTTGAAAATGGATTGGTAGTGATAATATGCGCCATTTCCGGAACGGTTCGGATGAATACGGAAACGGAATAGCCAAAGTGATTATGGATTTGCTCCTCTATCATGGTTGTCAATGAGGCAATATCCTGTTTTGCACAGGAAAAGACGACATTGCCGCTCTGAATAAAAGTGCTTACATTAGTAAAGCCCAAAGTTTTATACATAGCTACCAACTCTTGCATCCGTATCATTTTTTGACCGCTGACATTAATGCCCCGCAACATTGAAATATAGGCAGCTAAACTCATCTACAAAGCTCCTGTATTGTGCTTGTTTGCCGATAATGATTTTCATTACCCTGCTAAATAAAACAATGCAACAAGAGGAATTTAATTATTAATCCGTAATGGGAAATCGGTAAGGTTGAATTTTTACTCATTCATATTTGCCATACTGCCTGATCCATTGATCTGCAATTGCTATAAATTGTGCATACCCCTGTTTGCGAATGAACTCCAGTGCCTGGCGGTATTTTTGGTATTTATAACCGTTCTTGCCAAGAAATTCTTGCAACACTGTGCACGTCGCAAACAGTTCACACTCTGCGCATGAATTATAGTCTCTACCAATACAACACACCTTCATTTTGCATTTGGCTTTGGCAAGATCCCTTTCCCCGGTTTTATAGCCGATTTTACACCCCTTGCACAATTGTTCCGCAAAAACCGGACAGGTTTTACAATAGGCCCCGCAGCAGCCAAGTTCTTCAACACACATAATTATCCTGTACAATTAAATTACTCTACAAAAATTATTAAATAATATGAAAGAATTCAAGTTGAAATTGAAATTGAAATTCAGAATATTTACAAATTCTTAAAAAAAACATTGTTTATAGAGAAATAGAATTTTATATTGTAAGTATAAATGTACTAACCTTTATGGAGTTTGTATGAAATTTATTAATATAAAAGAATTGAGCAAATCACCTTCAAAATATATTAAAAGCGCTAATGAAGAAGGAGATATAATTATAACACGCAACGGACAACCTTATGCATTACTATCCAAAATTGATGGCGACGAACTTGAAGACTATATTCTGGCCCGTCATTATGACCTTGAGAAACAATTCGATAATGCCCAACAAGAATACGAATCGGGCGCTACGATTCCGGCAAAGGAATTATTAGAAAAGCTTTCCCGGAAATCAGTTAATGACATTTAAGGTTGAATACACTCAAAGAGCTGTCAGGGATTTGTCAAGTCTATCCACTGATGTGCAAAAAAAAATTGTGCAAGAGACAATTGAACTTGAAACAAAGCCGTTTCCTTTCAAGAACAAAATAAAAAGTATTCAGGGTATTAAATTCCCTTGCTATAGATTAAGATTTGAAAGTGAAACCGACTCGTTTCGGATATTTTATGGTATTGAAAAAAATGTTATATTTATATTACGAATTGTATCCAAAAAAGATGCGGACAAAATCATCAAGAGTTTGAAAAAAATTGAATTTCCCCCCAACATTCATAATTAAATATAACTTGAATTACATACATAAAGATTGGAATACTATTTATTCCAGCTTTATAATTTATTTAATTTTTCAAGCACTCTCAACATTCTTTAAAAAAATTACCATCATACCAATATCAACCAGCGCCAGGGTCGGGAACATGACCATCTCGCCGATTGCAACATGAACGCCTGCCAACATCATATTCACCGCCATTGCCGAAACCGCCATCGCCAGGGTAAATCCTTTTATCAGCACAATCGCCGTTAGCATATAGCCCCAGGGACGGCGCCGCCAGAGCAATATACCGGCCAGAATTGCTAACGGTATAACCAGTCCCAAATCCAGCGCCTGGATAACCAGGGTGGTTGATGATTCCAGACCAAGCGGCGGCCGGTTATTCACCAAAGCCGGAACAATACGCCCCAACCAGGCCATGATAAGGAATAAACCGACAGCAAACATAAAAACAGCAATCGCGCGGCGTGGCAGCTTTGGGCTGAATTGCACCGCTAAACCTGAAACATCTATTGCCATTATTGACAGGATGAACGCAAACAGGCTGAGCGAGAACAGGGCCACATACAGCAGAAACAGGACATTATACGCTGCGCCAAAGACAAACGAAGCATACGTATACAGGAAATAGGCCAGTGTGCCGGAAAGCAATAACTGTCCCCGCAAACTGCCTTTTAGGGATAGTACCAATGCGATAATGAGTAAGGGTACGCCTAATATCAGGGTTACAGCATCCTGGGCGATAGCCTGCGCTGCTGTGGAAACAGTTTCGTAATAGTACAGTCCGTGCCCCTGCATCATTATGGTTTCGCCGCGCAGGGACTGGAATGCAAAAGCCTCGCCCTCGCCCTGCCAAAACACGCCCAGACCGGCGGCGATGATGACCAGAATAATGATGAGGCTTGATATAAATACCAGGGTGGTGGTTGGTTTGCGCATAAAAAGCTCCTGATTATTGATATTCGGGTTTTTGATACCTTTCAATTATTGATGTTTTATCAAAGCATCAAGTAGCTGGTAATGATGTTTTTTATTTAAGCAGGGAGTTGCACCAAGTGATTTCTCATTAGTTTTTATTAAGTGTTACAGCCTGTCCTCATCACGGTCAATTTGGGGATTAATTCCTTTTAAAAAACCCCGCCTAGCGGTTATACTTTTCACCGGTACTAATTCAATTCTATCCTCGTATTGAAATACCTGCATTTTTTGACCCGGTGTTAATGTCATATTATCCACAATCTCGCGGGGAATGCATACCTGAAATCGGGATGATATTGTTACGGTTTTAATAAAAGCCTCTCTCATTCTACATGTAATCATTAATATAATACAATTTTTATATAGAAATTGCAATTTTTAAAATTGCATCTACAATCTGCCGTTTTTCTCTTTAATCCACCCCGCCAGTAGCAGCATGGCAAGTGCGGCAAGCGCTGCGCCAAAGCCAAACGCCGCCATAGCGCCGAACTCTTTGTACAGCAGCCCGAAAATGATGCTGGCCGGCAGCGCGCCCAGGCCAACAGTAAAATTAAACAAGCCAAAAGCGCTGCCGAGCTGCTCCGGTTTTACCAGGTCGGCCACAAACGCTTTTTCCGCGCCTTCAGTAAAGGCATAATACAGGGCATAGATGGCAAACAGGATGAAGGTGGCAATGATCTGCCACGAACCCGGCAGGCGGTCGAGGAATGCGAACGCCAGGTACACCAGGGCATAGATGCCCCAGCCGATGTTGATGACGATCTTGCGGCCGATCTTGTCCGACAGCGCGCCCATTGGGGTAGAAAAAGCGACTTTGATGATGTGGAAAAAAGCCCACACCAGCGGAATGAACAGAATATCTACCAGTTTGCGCTGCGCCTCGCTATCCCCAAATCCCCGAATCATATCGCCGATGACCGGCGCGGCATAAACTGTGTTATACAGGGATTGGCTGTTGTGAATGGCCTCCTGCACGCGCAGCAGCAAAAAAGCATCCGATGAGTTGCCCAGGGTGAACAACAACACCACCGCCAGATAAGTGAGAAAATTTTTATCGAACTGTTTTATGGAAAGAGAAAACTTTTTCCCGGTCGGGGTCGGCGCGGCTTTTTCCTGCACAAACAAGATCAGCGCCAGTAGCGCCAGGACTCCCGGTATGATCGCCAGGATAAACGTCCAGCGCAGAATGGACATGGTATCGCGCATGTTAAAGCCGAGGATAAGAATCGTCAATGTCAGCAGAGCGAGAACCGGCCCAGCGACGGCCCCGGCGTGATCCATGGCGCGGTGAAAGCCATACGCTTTGCCGCGTATTTTGTCGTCCACCGAAGTGGCGATCAGCGCGTCGCGCGGCGCGGTGCGGATGCCCTTGCCGATGCGGTCGGTCATGCGTACCAGCACAATCTGCCAGGCGGCGGAGACAATCCCGGTAAACGGCCGGGCCAGGGTGGATATGCCATAGCCAATGACTACCAGCAATTTGCGCTTGCCGATCTTGTCCGATATGATGCCGCTGACCAGTTTGAGCATAGCCGCGGTGGTTTCCGCAACACCTTCGATGACTCCCAGCAGTAATGCGCCGGAGCCGAGCAGAGTAACGAATATCGGTACTAATGGATAGATCATTTCCGTGGCCGCGTCGGTACAGAGACTGACGATACCGAGGGCAATGACGTTGCGGGTGATTTTGGCGGATTTCGGATTTGAATGCGGGTTTTGCATCGGTCGCTCCAATAATGCAATTACAGGGATTATCAAACAGGTTCAGTGGGTAATATAATTGAATGAATGCAGAAAAAAAAGAAATTTATGTGTAGGGGCATCCCTTACGGATGCCCATTTTGTTAATCAATGTGCTACGCACCTCAGATTCGCTCTTTTTTATGAAAATAATTAATTGCCTAAAATTACATGATTATTTTATAATATAGTAAATGCCAGGTGCGTAGCACAGGAAAATTTTTAGATCGCACCGGGATTCATATCCTGTTTGCTCTTTATTAGCGTTCATTCGTGTGTATTCGCGGTTTAAATAATATTAAACCAGAGTTTAACCGCTAATGGACGCTAATAAACGCGAATGGAAAAACATAATCTTGCTCGCACCGGGATTCATTTTCTAGTGCGAAAAATTGGTAGAATGGGGCCTCTGCCCCATTGTTTTTTTATTTTGATGGGGTACGACCCCATCCTATGCCTGTTATACCATTACCGATACCAAAACATGCACGTAAATGGGTTTACATCCTTTTTCTTCAACGCACCGGGTAATGAAACCCGGTGCGATAAGAGGTACTTCTTAATGGATGTAATCAATCTTTTACCAACCGAACCGATAATCCATCTTTTTTAACCGCAGTAGCGCGGTAAATCATGGAAGTAGTGGCAGCCAGACTGCGTATCCATGCAAAATCGCGTTGTTCCTTTTCTGTTGCGGTCCAAAATTCAACCCCCTCTCCTTTACTCAGGAAAATGCCATCAAAATCCAAACCCCAACGGTAGCCACCAGCCCGGGCTGAAAACCCGGTTGCATTGGTCGCCCCGGTATTGGGACTGTCCCAGTGCAATAATCCGATTTCTTTCAGCATACCGCCTTCAACAGTACCACGCCAGTCAAATATCTCTAACTGGGATTTAGGAATACCTAAAAATTCTTCCATCTCCATCCACTCATCATCCGTAGGCACATGCCAGCCTGCCGGGGCAATTTTGCGGCTGTCATGCACAGCAAGCCAGTTGTACAATGCGCCATACTCAATACCATTTTCGGGGTCATTATTATAATAACAATAAGCGCCATACTTGGGGTCCCGCCATTCTTTCCCATCAGTAACATAAGTAATTGGGTCGCCGTTGCGATAATGGGTTACATTGAGATTTTCCGCCATCCATACCTGCTCGCCGATCTGGACGGTTCGGTAAATGTTGCCATCAATATCAGTAATATTTTCCGTTTCATGTGTTGTCGTTGTAAAACTCCAGGTTTCAGACCAGTCGCTGGTTCCATCAGCATTAATTGCATTGATGCGCCAATAATAGGTCGTTCCCAAATTGAGATTACTTAACTGAAATTTTGTTGTTGTGACCGGAATATCGTTCTCTTCATAGATTATATTCGTAAATAGCGAATCACTGGCAACCTGCAGATTATAAGAGCTTGTAATTACATTAAACTTCCAGTACAACAGCAGAGTAGTCCCCATTTCCGTACTGCCATTCATTGGTAAATAAAGTTTTGGTGCAGCCGGTCGGCTGTCTTTAACACAGCGAATAGAACCACCCTCAAGTTTATATGTTACAAAACGTCGTATAGTGGGATAGAAACAAGTGAGTCCCCGATCCCAGGTAGTATCATTTTCTATATTTTGAGCGGAGCGTAAAATGACTAAAAGTCCCATATATTCGAATTCGCCATTATTGTCATTCCGTGATCCTGCTCCCCGGGCGGTAAAACCGGTTTCATTGGTAGCGCCGCCATTGGGGTTGTTCCAATGCTCGGTTCCGGTCTCCTTTAATTTTCCGCCGGCATCCGGCCCCCGGTAATCAATAGTATCTGCATCGGACTCGCTCATACCAAGAAACATTTCCAGTTGTTTCCATTCGCCATCTACAGGCACATGCCAGCCGGCAGGGGCTAGAATGCGGCTGTCGTTTGCGGCGTACCAGTTATAATAGGCCCCATAATCGACAGCGGTTGTTATATCGTTATTATAATAACAATAGGCGCCATCGGTAAGAGTCGTCCATTCTGTATTATCAGTAACATTGGGTATCGGATCACCATTCCGGTAATGAGTCACTTGCAGGTTTTCCGCCATCCACCACTGCTCGCCGATTTTTACTGTTTTATAAATATTACCATCAATATCGGTAACAATAAGTTCAACATCAACATTGATAGTGGTATTTGAAACAATTTGCACATCCTGCTGAATATATGTTGCGATATCCTCACCGCTTACCTGTAATGTATACAAACCAGAAGTCGCTTTAAACAAAACATCTTTTGCGATTGACATTTTATGTGCAGATTCAGAACTTAAAACATTTACAGCGCCAGCATGGCCGTCCAATAATAACATTTTCCTGTTTATTCTTGTATCTTTAGTGCGCAGCGTATAAATATACACGCCAGCCGAAACACCCTGGTTCTGTTCATTGGTCGCATCCCAAATCAACCGGCCATACAGATCGGTTTGAAAACCCTCATATAAAACTTTAATCCTTTGCCCAAGAACATTATAAATTTCAATACTTATATGGGCAGGATAGGGAATTTGATAACTGATCACAGTAGCCGGATTAAATGGATTGGGATAATTTTGTAAAAGATTAAATACACCAGGTCTCTTTGTGGCAACATCTCCAATTGCTGTTCCGGGGATTTGAATAGTATAAAGTCCTGCGGCATTAGTAGAACTACTGAAGACCGTGTTAGTATCAGCTTGATCTATCAATTCCACTAATGCATTCTTAACTGGCTCAGCACCGTTATTCTGTACAATGCCCTGGACAATAATTTGTGCTAATAGATTATGGCAGACAAACAGGAGAATAATTGAAATAATAGTAACGAATCTGGAATATAACATAAACCCTCTCTAAAGGAAAGTCATGTTGAAAAAAATATTATTTGAATGGATATGTATAAAACATAAACAAATTATAATTAATTCATTATTGATGAGATTTTGTTCTGTGAAAAAGTATATTGGTGGGAAAGACTTCTTTGCCCCAAAACAAAACAGGCCCCGTAAAAGAGGCCTGTTAAAGTAGCGGCGCAGGGATTTGAACCCCGGACACTCGGATTATGATTCCGATGCTCTGACCAGCTGAGCTACGCCGCCAAAAAATAATTCCTGTAAAGCCTGATAATTTATAAATTTTTTCTTATAATGGCAAGAAAAAAATCATCACGATGTCAGGAAATTACCTTAAATCGAATAACCATTTTGCAGCAAATACTTGCGCAGCGGTTCCAGGCTGAACTCGGACCAGCTTTCCACGGACTTGTCCGCTGCCATGACAATTTCGGCAAGTTCCGCGTATGGTTTGAATCCCCCCCAGTGGATTTCCGCATCTTGAGGTTTTACGTGGGCAATAGTTTTTACCAGGAACAACAACCCGAAATGCACCTGTCCAACCGGGGTTTCATCGTCATTAATATAGCCGAGGATCTCCGGGGGGGCATAATGCGGCATGGTTACCTCTTCCTCTATCTCCCGCTCCATGCTGGTCAGAATCGGGTCATCGCCGTCGGCGTCGATCTTGTCAATATGTCCGCCAATGCCCCACGACCATTTGCCGCGCAGCCGCGCTTCGTGGTAATCTTCCTGCGCGGCGCGCTGGTACGCAAAAATGTGTCCGGTTTCGGAATGGATGATCAGACAATAAGCAATCGGCTGTTTAAATTCCGGTCGTTCTTCGGCAATGCCCCGTTTGATATAATGGTAATTTTCCACGATAATCTTTTTATAATCAATTTCCCCGGCCGGGGCAAATCCCTGAAAATAACCGTCGGCAAACAGGGTTGACCGGTCAACTACCATGATCTCTTTTTCAAACTTGTTCAAAAAATCTCCAATCATATATTCTGCTTACTTGCCGGTCAATTGCTTTTTCAGGTCTTCATAACCGGGCTTGCCGAGCAGGGCAAACATATTTTGCTTGTAGGCTTCCACACCCGGCTGGTTAAAAGGATTGATGCCCAGCAGCAAACCGCTGACCGCCACGGCGTATTCGAACATAAAAAATAACTGTCCTAAATAATACTCGTCTTTTTTCGGCAAGGTAATGGTCATATTGGGCACATCGCCGGCAAAATGCGCCAGGGCGGTGCCGCGGTACGCCTGGTGATTCACTTGAGCCAAATCCATGCCGGCCAAATAATTCATGCCGTCCTTGTTGCCGGCCAGTTCCGGTATGGTTACTTTACGTTTCATCTTTTTAACGGTAACAAATGTTTCGAACAGGTTGCGTTCGCCCTCTTGTATATACTGTCCCATCGAGTGTAAATCAGTAGTAAAGATAGTAGAGGCCGGGAAAATACCCTTGCCTTCCTTGCCTTCGCTCTCGCCATACAACTGTTTCCACCACTCGCCCACATACTGCACGCCGGGATCGAAAGCGGAGAGAATCTCTATCTCTTTATTCTTATTGTACAGCAAATAACGGGCGGCGGCATACGTCAACGCCGGATTATCCAGTACATTGTCATTATCGCGGCATAGTTGGGCCATGGATTTGGCGCCTTCCAGCAGGGCATGCGTATCGAATCCCGCGGCGGCAATCGGCAGCAACCCTACCGGCGTAAGCACAGAAAACCGCCCGCCGACATTATCGGGAATGACAAACATGCGGTATTTTTCCGCCACCGCCATATCGTGCAGCGCGCCTTTTTTAGCATCGGTCGTGGCTATAATACGTTCCGCCAGGGTTTTGGCATCCACTTTATTCTTAAGGTAATCCAGAACAATGCGGAATACCACGCCCGGTTCGGTGGTAGTGCCGGATTTGGAAATGACATTAATATATACTTTTTTGTTTTTAATCATCCGTAACAGGTCATAAACATAATCGGTACTTAACTGGTGGCCCAGATAAATGATCTTGTTTTTACGATTCAGTTTATCAAACGGCGAAGAAAGAAAATCAATGGCCGCGCGCGCGCCGAGGTAACTGCCGCCAATACCGATGCACACCAGGTGGTCGGCATTGGCACGGATTTCATTGGCGACTTTATCCAGGTTTCTTAATTCGGCGCTATCGCCGGCAAAAGGTAAGTCCAGCCAGCCGAGGAAATCGTTACCGGCGCAGGTTTTATTGCGAATGGATTTAATGACACGGTCGATTTCCGGCTGCAAGGCCAGCAGCGCTTTTTTATCAACATAATTTTTGAGTAAGCCAATATCAACGCGAATATTATCGGTGTGCTTCATGTGTACTTCTCCTGATGAAAAAAATTGAATGATTAAATTTCAACCGGCGGTAAACCCTTACCGGTTTTGGTAAAACAACGAATAGCTTCAATTAATAATAAAATTGAAATAACGATTAAAAACAAGCCGACTGCAACCAGCGTATAATGCCCGGCCAGGAAATTTTGATATACCAGGGTTGCCAGGGCAGCCAGGGTAACTGCATACATGAAATACATGGGGTACCTGACAAACCAGGTTGATTTTCCAAGATGCGAGAGCCAGGCAGTTACCGCCAGCAAGGCCAGGGCGGCCAGCAACTGGTTGGCGGAACCGAACACCGGCCACAAGGCGCTCGACGAACCTGAAAAGATAAACACCGCGCTGCATACAATGGTAATGACCGTGCCGATATAGCGGTTGCGGGAAAGCAGGCTTTTTTTCTCACCTCTAATATCAAAAAATTCCTGAAAAGTAAAACGCGCCAGGCGGGTACAGGTATCCAATGTGGTCAGCGCAAAAGCGGAAACAGCCAGGCCGGAGAAGGTAATGCCGGCATGGGGATTAACATTTAACAAGGGGATTTTAGCAATAAACTGACCAATCCCTTCGGAAAACAGGGCAATATAATCTTTGCTGTCCGTTAATGCTGTATAACGATCTTTAAGCATGGTAGCTGCGGCAACCAGCGCCAGAATCGCGAGCATGGATTCAATCAACATGCCGCCATAACCGATAATTTTGGCATCGCCCTCTTTATTGAGTTGCTTGGAGGTTGTGCCGCTGGCAACCAGGGAATGAAAGCCGGAAATAGCGCCGCAGGCAACAGTAACAAACAACACCGGGAACAGGTAGCCAATGTTGGTATGGAACTGGGTAATCTGGGGTAAAACAATATGCGCATCTGCAAAAAACACCCCGATTAGCCCGCCCAGGATCAGGGCATATAACAGAAAGGAATTGAGATAATCACGGGGCTGCAATAAAATCCACACCGGCACTATTGCGGCGATCATGATATAGACCAGGATGAACAGAACCCAAAAATTATAAGTATTATTTTCAGCGGCTTTTACTTCAGCAGCCTGGGTCGGCAAGTTATTAGCTATCAGCGCCTGATGAACTACCGCAGGTGCGGTTGTATCCTGCAAAATATTATCGCTTTTTAATTGTGTAACAGCCGCCCTGGTATCCGGCTGCAGAAACCGTTCATAAAGAACTAGCGGATTGCTTGCTCCCAGGTGAATACATAAAAATAACAGTACAACGCCAATAATTGAAGCGATGGATAACGGCAGCCGGGTTCTGTATATGCCCAATCCGAAAACAATTGCCAGAATGATAAACAGAATAGAAGAAGTGGCTACCGAAGGCACGGTAACAAAGGTAGTTGCTACTATTTTTGTAAACACGGCAATGACCAGGATCATCGTTAAATAAGCAAAGATCATAAATAATACTTTACCGCGAATGCCAAGATAGGCCTCGATGATTTTACCAATAGACTGCCCTTTGTGACGGGTAGAGGCAATGATTGAGGTAAAATCATGTACTCCGCCCATGAAAATACCGCCAATTACAATCCACAAGAACACTGGCAGCCAGCCAAAAGCGGATGCGATTATTGGTCCCAGGATTGGCCCAGCTCCGGCAATCGATGCAAAATGATGCCCCAGCAGTACGGGCGCCCTGGCCGGCACATAATCTATATCATCCCTCTGTTCATGCGCCGGAGTTTTACGGTTCGGATCTATGCCCAGTTTTTTGGCGAGAAACGCGCCGTAACCGATATAAGCAATGACAAATAGAATAAAACCGGTAATAACCAATACAATGGCATTCATAAAGATATCCTCATAATAACCAAGTCGGAAATCACTAGAGAATCACATGAAATAAAAAATGTAATTTAATACTTATTGTCTTTTTTACAATATAAAAATAGTGTAAAACATAATGAAATTAACAAAATTTAAATCAGCACCCCCTGGCTTTAATAGTTCCCCTTTTATAATCAATATCCGATGATTGTGAATGATTTATTTGTCACCACAAATCAGCATTATTCATTATGACTGAAAGGCATTTTTAACAATTTCTTTAATATACTTTAAATTTTCATCCAACCTGGTAATGTGCATACCAATATTAAATGAACTATTGGGCGAAAACTCGTTTTTCAATAATTCCCAGCTATAGTTCATTTCAAAATTATATTTAACATCCTTGCTTATGCCAAAACCAAGTTCATTATTCTGGCAATATAAACCGGCCAAATGGACAATCGCCACCAGGTGTCTCTCAAAAACAGCCGTTTCCGGTTTATGGTGACGTGATACAACATGAGCGATTTCGCCAAAATAATTCCATTGCTCCAGGAGCCAGGGTCCAAAATCCGTATGACTTAGTCCCAGTTCCTCGATTTCAGCTTCTTCAAAGGTGCAATTGGTTTGTTCCACCCGCTTGATAATTTTCCCAAACTCTTCCGGGAAATTATGGATGAGGATTATCTCACCAATGTCGTGTAGTAAACCGGCCAGGTAGGCGCGCTCATGATCTTTGTACTTTAGACTCTTGGCCAATAATTTACTGACCACTGCGGTGGCAAATGAATATTCCCAGAATGCTCTGAATATCTGGGCGTTTTTGGGGCTGCTATAAGTATTGAGCAAGGTTGTTGTCAGAACAACATTATTGATTTCCTTGGCTCCTAAAAAAACCAGCGCTTCACGCAAAGAGTCTACTCTTCTGCCAAGACCGAAATAGACTGAATTGACTACCCGCACCATTTTCGCGGTCAAAACCTGATCCATCAGGATCATATCAATCAATTCATCAATGCCAAATTCCGGGTCTTTGGTTCTTTCCATAATTTTAATTGCCAAAGGCGGCAGCACCGGTAATTTATCAATTTTACTCAACAGCGCAATCAATTCAGGATTTTTGGAATTTTGAATTTTTTGCGTCTCTTCGGTTTTTACTACATTAGCAATCACGTGTGCTTTCCCTCAAAAAAATTTAATCAGTCATACCATGCAATTTTACGTAATGCCAGTAACATTGGAAAATAGGGCGGTTTGGTATCTTTTAAACGCGGATCCCATTTGTAATCCTTTAAATAACCCTTGTGTGGAGTTCCAAGCTGCCCGACAGCGCCGCGCGCATACTGAATGATCCCTCCGTACACATGCAAATACCCATAGGTATTGGTAGAATAATTTTCCACATAAAAATTTCGTGAATAAGTTGCAGTGGTTGGATTCATGGTCATCATCGTCGCCTGGATTGTACGGTCGGCAAGATACGTATTATTTGCGACCACAACATCTTTTGTAGCCACAAGACCGACAATATCCGTTGAATTGGGGTTGGCTGCCGGATTATCATTACATACCAGGTTGCCGGTCACTTTAATGATTCCCTCTGAGGCAACTGTTACCTTGCCGCTTACCGTGCCCTGAACGTGCACAACTGTACTGGTGGGACTGGTAGCATATTTAGCATAAATAACCCCATTTCTACCCGACAAATTATAGGTAGTATATTCGGCGGCGGTAGGGGTGGTTGAAGTACTTTTACTGCAAATCAACGCCGTGGAATCATTCTGAAACTTGATCCAGGTATAACGGTTACCAAAGGTAATACCATCGGCAGTGGCGGCGTTTACGACATCCATCGGAATGGAACTGGGCATTTTTAATTCAGGCACCAGCCACTCCGTACCGGCTTGAAATTCGGGACTGGAGGTGCTGTAATATTTTTCATAAGGCTGCGTTGAAGAATATACTTTTGTGCTGGTCACCTTGCCTTTGAAAACAACCTGGTTGCCGGTTGTGCCGCTCATATGAAAATAATCATTGGTGTGCGTAGGACCGGTCAAGGTATCCCCGCCTTGAAACCAGATTGTTCCTTCAGTATTGGTAAAATAGGCAAAGCGGGAAAAAGATGGCCGGGTTAACAGTACGGATATAGTATCTTTTTGGCCAAGGTATTCCGCTATTGAAGTAACGCGGATCATAGTCGGCCCCAGCCGGGCATCTTCAGTTCTGCGTTCAAAAAAATAGGAGAATTTTCCGTTTGACCAGGGACGATTATTTACCCCTGTAGTAGATTCAACATTGAGCATCAAAGCGTTCAGGGCGGCATTAGCGCCGCTGTTGGCTATATTGCGCAATACATATTGGTTATACTTGTCGACATAATTATCCATTCCCCGCCGCAAAGAGTTCTGGGTCTGCAGACGTATAAACAATATGCTGATAAACAAACCCAACACGATAATAATTGAATATTTGCCCATAATAATACTCTTGTTTCATTATGATTTTATACACCCAACAAGTTTTTGGGTGTAATTCGCATCGAATAAATAAACCGGGAATACTCTTCTTTGAAAGGCTCTTTGCTTTCAATCTCCAGGTTTACACGGATGGTTTTAATCTTTCTCAGGGAATCGGCGCAAACCGGTGTAGCTAACAGAGTTCCCTGCTTGTTGTAATATTGCATAAAAACCCGGGTCAAACCCAGGCTGTAACCATTATGTGAAGCGCCATCAATCTTGCGAATAAATTTTTTATCGCGTGGATTAGGGGTAGTTTCATCCAATACATTAAAAAGATACTCGATCCTGGTTGAATCACCGTTATTGAATCCCAGCACTGCGCGGGGATTTTTGTTATAATCAAATACTATTCGTGAAGTGTCGGCGACCCTGATTGCCCGTTCCGGCTTTGCCAGGCAGTGACCAATCTTGCGCAGTTCCCAGTTCATAACATCAGCGGTTAATTTCATATATTCCTGGGCATGGAGATCCTGCTCGATAAAAATAGAACTGGATTTCACATTCGAGTCCACCTGGATGACGATTAAAATAATCATCCCGGCAATAACAAAAGATATAATTACATCCATCATACTGTTCATAACATATACCTGCTTATTAACATTAATCCGAGAAGAAATAATGGTAAGCAAAAAGCTTGCGTAAAACAATCGTTCCTTCCACTGGTCCGGCAAACGCTTCGGAATGAATAGATACCGTCATTTCTTTATAATAAGTATTGCTGCTTGTCGGTGTATAAGCATAATCGGGGTCCACATAATACACAGAAACATTGATAGTAAACAGAATAGAGTTTGTCAGACTATCTTCTATGCTGTAACCATCATAATCATCAATATCATCAAATGTGCCATACGATTCTCCGGTATCGGGACCCAGATTGGCCGACGAGGTAAATGATGCGATGGCAGAAGCATCTTTACGCTCGTCAAATCTCAGCACTTCCGCCTGTTCAATAAACCGCTGGGCGGAGCCTATCGCTTCCAGGTATTGTTCACTTTGGAACATGGCCGCACGATCCTTCACCATGTGTGAATTGAGAGTCAGAGTAAACATGGAAAGCAGGATCAAAGCGCCAATTGTTAATAATACTTCGGTTGAGGCCATAATACATTCACACTATTCGGGTTCATCAAGTGACAAATAAATAAAGATCGTTTGAGTGGCGCTGCCGTTGGGACTTTCAAGATTAAAAGTGATTTCCGCAGTACCAGCCTTGTCGTCAACAGGATCAAGATTATTCAATAAATAAGTAGCATAATAAGTACTGCCCTGACCATATTTTTCGGGACTGGGCATAAAGTTGGTCTGCGCCAGCCGGCCTTTGGAACTGGTGGCCGTCAGGGTTGAGCCTTGCGATACAGGGTTGCCATTAATATCGTAAACCCGTATTATAATTGCAGCAGCCTGACCAATCGCCAGGGAATCCTTGTTGGTTGTAACCTCAAATTTATATAACGGCCCGCTAAATATGACACTACCATAGGTATAAACAATTACCGTTGAATCGGACTGGTCGGCCTGGTGTAAGTTCTGGTCGCAGCCATGAGTTCTGGCAAGCACATAGGTTATACCGTCATTTTCACCCAGGCTACCGAGGCTGTTCATAACTTCCGAGCCCTCAAAGTCGGGAACGTTTATATCCAACATGATATCCGAATCATTCGGATTAGGGATACGATGCGGCGCCAGCACAAAAGGATCGGAAGGATTTAAATACGGCCTGGGATTTGCCGACATGAGCAGCGCATGCCCTACGCCTTTGGAATCGGTTACAATATCGGTTGTAATGATACCGGCGGTTGAAGTAAGATACACTGCAGTACCTGCTTCGACCGGGTTATTATAACGATCACCGACATATACGGTTACTTCATAGTTACGCACATTATGCCAGCCATCCTGGTTTACGTAATCAAAAGCAATGGTCATGTGGCTTTCGACATGATTCTTATCGTTCGGATCGATCCACATATATGGCGGGCCGGAGCGGATAACTACATTGGTAATACGCGCCATAATATCATACTCGCCCACTGCTTCAGCCTGGATTCGCACCGTTCCTGAACGGGTGCCGGACTTTAAAGTAACTTTAGCTTCTCCATTGACTGTTTTTATCGGTACAGATTCTGTCGATGAACCAGCCCTGGCCGGGAAAATCGATTCCCCGCCGCCGGGTCCGCTTAAAATAGTAAACTTGACGGATACATCATTTGAGACCGGGGTTCCCGTTTGCGATAATACCCGTGCAGTGATGGTTGTTTGTTCAAGATTTCCGGTTTCCTTGACCCAAATAAAATTGGGATCAGCCAATAATAATATCGTTGTCGGTTTCTCGGATGCAAAAATCACCGGCACTGATTTCATCAACTTGCCATAAAAAACATTAACCATTGCTGTGCCGGCCTGGTTTTCGGAAATCAATTGGACTTTGGCGGTGCCCAGTAAATCTGTTGTTGCCAGGTTGGGAATATTACCCAAACTGGAATTAAAACTTAACTCGGCATGCGGTATGACTTCACGGGAGCCGGATAACTTTAACTGTACGGTTATTTGCGAGGTGGAAATACCGTCCGCCTGAATGGAATCGGGATTGGCGGCGATTTGCATTGAAACACCGAGCAAATCGACCGGTAAAGTAGCTATCAGGCTGCCGAACTGGGCAGTAACTACATCTGTTGCATCAAGAGTATCAACATCGGCGGTAAACGTTACTTCGGTTTCACCTTGCTCATCGGTAACGCCAACACTATCAATTTTGCCATAATTTGCCCGGAAACGGATCTTGGTATCTTTGACCGGCATTTGCTGTTCATCATATAAAGTAGCTTTAAAATTGATCGTTGCAATTCCATTACGAATTACGCTTTGTGCACCGGTCAGGGTAAACAATGTTTGCCCGGCGGACTCGATGAAATGCACTTGCGAAGTATCTGCAACCTCATAAAAACTGGCAATAACCCGGACATTATTATTTTGCATTTCAGAGCTGACCAGTTCAGCCAGGGCGTCGCCCATGTCATTGGTCGTAGCCGTGGCGGTGATCGAACCGTCGTTGGTTATAAAACTGATCCGCGCGCCAGGGACCGGGTTATTTTTAAAGGTCGTCAGCCTGCCGGTAAGTATTAATTTACTTTTTCCGTCCGCAGAAATTTGTCCTTCGTCCGGAAACAGGATCAATTTCGGTGAGATGAAATTCATATATATGGGAATACTGGTAAAAGTACCGTAATCGACAAATATGGTATCAACACCCGGACGGGTCATGGATGTGATATTGACAGTGGCAACACCTTTATTATCAGTTAAAATTTGTCCGGGAATATTATTATGAATTGCCCGCAGATAGACAGTAGCATTCGATATTGCTTTTTTACTGGATGTTTCTTTAACAACAACCTCCAGCCTGGCGCTGTTTATGCCATCCGCCGATATATCATTTTCATCAATGGCAGCGGTAAAAGACAGGCCGACAAAAGTCAGTTGAACAGTGCCGGAAATTGCTCGGACTGCCTGGGCTTTTTTCAGAGTTTTGGATTCGGCTGCGCCCTGGAGTTTAACAACAAGGTGATTTTTATTCGGCATGGATTTGTTCAGAGAACCGCTGTCCTGCAGAGTGGCTTTGACAACAACATTCAGGTCGGTTTGACTGGCTGCGCTGGTTAAAATACCAAAAGCCTCGCCGGCAATATTACTTTTAGCGGAACCGGTAATAGTTCCATGAGTCGTTTCAAATTTCACATTAATACCCTCAACCGGGTAACCACTGGTATCATAGACTGCCGCTATTATAGTGGTTGTAGAAATACCATCGGCCGGAAGGTATGGAGTATCAAGGATTTCAACCTTTTCAAGACGATTAGGGCCTAATACCTTTTCCTCATCTTTACCACAATAGATAACCAAAAACAAGGTGAAAAAGAGGAGCGTAGCAAGCGATTTATAATTTATTTTCATGACAATTACCTTCTCAATGCACTTTATACCTGTGAACTAAATTTGACAACAATTAAATCGCCGGGCTGAATATTACCCTTAATTTTCCTGGCGATGGTACGGTCATACTTGGTCTCCTGAATTAACGCCTGCCCCACAGTGACCGCTTTTTTTGTATCATTCACACGTACAATGGAAAAACGTTTACCGAATATTTTTTCTGTATCAAAATCATTATCCCATTTAATGATAATGATATTATCTTCAACAGTTAGAATTGTGCCGACAAAATAATTATTTCCCAGAACCGGCTCGTCAGTTTTAATGACCGGTTTATTGCTTTTAACTACCGGTGCCTTTGCAGATACGGAAGTTTGCGGAGCCGCCATAGCTTCGGACCGTAATTGTTTGTTGCTGGAAACCTGCCTGGTTTGCGGAGGAGGAGTATATGCCTGCCGTTGAATAGAGTTGGTGGCCGGATCGGACTTTTTGTCGGTTGAGGAATTAATCTGCCGTTGTGGCATTGCTGGGCTGATATTGCCTTTTTTAAATTGTTCCAGTTTTAATTCAGCTTCCGGGTCCCAAAGATTTTGGTTTATAGGCGCCTGGTTGCGGTCAAAAACATCGGGCAATATACTTGCCTTGATGATGATGATCAGCTCTTTTTGCGCGGTTTCGGTACGGTTGTAGCCGAACAAGTAGCACAGACCAAAAAACCATGGTGGTAAATCTTTAAGGATTGGAATACCTTTGCGCATTACATTATTTTCTGTATTATACAATCCGGCAATCAATGTTTCCTCGCCATCGAAAAGCTGAATATAGGAATTGGCTTCGGATTTATTGATAATAGTGCTAACTACATCCGGTTTGGCATTGCTGCGCTCAACATGCGCTTTAAGCATGATAGCTTCGCCTTTTTCGCTATCTGTTATAAGGTAAGGCGTTACCTGTAATATCGTACCGGTGCTGAAAAAGCGGTCGATGAGGTTGCCGGCAAAATCTTTGGTCTTGATAGAAAAATCCTGGCCAACCTGAATTTTACCTTCATTGCCTTCGGTAACAACTACCTGCGGTTGGGCCAACACTTTACCAATATTATTCGAATCGAACACATTCAATAGCGCCCTGATATCCACATCATAACCTGAGGGACCGGTGACCGAAACGCTGAGAAAGCTTTCGTTAACGGAGAGAGCGCCGACCTGGTCGGCATTCAAGCTGACTTTGCCGTTATAAAAGGTCGTCCAATCAATTCCAATTTCAGAGATCATTTTCCGGTCGCCTTCGAAAAAGATCGTTTCGATTTTGATCTCCCTGCTGCCGGGGCGCAGCCGGATATCGCTGGGCAAGCCGCCGGATTCGCTGGAAGCCGGATTAGCGCTGGACATCTGGAAGACGATCTGGTAAAAATGCTCCTTTTTTTCATACCATAATCCGCGGCTGCTGAGTATAATTTGCAACGCTTTTTCCCAATGCAGAGCATTAATATCAATGCCAATTGGCCCCTTTTGTTTGGTGGGGTCAAAAATTGGCTTTTGAGCAAACTGAATTGAATACTCACTGAGAATATTCATGGCATCGCTAAATTCCAGTTGCCCGTTTAACGAACATAATTCATCCGGGGATGTGTATTCGCGAGGTAACTCTCGGGGCATATCATCCTGAGATACTCCGGGAAGAGTAAGAAAAATGATCATCAAACCGATTATTTGCAATTTCAACTTTTTCATAGCATTCACTTACTTTTTAGTTAAAGATAATACCAGGGGTCTTCCCTCACCCGCGGATGGAATATTAAAACCTACGGTACCGGCTTTAACATCAATTCTTCCTACCGTTCCTCCCAACACCCTATCCCCAATTCTTAGTTTTTTAATTTTTCCACTTTTATCCTTAATCACCACACTGTTTGGCGTTACAGCTAAAACCTCGGTAACCGGGGTTATCTCCGGTAACCCATCGGGATTTGCCTGCACTCTTTCGTTACTGAAAGGATTAGCGGTCGTTACGCCATTCGCCGCCAGATTTTTTTGATAATCCGCATCCGCTCTTTTTTGTTTATTTAATATTGATTGATCAAAAGCATCTGCCAAAGAATTTTGTACTATATCAGCAACTGTAGTCGGGGTTCCGGTTTCGCGGACAACCGGTTCGATATCAAGTCCTTTCTCCTTCTGAAAACCCCATACATTTACAGCAAATGCCAATTCTCCTCTTTTCCTGTCATCCGCGGTTTTCTGGTCAATACCAATGCGATCCAGGTTAATAGAGCGAATATCATAGAAAATCGGCCCATTTTCAAGGAACCAAACCAGTTCAAAGAAATCCTTAAAAGAGCCTTCCCCGCTGATCGCATAAGTACTGCGCTGAAAATCTTTAAAAGCCTTTTTATCAATCAACTCCTGGTTTAATTCCAGCATCGAACTGGTGCGGCCCAGCTCGCGCAGCATATAATCAAATGTTTCACCCGGCGACTCGTTGCCGGCCAGGGCGCCCAGTTTACCCAGGCTGAGATCTTTTAAATGATTATAACTCTCAATCAACTCGTGACGGGTAATCTGCATGCTTTTCAGGTCGTTCACCCGGTCGGTTTTTTGCTTGATTTCAGCTTGCAAAGCTTCTTTCTTTTTGTTCTGCACACCATAGATATAGTACAAGCCAAGCGCCATAATGAGCAGCCAAAAAATTCCGATAAACAAAGTATTTCTGATTGTGTATGGCATATTATTTACTATCTTTTTTTTCAGGGTCTACAATTTTTACCTGACAATCAACTTTTACATTTATAAAGTCAGGGTTCTCTTCTGCCGTATAAATCGATGGGATAATACTAGAATCGACAAACCGTTCCAATTTTGCCACCTGGGCCCGGTCTTTCATTTTCAACTCTACTACCATGTGATCCTGAAGCGGGGTTTCTATTTTGGTAATACTAAAAGGACCGATCTCCTGGTAGGCGCGGGAAAAAGCTTCAATAGTCGAGGTCCAGCGAACCGTTTCCTTGGTCATAGAGTCGATCAAAGCCGTGCTCTTTTTAAGCTCTTTGATCTCATTTCTCAGGCTGTCAACCTGGTGAGCTACCGATTTCAAGTCTTTTAATTCATTGTCCAGGTAGGCAGACTGAGCTGTTGCGCTTTTTATAGTAATATTGTTATTTATACTCTTGGTAGTAATAAAAAATGCGCTTACAAATAAAAATGCCAATAATAATAAGCCATGCCAACTCACCTTATAAATCGAGGTTTTATCTTTGATTCGCGCGGGCAAAAAGTTTTGGTTATAGGGAGTGGTTTGTTTATCATCAATAATTTTTAATGCCAGCGCAATAGCAATGCCATACGATTCCATTTGCGGAGCATATTGCTCCATATTCATGCCATGGGCAGCGCGGGCGGCGTCAAAACGGATTATATTTAATTCCGGCAACCGTTTTTTAAAATAGACATCGGAATCAAGACGGATATTTTCGCCAACCAACACTATGTTGTTTAATGAGGAAATATTGCCGGAATCCAGTTCAAACAAGATTTTTGAAAAAGCGGTATCGCAAACGGTCTCCGAATCGGCGCCTTCGTGAATAGTGGGCAGCACAGAGATGATCTCTTTACCACGCATAAAGAAAATTTTGGTAAAACCTTCCGCAAAAACCATCACAGCTGTATGACTGTCGCTGTCGAATTCATAATTTTTACATATTTCATGCGCCAGCACAAATTCTACGGTATCGATCAAAGTGAGGCGCACCGGCGTGGTGCGGGTCAAAGTGCAAGCTTCATCAAACAGGGCAGCAAGCACCAGTGGATCATCGTGCACCACTGTTAACAGGGAACCGTTTTCCTGCTTTAAATATTTAACATTTTCAAACTTGGTATCACTGTCACTGTTTTCATAAAAATCTTTCCAGATCGCCTGCTTGATTTTCTTTTTATTAGTCTCGGTACTATCGGAGATTTTTTTGTAAAGGGTAAACGAATTGGAAAGATTAAAACCGACTTTGGTTCCCTTGGGAATCATACGGTTGATAATATCAATGACAATATCAATATTGGATTTATTGCTGCCGACTGTATCGCTATCGCCTTCCAGGTTACGGGCATTTTCAACATCGATGCCGAACACCTGGCCTTCAATCGCCTGGGACTTGTTATGCTTTTCGGTCTCCAGGTTTTTATCGCGTTCTTCCAATTGCTCATAGAGTTGAAACGTTTCCAGGGCTTCAACTTCAATTTCTTTACCATTACTGGCAAGTAAAGCAGTTTTTAACTGGTAATCATCTATGAATATTCCAAGCGCTCTTTTTTTCATGATTTTATTCTAATTTAATAATTCCTGAATTCGTTTTTTATTGTTGGCATAATTGAGAGCCGTTTGTTCCGCAATTACACCTGACTTTGACAACCGTACCAGGTCCTGCTCCAGGGTGACCATGCCAAGTTTGCTGCCTTCGGCGATCATCTGGTAAATTTCGGAAATATTTTTATTGCGAATAGCGGCCCGCACCGAACTGGTAACCAGCAACACTTCTTTTGCCAGGGTCAGCTTTGCATCGAGACCGGGCACCAGTTTTTGCGAAATAACCACCCGCAACTGGTCGGCCAGGCGTACACGCACACGTTCCTGTTCATTGGTGGGGCATTCGGCAACAATTCTGTCGATCGTTTCCACCGCCGAACCGGTATGCAGTGTTGAAAAAACTTTGTGGCCGGTATCGGAAATTTCCAGACAGGTCATGATCGTTTCCGGGTCACGCATTTCGCCCACGACTATAATATCGGGGTCCTGACGCAGGGACTGTACTGCGCCGTCTTTGAACGATAACACATCGCGTCCGACCTCGCGGTGCCGGATGATGCACTTTTTCGATTGGTGGATAAATTCTATCGGGTCGCCGATGATTACTATATGGGCATTAACCGTTTGATTATTGGCATCGACAATACTATCCATTGTGGTGCTTTTACCGGAACCGGTAATACCGGTTAACAACACCAGTCCCTGTTTTTCATGAGAGAGAGAAAGCGACCGGGATATATTTGGATGAAAACCAAGTTTAGTATAAGGATACACTGTTGAAGAAATGGAACGCATATTCAAAGCCAGGTGACCAAGGTCGATATACATGCTGGCGCGCCAGCGCAGGGTATTTTCCTGATCCTGCATTGTGAAGGAAAAATCCATAACCCGGTTTTTCAATAACATTTCGCGTTGTTTGGCGGAGAGTAATGCCATACATAAAATATCTGCATGATCGATAGGCCAAAAACCCAATTCATGACGCGGCGCTTTTTTCCCCTGAATGCGGAACCAAATATAATTCTGCGATGAAAAGCCGCCAAACTCTATATCCGATGCTCCCAGTTTACGCATGACCATCAGGAATTCTTTGTATTTATTTTGTATGGTATAAATTTCCTGCGGCGTCATTTTCTCCACGGTTTCACCGATATAACGCAGGCGCTCAATACCGTCGGCATGGGGTGGTATCTGGGCTAATATTTTTTCCAGGAGTGCATTCATAGTTTATTTGTTTGATAATCTGAAAGCCATCTTTCCTGCATTTCCCTGGATTTTTGATAATCGATTATCTCCAGGGGATCAATTGCGTTGTGTTCTTCGTTGCGATACCGGTTTTCAATTTTAGTCATAATCGAACGAATGCGGGCTATATTATTCTGAATACTATCCACTCTTTCAACATAGGTACGACCTTCCTCCTTTAACAATAAATCTGCATTAACCGAAAGGATTGTAAGTGGATTATTTAACTCATGCTGCAGGGTTCTTAGTATTGTATCGACAAAAATTTGTTTTTCCTTAAATATTTTTTTATTACACGACTCTACCAAAGCATTATTTTTTTTGTACATGGAAGCGTTAAGACGGATCAACTCGCTGTTTTGTGAGCGTAAGGTAGTGGCCAGGAAAGATGAAATAAAATAAGCCAGGAAAAACAAACAGGCGTAAGAGATCAGGGTTATGGTATTTTTTTCAGCAAAAGAAATTATGGTTTGCACTGTTTCCATGTTGAATTGAATACTTTTATATTCGGAAAGATACAAGATCACAAACAGGCTGATCAAACTAAGGATACTGGCCCATAAGCCGGCGCCACGCCCCACGGTTATACTGGAGGTTAATATGGGGATAAGATATAACCAGATCAATGGGCTTTCCGGACCGTCGGTCATAAAAATGACCATTGAAAAAATCGAAATATCCAGGAAATTGTGAAACAGAATATACAAATTGTTCAGTTTAAAATTATCCAGCCAAAAACTATAAGCCATGTTCAGGATCATAATCCCGATCAAAGTATAAATGAATGTATATTGCGGGAATTCCTGCTTTTTAATTGCCATTTGGATAATTCCAACCGATAAAAAACTGATCGTGGAAAACCAGCGCACATAATTCCACCACTTGAGCGCGGTTGTCAGATTTTTATTATCCGTGCCGGTAATTCCGGGAGTATTTATCATGGTATTCAAGGGGCAATCCTTAATAAAAATGCCAGATTCCGTTAATACAAAACGCCATCAACCGGAGTTTTTAACTGGCGCACTTCCTCGTTCATACGGGCAACCCGTTCACAGGTAACCATAAATTTTTTCGACATGCCGAGGATAGTATTAGCTGCATAACGTAACGCCAGAGATTTATTGGCCTGCAAATATTGAGAAAAATCTTTTTTATTAATAATAATAACCTCAAATTCCGCTTCCGATTTCAACAACAACATAAAATTGGTTTGACCGGATAAAAAAACCGAAGACTCACCAATCGAATCGCCCGACTTTAAAAACCCGATCACACTGTTACGGTACCAGCAGGACAGGGTGCCCTTTTTAATTATAACCAGTTCGCGGGTAGCGTCCATAATAAAATTATCACCTGCCGCTATGGTCTTTCTTTTACCCATTGCCAGTATCTCTTTAATATTTTTATCCGGCATGTTTAAAAATATGCCCGGAATAAAATTAAAGATAGTATCGGACTCGTAAGCATCGGTAACCGGTATTTCCGGAATTTTAGCCTTGGGCGTTTCCGGCGCAGGCGTTGCTTCCTTGTTAAAAAACTTGTTGATATTATCAACCAGATTTTTGGCCAGGCCTGGTTTGGTAACAAATTCATTGGCTCCGGCTTTGAGGGCTTTTTGAGAAAAATTCTGACCGCTAAAGCCTGTAAATGCAATTATATAGGTGCTGATGGACTGAACGCGCAATTTATTAATAATATCGAGGCCGTTCATTTTTCCCGGCAAAACAAGATCGACCAGGGCAAGATCAAAATTCTTGTTTTTTGCTTTATTAATCGCATCATCACCATCGGCTGCAGTTACAACTTCATAGCCTTCCAACCGTAATAACTCGGCCGAAGTTTCCCGCAACTCCTTCTCATCATCCACTATTAATATTTTATACATCACGAACCTCGTTTTAAAGAATCATTTATTCCATTGTTGCCGCTACAACTTCTTCCATACAGGCACGCCCGTCGAGCACTCTTTTTCTCGCGGCAGCGCGCAGGGAAACCATTCCATATTTCAAAGCGCATTCCCGGATCGCATCTTCATCCAGATCATCGGAAGACTGGAGAATGTGTTTACGAATATCCACAGTAAACGGCAGTACTTCATGTATAGCAACCCGGCCAGCGTAACCTTTTTTACAGCTATCGCATCCAACCGGTTTATAAAATGTATGAGTTTGAATTTCCTGTTCTGTAAAACCAATAGATAGGGCAAAGTCTTTATCCACTTTTGGAATAGGTTGCTTGCACTTGTTACACAGAGTGCGCATAAGCCGCTGGGCAACAACCAGGTTAATGGCATAGGCCAGCAAAAATGGCTCGATGCCCATTTTATATAATCGCGAAATAACACTTACCGCATCATTGGTATGCAGAGTAGAAAAGGTAAGATGACCGGTGTTTGCCAGTTTAATAGCAATTTCGGCGGTTTTGCTGTCACGAATTTCACCCACCATAACAATATCCGGGTCGTGCCGCAAAATAGCGCGAATGGCTTGGTCAAAGTTCATTTTAGCGCCGATCTTTAACTGCCGGGCGCCTTTAATATTATATTCCACCGGATCTTCAACCGTTAAAACATTCACCTCGGTAGATATGACCTGGTGCAGCGCCGCTACCAGCGTGGTACTTTTTCCGCTACCGGTTGGCCCGGTAAGGATAACCATCCCCTGTGGTTTTCTGATTGCTTTTAAAAATTCTTCTTTGGCAAAGCCGTCAAATCCCAGTTTATCAAGATCGGTTATCACTTTACGGTCATCCAGAACGCGGATAACCACGCTTTCATATTTCCTGGTAAAAGCGCTGGAAACAATTGGTACAATGGAAACACGGAAGCGGATCAGGTAATGATCAATTTCGCGTTGTATAAAACCATCCTGCGCGATATCCCATTCAAAGCGGTCTACATTCCTGGTTCTGTCTTTAACCACAGCCAAAAACGCCTCCGGCTTGACGCCTTCCTGCTTGTGCCACAAAGCCAGGCGGCCGTCAACGCGGAAATGGATCTCGGTTACATTGCCTTCTTTGGGAATAATGTGAATATCGCTGGCGCCTTTGTGCACGGCTTCAATCAAACAGCCTTCAAACAGGTTAACCAATAAACTCTTGTTGATAGCCGCGGTCAATTCATCCTCATCGAGCGCCTTTTCTTCATCTTCATTCTCGGTGAGCGATATTTCCTGGTTGGCTTCTTTTAAATTTTCCAGGAACTGGTTTTCATTCGGCAGAGCTTTGTGCAATATTTCTTCAACATCTTCCAACTTGCCATACGCCAGTTCGAAACGTTTAAAACCGGCCTGCCTGATAACCCGGTCGATTTCACGGTCAGTGGGATCCGGAGTGATGAATATGGTTATTTCATTATTTTTTTCACTGTACCCAAAGGGAAGTATTTTTTTGTTAACAAAAGCATCCTGGCTCGATTGCGGCAACGATTCATACATATCGCGGATGAATTTAAGCCATCCTTCGGATACTGATGTACCATCGATCTTGATCTCCCTGAAAGCGTACACCCGGCAAAACGCCTGGTACACTTTATGACGGTCATAGCCCAGTTCCTGGATCAACACATTTTCCAGGCTCAGCTTTTTATCCGATTTAGAGATAATTTCATATGCTTTACTCAAGTCCTGCTTGGAAAACAGCCCTTCATTAGTGAGCATTTCCACAACAGTATTTGGTATATGCGTATTAGCTATCATAGTTCACCTTCCTCACATTCCCAATCCCGGCATTTTCGGGGAAAACACGGCGGTTTCCGACGAAACGACAGTTAATAAAGTCATCACCAACATAATGATCAGAGCAACAAATACCTGAATCCAGTCGACGATTGCCTGTAACTTGTATTTGGATTCTTTTTCATAATATCGGGCAATTTGCAGACTGACCTTTTTTAAAGTGCCCGATTCGGCTCCGGTATTGAACCGGGTTAACGCATTATCTGTAAAAATATTAGCTTGTTTCAACGATTCAACAAATCCTTTACCTTCACGCACCATCATCGGGATGGTGACCTCTTTGATCTGTTTTTCCATATATTTATTATTACACGCCTCGGCGGCGGTGCGAATGACTTCAATATTTTCCCCGGAACCGCTGTACATGGAATTAAATACGCGGCAAAAAATTTCAATTGCGGTTTTATGCAATATTGGCCCAATAATGGGTACTTTAATGGACAATCTTCCAACAACAATCTGCCCCTTTTTGGTCATTGCCAGCCTGAACAGAATAATTGGCGGCACAATTAAAGCGATTAAAATCAGCAATATATTATTGGTTAAAAAATGGCTCAAATCCAGGCTGGCCTGAGTCATGGGGGGTAATTCGGCGCCAAAGCTGGCAAACATTTCCGCAGTTTCGGGGAAAATGTAACCAATATAAAATATAACAGCGCCCAACAGCACAAACATGGTTATAGTCGGCATTAACAAAGCGCTGCGAATGCTCTTTTTAAACTCGTGCGTTCTTTCCAGAAAAATAGCGGTATTTTCATAAACTTCGGCCATGTTGCCGCTTTTGGAAGCCACACCCAGCATTTTTGCCGGGAACCTGCCAATATAATCGGCCTGACGGTTGAATACCTCTTCACCATCCTTGCCGTCTTTTAAATCGGAAAGGATCTCCTTGATCACTTTTTTCATGGACTTGTTGGTAATGTCGGATTCCAGCAGCGTTAAAATTTCATCAAACGGCAGTTTTTCACGCAGTAAATCTGCGGATAAGCGGATAAAAGTTATCACATCGGCCTGCGGCGGTTTTAAGCGTAAATCGATCAGGCTTTTTTCAACATGGACTTCATCAAAGCCCATGCGCCGCAGAGCGAGGTCAACTTCTTCTTTGGAAAAGGCTTCCTGTTCCCCGCGAATGAGAGTACCGGCTTGTTTGCGAACACGGTACAGATAAATTTCTTTTTTTTGTATGGAAGAAAGAGTAAATCCCTTTTGCCGGGCTAATAAAGCAATTCGAGACTTGGCCTCGTTTTTATTCTTTGCTTCTATGTAGCCGGTAATACGTTTTTGTTGTGGCGTTAAACCGGTGTATCTAAATTCTGCCATCTTTCTTCTCTGATTAAACCTTTATTTATTCTCTCTTTAACAAAACGGGCCCAAATTTGTGTTGGGCCCGTAATTCGTTTTTTACTCGTTGCAATTCAAAATGAATTCCTTTATAGTACAGGTAATTTGGCCTGTATTATAATTGCTTGAAAAATTTGTGACCAACTTTTTTTCATCAAGCCCAATTAGAGTATTAAACTGTAACATCCAGCTTGTGCGGTATTAGTATTATTCGCCTGCAGCAACCTTGGTTATTGTGGTATTGGTTATGCTGTTCGGGCCGATTGCCATTTGTACCTGGCAAACATTGCCGTCTTTATCTTTGTAAGAACCAACGCCTTGTAATGTCACAGCATCACCGGAACCGGCAGTAGCAATGGTAAATGTACCGTTTTCATTACTGTATTCGGAGGTTCCGGTAGCTACCGGTGACATGTGTTCCAGGCCTAATCCATCAAACTGATTGCCGCCGCCGCCCATGCCGGTCGGTTTTACATAGTATTGTTGTGCGCGGGCTGCCATATTCATAAGATCATTGATAACTGCTTCCTGATTCGATGCAGCTGCCGAAGTTCCGAATGTCTGAATACCTACTACTACCGCGATACCGACGATAATAACACTTAATACGATGAGTAAAAGTTGTTGTTGACCCATGATGAACTCCTTTGTAATTAATTAATAAGTTAATTAGGTACGATTTTAATAGTCGTGCATTATTATTTTGCTTACACACCTTGTTATTCAAACATTATGCCAAAATTTAAATTACCATTTGGAATTTTACATTTTTATACATAGCTGTTTTTAAACAACTTACACAAACAGCATTTTTGGTAATTTTTTATTGCATTTCTGAAATTGAATAATTATTACCCAAGTGGGACAAAAGAAGTATCAATTACCGCCCAGGTGTGCACTTTAGGCAACACTTGACCATGCTTTTAATGAAAAAATACCGGTAAATTTTAAAATGGGGAAAAACGCTGTTTAAAAAGGGTGCTTTTTGAGTATTTCAGGCAACAAAAAGTCGCTGCTATGCAAATATTTTAACATAAAGCCCATACCGGGGTGACAACTTTATACAATATTGTGACAAATATGAAACAAAATTTTTAAAATGCGACTTGAAATACCCAATTTTGAGAATAAACATCACACTCACCACAGTTATAAAATTGATCGGTTGCTGAAAAATCATACCTTAAAAAACAATCTCCAATTCATCTTTAAGCAATTAAAAGCGCCGCAGTAGAAATTTCAATAAAAGGGTTGATTCGTTGCCAAAAAATTATTAAGTTATAATCTTTAAAAGGAGTTATATTGGCAGAAGAAAACAAAAAAATACTCTGGGTCGATGATGAAATAGACCTGCTGCGCGCCCACGTTCTGTTTTTGGAAGGTAAAGGATACACCGTTACTACTGTTACCAATGCAGAAGACGCAATAGAACTGGTGAAAACAAAAAAGTTCGATATTGTGCTGCTCGATGAAATGCTGCATGGTATCGATGGTCTTTCGGCGCTGGTGGAATTAAAAGAAATCAACCCGGGTTTGCCGGTTATTATGGTTACAAAAAATGAAGAAGAATCATTAATGGAAAATGCCATCGGCGCCAAGATTGATGATTATCTGACCAAACCGGTTAATCCAAGTCAGATATTACTGGTTTGTAAAAAAATATTGGACAGTAAAAAAATTGCCAGCCAAAAACTCTCCCGCGATTATATGGCCGAATTTAATAAAATATCCCTCAGCCTGATGGGGCCTTTAGATTGGCCCGACTGGATTGATATTCATATTAAATTGTCGGAATGGGATCTGGAACTCACCCAGCATCCGGATATTGGCCTTAAACATACTCTCGACGATCAAAAAAAAGCCTGCAACGCCGAATTCGGACGGTTCATGGAAAATCATTATACCGACTGGCTGCGCACCGACGACAGGCCACCCCTGTCTCCCGATATTATACCCAGGTTTGTATTGCCCCATGTGGAACAGAATAAAAAAACGGTTCTATTGATTATTGATAATCTTCGTCTCGATCAATGGTTCATTATCGAGCCGTTATTACGTGACTATTTCAGTATCAAACGCGATTATTATTACTCTATCATTCCTACAGCTACCCCATATTCCCGTAACGCCATATTTAGCGGTTTATACCCCGGTGAACTGGATAAACGCTATCCCGGTTTCTGGAATACCGGCGATGAGGAAGACGATATCAGCCTGAACCGCAATGAACAGCAATTATTGGTCGATCATTTAAAAAGACGGAGACTGGATCTAAAACCGGAACCGAAATACGCCAAGATCATGGATATTCAGGAAGCGCAAAATGTAGCCCGGCGCATCAACGAATATAGCAGCATGCCGTTTTCGGCAATCGTATTGAATTTTGTCGATATACTGGCGCATACCCGCAGTTCTTCCACCCTCATCAAGGAAATGATCCCCAATGAAGCCGCCTGGCGGACAATGACGCGCTCCTGGTTTGAGCATGCGCCTATATTTGGAGCTTTACAGCAAATGGCCCAAAATGGTAACACTGTTATAATCACCACCGATCATGGCAGCATTCGCAGCCAGCGCGGCGCCAAAGTGATTGGCGACCGGCAAACCTCTACCAGTCTGCGCTACAAATACGGGCGTAATTTAAAAGTGAATCCAAAACATGCGTTGTTTATTAAAGACCCTGCGGAATATAAATTGCCGGTGCGCGGGGTGAACAGCAATTATATCATCGCCAAGGAAGACTATTATTTTGTCTACCCCACAAATTACCATTACTATCTGAATTATTATGCCGATAGTTTTCAGCATGGCGGTATATCACTCGAAGAAATCATTTTACCGGTTATCACCCTTGAAGCAAAATAAAGTTGACGTTATTGGCCACCGTTATTAAAAAAATATCCAATAATCCCGGTGAAACCCTGGAAATTGGTAAATGGTTCGCTGGGAATTTGCAGTCCGGCGCTATCGTTTGTCTTTTTGGTAACCTGGGTAGCGGCAAAACCACACTGTCGCGCGGAATTTGCGAAGGCCTGGGCATTAAGGACTTTATTACCAGTCCGACCTTCACCCTGATCAATGAATATCAGGGCCGGCTGCCGGTCTATCATTTTGACTTTTACCGAATCGGTTCATCGCTCGAACTGTATGAACTTGGCCTGGATGAATATTTATATGGGGAAGGCGTCTGTTTAATAGAATGGCCGGAGATCATTATGGATGAAATTGCCGGTAAAAAATATGATATTCATCTGACCTGGAATGTGGAATCGGGACTTGAAAATCAACGGGAAATTGTGATAACCGAGTACCCGGAAAATGGGCAGGTGCAGCCATGATCGTGCTTGGTATTGAAACCTCGACACAAATTTGCAGCGCTGCCCTGACGCAAGACGGGCGCCTGCTGGCGGATTATCGCATTAACATTAAAAACGCTCACGCCCGCCATTTATTTAATATGATAAGCCATATTTGCACGGTCAGCGGGAACCCGGTTAATAAACTCGACGGTCTGGCCGTATCCATCGGGCCAGGCTCGTTCACCGGGTTACGCATCGGCCTGGCGGCGGTCAAAGGGCTGGCAATTGCTGATCATATTCCGGTTACTGCCGTTTCAACCATGCAAGCCCTGGCAATGCAGGCCCCGGTTATGCAGGGCATTATCTGCCCGGTAATAAAATCACGCAACCGGGAGTATTATATGGCATTGTTTGAACGCAGCAACGGCGAGGATTCCCTGCTCAAGGAAACCACCCTGGTAAAACACGACGAGGTGAACAGGTTCATTCCGGCAAACTGCTTACTCATCGGTCATACGGATGATTTTACCAGTAGCGAGATGGTTGTACCCGGGCTGCAAATTGCGCCGGCTTGTTATGCATATCTTGATGCATATACCATAGCGTTGCTGGGCACAAAGCAATTTGCACAAAACAAAACCGATGCGATTGAAAACCTGCAACCACTCTATTACCAGGAATTTATTGCCGGTATACCCAAAAGGACCAGTCTTTTACAGAACAATAAACCTGCATAATGAGCACCGAGTTTATAAAAGCTCTTGATTCCGGCGTACAGATAAAAATTCGTCCCATGCAATGGGAAGATATTGAACAGGTATACCAGCTTGAAAAAAGGATTTTTGTTGCGCCATGGTCGCGGGCTTCATTTGAAGCAGAGTTGCTGAACCGGTATTCATATAACCTGGTGGCGACCAATGAAAATGTAGTGATAGGTTATGCGATCATCTGGATGTTTGTCGATGAACTGCATATTGCCAACCTGGCAGTCAAAGACAGCTGGCGTGGCTGCGGCATAGCCACCTGGATCATGAATGTTATTTTCAACATTGCTCATGAGAATCATATAAAAATCATGCATCTCGAAGTGCGAAAATCTAACGAGGCGGCAATAAACCTGTATAAAAAATTTGGTTTCGAAATTGTCGGATATCGCAAAAACTATTATGAAAAAGAAAAGGAAGATGCTATATTAATGAGTACCTGTATTAATGATACGGTTTTATAACAGGAGTTAAAATGGCCTGGTTCAAACGAGATAAAACGACCCTGACCATCCAGGAAGAAAAAATGGAACTACCGGATGGCTTGTGGATTAAATGTCCAAATTGTAATGAAGTGTTATATAAAAAGGAACTGGAAAAGAATCTCTATGTGTGCATGAAATGCGATTACCATTTTCGCATCACCAGCGACGATTATATCCGGATTCTTGCCGACGATAAAGAGTTTCAGGAGTTTAATGCCAATATTCAGTCTACTGACCCGTTAAAGTTCAAAGATTCCAAAAAGTACGCCGACAGGTTAAAACAAGCGATGACTATCACCAATCTCACTGAAGCAATAAGAACCGGTTTCTGCCATATTCATAGAATTCCGGTTGTGCTGGGGATAATGGATTTTCGTTTTATCGGCGGTAGTATGGGTTCTGTAGTGGGAGAAAAATTTTCCCGGGCTGTAAATATGGCCATTGAAAAAAAGTGGCCGTTGGTGGTTATATCCGCCTCAGGTGGGGCCAGAATGCAGGAATCGGCGTTTTCTCTGATGCAAATGGCTAAAACATCAGCGCACCTGGCGCTGCTGGCGGAAGCAAAACTGCCATATATCTCAATATTAACTCATCCGACCACCGGCGGCGTAACCGCCAGTTTCTCGATGCTGGGCGATGTAATCATTGCCGAGCCCAAAGCGCTGATCGGATTTGCCGGGCCGCGGGTAATTAAACAAACCATCGGCCAGGACCTGCCGGACGGTTTTCAAAAATCGGAATTTCTGCTGCAACACGGTTTCGTCGACATAATTATACATAGAAAAGAACTCAAGGAAAAACTGTTTCAACTGCTCTCGTTTTTCCCGGTTGAAAAAGCTGCTGCAGTTACAGCAGCGCAAACATATTAATTGAATTACCTTAATATTTCTGGAAATATTTATAATTGAGAATTCTGCTAACAAACGATGATGGTATAAGCGCTCCGGGGCTGGCGGCCCTGGCTAAAGAAATAAACAAGATCGGCCAGGTATTAATAGTTGCCCCGGAAACCGAAATGAGCGCAGTTGGCCACGCCATTACCCTGCACGATCCACTGCGGGTTTCAGACTATGCTAAAAATGGCTCTTATTTTGGTAAAGCCGTTAGCGGCACCCCAGCCGATTGCGTTAAAATTGCCTGGGGAGCGCTTTATAAAAATGAACCTAAAATAGATTTACTGATCTCCGGTATTAACCAGGGGTCCAATACGGGTATAAACACAATCTATTCCGGCACTGTTTCGGCGGCAACCGAAGGAGCAATTTTGGGAATTCCATCGTTTGCAATTTCGCTCACTACCTACACCAATCCCGATTTTAGCTATGCCGCTCGTTTCGCGCGCTATCTTGCCGAAAAGATCATGATCAACAAATTGCCGCGCGGGGTTTTTTTGAATGTCAACGTGCCGGCGGTTCCGGAAGAGCAGATCGCCGGAGCTAAAATTACCCGTCAGGGTATGGCAAATTATTGTGAAGAATTCCAGGTACGCAAGGATCCGCGCGAACGGGAATATTACTGGCTAACCGGGGATAAGGAAGCTATTGAGGAAGATGAAAGCGTTGACGACCGCGCCATATTACAAAACAAGGTATCAATAACCCCGATCCATTATGACCTGACTTTTTATCCTTTTATGCGTGAACTGGAAAAATGGCATATTGATTTTAACTCGAGAATTGAATGAACCATAAAGAATCCATCATTGTTTTAGATTTTGGCTCGCAATACACGCAATTGATTGCCAGGCGCATCCGTGAAGCGGGTGTTTATTCTGAAATCAAACCGTTTGACTACAATTTTGATGAACTCGTCAAACTGAATCCACGTGGCCTGGTGTTATCGGGCAGTCCATCCTCGGTTTATGATAAAAACTCTCCCCTGCCTGATAAAAGGATATTCGACCTGGGTTGCCCGGTGCTCGGCATCTGTTATGGCTTGCAGGTCATGGCGCATCTGCTCGGCGGCAAAGTAGCCGGCGCCGCACACCGCGAATATGGCCGCGCCAGGTTAACAGTAGACGACCATGCCGATCTTTTTTCCCAACTGGATGATGAGTTGGAAGTGTGGATGAGCCATGGCGACCGGCTGGAAAATATGAGTAATGAATTTCAAATCATCGCCCATACCAATAATGCGCCAATTGCCGCGGTCCGTCATAAACTCAAACCGTATTACGGCATCCAGTTCCATCCCGAAGTGGTGCATACCCCGATGGGCAAGGAAATATTGGGAAATTTTGTTTTTAAAATTTGCGGTTGCCGGCCGGACTGGAATGCCAGTTCCTTTGTAGAAAATGCGGTGCAGCATATTAAAAATATCATCGGCGATGAACTGGCTATATGCGCATTAAGCGGTGGTGTGGATTCAACCGTAGCAGCTTATATGGTCGCACGGGCCATCGGCAAACAACTGACATGTGTATTTGTCGATACCGGTTTACTGCGTGAAGGTGAAGCACAACAGGTTTGCGAGTTTTACGCCAAAGCGGAATTTAAATTTACTTTTGTCGATGCCAGCGACAGGTTCCTGTCGCGTCTGGCGGGTGTGATCGATCCGGAAAAGAAACGCAAGATCATTGGCGAAGAGTTCATCCGCGTGTTTGAAGATGAAGCGAAAAAGATCGGCCCGGTCAACTATCTGGTGCAGGGGACGCTGTATCCCGATGTCATTGAAAGCGTTTCAACCCGCGGGCCTTCGGCGCTAATCAAATCGCATCATAATGTTGGCGGTTTGCCCGAAAAAATGGGCTTAAAACTGATTGAGCCGTTGCGCGAACTCTTTAAAGATGAAGTGAGAAAAGCCGGCAAGGAACTTTTAGTTCCGGACTATATTCTGGGCCGCCATCCATTTCCGGGGCCGGGGCTGGCGGTGCGAATTTTAGGCGAAATTAACCGCAGCCGTCTGGCCATTTTACGTCCGGCCGACCGGATATTTATTGAAGAATTAAAAAAGAACGACCAATATAATAAAATCTGGCAGGCTTTTGCTGTACTCTTGCCCATCCAGACCGTTGGAGTTATGGGCGATGAAAGAACTTATGAAAATGTTGTGGCGTTGCGGGCGGTTACCAGTCTGGATGGTATGACCGCAGACTGGGCGATCATCCCCAATGATCTTTTAGCGCATATCTCCAACCGGATCATAAATGAAGTTAAAGGTGTGAACCGGGTGGTGTATGACATCAGCTCCAAACCACCAAGCACAATTGAATGGGAATAGAATTGAGGTAATTACTTATGTGTGGCATAGTCGGTTACATTGGTGAACAAAATGCAACGCCGCTTTTGATAAATGGCCTGAAGAGACTGGAATATCGCGGTTACGATTCCGCCGGTATCGCTATCCTTCAGGATCATAGTATAAACATTTACAAAAAAGTGGGTAAAATTAAAAACCTCGAAGACGCTGTCAACGGCAGTGAACTGACCGGCAGTGTCGGTATTGGTCACACCCGCTGGGCAACCCACGGTGTGCCGAATGAAGTGAATGCCCATCCGCATACCGGCAATTCCGGCGCTCTCGCCCTGGTTCATAATGGTATTATTGAAAATTATGAAACATTAAAAAAAGAATTGCAAAGCAAAGGGCATGTTTTTAAAACCGAAACCGACTCGGAAACCTTGTGCCATTTATTTGAAAAACTGATGGAAGACGGTTTTGATCTGGTTGAAGCGGTGCGACTTGGCTTGTCGAGAGTTGAAGGCACATTTGGCCTGGTCATTATGAGTTCCAATCATCCCGATATGTTGATTGCCGCCCGGCGCGGCAGCCCCCTGGTCATTGGCCTGGGCAAGGGAGAAAATTTTATCGCTTCGGACGCCGCTCCACTGGTAGGACATACCACCGATGTTGTGTATCTTGAAGACGGTGAAATGGCAGTGGTAACCAAGACGGAGATGAATGTTAAAACAATCGATGATCGGCCGGTAAATAAATCCATCGTCACAATCGATACAGATCTGCAGGAAATTGAAAAATCCGGATATGCGCACTTTATGCTTAAAGAGATCATGGAGCAGCCACAAACCCTGGAAAATACCATGCGCGGCCGGTTGTTGATGCAGGAAGGCTCCGCCAAACTCGGCGGCATCGGTAAGGATATTGAATCGTTACTCTATGCGCGCCGGGTAATCATAACCGCCTGCGGCACCTCGTGGCACGCCGCTCTGATCGGCGAATATATGTTTGAAGAACTGGTGGGGATACCTGTCGAAGTGGAATATGCCTCGGAATTTCGTTACCGCGACCCGGTTTTGGGGAATGATTCGGTGGTAATTGCCATCAGCCAGTCCGGTGAAACCGCTGATACGCTGGCGGCAATCCGTGAAGCAAAAAGAAAAAAATGCAAAGTATTTGGTATCTGTAACGTGGTTGGCTCCACCATAGCCAGGGAAACCGATGCCGGAGTTTACCTCCATGCCGGTCCGGAAATTGGCGTAGCTTCAACCAAAGCCTTTACATCGCAGGTTACGGTGCTGGCATTGATTGCGTTGGTACTGGGACGTATGCGGTCCATATCCACAGCCAGAGGTTTGGAAATTTGTCGCGAACTGGCTGCGATACCGGATAAAGTAAGCCAGGTTTTAGCCAACCATGAACAAATTAAAGAAATTGCCGGCGAGTTCAAGGATATGCGCAACTTTTTATATCTGGGCAGGGGTTACAATTTCCCGGTGGCTCTGGAAGGGGCATTAAAGTTAAAAGAAATCTCATATATTCATGCCGAGGGATACCCGGCTGCGGAAATGAAACACGGCCCCATTGCCCTGATCGATAAAGATATGCCGGTGGTGTTTATTGCCACGCGGGATTCAATATATGATAAAGTCATCAGCAATATCGAAGAAGTGCGGGCCCGCAAAGGTAAAGTTATTGCCATTGCCACTGAAGGCGACAAGGAAATCAGCAAACGCGCCGACCGGGTAATATTTGTGCCCCCAACCCTCGATATGCTAAAACCGCTGATCAACATCATTCCATTGCAACTTTTAGCCTATTATATTGCCGTATCACGCGGTTGCGATGTCGATCAACCGCGAAACCTGGCTAAAAGCGTAACTGTTGAATAGCTATTGTAAGGAGGATAAACAACCTGTGAAAAAAACTATTCTTGACTGTTTTACAAATAAAACCCGGCTGGGAATGCTCCTGGTAATACTAATAGTCACCGGGTATAATACTGTCACTGCCGATACCGTCCAGTGTGAAAAAATATTTGCCCAGGGTATTATCCAGTATAAAAATGCGCTCTATACCGATGCCCTGATCACCTTTAATACCCTGATAAGCCAACCGGAGCCCAATCCATATATCACCAGTGGTTATTACATGGCGGCACGCAGCGCCTGGCAAATTCAGGAGGCTGAACAGGCTGCCGGTTTTGCCAAATACTTGTTAGCCCGGTATCCGGACAGCCGTTATGTGGCAGATTGCCATTACCTTTTGGGTAATATTAGCACCCGGAAAAACGAAACCGCAAACGCCCTGGAACATTTTGCCCTTACCATTGAACATGCCGGTAATGATTCACTGGTTCTTAAAAGTTATCACAAGGGTTCACAATTGCTGACCACCGATTTAGGGCAAGAGACTTTTGACGGTTTGCTTAAAAGTTATCCATGGACCAAAGCAGGTCATTTTATTAAACTGTGGCAAGCCGAATCATGCCTTCTCACCGGCAATAAGAACAAATGCTCGACAATAATTAATGATATACTGGCCGCCAAACCAACTCAGCAAATTTCTCGGTTGGCTGCCGCTGTAAAAAGCAAAGAAGCCGCCCCGCACGTTCGCATTGGCGTTATACTGCCGGTGACCGGTTACTTTTCCGCGGAATCGGCAGATATGCTGCGCGGTATGGCGCTGGCCTTGCGTCAGGCCAGGGCGGAAGATAATATTGAAATTGTCATAGCCGATTCCAAAGGTAACCTGGTCGACGCTATAGCCAGCACCAGGGCGCTATTAAAACAAAATATCAGCCTGGTTATTGGTGAACTGGAAGATAATATCACCGCTGTCATTGCCGGATTTACCTCGCGTGAAAACCTGCCCCTGCTGGTGCCGGTGGCAACTGAAAACGGCATTACCACAATCGGTGACCATATTTACCAGGCCAATAACGACCTGAATACCCGCGGCTCACAGCTTGCCGAATTTGCCTATAATCAACTTGATATGAAAACTTTTGCCACTCTTGCCCCTGCCGATGAATATGGCAATACCATAACGGATGCATTCACCAAAAAAATTGACCAACTGGGCGGCACGATTATTTCACAGAAATGGTATTACCCGGGCACCAGTGATCTGCAGCGGCAGTTTGAAGGCATTCGCGAGGCAGGTTTCCGTTATACATTCCGTGATTCGCTTTATAGATCCAATATTCGTGTAACCCCTGACCGGGTCGATTCCCTGTTCCGGGTAGCTAACCGCCGCGCCAAAGATATATCGCCGGATAATGAGGGCCTGGTACAATGGATGGAAATACCGGTTACTTCTATCGATGGTTTGTTCATGCCGGTTTATGAAGAAGAACTATCCATCATTGCGCCGCAGCTGGCTCTGGCCAATATCAAAGCCAAACCACTCGGCGGCGGCTTTTGGCTGAATGAAAAGTTATTACAGCAGCAGCGTAATTATATTAACGGCATTGTGTTTGTCGCCGGTTATTTCTTTACCGAAACCGACCCGCAATACCGTACCTTTATCAACCAGTACCGCGAATTTACCCAAACCTCGCCGGGGAAAATGTCGGTGTATGGTTACAATATTATGAATCTGGTGATCGCCGCGGTTAATGCCGGCAACACCGGCAGTGAAAGCATTAGTAAATATCTGGAAAATGTGCAGGATTTTTCCGGTATTGGCGGCAAACTAACTTTTTATAAAAACAACAATATAAATGGCGCCGTCAACATCCTGCAGTTCCTGGACGGTAATATTATAAAAATTAATTAATTTGATATAAATCACTTTGATTTATGAAATAGTTCCTTAAATTATGTTGTTATTATGCAAAAATAAAATAAACACAAAAACAGGAAAAATGGAGGAGTTACCATGAAAAAAATATTGCTTCCCGTACTCGTTGTACTAGTAATGAGTGTATCTGTATTAGCCCAGGCTAATATTGGCTTTAATGGCATTGGCGTTAAAGTTGGTTATGTCATGCCTGAAGATCCGATTGAAAGCACATTTGGCTTTGGTTTGAATGCCGATCTGGGAACCATTACTCCGAAAATTAAATTGGGCGCTTTTCTGGATTACTGGTCAAAATCATATGATTATGATTATGGTTATGGCGCAAGTTCGGAAGCTACATTTTCAGTGCTGGCAATTGGCGCACTGGCACGTTATGATTTCACCACTAGCGGTAATATAAAGCCGTATGTTGCTGGTGGACTTGGTTTGGATTTTGGAACATTCAAATGGGAATGGGAAAATCCCTACACCGGTGATAAAGAAGATGAATCGGAAAGCGATTCCGAATTTGCAATCCACCTCATCGGCGGTGCTGAAATGCCTTTATCTCCAACCATGACTGGTTTTGCTGAAGTTAAATATGTTATTTCCGATCCGGAATATTTTGGTATCTTTGTCGGTGTAATGTATAAACTGAAATAAGCTTTTTTTATATATAATTTTAACAAGGCCCTGATATTACATTATCAGGGCCTTTTTTATTGTTTTTACTTGAAATAGTATTTTAATTCCCTTATATTTACCTTCGCTATATCAAAAACAACGTTATCCGATGGTCAATTTTGCGTAGAATATACTTTAACAGGAGTCTGGTGTGACAATCGTACAGGCATTGATATTGGGCATAGTTCAGGGATTAACCGAATTTTTACCGGTTAGCAGTTCCGGGCACCTGGTGCTGGGTAAAACCCTGTTGGGCGTTCCCGAACAAGGGATAACTTTTGAAGTGTTTGTGCATTTCGGCACCCTGCTGGCAGTGGTGGTCGCTTTCCGTAACGATGTGCTGAACCTGATCCGAACTTTTTTCTCCCTGTTCCGGCCGGTCAACCCGCAGGCCCTTCGGGAACGTTATCATAAAGACGCCAACCTGCGTTTACTGGTATTCATTATTATCGCCACCATCCCCGCCGGCTTGATTGGAATTCTATTCGAGGATAAAATCGAGCAAGCCTTTAATGACCCGCACCTGGTATGTATCATGCTGCTGGTAACGGCGCTCATCCTCTCCCTCACTTTTTTTGTTAAAAAGCCGGCAAAGCCCCTGGGATTTATCAATACACTGCTTATGGGTATAGCTCAATCCATCGCCATTTTGCCGGGCATTTCGCGTTCCGGCTCCACTATCAGTTCCGGTTTGTTTTGCAAAGTGAATGGTGAAGATGCGGCACGGTTTTCATTTTTGCTGGCGCTTCCAGCCATTCTCGGCGCTACTATTTTAAAAGCCGCCGAACTGGGCGCCGAAGGCTTTACGGGTTCTTACCTGGTCATATTAGCTGTCGGTACGATCGCGGCATTCCTGTCCGGCTACCTGGCGATCAAGTCCATGCTGGGTATTGTGCGGCGTGGTAAATTATACTGGTTTGCCCCGTATTGTTTTATTGTCGGCCTTGTGGGTCTGTTGCTGGTTTAAACGGAGTTTCGGTTTGAGAAAAGATGAAAAAATGGCCCAGGTACTGGCCGACCTGCAAAAGAAAAAGTTCGCGCCGGTCTATCTGTTTTATGGCGACGAGTTGTTCAGCATCGATGAAAAAGTAGATTATATTGTCAATAACCTCGTTGAACCGGCAAACCGGGATTTTAACCTGGATGTTATCTATGGCGATGAAGCGGACGGCGCTAAAATAGTCAACATTGCCATGTCGTACCCCATGATGTGCGAGAAAAGAGTGGTGATCGTTAGAGATATTCACCTGCTTAAAAATAACGGACTGGCTTTGCTGATGAAATACGCCGCCAAACCGGTGGCAACAACTTGTCTGGTTATGACCACTGCCTCTATGGAAAAGCAGGATATAAAAAAACTGGAAAAACTGTGCGCCGCTTTGGAATTTAAACAATTGTATGACAACCAGGTACCTGACTGGATCCAAAAGCACCTGGCGAAAAAAAATATCAACATCACTCCCGATGCGATCAGGTTGTTACAGGGTTCCGCCGGCAACTCGCTGCAAAACCTCAGCACCGAGTTGGATAAATTATTGCTCAACCTGGGTCAGCGTACCCGGATTGAAGTGAACGATGTGGAAGCGATCATCGGGGCAAGCAAACAATATACTATTTTCGAACTGTGCGATGCAGTTGCTGCCAAACAATTGCAACCGAGCTTGCTTATTCTTCATAACCTGCTGCAACTGGGAGAAACGCCGGGATTGATCATAACCATGTTGAACCGCCACTTTACCAGGCTGTTACTGGTCAAAGAACTGGTGGAACAACGAATCGGTGAAGATAAAATTGCCGTAGCGATCAAAGCGCATCCGTTCTTTGTTAAAGGATACCTGCGGCAGGCGAAACTTTACAATATTGCCCAGTTAAAACAAAGCTTTGTATTGTTACTTGAAACCGACGAACTTTTAAAGTCCAGCAGTCAAAAAGATAAACTATTGCTGGAATTATTGGTATTAAAGCTATATTATATGTAGCGCCGCAAAAGAACCTGGAACTTTTCATTTTTAAAATTGTTAGATAATACAGCGCATGACAAATAAATCCATTCAACAATCGACCGTGACCGATGAAGAACTTATCAAAAGATACCAGGATGGTGATCTTTATGCTTATGATTTGATTGTCAGACGCTACAAAGATCAGTTACTGAATTTTGCTTACCGGTTTTTAGGAAATCTTGAAGAATCTGAGGATGTCGTACAGGAAACGTTTCTTCGCCTGTACAAGAACAGGCACGCCTATAAACAGATTGCAAAATTTTCGACATGGATTTATACCATTGCCGGCAACCTGGCAAAAACCGAGTTACGAAAACGAAAAAGACGAAAACTGGTCTCGATCTCGGAACTGGGCTTTGAAGAAAAAGAATTCGAACTTGAAGACAACAAAGCCGATACGGAACAGCAGGCTGATTCGCAATTAAAAGAAAAAATAATTCAAAATGCCATCGAAGATCTGCCGTTCCGGTTCAAACAGGTAATCATTCTGAGAGACATTCAGGAACTTTCTTATGAAGATATTAGTTCTATTCTGCGTATTCCCCTGGGCACCGTCAAGTCCCGGGTGAATCGCGCCAGGCAAAGATTACAGGTTTTATTAAAGGATTTGATGAGCCAGGAAAACAGGTCCTAACTTATGAGGTAAGTATGGCAGATTGCTACAAATTTCAAAAATTAATAAACGATACTATAGACAATGAAATTGATACATCCGGTAAAAAACAGCTTGAAGATCATATAAAACAATGCGCTTCCTGCAGTATGCAGTTGAAAAATGCGCTTGACCTACAGCACTCGCTAAAAACTTTACCGAAATTCAAAACATCAGCATCTTTTGAACTGGTTCTACGCTCCAAACTGCGAAATGAAATGTACAACAAACCGGCTTTTGCGCCGTTTGGCTGGTTGCCGTCCTGGCGACCGGTTCCGGCAGTTGCCACTTTGGGGATACTGTTCATTATTTTCGGTTATTTCATGGCCGGTATGATCCATAATAGCAAAACTCCTGTCATAACTCAGCAACCCGGCATTAACGGCGCCAACACGGCTGTTTTGGAAAATATCCCGGCGGTTGTTACTCAACCGGTGTCGCATGATGGCTATATCAAAATGAAAAATTATGTCAATATTGCCGAGCAGTTACCGGGTAACCGTGTTTATACCCGTGAATTGAGCGAAAATCAATCAAACAATAGCAGAATTGAACAAGTGCAAAGCGACAGTATACAGAGAATTATGCCGCGCCGATTGAACAAACCGCTTATCAGGCAGGCCAATACTATAGTGCATTTCTAAAACCCGTACATTTCACAATGGTGTCGTATGAAATTTAATAATATTTTCAGGGATTGGCGTATTATCATATTAACAGGGGCATTTTTTCTGGTATCAAGTAATTCCAGCCGGGCGCAGAATTCCTGTTTAAAGGAAATTGAACAGGAAATTGTGCAACTGGTTAACAAGATCAACCCTTCGATCGTTACTATCTCCGCCAAGTATGATTATGCGATTGTTGATAACAATAAAAATTCTTTTTTACAATTTAAAAGCGAAAAGCGTCAGCCGGTAGAAATTACCAATATCGGCTCCGGGTTCATTATCGACTCTACCCATATTCTTACCAAATCGAATGTGATCATGGGCAGCAAGGAAATCACCGTCATATTTTATGACAGTTCCACAACCACAGCAACATTTATCGGCACAGATCCGGAACTGGGGTTATCGGTTATCAAAGTAAACAAGAATAAATTTAAACCGGTCAAATTTGAAAATCTAAAAAATTTATCGCAGGGCTGCTGGGTTTTGCTGGTCGGGAATTCCCTTGGCACCACTCCATCAGTTTCGCTGGGCATTGTCAATTCCATCCGCAAGAATGAAATGATCCAGGTATCGGCTAATGTCGCTGCGGGCAACGCTGGCGGAGCGATATTTAACATTAACGGCAACCTGGTGGGGTTGATGACCGGAATGGCTGAAAACATAGCCGAAAACAATATCCTGGGCAGCACATTTTTTGCTAGTCAAACTACTTTTGCCTGGCCGGCCGGCAGCATTTCCAAAAGTATTACCGAAATCATGAACCGCAGTAAATTTCCCAACGGCTGGATCGGCGTAACCGGGGAAAACTGGCCCGGCAATATCGGCGGCGTGCATATCAATTCCGTTACGAATAATGGCCCTGCCGACAAGGCAGGAATAAGCGTTGGCGATATTTTGCTCTCGATCAATAATAAAAAAATTGATCATACCGTCGAGTTGGCAAATTTTATAAAATTTCTGCATCCCGGTGAAAAAGTAGATTTACAGGTATTGCGGGGCAGCGGCCTGCAAACTGTGCAGGTGACTATTGGCGAACAACCGCCCCAGGAAGCGCCGAGTTTCTATACCTCCACGCCTGTTGAACCTTTGCTTCCCGCCATGATCGAACAGGCGGAATATGATCCCGAGGATTTGAGCAGTGATACAAATAATAAAATATTGCTCAATCGTATTAATGAACTGGAACGCGAACTGGAATCCATGCGGGTGATGATCAAAAACCGATAATCAGACCAATATGTAGTAGTAAAAATTTTTATTAATAAAAAAAAGCCCTTAAAAAACGATCAATAATTCCCTGGAGGATAAGTTTTTAAGGGCTTTTACATTTCCTCATTGCTCACAATGCAGGGCAAGCTCCGCCACGCATTATAATATCTATTCTTCCCAGCCGTTCTTTATGCCGTGCGGCGCAAGGTAACCAATCGCTTCAATATCATAAACTTTTCCGCCTTTGATCTTGAAAACATGGGTTGCCGGCAGATCGAACGGTCCGTAATTGTTGGCCCGCTCGGTAACACCGGGCACACCGATGATCTTCATAACTTTGGGTTCGCCGTCATGAACAAAGATGGAATGAGCGAATACCAGTCCCATTTCCTCATCTACAGCCAGCAAGCGGCGGCGGTTAATATCGGTGATGTAGCTCATAACGCCGGTGCTGAGCTGCTCGCTGCATTTCATTTTGCGGAATGTTGAAAAATCATCTTTAGCCGCTTCTTCGGGGGTTTGGGTCTGGTCGTTAGCGGTAATACCGCCATTTTCGCGGCGCTGACATTCTTCGGCAAACGGGCAGATCGTGCCGTTATCCTGAACGATAGCCTCATAATAGGAATTGGCAATCCGCAGCATTTCTTCACGCGAGACCCGTTCGTTTACCGCAACCGGCGTTAACAGGCTTGGACGAACCTGGGACATATTGGGATTAAGCGGTTGATCATTATACTGCGGCACCACCAGATGATCGATCTCGGTGATCTTGCCTTCAACCAGCTTGAAACGAACGCTGGCAATGGTGGGTTTGCCCTGCACTTCAATTACACCTAAAAAACCAACCTGACCTTCCACAGGATCGGCAACGAAAATTTTAAATTCGGTTGGCCCGCCGGTAGCTGTCTTCCATAGTCCTTCACCTATGGGAGTCACTACCGTGTTTTCAACGAGTTTCACACTATCAGCCAGCGGTACTAAAGCGGGATCGTGTTTTGCCAGGGCGGTTAGATACTGTTCCATTAACCCGACAAGCGCCGGACGATCCATTTTTTTGGCACAAGACATCATTAATGTCGCCAGTAGAACCGCCATCCCGATAACAAGCAGACGTTTTTTCATATATTCTCCTTTTAAGTAAAAAAGTAATAATTATTAATTATAATATCAGTTATTTATCCCATACTTCCGATTTCATACGGTATGGTACTGAATTGATAACCGCCTCTATCTGGTCAATTTTGCCATTACGGATCTGGAACAATTCGGAAATTTCAATGGTCTGGGGCGAGGTTAATATATTCGGGGTCATAACGCCATTCGGCAAGGGGTATTGGCGTACGGCGGCGTTATGATCGAAAAAGCCAAAGGATAACACCAGGCCACGTTCCCTATCGACAATGGGGAAACGCCGGTTGCGGATTTCGGTAACAAAGGCAAACCAGCCGGATTTCTGTTGTTGTTCACAGTTCATGCATAAAACATCGGGCATGGTTTTGGGTATATCGGGATTCGGTTTCTGGTTGGTGGTATGCTGGCCGTTTTCCAGGCGTTCACAAGTTTCGGCAAACGGTGCGGTAAAATTGCCGGTTTGATTGGCCAGGCCGGTAAAATAAGAGTTGGCAATTTTAACCAGTTCTTCGCGACTCATCCGTTCACCCGCTGGCACTGTTTGGGTAAACTGCGGCCGCGGGGTTCTGGCATCCATAAGCTGTCCGGCGGATTTTTTCGCAGTTGCTTCCAGGTTCATCATATCATTGGGACGCGCCACGATCGCTTCAATTTCGCTGATCAGCGCTTCATCGACCTTGACGCGCAGCGCAATATAATCCAGCACGCCGTTTTCCAAAACCGTACCGTAAAAGCCGGCCTGGCCGCTTTCCACATCGCATACATACAGGCTATAGTTGGCGCGGGCGGTAAGAGTTCCCCATATTCCGTCGCCCAACCGCAATTCGACGCCGTTTTCCGTATATTGCACCCCATTAGCCAGCATAAGCTGGTTGGGATCATGCGCTATCATTGCCGCCAGCACTTTGTCGATTGTGCCTTCCAGACAGGCGCGGTCGCAGGGATCGGCAGCATGACTTGGGATTGCGAACCAGCATAATAATACAACACTAATGTAAAAGGGTAAAGTTTTACACATCCTCATAAGCGCCTCCAAAGCATAGTTTTAATAAATTGAATACAGGGTGGAATTACATTCCACCTGAGATAATGGATGAAAAGGATGAAATGAAATATTTACAGTCTATAATAAAAGCCATACCGGTATGAATATAATGGTGGGTCAAAAACCGCCCTGCGTCCTCGCCTGATGCAGGGCAGGATTCTACCCCACCTTAAAGACCGGAATAGGATTGATGAATAATTTAACTGTTTTTTACTATCAGGAAATAATTTTTTAACAAAACCCTGTAAAGCGGTTATGAAAGCCGGTTATTCTTAAATAAATACAATTTTTGATCGAACAGAATATATTACAATTCGATCACTCTCCTGCCACGCGAATAGTCTAGTATCCGGAATTTTTAAGAGTAAATGTAAGAAAAAATTTTATTGACAATAATAATCAAAAAACGTAAATTCATTGTAATAACAACAACATTACATTAAGATATTAGGGTTAAACATGGCAAAAACAGCGCTCATTCAAACACGGATTGATCCTGAGATAAAAAATTCGGCGCAAGCAGTACTCGGTAAACTGCATATTACAATGTCCGAAGCTATTTCCTTATTTCTTGCCCAGGTTTCACTGCACAGAGGCATTCCGTTTGAGATTAAATTACCAAACAAGCTGACAATAAATACAATGCAAAAATCGGATAAAGGGCAGGATCTGCATCAAGCTGCAAATAGTGATGAATTATTTCAGGACCTTGACCGTTGAATATTTATTATACAACGCAATTTAAAAAAGATTATAAACGACTGCAAAAACAAAACAAGGATATGATTAAATTAAGATCGGTAATAGAATTGCTTATAGCAGGTCATATACTGGATATCAAATATTGCGATCATCCATTACTCGGGAAATGGCATGGTCATCGTGATTGTCATATCGAACCGGATTGGATTTTAATTTATCGTATTACCTCAGATTCAATATATCTCGAACGAACCGGATCCCATTCCGAACTTTATAAATAATAACATTAACAATTATGTTCAGAGGTTTTCAAACTAACAATTACTCCCCCACTACCCGGATTGCGCCGATCTCCAGCAATTCCAATAAAAGATTGGCCGCGCCGCCATGCTCGACGATTTTGCCGTCCACCACTCTTTCAACATTGACGCCGGTATATACCACAGTTTTGCCGGTGGGTTTCATCCCCAGCCAGACGCCCTGGTGAGTGCCACGCGCGGTAATGCTGGTAGCTACCCAGTCCCCCTCGCCGATTTGCTGATCGACAGTTAACGTCAGATCGGGATAGGTTTGCCTAACCCCGATGACGTGCTCCCTGGCGCCCTGGATGCCAACCTGGTATCTTTTACCGGCATACACTTCAGTAAAATCCGGGGAAATAAATTCTTCAACATGATCCACGTTACCGGTATTGATTAATTCAGCTATATAGCGGCGGATGAGCGCCTTGTTTTCTTCTACGGACAACTTTATTCTCCTTTTTCAATGTCAATAAAGCCCAGTCCAATTGTTAATACAGACATAGCATTATAAATTTCTTTTAACTAAGGTCATCCAACTTTCCGGATTGGTAATTTTTGTAAAATCATATTTTTCATACAAACCATGAGCGTCCCTGGTTCTTAAGGCCCATACCGTTACGTCTTGTAAATCCGGATGTGACATGATACAGGACATTAACCACTTTCCTAATCCCCGGCCCTGGTAATCCTTAACAATAAATAAATCCATAATATAGGCGAATACGGCATAATCCGTTACAACCCGCGCCAAGCCGATTTGTTTGTTATGGGTATATACCCCAAAACACAAGGAATTCCTGAGCGATTTTTCCACAACCGCCATCGGCCGATCCTGCGCCCAATATGATTCATTTGCCAAGTAATTATGAATGATTTTTACTTGCAATAAAGCAGGATCGGTAGTGATAAGAAAATTGTCTTTTTTAAATGCAATGGTTTCCATAAATGACCTTTAGAATCTGATAAAAATGTAAATCAGGGTTAACCACCATATTATTTAATGAATAAAAGAGCAATATTCAATCGTTGATCCGATACCATACTGTCTTTATCCGGCATAACGCCTTTTTCATAATTTGTCATTAAACCCAAACTAAACTTGCCGCAGTCATAGCTGGTAATAACTGAAAAATCGATAAAAGTCCCGCCGTATGTGTAACCAATATTCCAATCGCGATATACAGCTTCGCCCATGGCGCCAAAACCGAATTGTGGAATAATAGAAATTTTATCATCCACTTTAAATTGTTTACCGACCAGTATCTCATTGGTGGCGCTGAAAAAATAGTTCAATTTACCATAAAATCCAAAGCTATCATAGTCCTCAACAGAGTGATGCGCGGCTTTGACTTTGTAATAGACCGGAAGAGACGATATGTTGATGGGTATTAACCACCCCGCGGAAACACCGGTTAATTTAACATGCGAATGATTGTTTCTATAGGTGTAAAGATAGTTATTGGCGCCAATAAATACAGCGCCGATTTTTTGTGAATAGAGATTGGAAAAAGACAAGATCAGAACGCTAATCGCTAAATAAACTTTTTTCATAATTCCCTCTTGTTATTTAATTGTTCGTGTTTTGATACCTATCTGTATGAATGAATATTAAATAAACTAATCTTCGACGAATAAATATTCAAGTAAAATAATGTATTATATTTAAAGGTTTAGGGAAAAATGTCCCGCCCCTAAAGCCACATTGCGTTACCACAGATAAATGCTTGACTTTTTGTTCATTATATGTAATTCAATATATTCTGAACTTGCCGATTGAGCAACTCCGTAACACACAAACAATGGCATTAAATGCTCCTCTCGGGGATGACAGTACCGCGCAAAGGGAGCATGTTCCCAACCGGTAAATCTTTGTGTTCGTTCATCCTCGCCAATTTGGGTATAGGTACAGGTCTCGATTAACCATTGTTCGAATGCTTCATTCATTGTTTTTGTATTGCTTGTTGTCGGGGCAAAAAAAGCCGGTAAATTGTGAAAAGAGAATCCCGAACCTATAACAAGCAGATTGTTATAATCCAGGTTTGCCAAGGCCCGCCCCATTTTAATATGTTCACCCGGATCGAGGCCCTGAATCAGGGATAGTTGTATACAAGGAATATCTGCTTTTGGATACATAATTTTTAAAGGGATAAACAAACCATGGTCAAATCCTCTTTGCCAATCTTGTCTGGCTGCAATACCGGCGCCGGTCAATAATTTGTATACCTGTTCGGCGAGCAGCGGCTCTCCCGGACAAGGGTATTCAATGTGGTATGCTTCTTCCGGGAAACCGTAATAATCATAGATAAGAGACGGGTTGGCCCCTGAGGTTATTGCCGGTATTTTTTCTTCCCAATGTGCGCTGATGACGATAATAGCCGCAGGTTTTGGAATTTTAGCGGCCATTAAGTGTAATTTTTCCACCATCTCCACATGACTTGCATCTCCCAACAGCGGCAGGGGGCCACCTCCATGCGAAAGAAATAAAACGCAGGGTTTGGTATTTTGCATTTCATCAACCATGGTTAAATAAATTATTAGTTAGCAGTAAATTATCCAGTTACCATTTTATTCTTTACTATTGCATACTCTTCCAGCGCTTTTTTAAATTCCTTTACTTGATTAAAAGACAATTGCCCCAAAGATATTTCCACATCTTGATTATCAAGTAAAACGACTTTGATTAATATTTCACCAATTGATATGGATTGGATATTATCCCATTCGAGTACAATTTTCTTGGGTGAAATAAATGGCGACAAGTTCGTTTTATCAGACTTGAACTGTATTGAAGTAATTTTGTTATCATCAACTGCTATATAACAACGTTTAGCCAGCCGATTATAGCCAATGGCATATATTATTAAGACAATTCCTATAAATATACCATAATAATAATATAAATTGTAATGTTGATAATAAATAGATGCTATTCCCAAGCCTATAGCAATAACCCCGATAACTGCCAGGCAAATTCGCATTTGCACGTCATGCTGATGAGATGTGCCGTACAGGTATTCCGTTTTTGGTTCCATGGTATTCTCCATCTTTGGTTTAATAACAGGTTTCCAGGCAACGTGATTTAATTGAACTAGAGTTGGTTCATTACCTAACATTACATTTAATAAATGATGTCAAAAGAGCGGAAAAATCCACTGTGCAGTTTATTTTAAAAGTATGAACTTGTTTTTTAAAATCTTTTGATTATCAATCAAAACCTGGTAAAAATAAAGACCGCTTGGTAAATCACCGGCGGTAAATGAAATATGCTTTAACCCGGCCGTTATTTTACCCATTTGTTGCCGATGCACGCATTGGCTATTAATATTGTACACAGAAAAACTTACACTTGCCGGTTGTAGCAAAGTAAACTCGATGACTGTTGAGGCATTAAACGGATTGGGATAATTTATTATACAGTTATAGTTTTGTATAACAGGCAATGTATGTGTTTCTTTAATATTAACAATATAGTCAGATAAATTTGCATCAAAACCAACCGGCCCCCAATGATGGGTTTCCTGCATAAAATAATCGGTTCTTTTAACAAGGCCTATTTTGTGTTTAAAAAACAAGGTATCCCTGGCAGTTGCGTATGCTTTTTCCGCAGAGTCGCTATACCTATAAATTTCCCGATAGTCAAGAAATTGCCATATTCTTATTTCATTATTCATACTCTGGCTTAATGGGTCATTTAATAATACACTCCCGCAGGTAATTAGATGATAGCCGGACAAAGATTCATATAACTTGAATGACAAAGTATCTATGATCATATAAGTAGTATCAATTCCCCCAAACAGACTATCGCCTTGTTTATTATATCTTGAAATATTTGCAATCATAGAAACCGACCATTCAATACTATTTTCATCGCTTGCGAATGAATCGGTAATTGTATATATGACCTGACCGGAATCAACCTGAATATGATCAAATAGCCCCACCCAAAATGTGGTATCGGAGGAGGTATAATCATAAATGAACTGGTTACCCACATTTAAGGGCAAGACATCATAAATCTGAGCTAAACCAGATTTAAGTATAATGATTAGAATGAGAAAAAACCCACAGATTTTATTCATAGCGCCTCAAGACCTGCCAATTATATTGTTTGATTTTTCATTCCAATTATCCCGCCATCCCAAATTATATATTTATATTTAACGAATTTCAAATCAACAAGCAAGAATTATTTTAAAAGTATTGAAATTTATCATTTATATTAATGATTAAATCTTCCAGGGCTGTATCAAAAGCCCCAATTTGAGAAAAGTTATTTAATCTGCTAAAGCACAAAAACAAACCTGTCATTTCGAGCAAAGCGAGAAATCTTGTTTTTGCAATATTTTAATACGAAAGATTCCTCGTCGCTTCGCTCCTCGGAATGACATGAATGGTGTTTTTTACTCTATCCTGGAACCTCTTTTTCTTATTGGGGGTTTCAATAAAGCCCCTTATTACAAAAACCTCATTCATAATTGCAATTTTGTAATATTCCAGTTCCACGTAAGATTGGACATTACCGATCCATATAATCTGGAAAATTTTCCTTTTTTAGCGGTCCGTTTACCATTATATAATTTATTGAATTATTTGATTTTATAAATAAAAATATTTTCGACAATTTTATTCAATTTTTCAGACAGGCAATGAAATTTTGCACTCTTTTGGCATTCATCTTGCCTAAAGACCAGCAGTACTCATCAAGTACAATAATTATCGCGAATTCACAATAACCAGGAAAAACAATGGCCCTATCCACTACCCGTCTTGAAATTAACGATTTAGATATGCATGCGTTTATCCAGGAACAAGTAAACCCGGATAACCAGCAGCCGGGCGATGAGCAATTTATCGAGCGGGTTTTGGAAAAATTTGGGTATAAAGCAACCGGCAGCACCATTCAGCAGGTGGCATGTACTATTGTCGATATTGCCGTAGCTCTCACCCAGGCAGATCGCGGTATTTTATTTTTACACGACCATAATCAATTCAATATTCTCTCCGTTCGCAACCATGACCGTGAAACCATAATGCTGGCGGAAACCGACTTTAGCAGCAAAGTATTCCAGCAAGCCATGGATTTAAAGCAAATTGTCTACATAAACCATAATAACTCCTCCACCGCCGGCGATGATCCCGATCATTGCCGGTTATATTTTATTATGTGTATTCCATTGCTCATAGAAGACGATGTAATAGGCGCCTTGTATGTAGACAGCGCTGCGCCGTTACGCAACGCATTTCGTTTTTCTACACAATTTTTTACCCTGTACGCAAATAAAGCAGCGAATTTATTGCGGAACACTCAATATTATGAAAATAATCGAAATTTCAATCGGGAAATTTTGGTTTTAAAAGAACAACTCGACCAGGCGCAAAGACTGGCAGAAAAAGGCAGGGCCGCCTCCAAAGTAGGTCACGAGTTGAATAATATCTTGTCTGCAATTCAGGGTAATTTGGATTTGGTAAAAATGTTCTTGCAAAAAAAGGAAAGTATTGAACAGGTGTATATCCGTTTACAAACAGCACAGGAATTATTAATGAACGTTAACCGTTATGCCAACAGTTTATTGAAAAACGCTGATTTCAGGTACTGCTATGAAAGTACCAGTCTCAACCAGCTTGTACAGGATTTTCTGGTTTCTTATCCGTCGCTGAGCAAAAACCCCCGCATCGTCATAGAGACCAGCTTTGCACCCGACCTGCCCCAGGTAACCCTGGACGCCGGGCTCATGAACCAGGTCATCCATAACCTGGTTAAAAATGCCCTCGAAGCCAAAAGCGATTGCCGCATTTTGCTCAAGACTATCTATGATAATAAAGGGCACAATGTGTTGTTATTAATTGCCGATGACGGGCCGGGAATGAATGCGGAAAAGCAGGCGCGCCTGTTTCGCGAAAATTTTACCGATAAACCAAATGGCAACGGTTATGGCCTGATGATTTGCAAGGAAATCGTAGAAAAGCAAGGCGGAACCCTCTCACTAAAAAGCCAGCCCGGTAAGGGATGCCTGTTTATCATTCAACTGCCGGTTCCGCAAACAGCCACAAACGAAGAAATTGTAAGCTCCAGCGAACCGATTTTTAATTCCTGGTTATAATTCATACTTATTCACCTGTTCACTCTAGCCCTCCCTCCCCTTCCGCAGCCGGAGATTATATCCGGTTCCCTGAATTGCATATTCTGCAACTGATACACATGATAAGTGTTATGCCGTAATGAACTGTTGGCGTCTGCAAAAATCGCCAAACAAAATGTGGCAGCAAAGCCACATAGCTTACAACAATAACTGTTTTTTAATTAAAAAATAGCCTGGAAAAACGCTGGAGTAAAAAAAAATGTCCCAGAAAGGCAAAATTGAAAAAAATCACTTGCAAAATACGATAGCAATTATTATTTTTGTTTTAGAGCAAAAGTCACTTTACAAATTATTTACGGAAAAAATTACGATTATTTTTTAGTATAGTTGAATACTTTTTTTCTCACTGCCGTAAAATGCGTTATTGATTTTTCTAGTTCACTTGCGTATACTATGTTTCTGACCCGATTTTTATGACAGGCGGTATATGTCGTTGCTTGCTATTGATGATTTTTCCGTAAGTTACAGCTACCCGGCGCCAAAACGGGTGGTTAATAATGTATGTTTACATATAAATACAGGAGAAATTTGCGCGCTGGTTGGCGAATCCGGCGCCGGAAAAACCACTCTCGGCCTGAGTATTCCCGGCTTGCTCGATAACTCTGGCGGCGTTAATATCAATGGGCACATCCTCTTTGACGATATAGATATTTATCAGTCATCTGCCCCGGTTGTAGCCGGGCTGCGCGGTAAACGCATCGGTTATATTTTTCAGGAGCCGCTGCTGGCGTTGAATCCGGTTATCCAAGCCGGTGAATTACTGCGTGAAACTATCCATGTTCATAACAAACTGGCTAACAGCAAAGCAGAGGCCCTGCAATGGCTGGAAAAACTGGGACTCGTATCGGCGAAACGATATTACCATTACTATCCACACCAGCTTAGCGGCGGAATGCGGCAACGGGTCATGCTGGCGCTGGCGCTGGCCGGCAACCCCGACCTGGTGATAGCCGATGAGCCGACCTCCGGGGTGGATGCCACCATGAAGCATGAGGTTATGGAGTTACTGGTAGCGCATTGCCGGACCGGGAAAAGTCTGCTTATCATTACACACGATATTGGTATTGCTGCACAATACTCCCAAAAATTGTTTGTTATGTATAAAGGCGAAGTGGTTGAAAGCGGCCCTACCAAAGAACTGGTAAAGCAGCCAACTCACCCCTATACACGAGTGTTATTAAATAAATATATTCATTTTATGAATTGATCTTTTTCAGGATACAGCCAGGTGTCAAATAACACAACACAAAAATCTCCCTATATTGGCTTGGTAAATGTAAGCAAGTATTACAACACCCACAGTTTGCTGCGCAGGCAAAAAATTCCGGTGATAAACAATATGAGCTTTTCCGTGCGGCAGGGAGAATGTTTTGCCATTATAGGTTCCTCAGGCGCCGGCAAGTCCACTGTGGGTAAGCTGCTATTGGGGCTAACCTCCCCGGATGAGGGGGTTGTTTATTATCAGGATATGGCGCTGCCTGAAATTTTGAAAAACAAAAAAGCCTGGTTTCGTAAACAATGCCAGGCGATCTTTCAGGATCCCAAAGCCTCGCTGAGTCCAAGAATGCAAATTATAGAGATATTGAGCGAAACGTTATCCCTGGATCGGGACCTTCCGAAAAAGGATCATCAGGATATAATCATCCGCCAGTTACAACTACTGGGTATTGAAAGCGAACAATTAAACAAGTACCCGCACCAGTTGAGCGGCGGTGAAGCGCAGCGCATTTGTATCGCGCGGGCGCTGCTGCGCAAGCCCGAGTTGCTGATCTGCGATGAACCTACTTCCGGGCTCGATGTGGTAACCGAGTGGGAGATCATTCATCTGTTAAAAGCGCTCCAGGAAACCGGCAAGCTGACCCTGATCTTTATGACGCATAACCTGCACCTGCTGCCGCATATTGCAGATCGCGCCGGCATTGTGCATCAGGGCGTTATGATAGAAACCGGCGATATAAAAACTATTATCAATAATCCCGAACAGACGTACACACAAAAGCTTGTGCAAAGTATAACATACCGGTAATTGTCGATGTTGAATTATATCATTAAAAAATTTTTTTCCGGACTGCTGCTGTTGGCGGGTCTTTTGGCGTTGACTTTTTTCATGGTGCGCCTCAGTCCCGGCAACCCGGCAGCTATCGGTTACGACCCTATGAAATCTCCGGACAGCATGACACGTCTGGAAAAAGCCTGGGGACTGGATCAACCGCTGCATGTCCAGTTCTCGGCATGGATGTCCGGCCTGCTGCAGGGCGATTTGGGGCGTTCTTATGCCAATAACCTGCCGGTTGCCGATATTATGAAACAAGCCATTCCCAACACGCTGCTGTTGACCATACCGGCTTTGCTGTTGCAGATCATTGCCGGTACACTGCTGGGACTCGTACAAATAGTGTATCACCATCGTTTTGCCGACCGCTTCATCAGCGCCGTAACCCTGGTATTATATGCGATCCCGGCATTCTGGCTGGCATTGGCCCTGGTCATGTTGTTTTCACAAACCTGGCATATTTTCCCGTCTTCGCAGATGCAATCCTTCGCCTGGCAGGAAATGTCTTTCTGGCAAAAGGTTGGCGACAGGTTATGGCGCCTGGTTTTGCCGGTTTTATCCATGTCGCTGGCCTCGCTCGGCGTTACCAGCCGTTACATTCGTAACGGTCTTGCCGATATGATGAAGAAAACTTTTATAACCGCCGCCCGCGCGCGCGGTCTATCCGAAAAGCGTATTATTTATAACCACGCCCTGCGCAATGCGCTTATTCCGGTCATTACTGTAACCGGGCAGCATTTTCCGGCGCTTATCTCCAGTTCCGTGGTCATTGAACTGATCTTTTCCTGGCCGGGTATGGGAAGGTTAATGGTATTGTCCTCATTCGCGCGCGATTACCCGGTTATCATCGCCTGTACTTTTTTAATGGCGGTGTTTGTCATTATTGGAACATTATTAGCAGATATTTTAACCGCTTTAGCCGATCCAAGGATCAGGTTGTAAAATCATGACTGGTTGGAAAAATAAAATCGTAATTGTTGCAATATTTTTACTGGCGCTCATTATTATCAGCGTCCTAGTGGCGCCGCTGTTTGCCCGGCTGGACCCGGTCAACCATTCCCTGGATGAAACCTGGCAAAAACCTTCATTAAAACACTGGTTCGGCACCGATAAATTCGGCCGGGATGTGTTTGCCAGGGTTTTGTATGGCGGCAGAATTTCTTTCCTCATCGCCATGCTGGCAATGTTGTTATCACTGTTCATTGGTATACCTTATGGCCTGCTATCCGGTTACCTGGGCAAAAAAACCGATGCCCTACTTAGCTGGTTCATCAACCTGTTTATGGCCATTCCTCAGTTTTTACTGATCCTGACAATTATTGCCATACTGGATAAAAATTCCGTTACCTGGGTAATTATTGTTATAGCCCTGTTTAGCTGGATGGATGTGGCTCGGCTGGTTCGCAACCAAACCCTGACATTAAAGGAACGGGATTTTATACTGGCGGCGCAGGTCACCGGTCTGTCTTCGCTGCGAATTTTGGTGAGGCATATTTTACCCAATCTGGTGGGCTCTCTGGTCGTTTTGGCAACACTTATGCTTGCGAATATCATTCTGATCGAGTCGGCGCTCAGTTTTATCGGTTTAGGTATTCAACCGCCAACCCCAAGCTGGGGTAATATCATTAATGACGGCCGTCAGGCATTAGTCGGGTGTTGGTGGATCAGCATTTTTCCCGGTTTGGCAATTATTTTTACCGTGTTGTGCATCCATATAATTGGTGAACATATACAAGAAAAAAATGTATCAAGATATTAATTTTTATTAAATTATGACAACAGAAAGAATATAATGATCTCTGCGTCTTTTCCCACAGTCAGAAAAACCAGTTCGTATGAAACAAACTGTAGAGCGGGCATCGGCGTCATAAGGCTCACGAATCGCAAGACTAATATTTTAATAAAAATTGAAAAGATATTACTGTACAGGAAATGTGCTTTAATTATAAAAAAATAAACGGCATAGAATTTGTAGATTAATTTATGGAGATATACCCGGAAGTTGTAAGTATTTTACGGATCAGCCGGCTATACTCCCTTAATAACGGGCGAGGAGGGTTACGATGTTTATGGATGATGATGTACTTATGAATAATAAGGAAGATGATTTGCACGCTGAGAATGAATTTTTAGATCTGATCAACGAATTCGATCAGGAGATCAATGATATTGATGAAGAGATTCTGGCACGGGAAGAGGAAAGCGCCTTTGGCGACTGGAACTTTATATCCGAATTACTGGAAACATTTCGTTTGATGAACAGTTCACTCGATCTAAAACGGGTTTTACTGCATGTCATGGATGCAGCCATTTCGGTGATCAATGCCGAGCGCGGCTTTCTGGTATTACGTAATAACAAGGGTGAACTGGAATTCAAAATCGCCCGCAATGCGGAAAAAAAGACCCTGATGGATACGGAATTCAAGGTCAGCCAGAGTTATCTCAATGAAACGATCAAACGTAAAGAAATTATTTATATTGAAGATGTATTATCCGATCAGAATTATTCACCCAGTCAGAGCGTACGGCAGTTAAAGCTGCGCAGTATTGTATGTTGCCCCATGTTCATTCATGGCGATCTGATCGGGGTTATTTACGCCGACAGTTCCAAACCATTGATCGGTAAATCGAAGATAAAAAAACAGTTGTTCCAGCTTTTTGCCGACCAGGCTGCCGAGGGTATTCGCAATGCCCAGTTGTATCAAAAAGTGAAACGCTCTTATGAACAACTCGAAAATGCCCAGGACAGCCTGATCTATGCGGAAAAAATGGCGGCGCGCGGGAAAATGGCCGCCAGGATCGGGCACGAATTGAATAACCTGCTCTCCATTATTTACGGCAACCTGGAACTTGCCATTCATTACCTGGTCAATGATGGCGATGTAAAAAAAGTGCTCGGTCACCTGGAATTTGTGGCTAAAAAGCTGGACAGTATGACCCGCTTCTCCCAGGGTCTGATGAACAATTCGCACATGGAAACAAAAATCGAACCGTGTAATGTTAACCACCTTGTTCACGAATTCCTGGAATTCATTCGTCCGGTTTATAAACGCACCGGCGCCACATTTGAAGAAGATTTCGATCCCGAAGTGCCGGAGATCGATGTAGATAAAGGTCAAATCCAGCAGATCTTTTACAATATTACCAAAAACGCTATTGAAGTTCGTCCGGATACGCATATCACCATAAGCACCCGTTTCGATAAAAAAGAGAAACAGGTATTTATTACCATTGCCGATACCGGTCCTGGTATTGAAAAAGCCAAACTAAGCCAGATATTTTCACCGCTGTTCACAGACAAGGCGGAAGGACATGGTTTTGGTTTGAGCATTTGCCGGGCTATTGCTAAAAAACACGGCGGCACGATTACTGTTGAAAGTGAATTGGGAATCGGTTCCCAGTTTATCGTTTCGCTGCCGGTTAAAACCAAAAAGAAAAAAGAGTTTGAAGCGGAAAAGCTTAACGTATCCAACGAATTTATCTATTAAAAGGAAGCTAATGAAAATCAGAACCTTTTGTTACTGTATTTTTACCTTTGCCCTTATTTCAAGTTTTGCTTTCCTTTCCTGCCAGCAACAAAAATCCACATCGCAATTGGTTATAGGTGTGACCGGCGATGTTGATTCATTTAATCCCCTGCTCACCCGTTCCCGCTTTGGCGCGGAATTATCGAAAATGTTGTACATAGGATTGCTGGAAGAACAACCGGATTTCGTCACCTTTAAACCTGCCCTGGCCCGGTCGTGGAGTTTTGAGGACAGTGGCAAACGCATCCGGTTCAACCTGCGCACCGATGTTTTCTGGTCCGACAGTGTTAAAGTTACCGCAGCCGACGTAGAATTCACCCATTCAAAACAGGTCGATGAACTAATCGGCTGGACCGGCGCCAGTGTAAAAAGTTTTATTTCCGCCGTACAGGTTGTCAACGACTCGACCATTGATTTTATTTTTACGGAAATCTACCCTTACCAGCTTATGGACGCAAATGAAGGCGTCATTTTACCCAGGCATATTTTTGAAAATGTGGCTTCCACCGACTGGCAAAGCCTGGATTATACCAAACATTTCATCTCCAGTGGCCCTTATAAATTAAAGACCTGGGCGCCCAATCAATATATTGAACTGACCCGGAATGAGTTGTATTATAACCCGGCATTGCCCAAAATTAATACTCTCATTTTCAAACAAGTGCCCGACCAGACACAATTACTCACTCAATTGCAGACCGGTGAAATAAATGTCTTGGAAGGCGTGCCCGCTCAGGATGCAGTGCAAATTGCGGCGGAAAATAAAAATATTACTATTGAGCATTTCCCCTACTCTCAATATGTTCAAGTCTCCTGGAATATGCAAAAACCCCTGTTTCAGGAGCGCCGTGTACGGCAGGCTTTGACAATGGCAATCGACCGGCAATCCCTGGTCGAGCATTTATTACAGGGTTTCGGTCAAGTGTGTAACGGACCCATTCATACCATGTTGTGGGCCAGCAACCCCGACCTACCGATCATCCTGTTTTCTGTCGATTCCGCCAAAGCACAGCTATCCGCAGCCGGCTGGGCAGATACCGATAATGACGGTTACCTGGATAAGAATAAGCAACCTTTTGAATTTCAGCTCATGACCAATATTGGCAGCCAGGTGCGCGAAGATGCCCTGGTGATGATCCAGGAAATGCTTAAAGACGTGGGCATCAAAGTAGTTCCTCAGCGATTGGAATGGTCGGTATATGTGGAAAAACTGACCGCCAGGGATTATGATGCGGTTTTGATCGGCATGATGTCGGCAACTAAGGTGGATGTGTTCCCGGTGTGGCATTCATCTATGTGCGGCGCCGACGGTTTTAACCTGTCTTGTTACAAAAACACTCATGTAGATTCCCTAATTGAAAAAGCCCGGCAACTGGCCGACCGCGATTCCGCTCTGCCGTTGTGGTACGAGTTCCAGGAGATCCTGGTCCAGGATCAACCGGCAACATTCCTGTGGATTCCGGAAAGACTGGTTGGTTTTGATACCCATATCAGGGGCTTTATATTTTCACCGGTTTCTACCTTTTTCAATGTTGCGGAATGGTATTATCAATAACAGGCAATGTTGAAAGTTTTTTATGGAAAAAGCTCAGGTTGATGTCAATGTGGATCATAGTTTTGCCCCGGATAATTTTGTAAACGGTCGTTACAAGATCATCAAAGAACTGGGGCGCGGGGGCATGGGGATCGTTTTTTTGGTCGAAGATACGGCGCGCGATAACGATATCATTGTCCTCAAAGTTTTCCAATCCGGCAATGCCAATGAGGAATTGATAGAATCATTGCGTACTGAATTTGCAATTCTTTCCGCCATGCGTCATCCCAACCTGGTTGGGGTTTTCGATTTCGGCAAGATCTCGGGCAAGCGCGAATACTTTTTCACCATGGAATACATCAAGGGCATGGAGTTTCTTCAAGCCGTCAAAATTCTGCCGGAATCTGACCTGAAAACGCTATTTATACAACTCGTGCAGGCGCTCGATTATATACATGCCTCAGGTATTTATCATGGGGATATAAAAAGCGAAAATATTATTATATACAAGGATATTGACAATAATTACAACCTGAAACTCATGGATTTCGGCCTGGCGGTAAAGGAAAAAGAAAAGATAACCAGGAGCAGCGGCGGCACCCTTGAATACCTGGCGCCAGAATTATTCCAGAATGCGCCGCTCAATATCACAACTGATTTATATGCTGTTGGGGTATTGATGTTTTGGGCATATACTGGCCAGGCGCCCTTTGGCGGTTCACCGGAAGATATAAAAAATGGCCATTTAAAAAAACAACCGTCCAGGATTTCCACGCTTAAAAGCGATATAGCCCCGGAGATCGATGCCGCTGTTTTCAGAATGCTGGCAAAAGATCCGGTAGAGCGGTTTTCGAGCAGTGAGGAATTGCTGGCCGCCCTGGGAGTTGAACAATACGATACTTCCAGAAACAGCGATTTAATTGCCCCGCTCATTTGGGACTCGTTTTTAAAATTACGCGCCCGGGAAATCAATGATCTCTATCAACACATCATCGCCATTGTTGACAAGAACAATACCACCAAGCCCGACAATTTTATTATTATAAAGGGAAATGAAGGATCAGGGCATAACCGTATTATTGATGAACTCAAGTACCGGCTGCAAATTCAGGAGATTAAAGTACTTGAGGGTTGGTGCCGGAATGATAAAAGCACTCTGTACGAACCGCTGATCGATATTTTTAAAGGCTACCAGGAAATTGAGAATTTTATTCATAATAGCTATACCAAACTAATGTCCAACCGATCGGGCAAAGATGATATGCAGTTGGTACGTCTGAAATTTATGGATGAAATCTGCGGTAAAATCCGGCTTTTTACACGCTCAACTCCCATTGTGTTGTTGATACGCGATATTGAACTGGCTAACGAAGGCATGATCGATCTGATCCATTACATGGGTCGTTTACTTGTTAAAGAGAATATTGCCCTGGTGGTTTCCATAACCACAGATAAACAATCTCAGGATATTAGCCTGCAATTACAAAAAGGCAGGGACTCGCTAAACAGTGTTCATGAATTCCGGGTTACACGGGTAGATGAGACGGAGATTGAGCGGTTAATGAACACCGCTTTTATTAATCATCTGTTCCCGCAAAATTTTTTCAGAGAATTATTTAATAATACCGGCGGCAACCCTGAAATCATTGCTGCAGTTCTCACCGCCTTGCACAAATCGGGTTTATTTACGCGCTCCGATAAAACCTGGATGCTCAGTGATAAATATGATCTTGCCGGCCTCGATTTAAAAGATATAAACAAACTATACCTGGAAACTTTTAGCAGTTTACCCGATTTACAAAAAAATATCACTAAAATAGCATCAGTACATGATTTTGCCATTAACAAAACAGTTTTTATAAAATTGTTGGATATCAGCGAAGAAAAATTTGATTATGAAATCGGCTTTTTGCTGGACAAACGTATCTTTTTAACCAGCCAAACCGATAGCACGGTGAATTATTATTTTCTCTCCAATGTCTTTAAAGACGCAGTATATGAATTAATTCCGGAAAATGAGCGCCAGAGTTTACATCTGCAAATTATACAAATTTACCAGGCAGTTGGCGATCGTTTGCAGCTATCCATAGAACAAAAAGCTTATCATCTTTTAAAAGCAGGTGTGCTCGATAAAGGATTGCCCATGGCGTCGCGGGCGTATCATAAATTAAAAAATTCATACTCGAACCGGCGGGCTTTATTTATATCCCGGTTATCTCTACTAAAATGCGGCGAGACAAAAAAACGTTATTGCCGGGTCTTTAGACGTCATGTCGCTGATATCGAAGATACACTGGGTGATTCCGCAGAAGCGCTAAAGAACTATTCCGATCTGCTGGAACTGTATAAAAATGGTATTGCCAAATCCGCCCTGTTACGGCGAATTTCATCTCTGCATCAAAAACTGGGAAACCTGGAAAGCGCCGCAGAAAATCTGAACCTGGCCTTGTCGTTGGTACCCGATCATGCAGTTATTGAAAGAGCGTTAATATTGCGGGAACTGTCATGGCTATCGCTTATTCAGGGGCAATACCAACAATCCATGGAACTGGGTAAAAATGCACTGGATATTTTACCGGCCAATTCCCCAACCCGCACCCTGGCCCTTACCCTAAATAACCTGGGAGGCGCTTCCTTTTATGCCGGCAATATTGAACAAGCGGTAATTTATTTTGCAAAAAGCGCCCAGGTTAAAAACGATCTGGGCGACCGGCGCAGCATGGCAGCAACCCTGAACAACCTGGGTATTGTTCATAATGTTTCCGGCGATCACAAAAAAGCGCGCGAGTATTGGGTTAAAAGTCTGGAAATAATGGAGCAGATCGGCGATATGGCCGGGCTGGCCGAAACTTACAACAACCTCGGTATTCTGCTCATGGAAAGCGGCCAGTACGAACGGGCTTTAAATTATTATAAAAAATGCAAGGATTTAAAAAATCGCATTGGCGATATCCGGGGACTCGTAGCGGCGCACTGCAACACCGGGGAATTATTATTCCTGCGTGAAGACTATTCGCAGGCTCTGGACGCACTCGATGAAGGTATTAAATTTGCCGAACGCATCAACAGTTATTCAGACAAGGCGGAAATGTTATATCAAAAAGCGCGGGTTTACATTGCCTTGAATCACCTCGAATATGCTATGCTGGCTATTGACGGTTGCCTGAAACTATCGGAAACAGATAAAGACCAGGCCAAACTGGGCGAATATTATGTTCTTAAAGCCTGGTTAACCTGGTTGACGGAAAACCAGTTTGAAAACAGCTATTTGCATAAAGCTGAAGAAATATTTGTAAAAGATAATAATCAAAACCTGGGCGTTCTGCTCAATCTTGCTTATTTAAGATACTATACCGAAATAAAAAGTGTTGCCCAAGCCCTTGACAGGTTTCATAAAATTAACAAAATAATCGAATCCTCCAATTATCGCTGGCATCAGGTGCAGTTATTAATACTATTTGCCAAAACCCTAATGCTGGATAACCGCCCTGCACATTTGATTGAAAAGATTCTGGACCGGTCTGAAGATATGGCCAAATCTATGGGGCTACTACTGCAAATTAAAAGTATTTATTTACTACGTGGCTTGCTGTCAGGGAAATCCGGAGATTATGTTACCGGTTACAAACATTTGCGCAAGGCTTACCAGTGTTTAAAACTATGCATGGCGCATATAGTTCAGGATGATTTTAAAAAATCTATACTAACTCAACCTGAAAATATTGAATTGTTGCAAAACATCAAGCAAATCAAGGAATCTATCAAGACCGGTCGTTAACAGGACATTGTCCCATGATGTAACCAACTGTCCATTACAGGAAACACTATTTCGATTTTGTAATCTACCTTTATCCAAATAATTAAAATTTCAATATTCATTAATTTTTAATCGGTTCTCATAACACATTGTTTATTATATATATAAATCGTTAAAAAAATTTAATAAAAATTTTTACTAAATTTTTTTAATATAAAATCCCAATGGCCCCTTATTTGCTATGACATCATTGGATTCATAATTAATTAATTATTCATTATTAAAGCAGGAGAGATGAGATGAAAACCCTAAAATTGTTTGCTTTGCTTGTTGTGCTCGCAGTTGTTGTATTCCAGAATACAGGATGCGACAAAATGCCCACCAGCGCAATCCCCACTGATGAAGTTGCCGTCACCAAAGACGCCGGCAATTCTACCGCGGCCTGTTTCCCCTCTTATAGGGACCCCTATGATGACGTTCAGATAATAAAAACCTGGGAAGATGATGGTATTATCAGTTACCGCAAAGGCGGCTGGCTTGGTTCCAGACATACATTTACTCTTTATGTTTATCCAAGAACAATGAGCACGAATCGCGATACTTATTTATCAAGTAAGGTATCTTTAACCTCTGAAAATGAGTTGATTTTTAATTTTGTTCCTGACGGTCTTTCATTCTCAAAACCGGCTGTTTTAACCTTGAATTATAATTTGTTGTTCGATAGAAAAGGCTTCAATGATAATACACCACTGTTGTTAAAATGGTGGAATCCTGCTACAGAAGAATGGGAAGTAATTGCCAAGTCCGAACGCTCCAACAGTTATTATCAATGGGACAGAGGAAGAAGAAATGTATCTTTTCTTATTGACCACTTTTCAATTTACCTGATTTCCAAAGATTGAATCGGAAAAAATTAACAAACTGTTCTTTGGTTTTATTTGCCAATAAATAAAAGGTTTTGTAACACCGATTTTCATACCAGATAATAATTACTAAACCTAAAGTCCTATGTGGTGGGGAGGCAGGTGATGATGATGAGTGACGAATATGAAGGCCTTGTACCCGGTAATGATGAAAATAATCATTTAACCGAGTTAAATAAAAGTAACACAAATTTTTCCGAACTGGATTTCTGTTTCAGTACAAGTGAACAGGAACAAAATCCGTTAAGTAATTGGACCTATCTGACGAATGTGATCAATTGTTTTGGTTCAATTTACAGTTCGTTGCAACTAAATAAAGTTTTAGAATTTGTCATTGATTCATTGATTTCAGTCATTCAGGCCGACCGCGGATTTTTGCTGTTGAAAAACTCTGCCGGTCGGCTGGAATTTAAAATCGCCCGCGATGCCAATAAATGTAACCTGCCCCGGAACTCTTTCCGCATTATCAAAGATATTCTTATCAATTCCTATAAAACCAAAGCCATTTACTTTTACGATGATATTCGCAACGAAGAACAGTTGAACAGGCATAAAATAATTCAACGCAGTATTATCTGTTGTCCAATCCTGCTGGATAATGAGATAATGGGCTTGATCTATGCGGATAGCAAAGAGCCGATCATTGGTGATTCGGAAATCAAAAAAGGACTTGTACAGTTATTTTCAAACCAGGCAGCTATTGCTATCCGCAATGCCATGTATTACCAGATGAAAGAACAATCGTTGCAAAGCCTCAGTAATTCTGCCGATACAATTATTGATGTGGAAAAGAATGCTGTACAATCAGAACTGGCGGCCCGCATCGGCCACACACTCAATTCGATCCTGCAAGATACGGCCAGTAACCTGGAACTGGCTACCAAATACCTCGAAGACACCAATAACCGTGAAAAAGTGATTGAGCGGTTAAAAAGCATTTCCTGTATGCTTAAAGACCTGCAGGGTCTTTCCACAGATCTCATCGAACATATTAATATTGAATCCAATCTTAAAGTGTATGATTTGAATGTGCTGGTAAAGGAATTTATCCAGTTTGCCATCACGGTTTATAGTCAGGCAGGGGTGCAATTCTCCTCAACATTGGGTACTCCCCTGCCGATGGTAAAAATTGATAAGACCCAAATGCACCTGGTGCTGTACAATATTGTCAATTATATACTGGGCAAGACCCCGGACAGGCAATTTCAATTCAATACAGATTTTAATAACGACCAGCAGCGCGTCAAGTTATCTATCAGTAACAAATCTTTATCATTGTCCAAAGAAGAATTTTATCATCTCTTTCAGCCGTTAAGCAATAATGATGAGGATATTGAAAACCGTTTCGGTTTACTCATAAGCAAAGAGATCATTCTCAAACACAACGGCTCACTGTCTGTTGAGAACAGCAAAGATGAAATACGTTTTCTGATCAGCATTCCCATACTGCAATAACTAAATATTTTTCTCCTGCTACAAACCCGTCATAGCTTTGTATGACGGGTTTTTTTATTTTCTGATAATACTAAAAATCGAACAGTGTAAATTTCCCCTTTATTTATTCTGGTGGGTTACAATTTGTGCTTCCACAATAAATATAACATCCTCGGCAATGTTGGTGGCATGATCGCCAAGACGTTCCAACTGCCGCGAAAGCACTAAAAGGTGTGAACAGGGTTCGACCTGGTCTTTATTCTTTTTCATTTTCCTGACCAGGTATTTAAATGTTTTTTTATTAAAATCATCAACAATATCATCTTTATCAAACACAGTCCGGGCCAGGTCAATATTTCCAGTTGTAAATGCTTCAATGGCATCATGCATCATTTGCGAGGCAGCCCGGGCCATTTCCGGAATTTCCGAATCCAGCAATAATTCTTTATTCTTGATTACTTTCATAGTCCTCTGGGCAATATTCACGGTAATATCACCGCAGCGCTCCAATTGAGTATTGATCATCATGGCGGCAATAATATACCGCAAATCCAATGCTACCGGTTGAAAAAGCGCCAGCAGGTTTTCACTTTGCTCCTGGATCAGGTTATCAAAACGATCTATTTCATCATCACGGGCTTTAACAACCTTGCACAGCCCGGGGTCCAACTCTAGCAAAGCCTTGAGGGTATCGTCAACCTGCTTGTCGACCAGAATTGCCATATCCTGAATAGTCTTTTTTAATTTTCCAAACTCTGCTTCAAAATGCGATTGCATGCGTTACCTCGTTATAGTGATTCATCAACCAAACCGTCCGGTTATATAATCTTCGGTACGTTTATTGCCGGGATTCGTAAACATTTTCATAGTACTATCGACCTCGACCAGTTCACCCAGGTAAAAAAAAGCGGTTATATCACTTACCCGCGATGCCTGCTGCATATTATGGGTAACTATGATAATAGTATAATTTTCCTTGAGTTTAAAAATCAGGTCCTCAATCTTTTGTGTGGATATGGGATCCAGCGCCGAAGCCGGTTCATCCATTAAAATGATCTCCGGTTCTACCGCTAGGGTGCGGGCAATACACAAACGCTGCTGCTGGCCGCCGGACAGTTCCATTGCGGATTTATGCAGGCGATCTTGCACTTCGTCCCACAACGCCGCTTGCCGTAAACTTGTTTCAACACGATCGGATAACTCGGCTTTATTTTTCATTCCGCCAATTTTCAAGCCATAAGCTACATTTTCGAAAATGGATTTCGGGAATGGATTTGATTTTTGAAAAACCAAACCGACCTTGCGACGTAAATCAACCACATCGACCCGCTTATCATAAATATTTTCCCCCATTACCAACACATCTCCTTCAACACTAATTCCTGGAATTATGTCGTTCATCCGGTTCAGGGAACGTAAAAAGGTCGATTTACCGCATCCGGATGGGCCGATAAAAGCTGTAACCTCGTTCTTTTTAATATCGATATTAACATTTGCCAATGCTTTGGTCTCGGCATAATAAAAGGAAAAATTTCTGGTTGTAATTATTGTTTCCGGCATTCCGGTTTATTTCTCCCGATTTAATTTATTGTCAATTTAATAGATGTCTTTATTAATTTCTTTTATATTTTTTTCTAAAATGATAACGCAAACCAATGGCCAATACATTCATCATCAGGATCAACACGATCAACACCAGCGCCGTGCCATACGCCAACGGCCTGACTTTGGCAATTTCATGGTGTTGTGTTGACATGATGAACAGGTGATAGGGCAACGCCATGAATTGCGAATCCAGAACCTTGGGGAATTTACTCAACACCGGCCAGAAAAAGGCGGCGCCGGTGAATAAAATTGGCGCGGTTTCGCCGGCGGCGCGGGCCAAACCAAGGATCGCCCCGGTCAGCATACCGGGCATGGCATAGGGTAAAACGTTAATTCTGATGGTTTGCCATTTGGTGGCGCCCAAAGCCAGCGACCCTTCGCGGTACGACATTGGCACATTCTTTAATGCTTCCTCGCTGGAGGTGATCGTCCAGGGCAAGGTCAACAATCCCAGGGTAAGGCCGGCGGATATAACCGAAAGTCCCAGTTTGAGCATTAATACAAACAAGCCAAAACCGAACAAGCCGTATACTATGGACGGTACGCCGGAAAGGTTACGAATGGCCAGGCGAATGATGCGGACCACAAGTCCTTGTTTGGCGTATTCATTGAGGTAAATTGCGGTAAAAACTCCGGCCGGCACAGCAAAGAATATTGTTACCAGGCTCACCCAAAATGTACCGACTATGGCAGGCCAGATACCGCCCTCAGTCATTCCCTTTCTGGGTTTTGATGTAATAAACTCCCAACTGATGCTTTGGCCGCCTTTGTAAAAAATATCCAGTAAAATCAATAAAACGACCAGCAATACCAGCCAGGCGGCGCTGCGAAACAGGAAAAAGCCCAGTTTTTCATATACCGTACTTTTACGAATTTTCATCGGTTCACCTTTTCGTATTTATGCAAAACCAGGTCGGCTACCAGGTTGACGATAAATGTCATAATGAACAAGACTACGCCGATAACGAATAAGGAATGATAATGCACTCCTCCCTGTACGGTTTCGCCTAATTCAATGGCAATAGTGGCCGTCATTGTTCTAATCGGATCGGTCAACGCATGCGGCATGGCAGGAGCATTGCCGGTGGCCATCAGCACCGTCATGGTTTCGCCAATGGCGCGGCCCATTCCCAGCATAACCGAAGCAAAAATGCCGGAAGAGGCGGCCGGGATGGTTACTTTGACCAGGGTTTGCCATTTATTAGCGCCCAGGGCTAACGAGGCATTTTTAAATTCCTGCGGTACCGATACAATAGCATCCTCGGAAATACTAATAATGGTTGGCAGCGCCATAATTGCCAGCAAAATTGCGCCATTAATGGCATTCAAACCATTAGCGGTATGGAACAATTTTGCCAAAAATGGCCCGACAACGACAATTCCCAAAAATCCGACCACAACCGAAGGAATACCGGCCAATATCTCTATGACCGGTTTAATTATTTCCCTGGCCTTAACATGTGCAATATCTGCTATATAAGCGGCTGTTGCAATGCCGATGGGCACAGCAATAAGCATGGCGCCAAGAGTAGCCATGATCGTGCTGACGATCATCGCCAGTAATCCATATTCCGCTTTTTCCGGCGAGGTAGGATCCCAGTTTATTTTTAAAAATTCAACCGGATTGATCTCTTTTAGCGCCGGCAGGCTTTCCGTGAATAACAGTGAAAAAATACCTATTAAAACAACAATTGCGAACAAGCCGTTCGCCAGAAAAAAGTATTCTATTGTTTTTTCTTTTAACCGGATGAGACCGGAATATTTGACTTTTTTGATCATATTATCCAATTTTCCAAGCCCCGCTTTTAGCAAGCGGGGCATGAGTTTATTTATCAGAAACCTGCTTTTTTATTAACATCAAGATATTTACCGGCTACAGGGTAAAAGCCCATATCTTCTACAATCTTTTGACCTTCAGCGCTCAGTTCAAAGGCGATAAAATCTTTAACGTGTTTTTGCGGTTTGCCGTTGGTATATTGTAACAGTGGACGGGCAATCGGGTATTTACCGGATTTAACATTTTCCGCAATCAACGGCGTTACCGGTTCGGAATTTTTGTCTTTGGAAACAGTCAGTACTTTGAGGCCTTCCATAACATTGCCCTTGTCGTCAAACACATAACCGACGCCGACATAGCCGATGGCGCTTTTATCAGCTTTAATGCCTTCAATGATCTGGGCGTTGCCGTTCATCTGCTTCATTTTGGGAGAATAATTCTTGTTGCCCAATACAAATTCCTGGAAAAACACATAGGTTCCGGAACTGGGCTGCCGACCGTACAAAGATATATTTTTGTTCGGACCGCCCACCTGATTCCAGTTGCTGATGTCGCCGCGGAAAATGGCGCCAATCTGTTCAACTGTTAGATTATTCACCGGAATATCCGCATTGACCACTACGGACAGGCCGTCGATTCCCAGCACTATTTCAGTGGGCACAACACCGTTTTCTTTAGCGGCGGTAACTTCACTGCTTTTAATCTCGCGTGAGGAATTGGCAACCGCGATTGTATTGGAGATCAGCGCAGCAATACCAACTCCGGAGCCGCCGCCGGTTACGGCAATAACCGCTTTTTCCGGGTATTTATCCATATATTCTTCGCTCAGGGTTTGTACGAGGTTGATCAGGGTATCCGATCCTTTGATCTGGATCATTTCCTGGGCCAGGCTTGGGCCGGCAATAATGCCCAGGGTTATCAACGTTATAATAAATAATCTTTTTAACATGAGAGTCTCCTTCTTTTATATTGAAATACCGGTTTGTTTTTTAATTGGTGATAATTTTACCGGAATCATATTTAAAGTATAATGTAACACGGGCGGTAATATCCGACTTTAGATCACTGTTTGTATAAGATTTCATCATAATATTCGGAATGAAATGAACATTGGCGCGGGGGATGTAATCCAGACCGGCAATGACAAGAGTTACTTCATTATCTACGCCGCCGGTCAACTTGCCGCTGCTGAATTTGGTATACACATTATCGTCCGAGTTGGCGTCAAAGAAATCATAACGGCCAAATACTTTCAGCTTGGGAACCGGGGTGATCCAGGAACCAAATATAGAATAACCGGTTTTCTTGACATCGGCATTGGTAAAATCGGCCAGCTTATCGCCATCGATTACCGGGTCGCTGATGCCCGATTCCTTGTTGGTGCGGGTAAAATATTCAGCGCCCAGAGTGAGATGCGGCATTTCATAACCGATGAAACCTTTGATTGTATAATAACCCTTGCTGGCCTGGTAATCCTTGCTGCCGCTCGGAGCATCGGCGGTTTGACCGTCTTTGGGTTGCTGCGGCTCATAATCGGCGTAACCTTCCACAATCAACCCCTTTACCGGGGTAACCCACAGGGCATAACCGACTTTTTTGAATTTATCCACTTCGGCGGCATTATAACCGGTACCGTTGAGAACAGTGAGCCAGTGGTGAATTCGGGGAGTCAGATCGCCTTTCAACCCGATCCCCATATCTGCAGAAGAGGAAATCCCGTTCAGGTCCATGATGGTTTTTTCTACAGGGCGGTAGCCCCACAATTCCTCAGAGTTTTTAAAGCCATTGGTTTCCTGAATACCAATGATAAATTTATGGTTGGGAACCAGGTTGGCCCATTCAATATAGGCATGTTTTACAAACGGAGTGATGGCGGTTTTTTTGCCGTAATCATCATGCTTGGCTTCCAGGCGAAAACGAGCTTTCATATCGGCGTTGATATTATTTTCGACAGTAAAATAAAGACGTCTGAATTGGAATGCGTTGCGAGATTCTTCAGCAGGTGTGTTGTTTTTTAGATTGTAATAATAATCACCAAAACCAACCCCATTGATCGTTGTAGTAGATTGCGCCAAAACCTGGCTGTCGATGCTCATAAGGAGCAGAATAACCAGATAATTTACTGCTGTAACAAGGGAATTCATTTTCATAACTATCCTTTCCGTTTAATTAAATTATTTTCAACTGCGTATAATAATACAATTCCAGTGTTATGGTGTGGTTAATCGTGTGTTAAGAAATTGTAAAGAAAATCCCCGGTTTTACATACCCGGATGGTTATCTTTTTTATCCCCAGAGCGGCAAATAAGGCCGGACATCCGTCCCGTATTTACATACCTGTGACGCGGCGCATAAAGGCGCCGCACTCCGGAAACATGCAAATCCGAAGTGCTGCCCCTTTATGGGTAGTGTCTGGCTATATAAAACCCCATCATCCCTGTCAACATGATTTGATGGGGTATCAACATGGTAAAATTACAGCATATTCACTATTTTCGCTTATGATCTTAGATTCATTGCTTTGCAAAAAAGACCCCATCCTACCATAATAAAAAAAGGATCAACTCTTGCAAATTGATCCTTTTCTTGTGTCGGGGCGCAGAGATTTGAATGCGCCCATGTCGCACTAGTGATGAGCAGGAGCGCACTGGCATCTGTCATACCGTTGCTTGAACCCCGGACTTTTAAAAACTTGTAGGATGGGGTTTTGTGCGGGAATGCTGTTAATCAAGCTAATGATCATTCCATGTAAATACATGATTTCCTGGCAATAAAAAACCCCATCATCACGTTCAGCATGATTTGATGGGGTATCAACATTGGAAAATTACAGTATATTCACTATTTTCGCTTATGATCTTAGATTCATTGTTTTGCGAAAAAGACCCCATCCTACCATAATAAAAAAAGGATCAACTCTTGCAAATTGATCCTTTTCTTGTGTCGGGCGCAGAGATTTGAATACGCTAATGTTGCACTGGCATAGGGTATCGGCCAGGTCGCTACCTCAGCCCCGGTCTTTCCAAAAAAGTGTAGGATGGGGTCTTCTATGGTGATGCAGTAAATGAAGCGGTCGATCAATATAAGATAATACAACATATCCCGGCAATATAGATACCCCATCATCCCGTTCAGCATGATTTGATGGGGTATCTATAATGTAAAATTACCGTATATTGTCGGTTTTCATTTATGATTTGATATTCTCTAGTCTTGTAAAAAGACTCCATCCTACCATAATAAAAAAGGATCAACTCTTGCAAATTGATCCTTTTCTTGTGTCGGGGCGCAGAGATTAGTTTGCGCCGGTGTCGGACAGGCATCGGCTATGCCGCTGCTTCAGCCTTGGAATTGCTGCTTACAAAAATACTACTCGCCCTGGAAATCCATTCCAGGGCGTAAAATAGAGCCGGACATCCGTCCGGTATTTACATACATGATACGCAGCGCATAAAGGCGCCGCACTCCGGTATCGTGTTAATCCGGAGTGCTGACCCTTTATGGGCAGCATTTTAATGCGTAAGGCCCCATACAACTCTAAATAAAAAGGGTCAACTCGTTTATGAATTGACCCTTTATCATGTCGGGGCGCAGAGATTTGAATACGCAGGGGCGTACTGGCATCGTTTGTGACGATGCATCAGCCCTGGACTTTTCTGCTCTGTTTTGGAACTTGTTAG
>JAKQIY010000042.1 GCA_029561455.1 bacterium
AACATGGCTTTAGCCTAAATCAGTATTTGACTAAAGTCAATTTTGTCTTGTTTAAGTAATCCACGTCATAAATGACGTGGCAATGAACAAAAGATTTTTCCTCGCTTGTTTGAGCGCTGATCGGGAAATATCGTCTCGATACGGGCCGAATTTGCCTTTGCTGAAAATTTGCTTTTTAACCGGTACAGTTCGCCTTTCAAGACCATGTATGGCCCTACTCGACGACCGGGTTTTCTAAAATATACTACGGTCATCGGGTAGTCCCGCTGCTTCACCTTTCGGGACATATTGAGATGACCGATAAGCGACCTGGTATGTCATTCCGAGGAGCTTGCGACGAGGAATCTTTTTATTGCTATCCGGGCGAAGCATCTTTGACGGGACATGATTGTTATTTATAATTCATCTGGAACAGATGCTTCGCCCCTACAAAAAAATTGTATTTATATTTTTATCCCACGATCTAAAGATCGTGGCAATGAAACAACAACGCGGACCCTTTTTACATTACAGGGCGCAGTCCTGGGCCGATCAGCAGCTTACGGTTGTTAAAAGGTGGATCAAGACCCACCCTGCAAAAATGCCTTTATTTCATCAGCAACAGCTTTTTCCTCAACACCCGGTTTTCCGCCCGCAGGGTGTAAAAATAGAGCGCCGAGGCAACCGGGTTGCCGCGCTCGTCCGCGCCGTCCCATTCCAGCGTATGCCAGCCGGCGTTCTGGCGGGCAGAAACCAGCTTTTTGACCGTACGTCCCAGCATATCGGTAATGACCAGTTCAACATGCGCCTGGCGGGGCAGACCATATTTAATGGTGGTAACGGGATTGAACGGATTCGGATAATTTTGCAGTAACTCGAATTCTGTCACAATGGCAATATTCTCCCCGGAACCGGCATAGTCGGCAGGATTGCCGGTCAGAACGCATTGCGCCGTTCCCAGCAGGTTGTGGCGGTCGTCGAAAAATTCAACTCTCATTAAAGCGCCGGGTTTCCAGCTTTTATGGGGTCCGCCCAGTTGCACCACCCATTTGCCGTTGTGTATAGAACAACCCGGCATTCCCGGTTTGAACTCTAGATTGTTTTTACCTGCGATTATAGCAGTAAAGGTGACCGCGCGGTCATCAACGCCGGCGGGTATATCGCCATAAACAATATGCGGGGCCTGCGTTTCGCCATTACCAGCCATGATGGGCTGCGCCGCCTTGACTACCTGCCGGTTAGTCGTAGTATCTGGCCAGGTGATCTGCCGGGTAACGTTAACCAGGTAGGGATAGCCTGCCCGCACGGGAAAATCGGAAAACTCTAATTCCGGAAGGTATTGAGCATAACCCTGGTCGGCGGCGCTCCAGCGGGCAACACTGTTACAGCCGGGGATAGCCGCCAGCAACTGCGACGCCCGGGTAATGCCGGTTTTATCCAAAGGCAGCATGATCTCATTGAAATTGGTTTTTTCAGTTGTTATCAGGTGATAAAATGGAAGCGCGGGGAATCCGGCGACGCTGAACATACTGTTGGACTGCACATTAACCAAATATCCATTGCCCGGCTGCACCGGGAAATTGGAAACGACCACTTGCGGCACATATTGTTGGTAATTTTGCGCTGCGGCCAGCCAGTGGGCTGCGGAATTACAGCCGGGAATCGCCGCCAACAACCCGGCGGCGGTGGTTACCATGGAACTGTCCACCGGCATGGCCAGACTGTTATAGGCGGTGGTTTCGCCGGTTATTAATGGATAGTCAAATTCGCCGGCCGGCGTCGAGGGCCCGCTTTCCATCCCTCCCCTGACGGCTGTAACCACATAAAAGTAGTTCAGTTTGGCATTAGCCACACCGGAAGTGTTATCCATCCATTGCACGCCCGGCGCTGCCGGATTGCCATCCGTAACCTGTGCGGCGATGCGGTTGCCGGGAGGATTGGGCGTAAAAAAGGCCAGGGTATCGCGGTAGACATGATAGAATTCGGCCCCGGTAACCGGCAACCAGGATAGCTGTAAATTGTTACCGGTTACTAACGGGCGCAGCATCTGCGGGACCTGTAGTTCGGTTTGCGGCCCGCCCACCCGGAGCAGTTGATCGGCAGGCGCGCCGCGCAATTCCAGAACCCGGCCGCCGCTCAATATAACTTTAATATCGCAGGATATAAATTGCCCCAGACCGAAATGCAGGGCTTCCTGGCTGCGGGACATGTACCCCATAGCCGATACACTCTCCTGGTATGACAATAAATGCCCGGTTTGATTATAATAGCCCGGTTCATAGACAAATACTCTAGTTCCATAACCGCCATAATCACCGCCGGGGCCGATGCACAGGATATCGATATAATGATTCGAATTTTGCAGATCGTTACGCAGCAAATAATTTTGACCTTCGGCACAGGTTACAAACAGGTCGAGGTCGCCGTCGTCATCAATATCGGCCAGGGCCGCGCCGCGCGCATCTATACCGGGAACTTCCAGGCCGCTGTAATGATAGCACGTAAACTGTCCGCTGCCATCATTCATATAGAGCTGCGGGCGCGCATCGGATTCTTTTTTGTTATTGCGGATCAGGAACATATCCGGGTCGGTATCGTTATCCGCGTCGCCGAAAATTATGGAATAGGCGCTGGTTCGAATATTATATTCTTCACTCCGGTCATAAAACGTCCCATCGCCGCGGTTCATATAAACGCTTAATAACGGCAGGCTTGCGCCGGAACTGGAATATTTGGCTACAAACAAGTCCGGGTCGCCGTCCCGGTCAATATCGCAAAAAGCAGCGCCGCGGGAGCGGGCCGTCAATGCGACACCGCGAGCGGCAGCCTCCTCTGTAAAACGGCCTTCTCCGTCATTAATGAATAGCCAGTTGGCCGCTTCATTACGGCAGACATAAATATCCACATCGCCATCATTATCGACATCGGCGGTGGTGATAGAGGATTTTTCGGAAGCATCGCCGGAAGGCCCGTCGGCGCCAAGGTGCACGCGCAGCATATTACCGGCGCCGTCATTCAAGTACATAATGTTGGGTGATTCGGAATTGCCTTCGTATAAATCCATCCAGCCGTCCAGGTTAAAATCGGCCGCAATGGCGCAGCGGCTGTATTTGAAATCGCGGATAATACCGGCGGATGTGGTTATATCTGTAAAATAGCCATTACCGTCGTTGCGGTACATTTTATTAGCGCCAATAGTACGGTTCGAGCCGACCGGCTGGTTGGTGTAATAGGCATCAGGGTCGCCGTCATTATCGAAATCCGCCAGTAATATAGTGTGAGTGTGGCCATAATCGTTCACCCCGCGCGCTGTTGCCTGCGAGGTAAAGCTATTGTTGCCGGTGTTCATATAGAGCAGGTCATTTAAATAACCGCTGCCGGCGTTGGCTACAAACAGGTCGATCTTGCCGTCCAGGTCGGCGTCGCCAAAGGTAACGCCCTGGCCGTAACCGGGGGCTTGTATCTTGCAGCCGGCTGTTTCAGTTATGTCCGTAAACCCTGAACCTGCCGACCCAACCTGGATGTAATTATATACAAGCAGCGAATCGCTGCCGGTAGGTCCGGTAACCAGCAGCTTTACCGAATACAGCCCGGGATTGGTATAGACGTGTTGCGGATTTTGGCTGTTGGATAGGGCGCTGTGATCGCCAAAATCCCATTGCCAGGTATCGGCATAGATGGAGCGATCCGTAAAGTGCACCGTTAAAGGCGCTTGCCCGGAGACCGGGACGGCGGTAAAAGCGGCGGTGGAGTGGGGAGTGATGATTATTTCCGTTGCCTGTCCGTCGGCGCTCAATTTGATCCAGGTATAATCTTTATCCACGTCATAATACCAGCCTGAAAGGGCGTTTTCAAAATCGCTAAAAGTTTTTAATTCCGGTATGTTTATAGAATTGATCTTGATAGTAAACGGATGGGCAAACTGTCGGATACGAAAGATAAATTCTTCCGTACAGGCCGCTACAGTCAACCTGGTTATAGCGTCATCGGCATCGCACCGGATGAGCACAGGCTGCGTATCCCGGTATAGGGTAAATGCAGAAATCCCATCCGGGTACACAAGGACTGTGATCTTGCCTGCGGAAGCCGCCGACCCGTGCCCGGTACTGTTGTCTTTAACCGCCATGGGAATAATGGCGCCGGATTTGATAAAAATGGGGTATTTGCTTAACGGACAGTCATAATTTGCCAGGGTGGCGCCGCCGCTGTAAACTAGATCGTCATCCCAGTAGTCGATCCAGTCGTCGCCTGATGGCAATGTAACCGAGCGCGAATCGGTGTCCTCATATATGGGGGAGACAAATAGTTCTTCACCCAGGCGGTATTGCCAGTCGCCTGTTGCGGGGCGTAGAATCGGTATGCCGGTGTCATGGGCTTGCACGCCATAAGAATAAAAATAGGGAACAAGCTGGCTGTGCAGTTTGGCGAAATAGCGGTAAATGGTTACTGTTTGATCGTCAAACATCCATGGCCGGTGTTCGCCGTGTCCGCCGTTCTCCATGATGGGACACAGCGCCCCAAACTGCGCCCAGCGAAGCAAGAGGTTTTTGGTGATTGCCGTTTCACCCATATAACCGCCAATATCGGAGCCAACCGCCACAAAACGTTTTTCGGCAGACATGAAAATATTTTCCAGGGCATTGATAAAACCTTTGTTGCTCCAGTCGTGCAACTGGTCGCCCATAAAGGTTGTGGGAGTATAATTGACCGGTACATACATTGAATCGCGTTGGTCTTCATCATAAGGTTTGGCAAAGATGATCGCCTGGTCGCCGTTTTTTTTGCGGCTGTATTCATAAAAATCCTGGTAATACAGATGGCTGTATTCTTTTCTGGTAACCAGGCCGTTAAAGCATTTTGTCGTATCAGGAAAAGAGCGGCAGCCGGCGTCGGTCTTCCAGCCGTCCAGACCCAGGTCCAGGGCCTGATCCATTTGACCGTGCCACCACTGCAGGGCGTTCGGATTGGTATAATCTATAAAACTGCCCCAGCCTTTCCACCACTCGTAGGTCTGTCCGTTATTAATAAAATAATTTTGTTGCAGTGCATAATCATAATTTTCTGCTTTACCTTTGCCATAGCCTTCCAGTCCCCTGTAATTGATCAGCGAGGTGATCCAGGCAATGACCCTGATATTTTGTGCATGAAGATCATTTATCAAACCCTGCGCATTGGGGTACAGAGTGGAATCAAACAGAAAAGTATTGTATTCCGTTTCCCAGGGGCTATCGATAATGACGGCGCCGACCGGAATGTCGCGGTCAAGATACCCTTGCACCAGGTTGCGGACATGAGTTTCGGTGTTGCCGCCATCTTCCCATACCCAGGGTTCGTATACCCACGCCGGGGGGATCGGCAGGGCTGTGCGCTGTTGGGCGGTGATGAGAGCGGTTTTAGTTATGGTATTAAAACCGCCGCTACTTTTTACTGTCAGTTTTACTGAATAAACTCCTGCGCGGGTATAAACATGCGCCGGATTTTGCAGGGCAGAGGGAGTTGTATTATCGCCAAAATCCCAAGTCCATTCCGTAATGTCTTGACCGGACAGATCGTGAAATTGAACACAAAGCGGAATATACCCTGTGGAGAGATCGGCGGTAAAATCTGCTTCAGGCAGGGCTGCGCGGACGTCGGTTATAATCAAAAGAATTATGAACAGTAATAGTAAAAAATTCAAGAGCCAGCGATACATGAGTTCACTCCGGTTAATCTCTATAAATGTGATAAGAAATATTAATATTTCAAAGTGAATTTGTATGCTTGTGGTTCTATATGGTTTTCAGTGAGTAATTTTTTAACGATTGTCGCTTTGTTTCAAAAGGTAAACAGGGAGAAAAAAATAGAGTTGCATTTATATTTATTATTATCAGAAAAGACCTGGATCAACTATGAATTTTTTCCTCTGCGTCCTCCGTGTTCTCTGCGGTTTCATTCTTTTCATTTTACCGCAGAGGACGCTGTGAACGCGGAGAAGAACTTTCAAGCAATTGTTTTTATGGCGCTTGTTAATATCTCTATATCTTGAATAAATATTTGCATCAAAAGTGAAAGAATATAAATGGCAGATACTATTTTCATCCGGTTCTATATTAATATAATAAACCTGATTCAAGGTAAATACATATAAACCAGGTCCATTCAAACCGATTTGACCGTATTTTATTCTTTAAAATAGTGTGAATTTACCCACACAAAACAATATAGAGCCAAGCTTGTTTTATGATAAAATTTGATATAACTAAAGTTTCTTTATTGCCTTGAATTTTTAGTAATTCTGAAAAAAGCACTTGACAAATGAAATAAAAAAGAATATATTGATGTTAGATATATAGAGAGTCTATATAAAAATGATCTACATATAAAGTCATGAAAATATGAAACCATCTTTTGAAATACAAAACCTGACCAAGAGCTGTAACGAACTGCTGATCCTTTCTACAGTACTCGACGAGAAAAAGCACGGCTACCAGATCGCCCTGGAAATTGAAGAAAAAAGCGCCGGTTATTTCAAATTCAATCATGGCACATTATATCCCATCTTGCACAAGATGGAGAAAGAAAAGTACATAAAAGGCTCGTGGCAGCAAGAAGGGCCGAAAAGAAAACGCAAGTATTATACAATTACTGAAAAAGGAAAGAAATATTATGCTGCTCAAAACCTGGGATGGCATGATTTTTTCCAACAATTCATGAAATTATGCGGAGAAAAAAGCGCATGAAACGTTTTGTCCCATTACTGAAAGAAATAAATGAAAAGCTGGTTTTACCCCAACCAGAAAAGTCCCGTATTTTGCTGGAAATTGGTGCCGATATGGCCGATCTGTTTGACCATTACCTGAAGCAGGGTAAAAGTGAAACAGAAGCCATGCAGATTATAACGGAAAAATTCAGGGTATGCGATGACGCCATTTCAGAATTGATTGTGGTTCACCAGGGATTCATTCAAAAACTGGCAAATAAAATTTCACGACAGGCGCAAAGCTTTTGGGAAAAAGCCGGTTTGTTGTTGTTTTTACTAGGTGTAATTCTTGTTTGCGGACGTATTGTAATTTCAGCACAGTTTTTTCACCTCGCCAGTCCATACATTACTCCGGTAATCATGTTGGCTTTATTCATTGCCGTTTTGGCATTTATCAAATTTTACTCGTTGTATATTAAGAAAAATCATTCTATTAAAACTATCAATAACGGGATGAAAGAACTGCTGATACTGGGCTGCGGCTGCCTGTTGATAGGGGTGTTTGGGAATTTTATGGAATTATATGATACCTTTAAGGTCATGGCGGCGTCCCCTGAAAACAGTACTTTATTACTATTTGAATGGTTGGAAAAAACAGCCCCACTGATGGTTTTTACTTTATCGGTCACATCCATTACCGCTCTGTTATGGTATATGTTACAAAACAAGATTAATAAAATTCAAAATGAAGAATTAGCATTTTTATTGAATTTATAATGCCTGTTTATATACGAAAACCCGTAATATATTAAAACGCAGGAGGTTTAATATGTTATCACTCTTTATTATCGGCGGCCCGTTCATGTGGCTGTTATTGCTGTTTTCCCTGGCAATTATTTATTTGATAATTAAAAAGGGACTCGACATTTTTGTCAAAAAGGATCTCTCTGAAGAAAAACAAAATGAAGGAGTGAATGGAATATTGTTCTGGGGGATTCTCAGTGTTGTTTGCGGATTTTTATCGCACTATTCCGGTATTTACCTGGCGGTAAATGCGATTCGCCAGGCAGCGGATATATCCCCGCAGCTCATTTTGGAAGGTTATGCCAGTTCCCTGGTTGCCATAATCGCCGGCTTGTGGATATTTATTATTTCAGCAATTATCTGGTATATCTACAAAGCCAAAATCCATAAAATTTAAAACAATAGCACCAACAACCAGAGTATATAACAGGCTCATGCCCGGCCGACATTCATCATCGGCCGGGTTTTTTATTTAAAAAAGCCAAAGGGCCGGTTCTTTGTAAGGCTTGCTTTACTTCTGCCTTGAATTTTTGCACATCTTTTTCCGCACCACTCATGATTTCTCTATAACGGAAAAATTCCAGGATGCCGATTCCCTCTATATCCGGTTTGACATACACGTCAATATCGGCAATTTGTCGTTTGGCTGCCAGAATCGAGTCCTGCATGATCTGGAAGGTGTTCATAACGCTGTCAAAGATCGTCGGCATTTTGCTCTTTTTACGGATTTTTGGATGGCCGGAAACATCTATGGCAATGAGGACATCACAATCCTTGCGAATAATATCATAGGGCAAAGGATTAACGGCGCCGCCGTCGATCAGCACCTGGTTGTTGTGCAGAACCGGTTCGAAAATAGCCGGAATCGACATGCTGGCCCGCACCGCCGGGATCAATTCGCCGCTTTGCAAAACCACCTGTGAATGTTGCCAAAAGTCTGTAGCGACAACTTTTAACGGAGTTTCCAGTTCTTCAAAAGTTTTAATTTTTATATACTTGTTAAAAAAATCGGTTACCCCGTTCCCTTTCAGCATGGCGCGATGCAGCAGGTTGAAATCCAGCATTTTATTGATATCGCGCAGTCCCATTTTGTCGACGATCGCCCTGATCTCAGCGCCGGAATACCCGGCGGCATAAAATGCGCCGACAATAGCGCCAATGCTGGTACCGGCGATTATTTCCGGTTTAATGCCCATATCATCAAGAGCTTCAAGAAACACAATATGGCAAAAGCCGCGCGCTCCGCCGCCGCCTAAAGCCAGGCCTACTTTTTTCATCTGGTCGCCTTTATATTAATTGTCTACATACGTCAGCCTGTTACGGTTTATTCCCTATTAAAAGTAATGAATTTCTCATAATTATTCAATATATTCAAAATCGATATAAGAATTTAATTAGAGAGAGCGAAAACCGGTGTATGTTATTACTGCAAGGCGAGTCATACAAAAAGTGTAATTAGCTTCTGGTTCCCAATCTCCCGATTGGGAACCTGTTTGACAAAAATCTCTGATTTGAAAGGCAAAGATCAAATTTAATATACAATAACTGCTTGAAAGGAATCGGAGATTCCTGACCACTCTCGTTCTTAATCAGGAGATTAGGAACGAGGAGATAAACCAATATCAGAATTTAATTGTCAATATAGAAAGCTGGTGTAAATTATTGCTACATGACATGTCAAGCATAATGTATTATTTTCATATAAATTAATTCCAGGTAATGAATTAGTATGAACCTCATTCTTTTGACGGAAGCAGATTTTATCACTACAGAGCGGGTTCGATTAACGGATGCCCGTTTTGACCATATAAAAAATGTCCATCAACCGCAAACCGGCGAATCGTTAAAAACCGGTTTGCTTAATGGCGCTATAGGCATCGGGGAAGTAATTCACATCGATTCCCGGGGTATTGAATTGCGGGTAGAATTAACCAGCCCGCCGCCGTCTCCCTTGCCGGTTAATCTGATCCTTGCCCTGCCGCGTCCGAAAATGCTGAAAAGAATTATTGAAACAGCTACATCGCTTGGCGTTAAGCGTATCTACCTGGTTAATGCTTATCGGGTGGAAAAAAGTTACTGGGGCAGCCCGGTTTTACAGGATCAGGAATTACATACCTGTTGCCGGGCTGGTTTGGAACAGGCGGTTGATACTATAATGCCGCAAATTATTTTAAAACGCCTTTTTAAACCTTTTGTGCAGGATGAATTACCGGGTATTTTAGCCGGAACCATTCCGTTGGTTGGTCATCCCTATGCGATAAATCCCTGCCCGGTTGGTGTTTTAAAACCGGTTACTCTGGCTATCGGCCCTGAAGGCGGTTTTATTCCCTGGGAAATTGAGCTGTTGCAATCCATTGGATTTATTCCGGTTCATATCGGCAAAAGAATTCTCAGAGTTGAAACGGCAATTCCATGCCTGCTTGCCCGGTTGTTTTCATCTTGTGAGTTATAAAAGTAAAAACCGACAAGTGGCAGTGGTTGAGATTTGAAGGCTACATACAGCTCTCATTTTAAGGAATGAGAATCCGCTTTTTCAGATATCACTGGAATAAAAATTGCAACAATAATATAGTCTAAAGTGTAAAATTTAACACACTTTTTTTGTTTTTATAATATTGAATAAAAACAATAATTTGCAAGAGTTTCTTCTGCTGCCGGAAAACAACAAATACTGATTCAGAACAAAGTCGAGAAAAAATTTCCCCTATGAACAGCCCGGTAACCGGTAAAATCTCAATTATTCAATTATCCAGCAGCTTTATCTGGTGCCTGGTCGTACTCTTGTTCTGTTCCTTCCTGCCGGCGCAAACGTTAAATTTTGAAAATATTTCCATCGAAAGAGGGCTCTCTCATAGTGAAGTGACCAGTATTGAACAGGATCATCATGGCTTTTTGTGGTTCGGTACCAGCGATGGGCTTGACAAGTATGACGGCATAAGATTCGTAATTTACAAACCGGATCCTAAAAATCCTGCCAGCATCAGTCATACCCATATAACTACAATATATAAAGACCGACAAGAGCAGCTATGGATAGGTACCCAGGATGGATTGAATCTTTATGATTACAGAACCGATAGCTTTTCTCATTACCGGCCTTTTCCTGCTGATTCAGCATTTTCACAATTTAATATTACAGTAATTTATGAAGACAGAAAGGGTTCTTTTTGGGTCGGCGCCACAAATAGTGGTTTGTACAGGTTCGACCGAAATGAAAAAAAATTTTATAAACATTCCATTTCAGAAACAATTCACAACCACGAATTGGATATCCTTGCACTATATGAAGACAGCAACGGTACTTTATGGCTTGGCAGTGGCGGGCAAGGTGTTTTTTGTTATGTAAATGAACGGGATACTTTTGAACCGTTTTTTATTAAACCGTCCAGTGTGGGGAAAAAACTCTTAACTATAAACAAATTTTATGAATCAACCGACAGCCTGTTTTATCTCGGCGCCTCAGAGGGGCTGTATCAGTTAAACAGAATAACCGGCCAGGCAGAACCTTATTTGAGTTCTTTTTTATGTGATTCTTATGGGCCTTGTAAAAACATTACCGGAATCCTGCAGGATCAAAAAAACGTTATGTGGATTTCGAGTAATGGCGGCGGTTTGATAGCGGTGTACGGTTCAAAAATTATTAATAATTACCGGAAAAATCCCCTGGCAGTAAATTCCCTAAAATCAGACCAAATACAAACAATTTTTATTGATGAAGGTAATATCCTTTGGGCAGGCACGACAGGAGCAGGCATTGCCAAATTATATATTGATCAGAAAAAATTCTCCCTGTTCCAAAATGATCCTATAAACCCGAATAGCCTGAGCGATAATTTAGTCAGAGCAATTTTTGTCGATACTGATGGTATTGTGTGGCTGGGAACGGAAAATGGCGGCCTTGATAAATTCAATCGCAGAACCGGCAAGTTCACTCATTATACCCATGATCCCGGCAACCCGTACAGTATCAGCGATAACAAAATTGTTAAAATAGTCCAGGATAAAAGCGGACAAATATGGATTGGCACGGATAAAGGTGGTCTGAACAGGTTTGATCAAAATAGTGAAAGATTTTTTGTTTATAAAAATAACCCGGCTAATCCTCTTAGCATTAGTGATAATACGGTTTGGGAAATTTTTCAGGATGCCAAGGGTACATTATGGATCGGCACCGGCGGCGGTGGATTAAACAAGTTTGATCGTGAAACCGGCGCTTTTACCTGTTATAAATATGATCCCGATAATAATAACAGTCTGTCGAATAATTATATATGGACGATTTGCGAACCAACGCCCGGAACTTTGTGGATTGGAACCAATGGCGGCGGGATAAGTAAATTTAATATTGAAACCGAACATTTTATTAATTATGAAAACAAATCCGATGATCCCACTAGTCTGAGCAGTAATTTTATTTATTCCATATACAAGGATCTGGAGGGTACTATTTGGGTTGGAACCCTGGGTGGCGGTTTGTGCCGTTATAACCCCCTTAATGATACTTTTACGCAATTTCGTGGTCAAAATATTCTACCCAATGAAGTTATAAATGGTATTGAAGAAGATAGTAACGGCAATTTGTGGCTAAGCACCAACAAAGGCATCACCCGTTTTAATCCCCGTACCTTACTGGCAAAAAATTATATACCCAGAGATGGCTTGCAAAGTAATGAGTTTAATAATGGCGCCCATTATAAAGCGCCGAACGGGGAAATGTTCTTTGGCGGTATTTATGGCTTTAACAGTTTTTTCCCGGATAGTATTAAAAACAATCTGCATATTCCCCCGGTAATAATTACAGATTACCAGGTATACGATCCCAATCCCCCGTCCGGCAATATCCCAAACCGACCGCCAGCCCGTTATATCTCGATCGCCGGGCAAGATACCCTGGTACTATCGAGTAAAGAAAATAGTATCAGGCTTCGCTACGTTGCTCTGGATTTTGCCGCTCCGGAAAATAACCAATACGCTTACCAGTTGTCAGGAATCGACAAGGACTGGAACTATGTAGGCAACCGACGTTTCGCAACTTATACAAAATTACCTTCAGGTACATATAAATTCCGTGTAATTGCTGCAAATAACGATGAACAATGGAATGAAACCGGCGCAACGCTCACAATAATAATAAAATCGCCCTACTGGTCAAAAGCGTGGTTTATTGCTTTATGCGTGGTATTGTCTTTAGCGTTGATATATTATATTTATTTTACAACAACTTTGAAAATTAAACAACGTAATAAACGGCTGGTTGAAATAAATGAAAACCTGAATAAGGAAATCCAGGAACGACAAAAAGCCGAAATGGAACTTAGAGAACGCAAAGAATTCCTGGATACTATTTTAAACAATATCGAAGAAGGAATCGGTATTGTCGATCCTAAGGAAAATATTATTTTTTGCAATAATGCGTTTGCCAGAATATTGGAAGTCCAGCCGGACAAGTTGGTTGGCAGTAACCTGCTGGAAATTTTTCCACAAGAAGAACAAGCGTTAATCCTTGATGAAACGCAAAAAAGAAAAATGGGGGAAAAATCAACCTATCAACTATACTATTATACCCCAGGTGGAGAAAAGAAATATTTACGGGTTAATATCACCCCCTGGTTCAATGATAAGAAAGAGTTAATCGGCGCAATCGGCGCGATTATGGATATTTCTAACCAGGTAAAAGCTGAAGAAAACAAGGCAATGATGGAAGCCCAACTGCGGCAGGCGCAAAAGTTGGAAACAATCGGTACCCTGGCAGGCGGCATCGCTCACGATTTTAATAATATTCTGGTACCGATCATCGGTTATACGGAAATGTCCCTGGAATTGTTGACAGATAATAAACAAGTACGGGCAAACCTGGAAAAAATACTAAAATCCTCAAAAAGAGCCAAAGAACTAATCAAACAAATTTTAACATTTAGCCGTCAGGATAAAGTAGGTCTTGAACCTATTGAAATTCACCCCCTGGTAAAAGAGGCATTGAAACTGCTCCGCTCTTCCTTGCCCACTACTATTGACATCCGGCAGCATATCGATGAAAATTGCGGCACTATATTGGCAGACCCCACACAAATACACCAGGTGTTAATGAACCTTTGTACAAATGCCTATCATGCCATGCGCGATAGCGGCGGTGTTCTGGATGTCCGTCTGGGATTGGTGGCGGCAGACCAGGAACTGGTAGAAAAAGACCACTATTTTCAGCTGGGGAGAAACTATATTATGCTGGTAATCAAAGATACCGGCCAGGGTATGGATAAAGCTACCCAGGAGAGGATTTTTGAACCATTCTTTACCACTAAAAAAGTGGGCGAGGGCACCGGACTGGGACTTTCGGCAGTGCATGGTATTGTGATCAGTCATAATGGTAAAATTTATATCGAGAGTCAGCCTGGCAAGGGCAGCGCTTTTACGATCTATTTTCCCCAGGCCAATGATAAAAAAATTAAAGAAAAAAAGGGGGATGACCCAATGCCCAAAGGACATGAACATATTCTATTTGTCGATGATGAAAAAGACATTGTCTCTCTCTATAAACAAATTCTTGAAAATCTTGGTTATGTGGTAACGGCAAAAACCAATAGCGTTGAATCGTTGGAAGAATTTAGAAAAAATCCTGGTATATACAATTTGGTAATCACTGATCAAACCATGCCGAATTTAACCGGCGCCGATCTGTCCAAAGAGATCCTTCGTATCCGTCCCGATATGCCGATTATTCTGTGTACCGGTTATAGTGAAAGTATAACCCAGGAAAAAGCGCTGGCGCTAGGCATAAGGGAATTCATTCTTAAACCTTTGACCATGACCACCATTGCCTCTGCCATTCGCAGATCGCTGGATAGTCAAATGAATTGAAACTGATCATCCATTCTGTAGATCAATAAAATTGATTTTGACAATTGGAATTACAGATCATATTTTAAACCTGCGGAAAACCAGCGTCCCGCCATGGGCACCCCGCTCACTTCATTGTAGCGGGCAGAAAATATATTACTGATTTTTACATACACATCACAACTCCGAAACGGCTTGAATAATGCAATATCTGCCACAGTATAAGGCATATTTGCCTGTCGTTTTGTATGTTTAACTTGCCAGGTAACCCCCAATTTATAAGGGAGGGTATGATCACCACCGATAGTTAACTGGTATTTAATACTGTTAAACAGGTATTTGGATAAATAGCCGGGGGTCGCTTTACCCGTGTCGAGCAGCATCCAACCGCAGTGCAAAACCGACTGAAAGCGGCCATTGTATACCGCACGCATCATTGTTTCCAGGCCAAACGTGTTCTGGCGCGCAACATTCATCACCTGCCAGGGATCTGCCGCATCCTTTCTGGCCCAGTCGATCATGTTTTCACCCCGCCGTGAAAATATGGCCATATGCACGTAATAACCGGCCGCCTGCCACTCGATGCCCCCTTCAAGGGATATAGCCTGGCTGTATTTTAAGGAAGGGTTACCCAAATTAGCCGGGGTATGATAATATAATTCCGTAAAGGAGGGCATCCGGAACGAGCGCGCGGCTGTGGCATAAAGTTTCAGATTGTCATGCAAACGCCAGGCAATATCTTGCGCCGGCCAAATTTTCCAGCCATATTGGGGGTAGTAACAGGTATTGACGGAGGTATTAAACATTAAATTTCGACCCATGTTCTGCTGTAAAGCAAAAAACAGGCTGCCCCGGCTGCGTTCATGATCGCCGAGGTTGGAGCTATGCAGGGTTTCGACCTGCATTATACCGCCAAAAGCTAATAACCTGCCGCCGGTTTGTAAAAGAATAGGCATTTCCAGGGTTACGGTGTTGCCGGTGTGGCGGCTGCGGTTCCAGTCCGGTCGCTGATTGTCTAGTATAAAATCATCGAAATGTCTTTTCCAGGAGAGCTGCGTCGTCCATGAAAAAGCGGTTTTTATCTGTTCCACTCTGAGAACCGCCAGGGTTGTTGCGGTTTGTTCCCGTTCATTGGGAAAAGCGCTGGAATAGAAACTGTTGGCGCCGAATTTTTTACGGCAATAACCGGATAAAAGTGAAACCCTGGCAGCAGGGGTGGTAAAGTCGGCATTGTATAAAACATTAACGGAGCTGAAATCAGTGTTTTCCATATAACCATCCGACCGGCTTAACTGAGTTGAAACCCGGTTATGCAGTTGACCTTTGCTGCCGCCGAGTGATACATAACCCCCCGCCAGGGCAAAATCGCCGCCATACAACTCGCCGCTGTTGGTCGCCTGTTTTTTTGTGATAATATTGATAACGCCGGCCAGGGCATCAGCGCCATACAAATCACTGCCGGGGCCATGCAAAATTTCGATTCTTTCCACATCTTGTAAAGCAACCGGAATATCGAAATTATGATGCGCAGTTTGCGGATCGTTCATCCTTACCCCGTTCACCAGTACCAGGGTCTCTTCGAAAGAGCCGCCGCGAATGCCGGCTTCGCCCTGCACACCATGAGCGGCGCGACGCATCATATCCACGCCGCCAATTGTGGATAAAAGATCGGCAATGGAATGCGCCGGTGTGCGGGCAATTTGCTGTGAATCGACCAGGGTTACCGCGCGCGTCAGGTTGGAAAAAGAAGCGGGGAACCTGTTTGCAGTAACAATAACCGGATCAAATTCATAATCAACAACCGGGTCGGCAAGCGCAATGCCGGTAATAAATGCTAATATCAGCGCTGCCGGTACAGTCATTCTCCAGGCCGGGCTTTTCTGCCTTTCCATTTCCATCAAATATTAATTTCACCTTTAATAACGGTAACTGCCCGGCCGCCTAACAATACCCTGTTATTACGCACCCCGACGTGCACAATGCCGCCCCGCGCCGAAGCCTGGTATGCTATAAAATCGTCTTTCCCCGTTTGTTTTTGCCAAAAAGGCCCCAAACAGCAATGCGCTGAACCGGTAACCGGGTCTTCGTCTATGCCGGCATAAGGTGCAAAAAAGCGGGAGATAAAATCATAACCGCCATTTTCAACACGGGCGGTTACAATAACTCCCCGCACCGGGATTTCCCGTAACATGTGGAAATCGGGCTTCATTTCCCGCACCAGCTTTTCACTGTCAAACTGGAACAGGTAATCCATACGGTTTTTACCGGTGTAAACCGGTTGGGCGCCAAAGGCGCGGATCAAGATTGGCGGGGCGTCGACCGGTTTTTCCGGCTCTACCGGGAAATCCATTTCCAGCATTGTTTCTTTTTTGCTTACGGTTAACAAGCCGCTGCGCGTATGGAACCGGGCCTGTTCATCCGGTTGCAGCAATCCCTCTTCATAAAGAATATGCGCTGTGGCGAGGGTGGCGTGGCCGCATAGTTCTACTTCAACAACCGGGGTAAACCAACGCAGTTTATAGCCATCCTGAATTTTTAATACAAAAGCAGTTTCCGAAACATTCATTTCCATAGCAATTTGTTGCATCAGCCGTTCATCCATCTGCTTTTCCAGCAGGCACACGCCGGCCGGGTTACCTTTAAATGGCTCGGCGCTAAAAGCATCGACCTGATATATTTTTGGCAAAATTTTACTCCTGAGACAATTTTTCATGATTAAATGAATTACATGTTCATTAATTTATAGTTCATAATCGACAACAACCCGAGATTCCCGAAGCCTGCTTACCATTTCCGCAACTTTAACATGCTCAGGGTGGTGTTGATAAACCTGCAGATCCTGGGCGGTTTTACATTCCATATAAAGAGCCAGATCATAAGCGGCTTCCGAGTTGTTAAAATTTATTCCTACTTCAATATGGGTAATAACCGGGATTTTTTTCTTTAATGCTTCCAGTTCCTGTTTTAACAGCGTCGCATTTTGTTGCCGGGTTCTGCCTTCTGCGTTTTCTTTTAATTTCCAGAGTACAATATGTTTTACCATTGCTGTTTTCCTTTTGCTGTGGCGGTATAACCAGATTTTATGTGTTGTGATTAATGCAGCCGGTACAGGCATTAACACGGAGTGAATTTAAAAAAAAATATTGTTAAATGCATCAATAAACTCTTGATTATCTGTGCATGGTTTTTCACCTATATAACCGGTAATTCAGGATTTTGTTGAATAATACCGGATTATTGCTTAATTTATAATGATATAACTGTACAGCATCGCACCTCTGTTGAGGTGGTTAATTTACCCAAATATTGCACTTTCCTCTATCTATATTGAGTATTTAAAACCGGGTAAAAGCTATCCCGATTCAGTTAAATAGTGAGAATAATATGCCTTATCAACAGGTAACCCCCGACCAAATTCATGTGCTGCCTCTGGCGCAGCGGCACAGTAAATCCAGGATCACAACCATTGCCATTGACCCTGAAAGCACGCCTGTGGCCGCGCCGGATATTGAAGCGGCTGCTGACCTGGCGGCTCATAAAATACTTGCCGCCCGTCAGCAGGGCGCATCGGTCATTCTGGCGTTTGGCGCTCACCTGGTAAAAAATGGCGCCGGGCCATTATTGATCAGCCTGATGGAAAACGGCTGGATCACTCATTTAGCCACCCAGGGCGCCGGCGGCATACATGACTGGGAATTTGCCTTTCAGGGCATGTCGGAAGAGGATGTGCGCCAAAACGCCGCCACCGGTACTTTTGGCGCCTGGGAAGAAACCGGAAAATATATTAACCTGGCAGTGCAGTGCGGGGCCATAAACGGCATGGGATATGGGGAATCGCTCGGCGCCCTGATCATGGACGAAGGTTTGCATATACCGCAATCACAACAGCTTGAAAAGGACATTCAGGCCGGCCTTGCTTCACACGATACCCGGCTTGCTGCCAGACTGGAACTGTGGCAAACAATCAATAAATTCAACCTCAAGCCGGGATTTATGTCCATTCCGCACCCATTCAAGCGGTTTTCCATTTTTGGTAACGCTTACCGTCTGAGGGTACCGGTTACCGTGCATCCCGGTATTGGTTATGATATAATTTACAATAATCCCTGGGCCAATGGCGCCGCCTTGGGCCGGGGAGCGCATATAGATTATAGCATCTTTGTCAAGTCCGTCCTTAACCTGTCCGGCGGGGTGTTCATGTCCATCGGCTCGGCGATCATGGCTCCGCAGGTGTTTGAAAAAGCGGTGTCTTTTGCCAACAATATTTTATTACGGGAGGGGAAAAGAATTGGCGATCATTATATTTTGATCGATGATTTACAGGAATCGACGTGGGACTGGTCGCAAGGCGAGCCGCCCAAAAGCTCCCCGGATTATTACCTGCGTTTTCTTAAATCGTTTTACCGCATGGGCGGTGAGGTAAAATATATTGCCGCCGATAACCGATTGTTGCTGCATCATCTTTACACCAGGTTGAAACAACTGGCTAAATGAACGAACAGATGGATTCATTCTGTTTTGATTGCAGCATTGACGATATTTTACCTGATGAGAATTATTACATCTGTTCTGGTGGATATTAGCAACCAGGGCGCTATGAGCCAGCAACTGTCTGTTGCCTGAACCTGGCGATAAACTCTTCAAAATCTATCTGAAACTCTTCGAAAAACACCGCATCATGATCGGCGCCGTCGAGCAGCCTGACCATATAGTGATGAAATTTTTCCATTCCATAAGAACTGACCAGGTAATCGACTATGCAGGCAAATTCTGAATAAATAAAGGCGATCCGGTTTGGCGTTTCAATATTAACCTGTTTTTCATTTTTGGTTTTATATTGTTTCGGGTGGATAAAATTTCCGCGTCGAATATACTCCAGGGTTTCTTCTTTATCGGGATACCAGGAGGTGCCCATTTGATTGGCGCTATACATGGCAATCCCTTCCATCAGCCATTTGGGATACCCAAAAGCTTTGATAATGCCGGTATGTTGATAGAGCAGTGAATGGGAGAGTTCATGCCGCAGGTAAATCTCCATCGAGATCAACCCGGCTTGAGCATCCTGCAGCGCTTGCGGAGAAACAATAATAGCGCCGTTGTAATATGCGCAAAACCGTGCTCGAGACGGTGAGCGTTGCGTCCAGGTTCGCTGGTTGCCAAAAATATAAATATGCGGCTTTTGCTTAAAGCTGAGGGAATGAAAGGTCTCCACTTTGTTAATATACGAATCGATCTCCTGCAAGTTTGGGTATGCGGCGCCTTTTTCAATATAAACAACGACATGCCCCAGTTCATGCCTGGTAAAACCGGTGATGACTGGTGAATATGGAAATAGCTTGCCGAACAGCAAGCTGTAGATCAAAAAAGAAAAGAGTAATACAAGCGGTAAAAGGACGAGTCTTTTTTTCATCTTAAATATTTACGGGTTTTCAGATAATCCCTGCTCTTTAGCGTATGGTCAGCGGTTGTTTATAAACAGCAATTTTATTAGATTCCTTGTCCAGTATCTGCATGGTAAAATAATATTGACCGGCCGGCAGTTCTAATTTGATCACCTGACTGATCAGGATCTTTTTCAAAGCCGCTTTGGTTGTTCCCGTAATATGCTTGGGTTGTTCGGTCGTCATTATCCGGTTAAAGTCATGGTTATATACTACAAAGGTTTGTAAATAATCGATATAAAACTCGCCGTTACCATCGCGGAGAACAAACTCGCTGGCCGGCATTTGATATTCCAGCAGCAAGCCGGGGACCCCGGAATTGACGCTGAACTTGAAATTTTTGATGGTTTTTTCCCGGTGTTTATAGTCAAATACAAACCTGGGGGAATAGATCAGGTCATAGCTGGCCTTTTTATCGAAAACCAGGGGGCCAATTTTTTTACCCAATCGTGGATTTAAAAAGATAGCCCGGCCAAAGATATTGGTAACATTCTTGCGGATGAGAAGTTGCAGGAAATCATGTTGCGGATAATCCCAGATTTCATCATAATCATTTATTTTAACACTACCGGGTTTGCCATATTTAATGTAAATTTCCCCGCGTGCATCCCAGGGGGCATAATAATGGCCTGCCAGACCATCATAGTAGGAGTAATGTTCCCGCGCATAAAACACCCGGTTTTCAAATTCAATTTGCGCTTCATTTACTTCTGTGACCGGCGTTGGATCTTTTGTTACCCAAAATTCCCGTAAAAAGCGGGCGCGTCCGGTCGAGTCCATTGCCAGGTACGACTCGAACAGATCGGTGGCTACGATATGCCACAAGCCAAAATTAAGCAATTCTTGCTTGTTCCAATTATCATCGGTACGTATCAGGGATTGATATTGCGCCAGACTTTTTTCGGCATAGTAATTGATCTTTTTGCCGTCCGGGCCGGGGTCGGATTTGACTTTCGGCGTTGTTTGGATGATATTTTGTCCGGTTTTGGGCGGTTTAACTACCCGGCCGGGGCTTTTAACCTTGGCGTCGCGTTCCAGTTCTTTAATGAGTAACTGCGCTTCACTATACAGATCTTCTTCCCTGGGGATCTGTTTAAGCACCGGTAAGGACAAACCTTCGCCGCTTTTACCCAGGGCGATTGCCGCCAGTTGCCGGAATTGTATATTGGCGCTTGCCAACTGTTCGATAAGAAATATTTTATACTTTTCGTTTTCGGGCAATAATTTTTCCGCTATTAAAATTTGCCTTAACCGGGCGTCGTCCGCCCAGACACTGGTTGCATTGCCGGCAACCGCATCGTAAGCATCAAAGGCCTTTTTAGTTTGCCCGTCTTTTTTTTCGTAACAATAACCAATCCAAAACCGTGATTCATCCACATACTTGCTGTGTGGATGCTCGGCCAGCACTTTGTTAAAAGCATTAATAGCCTGATCCCATTCCTGATCAATGGTTTTCTTTTTGCCCTCCAGGTAAATAACCTGCGCGGTATGCTCTCCTGCCTGGGGCAAGGCAAATTGTATGCTAAATAGTAATAATAATAACAAAATCCACAAAGGTCGCGTTTTCATTTTTGACCTCAACTTTACGGCAACATTTCAATTAAAACCCACATGGTTTATGTTCTTTATACATTAACGAAATGTTGATCTTTTATAATAACAAATTCAATATCTGCCTCCTTGTACTCTTTTCAGATCATGTCTTTAAGTATTTTTTGCAAGTTTTCCGACTCGTCGATCAGTTTCCGCTCCCTGATCGTTTGCCGTAATTGGATAAAAGAGTTTTTTATTTCCTGCTCATCGGTGTTGGCGATTTGCAAAAGGAGAAATTCGATCTGATTTAGAAAAACGGATATTTGCTGGTCATTTATCAGGGCGGCTTTTTGCTGAACCTGGGTGGTACTGGACAACAAATCGCGGGCAAGTTGTTGATTAAAGTCTAACTCTGTGGGCTGAAGGGATTCGCCATCCGGGGTGTTTTTTATTGCCAGCAGGAGTATTTCCGATTTGATAAAATAATCGGCAACCATTTTCAAGTCGTCGGCATTCAGGTTGAGAACTACCAGATCGCGGGGTTGATCGGTGATCAGTACTTTTTCAGGTTCGTAAAACATCAGCCTGCCGATGAAGATTCCGATTATGAGCAATACTGCTGAACCGGCCAGCCGCACTATCGCCGGATTCCAGTCGAACAACCGCTGCCGGAAATCTGCTAACCGCTCGCGGAGTCTTTCGGCAAAAGTGTGCACCGGGAACAGCTTTTCCAGGCGGGTGTGATAACTATAGAGAACTTCCAGGGATGGTTCGGGACGGGTATAATTTTGCATTAACGCGGCTATTTTATTAATTTCTTCCAATTCCAGGGCGCAATTCCGGCATCCGGCCAGGTGCAGTTCCAGTTCTCTTTTCTCTGCCGTGGGTAATGCGTCATCAATGTAATCAGACAATTTTTTGCGATATTCACACGTCTTCATAACAGTATCCTTGCTTTGTTAAACATCAAAAGCAATCTTTTTTCTCAAATTTCCCAATGCCCGATGGATATGTATCCGCACCGTACTTTCAGCGCAACCCATGATTTCGGCAATTTCACCCGAAGTTTTTTGGTGAAAATATTTTAATACGGTAGCAGTTTTTTGGTTCTCCGTCAGGTCTTCCAGCGCCTCTCTCAACCTGGCATACATCTCTTTGTTTTCAACGATCTGACCGGGGGTTGCGCTCATTTCTTCTGCATCATAATAACTCTTTTCTATCTCGGGCATACTGTCGTCCAAAGATTGAAGAGCTTCCCGTTTCTTTTTCCGGCAGGCGTCCAGGGCGGTGTTGACGGTTATCCGGTACAGCCAGGTGGAAAACATGGCGCGGTCTTCAAACTGGTTCAGCCTGGTATAAGCGCGGATAAAGGAATCCTGCGCTACATCGCGTGCCGTATCATAATCGTTGACCAGGTCAAAAGCAAGATATAGCACTTTTTGCTGATACTTTTTAACCAATTTCCCGAAAGCATTACGGTCGCCATTTCGGGCATTGTGTAAAAGCCGGCTGTCATTGTCTGGCATTCATGAACCTTTACTTTTGCAAAAAGTAGTCTATCTTGCTCATTTTTTTGACGTTTGGAAAAAGAATCCGTTTACATGGCTTACCCGGTACAAGTAATAAAACCGGGTTGCTATGCAGTTACCGATTTCGGGATGGCAGGCGGTTAAGAGGATTTGAGAGTTTATTCCGGATTTTTGTAATAACCGCCTTCAATCAGGGCGATCAAACCCAGCAATGCGCTCGGTTGGTAAAAGCAGTCGCCTGTTTCAATGCCGGCGCCGGTTTGCGGATCGTAATATTCGCAGATATAGTTCTTTTCCTGCCAGGCTCGCATGAGCAGGGTTTTGGATTTCTCCGCGAGGTCTTTGTGCGCCTGGGTGAAATTATAGTTCTTTAATCCCAGGTAAACCAGCAGGTTAAATGGCGCGCTGATATGAATTTGGGATGAATCCCCGGCAGTTAATGTCGAATCGCCTGTCAGGCTCGGCAAGGCCCAAACTGTCCAAAATTTATTGGGATTCATTAAATGTTCTTCAATCATCCGCGTTGCCCGTTTTTCCGAAGGCGCTCCGGCTAACAGGGGATAAAAATTAGCCGGGGAGATGCGCGTTATTTTTTCATCCGTATCGGTACGAATATTTAAATACATGCCGGTACTATCATCCCAGAGCTTATCCAGGTTTTTCTGATACAAGGTGACACGGTTTTTCAGTTCTTTTTCTTCGCTCTTGCGGCCTAAAATGACCGCCATTTCCCATAACGCTTTACTATCGGCTATATAAAGGCTGTTAAGTCCAACATCCCACACTTCCAATAACTGGGTGGTTTCATTAAAGGGTACATCCCGGTAGACTGGTGAATCGGCCATGCGCGATTCCATCAGGGCAGCGGTGCGATCTGCTTGCACGGCGTCGGCGCCGGCAGTATTACTAGGCAGCGAACCCCAGCATAGCAGGCCATCGTAATTGCGATAAATATCCCACCAGCGGTTCCAGGCGAACAGTTCATCAAAGGTTTGTTCCAGCAGCCATTTTTCACGGAATTTTTGATAGATTCTCCACACCGTTAAAGCGCCGATTGGTGGATGAGAACGGTCTCCGCTGGTATAACCGTTTCCCTGCACCAGACCCGGCACAAAACCGGCAGTAGTTTTTTGATTTAATGCTTCCCGGATGTTTGCATAGGCAAGATATTTATTATCAATAGCTGTTAAATAGGCCGCCAGAAAAGCATCCCAGCCCGATAATGACCAGCCGCCACGTTTCCGGTTTTCAATGCGGCTGGAGGTAACGATCACCCGGTCGTTTTGCGGATCATATATAGTATTCCAGCCGGTTACGGTTTGGAGCGCTTTATAAACATCCGCCAGGGCGCCATATTCCTGGGCAGCCTGGTTAAAAGTATTACGCTGGTTTTCGATGATCGTAATTATATCACCGATAGTGCGGGATTTTCCGGTCGAAATACCTGCCGGTATATCCAGCGGCATAGCCAGGTAAGGCGAAATGAGCGGAACATTGGCATCGGTTTGCGGCGGACGGGTACAGTAAATGGAGATTGTGGTTTCCGGCAAGGTTGCCCTGATCATGTTATTATTGATTAAACTGACTTGTCCAGGACGATTCCACAGCATCCCGGCGGCAGCGACCAGCAGCGGCGGTTTTGGCGCAGCCTGCAGGGGGGTAATTAAAACGACAAAATCACCCAGCGGCAGCCAGGCGCTTTGGATGCGCGCATGCACATTCCGCCAGTGGAGTTCCAGTTCGGTATAACTGCCGTCATAAGCGTGGGCAACGGGTTTGATCTCTGTTTCAGGATTGCCGCCAATAAGTGCGTCATACAGGAACTGTTCTCCGGCAGGATCATTGTCCTTGAACTGCAAATTGATCGCCAGCCCATGCGGCAGCAGGGCATGCGACAGGACGCATGTGGTGTTCCAGGTATTCCAGCCCCTGGCGAGTTTTTTTTGCACTGCGGCATATTCAGTACTACGGGAGGGTCGTTCCTGTGTAAAACCGTTGCCGTTTATCAGAAATATTACCAGTAAAATTAAAAGAACAATCTTGCCTCTCTGCATTTCCTCACCTTTTTCATTCTTTCCGGCATTCTCAATTATTGCAGTTTTTGTTCCGGCGCCGGGATTATTCCTTCTTCAATAAAACAAATCAATCCAAGTAAACCGCCCCAATGATAAAACCGGTCGCTGCCGTTATTAACATCACAGCCCTGGCCGGTTTCGGCGTTATAATTTTCATGCACGTGGCCTAATTCAAGCCATTCTTTTAGAATCAGGTTGCGAGATTTTTCCGCTAATGTTTTCCTGGCTTCCGGCAGATCGTAATTACGCAAGCCAAGGTAAACCAAAAAATTCATCGGCGCCCATATACGCCCACGCCAGTAATCGTTGTCAGGATAGGCGGGATCATTCCTGGCAATTGAGGGCAACATCCATTCACCCCAAAACTCGTTACTATTGTTGAAATGTTGCTCAATCATACGTTGCGCTTGTTTTTGCGTAGCTGCCCGCCCTAACAAGGGATAAAAATTGGTTGGTGAAATCCGCCGCGAATACTCGCCGGTGTCTGTATGCAGGTTATAATAAAAACCCTGTTGTTCATCCCACAGTTTTTTAATATTTTTTCGGATTTGACCGGCGCGTTCCTGTAATTCCTGTGAATCTTCTATTTTACCAAGGACATGGGCAATTTCCGCTAATGCATCGCAATCCATTATATATAAACCGCAAAGACCGGCATCCGCCAGTTCCAGTATATGTTTATCAATGTTAAATGGAATGTTATCATACATGGGAGAATTATCAAGACCCGATTCCAGCGCAGCGCCATAGCGGTCATTCACTCCTGCCGATTCCCAGTAATTATTTACCAGGGGAGTATAAGGATTGGAACCCCATGATAATAATCCTAAATCATTCATCCGGTTAGCATACCACCACCGGTTCCATTCCAACAGATCCGGATACAGCTCTTCCAGGACCCATCTGTCCCCATATTTACGATATATTTCTTTCACCACCAGGGAACCTACCGGCGGTTGGGAACGGTCGTGACTGGAAATACCATTACCCCAGGCATAGTTTGGAACAAAACCACGCGGAGATTTTTCACGGGTGATTTCAATAACGTTTGCAAAAGCCAGTTCTTTATTATCCAGTGACGCCAGGTACCCGGCAAAATAGGTATCCCAGCAAAATAACTGGTAACCACCGCCGTTCAGATTCCATAACCGGCTTACCGGCGTTACCACCCGGTCTTTTATCGGCTCATAGATAGTATCCCAGGCCATTACAGTTTGCATTGCCCGGTGCACCTCCTGCAAGGATCCGTATTTTTGCTCTTCTTTCAGTAAGGCGGATTTTTGTTGTTCGATTATCGTTTTGATTTCCTGCAAAGATCGCGGTTTATTTGTTGCTATACCTGTCTGACCATTTAATTCAAGGGCAAAATAGGGTGTTTGCGGACCTAAAAGAGAAGCGTCGGCGCTTTTTTGTGTGGCATAAACCCGTATAGTCTTACCAGGTAAATAAGCAGTAATAAGACGATCATCCCCTTTAATGTAACCGGCCCGGTTCCATAAAATCCCGCTTTCCAAAACCAGCACGGCCGGTTTAACTTGATTTTTCATCGGCGTCACCAGGATCACCAGTTCGCTATCGATAGTAGCTGTCTCAACGATAACAGTAATGCTGCGCCAACTTAACTGCAATTCCGTATAACTGCCATTGTAAGCATGCGGTCCCGGAATGATACGTTCATCCTGTTCGCCTACCCGGCCTATTAATGCTTCACGAAGATACTGCCCGGTATTATACTCCATAATACCTAAATTAAGTGCGAATCCTTCCGGCAATAATACATGAGACAGTACGGAACGGGTATTCCAGGTATTCCAGCCCTGGGCGAGTTTTTTTTGTACTGCGGCATATTCGGCAGAACGATTCCTTTGTTGCTGAGCATAGACACAGATATTTATTGTTAATAAAAGAACGATTAATAAACCAACCTTACAATTCTTCATCGCAATACCTTGTTTTCATTTTTCCAATTTGTGCAGCTGTGAGCCGGTTTTGGGAAAAGTTTATTCATGTTATGTTGTATGCGTTTAATTTGTCTTTCTTTATTAAGGTATTGATATATAAAAATATATATTACATTAATTTAACATAAATATCAAGAAAAATATATATGAACCAACGCCACTAAAAAACCTGTCGGTCAATTATCCGGAGCCTAGGGTATTCATTAATAATTAAACCCTGCAAAGTAACAGCGGTTTCCGGTTTTCTTTGCTCAGTAAATAACCAGGTTCCCCTGTCTTGAAAAATGCAAACAGGCTACCCCCGAAAATTTTAAAAGGGAGATAGTATAAGTATAGAAAAATAATAATCATAATAAGAAAAAAAAGCTTGTAAAAATAAAAAAAGGTTGCCTAATTATTATAGTTAGCGGACCATAATAAAGGAGGCAACCT
>JAKQIY010000003.1 GCA_029561455.1 bacterium
GTCCTTCAAGAACGAGTTTAACGGTTCTTACTTTAAATTCTTTACTATAAAATTTTCTTGATTTAGTTTCGCTCATGACACACCTCCTTGGTTATAATATACGAACTTTTCGGTGTGTCCACAATAATGGGTAAAGGTTAGGAAACACTCATCTCGATACGTCCCGAAAGATGAAGCAACGGGACTACTCGATGACCGTAGTACATTTTAGAATAGCCAGTCGTCGAATAGTCCATCCCGCCAAGCGGGACGGATGTATCGAGACGACATGGCCTGATCTATACGCACTCATTGCCACGTCATTTATGACGTGGTAAATTTTATAATCAAAAATTGACTTTAGTCAAATACCTGTTTAGGCTAAAGCCATGTTTTTATTTTATTTGTCCCACGACCTGAAGGTCGTGGCAATGATAGGAATAATCAAAAAACCAATCACGCTGGGATTTACATCCCGGTATGGAAAATAAGCCGGGATTTCTTTCCCTGGAACAAGGGGCTTTTGCCCCTTGTCTTTATTGAGCGTGGAAACGTAGCCTCGGTGTGTTTTGTGGCAATTATTACTCCCCGTTGTTACAGATTTAAAAGAGGCAGGTCGTCGAATAGTCCGTCCCGCCAAGTGGGACGGATGTATCGAGACGACATGGCCTGATCTATACGCACTCATTGTCACGTCATTTATGACGTGGTAAATTTTATAATCAAAAATTGACTTTAGTCAAATACCTGTTTAGGCTAAAGCCATGTTTTTATTTTATTTGCCCCACGACCTGAAGGTCGTGGCAATGATAACGTTTACCTAAAACCGGTCTTCGGGTAGACATTCGTCTCGATACTTCCGGTCTCGCGGTGCTCGACCGTTCTACCCGACGACCGGACTTGCTTCTTTCCAACAATATTATCTTGCCCCTGGCCGATGACCGGACTGGCAAGGGGCAAAAGCCCCTTGTTCTGATTAGGGGTATGTACTAGTCATTAGCAGACAAAAAAAGGCGACCAATCCGGCCGCCCTTTAAAACCACTTCAATTTATTAAAAACCACTTATATCTGTCGGACTTAGGCCCGCCAGGTTCTGGTTTTCATAGCGTCGCCGTTGAGAATATCCAGCGCTATATTGACGTCCTGCACCATTTGGAAATCGTACATGCCGGCGCAGATGAAATCCGCTCCATTTTCAAAGGCATAACGAAAGCCATCCGAGGGATGGATCGCCCCGGCAGCCATAACTTTAAAAGCGATCAGTGGCTGCGGCAGGGTTTTCATGTAAGCAATGGTCTCCTCGGGTTTGAAGCAATACATATTATCGTGCCAGGTGGGATTTTGGGCGGACCAGTAATTGTGGTGGTGCATGGTCTTCATCCAGAAATCCGGCGCAAACCCGGCGTCCACACAAGCTTTAACGGTTTCAATGCGATGCGCGCCGATGCCGGTGATAACGCCGCGGTCGCGAATCAATTGCAGGGCTTTGGCAATCACATCGGGTTTGCCGTTGCTCATATAATAATCCGCGGTTTCGCCCTGGATATAACAAGCCACCGCGCCGTGATCGATGGCGCGTTTAATGCGATCCATATATTCATCAAACGGCTGGGGACTGGCGCCTTCGGCAGTGTAATTCAAGCCCGCGCAATCGGATATGAACTGGATCTTGCCAATATTGCGCTTCCAGTATTCATCGATGATCGTACAGAGAATCGGGTTGGTTAAAAGGGTGTTGACGCCGCACTTTTCCGCCAGCAGCAGGGTGGCAAATATTTTATCCTTGTGATGATAGGCTTTAACCAGGTCGGAGACATAGATCAGATCGCGCGAGTGCGCCCAGCCGGAGAGCAGGTTGCCGCCAAGGATGATACGGCTGAATGGTACGCCTTTGATCGTGCCGGTCGGTAATTGGCCTTTAAGCTCGCCCAGGGAAGTAATATCCAGGGTTTTAACGCTGGCGCTGGTCATGGCGTCGACCAGGTTCTTTTCCTCCCAGCTTTTCCACTGTTTCTGTTTGGCCAGGGCATAGCCGAATGCGCCTAAAAACGGTAAAGTGGCAAGACTTTTTATAATATCACGGCGTTTGAAATCGATTGCCGGGGCGGGTACGGTTGTGGCGGCAGGTTTTTCCTGCTTGACGCTGCTTTTAGCCGGTTTACTTGTTTTACGCGCGGCCAGCAGGCGATCGAGGCCCGCAAAAGCGCCGGTGGGAAAGAACAACAACACGCCCAGTGCCAGAAACTCGACCAGGTTTTTATTCACCACCAGGTAGCTGCCTTCGGTCGGCACGGCGAAATCGAGGCCTACAAGCGGCGGATTGGCTATATAATACAAGAGCAACAACAACATGCCGGCAACCGTAGCGGTGCGGGTGAACAAGCCGACGATCAGGCCGAGGCCGATAAGGATCAAACCCCAAATGTTCAATAAATCGACAATGCGCAACAGGGTTGGATTTGCGGCAATGGCCCGGAAGAAATCGGCAAAAATCCAGCGCGACAGTTCCAGGTAACTGGCCGAAGACCAGCCCGGCGTATATAATTTGGCAAAACCTTCATATAAAAAGTGCCAGCCGATGGCTACCCGTAATATGACCAGCATCCACAACTGCACCAGCGATTTTTTGCCCAATGTTCCCCAGGCGGCATTTTGTGACATATTGTCCTCGTATAAATATGTTTAAGGGAAAAATAATAACTATACTTAAACGTTTAAGAACGAATATATTAAAAATTTCTTTCCTTGTCAAGAATTAACTGATGTGAAATGTAAAGAAAAGAGTATGAGACGGAATTTGTTGACGAGTTTTTCTTTATAATTTTTATTTGACTAAAAATATCAAGTTTATGGGTAACATACAATAGTAATGGTCTTTACGCAGGGATAGTTTGTTGGGATGGTTAGTAAGGGCGGTTAATGCACCGCCCTTACACGACAAATTACTTTACATACGAAATCTTGAATGACTGCGCCTTGCCGCCCACCTGCATACGGACAAAATAGATGCCCGATGCCACGCTGCGGCCGGTCTTGTCGCAGCCATTCCAAACGGCGCGGTAGGAACCTGCAACGCGTCGCTCGTCCACCAGGGTTTGCACGCGGCGGCCAAGCAGATCATAGATAGCGATCTGTACCGGGCCGTCTTGCGCCACGCTATAGTTGATGGTGGTCGATGAGTTGAAGGGATTGGGATAGATACCGGCTTTGAGCGCCACAGTATCCGCCGGAACCGGGGCTGCTGTTTGTTCAGCAATATATGGCTGCGGTAAGGGTATGGATGCTCCGCGGCGGCGCGCTTTGGTCTGGCCCTTGACCTGGGTAAAGTCGATCCAGCCTTCCAGGGCCGCTTCCAGTTCCATCTCCAATACGTCATTATTATGCCGTTCCCGCAGAATACCGGCGATACGTTCGGCGTTTTTCATATCTTTTAACGACGCATAATAAGAGCAAATATCCAACAGCATGGTGCGCTCATACGAAGAGCCTTTGGGGACTTCATCGAGCAGTTTTTCGGCGTTTTTCATGTCGTTGCGGCTGGCGTAAAGGTAACATAACCAGTTACGACTGTGGTACTGGATCTGCGGATCTCTTTCTTTTTTCAAATCTCCCAGAAACGCTTCCAGTTCGCCGAGTCTGCCGATCTTGCGGGCGGCCTTGCCCATGCGGAACACCGCCTGGTCGGCTTTGCTGGACGTTTTATCCTGCTGCAACATCTGTTTCAGGTCTTGCATGGCCCCAGCGTAATCCTTACGTTGATACTTTTCAAAACCGGCAGTAAAGGGCGACGCCGCCGCTTTAAGCAATAACGGCCCGGCCGGCGGTTCGACATCCAGTTTGGGGGAGAAATCGACATTACCGCCATCAGCGTTATAATAAGAGCCGGTTCCGGTGCCGTTGGCCCACCAGCTTAACTCGGCGATGATATTACCCGGCGTGTCGTTATAGATATAATAGCGGCTGCCGCGATTCTTGAAAATGTTATTGCCGGTAATGTTGGGATAATCGCCTAACAGCGGGCTGCCGCCGCCGATAAATACCGCCTGGGTGGCGATTTGCGACATATCGAACATATTGCCGCCGGAATCGGCAAAACTGTAGAACTGTGGCGCGGAAGTGGAAGAAAACATAAACACGCCGGATTCGGTTTGTGAGCGAAACTCGTTGCGGGTGAACACTCCGTCCGCGCCCCAGATGCGCGCCCCACACTTGCCGTTGCCGTAAAAACGGTTATCCACCAGCGTCGGGTCCGCTTCGCTGAGCATTTGCAGGGGATACGTGCCGGTGAGATGGATATAGCACTGCCTGATCTCCGGCTCTGCGTCGATACCGATGATGTTAAAGCCGCGTTTTTCCATATTCATGAATTCGCTGGTTTTTATCAGCGGACTGGAATTGATGATGGTTATGCCGTCCATACAATCCCGAACGATACTATCGGTAATACGGGACAGCGATGCGCCGCCGCCTTCAAAGATAATACCCTGGGCTTTGGTGGTATCGTCGCCAAAATCCATAGTACAGTTATCAATCCATAATTGGCCGTAGACGAGTAAACTGTCGCTAAATGAGGCATTACCGTGATCGATGTAAACTGTTGCGGCGCTGTCGATAACACAAACATCGGCAAAAGATGCAGATGCATCTGCGCCAAGGCTGTAATTGGCGCCGGCTGAAAATAAAGCAGGCGCGCCAAAGGAAGCATGAGAATCAACTTGTAATTCTGCATTACCTTCGTGTCTCGACCCTACAATGTAATAAACAGTTGTATGTGGCATATATGTACAATGTGAAGTTCCATAAAAATATGCAAAATCATAATAGCTAATTGTAGAGTATTCACCAAACACAAAAGAACCATACAAATATACATTATCATAAAAATTGACTTCGGAAAGTTCTCCAAAAGTGCATGAAGAACCTGCATTTAAAGTTAAATGATCTTGAAAATTAATAATTGTATTATCACCAAAAACAATATCAGTACCAGAATTTAAAATAATTGGAGAACTAATGGTAAGACTTGAGTTTGTTGAACATGAAAAATTCACATCTCCGTTTATGATTAGTCCACCATTTAACTGTAAAGATGAATTAGGCCCAATTTCTATTTCCGCGCCTGAATTGATTGTTAAGCATTTATCAAGCGTCAAATCATCATTTATTATCAGCTTACCATTTACTATAAATTCAGGCAAATTTGTATTAGAACCCCCGGATGTAAGATCGATTTGTGCAAAATTAAGTTCTGCACCGTCTTCAATTGTTAAGGTGGTGCCTTGTTGAATCGTTATATCGCCCAAGATAATTTTGGAATTATCCCAAGTAAAATCACGATATAATGTACCGGAAACATAATTCCCCAATATATAATGATTTTCGTTAAAAGCAGAAAAAATTTGCTGAGCATGTGGGGTTCCATTCATTATATTATCATCATTATCATCTGCTTCCAGGAGGTAATCCATAAAATCACCAAAAGTACTCCCATGACTTAGATAGGTAGTAAATAACTCATAAACCAAATTATCAACAAAATCACCCCCTAAGCTGGTTCTTAAATCCCAGCAAGCGCCGCCAATAATCGGACCTCGGAAATGAGGATCATAAGGAGGATAAGTATATTTCTTATGATCATTTAAAACTCTTGGGTCAAATTGGAGGGGTTTATGATAATTTTTTTGGGCACAAGTAAAATAATCGGCAAAGCCTTCATCAATTGCACCACCGTCTTCATATATAAGGTCATCATAACCTATCCAATTTCCATTTGCTTTATACAATATATTATGTGAATATTCATGATATATTACACCAGCATACCTGCTACCATATTTTCCAAGTAATATTTTATCACCAACTGCTTTACCCCATGGATATGTATATTGTGAAGGATCATCAAATATAGTGTAATTAACTAATGCTTCCATATTATGATTATAAAAATAGTTTGAATTAAAATCTGGAATATTATCAAGAAAAAATGATCTTATTTCATTCATATAATAATAAGTGTTATGTTGTCCATAATGATTTGTTTCATTCCAAATCCAGCTATGCGGTGTACCAATATATACAGTTGCACTGTGGGATGTTTGGTCACCCATATCATAAACATTAATAACTTTATGATAATGTCCATTAAGTGTTGCATTCAGAGTATAAATATCATAAGGTGGATTTGCAAAAGAATAATTTCCAGAATTATCTGTATAATCTTCGAGTTCACTAATTCCATATTCAATTCTAACAGATAAATCTGCCAGCGGAACTGTTAATATTGGTAAATTATCAGGGGGAGAATCTATTGGTTCGGAATAAACCATTGCTTCAACAGAACCACTAATTGTACTGATATCAGGATAAGCATCGACACATAATTCAACATCTCCATTTTCCGCATTAATCATAAAAATAAAAGTATCTTTATTAGACCTTATTTTTAAATACCAGCATAATACCAATTGCGTTGTTTCTTTTTTGGTATAAAACACCAATTTTGTATCTTCGGTTTTAAACTGATCTAATAATTTAATTTGAATTGCTGTATTGATTGCTTCGTTTACTAATAATATTGGTTTTAAATTACTTGCTTTAAAATCGGTAAAGTTTGTGCTAATAAATTTAATTTTACCATCTTTATCAATGAGAACTTTTAACTCGGAATTCCATACCGGAATACCGTTGATACATTTTTCAAAAGCCACAAGATTTCCATTTTTTACCGCTTTTTTATATTTTAATTGTATTTCAGATTCGGATATGTTAAACAAATTGGAGTAGCTATAAAGAAATTCATTAATAGTCTGTTCAATATTATTTAAAGTGATATTTTTTATATATATATCCCCACCTGTAATCCTCTTAGTTCCTTGTGATTTTTTGTCAATCAAAATATTACAATTTTTTCCATATTTTTCTTTAAATCTATTAATTTCTTTCAAAGTGGTTTGTGAAAAAGTTACATTTGTTAAAAATGCAAGTAATAGTAAAATTGTCTTAAACATAATCCCTCCGATTCTAATTATTTTTTATATTTGCTTTAACTAATAGTATTGGTAGTGTTCCATAATAAAATTTTACTGGCCCAATTTCAGGTGCAAAATACACAAGATGATCTGAATCTATCCAACCCCCAATAAATATAGAATAATTCACACAATTTTTAAAATTAACGCAAAATGTATCAACATTCATGTTAAGACCAAATAAATATGTAATAAAATCAATATCGCAATTAAATTCTTGAGAATAGCCCAAATGAGCTATTCTCATACCTAAAGTATAATTAGAAAATTGAATAATTATTTCTTCATTATCTCCAAATTTACCGATAAGATCATTTTGCTCATTAAGCCTATATAATAAATTTAAATCACCAAGGAATCTTACTTTTTTATTATGAAATTCATAATATTCCTTACCTCCAGACATAACTTTGCGTTCAATATAGTAAGTCATAGTATCTGCTTCAGGTGCACCTTCTATACGAAATGTCCAACTGTTACCAACCGCTAACGGAAAAAAATTAATCCGTTGTATGGTCAAGTCCTTACTGATTTCAGTTTGAGTCGAGGTAATCTCCAGTATTTCATCTGCTATTGGATGAAATCCCAGCTTCTCGGCTTTAATCAGATATTTCGTTATCTCTTCACCAGTTTTGAATAGGGGTGGTTGATGTACAAGGTTAGTAAAGGAATTGGCAGAAGCGCCTTCCAGCAGCACCATTTTTTTCAGGTCAACCCGGTTATCGGTAATCATTTTGTAGTAGTAAACACCGCTGCTAACCTTCATACCCGTTTCATCTGTTCCGTCCCAGGTCAGGTTATGCAAACCGGCAGGGAAATCGTTGTTGCCAAGAGTGCGGATGCGTTGTCCCAGGATATTATAAATTTCAATAAGTACATATTGCTGGCGGGGTATCTGAAAGGCAATGACGGTGCCGGGATTGAAAGGATTGGGATAGTTCTGGTACAGCAGGTAATCGCCGGGTATTTGAGTTTGCGGTATTTGGGTAATAATCTTTTTTAATGTAACCTGGTAAAATCCGGTGGAATCCGTAATAGCCGTTGCTGTATCGCCGGTTGATTCTCCAATAAACTGAATTAAAAGTCCGCCGATTTTATTTTGATTTTGATCGGTAACAATCCCCGATACCAGAACAGTATCAAAATTATCACCGAGCAGGTTTGTAACAAGAATAAATAAAAGAAATAAAATATGAAATAATTTCATGTTATCATTCCTTATAATTGATACAAAAAAATTACCTCCCAACCCATTCCACCCAATTCCGCGCAGACTCAATATAATATACAGTCGTTCCCAAGCAATAGGCAAATATTCCCATTTTGTTACTGCAAATCCCTGGTTCGCAGTGGGGCGGGAAATATCTACATAAGCAAGATACTCAAATGTAATATTATTGTCAAGAAAAAACATAAAATATCGCAATTTTTTTGGGATGGAGGTAAAAAACAATGTATGTCCGGCATTTTTGGTAAATATAACCACAATAGCCGATTCATCTCTTTGCAGGTGTTTTTGTGCTTTCTTTGATCGCGCCGGGATTCCCATCCCGGTGCGGAAAATGGGTCAGGGTTTCTAACCCTGGTAATAAAACAAGGTTGTATTGCATTGTTTGACGCGTCATTAATGCGCGGGATTGGAAATCCCGTACCATTATACGAACCGGGTTATGAAACCCGGTTCGATCAGTAGCCTGCGGCCCGGTAGAATATCGTGTGGTCCACCTGGGGCACAGGACTGTTATAAAGGCTACCCTATGACTCCGAACCTGGCCGGACAATTGCTATATTTGCTGCGAGGTGGGCTACACTTTATTGTGTACTGACCAGGAAATGTCGTCCCGCCTGGCGGGTCGGACTATTCAACGACCGGTTTTCCCGTCAAACCCTGTCATTACCACGACCTTCAGGTCGTGGGACAAATAAAGCAAAAACAGGGCTTTAGCCTAAGGAAGTACTTGACTAAAGTCAATTTTTTAGTTTTTGTAATCCACGTCATAAATGACGTGGCAATGAACAAAACGATTAACGCTCACCC
>JAKQIY010000008.1 GCA_029561455.1 bacterium
CGCAGGCGGCCTCGAAACGATTATTGTTTGAATAAAAATATATAGTTACCTAACATTAATTATATCTGTAATAATCAGTAAGGTTTTCAAAATTCAGATAATATTTGGACCTTCGGCCCAACGCATCGCATAAAGGCGATGTACCCCACTTTTATAGTAATTTTTTTTGTTTTCACACAGTCTCGCAACCCCGGCGTGGTCATCACGGTGGGATCAAGACCCTAACGAGTTACTATTTTAGATTGGCTACTTTAAAGATGGTATAAAGAGTTATTTCCCGGCTATCAATAAAAAAGGCTCCGCGAACTGGTCGCGGAGCCTTGAGGAATCTTGTGAACAGGGTAATTACTTGAGCAACAACATTTTTTGAGTGCTTATCTGTTTGTTGTCTACTTCCAGTCTGTAGAAATACATACCGGAACTGACGCGTTTACCTAATTCGTCGCAGCTATCCCAAACCGATTTGTAATAACCGGCATTCATCTTGGTGGAAACCAGGGTGCGTACCTGCTGACCCAGGGTGTTAAAGATGACCAGTTTTACATCGCCATTGTGAGGCAGAGCAAATTCTATAGTCGTAGTCGGGTTGAAGGGGTTCGGATAGTTTTTGCTCAGGTTGAATTCCGTCGGCAGTACATTTTCATCAGCAACAGCGCTGGAGACAACCGGGGTATTCACTCTATGGAAGGTATCAACCAACATAGCTTCACGCAAGGTCGGTTCTTCCGCATTCTTGGCAATCGCCCGCAGGGTAAAGGTTACCAGCATCGGGTTCATGTCTTTGGAACCGGCATTACCGATAGCAGCGCACACAAAGCTGTGGAAATAACCGGATTGTTTTTCAAATTCAACTTTTCTGCCTTTGTGCAGCTGATCTTCATAGGAAACCAGTTCCCACTGTTTATCGCTAAAGAACACTTTGGCGGAATAAGCCATCATCAACGGGAAGTTTTCCGCAACGATGCCATAGGTTTTGTATTTGTCGTCTTGTTTCAGAACTACCAATTTGGCTAAGGTTTTGGCGGATACGGCAGGTGCCGCGCCTTTGTACAGCAGGCCTTCGCCATTTTCACCGGCATTTTCAGCCGAGTAAGCTATATCGCTGACGGTAACAGCATTGTCGCCGTCGACATCACAATAGGCATTCCAGTTAGTATCGGCCGAAGTGGCTTCAAACGCAGCTTCAAATACCTGGTGGTCGGTAGCGTTGATCTGGTTATCCGGCAAGGATACGGTGGCGGTGTTGCCATCGTGATCGTAACCGGCGGCATCGCCGGCCAGCAGTTTGTCGGCATTGTAGAAATTTACAGCAGTAGTCGAATAAGCCTGAACGATTTGGTTTGTAGCACGTTCGGTGGCCCAGCCGGCTTTTTCACAAATAACATCATATTTACCAACCGGTACTGCATCCAGAGTATACTGACCGTTGGGGCCCAGTGTAACCTGAATACCGTTGGTAACATTCGCATCGCCATTAGCGGCTATAAATGTTGCATCGGTGATGTTTTCATAAGAACCGGTCGGGCAAACCCAGATAGTTACAACCTGGCTGGAATCGGTTCTGCCTTGTACGTCAACCATACCGGCAATCTTGCCGCGCGGGGCTACGCTGATAACTGCAGCCGTCGGTGGTACAGTGCTGCCGAATTGAACAAAGTTTACATCCAGCATGTGCGATACTCTGCTGCCGGTATTGCTGATAGAGAGATTGGAATTTTCAATTACTTCACCGGAAGCATCAGTTTTAGCAATGATCTGGAAAGTTAACACAGCCGTATTTGCCAGATTCTTGGTGGTGGTAAAGTCTGTATAGTGGCTGGCAAAATCCAGTTGATATTCATTACCAACCAGTGTGGCAACGTTTTTCGTTGCGGCGCCGTCAAAAGTAGTGGTTACTTCGGTAAACGCCTGCACGCCGGCAGTATTTGCATCCTGGTCAATGATATTAAAGAATTCGGATGGTACGTTAATATAGGCTTCAATCCACATCGGGTTCGTGGCTGAATTGTCGGTTGCGTAAACAGTAACCGTCAGGGTGTCGCCCTTTTCCATCAAAGCACGGGTCGGTTCCAGACGGAAGTTATACTGAGCCGTATTGTTAGCCGCACCGGAGAAGAACAACTGGCCGTCGGCTTTGACTATCAATTGGTTAGCCATATCGGTCCAGTCATTATCGCTATCATAATCGCTGATAAAGTATACATCATATGTTCCACTGGGAACCGGACCGCCGCCGCCAATATCATCGGTAATTGCGCTGGCAGTTACTTTATATTTGCCGTCGCCATAAAGCGGAGCGCTTGCGTAAGCAATCGGGTTGGAGCCATCATCGGAGGTGGTCAGCCAGTAGCAGGCAGCGCTGATTTCGTCATATTCTACCACACCGGACTCATCTGTATCGATATCCGTACCGGCGGCTACCATAAAGGCGCCTACGGTTAAACTGGCAGCAGTGCCGTTAATCGCAAATGCATCCCAGGTCAGTAAATAGGTGTCGCCTAAACCAACACTGGCGACTTCGCCTTCAACCGGGCTTGTCGGCAGGAAATAGGAGCCATGTGTAAGAATAACATCCCGTTGTGTGCCCTGAACCATTGTTTCTTCATCGTTCAGGTTAACAACCGCGGCATCACCGTCGCTGGTGATGATGGCATAGATATGATAGGTGCCGGCAGCCAAACCGGAATTGCGGATATCCCACATATAACGGTTATCTTCCTTGGCGTCCGAGTCATCTACGATGGTAGCAATATGTACGGTATGGGTCGGGTCGGCAATTGCATCGGCCGGTAACAAGGTTGTGTCAACAGAGGCAGGAGTTGTGCTGCCGCCTGCTGCTGCATATCCCAAATCACTGGCATACAATTTAATGATCATGTTGCCGTCCAGGTCTTTATCCATGCCAACTGTTCTACCCCAGTTAATAACTACATACTGGGTAGCGGCGGAATTAATGGTTATGTTGCCATTATAATACTCATCATCGAAAACAAAGTAGGGGAATGTTTTAATATCAAGCTGCAGGTTAGCGGCGCCAGCCTGATTCTTGACACGTTGAATGGACTGATGTTTACCGTCATTGGCAACAACCCAAAGCTGGTAAGAGCCAACCGCATCATAATCCGATTCGCTTCTGGCCGCCAGGTAATTGACGATTGAATATGGTAATTCAGCATCGACCGGGCCGGTAGTGATCGCTGTTGCGCCGCCAAGACCGGTAACAAGCATGTTTGGCGCTGAGCCGCTGGTTTTAATACTATCGGCATTAATTGTAACTGTTGACGGAGCGCGGAAAATCTTGAAAGTGGCTTCATCATCATAATCGCGTACGGAAACATAAAAATCTATATCATCGGCGCTGGTTCCACCGATTGAACCATCAGTTCCCAAGCCACCGCTGACATCCAGGGTTAATGAGGATACGTTGTCATTTCCGGCAGGTTCAAAAAGACCATCGGCATCGAAATCAATACCAATAGCGTCATTGTCCGTATCGGTAAAATGCGGGTAATGATAAACATGAACCATGCCGCTCATACCAAGTACCCAGTCGGCAGTCAGGGATGAAGTAACATAGAAATACCAGTCGCCTTCTTCAAGCAAACTGGTGTTTACCGCTATGTTCATTGTTCCATCTTCATTGTCAGTAACTTGCAGATCGGTAGCAACATTGATGGCCAGTTGCACATCGGCAGTCGCTACATTGATCTTTTTAATTGTATCGAGTTTAGACGCCCAAAGAGAAAAAGTGATTTCATCAGAGGTGTCATCGCTATCTAAAGAAATGCCATCCCAGTTATCAGTACCGTTGATAACGGCATCGGTGGCATTAGCACTTTGATCTGTCACCCAATCCGGTAATGCTGCTGTAACAGCGGCTGTACCGGCATCCGGCCATTGTGAACCATCGGTGTCGGTGGTGTCGTTGCTGCCGAGATAGTTAGCGGCAAATGTGACCAGGTTAATATCTGATTTAAAAGTAACCTGGGAATAGACTGTGTTGGTTGTTTCATGGCTCTGGGCCTGGGTTACTACAAATGAAGTAGTATCGCCATCGGCCAGAGACGGAGAAGTAATAATTGGGAAGAAAACTGTAAGAACATCACCGGCAACAACAGCGTCGCCATTTGAAAAATCTAAAGTAATTACTGACGCAGTAGCAGAAGCGACAGAAACGCCGATTGCTGCTGTTGCACTAACTGATACTGATACACCATCATCATAAGAGCCATCGCCATCAGTACTGGCAATGGTCACTCCGGTCGGCATGGTAATGGTAATGTCATCACCATCAGCCCATGCGCCGCCGGCATCCAGAGTAATGGAAAGGGCTTGAACAAAGTTATGATCGCCGTCGAAATCATTTACTGACGCGCCAATCGGCAGTTGGTTGACGTTAGAGTTTACTGCAACACCGAAACCGGTATTCGTAAACGCAAACACAAGCGCCAGAGCAAGAAACAAAGTACCAAAGTATTTTGATACCCGTTTCGGTTGATTAATAGATAAACATTTCATGCTAACACCTCCATGTGCAATAATTTGATAATTGTTGATAAATATCTTTGCGGCAATTCCGTTTGACGCAATTCTTTTACTCACAATTCAGTTAATTATAAAGACACCCCTATAAAACATTAATAAGGATATTTTAGATTTTTACTCATAGGCATCCTCTCCTCTTCCAAATTTTATTTTGTTCTTTCTATTACTTTTATCATTATCGACATTTTCAAATAAAACTTGAATTTTATTTACCATCTGCTCACCGGTATACAAACAGGTATACCACTGATTAACAGCCGCAAACAGGCAAAGTCTATGCCAATTGCAACCTGTGAATTTTCACCTGGTTAACGAAGAGTAATAGGATTCCCCGTGCAAAACCTACAAAATGATGACGTGTCTTTAATATAATGTTCTATATATAGATAGAATAAAAAATATTAATTTTTCTGTTAAAGAAATTTATTGTTATGCCGATATTAAATAATTTTGGCAGGTGGTAATTTTGTCGGTAGCAGGTATATTTTTCCCCCGGTCAATGAATTTTCACGATTCTTTAATTTAAATTAAAAATGCGCGCTGCTAAAAAATTTTTTAATACTGTTATAATCCTGCAGCAAGTTTTGTATAGGAACAGCCGAGGCATCACCGCGGTGAACGACCAGTCTGTAACGTAGCGCCAGGGGCTTTCCCATTTGCAGGGGGACAGGTTCTCGACCGGGGTAAACCGCGTTCTGCATACTTTTTGTCTGTCGTAATATCCACGGCTGTGGATAGCCGGGATTGGACGCATGGCATAGCATCGTGATCCCGGACATCCGGTCATTGCCATACGAGCCGGAGACATCCACCCAGGGCCCTGCATGCATCGCAGTATTCTGCGGCACGAGGGCGCCGTTCTCGCTCCAAAACCGGGCATCTGCCGGCAATATAAAACGCGGGGAAAAACCGCCATAACCCTTTTCATCATTCGACCCGCCAATGCGCATGTCCGGCACCAATGCATACAAGTTGATTTCGAAATCGATCATCCGGTAATTTTCGCGGGCGGAATGTACGGTAATAAAAGTTACTTCTTTTGCAAAAGGTTTTTCTTTACCCAGGGAATCCGTCCACAAGGGGGAAAACCACAACGTTTCTGTTTTCAGGGTACGCGAATTTTTACCGGATTTTAATAATTCGCTGTTGTGCATTTCCCAGCGAAAATCCTTAATCAGCCAGGCATCACCGATTGCCTTGTCGCCGATCCATACCTGGTGCCAGGCCCAGAAAATACCATGATGATGCAAGTGGTCCGATGGGAAATCTTCCGTCAAAATTTCCCCATCGAGTCCGTATAAAGGATGAACATAATTACAGCGGGCGTAATTGCCGTTCAAAGATTTAACGGCGGTTTGAAAGAATAAAATACTTGCGCCTTTTTCACTGAACAGATACCCCTGTTCAGTGGCGGTAACCTGCAACCCTGCCGATGCTCCCGGTTGATTGTGACAGGAACTGCCCGCTAAAAGTAAGCAGCAAAATACTATTGCAATCCGGACGCCGTATTTGTTAATCATCAGACTTTCCTTTTATTGTACTTTTTGCTGGTATTCTTCATAAAGCTGTTGAATGGCCGGCACGATCTCTCTGGCTTCGTCGGAGAGCACGCCATAAGACCGGCCTTTACCTACCCAAAGCGCCGCCCGCCGCTGGCCGTCGATAAATGCCGCCAGACCGCCGTCCACATCATATAATTCTATCAATGCCGATAAATACCGGCAGCCAATGCGGATGTTATAGATGGGATTAAACAATACCTCTTTAGCGGAACTCCAGTTTATATCTTCATACCCGGCGACAAACATGCCGGTTACCGGCATGATCTGCATCAAACCCAGCGCCCCGGAGGGAGAGACCGTCTCTGCGTTCCAGGTACCGCCGGTTTCCCAGGTAATAGTGGCGCAGATTAAATCGACATTTAAATTACTGTAGGTATTGGCCATGTTAAATATCTCTTCGGCAATTTCATATTTTTGGTACCTGGGCATCTTGATATTGTATTGATCAATTATTGAAATGACCTTTTTAATATTATATTGCCGCACACTATCAATATTTAAAGCGGTGCGCAGTTCATTAATTATGCTTTGCATTTCCAGTATTTTCTTTTCATTTTTCCTGTCGAGGGTAATTTTTAATCCCACGGTGCAGATCACAATGAGCATAATGACCAACAAGGCTTTTAACGATAGATTTAAGATATAGTTGAATCTTTTGATCTGCTTTTCCATGCCGGATCGCCTTTATTTTAAATTTAACGTGAGATAATGCTAAAACACAATCGGATCAATTTCAATAAAGAATGCTTTATGGCAGTCAATTTTAAAAATGTACAAAAAATATCAGGTTATGTCAACTTGTTTTAAACCCAGGAGATCGGAATAATGTGAATTATCAGGAAAATTTTGGCTCTATATTGTTTTGTGTGGGTAAATTACAATACTATAAAATGATAAATTTCAAATTTATATATGATCTATCAAGTATGAAAATTATATAGCCCTGAAAGTAAATAAAATTGATTCAACTTTTAATATTTAGAATGTAAAAGTTTTGAATTATTTTTCTCTGCGTCCACAGCGATCTCGGCGGTTTCTATCATTTTAACCGCAGAGGACGCGAAGAACGCAGAGGAAAAACATTAATTAGTTGATATTATAGTACTTATTGATCCATCTTCATCCTTGTTATATATGATATATATGTTTGTTTAAATTTTAAATAATCAAAATTTTTATTCGATAGCAAGTCATGATGCAATTAACCCGAATCAATGAAAATTTGTATTGAACGTGGTTTTAAAAAAGATTCAAATAATAACCGTACTATAGAATTAAATTTGAGAACTACCCACTGCAAACAATATAGAACCAAAATTTTTTTATCAGACGGGTAAATCAATTTATGGAACAAGGGGTTTTGATTCAGGTGCGCAGATAGCAGCAAGAAGCTGATAACCGTAAACCTGACAAGGGATCGTAATAATATAAAGTATATAGCCAGTCAACCCGAAACCTTTAGCCTTTAACAGCCTTGATCACCAGATCGGTGGAACTCGCTGCTGCAAACGGCTGCATATTCATACCTCCCCACAGTTCTATTGAAGAAAAAGTGTGTTGTTCCAGCAATGGTAAAAAATCAAGCGCCTGCCAGGGCTTCAGCATAACGCTGTCTAACCGGTGTGCGGTTTTACCCTCTTTGCGGAAAATGTTTAAAATGTTGAATTGCAGGGTTGATTCCAAAAAATCATAAAAGCGTATGTATTCGTTTTCTCCCTGCTGACTGATATTTACAATCCGGTTCTTGTCCAGCAAAATACGATGATAATTGAGCAGTTGGATAATGAGCAGGCCGTTTGGATTTAACAGCGCGGAAAAATTGGCAATGGTCTTTTGCAGATCAGTATTGTCCAGAACATGGGGAATAGAGTTGCCCAGGCAAAGGACTGCGTCAAATGTGCCGATGCCGGGGAGCGGCTCCTGCATAACGCCGGCGAGGTAGGGAATATTATAATTTAATGAGCGCGCATGGTCTGCAGCAAGGCGCAGCATTTCTGCAGAAGGATCCATGCCGGTAACGCGTGCGCCAAGTTCGTGAAGGATGACGGTGTGCAGGCCGGAGCCGCAGGCCATATCCAGAGCGCTTTTGAACGGGTACAAGGCAAGGATTTTTTGCCACACTGTTTTTTCCCTGTCGAACCGCTCAGAGTAGCGGGTCATGTCGTCATAAAAACCGGCGATGTTGTCGTAAAAGTCCATGGGCGGAATTCCCTTGTTACGTACTTTGAATAAAGAACCCGGAGTGCATTCCCTTTATGGAATGCGTTTAAAAAGTTTGTTTGTTTTATGCAGCGTATAAAGGTGCAGCACTCCTGTAAAACGCACAACCGGTGATTGTTTCTTTTATGGAATGCAGTCAAGACCTGTTTGTTATAGCGCATAATGGCGCGGCGCTCTGTTAAAGCGCACAATCGGAGTGCATTCCCTTTATGGAATGCATTATTAAAAATCATCAATTTCATTGTAGTAATTAATTGTTTGTGGTTTATAAGTTATAAACGTTTTTCTTAGAGCTTCTTCATCCTCATTTTTATTTGAATGAAAACTTGAAAATTCATAATCATTTAAATTTGTTACATAATTATGTTTTACAGGATTATACATGATGTAGGTTGCCGTTTCATAATAGTGCTTTTCATCTCTAATACATTTATCCCAATATTGATACCAAAAGGGTTTAATCTCAATATTAAGTGTTTTTTTAATGTGAAAAGCTGTAGTTTTGTGTAATGTGTTAAAAAAGCGAGATATGTCCTGAGCCTTACTTACTTTGGCTAAAAAGTGATAATGATTTTCCAATACAACCCATTCACATAATTCCCAATTGAATTTCTTTATAAGAAGCATTAAAGTATCAATAAAAACACTCTTTGTTTTATGATTGGTTAAAAGATGTTTTTTTTGGTAAACAGCGCCTGTGAAAAAATAAAAAAGAATCATCAAGAAACCAATGTTCTGGTGCATGTTTATAATTTTTTATTATTAAAAATGACATTTTTCCCCTCCAAATTTAATAATAATAGAATAATTCAGTACTTATGCAGCGCATAAAGGCGCTGCACTCCGGTGTAACGTACAACCGGAGTGCCTTCCCGTTATAGAATACAGTCAAGACCTGATTATGCGCAGCGTATAAAGGCGCGGCGCTCCGGTTAAGCACGCAACCGGAGTGCATTCCCTTTATGGAATGCGTTTAAAAAGTTTGTTTGTTTTATGCCGCGCATAAAGGCGTTGCACTCCGAAACGACTCACGCCAGCTTTAATTCCTGTTCGCTCGCCCACAGCCCGTGAATGTTGCAATACGATGACGCATACAGCACGCCGGATTTGTCCGTTTTAAATAATAAAGTTACATTCGGTTCGGAATAGATAGTGCTGGAATTGGCGCCGGTGATGGACGCACCGTGCGCGGTAAACTCGAACTTGCCTAACTGCACGGCGAATTTTTCTCCGGACGGCTGAAAGTATACGTCGATCCAGTTAATGTGATGCTCGGTGGTGTTGGGGTGCGGTATTTCTTTGCCAATACTGACCTGGATCGTTACCGGTTGTCCCTTTTTTGCTGCAATAATCTCAATGACCGGGCTGTGCTTTTCTTTCTTCCAGTCGGCGGACTGGAACAGTTCCTGAAAACTCATAATATCCTCCTTTATTAAAAAATATCAAAAAAAAAGCGATACATATTATAACACGCATCGCTAAATTCCATATTTCTATTATTCTGCCGGATCATACGGAAGTGCTGCGGACATAGCCCTCTTTTTTGGCGTATTTTTCCAGTATTTTTTGCAACATCCGCCGGCCGCGGAACAAGCGGGACATGACGGTGCCGCTGGGGCGGTCGATGATTTCCGCAATTTCTTTATAGGTAAAATCCTCCACATCGGACAGCATGACGACGATGCGGAATTCTTCGGGTAACTGGGCCAGCGCACTTTTTATATCGTCATCAAACAATTCGGCATATTTTTCTTCATCATAGCCGGTCCATTCAACCTTGAGATCGGACTCTTCTTCATTTTCCAACCCATAAGTCACTTTTTCCAGGTCAATCTGTTGCGGGGTGCGGACTTTTTTACGGTAGCGGTTGATAAATGTGTTGGTGAGAATTTTGAAAATCCAGGCTTTAAAATTTGTACCCGGTTCGAATTTGTCGAAAAAGCGAAATGCGCGCAAATAGGTATCCTGCACCAGGTCTTCCGCTTCCTGGGTGTTCCGGGTCATGCGCAGCGCCGTGCTGTACAACGAATCCATGTACTCGAACGCTATATCCTCGAACCTGGTTTTGGTAGTATCTTTTTCAAGAGTAACTGTCATAAATTTCGCGTTTACCTGTTTTGAAAAAAGCTAGTCCAAATGTATAAAGGTTAAAGCATACAAGCAAGTAAATTGTTTCGCGGATATATAAATTTTAAAAAAAAACCGAAAATCAAACAATTTGTAATAATCAAACTTGCATTTAAGATTAAAATTATTCATATTCTTGTACCTTTGTAGAAATATATGGCTTTTACTAATAACCTGGAAATGTGTGAAAGGAAAAGTATGCCTGATCTATCTACCCGATATATGAATTTAACCCTGAAAAACCCGGTGATCATCGCCAGCAGCGGCCTGACTAAAACTTTGGACAAGATCAGGGCCGGAGAAAATGCCGGCGCCGGCGCTGTGGTGTTGAAAAGCATGTTTGAAGAAGTGCTGGCCGGTAAAGATTTCAATCTGGCCGACGATACCCACTATCACAGCGAGGTGTATGATTATCTGCGCTCCGAACTGGAATTGCAATATGGCCCGCGCGATTATTGCGACCTGATTCAAGAAACTAAAAAAGCGGTACAAATACCGGTCATTGCCAGCATCAATTGTGTGTCCGCTAAATGGTGGCCGAACTTTGCCGTGCAAATTGAAAAATCCGGCGCCGATGCCCTGGAACTGAACGTGTTCACAACCGCCACAGATACGGCTGTAAACAGCGCCGCCCTGGAAAAACTTTATTTTGATATTCTGGCGGAAGTTAAGGCCAAAGTGAAAATACCGGTTGCATTAAAAATAGGCAGTTATTTTACCGCCCTGCCCAACTTTGCCGCGGCGCTGGACAAACAGGGCGTGAATGCGTTGGTGCTGTTCAACCGCTTTACCGAGCCGGATATCGACATCGACAAGCTGGAATTAAAAACCACGTTTGAATACAGCGCGCCCTGGGAAATGTACCGCACCCTGCGCTGGACGGCGCTGCTTTCCGGCAAGTTAAAATGCGATATTGCGGCAACCACCGGCATCCGCAGCGGCGCCGATGTGATCAAAATGTTGCTGGCCGGAGCTGCGACGGTGCAACTATGTTCGATTTTGTACCAAAAAGGTTTTGATGTGATACCGCAGATAATAAAAGACCTGTCCGCCTGGATGGAAAAGCACAAATTCAGCAAGATCGATGATTTTCGCGGTAAACTGAGTTTTGCGCGCACCCAGAATCCGGAGGGCTATCTCCGCGCCCAGTTCATGGAAAAGATCCGCGGCGTGGAGTGAGAAGTTTTACAGGTGAGATTCTATCCTACCGGTTTTCATACAAAACCGGCATAAACGGGACAAGATATCCCGCCTTGATATCCGCCCTGGATTTCATAATCCAGGGCGATCAAGTCGTCAGAACGCAGGGTGGGATTCTATCCCACTTGAATAAATACCCCAAAGGCAACCAAATGACCATTCCCACCCATATACAAGCGGCGGTATTGACCGCCTATAACCAATTCACATGGCAAACCGCGCCGGTCCCCCGCTATGGCGACACTGAAGTATTGATTAAAGTGGAATACGCCGGTATATGCGGCAGCGATATGCACATATTCAGCGGCGATTTTCATCCACGCACGCGCACGCCCATGATTCCCGGGCACGAGTTTGCCGGAATTATTGTAGCCACCGGCAAGAACGTCAGGAATTTCCAAACCGGCGAGCGGGTGGCGGTCGATCCTATCATCCCCTGCGGCAAATGCGCAGCTTGCGCTATAAAGCATTATCCTGCCTGCACCTCGCTCAAACTGCTGGGTATCGATATGAACGGCGGTTTTGCCGAGTATGTTGCCGCGGATGAAAACATGCTCTACAGAGTCGGCCCCGAACTCTCGGCGCGCCATGCCGCCCTGGTGGAAATACTGTCCATTGGTTTTCACGCTATCAATCGCGCCGGGGTTAAGGCGGACGATAGCATCGCTATTTACGGCAGCGGTCGCGTGGGGCACGCCATTGCCCAGGCGGCCCGCACCCGCACGAACCAGCCCATTTATATGGTCGATATTCTGGACAAGCGATTGGCGCTGGCGAAAAACAATTATAAAAATATTATTACCATCAACTCCCGCGAGACCGACCCCGTGCAGGCTATAAATGAATACACCAACGGCCGGGGTGTGGATATTGCGTTTGAGTGTGTGGGCCATGCCCATCCGGTTGCGAACCGCCTGAACCCGGTGCGCAGTTGTATTAAAAGTATTCGCGGCGCCGGCGCGGTATGCGTGCTGGGTCTTGGGGATGACCCCGTGCCGCTGATCATGAAAGAGCTGATCTGGAAGGAAGCAAAGATCATTGCCTCGCGGGTCAGTCACGGCGAGTTTGCCGAGACCATACAACACCTGTCACAGGGTCATTTACAGCCGGACGCCCTGGTGTCCGCCGAGTTTCCGCTCAGCGAAGCGCAGCGCGCCTTTACGCTGCTGCAAGAACAACCGCAGGATTATGTCAAGGTGCTGTTAAAGATTGGGGAGTGAGGAAGTTAGCTAAAAGGGGGTTACCTGGGATTTGAAAACTTGATAATATAAATTTAATATCGGGTATATCAAACAATTCTTATTTTTGAATAAAAAACCTCACCCCATCCCGCACAAACAACGCCGCCAGAATAAACAACAATATCCCCATGATCCGATTGATAACAAGAAACGCCCGCCCGGTGATAAAGGCTTTGGATTTGCCGGTGAGGTACGCCATCAGCAGCTTGCAGCTAATCAGGCACATGTAGAATCCCGCTAAAAAGGCCGGCAGGTTCCAGGCGTTGCTTTGCAGGGCGGTGATCATCAGCGGCGAGCCCACCGTCAGCCAGAACAAATACGGATTGGGACTGAGGAAATTCGCCAGCACGCCCCGCAGTAACGAGTTGGCGCGGGTTTTTCCGGTCTCGACAACCAGGGGTTTAATGGTGATGCTCTCGTAACCGAGATAGCCCAGGAACAACGCGCCCACAAAGGCAATGCCGCCCAGCAGCCAGGAAATGCCGGTTAAATGCGCCAGCACAAAATAACTCAATAACACGATCGGCGCGTCGGTAACCAGCGGCGCCAGGCCCACCAGCATTCCGGCGCGGGTATTGTGTTGCAGGGTCTCTTTGATGACCAGCGCGGAAAGCGGGCCGGGACTGAATCCCGCAGAGATGCCCAATACGATCCCTTTGAGTATATAGGCCAGCATTTACTGCGCCCCGATTTGGCTCTTAAACCAGGCCAGACTGATGAGGGTTTTGGCGTCGCAAATCTCCAGGGAATCGACCTTGGCAAACGTCTCCGCATAGCCGTATTCTTCCACGCGGATGTCTTCGGCGTTGTCGTGGGCGCTGCCGCCGCCATCGCTTTGGCGCCGGCAATCCGCCACATCGGCGGCGAACAGGTAGATGCGCTCCGAAGTGCCGCCGGGACTGGGATAGCATTTGCCGATATACTGCAACTGCGCAGCCTCCAGGTGGTAGCCGGTCTCTTCCAACGCCTCGTGAACGGCGGTGTCCCTGTCCGACAGCCCGTTTTCAATCGCCCCGGCTACGCACTCGATGGTCCAGGCATTATCCGGCTCGACAGTGTACACCGGGTAGCGGAACTGGCGGACAAACACCAGGGTTTGCTTGAGCGAGTTGTACAGCAATACCGAAACAGCATCGCCGCGATAGACGTTCAACCGGCCAACGGCAGGACTCATCATTTTATTGAACAATTCAAAGCGCACAGTGGCTTTTTCCAGGGTGAAAAAGCCTTTAAAGATGTTTTCGCGGGAAATGATCTCTACTTTCATAAGCTGCAATTTGTTCCTCTATTGTCTTGCGATTGAATAATATAATCATAAATAGCAAAAATTAACAGGTTTTTCTAATTTCTGCCGGCTCTGCGGGAAAAGGTTGTACCACAAAGGACACCAAAAACACAAACGAAAAGACTTTTTTTGCCACAGATTGACACGGATCGGACACGGATATTATCTGCGCTAATCTGCGCCATCTGCGGATGTATTAAATTTGTGTTGTGCTCTATTAATACTGTTTCGCCACTAGCGTGGCTTGTTGTGTGAGTATGGATTTACTAGAGATATTTCACCCCTGACGGGGTTTTGGTTTTTACACATTTCTATTTTTTTAGTAAGAGTTAAGAGCAGTGAAAGCAGGATCAGCGCTCTTATTTCATCATGTTGGGTTTAATTCCCAGCAACTTGCTTTGGCTAAAAAATTGAATTACCAATAGTCCTCGCAGCTTGCAGTGAGGATGTTCATATCATGCCCTGTGAAGGGCGGCATGTTTATAGAAAACATCAAAAGGAGACCCGAACCCCGTTAGGGGTGGAACATTTTTTGTTGTCCTGAAAGCGCATTTCTGAAAAATATTCAGAGGGACAAGATGTCCCGCATTGCAAAGCGCCCTGGATTATGAAATCCAGGGCTATCAGATTGAACCACAAACTTTTGCAGGGTGGGTTTCTATCCCACCACTTTTTCTAATCGCAATTTAAATATGTTCCAATCCTAATTGTCCCGGAAATAAAAAACCCCGCTGAAATATAGATCATTCAGCGGGGTAGAAACCCAAGCAGTTATTGATATTATTTAGCAGTTACCGTTATCCCCGGCCAGTCATCGGTGCGGAACGGTGTGGCGGGTAAATCGGCCTGGTTATAGAAATTGCATATCGGGTTGCTCGCCCAGGCATAGCGCACAGCCACCGGGGTGGCAACATAAGGACTGCTGACAACCACGGTTTCGCCGTCGATAACCGCATCGCCCCACACGAATTTTTTATCCTCACCGGCTATGGCAAAACCCAACAGTTTATCGCCTTTGGCTACCAGGCCGCCGCCGACATAATCAAAGGTCAGGCGGATTTTATTTTCTTCAATTGCCATAGATTTATAGATCGGCCCGCAGGGTACAACCTCGGTTTTGCCATAAACTTTGTTGAGCGCATTCAACGCCAGGCGTTTGCCGACATCCTGTTTATTCTTGGGATGAATGTCGATCGCATCGCCAATGTCGATAGTTACGGCCATACCGGTATTGGGCAGCGCCAGGGCCATTAGCTGCGCTTCGCGTAACTCCGCCCAGTCGCTTTCTTCCGGCTGCGGATTAACGGCCGTATAATTGGCAAGCTGGGTAAAGATGAACGGAAAATCGCCTTGTCCCCAGTTGGCGCGCCAGTCGGTTATCATGGCCTTGAACAGGGAACGATACTGATAAGCGCGTCCGGCGTTATTTTCGCCCTGGTACCAAATGGCGCCGCGTATAGCATAGGGAATGAGCGGGTTGATCATGGCATTGAACAAACTGGCCGGCAGATACGGGGTATCCGGTGAAATGGGTCTGGGCGGCATGGTTTGCAATTCTACCGCTTCTTTATATTGCCAGGCGCCACTGAGCGAAATATCTTTGCTGCCCGGCGCAGTGATCTTGACTTCATTGGGCGCGCCCCAAATACCGCCGCCGCCGCCGGTGTCCAAAATCTGTACGGCGATAACATTAACGCCGGGTTTTACCAGCGCCGCAGGAATTTGATAATCGCGCGGTTTATTGTAACCAACCACACTGCCGACTTTGACGCCATTGAACCAGGTTGCGTCGTCGTCATCGATCGGGCCAAGGTGCAGGGTCAGGTCTTTGCCGAGATATTCTTTGGGAATAGTGACTTGCTTCCGGAACCAGACAATGCCGTCATAAGCCGGCAAGCCCGCTTTTTCCCATAACACCGGCAGGTTCATATATTTCCAGGTTTTGGCGTCCAGGTCGGGCAATTCCCAACTGGGGCTGTCGCCACGAGCTTTTTCGATTTTGGCTTGCAATAATCCCTGCCAGGCCGCCAGTTTTTGTTCATAGTCCTTGCGTTGTTCTTCGAGGCTGGTAGCGTCGCTTTGCATGGAATCGACAATTGCTTTAAAGTCTTCCAGGGTGGCAAGGCCCGCTTTGCTGGTCCACGATTCCGCCGGGGTGCCGCCCCATGAAGTATGGATCAGGCCGATCGGCACATTCAGGTTTTGATTTAAATGTCTGCCAAAGAAATAGGCCGAGGCTGAAAACTGCGGAACCGTTTGCGGACTGCAAACCTGCCATGCCGTGGCGGTAACTGAATCCAGAGGTATGGGACTAATGGCCTTTTCAACCGTGAATAAACGAATATTCGGGTAATCGGCCTGGGCAATTTCCTGCTCGTAATCTTTGACCATGCCCCAACCGGCAACTGGCATTTCCATGTTGGATTGGCCGGAACCAACCCATACTTCGCCGATCATAACGTTTTCAAACGTCAGTGTATCCTGCCCGATGATCTGCACGGTAATCGGACCGCCGGCAGTCATAGCCGGGAAATCGATCCGCCAGGCGCCTTCTTTGGACGCGACAGCCGATTTTACAGCCTTGTCTACAACCACTGTTACTTTACCGCCCGGGGTGGCTTTGCCCCAAAACGGCACGGCCATTCCCTGCTGCAACACCATATTGCTGCTGAACAGGTACGGCATTTTAATTTCAGCCGCCGGTTTGGCAAAAAATGCACATCCTGCCACTGCTATTAGGGCAACACATACCAACAACACAACACCATTTTTTAAAGACATCGAACCTCCTTCTTCCATAGACTGGAAATTGGGTTTAGTCGTGAAATTAATGTTAAAAAGTTGATTCATTATTTACGCAAACGATTACCTTGCGTGATATTTAAGAAAAGCAGACTGCATGACCGAATACTTGTATATTATTTCAAAAATTAAATGCTTAATAAACAAACGGATATGGTAAAAATAAAAAAAACTGTTTCACAGGTATGTAACTATAGTATAATAAATTCCTGTATAAAAAGAAATATATTTTGTAAATTGACAGTTGATTAAATTTTGTCGGAGTAACACTTTTTTAATAATAACGCCAGAAAAGGATCATCATGTTGGAAGTTTCCCCCAAAGTAGCCGGATTAATATTTGATTGTGACGGAACCCTGGCCGACACCATGCCCATCCACTGGCAGGCGTGGCGAACTGCATTTACAATGTTTAGCTCCGATTGCCCCCTGGAGTTCTTACGAGAGCTCAGCGGCATCCCCTCCGAAACCATTGTGCAAATTTTCAATGAACGGTTTAACCGCAGTCTTGACCCCCAGGTCGTTGCCAAAGCCAAGAATGATATTGTTAAAGAAAAATTACACAATGCCCAGCCGGTGATTCCCATTGTTAATATTGTCAAAGCTTATTATGGTAAAATCCCTATGGCGGTTGCTTCCGGAGGTACCAGAACAAACGTCATAAATACTCTAAAGGCAATTGGCCTGGAAAGTTTTTTCCAGGTGATCATCACCGCAGATGATAAAATTAAACCGAAACCGGATCCGGAAATATTTTTAGAAATAGCGCGGCGCATAAATGTCAAACCGGAGTTGTGCCAGGTTTTTGAGGATGGCGACGCCGGCATTCGTGCGGTGCAACTGGCCGGAATGATCGTTACCGATGTCAGGCCCTTTATTTAGCAAGGGTGTTCCGGGGGAATGATTTACGGTTATTTATGGATAATCCTTTTTTCCTGGAGAATAGAGACATGATTAAAGCCATCGATCATATCAATATTGTTGTTGCAGATTTACAACGTTCCGTAGATTTTTATACCGGGTTACTCAATTTCAAAGAAATAAGGCGCGCCCATTTACAGGGTGAATGGATTGAGGCGGTGGTCGGTTTGAAAAATGTTAGCGCCGATGTTGTCTATATAGTCGCTCCTGCCGGAGAACCCCGTATCGAGCTATTGTGTTACCGGTCGCCACAAGGGGATTTTGTTCCGCAAAACGCTAACGCCAATACCATTGGATTGCGACATATTGCCTTGCGGGTTGATGGTCTTACCGCTATTGCAGAAAATTTACAGAACGCCGGTGTGAAAATAATTGGCAAACCGGTAACAGTACCAGGGCAGGTTGTAAAACATGACGCCGGTGAAAAAACCTTGTTGTATTTTTATGATCCCGATGGGGTAATTCTGGAACTGGCTGAATATAGCTGAGAATGAACTGGAAAAGAGTTCAGCGCTAGCGTAATTTACAACAGCCGTCTGTAATCAAGGGGTCGGTACCGGAACATATTCCATATTTTACATGTTAAATGTTACAATGAAGGAAATCGTTTTGGAATTTGTGATTATTTGCTTAATTTATTTCTTTCATATTCAGAGGGTTATTGCCATCCTTACCTGTGTTAAAAGGGCGGCTTTAAGCAACAATCCTCTGTTGTCAGCTAATGGTAAGCATGCAGTGTAAAGACGAGAAGAGTTGATTCAGGTATAGTATGACTGAACAGGGTATTGTCATAGCAATAAATAAAGAGGTGGCTACCATACAAATGGTCAGGGGAGAAAAATGCCACAACTGTACCATCTGCGATGCCATTGGTCCAAATTACCGCACCCTTGAAGCGGTGAACAAGCCTGGCGCAAACATTGGCGATCATGTAGAGGTAGAGATCAAGCCTGCCCATGTTCTGTTGAATTCATTTATAATTTTTATATTTCCTGTTTTGTTGATGATCATTGGTTATTTTACCGGCAACACGTTATTTGGTAACAATGGAACCAGTCAGGAAGCCGGTATCGCCGGGGCGCTGTTGGGAGTAATAGCCGCTTTCGTTCTGGTAAAAATTATTGCTCAGACACGGGGCGATAAAATTATAGCATATATAAGTCATATCATAACAACGTAAAAAATTTTTCTGTTCATAAATACAATGTGGTGAATCGTATGAGCAATTATTCAAGCAGACGTTTATTGGTTTTACTAATACCGGGTTTGGTTTTCATCCTGAACACTGTCCTTTGGGCTGTATATGAAGATGTAAAAATAATCTCGGCCGGGGAGCGGAGTTTGTTATTTGAATTTTCCCCGGCGAACTGGTCAAGTACCGAAGAAATAGTTGAACAAGTAAGTTACAATTTATATCAATTCGACAACTGTTTTTATCCTGGCGTTTCAGGGGAACCGTCGGTTCCGGCCCGGAATATTATAATCGGCATCCCATTACAGGGTGACGTTACCGTAACTGTTCTGGACGCCGAGTTTACGCTCTTGTCCAATTCCCGGGTGTTGCCTGTTGCCGAAATAACCCCGGAAGAAGGAGGTTATCAGAAGCGTTATTCAGTTAATGATGGTTTGATGAATACCGGAACCTTTTTCCCGCAAGAACTTTATCGGCAGGTGGAAAACGGATTTTTTCGCTCCCAGCGCATTTTAACGTTGACTATGCTGCCTTTGCAGGTTAACTCTTTAACCCGCCAGGTTAAAAAGTATAGCAGGATCGTGGTCAAGGTCGATTTTCCCGTCGGAACAGAAACACGCACTATAATGCAAACCGCCAGCCGCGATGAGGATTTATATCAAAAACTGGTATTAAATTATAACCAGGCCCGCGCGTGGCGGGAACTGCTCAAACCGCAATTACGAAAAACCGGCAAAAACGATTTTACCGGCAATAACTGGTACAAGATCACCATCAAGGGCGATGGCAAAACCGCCTTCCGTGACGCCAATGGCAATGAAGAAGGTATGTACAAACTGGATGGCGCTACACTGCAGGCGGCCGGGGTTTCCCTGGCTGCTATTGATCCTGCCACTATACAAATTTTTAATAACGGCGGACGTGAGTTACCGGAAAATCTATCTGTTGTGAGGCCCGATTCATTGATCGAGAACGCTATACAGGTATATGGGGGAGATGACGGGGTGTTCGGTAGCACTGATTATATTTTGTTTTATGGACGAGCGCTGGAAGGATTTGAATACAATGAGGAGAAGCAGCGGTTAAAACATTATTTACACCATTATTCCGAAGAAAACGTTTATTGGTTTACGTTCGGTAAAAAAACAGGGAAGCGTATATGGGCAAGAGAAAATCTGTCAGGCGACGGTGTGGCAATGGAGAATGGTTATTATGATTTAGCCTATTTTGAACGTGAATTATATAATCCCTTAAATTCCGGTCCACAGTGGCTGGATTTGTCTCTTACAACCATGGAGAAATCACGCTCCTATACTTTTAATTTACAAAATGTGTTGACAGCTGAACAGGCCCGGTTTTATGTGTCTCTGGGCGCAATTTCCGCTATTTACCACAAGTTTACGGTCAGAGCCAATGGCAATCAATTGGGCAAACCGGAATTTTTCAATTCTTCGGTTTTTCACTTGAATGAAACACCGTTGTTAAATTACAGCGTGCTGATGAACGGTAATAATACAATAAGCATTGAATACAATAATACTTCGGATGAAGATATTGCTTATGTGGACTGGATCGAGATTGAATATAAACGCGAATTCAAAGCATTAAATAACCAGTTATTATTTTATGGCGTGACCGGTAAAGACAAAACCGGCTATCAAATCAGTAATTTTAACGATAATAATATACAGGCATTTGACATCACAGATTTTGCCAACATCACCCGGATCAACGCCCCGGCATCAAATAAAAGTATTACAATTATTGATGAAGCTTTGGGAACAGTACCCAAAAAGTACCTGGTATTAACGGCAGATGCATATAAAAAGATCGGCTCTTCAGCTATCAAAGCGGTAACATTTGAGAATTTACGTAGCGCTCACAACGCAGAATATATTATTATTACACCTGATGATTTTGAGCAACAAGCAAAAATTCTTGAAAGTATCCGCGAAGATTTACGACCGGATGACCGGCTCGAAACTGAAGTAGTGAAAATGTCCGATGTGATAAATGAGTTCGGCTGGGGCATTTCCGACCCGGTAGCCATCAGGGATTTTCTGGCCTTTGCCTATAACAACTGGGGCAGTCCCCGGTATGTTTTATTGTTTGGCGACGGGCATTTCGATTATAAGGATATAAATGGCTTTGGCGCTCCTAATCGAATTATTCCCTGGGAAACTTTTGAAACAACAGATGATTATAGCCGGGCAACCGACGATATTTATGTCTATACCTCTAAACAAAATCCCGGCATGCAAATGGGTATCGGTAGAATAAATGTGCAAACCGTAGCGGATGCCCAAAATGTTGTAGAAAAAATACGACAATACGAATCCGAGCCGGAATATGGCGAATGGCGCAATACCTTTGCCGTGGTGGGCGATGACGAACTAACCGAGGGTGGTACGGGGAATGAAACCGAACATACCGAACAGGCTGAAGGCTTGTCCAGAATACCTGAATTAAGTCATTTCCTGTTCAAAAAGATTTATTTAATCGACTATCCGGCGGTTAAAACTGCCAGTATTTCCGGCATCACCAAACCTCTGGCCCGCGAAGCTTTGCTGGAGCAAATAAACCGCGGCGCACTGATCCTGAATTATGTCGGTCATGGCAACGATCAGCGCCTTGCGCATGAAAAAGTATTGTATGGGCCAACGGATTTTCATCTTATCCAAAACGACAAACGCCAGGCGTTGTGGATCGCCGCCACCTGTGAATTTGCCCGCTGGGATCAACCCCAGGAACAAAGTTTGGCCGAACAGCTTGTTGAAACGCCTGGCCGCGGCGCTATAGCCATGGTCGCTTCTTCGCGCCTGGTTTATTCTCACAATAACATCGCATTTAACAAGTCCTTTTTAACTCGTATGTTTGACGATTACGACAAGACCGGCTTGCCGGAACGTCTTGGCGATGCAATGATGATGTCAAAGCTGGAAATGTTCTCCGGTTCCCGCGTCAATAGCGAAAAATATCTGTTGATCGGCGATCCGGCAATGAGAATTGCCGTTCCCCGTTTTAAAGCGGTAATCGATACTGTTGATCCGGATACCATACAGGCTTTATGTAAAATGAGTATCTCCGGACACATTGAAAACAATAGTGGGCAATTGACCGATTATAACGGTAAAATACTCATCCGGGTTTTGGATTCGCCCAAGAAAAAAGAATACTATACTGTTCAGCAGGGCACCAGGATTATTTATGATGCAACTGGAAATACTATCTTTCGCGGCAATGCCGAAATCAGGAATGGACTCTTTACCGTTCAGTTTATTGTTCCCAAAGATATATCTTATGACGGGGTCAAGGGACGGATAAGCGGCTATTTTTGGAATGACAGCTATGAGGGACTTGGTGATAAAGATAACCTGGTTGTCGGCGGCACAGCTACCAACCTGGTAGATCATGAAGGCCCGGACATGTCGCTTCATTTCGGCGAACCGGATTTTGCCCCTGGCGATTATGTGCCAACCGATGCCGTATTACATGTTAATATTACCGATTCGTTAAGCGGTGTTAATACCGCCGGTGATATCGGCCACCAGATCATAATGACCCTCGATGATGACGGTAACAATACCAAAGATATTACCGACTTTTTTGAGTATAATGAGGGCAGCTTTGTGACCGGAGTTGTCAAATATCCCCTTGCCGGGTTGAAAGCAGGACAACATACAATTAAAATTAAAGGGTGGGATAATTCCAACAATTCTTCGGTAATTGAAAGTAACTTTGTGGTTATAAACAATCAGGAATTGGAAATAAGAAATGTTCTCAATTATCCGAATCCTTTAAAAACCAACACCCAATTCACCTTTGAACTAAGCCAGAACGCCGAGGTAGAGATTAAGTTATATTCCGTTGCCGGGCGATTATTGCGCGAGTTTACCCCCTGGCAGGGACAGGTAGGGTTTAATATTTACCCGGAAATTTGGGATGGAACCGACCAGGATGGCGATGAATTGGCCAATGGTTTATACTTGTATAAAATCAAGGCTGCTACTGTAAACAATGGCAAGTCAGTCAGCGCTGAGGAAATCGGCAAATTGTTGATTGCTCGTTAATAGAGCAATAATAAATTTATATCCGGGAACAAGTTGGGAATGGGGCTGTATCAAAGGCCCCATTTTAAGAAAAATCATTTAAACATCAAGCACACAAAACAAACTTGTCATTTCGAGCGAAGCGAGAAATCTTATTTTTCAATATGTTAGCGATAAAAGATACCTCGTCGCTTCGCTCCTCGGAAAGACATGAATGTTTTTTTCTCAAATTTGTAATATACGCTATTTTTGGGGAGCTTGTGATCCAGCCCCGTTCTTTAAAAACAAGGGGTACGGTCTCGATATTATAAAGCGGCGCTTTCTGCCGCTCCTTCATTTTCTTTATCAAAAGCAATAAAAATTAAAAGTAAAATCATTCCTGTTGTAATGGCAATATCCGCTATATTAAAGACCGGCCAGCGGGTCATACTATACCCCGGAAAATGGATAAAGAGCAGATCAAAAGCCGGTATATTGATATTGATAAATTCAAAATCAAGAAAATCGACTACACTGCCCCGGAAAATGCGATCCACAAGGTTACCAAGCGCGCCGCCGAAAATGATTGCCATAGCGGTTCTGGCAAACAGGTATTTTCCCTTGATGGTAAAAAAGTAGACCAGTATGGCAACACTGGCAATTGCTGCAAAAATTGTAAAGAAAATATTTTTTCCAAAACTGATACCAAAAGCCATACCCGTATTTTCAACAAAGGTAATACGAAAAAAATCACCCAGCACCGGGATGGATTCATGCAGCAGCATGGAGGTTTTGATCATATATTTGGTGATTTGATCCAACACAAACACAACCAGAGAAATAAAAAGCACGGATTTATATTTCATAACAACCTTTATATAATTAGTATTAAACCGCGCCGGAGCAATTGACCGGCGCGGATCTTGTTAGATTCTTTTGATACCGATTGTTAAAATTTCATCCCCGATTTTCCAGTCCTTTTTAAAAGAACCGTCCAGTTTACCCAACAGAATATCTTCACACAGGGTTTCCATCTTTATATAGGGAGTTAATTTTTCAATAGCGGCCGACATCTTTGGCGACGCCTGGGCATAAATAATAATTCGATCCGTCACTTCAAAATCGGCTTCTTTACGCATGTTTTGGACGCGGTTGACAAATTCCCGCGCCAGGCCTTCGTACAACAATTCTTCGGTAATGGTCGTATCCAGGGCAATGGTCAAATCGCCTTCGGTAGCCGCTACATAACCGGGTTTGTTAACGGTTGAAACGGTTATATCGGCCGGAACAATGATCGCTTCATGACCTTCAACAACCAGCCGTTCACCGCCGTTTTTCAAAATGCGTTCTATCTGTTCATCGTTAAAAGCGCGAATGATCTCGGCGGCGTTATTCACCGCTTTGCCGAATTTGGGGCCAAGATTTTTAAATACCGGATCCGCTTTTTTCGAAAGCAGTTCTTTTTCATCGGTTACATAATGAATCTCTTTGACGTTCAATTCATCGAGGATCAGGTTTTTCATGCTGTCGATAACCTGGCGGCGTTTGTCGTTAGTGGCCACACACACCAGGGTCGATAAAGGCTGTCTTACTTTGAGAGCGGTTTCGTTACGTAATGACCGGCCGATATTAACGACCCGTCGGACCAAATCCATGCTCGATTCCAGCGCATCATCGCTAAATTCTACCGGCGCCGTTCCGGCCTGGGGATAAAGGTTTAAATGAACACTTTCCGGTTGATCATTCTTTTCTCCGGCAACCAGGTTACGGTAAATTTCTTCGGCAATGAATGGAGTGAAAGGCGCAACCAGTTTACTCAAAGTGAGCAGGCATTCATACAGGGTTTGAAAAGCGGATAGCTTGTCATGTCCCATGTCCGATTTCCAGAAGCGCCGGCGGGAACGCCGTACATACCAGTTGGACAGATCGTCAATGACATAGTCGGAAATAGCGCGGGTTGCCCTGGTAAGGTCAAATTTTTCCAGGGAAGCATTAACCTTTTTAACTAATGATGTCAGAGAGGAACAAATCCATCGGTCGATCTCCGGGCGCTTTTCAACCGGGATTCTGGCATTATCTGAATAGCTGAAATTATCAATATTGGCATACATGACAAGGAAAGAATAGGTATTGATCAAGGTGCCAAGGAATTTTCTGTTGATCTCATCGACTCCATCGCTGTCGAACCGGGTAGGCAGCCAGGGCGGGCTGACGGTAAGCAGGTACCAGCGTAAAGCATCGGCTCCATACTGATCCAAAATTTCAAACGGATTGACGGCATTACCGCGCGATTTGGACATTTTCTGTCCTTCTTTGTCCAGGATCAATTCAATGGAAACGCATGATTTATACGCCGGTTCGTCAAACAGGAACGTGCTGATGGCCAGCAGGGAATAGAACCAGCCGCGGGTTTGATCCACACCTTCGGAGATGAAATCGGCAGGGAATTTATGTTTAAAGGCTTCCTTGTTCTCGAAAGGATAATGCCATTGTGCATAAGGCATACTGCCGGAATCAAACCAGCAGTCGATCACTTCCGGCACTCGCACCATTTTGTCGCCGCATTTGGGGCATTTGAATACAATATTGTCTATGTGCGGTTTATGTAAATCCAGGTTTTCCGGCACTTGGTCGGCTTTTTCTTTCAGGTCTTGTACACTGCCAGCGCAATCCTGTTGACCGCAGCCCTGGCAGATCCACACCGGCAGGGGAGTGCCCCAGAACCGGTCGCGGGACAGCGACCAGTCGATATTGTTTTCCAGCCATTCGCCAAACCGCCCGGAACCGACTTCTGCCGGGAACCATTTGATCTTTTTATTATTGGCAATTAGTTTATCTTTAAAAGCTGTGGTTTTAATATACCATGATTTACGCGCATAATAAAGCAACGGCGAATCGCAGCGCCAGCAATGCGGATAGCTGTGCAAAATCTGTTCGGTGCGCAGCAGGATATTGCGTTCCTTGAGGTTTCTGATAATGTCCCGATCCGCATTTTTAACAAATTGCCCGGCCCAGTTGGTCACTTCGGGAATGAATTTTCCGCTTTTATCGACCGGATGGATGATGGGCAGGTTATATTTCAGGCCAAGCTGGTAATCGTCTTCGCCAAAAGCCGGGGCAATATGCACAATACCGGAGCCATCGGAGGTGGTAACAAAATCGGCCAAGGTGGTAAACCAGGCTCTTTTTTCCGGGGTTATAAAGGTAAAGAACGGTTCATAGTCGATATTTTGCAGGTCGCTTCCTTTGAATTCCTGCATGATCGTATACTCGCCTTCCAGAACGCTCAACCGTTCGCGGGCGAGGATGAGGTTCTCGTCTTTATATAACACTTTGACATAATCCACATCTGCGTGCAGCGCCAGCGCCACGTTGGAAATCAGCGTCCACGGAGTAGTCGTCCATACCAGGAAAAAAGTGTTATCCTGGTTTTTGATCCTGGCTTTGACATAGACGGACGGATCTTTGACGTCCTTGTACCCCTGCGATACTTCGTGACTGGACAACGGGGTTTCACAATGCGGGCAATAGGGTAATATTTTATAGCCCTGGTATAACAGTTGTTTGTTCCAGAACTGTTTTAAAATCCACCACACCGATTCGATATAATCGTTGGTATAGGTGATATATGGATTTTCGAGATCAACCCAATAGGCTATACGCCGGGTCAGTTCATCCCAGTCCTTTTTATAGTTCCATACGCTTTGTTTACATTGGGCGTTAAATTCGGCAATACCATATTCCAATACCTGGTCTTTACGTTCAAAGCCCAGTTTTTTTTCAACTTCAATTTCCACCGGCAGACCATGAGTATCCCAACCGGCTTTGCGTTCCACACGAAAGCCCTGCATGGTCTTGATACGACAAACGCAATCCTTTACTGTACGTGAAATAACATGGTGTATACCGGGCCGTCCATTGGCAGTGGGCGGGCCTTCAAAAAATACAAAGGATTTGCCGGGGTCGCGTTCAGTGATACTTTTTTCAAATATTTTTTCTTTATCCCAGTATTCCAGGATAGATTTTTCCAGTTCAGGTAAGCTTAATTTCGCAGATAATTCTTTATACATTTCTTTCTCATACATGCTGGTAATATTTATTGATAATTGGGCCAAGTTTCTTTACAGTTTCTTTTGGCCATAGTGATTTATCGGTAATAAAGGAATTGGCGAGCGCATTAACGCAGGCGCACTCTTGTTTTTCCGGCAACAGGCGCACAGTGTTTTTGATTATCGACCGGGCTGTTGCCGTATTTTTTTGCAAATTTTCTATGATCATGTCAACGGATACGGTTGAACCGGTTTCTTCTTCATACCAGCAATCATAATCCGTTATCATGGCCACGGTGGCATAACAAATTTCCGCTTCGCGCGCTAACCGGGCTTCGTTCATTTGGGTCATGCCGACAACATCCATTCCCCACTGGCGATAGGTTTGCGATTCTGCCAGCGTAGAAAACGCCGGGCCTTCCATATTCACATAAATTCCGCCGGAATGGATATTGGCGCCGCTGCCGGTACCGGCTTGAACCAGGGTTTTGGCAAGGCATGGGCATATAGGTTTGGCAAACTGAATATGGGCAACAATACCTTCGCCAAAGAAAGTGTTTTTGCGGGCCTGGTTGGTGCGGTCAAAAAATTGATCGATTATCACCACGTCCTGCGGTTTAAATTCCGGACGCAAGGAACCGACGGCGGAAACGGAAATGATCCGGGTTACGCCCAGTTCTTTTATGCCCCAGATATTGGCGCGGTTATTGATTTCTGTGGGCAATATGCGGTGTCCTTTCCCATGGCGGGGTAAAAACACTACCTCATGGCCCTCCAGAATTCCGGTAATGAAAGCATCGGAAGGGGCGCCATAAGGGGTGTCCAGTTTTTGTTCCTGAATATGTGTCAGGCCTTCCATTTGATACAGGCCGCTGCCCCCGATGATGCCGATTTTTGACATGCAATTATCCTTGATTTATGACTCGTTTATTTCACTAATTAAATGTGCTAAAAGTGTACTCATTTCTAACCGGCAGAGCTGTGCTGTTGACGCCACCTGTTTTTTATTGATCGGGCTGCCTGCTTCCGGCAAGCTGGAATCGGTAATTGCCGAAACCGCAAATACATGCATTCCCAGTTGCCGGGCTACAATCACTTCCGGTACGGTGGACATGCCTACCGTATCTGCGCCCAGATAACGCAACATGTTAACCTCCGCTGGGGTAAGCAGAGAAGGCCCGCTGATTGCGGCATAGACGCTTGCCTGTAGAGACAGGTGCAGTTTTTTACCGATGGTTAGCGCTTTATCAAGCCACTGCCGGCGGTAAGGTTCACTCATATCTACAAACCGTTCCGAGCATATATCGGCGCCGATGCCGCGTAACGGATTATCGCCCATCAGGTTAATATGATCCTGTATCACTGCCAGGGACCCGGGCGTTAACTCTTTTTTCAAGCTGCTTGCCGCATTCGTTACAATAAGTGACCGAATCCCCAATTGGTGCAAAACCCGAACCGGCAAGGTAATTGTCGACATGGGCAGGCCTTCATAAAAGTGATACCGGCCATCCATTACCAAAACAGCAACACCGTATAATTCGCCAATTATCAATCGGGCAGCATGAAAATGGACACTGGAAGCAGGAAAGTTGGGAACAGCTTTATAGGGGATTATCGTTTGATGAGTAACATCTTTGCTTAATCCGCCCAGGCCGGTGCCAATCACAAGCGCTGTTTTTATATTTTGTTGATAATGACAGGAAATGAAACCGGCAGATTCCATTACCTGGTCTTGTGTTATCATAACAATTCAAAATAACAGGACAGATTACTTTTTTTCCAGTTCTTTACGTAATTTTTCCAGTTCAGAGTCTTGCGCTTCCCGTTCGTTCTTTAACCGGTCGATTTCCTGTTGAATTTTTTCCTGTTTGGCTTTTTCGTTATCCAGTTTATTTAAATTATCGCTGCTTCTGACCAGGCGAATACTTTCGATTGCATCTTCGCGATCTTTACTTATACCCAGCCGGGAAAACAAAAATCCGCCGACAACTGTGCCGGCCACAGTTCCGGTAGTGACCAGGGGTGCGTTGCTTTCATCATCTGAAGCCCTGGCTATCATACTGCTGGTAAAAAAACTGGCTCCGGCAGAAAGCGCCGCGCCGCTGATTGTATATAACCAAAAATTTTTATTGGTTTTGGCTTTGGCGATTTCCTTTTCGCTGATCAATGATCCATTGGCATCATACCAGGGTTGAGGACCGGTGATCCGGGCAATGTTTCTTTTTTCTATTTCGTGACGGGCACTGGTTTTATCAACTACTGTGATAGTTTTTTCCGCAGCCGAATCGACCAGGCCGGTTATTTTTTGGCCGGTTTTCAATTGAATGGTAACAGTTTGATTGCTTTGTAATTTGTCATCTTTTAATAACACCTGTTTGCTGCATGCGCTGGTTAGAAAAATGAAAATTACCACAACTAATATTGAAATGTTACTCTTTATCATCATTCACCATCTCCTTAACCTGACTAGTGTGAAAGTTTTTTACCGGTTTGTTAACAGGATCCTGTGGCTAAAAGTCCGGTTTTATAGTACAAATTCATCTTCATCCTTGCCCTTTTCCGGGGCTTCGGAATACTTTTTTTCAGATGAGAAAAAATCCTGATTAGTTTGCGGTCTGCTTTTTAGTTTCTCTTCATTGTTGTTGTCGTTGATAATAATTGGCGGCCGGGAATAACTTTGCTGGGGCGCCGCCGGTTTTTCCTGTAACGGTTGTGGTTTTCTGGGGCGATTAAAGAACCGGCTATCTTTTTGCGCCTGTATAGCAGGTTCCTCATCTTCCATTTCCAGGACATTCAGTAATTCTATTTGCGATTCCAGTAAATGTTTTAGTCTTTTGGCAAAAGATTCTTTTTGCGCTTTAACAAAGCTGATTTCATTGCGCAAGCGGAACAAGTCTTCTTTGGCTTCCTTGATTATATTATCGGCCTGCAATTCAGCTTCGTGGATGATGATCTCGGCTTCACGGCGTGAGTTGGCGCGGGTATCTTCAACTGTATTATGTGCTTTTACCAGGGTATCACGCAGTGTTTGTTCTACCCTTTGATAATCTTTGAGCTGGGTGCGTAATTTTATGAGTTCATCGTTCGCCTGGTTTTTTTCCCGGATCAGCAGTTCCAGTTCATCCGCCACCATTCCCAGAAAAGCTTCCACTTCGTCGCTATCAAAGCCTCTCATACTCCGTTTAAATTCCTGTTTTCGGATATCTAATGGTGTTAATTTCACAAGCTTTCTCCCAGTTAAGGTTGTAAAACGGCGATTTGCCGTAATGTTTCGACAATAAAGTGATCCAGAAATAAAATTGCAAAAATCAACAATACCGGTGAAAGATCGAGTCCGCTGATGACGACCGGTATGGCTTTACGAATCCAGGCCAGCGGCTGTTCGGTAACACGATGGATAAACTGCACGACCTGGTGATCGGAATTGATGTTAAACCAGGAAATGACCGCTCTGGCTATAACAATATACATATATACAGAAAGAAAAATATGCAGAACATCTGCCAAGGCTATTATTAAATTTCTAAATAAAAACATAGTCTGTTTAACACCGGTTTAGCTGCGTTCTCCAAACAGGGCCCGGCCTATCCTTACACAGGTAGCGCCCTCTTCAATGGCAATATGATAATCGTTGGTCATTCCCATCGACAGATGCTGCAACGTGTCGATATGATATTTTTCATTGAGCAGGGCGCGTAAATTGCGCAAATAGCAAAATTCCGGCCTGGCCAGTTCCGGGTCGTCTACCAGCGCGCCAATGGTCATCAATCCAGTGATGCGTACATGAGTGAGTTCAGCCAGTTTTGGTATTACCGCCTCCACCTGCTCGGGTGGGAAACCGGTTTTCCCGGCCTCGCCGGATGTGTTGACCTGTACGAATATATCAATAATTTTATTTAATTCCTGCGCCCGCCGGTCAATTTCTTCAGCCAGGTGCAGCGAATCTACCGATTCTATAACATTAAAAATTTGCAGGGCTTTTTTTACTTTATTGGTCTGCAAGTGGCCAATCAAATGCCATGCAACTGTATTGCCGATTTCCTGGTGTTTCAACAAGGCGTCCGGCACCCGGTTCTCACCAATTGTATCTATTCCTGCGGCTATCGCTTCCCGGATTTGCGGAACCGCTACTGTTTTCGATACTGCAACAATTTTTACATCATTTACATTCCGTCCACTGCGGACACATGCCTGTTCAATATTATGCCGGATAGTCTGGAGATTTGTTTTTATACTCATAATAAATACTTGGTTAAGTTAACAATATAACTTTTCAGGTCAAAAAAAGCAATTAAAATCTTGATTCATTTTTAACTTGCCGGGATTAAAAGTAGCTTGATTAATCAATTTATTTTTCATAATTTAATTGGTTTTACACCGCATTATTACGATTGAGAATGATTGCAATGCGCGGTTATTTAAAATAAAATCATGATGTTACGTGCCTGTTTACGTATAATGAAAAATGTAATTTATTGTTTTTAATTTAATAGCGAACAGGATAAAATATGGCAGATCATCAACCCTATATTTCTGCGGATGCGAATCCCAGGGATTTTACATTAAAAGCTATAATTTCAGGTATGATATTTGGCATAATTTTCGGATCGGCAAACGCTTACCTGGGCTTGCGGGTGGGTCTGACGATCAGCACGGCAATTCCCCTGGCGGTGGTTTCTGTTGCCCTGTTTCGTATCTTGCAGCCATTGTTTGGTCCTTCAAATGTGTTGGAACAAAACATTACTCAAACCGTCGGGTCTTCGAGTTCATCGCTGGCTTCGGGGGTCATTTTTACCATTCCGGCCCTGTTTTTGTGGGGCTTTGATCCTTCTTTATTGCAAATTGGTACGCTGGCAATTTTAGGCGGACTTTTAGGGGTTTTGTTCATGATCCCGTTACGGCGGTTTTTAATTGTTAAAGAACATGAAACCTTACCCTATCCCGAAGGCACTGCTGCCGCCCAGGTGTTGATCGCCGCTGATGCCGGCGGCGCCAAAGCCAAGAATGTGTTCTGGGGGTTGGGAATCGGCGCTCTCTATAAAGGAATGACCGGCTTTTTGCGCCTGTGGCCGGAGACGATACATTTAAAACTACCTGTTTTGCGCAAAGCGGAGATCGGTCTTGAAGCGGGACCGGCGCTGCTTGGCGTAGGTTATATTCTGGGTTACCGGGTTGCGGCGATCATGGTGGCCGGTGGGTTATTATCGTGGGTGGGTCTAATTCCGTTGATCGACCTGTTTGGCAAAAATTTAACCTCGCCGTTGTTTCCTGAAACTGAATTATTAATTAACGATATGTCCGCCAGTCAAATATGGACCCGGTATATCCGTTATATCGGCGCCGGGGCGGTGGCTTGCGCGGGCATTATTACGGTGTGCAAGTCCATTCCCACCATGTTCCGCTCGCTCAAGATCGGGTTGCAGGAATTCCGGCTGCGCAGCGGCGGTACGATGGTGGAAAAGATCCGCACCGATCGTGATTTGCCGATAACCGTGGTGCTGGGCGGCGTTGCTTTAGTTGTGTTGGTCATTATCAGCACCCCGCATGTGTTGGGTATTTCAGCGCCGTTCATCATCCGTTTGTTAGGGGCGCTGTGTATTGCCCTGTTTGCTTTTATGTTTGTAACGGTTTCGTCGCGCATTGTCGGTTTGGTGGGTGTTTCTTCTAATCCCACTTCGGGTATGACCATTGTTACCCTGCTGGGAACCAGCCTGCTTTTTTATGCCCTGGGATGGACAGATAATATGAGCAAGGCTGCGGTTTTGACCATTGGCACTGTGGTTTGTGTGGCAGCCTCGATTGCGGGCGATATTTCACAGGATTTAAAATGTGGCTACATAATCGGCGCTACACCGCGTAAACAGCAAACTGCAGAAATTATCGGCGCGGCGACTTCAGCGTTTTTTATTGCCGGATCGGTATGGCTGCTGGGACGCGCTTATACGTTCGGTTCGGTCGATTTGCCGGCGCCGCAGGCCACCTTGATGAAAACAGTTATTGAAGGCGTATTACAGGCGGACCTGCCCTGGGGCCTGGTATTGACCGGTGCGGCGATTGCCGGTGTTGCCGAGTTGTTGGGAACGCCGTCGCTGCCCTTTGCGGTGGGTATTTACCTGCCGTTATCAGCCATGACGCCGGTATTTGTCGGCGGCTGTATCCGCTATTTTATTGAAAAAAGCGCCGGTAGCGATGACGCTAAAAAGGCTTCGCGGAAGGAGCAGGGTATTTTGTTGGGATCGGGACTTATTGCCGGTGAAGGGATTATGGGAGTGTGCATTGCCGCGTTTGCATTTTTTGCCGGCAAGCCCAGAGGCATTGGTCTGGAATGGGCTGAACCGTGGGGACAGGTGGTGTCGTTGGGAGTTTTTATTTTATTAGGCGCTTGGTTAGTGAACAGGGCGACAAGGAAGAATTAACATATTAAAAAATCATTAGTTAATGTAAAGATAATAGAGAGCTGACATCTATGGAAAAAAAAGAATTTAATTTATATGATTATGTTTACATTCTAGTCAAGTGGAAAAAATTAATTATTTTAAATAGTGTTATTATATGTACATTAGCTGTGCTAGTCAGCTTAATTATCCCACGATGGTATATTTCTTCAACAACAATACTTTCTGCAACCGACCAGGGGGGGGCTCTTAGCTTATCTTCACTTGTAGGTAATTTACCTGCGAGTGGATTTCTTTCCAAAAATTTATCTGACGAAACCAATCTCTTTTTAGCGATACTAAACAGCCGGACAGTAATGGAATCGCTAGTTGAGAAATTTAATTTAAAAAAGCGGTATAAATCTAAAACAATGGAAGCCGCAATTAAAAGTTTACGTAAATGTATTTCAACCGATGTGAATGAAGATGGTACACTTACAATTTCAATACAAACAACAACGCCATATTTTCCAAATAAAAAAGAAGATCTGGAAGCCAAAGAGTTAGCCCAAAAGATGGTGGATTTTACCATTAATGAGTTGGATCGGATTAATAGACGGATAAAATTGGAAAACGCCACTAATTACAGAGTTTCTATTGAAAATCGATATATTCAGAATCAACAGGATTTGAAAAAGGCAGAGGAAGAATTCAGAGCCTTTCAGGAAAAGTATGGCACAATATCGTTAGAGGATCAAACTGAAGCTACCCTAAAGGTGGCTGCCGAATTGAATTCAAAACTTGTAACCAAAGAAATGGAATTGGGTATATTAAGTCAGTATGTAGATGATAAACATAACAGTAAAATTGAATTACAGCGAGAAATAAAAGAGATCAAATCCAAACTTGAAGAGTTTAAATATGGATTTAAAGAATCTGATAAAGCACAAAATGGCGGTAAAAGCGAATTGTTTGTAAACCTTTCAAGCGTACCGGAGATGGGTGTTCAATATGTTCGTTTATATCGTGAAATTAAAATGCAGGAATTACTTACAGAATTTTTATTGCCGCAATACGAACAAGCTAAAATTGAGGAAGCTAAAAATACTCCAACAGTTCAGGTGCTGGATGAACCAAAAGTACCTGAAAAAAAGTTCAAACCCCGTCGTATGTTATTTGTTCTGTTTTGGGGTATTTTTAGTTTATTTTTAGGAATTGTTCTGGTGTTTTTTATAGAATATGTTAACCGTTTGAAAAATGAGGGGAAAGAAGATTATTTCAAATTACTAAATATAATGTCTGAATTGAGATTAAACAGGTTATCAAGAGGGAAAAGACATTAAGTTCGTTTTTATATGATATTAATGCTTTTTTGAGAAATTGATTAATATATGTTGCATGAATCATCACAAGTACTAGTTCATCCATACAAGCAAAAGCTATTGGTGTTACTTTTCATAGAACTTTTATTGTTCATTTTAGCATTATGGAATGCAAAAATGACAGGTTTGATCGTTGGGGGCATGACCGTCTTGATTCTGTTATATTATTATTTTGACAAGTATCCATTTTATATTATCCCTTTTATTTTATTTTCAATTCTAGCAGGAAACATTTCTGCAATACCCTTAGGGAGAAAACTGCCTAATATATATTTTATTGATATTGAGATTGTTTTAATTTTTATGTTTTTTTTCTTTAAATTACTTATGCAGTCAAATAATCTTACATTTTCTTTAACAAAATTTGAAAAATTTTTTTTACTTTATCTTATCAGTTGTATTCTGGCAAATTTCGGTTCAGTAGATGTATTGCGTGGATTTGCCTATTTTCGGGGGTATTTATTTTGTTTTTTACTATTCGTTTTTAGTTTAAAGTATATTGACACTTTTGAAAAAATAGAAAAATTGTTTTGGATGTTTATGATATGGGGGATATTTTTATCTTTAATAATAATTCATCATGTATTTAGCCAGGGAAATCTTTTAATTACTATAGCAACTAAAAATATTCATTTAAATTGGGGAAGTTCAAACTACCTGGCAGCTTTTTATGTATTAATTATACCAATGGGAATTTCTGTATTATTTACAAAAACACTGCCGGTAGTGCAAAAAACAATATTGATTACAAGTATAATCATTATGATCAGCGCTTTATTTTTGACTGCTTCGCGAGGCGGGGTAGTGGCTTTGGCTGCAGGAATTTTCTTTTTACTGTTTCGGTATCGAAATTGGAAAGCATTTACTGCTTTTTTATTTTTTATAATTATTGTTGGTATAGTTATATATTTAAATCCATCCGCCAAGTTTATATGGGAAGGGTTGGCCGGCTTTCAATCCAGTTCATCGGTTTTTTCGCGAATAGGTACCTGGTATGAAGCAATACGGATTATTAAAGAACATCCGGTTTTTGGTGTCGGTTTGGGAAACATGCATTATTTTGTACAAAATTATTATATAAAACTGACAGGTAATTTTGAACTGCTTAAAGCGCATAATTTATTTCTTGAATTACTGGTGGAAACCGGCTTTTTAGGTTTTGTTTTTTATAACATATTATTATATAATGTTTACAAGATCATTCTTAAAAACAACAACAGATTTAATAATCCATTTCATCATTCCCTGGCATGGGGAATTTTTGCAGGTATTTCCGCAACATTGGTGCATTCTTTGGTTGAGCCCACTATACTCAGTTATTCTTTTGGTTTGTTTTTTTGGACTGTTGTTGTGATAGCCTTGAAACAAGCTGAATTTACGACCGATATTGAACAAACAAATCGAAATTAAGATAAAATATTTTGGAAAATTAACAGTGATTGACCTTTCAATAATAATTGTAAATTTTAATACCTGTGAGTTATTAAAAAATTGTCTGGATTCTGTTTATCTGCATACAAAAGATTTAAATTTTGAAATCATTGTTGTAGATAATGCCTCTTCGGACAATAGTTTATTAACAGTAAAAGAAAAATTTCCTCATGTCAAATTGATAGAAAATAGTAAAAATGTTGGATTTGCAAGAGCGAACAACCAGGGAATAGAAATTTCTACAGGAAAATATATTTTATTATTAAACAGCGATACTCTGTTAATTAATAATGTGTTGCCAAACCTGGTGGCTTTACTTGAAAAAAAACAGAATTTTGGCATTGTTGGCCCTCAAGTTCTCAATGAAGATAAAAGCTTGCAATTTTCTTTTGGAAATTTTCCTGGTATACAAGCTGAATTGGAACGCACATTCCTTTTGGAAAATCGTTTGACCCGCAAGCGGATGTTGAATGATAAAAGAATATTTGCTCAAGATGCTTTTCCTGTAAACTGGGTATCCGGTTGTTGTTTAATGATACGCAGGAATGTTTATGAAAAAATTGGTGGACTCGATGAACAGTTTTTTCTATTTAATGAAGAAGCCGATTGGTGTCTGCGGGCTTTAAAAGCAGGCTGGCCGACTTGTTATGATCCGGGCAGCCAAATAATTCATTATGGGGGTAAAAGTACCCAGAAAAACTATTATACTTTTGTGCTGAGCCGTTATCACAGTCGTCTATTGTTTATAAAAAAGCATTATTCCCCTCTTGTCCAGTTTTTATTTCGATGTATAGTTGTTTTTGCATTATATATTCGGATTATATTAACTCTGTTTACTTTTTTCAACGCTAAAGAAAGAAAACAAAGAAATTCTGCCTATAAATACGCATTACTTTTACACCTTGGGTTAAAACAAAAGGTGGCTTTTTGAAAATCGTATTCCTGGCCGACGCTCAAAGCAGTCATACTCAAAAATGGGCTTTATATTTTGCATCGCAAAAGCATGACGTGCATATCATATCATTCCAATATCAAACCATTCCGGGAGTAACCGTGCATGATATTGGTTTTAAATGGAGCCGGGTGATCAATCATTCGGATTCGACGCTTGCAATTTTGAGAAAAACTGCTTACTTGCTCTATATTTTCAAAATAAAAAAGCTGATTCATAAACTCAAGCCGGATATATTACATGCGCATTATGCAACTTCGTATGGCTTTTGCGGAGTTGTGGCTAATTATCATCCCTTGATCATCTCTGTCTGGGGCAGCGATGTTATCGATTTTCCAACCAAATCCTGGTTTCGTAAAATAGCTTTGTCATTTGTCCTGAAAAAAGCGGATTATATTACCGCTACCAGTCAAATGTTAACCCAGGCTGTAAAGCAATTTACCGGACAAAGTAAAACGATTAATACAATACCTTTTGGCGTAAATATTGAAAAGTTCAAACCGTTTGGTACAAAGTCTGATGGTATTATTACATTTGGTATTGTAAAAGGGCTGGAAGAAAAATATGGTCACCTGTTATTGATTAAGGCTTTTAAGCGGTGTGCAGATAAATATAAAAACATTCGTCTTTTGGTGATCGGTTCAGGCATACTTGAAGCCAATTTGAAAAAATTACGTGATGAATTACAGTTAACTGAAAAAGTAGAGTTAACCGGCTATATTGAGAATGATACTATTCCACACTATCTTAATCAAATGGACGTATTTGTTATGCCTTCGATAATGGAATCGGAGACATTTGGGGTTGCCGCGGTTGAAGCCTCTGCTTGTGGAATTCCGGTTATCGCATCCAATATTGGTGGTTTACCGGAAGTTGTTCACCACGGCGAAACAGGATACTTGTTTCCGCCCGGAGATGTTAATCAATTAAGCGAATACATGGAAAAGTTGATCCGTGAACAAGAGTTGCGAAGCCGCATGGGTATGGCCGGCCGAGAGTATGTTTTGCAAAATTATGACTGGCAAAAAAATGCCCTGCAAATGTACCATCTGTATGAAGAGATAATAATAAAGAAAGAAAGTAAAGAGACGCGTTGAAAATATTAATTATATCACAATATTATCCTCCTGAAACAGGCGCTTTGGCAACCCGTATGAGTAACCTGGCCAAACAATTACAAACAAAGGGGCATGATGTTATTGTATTAACAGAAATTCCCAATTATCCGAGCGGGGTTGTAACCCCGAAATATAGATTTAAACTGTTTGTTAAAGAAAAATATAACGGTATTAAGGTTTTCCGTACTTTTGTGTGCGCCAACCCCCGCAAGACCAATTTTCAGCGTATGAGTTTTTATTTGTCTTTTATGTTTTCTGCAACAATAGCCGGTTTGTTTTTACCTAAAGTTGATATGGTTATTGCTACATCGCCGCCTTTGTTTGTCGGTGTTTCCGGTTTTGTTACCAGCCGGTTAAAAGGGGCGAAATTTATTCTTGATATTCGGGATCTGTGGCCGGAATCGGCTGTTTATTTGGGTGAGTTAAAAGCGGGCAAAATAGCTAACCTGGCCGGGAGACTGGAGCAGTACCTGTATAAAAAGGCCGAAAAAATTACCATTGCCGTTCCGGGGTTCCGTGGTCGTTTGGTAGATAAAGGCGTTCCTGATTCAAAAATAATCAATTTCCAGAATGGAGTGGATACCAGGCATTTTCAGCCGTGTGCTAGTCATGATGAATTAAAAAACAGTTTTAACATGGGAAACAAATTCGTTGTATTGTTTTCCGGGAATCACGGGCTTGCCCAGGGATTATTTACTGTTCTGGAAGCGGCTCAACTTTTAAAAGAATATAAAGACATTGTTTTTTTATTTGTCGGCTCCGGTGTAGATAAAGATCGGTTAATGTCAACTGCCGGGAATATGCAGTTGGGGAATGTGATTTTTTCTCCTGAAAAACCGCATCAGCAAATGCCGGAGATCATCTCCATGTCGGATGTCTGCCTGGTGCCCTTAAAAAATTTGCAACTATTTGATAATGCGTTGCCTTCAAAAATGTTTGAGTACATGGCTTGCGGCAAGCCGATCCTTTCCACCCTTACAGGCGAGGGGCGCGATTTAATTATGCGCTCGAATTCCGGGCTGTCCGTTCCTCCGGAAGATGCCCCGCAAATGGCCAAAGCAGTTATAAAACTATATAATGACAGGGCGCTGAAAGCAAGTCTCGGGTATAATGGTTTGTTATATGTGCGTGAACATTTTAGCCGTGAGAAAATGATCTCTTTATTGGAAAGTGAACTGTTAAATTTTAGTTATTCATTCAAGCAAAATTCTAATAAATAGAGTTTTTATAAATTTTTGTTATCATTTAATACATATTGATCAACTTGATGTACTAGACAAGATTACCGGAGAAGAATGTTTTCGTCTGGCGGAAGAAAATTTTTATAATGATTATCATTAATTCTTTATGATCTTTTCTGTAATTTATAACCCATAAAATCGTTGTTTATTTACAGGAACCTTTTTATATTAAAGCCGAAAAAATTATACTTTAATAAAGATCCTGTAATGCCCAAAACCCTTGAAAAAATATTTTTAATCACCATAGATTTTATAACCGTCAACATTGCCTTCTTTTGTTTGTTACGGCTGCGCAGCGTGGTAAACCTGTTTGTGGAACAGGGTTTTGCCTTTCGGTTACAGATTTCCGCAATCATCTTTTTGTACTGGTTTTTAATTTTTATATTTTTCGGTATGTACCAGTCATGGTACACCCGTTCCCGGTTCGATGAATTCCTGGCGGTTTTTAAAGCCATCAGCGTTGGCATATTTTTGATCTTTTTATTCACCCTGGAACCGGAAAGCGATTTTCGCAATCCCTTTACGCTGGGACGCATTCTGGTATTAAGCTACTGGTTGATTTTAATCGTTTGCGTTGGCGGCGGGCGAATTTTACTGCATACCCTGCACCGCAAGCTGCTGGAAAAGGGGATATGGCAAAAGAATACCCTTATTATCGGCTGGAATGAAAAAGCCTTGATCCTGGCGGAAAAAATTAAAAAATATCCTGCGCTGGGTTACAAAGTCATCGGCTTTGTCAGTTTGAACAAAAAGGATGTTGGCGAGACCTGGCAGGATCTGCAGGTTATGGGCGCTATGTCCCGGTTAAAGGAACTGGTTGCGGAAAAGAATGTCGAAGAAATCATCATTTCCCTGGGCAATACGGCGCATAAAAATGTTCTGAACGTCATTACCCAGTGTGAAGACTTGCCGGTGCATATAAAAATCGAACCCGATCTGTATAATATCATTTTAGGGCAGGCGCGTACCCAACAGATCTACGGGTTTCCACTGATCGAGATCTATCCCGAAATCATGAAACCCTGGGAGAGGCAGATCAAGCGCCTGATGGACCTTTTCATATCCCTGACGGCTTTGATTATATTAGCGCCGGTTTTCCTGATCGTTGCGCTCATCATCAAAATAGAATCACCCGGCCCGGTCTTCTTTAAGCAAAAACGGGTTGGCAAAGGCGGCAGGATCTTTACAGTTTATAAATTCCGCTCCATGGTCAAGGATGCGGAAAAGATGACCGGCCCGGTATGGGCCGGAGAAAAAGACCCGCGCGTAACCCGGTTTGGAAGGATCATGCGTAAACTGCGCATCGACGAATTTCCGCAATTGTTAAATGTGCTATACAGCCACATGAGCATCGTCGGGCCGCGTCCGGAACGGCCCTATTTTGTGGACCGGCTGAAACGGGAATATCCATTTTATACACGGCGTCTACGGGTAAAGCCCGGCATAACAGGCTGGGCACAGGTTAAAGGCGAATACGACACTACTATTGAACAGGTGAAGGAAAAACTGGCTTATGATCTTTATTATATAGATAATTTATCGCTGAGCCTCGATATTCGGATTCTTTTTTTCACCATTCTTGTTATGATCAAAGGCAAAGGACAATAAAACTGATTTGAGGAAGTTATGCTGGATTTAAAATTTATACGCGAAAATATCGATCTGGTTCGCAATGCAATACAAAACAAGCACGAAAAAGCAAATATCGACGAGCTGCTGGCGCTGGATGTACAACGCCGCGAATTGATTGCTGAAACGGAAGCGGCCCGCGCCAATCAGAATAAAGTGACCATGCGCATTGCCGAACTGAAAAAAGCCGGACAGGATGCAACCGCTGTCATTAAAGAAATGCGCGATCTTGGCGACAGCATTAAAAAGCAAAGCGATGCCCTGCGTGAGGTGGAAAACAAAATATACGAAATTCAGATCCGCATCCCCAATATACCCCACCATTCCGTCCCGGTTGGCTCGGAAAAAGACAATTTGCAGGTCAAAAAGTGGGGCGAGATTTTGGCAAAGGATTTCAAGCCCCTGCCGCATCATGAAATTGCGGAAAAGTATAATATCATTGATTTTAACCGCGCCTCCCGCATGTCCGGCTCCTTTTTTGTCGGTTACCGCGGCCTGGGCGCCAGACTGGAACGGGCGCTGATCAATTTCATGCTCGATCTGCATATTCAGAGACATGGCTATACAGAAATCTTTCCGCCTTTTTTGGTGCGACGCGATACCATGTTCGGCACCGGGCAGCTTCCTAAACTGGAAGAGGATATGTACCACACCATGCCGGACGATTTGTTTTTGATCCCCACGGCGGAAGTGCCGGTCACCAACCTGCACCGCGATGAAATTTTAAATGGTGAAGAACTGCCCATTAAATATACAGCTTACACGCCCTGTTTCCGTCGCGAAGCCGGCGCTTATGGTAAAGATACCCGCGGCCTGATGCGCATCCACCAGTTCGACAAGGTGGAAATGGTTAAATTTGTGCTGCCGGAAAATTCTTATGAGGAATTGGAAAGTTTACTGCTCAACGCCGAAGAAGTGCTGCAATTGTTAAATCTGCCCTACCGGGTGCTGGCCCTTGCCACTGGCGACCTCAGCTTTGCCGCCGCTAAATGTTACGATATCGAGGTGTGGGCGGAAGGCCTGGGAAAATGGCTGGAAGTATCCTCGTGCAGTAATTTTGAAGATTTCCAGGCGCGACGGGCCAATATCCGCATGCGCCGCAAAAAAGGCGATAAACTGGAATACCCGCATACCCTGAACGGTTCGGGCTTAGCGCTGCCGCGTACTATGATCGCCATTCTGGAAAATTACCAGCAAAAGGACGGCAGTATTATTATCCCGGACGTGTTGCGGCCATTTATGGGTGTGGATCGTATCGGTTGATGCTCTGATGGGTGAGAACGGCGCGGCTGTGAAAAAGATCGGCATTATTTCGGATACGCATGGACTGTTGAGCAACAAGGTTTTTGATATATTTACGGATGTCGAGTTTATCATTCATGCCGGGGATATCGGCAGCCTGGATGTGCTTGCCGCCCTGCTAACCATTGCCCCGGTTCATGCTGTTTATGGTAATACGGATAATTTTGACATCAGACGCTATACGAAATTTCTGTTAAATATTGAATATTGTGGCGCTTCAATCATGGTTAAACACATTCCCACTGAATTGGAACATGCGGGCAAGAATATGTTGATCAGAGTTTTCGGACATACTCATTACCCTGAAATAAAAACCGACAGCAACGGCCTGTTAATCAATCCCGGAACAGCAAGCAAACCGCGAGATGGTAATACGGCCAGTGTTGCAATGCTGCATTTTACAGAAGAACTGCCGCCGCGAGCGGAGATCATTTATTACAAGGTGGATGGCTTATGACTTTTCAGGAAAAGCTTTTACAAACCATAGCGGACAAGAATTCCTTGTTATGTGTAGGATTGGATACCGATCCGCAGAAAATACCTGCAATTTTGAAAAACGAGGCCGACCCGATATTTGCTTTCAACAAGCAGATCATCGACGCCACTGCCGATTTTGCAGCCGCATTCAAAGTTAACATCGCTTTTTATGAAGCGCTGGGGATTAGCGGTTGGCAATCCCTGCAAAAAACCATGAATTATCTGCCGGGCAAGGTTATCAAAATTCTGGACGCCAAGCGCGGCGACATTGGCAATACCGCACAAATGTATGCCCGCGCTGCGTTTGAGGAATTAAAAGCGGATGCGGTGACGGTGAATGCCTATATGGGCAAGGATTCTGCCGAGCCTTTTTTGCAAAATCCTGAAAAAGGAGTATTCTTTTTGTGTCTTACTTCCAATCCCGGCGCACAAGATTTTCAATATTTTAGTAATGGTAAAATGAAATTATATGAATACATCGCCAAAACCATAAATGACTGGAATACCCGCGGCAATTGTGCATTGGTTGTCGGCGCTACGCATCCCGAAGAACTGCGCGATTTGCGCGCGCTGGTTCCGGACCTGCCATTTTTAATCCCCGGCATCGGAGCGCAGGGCGGCGACCTGGATCTGGCAGTGCAATACGGCACCAATAAAGCCGGCGCCAACGCATTATATAATTCCAGCCGGGCGATCATATATGCTGCGGCTGATGAACAGTTTGCCGTTAAAGCGGCAATTGCGGCGCAAACCACCCGCGATGCCCTTAACCGGGCGCGTAAAGGTAAATTACTTTAAATACAGGAAAAAGCTTATGACTAACGATCAAGCCTATAAAATATTTCTGGATACCAAAGCTTTACTGCAGGGCCATTTTTTGCTGACATCGGGACTACACAGCCCCAATTATTTTCAATGCGCGCGGGTATTGCAATACCCGAATCATGCGGAAGCTTTTTGCGCCGAGATCGCCAATCATTTCCGGGCGGAAAAGATCGACTATGTGATCTCGCCGGCGATCGGCGGTATTGTGGCAGGACAAGAAGTTGCCCGGCTGTTGGGCTGCAAAGCTATTTTTGCCGAACGGGAAAATAATGTCATGACCCTGCGGCGCGGTTTTGAAATTTTACCGGGTGAGAAAGCTTTGGCTATCGAGGATGTGGTGACCACCGGCGGCTCTATAAAGGAAGTGATAGAACTGGTACGTCAGCAGGGCGGAGTGGTAGCCGGAGCCGGGTTCCTGGTCGACCGCAGCGCCGGTAAAGTGACTTTTGATGTTCCCAAATACACAGTGCTGCAAATGGAAGTTGTTACCTATACCGCCGACAATTGCCCGCTATGCAAACAAGGGAGTCCGGTCGTAAAACCGGGCAGTCGTAAGGCAATTAGTTAAACAGCCATTTATAAACAGTAATACAGTTTTAACTGGTAATCGAGTATGACGACAACAATTGTACTGTTTTTTTTAGGTTTAGGGTTGCTATCCGGGGGCGCGGATTTTTTGGTAAAAAGTTCTTCGAGTTTGGCTTTGCGTTTGGGTATTCGACCCTTAATAATTGGTTTTACTATTGTGGCAATGGGGACGTCTTTTCCGGAATTATCGGTCAGTTTTCTTTCGGCGGTCAGGGGCACCAAGAGTATTGCCCTGGGGAATGTAATTGGCAGCAATATTGCCAACATTGGGTTAATTATCGGCCTGGCGGCGTTGATAAAGCCCTTAAAGATTCATGTTAATACCATCCGTAAGGAAATGCCATATTTGATTGTAACCACAGTGATTTTTTATTTTCTTAGCCTGGATGGAAAAATCGGTCGACTTGACGGCATTGCCCTTTTATCTGCTTTTTTTGTGTTTATGGGATATATGCTTCGCATGGCCAGGCAGGATAGGAAAAGCGAGCAAAAGTTTTTTAATGATGTAGCGGGTCAAAAACGAACCCGGTCTTTATCGGTGGAAATACTTTTAATGATTGCCGGTTTGGCAGCGCTGCTGGCCGGTTCTACCATGCTGGTCAATTCAGCCCAGGTCATTGCGTTACGGCTGGGGATAAGCGAAATTGTCATAGGGGTAACCCTGGTGGCGGTGGGAACATCGTTACCGGAACTGGCAGTTTCGTGTTTGGGAGCCTGGAAAGGTGAAGTAGATTTGGCAGTCGGCAATGTCGTGGGCAGCAATTTATTCAACATATTGTTTATAATCGGTTTTGTTGCCCTGTTTTTCCCGATTCCCGTGCAGACCGGACTTTTAAAATTTGATTACCCGGTCATGTTGCTTTTTGCGGTGATTTTTCTGCCGATGATGATCTCCGGCAAGTCCATTTCCCGGCTGGAGGGTTGTATTTTACTGGTTATATATACAATTTATATCTGGCTAATATTCAATAAATAAAAAAAAGCCTTCCCGGTTGGGGGAAGGCTGATAATTAACCTAAATATTTACGCAGCGGATCGAGCCGGGAACGATGCCTCAGCCGCCTCAGCGCTTTTTCTTTAATTTGTCGTACCCTTTCACGGGTCAGTTCAAAGTATTCGCCAATTTCTTCCAGGGTAAGCGGGCGGTCGCCGTCCAGTCCGAAATAGAGTTTAACGATTTCCGCTTCACGTGATTTCAAAGTTGATAACACTTTTTCAATCTCTTCGCGCAGGGAATCACGCATCAACTGGCCATCCGGTGGTTCGTAACGGTCGCTTTCCAGCACATCCAGCAGACTGTTGCCTTCATCTTCTTTAAAGGGTTCATCGAGGGATAGATGCCGGGCCGACGTTTTTAAAACATCGGCTACTTCAAAGGAAGACATATCCATTTTATCGGCAATTTCACCCATGCTGGGTTCGCGTCCGTATTCTTTTTCCAAATGTTCCAGGGCGCGGCCAACTTTATTGATGGCGCCTACACGGTTTAACGGCAGACGAACGACGCGGGATTGCTCCGCTAATGCCTGTAAAATAGACTGGCGAATCCACCAAACCGCATAAGAAATAAATTTAAAGCCCCTGGTTTCATCAAACCGTTGTGCCGCTTTGATAAGCCCCAGGTTGCCTTCGCTGATCAAATCCTGCAGCGGCAAACCCTGGCCCTGATATTCTTTGGCAACACTGATGACGAAACGAAGATTGGCTTTAACCAGATCTTCAAGAGCCATTTCATCGCCCTTGCGGATTCTGCCGGCCAGAGCTATTTCCTGCTCCGGGGGTAACGGACAAAAACCGCCGATCTCTTCAAGATATTTTTCAATGGACTCTTTGGTCCGAACTTCTTTGGGTGGTTTCGATTTTACTTTTGTCTTGGCAATTTCTTGCACTTACAGTTCCTCTCGCAATTGATTAGATCCATAACTACATTCACAGGTACATAATCAAGCTATATTTTGCGGAAAAATTCTTTCATTCACTCGGTTCATTGTAATATAATTATTATCAATAAATTCACTTACTGAAGATTTTATTTTTTTAATACGAGGAATATACCAAGTAGTTACGTTTGATAAAAAGATACATCATTTAATTTACGTTTTTTTTTAATTAAAGTCAAGTTAATTAATATCACACTCTATTCTATTTCATGCCTTAAAACCTTAATTGTTCCTGATTTTATTACAGAATAACCTATCAGCTTTACTATAATACTCCTTTTTTTTATTTATAACAATGTCGGTCAAAAACTCATTCCCAATGGTACTTGCACGATTTCAACATTATAAAATATTATTTATTACCTGTTTATTCCAGGTTTTTATATTTCATTACATATTATTCTGAACATCGTAAGAAATCTGGTTTGCCGTTTAATAGTTTAAACTTGTTCATATAATTATAACACTGCTTGATAAAATCGTTTGTTTTTCTACAGACTTTACATATATTTAAAAAATATTTAAAAATCCGTGTGCCAGTGTATTGAATTTTTTGCAAAAAGAATACCCGGATTTAAGTTAATTCAGGTTTTCAATATTTCAGGAAATGGAGACGGCAATGAAACGATTATTATTTTTTATCATCATTCTGTTTGCTGTGTTTTACAAACCGGGTCTTTTATCAGCTCAACTTATAACCGCAAAAGGGGTAATGGGCGGAGTAAATTTTGCTAATGTTTATAATAATAATGCTGAAGATACCGATACCAGAATTGGTTACACCCTTGGTGGTTTTATTACAATCAGGGCATATAAGCAATTTTTAATTCAACCTGAAATTCTTTTTTCTTCCAAGGGTTTCATTTCCCAAGCCGGGAATCATCAGTCAACTGATAGCGCCAGTTATTCTTATAAAACTGAAAATACCTTTATCCTGAACTATATTGAAGTTCCAGTACTTGGAGTTGTAGAGATCAGCAAACATTTTCGTTTATATGGAGGTCCATATTTTGACTTTTTTATCAGCGGCAAGAAAAAAATGGAGTTTAACGGTACATTTACATATTACGACCCCGAAACGCAGCAGTGGATCAGAGTTAGTGATAACGATAGCGATTCTGAAAAAATTAAATCGGGTGATATGAACACACCCGGTTTTGGCATATTAACAGGAACGGATTTGATCTTTGGAAAATTCAGCATTGGAGCGCGATATTCTATGGGGTTATCCAATGCGCCGGACAGTAAAACAGTTGATTTCCGGCATAAATTATTCCAGGTACTGATAGGCTATAGCTTGCCATAACGGAATGAGGAAGCAGTTGATATCTTGACGCTAAATCGTCGGATATTCTGTATATTAGAAGTGAATTTTATTAACAGGCAAAAAAGTGTAAAGTATTACAACGTTACCTATCATGTTACTTGAATATTGGGAAGAAAAATTACCCAATTTTTCTTCCCTGGAAAAAGTATTATAAAAGAAGTTCCCTGGTGGTTATTTATTGTAGTGGTTTCAGGTTCGCCGCAACACTATCCAGAACCAACAGCCAGTCGTTACCAATCCCGGCTGAAGGAGGCGAGAACCGGGCGGTTGCAGAATTTTCCATAATCCCGATTTGTATAGTCTCTCCGCTGCCGGGATTATACCACCAGGCGTTTATTTGCTCTCCTGTAAACTGTTCAAGATTTATTATAACCGGCTGGCCAACTGACAGGTAAACCAGTGTAAAAGAATTATCTGCAGCGCAGGCGGCGCGAATATGTGTGCTGTCCGGTGGATTATCGCCAACAATAATGGCCTGGCAGGGAACGAGTTTCCAAAAAGGTCGCGCTTCCAGCAGTTTGCGAATATGCTGAATATCATCTGCGCCGGGCCGTGTGAGGGCATCGCGCCAATCGGTCAGGCAGGGGATTGCAATTGATCCACCTTTTTTGAACATTTGCCAAACCGCGTTGTTGCCATAAGTATAGCCGCAGGCTCCGGAAAGCAAATCCCACCAGGCATGAACGCGAATATCATAATCCGTAAAAAAGCCTTCCCTAAAGTGGGAGCGGTCTTTGATCAACCCCGCTTCATCCAGTACATCGTCAGGCACTCGTTTGGGATTCGACCAGTCACAATAATCCCAAAATTTTACGGCAATGTCTTCATAGGGCGGCTCGCCATCCACAAAAGGTTTAACCGGTTGCCGAGCATATTCCTTTTCGGCATACGTCTAGGTCGGGGTAAAATGCTGCGCATGGCTGCTTTGATACATATTTATATCCAGCCATTCTTCATTGTGGAACCAGGTGGAAGAAACACTGGCGCCGCGGGGGTGGTAACTACATAAATGAGTTCCCTGATCGCCATCATTCAGCCCTTTGGCCATCGCCCACCAGATAGTTATTACCTCATCATTGGCCGGATCCCGGTCGCCTCCCAATATCCAGATAATTTGACAATCCTTGTAACGCTGCCCTAAAAAGTAACCATACTGTTCGGCGTTTGTACTGTTAAAAATGACCGGCCCGGCGCAGGGGTGTTCGGAATAAACTTTATCGCCCCAGGTGGGCAACATGCCGATGACCAGTCCCAGCTTGTTGGCCTTTTTAACAATATAGTCAACATGGGCAAAATATTTTTCATTGGGTTTACCGGGGTCGAGATCGATGAAAGGCGTTTCGCCATAGGCATTTGGAGTGCGCAGGCCATCGTTCTCTGCCAGAACTACCGCCTGAATGATCGTGAATCCCTGGCGGGCACGGGCGGTTAAATACTCTTCCGCTTCCTCGCGATTGAGCCGATGAAATAACTCCCAGGCAGTATCGCCCAACCACAGAAAAGGGGTACCGTCTTCATGAACAAGGTACCGGTTGTTATCTGCGACTTTAATTTTGCCGTGGTTAAAATCCACAGATTTGCTGGTTTCATTGCGGGTACAGGAATAAAAGCATGTCGCTATAGTGATATACAATACAATTAAATAGCCTGATAATTTTTTCATCATTTTCAACCTCGTATGAAATTGATACGGTTAATGTTAACATTTTTAATATATAAAAATCTATGGTTGTATACAAACATTAACATGCCTGTTGATCTTGCAGTTGGGAAATTTTTTCCAGACAATTTTGAATAGTGCATATTCCGAATTACAAAAGTGAATAGATTGCCGGAAAATCTTGTTATTTTAAAGCAAACAAGTTATATTTCATTTGTTCATAAAAAACTATATATCCTGTAACTCCGGTTCGAGGGCTGCCCATGAGTCACTCCCCTGAAATTCTGATAGTAGAAGATGAAAGAATAATAGCTGAGGATATTAAAAAAACCCTGCAGGAGATGGACTATACTGTCTCCGCTATCGTCAATTCGGGCGTTGATGCTTTGAGACAGATTGAGCAGAAAAAGCCGGACCTCATATTGATGGATATTATAATAAAGGGAGAGATCGACGGTATAGAAACCGCCAGCCTGATTCGTAAAACGTACGACATCCCCGTAGTTTTTCTCACTGCCCATGCCGATCGCCTGACCCTGGAAAAAGTAAAACAAACCGAACCGTTTGGTTATTTAATAAAGCCCTATGGGATCAAAGAACTCCAGGTCGTTATCGAAACCGCCCTATACAAACACAGCATGGAAAAGCAGCTCAAGGAGAGCAGAACCTGGTTCCTGACCACCCTCACTAGCATCGGCGATGGGGTGATTGCTACAGATCAGTATGGAAAAATTACATTTATGAACACTGTCGCCGAAAAACTGACCGGTTGGCGGCAAACCGATGCCATCGGCAAGCAGATCACCCAGATTTTTCATATCAAGAGCGAGGTTACAGGACAAACGGCCGCCAATCCTGTTGATACGGTTTTAAAAACCGCCGCAATTGCAGAACTGGAAACCCAGGTTGTGCTGGTAGCAAAATCCGGGCTGCTGATACCTATCGATGATAGCGCCGCCCCAATACAGGACAGCCAGGGTAATATTATTGGTGTTGTGCTGGTATTTCATGATATTACCGAGCGTAAAAAAGCCGAATATGCCCTGCGACTGGCGGAAAAGGAAAAAACCCTGATCCTTGACAGCCTGGCGGAACTGGTTATCTATCTGGACCCGCAATTAAATATTTTATGGGCTAACAAGCCGGCGGCAAACATTTTAAAATTGTCCGGTCCAGAGACAAAAAAACACTTTTGTTATATGCACTGGCATGAAAGCGCTGAACCCTGTATGCAATGCCCTGTTGTGCACGCTCTGCAAACCAACCAGATTCACCAGCAGGAAATTAAGTCCCCGGATGGCAGAATTTGGCTGGTGAAAGCGTATCCTGTGCGTGATGACTATAATTTTATTACCGGTGTGGTCGAAGTGACCCTGGAAATAACCGAGCAAAAAAAAGCCGAAGAGCGCCTTAACCTGGCCCTGGAAGTGACTAGCGACGCGATATGGGACTGGAATTATATTACCGGCGACGCTTATTTCAGCCCGCGTTATTACACCATGCTTGGGTATGACCCTAATGAATTCCCGGCACGTTTTCAATGTTGGCTCGATTTATTACATCCGGATGACAAGGAAGAGAGTATCAGGAAAGTTAATGAGCATATCGAGGGTAAACGCTCGCAGTTTGAATTTGAATTTCGTATGAAAACTAAATCCGGAGACTGGAAGTGGGTGCTGGCGCGCGGTAAAGTTGTTGAACGGGATGAAAACGGCAAAGTGCTGCGGCTTCTCGGCACGCATGTTGACATTAGCGAACGCCGGGCGTTGGAAAATAAACTGATCCAGGCGCAAAAAATGGATTCGATCGGTAACCTGGCCGGCGGCGTGGCGCATGATTTTAATAATATGCTCGGCGGCATTATGGGTTACGCCAGCCTGCTTTTATATAATATAACCGATGAAAAAAACCGCACTTATGTTGAAAATATTATCAGTTCGGCAGAACGGGCGGCAGATTTAACCCGGCAGCTGCTGGCCTTTGGCCGAAGAGGCAAGAACCTGATTGAAAATATTAATATTAATGATATCGTGCAGCAGGTTTTAAAAATAATCAAACATACTATCGACAAGTCGATTAAAATTTCAATTACTCTTAATCCCAAAACCGCTCTTATCGACGGCGACCCGACCCAGATTGAGCAAACGGTGATGAATCTGTTGATCAATGCAGTTGAATCGATGCCCACCGGCGGATTGCTGAACATAAAAACCGATAATACTTTTCTGGATTCGCGCTATTGCGAGAACCATCCCAATGTAAATCCCGGCGTATTTTTAAAGCTCTCCATCAGTGATACCGGCTATGGTATGACTGAGGAGGTACAAAAACATATTTTTGAGCCTTTTTTCACCACCAAAAAGGATGGGCATGTTAAAGGAACCGGCCTGGGACTGGCAACGGTTTATGGTATTATCAGAAACCATAACGGTATTATTGAAGTTGAATCTCAGGTCAACAAAGGTTCTACATTTACGGTTTATTTCCCGGAAAGCAAGCATGAACGGGAAAAACCGACAAAAAAAATCAAATCTGAAATACGCACCGGCAAGGGCACAATACTGGTGGTAGACGATGAAGATATTGTCCGCGATATGGTTCACGAAATGATCGCCAGTTTTGGTTACAATGTAGTAACCGCGGTTAATGGCCTGGAAGCGGTAAAAATATATAAAGAAAAATACCGGGAGTTTGATTGTGTAATTATTGATATGATCATGCCGGATATGGGTGGAAAAGAGACATTCATAGAAATGAAAAAGATCAATCCGGATGTGAAAGCATTGTTGGCGACCGGCTTTGCCCAGGACGGCCGCGCCCAGGAAATAATTGATTTGGGCGTGCAGAGCTTTTTGCAAAAGCCATTTAACCTGGCGGAGCTATCGCAAAAAATTGCCTTGCTCTGCAAACCGCCCGCCTTAGAGTAAACCTAGCTTTACTTTGTTTATTAAATCCGGAACCTGTTGGGGCTGCACCCGGCTGTACACTTTATCGTTGATCGTCACCACCGGGGCCAGGGCGCAAACGCCCAGGCAGCGGCTATTTTCCAGGGAAAACAGGCCGTCCGAGGTGGTTTCGCCCATACCAATACCCAGTTCGGTTTGAAATGCTTCCAGCACCTGGTCGGCGCCTTTGACAAAACAGGCGGTGCCCAGGCACACGGAAATGGCGTATTTGCCGCGCGGCTGCAAGCGAAAAAAGTGATAAAAGGTGGCCACGCCGCTCACCGTCGAGGTCGGCACCTGCAGTAATTGCGCCGCCATATCCATATTCTCCTGCGATAAATAACCATAAGTTTTCTGGATACGATGCAGCACCGCGATCAGGTAGCTTTCCGGGTGTTCTTTTTGCGCTGCTTCTTTGATGAATTCAACAATATCCGGATCGAGCGCCTTTTTGGTCATTTCAGCCATTATTTAATCCCTCTCGGTTCGCGTTCAATATAGGTTGTATGTAACAGATCATGAGCCTTTTTGCTGCCCGGCTCGCCAAGATATTCTTTATATAATCTTTGAATGTACGGATTATCATGCGATTTACGGATGGTTTTGCGTTCGTCAATACTGTAAATTGCCGAGGCGCGTAATTTGATAATGCGTTCATCCAGCACATGGTAGCCTTTGGGCGGGTACGGCTGGCCGCCGCCGCCGATACAGCCGCCGGGACAGGCCATTAACTCGATCAAATGATATTGCTTTTCCCCGGCCTTCACTTTTTCCAGAATGGTTTTGGCATTCGTCAAGCCATTGGCAACCGCAACATTAAGGGTTATCCCGCCAATTTCTAGCGAAGCCTCTTTCAGGCCGGTGGTTTCGCGCACCTGGGTAAAATTCAGATCGATCAGCGTTTCGCCGGTCAGTTTTTCCGCCGCGGTACGTAACGCCGCCTCCATAACTCCACCGGTGGTGCCGAACAGGTCCGCCGCGCCGGTGGAAAAACCCAGCGGATTGTCGAACTCACCCTCCGGCAAGTTGGCAAAATCGATCCCGTAAGCCTTGATCATCCAGATCAGTTCACGGGTGGTCAGTACGGCATCTGTATATGGCGTTCCGTCCGGCATACCCAGTTCCGGACGTTCCAGCTCGAATTTTTTAGCCACACAGGGCATAATTCCCACCACATAGATCTTTTTCGGATCGAGATTGTTTTTTTCGGCATAATAAGTCTTGAGCAGCGTCGAAAGCATGGACATGGGCGATTTGCATGACGATGCCAACGGGATCATTTCGGGATAAAAATGCTCCATAAATTTAACCCAGCCGGAAGAACAGGATGTAAGCAGCGGCAGTTTTTTATTTTCCTGCAGGCGGTGCACCAGTTCGTTGGCTTCTTCGATAATCGTCAGGTCGGCGCCGAAATTGGTGTCGAACACCGCATCGAAACCGAGGCGGCGCAGGGCGGTTATAGTTTGTCCGGTCATGGGCGTACCCGGCGCTAATTGAAAGCCTTCGCCAATGGCGGCGCGGATGGACGGCGCTATATGGGCAATGACGAGCTTTTCCGGGTCGGCTAACGCATCCCATACCTGGTCGGTAGAACGTTTTTCCAGAAAAGCGGCAACTGGACAAACATTGATACACTGTCCGCAGTTTATGCACACCGAATCGCGCATCGGCGCTTCATGCGCCGGGGCGACCACTGTATTAAAGCCGCGATGCAATTGGCTGAGGTTATCAATGCCCTGTATTTGTGAGCACACCCGCACGCAGCGCTGGCATAATATACACCTCTCCGCATCGCGAATGACGGAAACGCTGGAGGTCTCCAGTTCATGCCGTTTGCGTTTACCCTCGAACAACCGTTCCCGCACGCCCATGCTGTATGCCAGGTTTTGCAATTCACAGTTGCCATCGCGCTCGCAGATCTGACATTCGCGCGGATGGTTATCCAGGATCAGTTCAACCAGATCGCGCCGCGCCTGGCGTATAGCCGGCGAATTGGTTTTCACCTGCATACCGGGCTGTACCTTGGTGGCGCAGGAGGGCAGGTAATTGCGACTGCCGTTCACTTCTACAATACACACGCGGCACGCGCCCTCGATGGACAGATCGGGGTGGAAACACAGGCGCGGAATCTGGATGCCGAGACCTTCCGCGGCGGTCATTATCGTTGTATCTTCCGGCACGCTCACCGGCATATCATCTATAAGTAAATCAATCATTTTCATTCTGCATTCCTGTTATATAACTGGTTAGCTGGCATTATTCAATTTATCGCTTGAGCACCGCGTCAAATTTACACACATTATAACATTCGCCGCATTTAATACAGCGGTCTTGATCTATTACATGCACGTTGCGGGGACTACCCTGGATGCACGGCACCGGGCAGCGCCGCGCGCACAAGGTACAACCGGTACACTTGGCCGGCAGGATCTCGTAACGGATCAGTTTGGCGCATTTCTGGGTGGGACAGCGTTTTTCGACGATATGGGTAATGAACTCACTGCGGAAATTTTCCAAAGCGCTTAGCACCGGGTTGGGGGCGGTCTGTCCCAGTCCACACAGCGAGGTCTTTTTGATCAGGTTGCCCAGCCGTTCCAGTTTGTCCAGGTCTTCGGGAACGCCCTTGCCTTCGGTAATGCGTTCGAGGATTTCCAGCATCCGCAGGGTGCCTTCGCGGCAGGGCACGCATTTACCGCACGATTCGCTCTGGGTAAATTCCAGGAAAAATTTGGAGGTTGCTACCATGCAATCGCTGTCATCGAGAATGATCATACCGCCGGAACCCATGATCGAGCCGATTTCGGCCAGGGATTCGTAATCGACCGAAGTATCGATTTTGGCAGCGGGGATACAACCGCCGGAGGGCCCGCCGGTTTGAATAGCTTTGAGCGTGCGGCCCTCGGCCAGACCACCGCCAATATCAAAGATCACCTCGCGCAGGGTAGTGCCCATCGGCACTTCCACCAGGCCGGTATTGTTCACTTTACCGGCCAGGGCAAATACTTTGGTGCCGCGGCTCTTTTTAGTGCCGATTCGTAAAAACCAGTCCGCACCATACAGCATTATAGTCGGCACGTTGGCCCAGGTTTCAACATTGTTGATGACTGTAGGATGTCCCCACAGACCCGCTTCGGAAGGATACGGTGGGCGGATACGCGGCTGGCCGCGCCGTCCTTCGATGGAATGAATGAGCGCGGTTTCTTCGCCGCACACAAAAGCCCCGGCGCCGAGACGGATTTCGATGTCGAAATCAAATGCGCTGCCCATAATATTTTTGCCCAGCAGGTTATTGGAGCGGGCTTTGGCAATGGCTTTTTCCAGTCTTTCGATGGCCAGGGGATATTCGGCGCGCACATAAATATACCCGCGCTGCGCCTGAATGGCAAAGGCGCCTATGGTCATGCCTTCGATGATGATGAACGGGTCGCCTTCCAGGGCGCTGCGATCCATAAACGCGCCGGGGTCGCCTTCATCAGCGTTGCAGATAACAAAACGAACCGGGTCGTCGGACAAGGTGGTGGTGTTTTTCCATTTCAGTCCGGTCGGGTAGCCGCCGCCGCCGCGGCCGCGCAACCCGGATTTGGTGATCTCGGCGATCACCGAGTCCGGTTGATTGGCATCGAGTATTTTTGATAGCGCTTCATAGCCTTTGTTGCGAACATAATCGCCCAGGCTTTCCGGGTCGATCAGGCCGCTGTTGCGCAATGTGAGACGGGTTTGTTTGTTAAAGAACGAGACATCGCCGTACAACGAAAAAAATTGTTCAGTGATAAAATCCGTATGGGTTTGAAAAGTGGTCAATATTTTTTTTTGAACGAAATGGGATTCGACAATTTCAGCCAGTTGCGCATCATTTTCAAAATAATAAAGGACCTTTTCCGGGAACACGATCATGACGTTTTGTTTGCCGACCCGGCCGGAAGCGCACAGGCCGAAACAGCCGCCGTCAAAAATTCGCACCAAATCCGGGTCTATGCCTTTATCGCGCAGGGCTTTCTGGATACGCGGAATGACCTGGTCGGAATCCTCGTGGCGGCAGTGCTGCGAGGTACACGCGGTGATGACCCAGGAATAACGCTTTTCGGTTTTTTTATCCAGCACCATGCTGGTAACGCTTTTGCCGCCGATGATGTGCTCCTGAAAGATGGTTTGCACCTTGTCGACGGTAACTTTTTCATACTTGATCGGTATTTGTCCGGGTAAAAACACGCCGACGATGGGCTCGCGCGCGCATCTGCCGGTACAGCCGGTGGGTTTGAGGATAATATCCGCGCGCCCGGACGCCTGGATGAGTTTGGCAAATTCAGCCCATACCAGGTCGGCGCCCGCCGCCTTTTCACAGGTTGCCGACCCGACCTGAACGATTATTTTATCGGCAATTCCCGCTTCCCGGTATTCCTGCAGCATTTTTTGGTAGAGCTGGTTATAAAACAGAGTGGCTTGTCCCATTCCCGGTTTTTCCTTTATAGGTATTATAATAGTTTCATCCTGTAACAAAAATTTATCGCCTAGTATTTAAAAAAAATCCGGCAAACAAGCAAGCAGTTTTGTGGTTTCTTTACAGGGGTACAGCTAAAAGCAATGGTATGCAATTATCGACCGGGGAAAGATCATTCCAGGGTTGTACCCAGAAACGTAAAAGGGACCGGGACTATGCCCCGGTTTATACCTTGTAGAACATATCCTATGTTTTAAAGTGTATTTGGAAAACAAAAAATATATTGCTTTTATAATGAAATTTCAATATATATAAGATCATATTCGGGACGATAGAAACTGGGCGATTTTTAAATAATTATATAAATTGATCGAACCAGCCTGTAGGTCGGGCCTGTGGCCCGGCAACACTAAAGACGGATATCCGTCCATCTGTTATAGATTTAGAAAAGGCCGGTCGTCGAGTAGGGCCGCAAAAGGTTTTGGGAAGCGAGATATTCCGGTTACATAACAACATTTTGATAAATGCAGATTAGGCCCATATCGAGACGACATTACCTGGTCGGTGCACTATTCAAGTTTGTAGGTCGGGCCTGTGGCCCGGCAACACTAAAGACGGATATCCGTCCATCTGATATAGATTTAGAAAAGGCCGGTCGTCGAGTAGGGCCGCAAAAGGTCTTGGGAAGCGAGATATTCCGGTTACATAACAACATTTTGATAAATGCAGATTCGGCCCGTATCGAGACGTTCTCTCAATAAACACCCACAGTCAGTCATTTCGAGGAGCCTACGACGAGAAATCTTTTTCGTCGTAAATCAAATAATTCTTGCTTTTTTCTGTTATTTTAAGTATATACCTGCATGTAATCGGGACGATGATACTTGGGCGGATTTTTTCAGTTGTATTTTTCTTGTTTTTGTAGGTCGGGCCTGTGGTCCGGCAACACAGAATTTATAAAAAATTAAGATAATCATGTCAGATTATATCCGTTCTAAAATTTCCGGCGGCATTTATTTTTTCACAGTTGTTACATTTGAGCGAATGCCGATTTTTAATAATCCCATAGCACGTAAAATATTAAGAAATGCTTTCCAAAAGATACAACAAAAATACCCATTCAAAATAATTGCAATATGTCTTATGCCAGAACATTTGCATTGTATTTGGCAATTACCTCAAAATGATTATGATTATCCCACCCGATGGAAAGGCATAAAAGGTTTATTTACAAAACATTATTTGTTAAACAACGGGAAGCAAGGATATAGAAGCGAAAACAGGATCAAAAAACGTGAAGCTGCTGTATGGCAACACCGATATTGGGAGCATACAATTACAGATAAAGATGATTTAATAAATCATATTGATTATATCCATTTTAATCCGGTAAAACATGGATATACCAATCAGCCGGGTGAATGGCAATGGACAAGTTTTCATAAATACGTACGGATGGGTTATTATGAAGATTTTTGGGGGAAAGAGGAACCTGTTAATATTGTAAAAATGAATACCATTGTGGAATAATATGAATGCCGGGCCGCAGGCCCGACCTACAATCTATTCTGATTGGGAAGGAATAATTTGAATAACGGGCCGCAAACCCGACTACTGTTTTGTGTAAAATTTAAGGAACAATAAATGAGTTTTATTCAAAAATTAAAAGAGTATTTGATCAAAGATAAAGAAGGATATTTATTAAATAGTAATAATAATGGTAAAGTGATAATGATTTCGGGTGTTTGGGGTTCTGGGAAGACTTTTTTTTGGAAGAATGAAATTGAAAAAAATTTAAAAGAATCAAACATATACATCAGCTTGTATGGAAAAGATTCAATTGATACAATTCAACAAGAATTATTTCTTAAGGTTTACAATTTTAGTAAAAAAAAGCCTGGTGTGGATGAGATAGTTTCAAAAACTTATTCAGTATTTTCTTTTTTGGGTAAAAGTATTTCTGCTTTCGGTGTTAATGGTGAACAATTATTTAAATCAATTGACACCTTTAAAGAAAGTTATAAAAAAAATAAAGCATTAGAAGCACTATCTACAAAAAAATTGATAATTTGTTTTGATGATTTTGAGAGAAAATCAACAAAAATAGACCTTAATGATTTATTTGGTTTTATAACACAATTAGCTAGTGAATTTGAATGCAAAGTAGTGGTTATACTAAATGAAGATTTATTTAAAGATAAAGATGCGGAAGTTTTTTCGCGTGTTAAAGAAAAAACGGTTAACAAGTTTATAGAATTTAAACCAACAATTGAGGATTTGTTTACTACAATATACAAGTCAAACAAAAAATACAAAAAAATTGACAAATTCAAGGATACAATTTTATTCACTATAAAGGAAATAAACGAATTAAATGCGAGAACATATTTTCAAATTTTGGATAACAGTTTAGAATATTATAATCAAAACAACGATATCGAAAACAAACATATAAGAACATTAAGTATTGCAACAGCGCTATTTACAAATCACAATATTGTGTTTTATCCCACTCCCATAATTAATATTAATGTAGAGATGTTAAGATTTGAATTGTTTACAAGCTTTCCTAGAAATATAAAAGAAATAGTATTCCAACAATTTATAAATTCGACAGGTAATATGTATGAAAATAAAGATCAATTGTTAGAAGCAATAATACAGGAATACACTAATAGAAAAGCAAAGCAAGGGCATGGAACTGAAGCGGTTAGCACACCTGATGGTCTAATTCAATCTGATATAAATTTTATTTTAGTAAATAAAAATTTACTTTGGTTAATCTATTTTTATGGTTTTAAAATAAATTTCAGAAAAGATATTAAAGATGAAGAATTAATCCAAATTAATAAATTTATTGAGCACGTATTGTTTCCGTATAATGTTTATTAAGAAAATATTTTTAGTTTAGGGCATGAATGCTTAACTTAGAGTAATAAGAGGAGAAAGATCATGCCCAAGAACAAGTATTCGTCAAGTTTTAAAGTACACACCGTCATAGAAGGTCTCAAATCACCGGATGGCATAGCCGCATACTGTCGGCGTTCCGGGATAAGTGAGGTACAATTTTATCAATGGCAAAAAAGGATAATCAGCAATGCTGATGCATTCTTTGAAAAAATGCCCAAGTCTGCTGAGAAAAAAATTAACCAACTCGAAGATGAACTCAAGCGTAAAGACCAGATAATAGCTGTTGTAACTGAAGAGGCCCTGGAGCTTAAAAAAAAACTTACGAGATAAAGCGTTACAAGCATTTAAGCCTGGAAGCCAGGTACGATCTTTTGGACATGCTTGAGCGATATGTAGAATATGGCTGGACAAAATCAAGCATTTGCCGAAAATGGGAAACCAGTCTTCAGGCTTTTCGTTCATTGAAAAGATGCCCCCAAAAAACCGATAGACCTCGAAGGACTCAAATGACTAGGATTACCCAGGAGGAAGAGCAAGAGGTTATCATCTATGCTTTAGACCATCCGGGACTCAAACATCGGGAAATAACCTACAGAATGATTGATGAGGATATAGCCTATATGAGTTCTTCGAGTGTCTACCGTATATTTAAGAAAAACAATCTATTGGAGCGAAGAGAGCCTGAAAAGAAACATATAAAATGGAATGCTCATACTCCCGTGTCCGAACCGGATGACAAGTGGCAAACAGACTTGATGGTTGTTCCCTATAGAAGTCGTGATTATTACCTGTTAAGCTATTTAGATGTAGGTACCCGTTTTATCGTTTATAATGAATTGTGTCTATCAATGACCGGTGACAGTATTGAGCAAGCATCAGAAAGGGCTATTAAGGCTACAGGGAAAAAACCAAAGATTATCCAGTCAGATAATGGCAGTTGTTACATCAGTTCAGAATATCGTTTTTTTATAGCCAGGAATGAAATAGATCATCACCGAATTCATGCTCATTGTCCGAATGAAAATGCTGAGATAGAGAGATACCATCGCACGTTATGGGAAATGCTTGATCCATCAGAAGCAGAAAATTTTGCATCTTTGATAGAAATTGTCAAAGAACGGATACGATATTATAATTATGAACGTTATCATTCTGCCATTGGTTTTGTGACTCCATATGCAATGTATTCCGGCCAGGCAGAAGCAATATTTGAATCCAGAAAGATAAAACTGCAAAATGCAAAAGAACAAAGGATAAAAATTAATATTGAACGCTTTAAGAACACAAACCAACATCAAAAATCAAACGCAGCATGAAACCCTAAACTATAATTTTTTCAAATGAAAACTTTTTGTCTGAAACAATTAG
>JAKQIY010000025.1 GCA_029561455.1 bacterium
GCGTTGAGTTTTGCGGCTGAAAGTATGGCGGGGAATAATAGCCACAAATAAAGAAGTACATTATGCTACTCATGCTTCGGCAAGCTCAGCATGACAGGTGCAGCCCGTTGTCACCCTGAGCCTGCCTACCGGACAGGCAGGCGTGTCGAAGGGTGAGTAGCTAATGCTTCGGCAGGCTTAGCATAACATGAACAGCAGCTCAGGTTATTTATAGTTGGTGTTATCACCAGCAATTTTCATCGCTCAGTCCACCCGAATCATATCCGCTACCTCTTTCGCCTTCTTCCGTAGTGTATCCATATCAGCCCCCGGCTGATCATATACCAGAGCCACCGCCATGCGCCGGTAGGGTCGCGTGGATGGTTTTCCGAATATACGGATATCTGTATCCGGTTGTGCCAGGGCATTGTCGATTCCATGAATGGTAAACTGTTCAGCTGATTTATTGGCCAGCACCACGGCACTGGCACCAGCTCTTTCCAGTTTGATCTCCGGGATCGGTAAGCCAAGTATGGCCCGGGCATGCAGTTCAAATTCGGAAAGGTTTTGTGTACCGGCCAGGGTCACCATGCCGGTATCATGCGGACGCGGACTGAGTTCAGAGAAATAAACACCTTTATCTGTTAAGAAGAATTCCACTCCCCAGATACCGGAGCCGGTTAAGGCAGTGGTTACTTTACCAGCCATTTCACAGGCTTCGTTATAGTCTTTATCACTGATCGCCACCGGCTGCCAGCTTTCCTGGTAATCGCCGCGTTCCTGTCGGTGGCCGATGGGCGGACAAAATAAAGTGGGTCCGTTTTGTTGCGTCACGGTGAGCAAGGTGATCTCGGTATGAAAAGCAATAAACTCCTCGATGATCACTTCTTTGATATCACCTCTTGAATTATTAATTGCATAGTCCCATACTTTCTGCCGGTCTTCATCGGATTTGAGCACGGATTGTCCTTTGCCACTGGAGGACATAAGGGGCTTCACCACACAGGGCAGTCCGATAGAATCGACGGCTTTATTAAATTCTTCAAATTGTGTAGCATAGAAATAATTGGCCGTACGTAATCCCAGTTCTTTTGCGGCCAGATCCCGGATCAGTTTGCGGTTCATGGTGAAGTTTGCGGCTTTGGCACTGGGGATGACCTTTAATCCCTGTTTTTCGTATTCATAAAAACGCTCTGTGCGGATCGCTTCAATCTCCGGAACAATCAGGTCGGGTTTATAATCAAATACCAGTTTATCCAACTCCTGCCCATTGAGCATATCAATCACTTCATAGCCATCGGCCACCTGCATGGCGGGAGCGCCGGCATAACTATCCACGGCAATCACGGTTTGACCAAGCCGTTTTAACGCAATCACTAATTCTTTACCGAGTTCACCAGAGCCGAGGAGGAGGATTTTTTTGTGCATGGGGCGAAGATACTTGTTGGTGTTTTCACCAACAAGTACATGTTGGTCAGAAGACCAACAAGGGGGTGCATATTGGTGAGAACACCAACAAGCATGCGGTATCACCGCTTCATCTGTTTAAAACCGTGCTTACATTTTTTCAAATAGCGGAAATGGCTTTTGAGCATCTGAAGGCCTTCTTTCAGACTCATCCAGCTGGTCTTGGTTTGTTTTTTGTTTTCCATGCTGATAATCCAGAGCAGTTTCCAATGCCGGATAATTTCTTTCCACGCATAAAACAGGGAGTGTCCCGGATCATAGATATGTGTTGGTTCACTGCCGGCACCATTCAATTCAATAATACTGAAGTCCAGCCCTTTCTCCAGTGATGCCCAGTTCTTATAGCGGATATCCAGTCTGCCGAAATAAAATCCTTCAATCTGGTTACAGACTCGATTAAAGCGTTGAATCAATGCGGGGCTGATCAGCCGGCTTTCGTCCAGAAACAAGGCACCTCGGGCATGATTGCCATAAGGTACAAGCAGTTCTGTTATTCCGTCAGGAATAATCTGCTCCAGTTTATCAACCAGTAATTTTTCAAGAGCTGGCAATTGGAGCAGGTACCGGTCATTAGCCATTAGTAAAGAACGGACGGTTTGTTTCCCATCACCCGTTACTTGCAAAAATTCTTTCCGGACAATACCCGTTATGGTGCCTGTTTCCTGGCCTGGAAGTCGTGCCCAGAATAAACCAATTTCAAGTGGCAGATCAATAAATGGCTGCACCAGGTAAGGAACCGGAAATTGACTGATTACGTCGGCTAAGTGCCTGGCATTTTCCACTTTTATAACGCCCATTCCTTTTCCCCCGATATCGGGTTTTACAATCACCGGATACGACAACTGGTGATTATACAATGCAGATTCGACTGTACTAAATGCAGCACCTGGTTCAAAATACAAGGAGTGGGGCCGGTATTCAGCGGGTACAACCGCATCGATACTGTATTTACTTTCCATCATCAGCCCCCCATGCTGTATACCCGGATTCGAAGCGGTGGTAAAGAAAAAACTCCGGGCTCTCAGGCAGTACCAAAGGAATACCGGGAATATGGGTCCATATACCAGTTCGGTTGGCCAGTACTCCCAGTGACTGATTTTAATCCGGAATCTTTTTAGTACTGCTTTCATAAAATTATTTTATTACCCAGCTTTCTGTTTCGATAATCAGTGAAGTAAGAGCGGCAACGCAAACAGCAATGGCCGTGAATTTATGGATCATCGGGTGACGGACTTTCAGGACGGCAATCAGTAAGATTACCAAAAAAAACATGAGCAGGTGTACCTGTGCAAGCAAAGGCTCCCGGAGCAGCCAGATATTAAAAATAACAGAAAGCAGGATGCTGACCGCCATGACCGCAAAAAGCACGGGATACTGGCTCATATAATAGGACTTCATTTGGCGGCTTTCTTCTTTATCATTTGAAGGCAGCAAGAGTTTGGCGGCCATGAAAAGCGAAACCGGGTAAAGCAAAATAAAGACAAGCTCCGCGAAATGCCATTCCGGTTTATCTTTTAATTGATAGGTGATAAACCAGTCCTGTATATGCAGGAAAAGAATAAAGACCAGCCAAAGCGTTTGTGGCCAGTAGAATGACACCTTTTTATAATTGTATAATAAATCCGAGAAAGCCGAGAGTAACTGAGTAATTCCAAGTCCCAGTATGATGGAAACCAGGATGCTGCTGTATTCAAACGGATTGATGAGCGAAGGAGGCATAAATTATTTTTTACAAGGCGCAATCGATGCATTTGAAAAAAGAACGGAGAGGTCGGGGGAATAGCCCGAGGTATGGATGATTTGTTCATCCGTCAAGGAGCCTGAAAAGTCGTCGTAATGGTAAATTGCCTGAACGGATGGCTGTAATTCAATAAAAGAGTAGCTGAGGGTTCTCAGTGATGCTGACCGGTGCATCAGGAAACCATTTTCATAGTCTTTAAAAGACTGGAAGAATTTCATAACCGTTTTATGGTCAATAAAAGGTTGATCATGTACCCACTGATCAAATAACTGGCTGCGCTTTTCTTTTGCCTCAGGGGTATAAAGTGTAGCGGAAGACCAGATGGCGGGTTGCTGGGTATCCAGGAGCATCCGGTGTTTGCTATGGCCATCCCAAACCAGTTGAAACAGGTTGTTTTCAGACCAGGTGATCAGTGTGTACGGTTCAATTCCCCCCATATCCATCAACGACCATTCCACTACCGGGTATACGGATTGCAACAATTCTTTTACGATGAGCCCCCGGCTTTTCCGATACTGACCAGCCGGCTTATGTTTTTCAAACCCGCCATTCAGGAGGATCATCACATTCCCATAGCTGTTGATCCCGGCCCAGGTACCTCCAGCCTTCGGATCTACCGGGGCCAGGTATCGGTAATTCTCTCCTTCATAGATCTGCGGGTTATTGGCCTTTGCCCGGAACGGATCTTCATCCCTGAGTGAAACAAATAAATAACGGCCATTGGAAGGAATAAATAAGACTGTACACATTTTCAGTTTATTTTGATGATACCATCATGCAGCAACTATCCCTTGGCAATGGATTTCCTGTACAGCATAGTTGAATAGGCGATGCCAAAGGTTTCATCAGCCAGCGACAACTCCATTTCAGTCAGGGCTACTTTGATAAGGGCCAGGTGGTGAACGGTATGCTCTATCGAGTAGATGATCTCCCTCAGATAGGTTGTCAACGGACTGTTCTGAAGAACGCCAGTTGCTGTTTCCACAAACAATTCCAGGGACCTGTCTGTTTTATTCAGCATTCTTTCTACTTCCTGAATCAGTTGGATCGCTGCTGACCGGTTCATTTCCAGTTCAGTATTTCTGTATCGGTGTATATAGTCCACGCGGCCCGTCTCATATCCGGATAATACGCATTGAACGATTTCAATAATGTGCCGGCTGTGTCCGCCAATGGTGGCTTGCCCCAGGTGCCTGATCTTACGGGTATATTGTTCATCGGTAAGTTGTTGTAATAGCCTGACCAACCCTTGCAGCTGGTCTTGAAGTTGATACTGTATCATGCAGTGCATATTTCAGGGTTACCCTTTTTTAGATATGATCGGTTTCATTGATTGCAACAGAGATTTTCCTTGTGGCAGAAAAAGCAGCAGTAAGATCAGGCAGATTACCCAAACCAGGATCGCCATAATAAACAATTGCCCCCCGTCATCTCCGGAGCTGATACCGATTATAGTGAGATGAGAAAGGATAGCGCCGGACATCAATCCAATTCCCAGGAAAGCCCCGATAAAAACGGTAGCTGGTAAAAGCAGGAGTATGCCTGCTACGAGTTCTATCACGCCGGTACCGATCCGACCCCAGGGTTCCACACCCAGTTTAGTGAATAAAGCCACTGATTCAGGGTGTCCGGTAAATTTAAAATAAAGTGTCTGGAGTAAGATAACGGCTGCTACAATCCGGAGCAACCAGGTAACTGCATTTTTAATAGTCATGTTGATTGATTTATTACTTATATAAAAGCTGCCAGTTCCGGTCAGCCTTTGATTTCAGGTTTATTTCATCCTTGTTCCATTTGGTGAGGGTATTATTGATCCAGGAGTGATAGAACAGAAACAATTTACCATTTACAATTTTAAAGGTGTCCGGATCGATTTCCACTTTTTCGCCCGATGCCCCCATGGCATAAGCACACCAGCCTCCGTATTGTGGTTCGTATTTTCTGAAATCTTTCAGAAAGAGATCCTTATTTGTCTGGCTGGAAAAATAATAGGTAGCTCCTTCTGCAAATACACTCAATTCCTTTTTACCCTTTACCGCTTTGTTCTGCGTAAAATAAGCTACCGGGTCATAGCCCTGTATGGCTATCCCTTTTTCCAGGTTAAAGGTCTTTGTCCGGAGTGCGGTTTGTGCGAAACCGGAAATGGTCAACAGCAGACAGGCTGCAAATAGATATTTTTTCATTTTACTTATTTTTCAGATTAGTGGTTCAATACCGGCCAGTGGATATCGGCATTTTTGATACGGGCTACAGTATCCTGAAGCCATACAACTCTTGTCCTGAGGTTGTAGTTCAGGTAGAGTTTGTTATTTATGATCGTCCAGGCTTCAGGGTCGGTGGGCGACAGGTGATTTTCACTGCATCCGTATGCACAATACCCTCCGTATTGCGGGGCATATTTTTCGGGGTGTTTTGAAAAGCTGTCCAGGTGCGCTTTAGTGGAGAATAACCAGGTGCTTCCGCTCCAGTTAAAAGATATTTCCGGCAGTCCTTTTACCGCTTTTCCGAGGGTGAAATAGGCCACCGGGTCAAAGCCTTTTATTGCTATTCCGTTTTTACTGTTGTACTTAACAGGCTGGCCGATTACCAGCCCTGTGAAAAGCAGGGTGACCAGGGTGCTGACTACTTTTTTTGTCATTTGTTTTATTTGCAGCAAAAATGCTTTTTGCACGGCTGCTAAGCAATTGACATATTTCCCTGTTTCAGGTATATTTTTCCCTATTTGCTGTTTATCAGGGATTTCCTGAGGTCAGAGGGATTGAGCGAGGTGTATTTTTTAAAGAACTTACTGAAATGGGAAACATCCTCAAATCCCAGTTCGTTGGCGATTTCTTTGATGGGTTTATCCGTATAGGTAAACAAACGTCTTGCTTCCATGATCAGCCTGTCGTGTATAATCTGTAAGGGTTTCTTTTTGCTGTACAGGGCAAAATAGTTGGAGATCGTTTTTGGTGATTTATGTAACAGACCGGCATAAAACTGCACCTGGTGTTCCTTCCTGAAATGGATTTCGACATGCAGGTTGTATTGCCTGATCAGGTTGAATTTATCTTCGGTGGGCTCCGCCGTTCCCAGGTATTGTTTTTTTGCCAGGCGGGTGGTTTTGATAATCAGCTGCACGAGGAGCATCCGCAGCATTTCTCCTTTGATCTCTTCATCGGAGTCGAATTCCGTTTCAAACACCTGCATAAGTCGTGTATACTCTGTTGCATCGGCCGGATCCAGTCGTATAAACATGGTTGGCGAGGGGCCGAAAAAAATGAAACCAACACAACCCACTTCAGCATCATGGTTGACAATGCAATAAAATTCCCGGTTAAATTGCCAGGCTACAATGTCTGCCGGTCTTTCAAAACGGAATGTCTGGTTAAACATGATGGGTAAGACCGCGTTTTCTTCAAAATCCCAGGCGACTTCGTCGATATAAATGAGCTGCTTTTTCCCTTTATTCCAGGCAATCGTATGAAAGGTGAACCCCGCTTGTTGTTTGTAAAAGTACTGCTGAAACGAATTTTCGTTTTTATGTAAAAGCAGCCGGCCATGGCCATCCGGATGGGTAAAAATGTATTTCATATTATTTCTTGCAGAACAATACCTACGGATAACAATGGCAGACAGTTTTAATCTGAATTGTTAAAAGGCGTCTGCCTTTTCCCGAAAATAGGAAACAAACGAATTCAGGCCTCAAATTACCGGCTGTAACCATTGCCGGCCAAACGTCTGAGAGCAGAAAAAGGGATAAAATTTTCTTTGATCAGGGTGTTATTCAGCCAGTATTCAGGTTGTTTCAGGGTGCCGCTTCTCCTGATCACAACAGGAGCTGATTCATTTATGTCTAAGACAATTTTATTGCATTGAGGTAGCGAACGGATAAATAGCCCGTTTGCCGGATTTACCGGGTAGAGTCCCAAAGTGGCAAAAATATACCAGGCACTCATTTGACCACAATCATCATTCCCAATCATACCCGTTGGTTTGTCAGTATAAAATTCATTGCAAATGCGGGTAATGAGCCGGGAGGTAAGTTCGGGTTTGTCAGACCAGGCGTATAGCCAGGCTACATGATGACTGGGTTCATTTCCATGTGC
>JAKQIY010000026.1 GCA_029561455.1 bacterium
CTGATTGCGCTCTGCGGCAGCCTGATCGAGCGCAGCGTCAAGGGCGGCTTGATCATCGTCGGCGCTCTTAATCTGGGCGGCTCGGTGGAGATGATCGCCAATCCGGTCGCCTTGGCCGAGTTGGCGGTGGACAAAAAAGCCGCCGGCCTGCTCATGCCCATTTCTTCGCGCAAGCAGCTCTTTGATTTGCCGGATGACCTGGCAACGAAAATTACTATCGAGTTCTATGCCGACGCCGGCGATGCGCTGATGAAGGCGGTGATGGAATGAAGCGATATCTGGCCTGTCAATATGCCGGAGTATACCTCATAAATCAAGGAATTAAATATGAATAGTGAGAATCATCAAATCATTGAAATTTATTGTGATGAAAGCGGACATGAATTATTGACCTCTGCCCCTGATAAACGTAAAGGCAGGTATTTTGGCATTGGTGCGATCAGGATAGACGCAGCAGATAGAGAGAGATTAAAAAAAGAATTCAGAGAAATAAAAGAGAAACACAAAATACCGTGGGAAATAAAGTGGCGTAAAATATCAAATTCTAACATCAAGTTTTATCTAGATATAATAGACTGGTTCATACAATCACCCATAAATTTTCGCCTGGTAAGAATCGACACTGAAAACCTTGACCTGGCCTTTTGGCACGATCAAGATGCGGAACTGGGCTTTTATAAATTTTACTATCAATGCTTAAAACATACTATGTGTCAAGAATTTGAGTATCTAGTATTTACTGATTTTAAAACAAACCGGGACAAGACACGTTTAAAAAAACTTCAACTTTTCCTGAATCACTATACAACCGCCAAGGTAACGACTGTTCAGGCTTTATCATCGAAGGACAGCATCTTTATTCAGTTAGCAGATCTTTTTACCGGGGCAGCTATTGCATCACATAATAACCATATTTTGAGTGCTGGTAAAAAAACCTTCTGCATCCATTTGGCAAAATGTTTGAAGAAAGAAAGCCTCGCATTTTGCTCAACAAGATTCAGCGATCCGAGCTTTAATATTTTTTGCCTGGAATTCGGGAGGAATAAATAGTGGATCCTATCCTGGCGAAAAT
>JAKQIY010000050.1 GCA_029561455.1 bacterium
CGTTGGTATTCAACCTGGGCATATCGATGAACCTGATGGATTTTCTGGCGGAAGCGCCATACAAGCAATCGTTGTACCTGTGTGTGGATGCGAGCCATTATCGTTCGCACCCGGAGCAGGTAAAAGTAGGAATTGATTACCGGGTTATGGATATGTTATCGTTGCGCGGTGGTTATGTATCGAGCAATGATGAAGATGGTTTTTCGTTTGGCGTCGGCCTGTCCTATACCGGTATATCCTTTGATTATGCCTACACTCCCTTTGGCGTGTTTGACAATGTCAAGCGGATGACAGTGCGGTTCACCCTTTAATTTGCGGAGGAAAATAAGAATGAATATAAAGAGAGTAATTACGGGAATCCTGTCGCTGGCATCCCTTGTAATATTGTTATCAGGGTGTGAATATGATGTTAAAACCCCCTTGTGGTATGATGATTACACCAATCCCCCGGTGCCGGTTATATCCCGCATCGAACCGGCTAATATTGCCGGACCGGGAGTACAAAAAATTACTATTTATGGTGAAAACTTTTCTGCAACAGCAGCCAGGAACTTTGTTTATTTCGATAAAACCCAGGCGGAACTGCTTAATTCCACAACTACTTCAATAACCGTTCGCCGACCAGCTATCATTAGTGATTCCGCTGTCATCAAAGTAGCTTCTGGTGATGCTGTCCAGGTTGTAAAATATTCACCATATAAAATTACTTCGGTGTGGAGTAATTTTGGTGATTTTTTAGGCAACCCCACAATTGCCGGTATTGCTGTTGATAATGCTGAAAATGTATACATTGTTCAAAATATAACAACACCAAGAACTATATATAAAATTACGCCTGACGGGATAAAAACTAATTTGGGCGAATCTACCCGAAATGTTACCGAAATATTTGTAGGCCCTGGTAACAAACTGTATATATTGATGAATTATCGCAGAATCAACCAGGTAGATTTGAACAGCGGTGAAAACATTGAATATGTTGATATTGGTAAAACTGTGTCATTTGGAGATTTTGACCGCCATGGTATTATGTATGTTGGCGGCAGTAAAAGTGATTTGTTTGTTGTTGATACCAATAAAAATAAAAAAGCTGTTGGTGTTTACGCATTATATAATATTCTTGGCATTCGTGTGTTTGAAGATTATGTGTATGTTCTGGCTACACATACCAGGCCGGGTAATGGAGATGTTACCACCGGTATCTGGAAGCATAAAATTAATGATACCGCCGGTACTCTTGCAGCCGGTGAACTGGTGCTGGATTGGGCGACTACCGGCGCTTATGCCGCATCCACACCCTATGGCTTTACATTTACCCAAGATGGTAATATGTTGATTGCTACGGATTATAGCCAACCGATCATGATACTTGGCAGGGATGGAAGTATAGATTATTTGTACAAGGATATTTTACCCACCTATGCCGCAAACATCGAATGGGGCACAGGAAATTTCCTGTACATGCTGCTCGATGGTGAAGCCAGAACCCTGGTACGCATCGACATGGGCGCTCCAGGCGCGCCTTATTATGGCAGACAGTAATAATTTTTGAATTTTCTTAAAATGATACGTGATGCGGTTTACGGTAATAATACTGTGAACCGCATTTTTACTTGTCAAGTGTTGTTTACCTATAGTTAACCGGTAATTGTTTTAAACAATAGGAGCAATCATTTTGGATTTAAAATTTCTAAAACATTCAAGGGGTATTTTAGGTTCCATTATATTTGTTGGTTTATTGGTATTTCCGGCGCTGGTATCTGCGGCCACCGGGGATATTCAGGTCCATGAAAAACATCAGACAATTGAAGGTTTTGGGGCTTCGGTAGCGTGGTACGAAGGTTGGTTGACTAACCATCCCAACAGGAGTGAGATCTATGATTTTATCTTTTGCGACCTGGGATTGGACATTCTTCGCCTCAGAAATAACTGGCGTTATAATTCTAATAATTTTGCACCTGATTTCGCGAAAATTGTGGATCAATCTAAAGAGTTATCCGATCATAAAGTAAAAATCCTCATCTCTTCCTGGTCGCCGCCAGCAGATTTAAAGAGCAATAACTCAACTGAAAAAGGCGGAACCCTGATTAAAGAAGATGGTCAATTTGCCTATGCGGCTTTTGCCGATTACTGGGCTGAATCGCTGGATGCTTTTGAAGGTATCGGCATTACAGCCGATTATATCAGTATTCAGAACGAACCCGGTTTTACAGCCGATTGGGAATCTTGCGTTCTTAAAGAAAAAGAAAGCGCTGATTATGCGGGTTACGACAAAGCCCTGGATGCCGTTTATAACCGGTTACAGGTCCTTGAAGCGCCTCCCAAAATTCTCGGCCCGGAAGTGTTGGGAATCGGTTATAATTTAATGCAAAATTATGCCAAATATTACAATCATGACCAATTATATGGTTATGCGCACCATTTGTACCATGGCGGTGATTCTAACAGTCCGGATGCTTTTAACACCGCTATGCGCGCGATTGCCAAGAGTTTCAGCGACAAGCCAATTTTTCAAACCGAATATGACCAGGGCGGCTGGTTTCAGACTGCCTGGATCATGCACAATGCCCTGGTGACCGAAGGCGTGTCCGGTTATTGTTACTGGAACCTGATTTGGCCCGGTAACGCCCTGGTAAATATAGAAAATCCCTGGAGCTCGGGCAGTTGGACGACGCCCGAAGGATACATTCTGACTGAGGCTTACTACGCCTTCCGGCAATATTCGAAATATATCTATCCCGGCTGGCAGCGCGTTGGCGCAACTGTGGATGATACCAATCTTCGCATCTCGGCGTACACCAATACCGGCGGGGACTCGCTGGTTGTGGTGGTTCTTAATGTATCCACCTCTGCCGAAACTGATCTCGCCCTGTCAACCGGTGATTTTGTAACTGCCGGTGGATTGCTGATGCGCACTACCGAAACCGAATTTGGCGAAGAGGTGGGGAATTATACTAATTCGCCATTTAATTTACCGGCGCGTTCCATTACGACCCTGGTGCTGACCGGTGAAACTAAACCCTCGTCAGTTAAAGAAGAGGTAACTCCTGCCGGATTTGTACTATTGCAAAATTATCCCAATCCCTTTAATCCGGCCACAACAATAAATTATACTTTGCCGGTGCGCAGCCATGTGCAATTAAGTGTGTATAATGTAATGGGGCAGGAGGTAGCACAGCTGATTAATGAGGTACAAAACGCCGGTAACCATAATGTGTCATTCGAGGCGGCGGATTTACAAAGCGGCGTATACCTGTGTAAAATACAAGCCGGAGACTATACCAATACAGTAAAAATGCTGCTGGTTAAATGATCTTTAAAATGTTGTCAAGATTAATCTTCCCCTGATTCAGTTCGCCCTGGGGAGCATCTCCCAGGGCGAGCTTGAACTGTTTATTCTTTCCCCGCCTTAATATAGACTAGTTATGCTTTTAACAACGCTTTCATATTGGTGTAACTGGTGGTAATCGCTTCTATAGGCGAGCCTGTGCAGCGATCTTGCTCGACGACGAACCATTTAATACCCAGTTCACGCGCGGCCAGAATGATCGGCGGAAAGTCCATAACGCCCGTGCCCACCGGGGCAAAACTCTGCTCTGCATCGTTAGCCATATCTTTCATGTGGATCATGGTCAGGCGGCTGCTGTAGGTTTTTATATAATCCAGGGGTTCAATTCCGGCGCGTTTCACCCAGTATAGATCTGCTTCCAGTTTGACCAACTCCGGCTGGGTATTCTCCATCAAGATATCATACAGGTATTTGTCGTCCACCTTTTCAAATTCAAACGCATGGTTGTGATATATAAACTGCATTCCGGCTTTTTTGATAGACTCGCCATAGAGGTTCAGTTTTTCCGCAAAGGCTTTAAATCCATCCGCTTTTTGATCCTGGTAAGTATTGGGCATGTAGGGACATATTATATTTGGATTACCCAGTTCCAGGTTATATTCCAGGGTGCCGTTCAGGTTGGCATCCAATTGCTCGATGCCGATATGCGCGCCGCAGGTTTGCACGCCAAGTTCTGTTAACAGGGCTTTGAGTTCTGCGGCAGTGAGGTAGCCAAAACCGGCAAATTCTAATGCTTTATAACCGATAGCGGCTACCTGGCGTAATGTTCCGGTGAAATCCGTTTGTAACAAATCGCGCACGGTGTAGAGTTGAATACCAACGGGTGTTTCCTGGGAAACTGCAGGTTTAGCGCAGCCTTTTAAAGCAACGCTGCCTAGTCCCATTGCCGCGCCCGCTGTAAGCAGACTTTTGGTAAAAACACGACGCGAGATCGTTTGCTTGTTCATAGCATTTCCTTTAGATTGTGTGAATAGTAATAATAGGTCAATAATTGTTTGGTTTAATCGACTAGCGGTGTATTTAATGAACAATTTATTGCCTTTTATATACAGCAAAAAATTATAAAATGCAATAGATTTGTTTTGGAGGATTTTAACTCGCGGTTTTAGAGAGGAACATCATTGCTTGATTATTTAAAAATTTTTAATCAGGAGAGTATACTTTTAAGTATAATTTAAAAACCCCCTTCCTTATAAAGCTTTTGATACGGCCGGCAATTTTATTTTAGGAACAACATTTTGCCATTGTCTGTAAAATCATCAGCCGTTATTTTGTATAGGTAAATTCCACTTTGCAATGTTGTCGCATCGAAAATAACATGATGCGCACCCGCTTCCTGCATTTCGTTAATCAATAATGCAACTTGTTGTCCCTGTATATTATATACAACACATTTTACATGACTGCGAATGGGCAGATTATAATTGATGATCGTGGCAGAGTTAAACGGATTAGGATAATTCTGATTTAGTACAAATTGTTTACAGGCTGCTGAACCTGAAGATATTCCAGTAGATATGCTCAAATTTTTATGCCAGGCCACTTTATTATCCAGTATTGAGGAGGTCAGGACATCCGGATCACCATCATTATCCAGATCGGCTGTTACCACCATATGCGCTCCTTCGGCGTTTTGAGTGATAACTTGTCGTTCCCCAAAGTTGCCTTTCCCGTCCAGGTTTTCGAACCAACCGATCATATTCTCAGCCTGGGCGGCAAATAATACATCCATATCGCCATCCAGATCAACATCGGCAGCGGTAACTGACGAAGCCCATTCTTCGACGCTGCTTAAAATGCGTCCTGGACCAAATGTACCCGCGCCATCCATATTTTCGTACCAGGCAATGGTATAATCCCACCATGAAGCGGACAGCACATCCAGGTCGCCGTCTTTATCAATATCGGCGGCGCTTACGGCTCTGGCAAAGCTTCTTTCGATCGAAATTATTTTTTGTGCACCAAAAATACCCTTACCGTTCAGGTTCTCGTACCAGGCAATCTTGTTATCATATAACGAGGCGGACAACACATCGGGGTCTCCATCGTTATCCAGATCGGCAGCGAAAACACAGGCTGGCGCATCAACCAGGCCGCTGACCAATTGCGGTTCGCTAAAATTGCCTTCACCATCATTGGCATACCACAGGATAAAATTACTATAACGTGAAGCTGTCAACACATCCATGTCTCCATCACTATCCACATCTATTGTAAAGATCGTTGGCGGACCATTCACTGTGGTTGAAATGACATGCGGCCCGCTAAATGCGCCCTTGCCATCCTCATTGTGGTACCAGGCAAGAAGGTTATCTCCAATTGATGCGGAAACGACATCCAGCGCTTTATCGCCATCCAAATCTGCGGCAAGTACTTGTACCTCAGCGGGTGATTGGTCATAAATTACACGTTGTTTTCTAAAATTACCTTTCCCATCAAGGTTTTCATTCCATGCTACCCATGCAGAACCGGAAAGAACGTCCAGATCGCCATCACCATCGAGATCAGCCGGATAAACAGATTGTACTTGTGACAAGGTTATATTTACAGGCTTTGCTCTGCTGAATTGTCCCGTTCCATCCAGGTTTTCATACCATGCTATTTTGTCATCCAGCAAAGTAGCAGCTAATACATCCTGATCGCCGTCATTATCCAGATCATAAGCGGTTACGAACCGTCCCGATGTGGATTTGTCGTTAATAACATGATGTTTAAAAACACCGGCTATATTTTCCCACCAGGCTATCATCCCCCATTCGCAGGATGTAACAAAATCCTGATCACCATCTCCATCAATATCGGTAGAATAGATCGATATGATATCTGCTTCATAGTCGGATATGATATGGGGAGCTGAAAAGGCTCCTTTGCCATCAATATTTTCAAACCATGATAATCCAAAATCTTCAGGCAGTTTTTGACCTTCATAGTAAAAAGCGGCAAGGACAATATCTGTATCACCATCATTATCAATATCGGATGTGCAAATCCTGTATTGATAAATATCCTTTTGATTCAGAATAGCTGTTGGAACATGATGATAAATGAATTGTGTTGCATTGTTTTTATTTTCATACCATTCCCAGGCGGTATCTGTACCTTGATTTTTACTTACCATGATGTCATCATCGCCATCTCCATCCAGGTCGGCAATACTTACTTGAAAGGCATATATGAGCGAATCCCGAATTGTAATTGCCCGGTTGAACCTGGAGTTATTGGTTTCATTTTCAAACCACAAGAGTTGGGTATTGTTACGCAGCGTAACAATGTCCTGGTCACCATCATTATCCAGATCACAGGCGATAACATGAATAATGCTATCGGCAATTACATGTTTTGTTCCGAATGATCCTTTATTGTCAAGATTTTCGTGCCAGGCTAATTTCCCGCCCTCTTGAGCAAGGGACAGTACATCTAAATCAGCATCACCATCTACATCCATGTAATTAGCATAATCGGCATGGGTAACCGAATCGGAAATTGCCTGTTGTTGTTTAAAGGTACCCTTGGCGTCGGTATTCTCAAACCAGGTTATTTTGTTATCAGACCAGGACGAGACAAGCACATCACCGTCACCATCTGTATCCAGGTCACAAACAGCGATAGAGGTTGGACTGGATAATTCGGATTGCTGAATTATGATTTGTTGACCAAATCGGTCATTCGCATAAAGGGGATAAAAAATGCAAATTATTAATAATAACACAATGCCAGAAAATGTAGTCTTTAATTTCATAGTAAGCCTCTGACAATTAAGTTATTTATTAACATTACATCAATAATAATGTGATGTAAATGGCATAATCTGAAAGCGCTTTTTATTATACTCAGGGTGGATGGGCAAGGTTCAATTTTTATTAATTAATTTTATTAACTGATAATCATGGCGTATGGGGTGCATGACGGCATGTTCCAACATGGCATCGATGCAATATTCTACGTCCCAGCGGGATTTGTACGCCCGGTCATAAAACCGATCTTCAGGCACATTCGCAAGCGGCAGCCGCCACCTGCTCAGCAGGTGTTCCAGGTAATCATCCGCTTGCGCTTCAATAACATCAGGCTCCGGAGCCGGGTCGATGCCGGGGTCAGGTAGTTCCAGTTTTTCGCAAATCCACACCATATAATTGCGTGAACACCTCATTACATGGTACAGTAGCGTTGCCAGGGAGCGATAATTCGGATCATCGGTTTGAGGTAATATAATATTTGCCGCGCTGGCGCGCCGCCAGGTTTGTAAAAATGAGCGTAAATAACGTTCATGCAACTGCAACAGGGCTTGTGCGCCTTTATATTGATATTCCTGCATTGTAAATCCTCACTTTAAATAGTCCTATTCGATTGTAAAAGACATGACAGTGCATCTTTATTTATGTAAGGGATTGGAAACCCACGGTCATTGCCCGCACCGGGATATAAATTCCGTCGCGATCCGGATAATATAAATCGGTAGAGACAAGGCATGCCTTGTCTCTACACTCGAGTTTGGACATTAGAAAAAGAAATAATAAAATTCTATGTAGTAAAAATCACTATGAATATGAATAAAGCATCGATGCTAAAATATTAACTGGTAATTTTACCGGCTTTGTTATCATGTCTGCATGTGTAACAAA
>JAKQIY010000061.1 GCA_029561455.1 bacterium
GACTTTAGTCAAATACTTGTTTAGGCTAAAGCCCTGTTTTTGCTTTATTTGTCCCACGACCTGAAGGTCGTGGCAATGATGGGATTAACTCCAAATCGGTTTTCGGGTAGAGGTTCGTCTCGATACATCCCGAAAGATAAAGCAACGGGACTAGCCGATGACCGTAATATATAAAAAAAAATCGGTCGTCGAGTAGGGCCGTACATGGTCTTGAATGATGAACTGCACCAGGTATATAACAGCATTACAGCAGATGCAGATTCGGCCCGTATCGAGACGACATTTTCTGACCCGTGTACTATAAAGTGTAGCCCACCTCGCCGCAAACCCAGCACAAGCCCGGTCAGGTTCAGTGGTCTCCCCGTTTCACGTTTCCCGTCTCACGTCTCACGTTTGACAACTGCCGTCTAGTAATAAAAAAAACCCCGGCATGAATAACTCACACCGGGGCTTGGAGTAAAAGAATATGATTTATAATTTCTTTAAATTGATATTGCCGCCGGAGGTGCGCAGGTACAACAATGGGCCGCCGCCATTAACCTCGGCCTGCAATTTCGTCTTTGATAGTTCACCCTGCACGGTTACCGGGAATTCGGTATTCACCCGGCCGCCGCTGGTCTTGGCATCCAGGTTAACCTTGAGACCTTCAGCCATATAGACGTTAACACTGCCGCCGGAGGTCGACAAAGTACAATCCGCATCAGGCTGCGCGGAAATATTGGCGGTAACCGAACCGCCCGAGGTCTTGGCGTCGATTGTGCCCATAACTTCCTGCACGTTAATACTGCCGCCGGAGGTGGAGGCATTGACGGTGCCTTTGGCGCTGTCGATGGTAATGGAACCACCGGACGTATGCGCTTCCACATTGCCGTTCACTTTGCCGACTGTAATACTGCCGCCGGAGGTATTGATCCGCGCATCGCCCACACAGCCATCCAGAACAATGCTGCCGCCGGACGTTTTGCCGGTTACCGGGCCCTGAATTTGTCCGAACTTTAAGCTGCCGCCGGAGGTCTGGCTATATACACTTCCTTCCAAATCCGCAACCGCAATACTACCACCGGAAGTCTTTAAATCTACATTGTATACCTTGGGAACAGATACGACAAAGCGCATTTTAATGCGATTGTGCTTCCAGTTAAACGGTTCACGGTCATATTTGGCAGTGACATACACATCATTGCCGCGTTTATCCATGTTTATTTCCAGTTCATCCAGAATTTTCTCGGCTTCGTTCTTGGTAAAAGCGTCAACTGTTCTGAACACTTCAACAACCACTTTGTCCCCGGCGCCGGAGGCAACTTCGATAGAACCGAAATCGGACTCGATATAAAGAGTACCGCCGGAACTGACATCGAAACTCTCTTTTAAATTGGCGTCAATATCGGCAAAACCCAGACCGGTTATTCCCAGCGCCAGTATTGCTGTTAATATCAGGCTTTTAATATAATGTTTACAAGTCATGTCTCTCTCCTTCTTGTTTTCTATAAATCAACTTACGATTTTTTCTATTAATAGTTACAAAACCGGGGTTAATTTGCCTTATGGATGGTAATATTGCCATTTTTGGTTTTAAGAATAATCGGATCGCCGCCGCCGTTTATATCACCGGTGCTTTGTAACGTCCTGTCACCGAACTCACCCGGTTTGGTTTTCGTCAGCGGAAAGTCGCTGTAAATATCATAGCGCTCCCAATCCCGGCCCGATCTGTTCAAACGTATTTCCGCATTGATAGAGGCCGGAATATTAGCTGGTAAAGTTAAATCAATATCGCCGCCGCTGGTTTCAAGTTCCACACTATGCGGTTGGCTAAAATCTTTAAGGGTAATTTCCGCTACAACATCACCGCCGCTGGTTTGGGCAGTTAAAGAGCTTTGGACATCAAGAATTTCGATATCGCCGCCCGAGGTCTTTACTTCCACGGGTTTATAAAATGTCCTGCCGTCGATATCGCCGCCGCTGGTATTGGCGTTTATTCTGCCTTTGATGTTGATCATTTCAATCTCACCGCCGCTGGTATGCAAAGCAACCTGTTCGCCGCTGCAATTACTGACAACCACATCGCCACCGGAAGTGCCGATTGAAAGGCTTCCTTCCACATTACTTGCTTCCACATCGCCGCCGGAAGTTTGCAACGACACCCGTTGCGTTGCCTTTTCCAGTGTTATATCACCGCCGGAGGTATTGACAGTGCATTCACATAAAATGTTAAATAATTCAATATCGCCGCCGGAGGTATTGGCAGTTAAAGAGCCGGAAATACCTTTAAAACTCATATCCCCCCCGGAAGTTGAAACCCGCACTACTCCAGTTATTTCGGACACTTCAATATCGCCGCCGGAGGTCCGGGCCTCGATATTGCCTTCCAAGCCGGATATAACAACATCGCCGCTTTTGGTGTTCAGGTTCAGGTTATATTTACGCGGCACTTTGATCTCAAAATCACTGCCTTCATTATCCCAACCATCGGTGCCGGTAATAGTAACATTGTTACCGTTTTGTTTATAGTTTTTCTCTTTCTGGCTGACACGTTCTTTCGCTTCTTCCTGGGTGTAAACGTTCAATGCCAGTCGTTCCTGAATATAAACGCGGTTTTTATCCCAGGTGGTGATCTGGATATCGCTTTCTACATTTTCAATATTTAAAGTTCCACCAGGATTAACATCAAATGTCTTATGGATTGTGGTTTTATAGTATTTACCCTCTTTGGTCAGATCCTGCGATGTCGCATAGTGCCAAATTCCGGCGACAAGCAACAGAGCCACAACCAGCATCATAAACTTTTTCATTTTCTATTCCTTTCTTGATAATTCGTAAGGACCTTTATTACTTTTCTGTTCCTGCAACATTTCCAATAATTGCTCGGATTTAAAACTGATATATTTACTTGAATCATTAACTGCCTCATGCAAAAAGCTTTGTAAATCCTTTTCGTCCATCTGCTTGCTCGTCAACGTTTTAAAGGCATCGATGCGCACCGATGTGTTGGAATCATAGAGTAAAACCCTGACAAGCAAGCTCTTTACTTGGTCATTTAACGGCATGGCCTTTAACGCATCAAGAGCCATCAACTTCAAACCGGGGTTTTCGTCGCTTTGTAAAATTTTTTCAAGCGGCTGCAAATAATCCATATCCAATGCCGGCCGGCCTTGCGCCGCCGCTTGCATGGCCTTTACAGCGTGCCGGCGGATATTGGTATTTTCTTCGCTTAACATAGCATAAACCAACAGTTCCTTGATTGCCGGATTATCCAGATTTCCAGCCAGTTGTACTTCATTGATCATATTATATTGAATTTCAATTGTCCCATTATCGGGATTGTATTTTAACCTGTCCACACCCATCAGGTATGGATTCATGGCGCCGTTTTCAATTCGTACAGAACCGGAAGCTGTGAGCAATTGCTGCAAAGGGTCGATACCGGGTGCAGATGGTTTTATTACCTGCCCCTGTCTGCCAACCAGAAAACCAAATGCAAATAATAATAGAACCAGGGCAAATTGCATGGCCGGCTTGAATGATAACACAGTAAATGAAGACGTCCGCACTTTCTTCCTCCGCCCTAATTTTAACTGCATCACATGGCGCATCGCTTCAAGGGCGGTTTCGGTTACCTGCTCCGGTTGATTTTCCTGCAGCAGGGCGCCGAACTGCTGCATGGCAGCGGCTTCTTGCCGGCAGGCTTGGCATATTTCCAGGTGTGCCTGGAGCTGCGCCAACTCTATCTCATCCAGTTCTTTATAATGAGCCAGGATGATATTCTTTTTATATGTTTTACATCTGTTCATAATATCCTCAACCGTTTCATATATTATAATAAGGAACCAAATGTTTTTTTAATTTTTGCGTAGCCCGGAACAGGTAATTTTTTACGGTTCCCTCCGCACAGTTTAAAATAACGGCAATATCTTTGATTTTATAATCCTGATACTGTTTCAAGGTGAATACGGCTCTTTCCTTGCTCGACAGTTTCTGCAAACCTTTTTCGATTTGCTGCCGCAATTCTGCAGAGGCTTGTTCCATATCCGCAGTCATACTAACATCCTTTACCGGTATTACACATATATCACTATTTTCATCAGCCAGATCAAAAATGGAAATGAATTGCCCGATCCGGCGTTTACGCCGCATATTGATCGCCGTATTTATGGCAATACGGGTCAACCAGGTTTTGAAATGGCTTTGAAACCGGAAACCGGATATGTTTTGAAACGCGCGCAGGAACGTTTCCTGGTACACATCCTGGGCATCGGCCCGGTTGCCCATCATCAAGTTAGCGATTTGCACGATACTGCGGTCATACCTGATCACCAGCTTTTCAAATGCCTTTAAATTTCCTTGCTGGGCTTGCTGTACAAGTTGAATTTCGTGATTGTCCATTCTGTCTCGCTTTTTTTAAATAGACAGCTCAATGGTTAAAAGGTTTGCACGAATATGAGGATTGCTTTATAAAATTTAAAATTTTTTCAAATGCAGGAAGGCTAATTCTTTGTCCGGTATATAAAAATCTCTGTCGGCTATATATATCGTGCCGGCAAAAGGAGAACGCCCTGATGAAAAGTTATGAACCCCACGGATTGTGATATTATCACAATTTAACAAACGCAGGGCAGCCGCATCGCCTGACGATTGGGTTAGCTGGTGACACACAAACAGGTTATTGAATTCCATATCCAGGCAATTTTGCATAGTAATTGCATGGATAGCGGCAGAATCTTTACTTCCTTCAGTATATAGAGCATAAAAAGACCAGTTCCGGACATTTTCCAATATCACTTCCTGAGCCAGGTGATGCTGCGAGGATAGTAAATACACCTTGCCGGGGGTTTGCGTATTATTAACCAGTACGCCGGCCTGCATATTCATATTAGCCGTCCAGATATTTTTTAATATACCGCCGCCTTCATTCGTCACCCACAGACTGTAGCCCTTGCCCGGTTCAACTATCTGGCCACCCTCAGCGCCCCAGCCGAACCAAACATCATCAAGACAAGATTTGGCGCCGGCCTGCCACTGAATTTGCACCGCCCCCCTGTTATTGCCGGCATCAAAACCAATGCCGCTGATAATATTTTCCCCTCCCGGCGGGGTTGTTATCATTGGTGTTAAAGAATCGGGATTCGTAAATCCGGCGGTGCTGTCGCGTAGTACTATTTGTGTGGCAAACGGGTGCAGGCCAACCAGGTTCGTCTCTTTCCGCAATTGCAGCGGTTTACTGATAACATACCTGCCCGACGGCACATAAATCGTTTCGTTATCGTTTATTGCCGTGATGAAAGCTATTGTATCATCGGTGAACCCATCTCCTTTGGCGCCATACTCTGTAATTGTGAACCACTTTTTTTGCGCCGGTAAATGCGGCGCGGTGGATTTGACCATTTTCACCGGTTCTTTTAAAGGTTGAAACTTGTACATGGTTTTAATCAGTTTATCATAACTGTCGCTCAACATGCGTTGTATTAGTAAACCATGGTTCAGGTATTCGATAACATAATAAAGCTGGTCAATATCAACCGGGGCATTACGATCCTGGAAATGTAAAAAATTTGGAACACGGTTACACAGAACATTCAACATGTTGATCTGGTTTCTCTGACTGTTATACCGGCTGATCAGAAAAGCGCTGCGGGAAATGTTTTCACACCGGCAATCGCGGACGAATAATTTTTCAATGGCATTTTCACGAACAAACACAGCATGTTGGGTGTTTTTGAATTGTGAACGTATGAGGGTCATACCGGATTCGCCGCATAAAACGGCAGCTTCTTTTTGATTTGAAAAACGGCAATCCATCACCATGACCTGCCTGCCGGTGGGACTGGTATCGGTAATAATACCGTAATCACCGCCGGTAAAAGTGCAATCTTCAACCAGGTTGCCAAGCTGTTCAATGGCGGTATAACCGGATTCCAGTTCAAAATCGATATGCTGCAGCGCCGATAATTGCGCCACATTAAAACGTACAGCGATGGCGCCGGGATTCCCCGGTGCAATATGCAGCGCCAGGTTACTCATACCGGAGCCAAAAGACGAGCTGCCGGCATCTTCGGGTGCCTGTCCCGGCAGGGGATAATTATCCCGAAAATGCAGCACTATCTTTTTTTCGTACAAATATGCCGGGTGATTCTCACGTACAATAAAAACCGGCTTGCGCTTGCCATAACCGATTAATCGGATACCCCGCCATATATTCACCGTATTATCCAGGCAGTATTTCCCTTCGGGAATGAACACAATTCCGGCGCCCCAGGTTTTCTCTAATTGATCTATGGCGTTTTGCAGCGCCGCCGAATCATCGGTTTCACCATCGGCATGAATAGTAAATCGATCGGGAGTAAAATAAACGGCGCCGGCATCGTAAAAAGCGGTTGTATAAAGGGAGGGACGGGAATTGAATAATGGTAGTCTGCATGAATTGTTTAAAGCGGCCAGGATTGTTACCAAAAGCAGGATAACCCATTTATATTGTTTATTCTTAAACATAACTAGTCAACTCCAAAACCGCCGGTTTCATTCCAATCCCATAATCCTTGCCTGTAAAGCCTTTACTGCCAATACCGGATAATTTGCACAACAGCTAGTTATAACAAAATACAGTTTAATAAAAAATACCGGCAAATTCAATCAAATAATACCATTTCAGCAGACAATTATGAAAAAACCTGTAAAGAGCACGCACATTTTTATTGTAGAAATTGACAATTATTATTAACTTGTATGTTCACAAACATTTTCAGGGAGAATAATATGAATCAAAATAGTGCTCCACAACAAATCAATATACAGTTAGGTGAAAAAGAGGCCGAAGGTATTTATTCAAACATGGCATTAATTTCTCATTCCCCGGCAGAATTTGTTTTTGACTTTACCCGAATCGTCCCCGGCTTGCCTAAAACCAAAGTTTATGCCCGAATTATTATGACTCCCCAGCACGCCAAATCTTTACTGAATGCACTGCAGGATAATTTGAAAAAATTTGAAGAAGAATTCGGTGAAATAAAGATCATGCCCCAGGGAAGCGGCGCCAAAGGATCAATCGGCTTTCAACAAGGAAACTATACCCCCGTTGAGTCGGGTGAAAACGCCTGACCTGGATTTTATCAATTTGTTCGAGGATAACTTGTTACGTAATACATACATTTTAGCGTTGTTGGTGTTTATTCTTCCGGCTTGTTTATTCGCGCAATCACCCGATATATTTACCCGTGGTAATATCAGTTTGGAATATGGCATCTGGAAGCCGGGCGATTTGGATGAAAACCCGACCAAACCTTTTGAAAATGTTCCGGGCGCCAAGCCGTTCAAGGGCGCTTCTCTGGTTACACCATCGCTGGGCAGCTTTTCACTATTGTGCTCTTTTATGTTTTGGAAGCAGGATGGCCTGGAGAACAGGACCCCCCTGGAATATATTTCTTTACAACAGTTATCGGTTGGACTGAAAAACTATATCTTAACCCAATCGCGAATCTGTCCCTATGTCAATTACGGAGTAGCTGTAATCTGGTCGCATGAAGACCCGATAGGCCCCAACCAGGAAAAAATAAAACTGGTGCGGGCCGGTTACGGCTTTGATGTCGGCGCGGGCGTCAATATTTATTTAATATCGCACTGGGCTATGGCGGCGGAATATTCTTATCTTTATGCCCGCCTGGACAATAAAGTAGGGTTAACCGATAATTACAGCGGTCCAAAACTGGCAGCGAAATTACTTTACCTCTTTTAATCATATTATTCCCGATTACATTTGTATAAACTTGAAGCAGTAATCGTATTCACTTGGAACAAAATAATGATTTGCCGGACGGACCCCTTTACAGGCACACCTTGTACAAAAAATCATCACGCAAGCCGGGACACCTACAGAAAACACGCTCTTGCAAAACATTGTAAATATTGATATTATTAATCAACATTTTTTACAGAAATGATTTACATTCTTTCATAATAAAACCATCACAACATTACCGGCATACTTTTCGGGTACAATCTTTGCATTTTTGCCCGCAAACTAGTTTAAACAAGTTAATTCCTGGAGGTAACATCTTGTCAATCGCCAAATTAATTGGTACAAAAAGCCGACGTATCATATTAATTCTTTGTCTATACACCTTGACTATCACCGCAAACCTGAGCGCAACGCATTGGAAGATCATGCCTGTTGGCAATTCGCTCACCTATGGTTACCCGACCGAACCCGGTTTTCGGGAAGCATTACATACCTTATTAACTGAAGCGGGAATTGATTTTGAATTCGTCGGTCCGGATGGCATTGCCCCGTTGAATGGTTTGTTTGTGAGCGGCGCCAAAATTGAAGATTTTTATGCGGGTAATAGCAAAGATCTGAGCGCCGCAATAGCCACCTACAAACCCAATTTGCTGCTTATGCATGTAGGCACCAACAACTATACCGATGTTGCCGCCCCGTATTCGCCGGATAACGGCATTACTTTGCTATCAAACACCTCATCTGGCAAACTGGCCAAACTTTTAAAACAGTTCTCCACACAATCAAGCCTGGAGCACATTCTATTATGTAAAATAATATCGCAAATCAATAATGGAGTTTTGGCTAATATCCAGGTTGAAGCCTACAACTCGGAAATTGAACGCATGTTTTTTGACCGCGCTTCGGGAATTGCGGTCGATAAAATGACCATTGTCGATATGTATTCACAACTTGATATTACCGATTATTATGATGAAAAGCATCCCGATCAAGGCGGGTATGATAAAATGGCGCAGGAATATTCCAGGATTGTTCAGGGCATTAACAATAATGATATGAACAAACCCGGTAAAATTGCCTGGATACGCGGTGAAGTGCTGGATAAACAAACCGGCACCATTCAACTGCAGTGGAAAGCACCCGGCGACGACGCCTATTACGGCAAAGCCAATTTATATGAACTGCGTTATGCAGAATATGAACTTGCCGATTTTTCGGACGGTATTTTGGTGCCGGGGCTGGATGCGCCCAAATCTGCCAACAGCACTGAAACCAAAATTATCAGCGGTTTAATTCCGGGAATTACCTATCATTTCTACATTCGCGCCTGGGATGAAATGAATAACAAAGGCGCGGTTTCCGATGAATACAGAATTTATGTTGAACCCGATGTGGTTCCCGAATACACGGATAATTTTGCCGATCCCGTTCTTAGTGAAAGCTGGTGGGATTTCGACCCCGCTTATGAAATTATCAACGAGCAATTGGTGAATACCAATCCCGCAACCGGTTGGGATAACCTGGCCACCTATAAACGGGTTTCGTACAATAAAAACGCTGATTATATTGAAACATCCTTTAAATTCATCCAGTTTGGCGACGGCGGCGCGGCTATGATGCTGGACGATACTACATCAACGGCAAACGGATATTTTGTGTTTATCCGCTCCAACCGTCTGCGCTTGTTTGCTGTTACTAACGGCAGCATTCAAACGGCAGAGATCTATTCTTCCTCCATTTCGAATACCCCCCAGGCCGGGGATGTTATGATCGTGCAATGTTATCCTAATACTTTCAAAGGTGTTTCCTTTGAGGTTTCGGTGTATAATGAAGTAAACGGCACCCGTTATGTAGGTAATGTGTGGGATGTGAACAAAACCCAGGGTAACGCCGATAATCTGTATTCCGGCGTTTTGTTGTATGGCGGTCAACATTATGCCATTGATGATTTTAGCGTAAAAATTCCACCACTGCCGGCGCATAAAATGGCAATCTATGCCGGTAATAACGAGTCCGGCAGGGTAACAAAGAAACTGGCTAATTCATTGACTGTGCAAGTTACCGATGTGAACGGCCTGGCGGTTTCCGATGTTCCCATTGATTTCAACGTTACCAGCGGCGTCGGTTATCTTAGCACCCATCCCGATTCCATTGAACAGGATTTTAACAACAATCTCTGGATTGAAGCTGAAAGCGGCGATTTACAACTGCCCATGACCAGTTCCGACGATCTGGGCGCATCCAATAACAAATATATAGTCGTGGTTCCCGCAACTGATGCACAGGGTAACGGTAATAATGAACTGGGATCGGCTGTATACAGGATTTATGCCCCGGTAGCCGGTATTTATCGCTTGTGGCTTAGGGTGCTTGCGCCATCGGGCGTCAGCAATTCCTGTTATGTTTCGGCCGCCGGGTCGCAGGAATATCGTTGGGACTTTGAAGCCAATGCCACAGAATGGCGCTGGCGGTCTCCGGCGAACCACAGTTTTACCCTGGTAAGCGGTTTTAATGATATGGTGATCCGTAACCGCGAATCCGGAACCAGGATAGATAAAATCCTGCTCTCCCGCATTGAGTCATACACGCCAACCGGCGAAGGCGACGAAACCCAGCCCTTCTCATTTATCACCAATGCTTCCGGTCTGGCGCGTACTGAAATTACATTTGGTACTACCACCGGCCCTGTGCAGGTTACCGCCACCGGCAATGTACCCAATGGATCGCCGCAAGTATTTACCGTCTACGCTCAGGCGCTCGATCCCCTGGCAATGCAGTATAATTCCCCGCAAAATTATCCGGGAGTTGCCGGGAATCCGCTCGATATCCCATTCTCCGTTATGCTTAAAGATCCTTATAATAACACGTGTTCCGGTATTCCGGTAGATTTTGAAATCATTTCAGGAGACGGTACGTTTAACGGCGGCGGCATCGATTCCACCCGTATCTCTACAGAAAGCGACGGTACCGCCAGCATAACCCTCACTCTCGGTTACCAGGAAGAGACTATCATCCGCGCTTCGCTGCCCGACTTTCCGGCAATTTCTCCCCTTGAATTTCATGGCATCGCCGGCGAGGGCATTCCGGTAGCTATTCAGGTAACCAGCGGCCAAAACCAGACCGCAATTGTTAAACATGAATTACCCCAGCCATTACAGGTACTTATTCTCGATGAAAAGAATGATCCGGTACAAAGCTATCCGGTTCCTTTTATTGTAATTAAAGGTAATGGTTTACTCGATGGCGAAACATCAAGTAAAACAGTTAAAACCAACGCAGCCGGTTTGGCTAGTGTAACTTTTACCCTGGGCGATACCGCCGGTGTTGAACATAATATTGTCATGGTGGATGTGCCCCTGCCAGGCGCGCCGCTTTATTTCAAACCGATCGCGATACCCGATTCACCCTGGCAGCTTGTTAAAATCAGCGGCGACGGACAGCAGAAAAACGCCGGCAAGCTGTTTAATGATCCCCTGGTGGTGAGGATAACCGACCGTTATATGAACGGTATTGAAGATTATCATGTTAAATTCACGGTTGTAACCGGAAATGGAAATTTCTCCGGAAATGAGGGTACCATGGTAACCGGCGACGAATCGACCGTCATCACCGATTCCACCGGCGCAGCCCAAATATCATATACTGCGGGCAGCATCGAAGGCGTCAACTCTATCCGGGTTGAAGGATTACCGGCAGTACAGATCGGCTCTCCTGAAACATTTGCATTGACTGTTCTGCCGCGTCAGCCCAACCTTATCAACAAACGTTCCGGCGATAACCCGCAGCAAATTGCTACCGTGAATAATTTACTTTCCGAGCCGTTTAAAGTCCGACTGCTCGATCCGTTCGGTAACAGTATGAGTTCCGGAATCAAAGTGGTATTTAAAGTTACATCCGGCGGTGGCAAGTTTGCCAATCTGGATTCCACCATAATTGAAACAAATTCTTCAGGCGAGGCCGAGGCCTATCTCCGCCTTGGCATTACCGCCGGCTCGCAAACCGTCAGGGTCTATTTATTGAATTACCAGCAGGTTGCCCCAGTCTCTTTTACCGCCATTGCGGTTCCCGACGCGGCGGTTAGAATTATCTCTGCAACCGCCAATCCGTTTACATTCAAAGCCGGGTATTCGCCTATCCCCTTGCAGGTTAAAATAGTGGATCAATATGAAAACCCCAACCCCGGCCACGCGGTGCAGTTTAAAATAACCCAGGGCAACGGCAAACTGGAAGGCAATGTTACCACGCTTACCGTCAATTCCAATAACCAGGGAATTGCCGGTGTTAACTATCAAATCGGCACCAATGTTTCCGTAACTAACCTGATTACGGCTACTTCGCTCAAAACCAATACACAACAGCAGCTTACCAACAGTCCGATAACCTTTAGAGCCTTTGTAACTCCGGATACCGCCAGCCAGATCGTCAAGATCAGCGGCGATACTCCCGTGCAGCAAGGCCAAATCGGTTCATTGCTGCCGGATTCCCTGGTTGTGCAAATTCGTGATCAATACAATAACCCGATTCCCAATCAGTCGGTTTCCTTTCAGGTGCTTTCGGCAACGGGTTTGATTGGCAATAAAACCGAATCGGATCGTATAACGGATGAAAACGGCAATGCTTATGTTTTTTACACTCTCGGCTTTACTGCGGGTGTCGCCAGCGATTCCGTCCGGGTTGTTATTAAAAACCGTGCGGATATTGCGCCGGTAATCTTTAAAGCCACGGCCCTGGCCGGCGCACCCGAAAAAATATTCGCCTGGCAGGATAGCACCTGGCCCGGACTGGTTTTAAGCAACAATCCCATATTATTATCACCCAAAGTAATTGTCCGCGATATACGTAACAATGCCGTCACTAACGCCCTGGTCACCTTTAAAATCAAGCGTGGACTGGGTAAGGTGAACAATAAAGATTCCGTAAATGTATACACCGGCGCTAACGGTATTGCCAGCGTTAACTGGACGTTGAGTTCAACTCCTGACACCAACCTGGTGCAGGCAATTTCCAGGTACAACGGAGCGCCGCTATCCAATTCGCCGGTTATTTTTACTGCCGTTACCATGCCGGGTGTTCCCTTTTATCTGCAAAGGAAATCGGCGGAAAATGATACGGGGATAGCCAATCAGCGCTTATCTGCACCACTTCAAGTCCGTGTTACCGATCAATTCCAGCATGTTATTGCCAATCATCCGGTACAGTTTACCATTACCTTCCCGGAAAGCGGCGCCAAAGGTAAATTTATCCTGGAAAATGACTCGCAGGTGGAATCGGCTACCGTTTATACCAACAACGAAGGGTACGCACAAATCTATTTTAAACCGGTCACCGGCATCAACTCGGTCAAAGCGTCATCACAATATAATAGCGTCAAATTACAATCCGATCAGACATTTTATATAACCGGCACGGCTCCGCAAGCCAGTTACATTGACTTGTTAAGCGCTCAAGAGATCACTGCGGTAGTTAACAGTAATCAAAAGATCAATGTTCAGGTTGGCGCTTATGACGCTGTCGGCAGCCCGGTCGATAAACATGGCATCCATTTTAAAATCCTTAAAGGTTCAGGCTATCTCGAATCGACCAAATCGCTGCAAAGTTACATAAGCACCCGCAACGGCGTGGCTGAAGAAAAATGGCTGCCGGGGACTGTGGCCGGCGCGGAAAACTGGCTGGAAATTTCCTCAACCTACGACCAGGTGCATATTACCGGTTCCCCGGATACGGTCAGGCTAACCTTGCTGCCGGCTGCTCCAGATCCCGATTCTTCCAGGATAACGGCTACCAGCAATATTATTGCTAATGGTACAGATTATTCACTGATCACCGTGACAGTGAAAGACAAATACAACAATCCCATACCCAACCTCACGGTTACCCTGGTTTCGGAAAACCAGGGCGTTAGCATTGAAAATCCGCAAACGCCTACCAATGCCAACGGCATAACCACCGGAAAAGTGCGGTCAACGGTCAGTACGGATACGGTACGGGTTACGGCGCACATTGCCGGAACACCCCCGGTAGTGATTTGCTGCGCCCAAATTGTCTTTACACCGGATCGGGCCGGAAAAGTGGTGGCTATTTCCGGCAACGGACAAACCGGTAATAAAGGCGCCGCCCTTAAACACCCGTTCATAGCAAAGGTTACTGATAATAATAACAATCCTGTTGCCGGGGTGGATATTAAATTTGAAACCGAGCAAGGCGGCGGCTATCATCTGGATACCGGTCAGCAAAGTTACACCGTCAAATCGGATGCCAACGGCATGGTTAGCGCATTGTGGGCGCTTGGCCCGGATAATGGTACAAATTTGGTAGCGGCAACTATAAAGAGTATGGGACAAAGCAGCCCCAAAGCCCTTTTTACCTGCCAGGCCAAAACACCGCAGCCGCCATATAGCTTGTTTATTGTCTCCGGTAATAATGCAAATGTTGCCGTGACTGATACTATGACATCTCCGCTCGTTGCCGGACTGGTCGACGCCGATACCGGCGCCGTTTTTAACGCCCCGGTAACCTGGAAAGCTCTGAACCAGGGCGGCGCTTTTGCCGAAACCAATCCGGTGGCAACCAACAGCAGAGGGCATGCGCAAATACACTATATTGCCGGAGCGCAGGCGGGACAGCAATTCGTTCAGGCAAACGCTGCCAATGCCGGCAACGCTCTGACATTCACTGTTAATGCAATATCCGCCATGGCAAGCGACCTGGTTGCGGTTTCAGCAACGTCCGCGAGCGATACGGTGGGACATATACTGCCGGATACAATGATCGTCCGCGCCCTGGATCAGCACAGCAACCCGGTTGCCAATGTCCCGGTGGTTTTTCAAATTGCCGACGCCCCTGCAGATAATCATTATGCGCAGATGCTTCCACAGGATTCAGTTATAACCGATCAGAACGGCCTGGCTAAAATTCGTTTCAAGATCGGCCGGCCGGTTGGCGATTATGTGGTAACTGCTACTTCACCGCAAATACCGGATGTTAGCGTACTTTTCCAGGTTAACGCCGTACATGGCCCGGCCGCCCGGCTGCATAAATATTCCGGCGATGGCCAGTACATGACGAAAAACCGCACTCTCATATACCCGGCGGTTGCGCTGGTTACCGATGAGTTCGGCAATAGTGTGGAAAATGAAGTGGTCTATTTCCAGCCCAAGAATTTCATCGGCAGCGTCACCAGTCAAAAAGATACAACCGACAGCCTGGGACGGGCCGGAACTTTCTGGCAGCTTGGCAACCAGGCCGAAAATGCTCTATGGGCGTCCAAGCCGGGGATGACACCCAACCATGTTGAATTTACCGCTACCGGTGTGGAGAACGCTTTTCCGGAATTCATCGGTCTGACCCACCGCGATACGGTCGATTATACGCTTGATGGGTATAATGTCATCATCACCGCCCGTGATGACGATAATGATCCGTTGACCTATACCATTGTGCAAAAACCGGCCAACTCCACTTTTAATCCGGCGACCCGGCAGTTCTCCTGGCAGCCCAAAAGCAACCAGAAAAAAACCTGGAATATCGTTTTTAAAGTGGAAGATAACAAATCCGGCGTGGAAAAAGGTTTTGATATTGATTCGCTGGTGGTAACGGTGACCGGCAACCTGCCGCCGCGCATTGTCTCTTACTTTCCGGCCAACCTGAACATCAATGTGACGGAAGACAGGAATGAAAAATTCACCGTGCTGGCTACCGATCCCGATGACGACCCGCTGCTCTATACCTGGTATGTGGATGACGATGCCTGCGCTTCCGGCGCCGAATTTACCTTTATCGCCGCCGAGCATCCCGGCGTCCATTCGCTTACCTGTATGGTCTCCGACGGCCAGGATTCTGTTGAGGTTAAATGGGATCGCGTCACTAAAATCGAGCTGACCAGCTTTAGCGCCAGCCATACGCCCTACCAGGGAATTTCCGTAAACTGGCAAACCCGCAAGGAAGAGCACAACCTCGGTTTCTTTGTCTACAGAAGCATGGCGGAAAAAGGCGATTATATAAAAATGAATGAAAAACTGATCGCCCCGGAAAAGGATTGCGACTATACCTACACCGACACCACCGCCGCAGACGGCCGCCGCTATTATTATAAACTGGTCGACGTTAACAGTTCCGGCGTCATGTCGGAAAACGGGCCGGTCATGGCGGAAACCTCCCTGCCCAGGGATTTTCAGTTGTACCAGAATTTCCCGAATCCGTTCAATCCGACCACCAAAATCCGTTTTGAACTGCCGCGTGAAGCGCAAACGCAAATTACTATCTATAATGTTAACGGCCAGGTGGTTAAAACCCTGGTCAACAGCAAGTTCAAACCCGGTTACCATGAAATTACCTGGAACGGCCTGAACGAGTTTGACAGCAAAGTCAGTTCCGGAATTTATTATTTGCAAATTCAGGCCGGGCGCTACAAAGACGTAAAAAAGATGGCCTTTATCAAATAATTTACCTGCAACTGTTGACCCGGTTGCTCTTGTAACTCCGAATAAACAGCCGCTGCGGTTTCGCTGCGGCTGTTTTCATTTTATCCCCAACTCTGAGCAGGATTACAAGCTCGGACCGGGGATATACCCTGGCCGCAGGCCCGACCACAGGCTAAACCCCGTTAGGGGTAAAATGTTTATAGCAAATTAAATAAAAAATTAGTAACCCCGTCAGGGGTGGAACCCGGCAGCGCGATCAACAGTCATCTCGATACGTCCCGAAAGGTAAAGCAACGGGACTATTCGATGACCGTAATATATTTTAGAATAACCGGTCGTCGAGTAGTCCGCTCCGGCGGACGTATCGAGACGACATTTTCTGGTCAGTACGCAACAAAGTGTAGCCCACCTCGCCGCAAATTCGGCATAAGCCCGGTCAGGTTCGAATTCATAGCATTTTCTTTGTAACAGACTCATACCTCAGGTGGACCACACTGAATTGCTGCCGGGATTCACATCCCGGTGCGGAAAATTCGCCAGGGTTTCTTACCCTGGAACAAGGGGCTTTTGCCCCTTGTCTTTAACGAGCGTGGAACTGTGCCCTTTCACAGTGGATGGGTGCAGCCAATCGGTGTATGAGTACCAAAACACAAACCCGGCTGGATTTTGAAATGGTGTTACAATCAGAAAATTCATTGCCACGTCATTTATGACGTGGTTAATATTATAATATTGAACTGACTTTAACCTAATTATAATTTAGGCTAAAGCCTTGTTTTTGCATTATTTGATCCACGACCTGAAGGTCGTGGCAATGACGGGATTTGTTTATTGACCGGTCGTCGAGTAGGGCCGGTGCTACATCTTCCGGCCCGTATCGAGACGACTTGACCTGGGATGAGCGCTAAAAAACATCCTGCCGGCTGTCCGAATGATGGGGTATCTGTACTGTTATGAATTCTTTATACCATAATCCGGGACGGCGAGTTCAAATCCGGCAAATAGCCGAAAAAACCCCATCCTACTCCCTAACCCATGCCCCAGGTGGACCACACTGATGTTCTGCCGGGCCGCAGCCAGATCGCACCGGGATTTATATTGTCTTTTTCCTGATCCACAATTCAATATGTTTTGTAAAATTTTGTTTGTAAATTTATCGGCCTGAAAAAAACCTGTAACAGGCTGGCTATTGACCCGGCGCAAACCAGGCCAACCGGGGTAATGTGTTCTGTACTTTCATCAGCAGCAACACTCCTGTCCCCAAGTCATACTATACATATTTTTTGATTTTGGAATTTTTATGCCCTACATCGGTGAACTGGCCGCCTTAACCGGCGCATTTTTTTGGGGAATCTGCTCCCTGCTTTTCGAGTCCGCCACCAAACGGATCGGCACGATAACAACCAACCTGTTCCGGCTTTTCATGGCGACCCTGTTATTAAGCATCAGTTGTTTTTTTGCAACCGGCGAATTCTTTCCGCTGCATGCCAGTTCCGCCAATTACCTGTGGCTAAGCATCAGCGGCATTGTCGGCCTGGTCATTGGCGACAGCGCCATATTTAAAAGCCTGTATATCCTCGGCTCCCGCCGCACCATGTTGTTAATGTCGATTGCCCCGCCAATCACCGCTGCCCTGGCCTGGCTTTTTCTGGGAGAGACGCTGGCCTGGCTGGCTATCATCGGCATTATTATTACCATAGCGGGTATATTTTGGGTCATTAAAGAAGAAAATGTCCCGGAACCAACCAACGGCTCTAAATTCAAAGGGGTTATCTATGGCCTGATAGCCGCCCTGGGCCAGGCGGTTGGACTTGTATTAGCCAAATACGGTCTGGTTGACAATATCACCCCGGTGGCCGCCACTTTACTGCGCATGGCGCCGGCTACCTTTGTGCTGGCGCTGGTAATGCTTGCAACCAACAACCGCCATAAAATAACTCCGGCGCTCAAAAATGGCCGGGCGGTGCTGCTCACCTTTGGCGGCGCGATATTCGGCCCCTTTCTGGGCGTATGGCTTTCCATAGTAGCCATTAAACATACCGAAACTGGCATTGCCTCCACCCTGCTGGCTACTGTGCCGGTGCTGATCTTGCCGATGATCATTATAGTTCATAAAACCAAACTGTCGTTGCGGGCGATTATCGGCGCTGTTATTGCTGTCTGTGGTATTGCTTTGTTATTCCTCCATTAAAGGCCGGGTGGATAGTTTGAACTGGTTATAGAAAAATCGGTTATTTTACCCAAACCCTTTGATTGAGGGAACTTTTTTTTCATCAGAATTGTTCTATTTTTTAGAAGCGGTTTCATTTCAGGCAGAACCTGTAATGAAATGCAGTGTATAAAAAACAGATAATACCGGGCGATCTCTAAATTCTGTACATCCTTCATTAGAAAAAGGATATGCAAATGGGTGGAATACGACAAATCCTTATCGTTCCTGTATTTATTCTTTTACTTGTTCATTCTCCCGTTCTTGCGGTTGGGAATGAAGACAGTACTCTGACTAGCAGTACAACCGCCATGTACTCATCGTATACTAGTCCTTATGCCAATACCGGCGGCACTCAGGCGCTGCCCATTAAAAGCCTGCTGATCAATGAAATCATGTTAAAGCGCAATCTGAACCGCCTTTCCTATATGGGGCACGGTCGTTATCTGGACAGCTGCGAATCCACTGCACAACTGTTTTATGATATCAACATGTACCCGGAAGAAAGCAAAAATAAAATATTCCTGCTGGCAATCGGCGGCAGCATTGCGGGACAAGCGTTAAAATACAGCCGCAGGGAATTATCAAAACACAACCTGGGTTTCATTTTTCCTAACTTGTCCGGATTGAATGTGATGTACCGGGTGGAAAAACTGCACAGTACTATCTTTATGCGATTTTCCAATACGGACAAAATTGTAGTGTTTTCGGCATATAACGGCCGTATCAGCGTCAACCTGCACGAAAACAGTTATGCACAACAAAAAAACCTGGCCGTGCAGCCCCTGCCCGGCTGCCAGTTATTTTATTTAAACACGAGTTACCCGCAGCAAAGCTATCATGAAATTGGGATTGCCGCATATTACAAAAAATTCAACCTGTATTTTAACTATATAAAAAATTTTTCCTTTCCGGAACGGAACCGTTTGTCGGTAATTTCCTATATTACGCTTTGATTTTTGAATATTTTTACACAAATTTCCGTTAATATAAAAAACGGTCTGTTATATCAGGTTCATTAAATCAAGAGGCGGTTATGGACAAAACCAGAAAAATCAAACAACTCTATAAAAGTGTACCCACCATAGAAGGCGCAGGGGTACATTTAAAAAGAGCCTTCGGCAACCGCGAACCGGAACAACTCGATCCCTTCCTGCTGCTGGATGATTTTCATTCCAGCGATCCGCAGCAATACCGGGCCGGTTTTCCCTGGCATCCGCACCGCGGCATCGAAACAATTACCTATATGCTGGAAGGCAGCGTGGAACATGGGGACAGCCTGGGGAACAAGGGCATTATTGGCCCCGGCGATGTGCAATGGATGACCGCCGGTAGCGGTATTATTCACCAGGAAATGCCCAAAGGTGAAAAGAACGGTGCAATGTGGGGGTTGCAGCTATGGGCTAATTTGCCGGCCGCCGATAAAATGATGAATCCCCGTTACCGGGAAATCAAAAGCGGCGCGATTCCGGAAATAACTACCCAGGCCGGGGTCAAGATCAGGATCATTTGCGGCAACATTGAAGGCATGCCGGGGCCGGTGCGCGATGTCGTCATCGAGCCGGAATACCTGGATATCACCATTCCACCGGAAACCACTTTTTCCCATCCTGTAAAATCCGGCCACACCGCTTTTGCCTATGTACTCACCGGCGCAGCTTACTTTGACAAGGAACGCGATTCCTGGGCGCGTAAGGAAATTGGCGCCGGGTATATGGATTTACAGCGCGATTGTCTGATTAAAAACGAAAGCCTGGTCATTTTTGATAACGGCGATCATATTGTCGTTACAACAGTTGCCGATCCGGTGCGCTTTGTGCTGGTATCCGGCAAGCCGCTGCGCGAACCGATTGCCTGGTACGGCCCGATTGTGATGAATACCCAGCAGGAATTACGGGTCGCCTTTAATGAATTCCAGAACGGAACATTTATCAAATATACGGGTAAAATTTAAACGCCCATCAGGTAACTTGACGGATTAAAAACCCGTTACCGTGTACGCAGGAGGTAAACCGGCATACCGGTACGACGCTCATACAGGAAAAGACTTGTTCAATCTAAAACACTTGAAAATCGGCTTATGTTTGGTTATTTTATGCAAAACTGAGAATAAGATGAGTCGTGGAATAAAAAATATATGTTTTTTTCTGTTTCTGGCTGCGCTTCCCTGCCTGGCGGACTCGTACATCGAATCGCGGCTGAGTAAGGATATGGAAGATCATCGCCTGGATAATTACAGCAAGATACAAGCCGCGTTTATTCTGTCCGGCGCCACTCATCCCGATTCTCTGAGTTATTATCTAAAATGGTACAATACCCTGGTCAAGACCCTCAAAGATTATAACTTTGATCCCTTTGACCGCATTAATTCCGCCGGTAATGTGTTTGGTTACCTGCATAGTAACTGGCTCATCACCTACCAGGAAAAAGCCACTACCCTGATCAATGTGGTCAAACAAAAACAGTTCAACTGCGTAGCCGGCACTATTCTTTATAACCTGATCTGCGAAGACATGGGCTGGGCCACCGAAGCCTTTGAAACGCCCACTCATACCTACACTATTTTTACGGATTTCTCCCGGCGGCTGATGGTGGAAAACACCTCCGGTATGGGATTCAACATCATGGAGAACCTGAAAGAGTATTCCCAATACCTGTTGCAATTTTACCCGGAAGACCGGCGCTACCAGATCGGCCTGGATAAAATATATGCCTATGAAAATACCCAGGGCCGGCAAATCAACAATACCGAACTGTTAGGGCTGCTGGCATATAACCGCGCTTATTTTGCCATGCAGGTCAAGGATTACCGCAGCGCTTTTAATTTTGTCACCCTGGCGCAGCAATTCAACCGCGATTCTCGCTCAAATTATAATTTCGAGATCGACCTCTATCACAAATGGGGCAAAAAGTTGTTCGATGAACAGAACTATGAACAGTCTTTTGAAGTATTCCAGATCGCCCTTAGCCGACACCCGGAAGTGAAAGAATTTGTGCAAAACAGCCGGGCCTGTTTTTTCAATGCGCTCGCAACCAACTGGACGCAAAAAAACTGGCAATCCACTACCCAGCTTGTCCCTGCCATGCTGGCCCTGCAAATAATGAACGATTCCGATCTGACGAATTTGCAGCGGATGCTGGCCAACTGGGGGGATTATTTTTACCGCACGCAAATGAAATTTGAATGTCGGCAAACTGCCGCTTTGTGGGCGGCAGTTGACCCGAATAATCCACAATTACAGCGCTTCCAGGCTGCCATCGAAACCCTGCCCTGATGTATACTCTTGCTTGCCCTCTGTCTCCGGCAGATAAAACGGCACAGCAAAAATTTTACAGATAAATTGCCGGAAATGATAAAAATCCTTTGAATAATGTTGCGGTTGTTTTACATTATAGAAAATATCTTTTATTCAAGGAGGAAGTTATGACCCTGGATTTTTCCAAATTCAAAAAAATAAATGAAGGCAAGACCAAGATCATTTACGAAAACCCGGCAGACCCCAAATCTGTCTTTATGCAGTTCAAGGACGATATCACTGCCGGAGACGGTGTGAAACATGATATAATCCAGGGTAAAGCCCTGGTGGACTGGCAAACCAACAAGGATATTTTCGAATACCTGAACCGCTGCGGGTTACAAACCCACTATATCAGCAGTCCGGCTGAAAAAGTATCGCTGGTCAAAAAGCTGGATCAAAAAATCAACCTCGAAGTGGTGTCGCGGCGGGTAGCCACCGGGTCGATTCTGCACTGGGGCAATGCGGTGGAAGGCACACGTTACGAAACGCCCATCACCCAGTTCCATTACAAGGATGATCCCCTGCACGATCCCCTGCTCGACCAGAAATATATTGAATTCATCATCGCCAAAAAGAACGGCTGGCAGTATAAAAAAATGGTGGATTTGAATGTTCAGGTTTTCCTGCACCTGGAACGGGCATTTGCACAATTCAAGGTGCAGTTGGTGGATATGAAACTCGAATATGGCATTATCGATGGCGATGTGTACCTGATCGATGAGATCAGTGGCGGCTCGTTCCGGCTGTGGCCCTATGCCAAAGATAACCCCAACCTGCAACAGGCGAATGTTTTGACCGAACTCGACCCGCAGGGCCGCCTGGATAAAGATACATATCGTATGGGCGAGGGTCTGGACAAGGTGATCTCTAAATTTGCCATTATTGCCAATATAACCAAAAACTTTAAAGACCTGAAAATATAATTCTTTTCATGCGGCGGGTCACTCCGCCGCTTGTATAATACAAAGCTCGTCCTGGGTCGCAGATTCGACCAGGACAGAGATGTTCCCAGGTCGTACCAGGGAAAGTGTAGCATACCTTTCCGCAAATTCGATAAAAACAAAGGGCTGTGCCAATGTATAGTTTGAAAGTTTAAAGCGAAAAAATTCCGCAGTTGTACTACACTTTCTCATTCTATACTATTTGATACAGTCCCCCAAAATAACTTGGACAATTTATTTTATATGAAACAGAAACTTCGTCTATACCTGTTATTCATACTGCTCGTTCTGATCCCGGCAGGGATCTATACAAAATTCTATCATGGACCCGGACAAATTTGGGTCTATAATTACGCCGGGGATATATTATATGCCATGTTCTGGTATTTCCTGTTACTTTTTGCAGAACCGCTTTTGCCGCCATTAAAAACCGCGCTCGTCACATTACTTTTTTGCAGCATGATGGAATTTTCACAATTATTTACTTCCCCTTTGCTGGAAAAGATACGCAGTACCTTCCTGGGTAGAACCCTCATCGGCGTTAACTTTAACACCGCCGATATCTTTTACTATTTTGTCGGTTGCGGCCTGGCATGTATTATTTATAAACAGATGCTACACCTTTTTGGTCTTCCATCCGCCCCGCCTGAACCAGAGCGCCATAATGATACCCTTTAAACCCGTAGTGGCGGCGATAGCCCACCAGATGCCGTTGCTGCCCATTCCCAATGTATTGGCAAGCACAATGGCCAGGGGAATACGCGCCCAGGTGATGGGAACCGATACCAGCATAGGCGGCAGGGAATTCCCGGCGCCACCGAACGCGCCCTCGAAAACGATTTCCATTCCCAAAAACACTTCAAACATGGCAATAATGCGCAGGTAACGCACACCCTCGGCAATGACCCTGGGATCGTTGATAAAAAACATAATAATCCATTTGCCAAAAAACAGGAAAACCAAAGAAACCGCCAGCAACAAACAACACGTGTACAATACGGACAGCCAGGCGGCTTTTTCGGCCCGCTCCGGTTTTTTGGCGCCGAGGTTCTGTCCCACCAGGGTGGCCGCAGCCACAGAAAAACCAACCGCGGTAAAATATGCCAGTCCCTCGATGCGGTGCCCCAGGCCCAGCGCCGCCAGGGGTTCCGAGCCGAACCGGGTGATAACGCGGGTCAGCAGCATGTAACTGATGCTGAACATAATGCCGCTGAACGAAATCGGCGCGCCGACCCGGGCAATACGCCAGATCAGATCCAGGTTGATGAATTGTTTCATCCTGGTTACAAATTTAATCGTTACTTCTCTTTTCCGCAGCAGCCAAACGCTCCAACTAATAGCCAGAACATGACTGAGGACAGTAGCCAGCGCTGCGCCGCCGGTCTCCATACGTGGAAACGGGCCGATGCCAAAAATCAGCAGCGGATCGAGGATAAAATTCAACAACAGCGCCACAGAAATGATCTTTAACGGCGTTTTGGTATCGCCCATGCCGCGAAAGGCGGCATCTGCGGCAAAGGTGGTAAATATGGTGATCATCCCCGCAAAAATAAAATTCATATAATCGCGGGCAGCATGGAGTACATTGCCCTCCAGACCCATATAGGCATAAATATAATTTTGGAATATATATCCCAAAATGCCAAAGGTGATCGCTAAAATTGAAGCCAGAATGATGCCCTGGCCCACAACCCGACTGGCCAGTTCATTATCCCTGGCGCCATAAAATCGGGCGACCATGGCGTTAACGCCGGTATCGACCAGGGTGGCAATGGATTGCAGGGTCCACATCATAAACGCCGCCGCGCTCACCCCGGCCAGCGCTTCAGCGCCCAGTTTGCCCACCCACCAGATATCCACCAGGTTGAATATCATCAACAACAGCATGGAAGTAAAAGCCGGCCACGCCAGCTTAAAAATAGCACGACTGAGAGGAATGCGGGTCAGTTCCGGGCCTTCATCCGGCTCAGGCAAAACCACAACCGCTTCAGGGGCGCCGTGCCAGTCCAAAGGAGGTTCTTTTTTTAAAAAATCTTTATTATATTCACTCATAGATGTCCCGATATTTTAGAATTAAAATTACAAAAAAATAGTGTAAAGTCATAGAAAATATATGATAGCGGAGCATAATGTTTCTGTGCAATGCCCATTTAACCTCCCCTCCATACTCCAGAGACTGTGTGAAAACGCCTGTAAAAGCCTGGTTGTCAGCGCATGAAAGTAGCTCAGATTCTACCGGACCCGGAGTACAGTCCCTTTATGGACTGTGGGTCGCCGCAGGCGGCCTCGAATCGGTTTGTTGTTTCAATAAAAACATATAGTTAAATGGCATGGAGCATATATGTAATAATCAGTAAGGTTTTCTTGTTACAGATGATATTTGGGCCTTCGGCCTAACGCATCGCATAAAGGCGATGCACTCCATTTTTTACAGCAAAATTTTTGGTTTTCACACAGTCTCTCCCAATTGGGAACCCGCTTGTACAAAATCTCTGATTTGAAAGGTAAAGATCATATTTAAAATAACTGCTTGAAAGGAATCGGAGATTCCTGACCACTCTCTTTCCTGATCATGAGATTAGGAACGAGGAAAAAAACACTCAAAACAAACTTGTCATTTCGAGCGAAGCGAGAAATCTTGTTGTACAATATGTTAAATACGAAAGATACTTAGTCGCTTCGCTCCTCGGAATGACATGAAAGGCTTTTTTTACTCAAATTTGTATCCTGGTCTACTTTTTTGGGCTTTTGATACAGTCACGGTATGAGACAGAGGTCACCACGAATTCAGCGCATCCTGCAGCAAATACTCGTACATGGCATAACCGGGCTGATCTTTGGCAACCGGGGTTAAATAACGGAACGGTTGCTGCTCTTCGAAAGCCAGAAATGAATGGCATAGGGTACATTCATTGCGGATAAACGAGTCGTCTTCCGCGCGCATATTTTGATTATGGCAGCGGAAACATCCCCCGCCATTGGCATGGTTGAGGTGACTGGGATACGTTCCCCAGTCGATTTTCATTTGGTGGTGAATATTACGATTATAAATATTCTGTAACTCGGCAACCGCACCGGCCAATTGCGGTTGCAGCTCAGGCTGCGGGTTTTGCCGCATATAAAAACTGTTTAAATGCTGTTCGATGCCCTGCATAGCCGCCGACTGCGAGGGATAGTTGCCGCTTACAGCGGCCAATGCCTCCCGTTTGATGTTTGGCATCGACCGGTCGATTGAGCCGTTGTAAAGCAGGTCGTCAACCGCTTGTTCCACATCCTGGTAAATATGAGTAGCGCGGTTATGACAATCCACACAATCCATAGTGCGGGTCTTTTTGTAATTAACCTGCCGGTTGGCCAGCCGGGTGTTAGTGTATTCTTTCCAGGTACTGTCTTTTTGTAATACTTTAACAGTGATCATTTCTTCCTGTTCATCATCTACCGATGTAAACAACACCGTGCTATGCGCGCCGATATGCCAGTGAATGCCGGTTTTTTCGTCCCGGTTGCCGGCATCGATTTTCAGGATCAATGTATTATAAAACGTCGTCGACAGGCTATCCGTCCGATAATGCACATGGGTACGGATTTTCCGGCCATAAAATTTTTCCGGCCAGTGACATTTTTCACAGGTTTCGCGCGTTGGCCGCAGTTGATGCACCGGCGTGGGAATCGGAGTGTGGTAAGCATCAAAGGCCGCCAGGATCATCTGCCGGGTGCCGTTGATCTTGGAATTGATCAGCGCCCCGACCCCTTCGCCGACATGACATTCAACGCATTTCACCCGCGCATGGGGGGACTGCTGGTAGGTAACCCACTCCGGATTCATCACCGTATGGCAGGCAGTGCCGCAAAAATGCGCCTGATCCATAAAATGCAGCATCCGCATTCCCGCTGTGGTAATAAATACAACGTTTATCAAAGTGAACAGTAAAATCGTCAGAAATACCCGCGACCCAAAACTGCGCGCCTGCACATCTTCGCTGCTGAATTTTTCCTCCAGCAATCGTTTGGTCGGCAGACCGCGTAATTTACGATATTTGTACCAGCCGATGGGTATAAGCACAAGACCGATGATGAATAATGCCGGAAACAACAAATAGGTGATCAGCCCGATATATGCATTACGGATCAACCCGAGCGTATGCGCCGCTTCGAACAGAATAAATGTAATAAAAGAAGAAGTCGTTAAAATGACGCCCGCCTTGCCCCACCAGGTTACGGCCAGGCCCCTGAGAAAATTTCGATATTTTAACAGCACAACTCCTCCTTACCTGGTTTCCGAATACATATCCTTAAAGATCTTTTGCATTTTGCCGGACTTGATATCCTTTTTCAGTTCCTCGGTCGGGCGGTTCAGCCACTGGTGCATCGGATCATTAGCCAGTAAATTATCGATATATTTGTTGACATCCGGGTCATTAAACTCGCGGGCTTGCGGCAGGAACTTGAAATAGAAATGCTGCGCCACTTCATACATACCATGCCACCACGTGTAATCGGGGCCCATCATAGAGGCGCCATGCCGGCCGCGCCGGCCTTCATGATGCCATAATTCCCAGTAGGTCCATTCAATATCGTTACTGTAACTGGCGGTGTTTTTAAGCAGCTTTTTGTCGGCGACAATTTTCATTATCGCCCCGGCCGGTTCGGCAAATTTTTTATTATACAACCGCACAGTGGCGTCAAACTGGTAATAGTGACCGTCCACAAAAGCGCTGCCGTGACAAGTAGTACAAACATCCTGCATGCGGTCGCGTTTTTTCTGCCAGTCTTCTTTATAGACGGAAACCGCCGGACGCAGCGTCCACGAAATGCGCTGGCCCACATCATGGGTTAGCGGCTGTTTGAGGGCCGCGGACATGTGACAGGTGGCGCAGGTGGGTGCTTCATAATAATCCTGGCCGGCCACCCAACGGTCGGCCTTTAAATTCATCTGATCGATATGTGTATAATAGGTATTGCCATGCTTGGATTCCTCATAGATCTCTTTTTGCGGGTGGTCGGGGCCAAGGTGACACTTGGAACAGGCTTCCGGCTGGCGCGCCTGCGAAACCGCAAAAGAATGCCGGGTATGGCAGGCATTACATGCGCCTTTGGAACCATCCGGATTGACCCGGCCGATACCGGAATTGGGCCATGATTCTTTGGACAGCTTGTTGGGCGATTTGTCATCAATTTTTACTAATGCGCCATGGCAACTTTCGCAGCCGGTAATAGCTACAGGTTGGCCGGCGGCGACATGCGCCATATATGCATCGTTAGAGTCCAAAATCAATCCGGCCGTGGCATGATAGGAATTTTCCACTTCCTGCGACTCTTTGGGATGGCAGCGTGAGCAATCTTTGGGGGTTACCAGGGTGGCAATTTGGGCTTCGTAATGAGTAAATGCGTCTTTATCGCCTTTGGCGGCGCCATGGCAATCCAGGCACACCACATTATGCCGGCCATGCGCCGAATTATACCATTGATTATATAATCCCCTTGAAACTTCTTTGTGGCAGGTTAAGCATTTTCCTGCCTGCGTTTGCGGTTTCTGCCCATATACAGATACGGTGAAGTATAAAAATGCAACTGCAATAAACAATCGTTTCAACATAAGCAACTCCCGGATTTATGACTTGATGTTTTGTTGGTTTTACGGTCGCCTTATCTTTTTACGATTTTACCAAACCGGTAATGCCGCAAAACGCCGGCTATTATTAAAGAACTTTTAAATTTTTTTGGAACATTTTTAAAAAATGTTATTATCAAAATAACAACAAATTAGCGGTTAAAATTATTCATTGCCGGTTATTCACAGAACCTGCTTACAAGCGCTTTTCCGACAAATGCGTGAATCGCATTAATCCATAACCAACCGCACAGACAACCCGCTTCTTTTATTATAAAAAATATAACGGTTTATATTGGCGTTGGTGCAGGAAAGCTCACGGTACCATGCATAGTCACTGTTCAACTCGGTAGCCGACCAGATTATTGCCGCTTGACCGATAAGATAAAAAGCGCCGTCATTAAAATTTCGATAGCCCGCAGCCCGCGCTGAAAAGCCGCTGCTATTGGTCGCCCCGGTATTGGGGCTGGCCCAATATCCGAAACCGGCGGACTTTACTTTTCCACCTTCCCCGGCGCCCCTTAATCCGCTGGCTTCAACATCGGTCTCGCTCATTCCCAGTGTCCTTTCGAGTTGTTTCCATTCCTCGTCGCCAGGGACATGCCAGCCATCCGGAGCCAGCTTTTTATCACTAGTCACTGCGTACCAGTTATACAAAGCGCCGAATTCCTCGGCGTAATTGCTGTCATTATTATAATAACACAAGCCCCCGGTTGTCAGCCCCTTCCATTGGTTATTGCCGGTGATATTCGGGATTGTGTCGCCATTACGATAACGAGTTACCCGCAGATTTTCAGCCATCCACCATTGGTCGCCGATTTTCACTGTACGATATACATTGCCGTCACAATCGGTCATGGTACCGGTCTCTAATTTCTTTGTTTTCTGGTTGAGGGGATTTTTTTCTTCACAGGAACTTGTAACCAGGATCATTGTTACAAGCAAAGCCAATAATCTATTTTTTTTCATAATTCCCGGCAATAGTGGTTAAAGGTAACTGATCACATAAATATAATTCACACTTTTCACAAAAACAACAGCGATAATAATTTAAAATAATTTTACTAATAAAAAATGGCAGCCTGGTATTTCCAGACACCCACCCCGGTTTTTATGACCCTGTCTTGCCGGTGGTTCGCCAGGGTCTGTAGCAACATTACTGTCCTTGGTGTTCACAACTCCATAATTATTTATTAGAAATTTACGGTTTTTCAGATAACAAGATAGCTGCTACATGTCCAATTATTTCATGCGTTTACCCTGAACTGCGGAGAATGAGTTGCGGCAGGTCGGGCAATATGATCGTGACTATCGTTTACTATGCCCAAATCGGCCAGAATTGCCTCTGCTTCTTCCATCGTGTCCGCACTAAGAATCTCTTTAATGCCGGCTGCCACCAACCCCGCCTGTACAAATGGGTCTATTTGTGAAGCAATTTCCCGGGATATTGCCAGCCACGGTGTTTTATTATTCACTTCCTGGTAATACAATACATAATTTTTCCGGTCCAGATATGCTGCAATCGCTTCGCTAGTATTTTTAACAACATCATTATTTATATTCAAAGAGAACTCGATCTTTAACGACCGCATTTTATAAACAAGCAATTGATCGATAAACGAGAGAATATCTTTATTTATCGGGTGAACAATGATCGATTTGAACAGGCTAAAGATTAAATTTTTCCGCTGTGTAATGCGCGTCATCAGTTCACGGTCGACTGTCGATTGCTCGCTGTCTACCAGCTTGTACTCGGCTGCATTGTGTAATAACTGTACACCGGTAGAGTTCATTGCCCGCCAGGTTGCAGGGTTGATCGGTATAAAAGATGATCGCAATTTTTTATCAAACTTTTGCGCCAGGCCGGACTGATCATTAAAGAATAAATTTACTGGCTCGGTTAAAATATTGTTAGTGTTTGGTATTATTTTTTTCTGGCTCAGATGCGATAATACATTGACCGGTTTGTCGTTCAGCAACTGGTAACAATGATTCAGAACCTGTAAACCGGTTTCGGGAAGGGGTTTGTTGCCGTCCTGGTATTGTTGATTGATCTCGATAATCACATCGATGATATCCTGGTCTGTGGGATCTTCCCGAACATTCAGCTTTAAAAGCAAATCGGCATAGTGATACCAATAAGATTCAAGCTGCACCCTGTATTTACCAAAATCATGTTTGCCTAAAAATACCTTTTGCGCCGGCAAATAACCTTTTCCTTCCACAAAGATAAACGGTTTTCCCTGCAGCAGGTCGATTGCTGGGTCATTCACATATTTGTTTAAAAACCGGTAGACCAGGGGGGTCACCTTTTCATTGCTTTTAATACAGTTCAGTAAATGCAGTACAACTTTATCACAATCCGGCGTTGTTGGAATTTCCAGGTAATGTATAAACCCACTGTAACTTTTTTGTTTATCTATATCCAAAAAGAGGGCCGTGGATTTAAAAAGAGCCGCGTTAAAAGTTGTATACAATTCATCAACGGAATGCCATTGCACAAAATCGTTTTCCGCCGGCAACCATTTTTCTTTTTTTAACACATAATAATCTTCTTTATCCTTGTCATCAAGTTCTTTCCATATAGAGCCAACTATAGCAAAGATATGCTGAATTATATGGCGGTTTTGTTCATCCGGGGGTTGCTTTATCACCTCCCGGATTCTTGATAAAATATCCTGTGAACGCAATTGGTACGAAATACCCAGCCATTTATAAAATTCAAACAACGATTTTTGCTTTTCTATCATAGGCGCTACAAAGGCAATATTACTGCCGAAAATCTTTTCCCGCTCCCGGTCATAAAAATACACATCCTGGGGTTTTCTTATCTTGCCGTCATAACACTCGATGATCTCTAACTGCTGATAAATAGTTTTTACCTGGTCATTGCCAATGAACGTCCCCAGGTTACGGGATAAAAACTGCACCAGTTCCCTGATCTTTTCCCTGCTCAATCTGTTCTTGTCCTGAAAACAACGGGGAACAAACATTTTTACATAATTGATAATATTCAGTTCCTGAATGCCCAGAATTGTCAACAGGTCCCTGTAATTATTTAAAATATATTTATCAACCAGGGAAGTTATGTTCAGCGGATCTTCAAAATTCCCGGGGATGAACAGTTGTTCGATTGTATATAATTTTTCTCCGGAAGGCCAGATCGGTAATTTGCGCAACCTGGCTATCAGTTCCTCATCGCCTTTGATTATTTTCCGCTTTTGATCGAACCATTCGATTAAACCGATTATACTCTGTGGATGGCTTTTCCAATGCGCTTCCAGGTGGTTTTCATCGGATGGCTCAAAAATATCCCGAATGCCCAGGTTAATAATGTCAATTGCCGCCGGCACATCAAATTCATTGATCAATTGAGATATCCCCGCCGGGTTATTGTTAGCGGCAAATACATAAGCCAGGTTGAGCGCGCTAAAAACATCAACTTCTTCTTTGTCCGCTGCCCATAAACTTTTAGGGGCATTTAATTTATTTACAACCGATATAGCTATGCAACAATTCTGGATTTCGGATTTGATAGAAGGTAAAATTTCAATCCTTTCCCTGTTGAGTAAACGCTCAATTTCCGCCCCCAGTTTTTTTCGCCCTTCATCATCCAAAAACCATTCCGGCGCTTCAACCAGGTCGCGTGGATTGCCAAAGCCCTGTAAATGCAGAGCCCGCGCCAGTTCCAGGGCTCCAAAACGGGGAATATTAATTGACTCGTGCCGCATCAATTTTTGCTTATCAAACAAATCCGGGTGCACCAGCTTTAATCCCAATGCTTCCAGGATATAAGCTATTTCATATTCGACTTTATCTTCAAGTAAAAAAGTCTCACGGGGCAGCAGCCATTCACCGGAATTACTGTATACAATCCGCGCCTGCGCCAGATTCATTTGTAAAATATCCCAGATCTTCTTTACTACCGGCACATTATGCCCCTCTATAACCTGTTGATGGGCATCGCGAATTCGCTCCAGAAATTCCCAAAACTCTTTTGGGCCTAAAAATTCGGCTATTGAGGTTAAATTCCCAATCAACGATCTGGCGACCTCAATTATAGCTGTTTCATTCCATATCGCCTGGTAATCATTTTCAAATATAACCCTTTTCCGGTCGGAGGAAGTAAAAAAATCGGCATTTATATGAAAAGGTAAACTGGTAATTTGAGGAATAGGCAGATATGCATAAAAATGGCCGTGAAAATTTGACATGTCGCCGGGAATAGCAATCGCGACATCAGCCTCGCGCTTTTCTTCGATCTGGTACGGATATTTATTACGCAATTCCGCCGCAGTATGGTTGAAATCGGTTTTGATCAGGTACCACACTATTTCTTTATTGTTGACCAGTAAAACCTGTTTATTATCCTGAAGCGGCTTTTTGATAATTGTTTGAATTACCTGACCATTTTCCTTGACAACAATATTATTAATCTTTCTCAGGAATAGAATACTGGTCGGCAGGGTGTGCAACAATTCCTGCTTTAAATTTTCAATGGATTTTTCTGTAATATGCTCCAGTTTTAATTTGGTTCGCACATTACTATGGGGATTTCTGGCCCAGGGAAAGCCAAAATAAGTTTTACCATAATCGTTACAATCAATTTCAACAATGCGCTGACCTTCATCAGCTTCCGGGTAAAAAGTCCATTTGCGCCCGGAAGAAACGATGATCGGGTTATCGGTGATCTGGTAAGCGGAAAGAAAACCGATGCCGAATACGCCGATAGTATTTAATTCCGTACTTTTAGCGCCTGCGGCAATTTTGCGCATGCGGTCAAAATCCAGTTCGCGAAAAGAGCCGTTATTTTCAACGAACATGGCCATTTCGTTAATATCAAACGAAACCGAGGTAACGTCCGGGGCATCATCCGCGTTTTGCAAAATTTCATTGGTCAGAGTGGCATACCCTTTCAGGTCGCGTAATTTTGCCCCTAAAAACCCCAAAAAATCAACTGTTTGTTCAAGATATCTTTTCATTTTTTTCCCTGCATATCATATTACTACCGATAACACATTACCAGTTCAGCATCCATTATGTAAACAGACTGTCCGAGAACCCAGAGTTCTCCGCTCCAAACAAGAGAGATTGTGTGAAAACCAAAATTATTACTGTAAAAAGTGGAGTGCATCGCCTTTATGCGATGCGTTGGGCCGAAGGCCCAAATATCATCTGTAACATGAAAACCTTACTGATTATTACATATATGCTCCATGCCATTTAACTATATGTTTTTATTAAACAATAAATTGATTCGAGGCCGCCTGCGGCGGCCCACAGTCCATAAAGGGACTGTACTCCGGGTCCGGTAAAATCTGAGCTACTTTCAAGAGCTGACAACTAGGCTTTTACAGGCGTTTTCACACAGTCTCAAAAGTCTGGAGCGAAAATTAAATGCAAAACTTTGTTTCGCAAATGATTATTGTTTATACAATTATTGAAAACTTTAGTTTTTCACCTCTTGTTAGATAACGAAATTCCTTCAAAACATTTTTTGAAAGAAAATACTGGTTCTCAAGCAGTTTGCACAGAACGCTACAGTGAAACAGACATTTATTAATTACCGGAATATAATATATGAACATTGTGCAATTAATGCAGATATTTACAAACACCAATCACCGGTAACCGGGTGTACTGGATAAATTTTCCCCCGGCAGGGAATCCTTGTCCGGCTTGAATTATCAATATGCCGGTGATCGATATACTCGAAACTTTATTAAAACGGCAACTCTATTTTCAGGTCATAGTCCTTTTTTATTTGCAGCATGGTTTTTTGCATGGTCTCCTTGATCGGCACGCCATGCTCCATTATATATTGCTCGCGGTTATGGCCTTTTTCACCGGCGGTGTAAATTCTGTCGCAGCCCGGCAATTTGCCGGCGTTACGCATGGCGCGAAGTATGTTGCCGGTGATTTGGCGGAATTCGTCCAGATCAATAAAATTGGCCACATTCAAAGCCAGGAAGAAATGGCCCAGTTTGTTGGGGATTTTATTACCCTGGTCGTCAAATCCCGATAATCCCCACGAAAACGGCCCGCCGCTTAGAGCGGATGATAAAATCTCTACCATCAGACCCAACCCATAACCCTTGTGTCCGCCCAGTTCTTCGCCCACTCCGCCGAGGGGCAATAAGGCGGCTTCTTTGCTTCTGAACAGCTCCAGCACCTTTTTGGGATCACTGTGAAAATGGCCTTCCTTGTCAATTACCAGTCCTGCCGGCACGGGTTTTCCTTCGCGATCCAGTGTTTCTACTTTGCCTTTTTGAATGATCGAAGTCGCCATATCCAGCAGAAAAGGGAACTCTTCATCGGTTGGCGCGGCAAAGGCAATCGGGTTGGTGCCGTACATGGGGTCGCGGCTAAAAGTTGGCGCTACGGTCGGCCGGGCGTTGGTCACGGTGAGGCCGATCAATCCTTCATTTGCCGCCATAAGTGGATAGTAACCGCAAATGCCAAAATGCGTACTGTTACGTACAGCCACTGCGCCGATACCGACCATTTTGGCCTTTTCTATGGCCAGCGCCATAGCGCGGTACGAAATAACATGGCCCATACCATAATGACCATCAATTAATGCCGTACTGGGCGACTCTTTGATTATTTCAATATTGGTAACCGGAGTTTGCACTTTATCTTTGATAAAATCCAGGTACATCTTTAAGCGGCCAATACCGTGCGATTCTATACCATGAATGTCCGAACGAATGAGAACATCCACAATAATTTCAATATCCTTTGCCGGAACGCCAACTTTTAAAAAAGCTTGTTTCATAAACTCTTTCAAATCAGCCACAGGTACGCGAATTACTGACATGGTTTTCTCCGTTAATTTTATGGTATGACAACAATATTGATTTTGACGTTTCACTTTAACCGGCCGACAAGTTGTTCCAGGTACACTCCTTCATTTTCAGCGGCGGGATGTGATATTAACATATCATATTCAGCTCGGATTGCCTGCCGGTGTATATCAAAATCCGGATCCGACAGGGTGGTTTCTTCATAACTATCTGCAATATCCGCCAGGTACCCCTCCGGTAACGACTGGTCAAGCCGGTTATGCACAAGTAATTTCAATAAACAATGCAAAATTTCAAAAAGCAGCGTCCGGGCATGTTCCCATTTATTTTCATGGCGCAAATACCTGGCGCGCACCAATAATATTTTACAAGCTTCTATTACTTCAAAGGAACCAACCTTTTCGCCTGCCGGGATCTCTAATGCCAGGGCAACATCCCGGGGTATTTTATGCAACTCTTGCTGAGCGGATTCATGGGCAAAAAAACTGCTCAATTCCGGCATGGCTTCCGCCAGGTTTACATATAATTCGACCAGAGTATTTTTGTCAATATCGCGAATGGTTTTTCGCAGCGTGGAAAAGCTGATAAAGCTACCGGGACCGGCCAACCAGGCGAGCAGCATAGCCACTTTATGTTTACAGGGGCGGCTGCCGGCGGCACAGGTACATCTGCCAAATAACTGCCCATCTTCTACCACCATTTCCACAACATTATTGCCGTTATCGCGAACCGTGGCTTTTAATCCATAATCGGTTTGAAATCGGTATTTAACCAGATTATTTTCAAAGATCTGTTTGCCACATTCATAAACATCATTATCAGCATAATTTTTCACATCAAGCGGAGTAATCCTGGCTGGCATAGCGGCACTCCTTTGATTTATTTATACGCTACTTTATTGCTGCAACGCTTTTTTGGCATCTCTGGCTTTTTGTACAACCTTTTTTAACGCTTCTTTATCCAGTTTGTCATTGCGTTTAAATAATTTCGGAAATCCGGCGGCATCTTCCAGGGTTGCCGGAGAGTAACCGGCAACCGGCGCTACTCCAATTGCCAGCGGTTCCTCGCGGTCTTTGATAGTCAAAAGCAATGCACCTTCCTGATCGGCAATCTCTTTGACAATTTCCCAGGGTATATATTCCGCCCGCGGGCCCACCGGTTCAGTTTCTGCGCCCGGTCTGGTTATGGAACTGCCGAAAAGCGAATTGGGTTGAACCAGCGCTTTTTCCGTAATCCGGAATTCCAGTCCATAATAAATATTACGGAAAAATGCCGCGATAATTCCCACTATAAACACGACAAAGAAAACGATCCTGGCGCTCATGGCAGAATAAGCGGGTAAACCAATTATTAAAAATACAATAGAAGTAAGAATTCCAGACACAAACCCGCCCAGCAACCATGTAAAAATTTTTGTAAAAAAGCGGTTGGTCGCCCGGTAGCGCCAGCTAAACAAGGTTTTGCCAAGGTCTTTATTTTTCTGCTTTTGCCAGATTTTCATTATCTGTTATACTCCTCTGCTTTTCGTAAAAAATAATTTCTATCAATCCTGACGGCGATCTTGAAATTACCTCCCCTGCAAGGTGTGTCCCTGCGGATAGCGAATGAACTACCCTGCTTTTTCATTATACTGCGGCAAATTTATTTCAAAAGCCGGTTACTGCAATATACAAAAATGACGGTTACTATTACAAGAAAATAATTACAAATTCGCCCGGCGCCGGTCATTATATTTCTACTTTATGCCTGGTTTGACCATCGCCGGTAATGACAAATTTACGGGTCGTCAACGCTTCCAGTCCCATTGGCCCAAAAGCATGCAGTTTGGTGGTGGATATACCAATTTCCGCGCCTAATCCCAGTTCGCCGCCATCGGAAAAGCGTGACGAGGCATTCACAGCCACAACCGAGGAATTGACCTCCCTGACAAACTTTTGCGCGGCCTGCAGGCTGTCCGTTACAATTACATCGGTATGTTCCGAACCATATTTCTCGATATGCGCAACCGCCGCTTCAACATCCGGCACAACTCTAATGGCAATGATCAGCGCCAGGTATTCGGCATAATAATCATCTTCCGTTGCCGGGACAACTCCGGAAACAAGCGCTGCAGTTTCGGCGCAGCCATGAATTTCCACATTCTTTTTATGTAATGCTGCCGCCGCTTTGGGCAGGAACCGGGCGGCAATATCCCGATGCACCAGCAGGGTTTCCAAAGCATTGCACACCCCCGGACGCGATGTTTTGCCGTCAATAAGCAGGTTGACGGCCATTTCCTGATCGGCGTCTTTATCTACATAGAGATGGCACACGCCTTTATAATGCTTGATGACCGGAATACGGCTGTTTTCCACCACAAAGCGGATCAACCCTTCGCCGCCGCGCGGAATGACCAGGTCGATATACTGATCCAGTTTCAGCAACTCCTGCAGCACGGCGCGATCGGTGGTCGGCACAAATGACACTATTTCCTGCGGCAAACCGGCCGCCTGCATAGCTCGGTGCATGGAATTGACAATAGCCTGGTTGGAATGGAATGCTTCGGAACCGCCGCGCAGCAACACGGCATTTCCGGCCTTTAAACACAAGGCCGCGGCATCTGAAGTTACGTTAGGGCGAGATTCATATATAATCGATATAACTCCCAGCGGGATACGCATCATGCCCACCTGAATGCCGTTGGGCCGGGTGCGCATTTCACTCATTTCACCCACCGGATCGTGCAGGGTGGCAATTTCCCGAATTGCCTTGGCCATTCCGGCCAGTCGCGATTCATTTAACACCAGCCGGTCGATCATTGCCGGCGACAGTCCCTTTTTTTGTCCGTCCTCAACATCGCGGGCGTTGGCAATAAATATCTCCTGCCAGTCATGTTCAAGGTGATCCGCTATCATGTGCAAAACGCAGTTTTTTTCCGCGGTGGTTAACCGCGCCGCCCGCCGCGACGCTTCTTTGCAAGCCGCAGCTATATCCGCCATTGCTTTATTGGTTATTTCCATGCTCCTCCCGTTTTATCAAAACCATCTCATCCCGGTTAACGACCTCCTCAGAATAAAAATAATCCACCAGCTTTTCTATTTCCTGACTTTTTTTGCCGATGATCTTTTTCAAATCCGCACTGCCATATTGGGTAATACCCTTGGCAATAATTATTTCCTGTTCGCCTCCGGCAAAAATGATCTCTATTGTATCCCCGGCGTTGAATTCACCGCTCAGCTTGTTAATTCCCGAAGGCAGCAGCGATGCGCCTTTGGATACCAGCGCATTGACCGCCCCCGAATCGACATATATCTTGCCGGCGCTGGCGCGGGCATGCAGCATCCAGTGCTTTTTACCTTTTAGCGGGTGTTCCGCTTTGGTAAAAATGGTGCCGCAAATGATATTATTTAATAATAATTCAAAATAACCGCGTTTGGTACCGTTCATAATAATAGTATTAACGCCGCCGCAGGTGGCTTTTTCGGCAGCCTGGATTTTGGTCAGCATTCCGCCGGTTGCTATGGTATTATCCGTTCCCCCGGCCAGTTTATAAATGGATTCATCAATCATATCGACGCGGGGTATCAACTGCGCGGCGGGATTTTTATGGGGATCGGCATCATACAAGCCGTCAACATCCGAGCAAATGATAAGTAAATCCGCATCAGCCAGCACGGCTACATAAGCGGCCAGGTTATCATTATCACCTACTTTGAGTTCATCAACAGCCACCGTATCGTTTTCATTTATGATCGGCAAAGTCTTCATGCTTAGCAGTTCCATCAGGGTGTTTTTGGCATTGACAAACCGGTTGCGGTTATAAATATCATCATAAGTAAGTAATAGCTGGGCGCAAGGCAGGTCGAATAACCGCCCCCATAACGCCATAAGCAGGGACTGCCCAATTGCAGCCAAAGCCTGCTTTTCCGGTATCGTGCGATGTTTTTTGCCGATCAACTGCGGCTGGGTGGATAGCCCTGAAGCGACCGCTCCCGAAGAAACCAGGATAATTTCCTTACCCCGGTTGATGCACTCCATGATGAAACTGGCTATGTCCAAAAGATACTTGGTGCTGCATTTATTGCCGCCGGCGGTCACCAGGCCGCTGCCCACCTTGATCACCGCCCGTTTCCATTCCGGCAAGGTAGCGCCGTTCTTGGGAATAATTTCTATAAACTTTTGCGTAGTATTGCTCCCGTTAATTTTTTAACGTTAATAATATATTCATTTTTATTGAATGAAAATAGAAAATATTCTAAAATCGGCAAAGTGGTTTTGTAAATACCAACCAATTAAAAACTAATCAACTACCTGGACTAATAAAAATAACTGCCGGCTGCTAGCCGACAATTTCGCCTATCAACTACTTAACACCAGTAAGAAAATCCCGGCCAGCACGCCGCTCAGGGCGAGTAACTTTATTCGTTTATTGACTTCTTTGAACCAAAAACTGCCGATAAGAAACGAAATAACCACATTCAACCGCCTGACCGCAATAACCAGAACAATTAGCGCAGCGCTGTAACTGAGCGCGCGAAAATATAAAAAATCGGAAAACACCAGGAAAATGCCGACGAGCGGAATGCTCCATCGCCACTGGAAAGGAGTGCTGGTTTTGCGCTGTGGATACCATAATACCAAAGACAGGATTAAAAATATTAAAACGATATAAAAAGAAAACCAGGTCAATACTACAATCGGTGTAAAACCCAGCTTTTGAATGAGTTGCTTGTCATAGAGGCCGCTCAGGGAGCCGATGATTGTTTCCAGGATGAGCATATAAATCCATTTATTGCGATGAAATGAAATCCCTTCTTGGTTACCTATCAAAGTAAAAGCATAATAAGAAAGTAAAATCAAAATCAACCCGGCCCACTGCATTGCACTGGGCTGTTCATGAAAGATCAGAATGGCGCCGATCAGCGTCCAGAACGGCGATGTGGCGCGTATCGGCGTAAAAATGGAAATGGGTAAATGTTTTAATGCGAAAAAGCCCATCGTCCATGACGAGGCGACAATAACGGCTTTGATGATAAGATAAATATGAGCATCAAGCGGCAAAACAGGGACATATAAACCCCAGTTCTGCATGGCTAGCGGTGTAATTTTAGATAGCGCGATCACAGGCACAACCAACAAGGCGCCAAACAAGGTTGAGCCTAGTAGCACAGGAATGACCGCATTATCATTTACCGCATGTTTGCGTCCGACCTCATAAAAACCCAGGAGAACCGCCGAACAGATACCTAATAAAACCCACAAGTTATCACTTCCATTTCTAACAAAAATTGAAAATTACTATTACAGGCTTGTGTCAAAATTCGGTTCCAAAAAAATTTGAAACATTCTCCGCTTCGACAAGTAACATAATGTGCTCCCTGTTACCACTGCTTTTGGCATAAATTGGCGCAAGAGAGTATGAAATTGGGAATACGTATTGCAATTGCGTCCTGAATTCGTTAAATTAACAAAATTCCGGTATACAAGGGCTAAGAACGGAATCCGGAAATAACACAAGCAATAAAAGATAAACTTTAAAGTACAAAATTTTGGATCTTTTTCAAACAGAAAATCATCAGCAGCCGTCTACTCCGGCCTACCGGCCCCTGGCAGACCGGATGCGTCCGCAGACCTTGCAGCAATATGTCGGGCAAACCCATTTGCTGGCCAAAGGGAAAATTTTGCGCGAGGCTATCGAAACGGACAAACTGGTTTCGATGCTCTTCTGGGGTCCGCCCGGCGTCGGCAAAACCACCCTGGCGCGGATCATTGCCGGCGAAACCGGTTCGGACTTTAATGCCATTAGCGCCGTAACCGCCGGGGTTGCCGATATTCGCCAGGTGATCAAACGCGCCAAAGAACTGAAGAAAATCCATAAAAAAACTATCCTGTTCATAGATGAAATTCACCGGTTCAACAAAGCGCAGCAGGATGCACTGTTGCATAGCGTTGAAGACGGTACGCTTTTACTTATCGGCGCGACTACGGAAAATCCCAGTTTTGAAGTCATCTCGGCGCTGCTTTCCCGCTGCCGTGTCTATAAACTGGAATCGCTCAGCCGTGATGAATTGAATGTTATTCTCGATAATGCCCTGTCTACAGATAGTATGCTCACCTCGCTCGCTATCGGGTTGGAAGAAGACGCCCGCGCCATTTTGCTGGATTTGGCCGGCGGCGACGCCCGCAACATGCTGAATGCCCTGGAACTGGCCGCCCAGCTTTCGGTTACGGATGCGCAAAACAAAAGAATGATCGACCGGGCCCTGGTTGAAGATGCCATGCAGCGCCGCACCTTGCTGTATGACAAAAAAGGCGAATACCATTACGATGTAATATCCGCTTTTATCAAAAGCGTGCGCGGTTCCGACCCCGACGCCGCGGTTTACTGGCTGGCGCGAATGCTGGAATCGGGCGAAGACCCAAAATTCATCGCCCGGCGGCTGGTGGTGCTGGCATCCGAAGATATCGGCAATGCCGACCCGCATGGCATGATGGTAGCCACTTCCGCTTTTACTGCCGTTACCTATATCGGTATGCCCGAAGCGCGCATCGTGCTGGCGCAGGCGGCGACCTATCTGGCCTCGGCGCCGAAAAGCAATGCCTCGTACCTGGCGGTGGATCAGGCCGCCCAGGATGTACGGCAAAACCTTCCCGGCGATGTGCCGCTGCATTTGCGCAATGCCCCAACCCGGCTGATGAAAGATATGGGCTATGCCGATGGCTATAAATATCCGCATGATTTTGGCGGTTTTGTTGAACAAGGCTACCTGCCCCCGGAAATGGCAGATAAAATATATTACCGCCCGACAGAAAACGGCGTTGAAAAACGCATCAAAGAACGGTTAATGCAGTTGTGGCCAAAACGAAAAAGATAAGCTCTGTTGCTGAACCTATGCTGAAAAAAGAAGCCCTTAATCTACTTTGCCTGTACCTGTTGTTGTTAACCTTACCGGCAGCAGCGCAGCAAATCTCCGCCGTAATGGACAGCGTTGCAGGCGCAGCCGATTCCACGCTGACGGCGCCGGCTGTGGCAGACAGCGCCTGGCAGGATTCCGTTCAAATGGATCAACCAAAACCCGTCAAGTCCGATATTGATACTACTATTTACTATGATGCGGTCAAGATCTATACCGACGTCGATAACCGCTTTACCGAACTGGTAGGCAAGGCGGTGATTAAATATAAAAAAGTGTCCCTGAGCGCCGCCAAGATCACCCTCAACTGGAATGAAACGCTGATAACCGCCGAACCCTTGCCCGATACGGTGTGGGTGAAAAAGGACTCGACCAGTTCCGATTCGACCATGGAAATTACCATGAACGGCAAACCGGTTATTGTGGATGGGGCTTCGGAAATGGTTGGCGACATGATGTTTTATAATTATAAAACCGAAAAAGCCCGCATCCTGCGCGGCCGCACCGAAATGGAAGGCGGCTTTTACAACGGCGAACAAATCAAACGGATCAACAGTAATACCTTTAATATCAAAAATTCATCCTATACCACCTGCCAACTGGATACAAGTCCCCATTTTCATTTTGAAGCGCAAAAGCTGAAAATGGTGACCAATGATAAAGTGATTGCCAAAAACATTGTCATGTATATGGGGCATATCCCTATGGCGTTTTTGCCGTTTGCGGTTTTTCCCAACAAATCCGGCCGGCAGTCCGGCATTCTTATTCCCCGCTATGGCGAAAGCTATATGGAAGGCCGTTCCTTGCGGGGAATTGGCTATTACTGGGCGCCGAGTGATTATTATGATTCTAATGTACAAATGGACTTTTTTGAAAAATCCGGCTTGTTGTTCCGGGGCGGCGCCCGTTACAGCGTGCGTTACCTGCTTAACGGCAACTTGTCCGGCTCGTACACCAATAGAAAAATTAACGGCGAGAAAACCCAAAGCTGGGATATGAGGATGTCGCACAACCAGGAAATAGACCCGACTTCACGGCTTAACATTTCCGGTTCATTTGTCAGCAATAAGGACTTTTATAAACAAAACAGCGTTAACCTCACCTCCCGGTTAACCCAGCAGGTGCGATCCGATGCAACCTATACCAAAAACTGGCCCAAACAAAAACTCAGTCTAAGCGCCAACATGTCGCGGGTTCATTATCTTCAGGATGATGTAACCGACATGACTCTGCCGCAGTTGTCATTGCGGTTAGGGCAATCGCAAATTTTCAAGCCGTCAAAAAGCAAGGGACGGTCCAAACCGGGTGAACGCCGCCGTAATGAATCGCCCTGGTATGAATCCCTGTATTTATCCTACAATTCCAACCTGACCAATAAAAAGCACGAATATCTTGTCCGAACTACCGTTGATACAACCAAAGATGAAGAAACTACCCGGCGTATCAGCCATGACCTGGATTTCTCGCTGAACAGTCCACAAAAATATTTTGGGATATTATCCGTTAACCAAAACCTAAGTTTTACCGAAGACTGGTTCGATGAAACCCAGGCTTATTCTTACAATTCTGCAACCAACACTATTGACGCCAGCGATAAAAAAGGGTTTGCCGCCCGCCACACTTTTTATTATAGCGCCTCTGCCAATACCAAATTCTACGGCATGTTTGCCCCGGGCATCGGTGATATTCAGGCTATCCGCCATGTGGTTACCCCTTCTTTAACCTTTAGCTATCAACCCGATTTTTCAGATCTCAAATGGGGGTATTACACCGAAATTAAAAAACCGGACGGCTCCAGCATAAAAAAGGATCGCTTTGGCGGCACCGGCCAGGGTGCTCGTAAAAATGTTTCACTGAGCGTTAGCAATATTTTTCAAATGAAAAAAGGCTATGGCGATAAAGAGAAAAAGTTCGACCTGTTCTCGATGAATTTTGGCACCGGCTTTAATTTCGAAGCCGAACAACACAAACTATCGGACTTGACGACCTCATGGCAGGCAAATCCCGGCAGAGATTTTAGCCTCAGCGCCGGAACCACGCACAGTTTTTACCAATGGCAGTCGGTATCAAGCGGTTCTTTTTCAAGCGGGTCGCGCTCAAACCGGTATCTGTTTGAAGATGACGGCTGGAAAAAAGGCCGCATTGCGCAACTGACGTCGTTGCGCTTGAATTTCTCTATTCGTCTGCAGGGCAAGGAAGACAAAGATAAACGGCAGAAAACAGCGCAGGACCCGGATGCCGGCGCTATTGACCGCGAACCGGACCCCTTGCAGGAAGAAGAAGAACTGAGTGTATTGGAAGAGGATTTGGTCAGGCGGGGCAGCCGCTTTGATGAGCAGAGCCGGCTAAACACGTTGACCATTCCCTGGAAATCCAATTTAAATTTCAGCTTTAGCCTGGACAAGAGCGACCCAAATAAGACCAGAAAAATATATTATATGGATATTCAGGGCGCGGAAGTGAGCCTGACCAAAAACTGGCGACTCGCCTATCGCATGCATTATGATCTGGGGAAAAAAGCCATCTCCTATCACAGCTTTACCATTTACCGCGATCTGCATTGCTGGGAAGCGACCATCGAATGGGTGCCCTCCGGCGCTGGAAAAAGAGTTTATGCTATCGTCCAGATCAAATCATCGGTGCTCAGAGATATCAAACTGGAAAAACGCGGCGGCGGCGCTGCCTCGACTATGTTCGGATACCCCGCTTATTAATACCGAATTACCTTCAATCAATCCGGTTATTCATTATCACGTTATCCTGATAAAACTCTTCGTCATCATCATCCATACAATCATAGATATTTTGCACAGTTCCCCTCTCAAGGTACTGTATCCACTGGGCGCTTAACTGCACCGGACAATACTTTTTACGCGGATCGCTATTGGGCATGGATTGCAGTTCGCCAATAGCCAGGATAATGCTGCCCTTTTTCAAAAATCGTTTGCATTGCAATGCCTGGTTCGACCAAACCACTATGCTGACATAACAAATCTCTCGTTCCTGTTCTTCCGGGGGTTTCATGCTTTTATCCGGAATGGTATGGATGACAAAATTCGTCACCGCTATACCCCGTTTGGTTTTGCGAATTGGCGGATCATGGACAAGTACCCCGGCTACCGCAACCTGGTTCACCATCGGGAATTTATAGCCTTTATCAAACCGAAACCGCTGCGTATAATCGGGTTCTGGCGCATAAACTCCCATTTCTTCTAAAATAATTATCTCTTTATAACGGTCTTTCTCCCGACTCACCACTTTTCTCCTGGCTGGCGACATCTGGTCTACTAATTAATTACAGGCGCTGTTTTACTGCTTAATATAGTATATACCTGATACAGACGAATAATTATATTAAATATATTTTTGCTGAATGAATAGCTCTAGACTACCGTATGCGGAAGGGCTTGTTAACCTGGTATTCACTCTTAAAAAGCCGGCCAGGGTACAATCGTCGGCCGGTATTATAACAATACTTGTATATTCAAATCTGTCGCGGGCACGATTACTTTTATCGATAATTTCCCGAACAGACAATGATGTGGAAGCTGTAAAAAGTAATTCCGGTTTGGAATGTGCATTACACTGTATTAATCCTGAACTTGTTAAATTTACATCGTCGGGCAGCAGCCCCAGTTCCTCCTCAAGCTCTTTAAACATCGCCTGGCGAATATCCAGGTTAATACTTTTTTCATCCATACCAACATGCCCGCCGAAAACATCTATGCAATTACGATATTCACCTACCTGGTTACTTCTACGCATTAAAACCATAAATTGATCCCTGCAAACAACCAGAGCGCTGATTCCCAAAGCCCGTGCAAAACAATTAATACCCCAGTTCTCGGCAATCAGCCGGGCATGACTGTTGGTATACATTAGGGTTCTATAATCCGTTATGCTGGTGTTTAATAACAAGGTATTAGCATCAACAGACCAGGAATCAAGCCGTAATAACAAACCATTAAAAAGGTGTTTTCGATTTCGTATTCTGTTCCAGTACAATTCTATGTTTTGCTGCATTTCCGCCGGTAATGGATGAAACACCGGATGACAGACAACCCGGACATTGGCAAAACCCAATTCCAGGACGCTGTATCCTTTACTTTTCTTTTTCAAAGAACATCTCGCTTGTAATAAAACTTTATTTTCCCGTTCTGATCCTGCCGGGGTAACCGGCATGACTAATAATAACCACTAGTAATTGTGTTCCTTGTATAAACCTGAAAATTCCTGGCTCTTGCTTGTTTCATGTCTAAATTGACCAGGTAATCGACCGCATTATTAACGAACGCTGGTCAGAATAACCTGGATCGGAAAGTTAATAACACGGTAAATTGGCAGTGTTGCCGGTATCACCAAGGGATTTTTGCTCACTTGTCATTTTACCGAAAAAAGGTAACAGAGAGTGTCACCCAAAATCTATTTACTTTTTTATTATTTTTAATGGTGGTTTCCGAACGCCCGGCAACAAAGTTTAAAGGCCTGGTTATCAAAAACAAATTTTGTTAAAAATTTTTTACAGCAACACATCCTGCTAGTTAGTAAAAATATGATGTGCATTGCCCAAATCCCGGGCCGCCGGGGTAACGATGATTCCTTTTTTAATGAGAATTTTTTGTTTTTTAAGTATCGCCTGGCGGACATCGCTCTCGGTTATCAGCTTTTTGTCCGGGGCGGTGGGGTCTTCATAAAAACCTATACTGTTTGACACAATAAAAACCTGGTCGCCGGTCTTTAACCCGATGGCATTCGCCTCATCCATATCGATGTGCATTTGTAATAAAAAATCTTCGTGCACCCGGATCAAAACATTGCCCATGATACACAGACGCGATTCCATCTTGTCACCCTTTTCATGCGCCGGGGCAACAAATACGGTATCCTTGTCCTTTACTCCCAACTCGGCCGCATCGGTGGGATTTATATGAATATGGCGGCGGGCGATCATGATATTTTCAGTTAATACAAGCGATCCTTTCGGCCCTTTAAGCGTTACCGATTCACCTTCCGGTAAGGCGGCAAACTTGCCGACCGGGGGATGGATGCCAAGATGGTAGGCATCGGTTCCCGACACTTCCACCTGAACATAATTACGCAGCGCGCCAAGAATGCGAACATGAGAGAACTTGCCGGCAGGGCCAATCATCTCTACGATCTGCTCCGAAGCAAACTCTCCCTTTTGATACAGACTTTTGTAGACGGTTAATTCGCTGATTCCGAATAATTTTTCCAGCACTTCACGGGAAACATGCAAATGACGATTCGATACCCCGACCGGGATCAATTTTTGCAAACTCTGGTCTCCATTCCTGTACTTTGTTCCAAGCCCTGATAACGGTAACAATTTGCCAAAAAAAATGTCAGACTATTACAATTTGGAAATTATCATTTATTGTGAAAATAATCAAGAAGAAAATTTTAAAATAAACCAAATCAGGAGAAAAAGTCAAAAAAAAATTGTTTAATAGTAAAAATTTTACCATATTACTTTTTAAGTCAGTACTCTCTATAATTAAGGAAGATATTATGCAGACCAGCACTATTATTTGTGACGCTCATGTCCATATTTACCCGCAATTCGATTTTAACGTCGCGTTTGATTTTAGCATAAAAAATTTTAAGGCAATTATTAAAAATCAAAAATTGCTGCATGATACAATAGCCGTATGGCTGCTAACCGAGGGACAACAATTTAACTTTTTTTCAAAACCACCGGCCCTGCCAGGGTATCAAATAGAAAAAACGCCGGAAAAAGAGAGCCTGGTAGTTGTCGATTCTACTACAGGTAAAAAGGTTTTATATATACTTGCCGGACGGCAAATAGTTTCAAGTGACAAGCTGGAAATTTGCGCCCTGGGCACTACCGCAGTGTTGCCGGACCGGGAAATGAACACACAGGATACTATAACGTGGGTACTTGAACATGACGGCGTTCCGGCGTTAAACTGGGCGCCGGGCAAGTGGTTTTTTAGTCGCGGTAAAATCGTCAACTCGGTCATCGACAATAACTCGCCTGAACAATTGTTGATCAGTGAAACGACCATGCGCCCAACCTGCTGGTCAACCCCCGTTTTAATGAAAAAAGCCCTAAATAAAGGCATGAAAGTGCTGGCTGGTTCAGACCCACTACCCTTGCCCGGCGAAGAAAAGCTGCTCGCCACTTATGCCAGCATAATGAGCGGCTCTTTCGACCCGGCTAACCCGGCAAAATCTATTAAATCACTGTTACTGAATCCCGGCGCCTCGATACAAAACACCGGCAAGCGTAGCGGGCTGGTTGCATTTGCAAAACGACAATATGGAATTATGCGGTATAATAAAAAGAAATAATAAGCCCTGTATAAAAGCAAAAACGCCGGCGCTAATGACCGGCGTTTTACTTTATAAACTTTTCCTGTTCTATTCTATTACCCGCCCCCGGATTATAGATTACTTGAACAATTTGGTATCGACTAGCCCCTTGCCTAATTCCATAAACTGAATCGTTATTGATTCTATATTGGCCAATATCCCATAATATAAAAGGCTGCGCCTGGTTTTTACTGCCCCTTTTTTAATTCTTTTGATCTGGTTTTTATGCAAGATACGGATCTGGTGCAGTATATGTTCGCCGGCAATCCGGCTTTCTGTAACAAGTTGTTTATTACGTTGTTCCAACGCTTTTTCAGTTTGTAATACAAATTCAGTAAATACTTTTTTTAGCGCTTCCAGTTCCTGAACCTGAACATCGGAAAAGCCGCTATGTTTATTTTCCACATGAACCAGACAACTACTGCTCAACTCGCGTAACCGGCGGCTGGATTCTTTCAGAGCGGTTAAAATTTCCGGACTCACATCAACATCGGCGTCATTTTCATGGATTTGTAATAATGTGTAAAAACGGGTTATTAATTTATTGGCGTTTTTTTCCAGTTTTTTGGATTCATTTACTGCCTGCCGCAGCACATCTCTTTTTTCACTGATCATGCCCTCAAAGGTATCACATACCGTATCTAAAAAATTATGCAAATACTTGTGCATTTTAACAAGAATAGTATCGAACTCTTTTACAGGAGATAATTCAAGAATGTCATGTTCATGCTCTGTTTCCTCTGCATCTCGTTCACGTTCTCTTTTTTTATGCAAAAAGTTGGTATGGAGAACAAAATAAATCGCGGCCAGTATTAAAAAAATGATGGCGGGTAAACGGAAATAATAGATTAACAATGCCAGCAGAAAAGCAACGGTAAAAGCCATAAAAGCGGTGAAAAACCAACCGCCGATGACAGTAAGCACCCCGGTTACACGATATACAGCGCTATCGCGTCCCCAGGCGCGATCCGAAAGCGACGAACCCATGGCTACCATAAATGTAACATACGTTGTCGAGAGTGGTAATTTCAATGAAGTGCCGATGGAAATCAAAGCGCTGGACACCACCAGGTTAACGGAAGCACGTAACAGATCGAATGCGGCCAGGTCTTTTTTCTTTTTCTTGTCAACTGGTTTTTCGAAACGCGCATTGATTTTGTTTCTGACAGTTTCAGGTACAACCAGGTTGATTGGGCGTGCCAGGGACATTGCCATTCGTACAACAATCCGTGAAAGTCCGGTAGCTTCGAATCGTTCATCGTTTTCATCATCCTGTCGGCCAAGACCGACTTCTGTTTTAGTTACTGTTCTGGCTTTTTTGGAAATCCATAAAGTTACTACCATGATAATCCCGGCCACAAGCAGCATCCAGGAATCTGTTTTAATCTTGCCGTTCATGCCTTCCATCGAAGCTACTAACGGATTATCCGGGCTTGCCAAAGCAATTTGATAAGCATTGAATCCTGCCAGTGGGACGCCAATAAAATTTACCAGGTCATTTGCGGCAAATGCCATAGCCAGCGCGCCAGTACCAATCAGTATGATGGGTTTTAAAATATTAATTTTCGTAAAAAGGGTGAGCAGTTGAAAGATCAGCGTAAAAACCAGAAAATTAATGCCCAAAAGCATCCATGTGTGGGTTTGAATCCAGGCTAAGGCATTTTCGGTAATGAACGAAGCATCTTCCGCCCCTTTGATCAAGATAAAATAATTTATCGCCGTCAGGGCCAGACCACCCCAAATACTTCCAAACCGACGCAGGTTCTTCTCAAAATCAAAGGTAAATATTAAACGTGTAAAAAACTGAATGATAGATCCGCAGGTAAAGGCAATAATTATTGATACCAGAATACCGGAAATGATCGCCAGGGCTTTGGCTGAATTAATATAATTAATCATCTCTGCAAGGTTATCGCCGGACTGGATAATTTTTATCATAGATACAGCAACCGCGGCGCCAATTAATTCAAAGATAATAGATACTGTGGTTGAGGTAGGCAAGCCAAAAGTATTATATAGATCAAGTAATAATAAATCGGTTATGGCTACAGCCAGGAAAAGAACCAACAATTCAGAAAGTAAAAAATATTCGGGATGGAAAATTCCTTTTCGCGCCACTTCCATCATCCCACTCGAAAAGAGCACCCCCAGCATTATCCCCGCACTGGCAATCAGCATTATGATCCAGCGCGGCGCTACCCGCGACCCTACCGCAGAATTTAAAAAATTTACAGCATCATTGCTCACACCCACGGCCAAATCTGCAATTGCAAAACCAAACAATGCCACGACAATGAACAGGTAAAGTTCCATATACTAACCCTCGGTTAAGCCTTGTTTAAATAAAAACAAGTGTTTAGATCAACATAATTCCTAAATAAAATTTTTACCTAAAATATATATTATATTAAAAATATATGAATTCAATGTTAAGATAATGTTAAGAAAATGTAAAAAGATTATCGCTTGACTTGAATTAAAAAACCGAGTATTTTATAATAAAAAATAACCTGTAAAGAGAGTGTCACCTATGGCAAAAAAAATCCTGCTTGTTGACGATGAAAAAGACATTATCGATCTGCTGGATTATAACCTGCGCTCCGAAGGCTATGAAACCAGAAAAGCGTATGACGGCAACCAGGCTATTGAAAAGGCCTGCGCCGAATTACCTGATTTGATCATTCTGGATATCATGCTGCCTTATAAAGATGGCTGGGAAGTGCTGCGCGAACTGCGTAAAACCAGGGAAACGCAAAATATCCCCGTTATTTATTTAACTGCCAAAGACAGCGAAATTGATGAGGTAGTCGGGCTGGAACTGGGCGCGGATGATTATATCGTCAAACCAATTGCCATTCGCAAGCTGCTGGCTCGCGTTAAAAAAGTCCTATACAAACAACCCGTTGACCAACAACCACAAAATTCAACCATCAAGATAAAAAATCTTGAAATCGATCCTTCCCGTTACCTGGTGCATTATCATGACCAGGATATTGTTTTAACCAAAAAAGAATTTGAGATTTTATTGTACCTGGCGAAAAGACCGGGACGCGTGGTGACCAGAAAAATATTACTGGAAGAAATTTGGGACGACAATGTCATTGTGATTGATCGTACTATAGATGTTCACATCCGTAAAATTCGCGAAAAACTCCAGGATGACGATAATGAGCTCATTGAAACGATCAAGGGCGTCGGTTATCGTTTTAAAGCGGATTAACATTATATGAAAATCTCACTGCGTCAAAAACTCATCGTCCTCACCTTGTCCCTGGTTGTTTTTGTCACTATTGCCGCCGCGATCCTCTCTTCAGTAGAGATCCAAAGGTATTATACGCTCAAGATTAAACAACAATTGGAAATGCAGCTATCCGAGGTTGAGTATTTACTGGCAAATTCCGCCCTGGTCGATGAGGATTCCCGCTATACCAAATTTACCGGTTATGCCCGGCAGGTCAACTTGCGGATCACCTTTATCGATTCCCTGGGAACGGTATTGTACGATTCCACTGTTCCTGAAGATTCTCTGGCTTTTTTGAATAACCATCTGACCCGCCCGGAAATACAAATGGCCTTGCATAACAGTTCCGGTTACGATCAACGTCACAGCACATCGGTTCCCGAAACCATGCTTTATGCCGCTAAAGTATTTAACCGTGAACTTGCCGGCGACAAACCCCTTTTAAACCAAATTTATTTTATTCGCCTGGCAATTCCCCTGCGCGAAATTAATCAAGTCATCAATGCCCTGTTGTGGAAAATAGCCGGCGGCAGCCTGATTGCGCTTTTATTGTTTTCGCTGCTTAGTTACTACTTTGCCAACAAGCTCACTTTTCCCATCCAAAAACTCGCCGCCATCGCCGAATCGATTAAAAAAGGCAATCTCGATGCGCATTTTGAACATAACACCAAAGACGAACTCGGCGAGTTGGCGGAATTACTCAATGAAATACTGGATAAACTCCGCTCCGACCTGGTGCAAATGCGTAAACTGGAAAAAATGCGCAGCCAGTTTTTAGGCAATGTTTCCCACGAATTGCGCACCCCCATTTTTGCAGTACAAGGATACCTGGAAACCCTGTTGCAAAACAAAGAATGTGATGTAAAAATGCAACGCAAATTCATTAAAAAAGCTCATCGCCAGGCGGTGCGGTTAAACAACCTGTTTACCGATCTGATCGATATTTCCAGAATCGAATCCGGTGAAATGAAGATGGTGTTTCGTAACTTTAACCTGCACAAATCGCTGCAAAGCATAGTCAACGATCTGCAGGAAACCGCCGATGATCATAATGTTACCCTGGTGTTTGCTAATAAAAATGACGATAAAGTCTATGCGCTGGGCGATAAAAATCGTCTCAAACAGGTAATCATCAACCTGGTTGTAAATGCTATAAAATATAATGTTCCTTATGGCAAGGTCGAAGTCGGAACCAGGGAAGAAAAGGGGAAAATTACCATCTATGTCGCCGATACCGGACGCGGTATAGCCAGAGAGCACATTAACAGGATCTTTGAAAGATTTTACCGGGTCGATAAAGAACGCTCCCGTAATCTGGGCGGCACCGGCCTGGGACTGGCAATTGTCAAGCATATTATCGAAGCTCACCATAGTGAAATTCAAGTGGAAAGTGAGGAAAATAAAGGCTCCACTTTTAGTTTCTCTCTGGTAAAAGCAGCTCAGGAATCATAATGCCGGTAAAGATAATGGAAAAAAATAACGACAAAACTGTTGCAATCGCCATGAGCGGCGGTGTAGACAGTTCCGCCGCCGCCGTTCTGCTCTTACAGCAGGGATTCACCGTGTTCGGTGTAACCATGCTGCATTACGATTCCGCCTGCAAAAAAGAACTGACCGCAGTCAACGATGCGGCGGCCGTGTGTAAAAAGTTATCGATCGACCATCATGTTGTGGAAATAAAACAAGAATTTTTTACCGCCGTTATTGATGATTTTATTACGGAATACCTGGCCGGGCACACGCCTAATCCCTGTGTGCGTTGCAACCCCCGTATCAAATGGGGCGTTTTACTGCAAAAAAGTTTGGACTTGGGAGCCGATCTGTTCGCCACCGGCCATTATTGCCGTATTGAATTTGATGCGGCAACCCGTCGGTATTGCCTGCGCAAAGCCCCTACTCTTAAAAAAGACCAGTCCTATGCCCTGTGGAAACTGCGCCAGGAGCAACTGGCCCGAACCATCTTTCCGCTTTCTCATCTCACCAAACCGGAGGTACGCACTGTAGCTGCCCAGGCCGGGCTGGCCATTGCCGACAAAGGCGACAGCCAGGAAGTCTGTTTTATTGAAGATGATGATTACAATAGCTATATTACGGAGTATCTGCGCGCCAAAAACATAGAAATTATCCCCGGAAATATTCTCGACCAACAGGGTCATGTCATTGGTAAACATCGCGGCTATCCTTTTTATACCATTGGCCAGCGCAAGGGGTTGGGGATCGCTCTGGGCCGCCCGGTGTTTGTTACGGAAATCAATGCGGAACACAATACGATCCGGATTGGCGATAAAGAGGATTTGCTATCCCCCGGGCTGACAGCATCGGACATTAACTGGGTGTGCTGCGCCGAACCGCAGCCGGGAATGCCGGTAACGGCGCATATCCGCTATAATGATCCCGGTTTCCCCGCAACGCTGGAAAAAGTTGACACCCATTCTTTTACTATCCGTTTCGCCGAACCGCGCCTGTCGGTAACCCCGGGACAATCGGCGGTATTGTACGACGGCGACCGGCTGCTGGGCGGCGGCATAATTGACAAGGCAATTAAATAAAAAGGAGCGCTGATGAAAAAACTGTTCGTTTTACTTTTATTGCCGCTGTTTATGGGCTGCTTTCACGAACATTACCAGTATAATATCAAGATCGAGGCCGGAAATATGGATCGCAGCGCCGGCCCTGTTTATGTGGATGTGCTGCTGCCGGCGGTGGAATCAAACACCCCGGCATGTATCATGGACGGTAAGGTTAAAATTCCAGGCCAATTGGAAAATCTCGGCGGCGGCATGGCCCGCATCTGGTGGACTTGTCCGGCAATGAACGCCGGGCAAATCAAGGAATATACCATCTTTTTCCCGTATAAATGCGCCAAACCGGGTTATCAGTGGGCTATGGAAGCCGACACCGCCGCAACGCTTACTTTTAACAATATCCCGGTTATAAAATACCTGTATGCGCCTTTTAACCAACAAAATTTTGTCAATACCCAAAAGCCCTATCATCATGTCTATGCCCCGGATGGAGGGGAAATCATCACCAAAGGTGATAGCGGCGGCTTGTATCCGCATCACCGAGGCATCTTTTTCGGTTATACTACGGTTACCGTGGGCGACAGCTTGTATAACTCATGGTACTGTAATGGGGGCGAATATACCGCGCACAACTCTTTTGTAACCCAAATGACCGGCGCGGTGTATGGCGGTCATGTGGTGAGCATCGACTGGATGAACCGCCAGGGCGAGCCTTATGCTTTGGAAACACGCACAGTCCGTGCTTTTAAACTACCGGACAGTTCGATCCTGATCGACTATGCTATAAACCTGGATTCGTTTGGGGATTCGGTGCTGTTAAGCGGCGACCGTCAGCATGGCGGCGTCCATTTCCGCGCCGCCCAATACGTCGCCGATCACGACAGCGCCACCCGCTTTATCCGTCACGAACAATGGTCTGCTGTGCCGGCGGACAGCGAATACAACGCCGATGATTTTCGCAACGTCCCCTGGGATGCCATGCAATTCAGCATCGATGGGCACGACTATATAGTTGTTTATATGAGCGACCCGGTTAATCCAAAACCGGCGGATTTCTCCGAACGCAAATATGGCCGCTTTGGCGAGTTCTTTCCATATATGCTGACCCCGGAACAACCGCTTGCAGCGCATTACCGCTTCTGGATTTTAAACGGCCACGATATCAACCGCGAACAAATTGAGAAACAGTACCAAGCTCTGGTCAACCCGATCAAGATCAGCATCTATAAGTATGATTGATGGTTCAGGAAGATTTTCCAGGCTCTATTCCTGTTTATCAAGATTGGCGATCTGCATTCGTATATATCGAATTAAATTACACCAATAAAATATTACATTCAGCATCTGCCCGCCCTGGAACTCCTTATTCAGGGCGTCTAATCGGTAATTTAACAGAACCGGCAGGTAGAATGATGATCGTCCGGGGTTTCATAACCCCGGACGGGCAAAAACTGTAAGTGTGGTTCACCTGGGGCACAGGACTGCTATAAAGAAAATTCTATGAATTCGAACTTGACCTGTCTTATGCTATATCTGCGGCGAGGTGGACTACACTTTTCCACACTCGTTAAAGACAAGGGGCAAAAGCCCCTTGTTCCAGGGTTAGAAACCCTGGCGCATTTCCCGCACCGGGATGTGAATCCCGGCGCGATCAGCGTAGTTTCCCGGCCGAGCCGGGTAACTATTGGTTCCAGGCCGGGAGACCTGGAACCAGGAAAAACCATGTAACATCCCCGGTTCTCGTGGCTAAAAGGCACCCCCTCGCTGCGCTTGTCGGAATGGAAAGAATGGGTAAAGTAAAGACTGTACTTATTGTAACCACTCCCGATCCTGTTATTTACCATTTTGGAAATTTTCAGCCCAACTTTATGGTTAAGCTATTATATAAAATTTTGTTATTACCATTGTAAAACAATCACGAGGGAACTATGGCTGAAGAAAAAATCACCGAAATCAAAGTCCAGGATCATAAATCCTATGCCATTACCGGCAAGATCAAAATCATCAAACCGGATGGCAGTGAGGAGATCAAAGAGGGTACGACCTATTTATGCCGTTGCGGCGCCTCCGGCAATAAACCCTTTTGCGACGGTTCACATAAAAAGATCGGTTTCTAGATATTGCACAAGGGAAGGAGCAAGAACTCGCCTGTTCCTTATTCTTTCGCTATTACCCCATCGGCTGGCGGATAACGGTTTTCATTTTTGACCATGATGTTTTACGCGGATCGTTTAAATAAATTTCATGGTGTTTGCCGCGCAACTCTTTGCCCTGCTCACGGATAAACTGGTGTAGAGCCGCCACGGTCGGGCCTTCGGCGCTGTATGGCCCGATGTGCATGATCTGCGCCGCTCTGCCTTCGTGGTATTTTTCAAACCGTATTTTATCAAGCGCCGGGGGATCCTTTTTCTCCCGCACTTGGGTTATGCCATTCTGTACCATTTCCGCAGTTATAAATTCCGGCTGCATGATCATCATCGTCCATTTCCAGTCATTCTTGTTTTCGATACTGAAAGCAGCCATATCGTCGCACCACCACAGGCCTTCCAGCGGCGGCACTACATAATCCACATCGGGATTGTCTTTTTTCACCATGAATTTCAACGTATAGGCTACCGAATATAGCGCTTCGACCGCCTGCTGGTACGCCGGCGCGGTATTGGGATCGCCTTGCCCGTCGATCATTAAAAAATTCATATCCGGCACCTGTACCTGCACGCACTTTTTATCACCGGGCTGGTAAAGGTTTTTATGTTCTTTTTTCACATCAATTTTAATCACTCTATACTCCTTCTCGTAGATTCAGCCGCCTTTGTACAGATTCACTGCGCAGTTCCCGCAGGGCATCCGCGGCAACCCAGCGGGCACATGTCGATGATTGTTTCCTGATTTCTTCTCCCACCTGAATTGCTTTTTCACAAAGCGTTAAATTCCGTTTCCCGATCTGCCGTAGCGCCCAGTTGACCGCCTTTTTCACGCCGTTACGGCTATCGCCGGCCTCGCGGACAATGTAAGCGAAAAACGGCTCGAACCGGTCATCCGGGGTTTTTTTATCACTCACGGCCAGCCGCGCCATTAATACAAATCCGGCCCTTTTCACAAATTCCTCCTGTCTTTCCGCCCATTCTTCCGCTTTACGCCAGGCCAGGGCGGTCTTTTCAAACAGGTTCATAATACACTGGTCGCAGCTTTCCCAGTCATAAAAATCGGCCACCCATTGTTCCATTTGCTGTTCACTCACCTGTTTTGGGTCGTCCGTTAATGCCGCCAGGATCATAGTCTCGCGGTATTTGGCCTGCCACAATTGCTGCGCCAGTTCATGATTGCGGCCTAACCGTTTGCCATACTCCCGCAACTGCGGCATGGTCCAGCCGAATACCATGTCTGGCTTTATACCGAACCGCGCCATACCCTGCACAGCCTGTGGATTTGCTTGTGTTACCAGTTGGTCGATTATTGTTTTTACATCCGTCGCCATTTTCCCTCTTATCAGGTATTGATATCTTGAACAAAAATTATAACGCCATAATTAAAACTTGTCTCTCACCTTCACGAACTATCTCCATACTTATAATTTGTCCTGTTCTTAACTCGGACAAACGATTCCGATAATCATTGATATTATTCACCGGCGCACCGTCCAGCGCAACAATAATATCTCCCTTTTTCACCCCGGTAATACTGGCCCGGCGGCCCTTTTGGACATCGGCAATCTTTAAGCCTTTTACCCTGGTCGCCGCAAAATCCGGAATAATGCCAAGCAAAACCTGGGCGTTTTGTTTAACCGGCTGAATATTTGGTGCGGTTTCAGTAAAGACCAGCCGGGAGTCGCGATTGCCCAGTTCCACAATAATATCACAAGCAAGTTCAGCAATTTCCTGCATCCCGGAGTAATTAATACGATCCGCATCATCGGTTGGCTTGTGATAATCGTCATGTGTTCCGGTATGGAACGTCAATACCGGGATATCCTGCAAACAAAACGAATGTTCATCGGACCACCCGACACCCTCCGGAAAAGCATTAATTATGAATCCAATTTTTGCCGCGCCTTGTTGGATAATATTTTCCAAACCCGCTGCTGTTCCTGTTCCCCTGACAGTCAATATTTTTTTTACTGAATCCAGCCGCCCGACCATATCAAGGTTGATCATAATATCTATATCCTGCACCGGCAACAGCGGATTGTTAACAAAATAGTGAGAGCCCAATCGTCCAATTTCTTCAGCATCAAAAGCAATAAACAACACGGACCGCTTCAAGCCGTTCGGCAGAGCGGCAAGCTTTTCCGCAATTTCCAGCATGGACGCCACACCGGAGGCGTTATCATCCGCGCCGTTAAATACCACCAGGCTATCCTGTTTGGACGTTTCCATACTTTTAACGTCGTAACCCACGTGATCATAATGCGCGCCCACAACAATGACTTGCTTCTTCAACTCTGCATCCCGCCCTTCCAGCATGGCCAGAACATTGGCGGCTTTTTCAAGGTGCTTGGCAGGCAGAATATTGGCGGTCAGGTTTTTTTTAATGATAAAACCTGATGGCCTTTTAGACTCACACAACCGCTTTTCTAACTCTTTTATAGTAGTACCGCACTCGCTCAATAACTGGTCGGCAATATTGCGCTTCACCTGCAAAACCGGCAGCTTGTCAGTGAGTTCACTCATATAAACAGTCGAATCCGCCGGGGCATTGCCTTTATCATAGTGTTCCCCGGCAACAAAAATCACCCCGGCGGCGCCGCGATCTTTGGCGATCATCACTTTATTATGCAATTGACTGTGTTGCGCAAACCCACAGGCAGGGTTACCTCTATCAGGGGCGCCCGACAGCAATAAAACCCAACGGCCTTGCACATCCAAACCGGTATAATCATGCCAGCTAATACTGTCGGCGTCAAAATCCAGCCCATAACCGGCAAAAGCAACCTGGGTGGACACTCTGGTTTTATCAAAATCCAATACTGTAGAAACCAACACCTCAAAATTCTGAAAACCATCCTCGCCTGCGAGTTTTAATTCTTTGCTGCCTTGCAAGTTCTTTAGTATATATACTGCGGCTTTTTTACCGCCTTCACTACCGGCTTTGCGGCCCTGTAAAGAATCGGCGGCTAAAAAATAAACATGGTTCTTTAATTCTGTTTCCGTTATATCGGCGTCACCGGCAAACATGGCAACATTAGAAACAATCAGGCCGGCAAGTACTAATAAAAGTGTTTTGTTTAGCATATTTTCCCCTTTATCAGGTTGATTTTCACAACATCAGGAAAGTTTCATTATCCGGAATTTAGTGTTTAATATAAAAACATACAAAATATTTCATAACACTTTTTTTGCCAATGCGAAAGTTCCCCGGACGCCGTTTTGCCGGGGGTTATACCTGGGTAACTAAAACATCGCAATATTAACCATCTGTATCACTTTTCATCTTTCATGACATTGTTAAAAATTTTTTGCGATGCTTATAATTCCACAATTAATAAATGCTTATCACCATCCCGGATGATTTCCACACTGATTATTTGTCCGGTTTTAAAATCGGACAAACGGTGCATATAATCATAGATATTATTCACCGGCTTGCCGTCCAGCGCTATAATTATATCGCCTTTCTTCATTCCGGCAAATGCGGCCGGACGCTCCTTGATGACGCCGTCGACCCGCAATCCCTGCACATCGGTAGAGGCGTGATCCGGCACGATGCCCAGGGTAACTTGAAACTGCCGCCGTAATTCCGGTTGATTTTTCGGTCCGGCTTCGGTAAAGATCAACCGCAATTCCCGGTTACCCAGTTCACATACCAGGTCGTACACAAGTTCCGTTATCTTTTGCAGGCCGGAGTAATTAATTCGATCCGTATCATCGGCGGGGGTATGATAGTCTTCATGCGCGCCGGTAAAGAACATCAATACCGGAATATCTTGCACATAAAACGAGGCATGATCGGAAGGGCCATACCCTTCCGGTGAAGCATTAACAGTTAAACCGGATTTTTCCACACTCGGTTTCATAATCGATACCAGACCGGCAGCCGTACCCGTGCCCATAACGGTCAATACATTTTTCACCGAATCGAGCCGGCCGATCATATCCATATTCAGCATGATCTCGATATTTTGTAACGGAACGGGCGGATTGCGAACAAACCAGGAAGACCCCAAACGGCCCATTTCTTCGCCGTCAAAGGCAATAAACAACACCGACCGTTTTAATCCCTGCGGCAAAGCGGCAATTTTTTGGGCAATTTCCAGCATTGCCGCCACACCGGAAGCGTTGTCGTCGGCGCCATTGTGTACTGCCAGCGTGTCCGGCTTGCGTGATCCCGAATCATAACCGCCATAACCCAAATGATCATAATGAGCGCCAACTACAATTACCTGCTTTTTCAGACGGGGATCGCTGCCTTCAATCAATGCCATTATATTAACAGCGTTATCGTATTGACGGTCGATCTCGACAGTGGCTGTAACAGTTTTATTTATCATAAAACTGTGTGATGTTTTAGAGTCATTAACACGTTTTTCCTGGTCATTAACAGTGGTTCCGCTCTCTTTTAACAACAGGTCGCCAATACTCCGTTTAATCTGCAGCGCCGGCAAACCGGCGGTGGATTCGCTCATATCAAAAGTTAAATCCAGTAAGTCGTCGTTTTTATTGACATTTTCACCGGCCACAAACAATATACCGGCGGCGCCATGATCCCTGGCGATCATCACTTTATGACGTATCTGGCTGTGTTGCGCAAACGGACTGGAGGGGTTGTCCATATCCGGGTCGCCTAACAGTACCAGCACCCAACGACCGGTTACATCTATCCCGGCATAATCATGCCAGTGTACACTGTCGGCGTCAAAATCCATACCATAGCCCACAAATGCGAGCGGCGCGTTTGCAGAGGCATTTTCACTAAAAGACAGGGGAGTGAAATCCTCCATGGCCTTGAACGATTTTTTTCCAACTTTAAAACTGGTGTTTTCACCGGGTTGCAAAGCAGTAACCACTTTAAAATATTGATAGCCGGCGTCCCCCTCCAACTGCGCTGTTTTACCGTTAAACAGGTGTTGATGAATATAAGCAGCCGCCAGTTTACTACCGGCGCTGCCCGGTTTACGCCCCTGTAATGAATCGGCTGCCAGAAAATAAACATGCTGCCTTAATTCGGCAATGGTTATATCAGAGTTTTGCGAAAAAACGCCAATATTCAAAAACAACAGGCTGGTAATTAATACTGAAAATATTTTTTTTTGCATATTTTTCCCCTTAGCAGGTTTTGTATTCACAACACTGGGAAACTGTCTCTATTTCCAGGGTTTCATGTTCAATATCGAGATCATGCAGTATGGTGCGTAATTCCTTTCTCAACTCACCAATTTCCTCCCAGGACATGACGTCCCGTACTACTATATGCGCCGATAGAACATGGTAGTTGCCATCCAGCGACCACACATGCACATCGTGCACCGATTCAACCTGTTCAACATGAGACAAGTTATTAATAATTCGCTCAATATCTATAGCGGGGGGAATTCCCTGCAAGAATAATTGCACTATTTCCCGTAAATTCTTTACTACCCGGTACAGGATATATCCGGCAATTAACAGCGATAAAAGCGGATCGATGACATAAAAATCAAACGCCATGATCACCAAACTGCCAATTAATACCGCGACCCAGCCCAACATATCTTCCAGCAGGTGTAAACGCACTACCTGTTCGTTACGCGATTTACCGGTTTTTAATTTAATGACGGCAAACCCGTTGACTAGAATTCCCAGGACAGCCAGTCCCAGCATACCGGTCTTGTGCACCGGGGTTGGATTTATAACCGCCGGAATCGCGCGATAAAGGATGATCATTGAACCGGCACACAATACCACGGAACTGATGAGCGCTGCCGCCAGGGAAAAACGCCGGTAGCCGTAAGAATAATTTTGGTCGCGTTGTTTACGGGAAAATTTTTCCAGGTACAGGGACAAACCAATCGTAATCGTATCCCCCAGATCGTGCAGGGCATCGGAGAGAATGGCCATAGAGCCGGTTAACAGTCCCCCGCCAAACTCTATGATGGTAAAAATCAAATTCAGTGCAAAGGCAACGCGGAGGTTCGCCGGCGCCTCATGTACATGCTGATGTGAATGTGCCATAAGTGTCCTGCCTAAAAGCCGGTAAGAACGCCGGCCTGGTAAACAATAAAGGAAACTAGCCATGCCAGCGCAGTTTGAAAAATAATTGAAAACAACATCCAGCGCACGCCGATTTCACGTTTCATAGCCAGTATCGTTGCTACGCACGCCGTATAGAGCAGTATGAACACCAGGAATGTATATGCGCTCAAACCGGTAATGCCGTCGGCGCGCAGCTTGGCGGCGAGACTCACCGTTTCGTCTTCCGCATCATCGCCCATTTGATAGAGAACGCCCAGCGTTGAAACGACCACTTCTTTGGCGGCAAAGCCGGTCAGCAGTGAAACGCTCATTTGCCAGTTGAATCCCAGCGGTTTAAAAACCGGTTCCAAAAACTTGCCGATCCTGCCGATATAGGAATGTTCCAGGTCTTCATAAACCATTTGTCGCTGTAATGTTTTAATGTGTTCCGGCGCTTGCGGATCGACCGAGTTTTGCCACAGTTGTATTTCCACCTCATAGTTGCGGCTATAGTGCGTATTACGCGGGAAATAGCCCAGCGCCCAGAGAATGACCGAGGCGATCAGGATTACTCCACCCATCTTTTGCAAATAGATTTTTGTTCGTTCCCAGATATGGATAACCAGGGACTTGCCGGTAGGCCAGCGGTAAGGCGGCAATTCCATAACAAAGGGTAGGCTCTCTTTTTTGAACAGCGTGCGCCGGTATATTCTGGCAATGATAATCGCCATCACAATGCCCACTATATAGATTGAAAAAACCACATGCCCGGCAAAAGCGCCGAAAAAAGCTCCGGCAACGAGAATATAAACCGGCAGCTTGGCGCTGCAAGAGACCATCGGTAAAAGCAGGGTCGTAACCACCCGGTCTCGGTGCGATTCCAGGGTGCGGGTTGCCATGATAGCCGGTACGGTACAGCCAAACCCCATCAGCATGGGGATGAACGATTTGCCGTGCAGCCCCAAAAAGTGCATAGGCCGGTCGGTAATAAAAGCCGCCCGCGCCATATAACCGGAATCTTCCAGCAGGGAAATGCCAAAAAACAGGATAACGATGTTTGGTAAAAACACAATCACCGCGCCCACCCCGCCGATAATACCATGCACGATCAAATCGCGCCAGGGACCAGGCGGCAGCGCGCCATCCAATAACGCTTGCAGCCAGCCGACTGCCGTTTCTATTGCGTTCATAGGCGCCTGGCCGACGGCAAAAGTAGCGTAAAATATCAGCCACATAATCAATAAAAACAGGGGATAACCCAAAAACGGATGGGTGAAAAAATTATCAATCTGCGTCGAAAGCTGCATGCGGTTGACGGATCGCTTTTTCACGACTTCGCGGACAATGCCGGCAACGTAGCCCAGTCGGCCTTCCTCAAAAGCCAGGTAAGGATCGAGGGAAATTGTGGCTTTGATGTGCTTTTGCGCGTGAGCGATCTTGTCCCGCAAATGCGGACGCTTTTCAATGTCTGCGCCATACTGCGCTTTAATTTCAACATCGTCTTCGAGCAGCTTTACAGCAATCCAGCGGGAATTGCTGTTTGCCAGCGGCAGGCCGCTCTTTTCAATCTCAGCGGCAATTTCGACGATCAAATCGTCAAGTTGTGAACCATAAGAAACCGGCGGATGATGGTGGACAGTATGTTTGTTTTCATAAAGATCAATAACGGCCTGAAGTAATTTTTGCACCCCTTCACCCTTGCTGGCCACGGTGGTTACCACCGGCGCCCCCAGCAGTACGGATAATTTATCAATATCCATGCTTTGCCCGGATTTGACCAGTTCGTCCCACATGTTAATATCTATCACTACATCCAAACCCATAGCAATAAGCTGGGTGGTTAAATATAAACTGCGTTCCAGGCAGCCGCCGTCGATAACATTGATAACAAGATCGGGCGATTCTTTGAGCAAAAAATCCCGGGCGACTTTTTCGTCCAGAGATTGCGCCGTCAAACTATAAGTTCCGGGCAGATCGACTATGATGATATTATAAGGTTCCGCATAGACCGTACCGGTGCGTTTCTCCACGGTAACTCCGGGGAAATTGCCGACTTTGTGCCGCGCCCCGGTAAGCGCATTAAATATCGAGGTCTTGCCGGAGTTGGGATTGCCGGCAAGGGCAACCAGTATTTCGCGATCGTTTTTCATTCCGTTTCCTGCACCGGTGCAACGCTGATTTTGGCCGCTTCCTTACGGCGAATACACAAATGGCCGTCATTGATCGACACTTCCAAAGGATCCCTGAACGGCGCACATTTAATCATTGTAACAATCCGGCCCGGCGCAAAGCCCAACAATACCAGCCTGCGGGTTACGGCAGGTTCGGCGTTGATGGCTGTTATTGTGGCCTGTTGGCCGCTTGTTAATTGTTCCAGATTCATATTTATTCTTTTATTCACGTTACTCCAAAAGGGGGTAATTTAGCTGTAAACCTTTACAAAAACAACAATTATTTTTTAGATATTTATCCAATTTTTTAAAACATTTCTTTCAGTGGAAATGCCGGTCAAAAATTTTTTGTTACTCCATTTACTGTCATATTTTTTATATTGCCAGGTTAAAAAAATTGATTATAACTAAAATGTGAGGCGACAGTGATACTCTCCGGTCTGGAAATTAAAAAACGGCTTGGTAAAGATATTATTATCGAGCCGTATGATGCAAATAAACTCAATCCCAACAGTTATAACCTCAGTCTGCATAATGAACTGCTGGTTTATGAAACCGAGCTATTGGACATGAAGCAGCGTAACCGGGCGCAAACCATAATCATTCCTGAAGAAGGCTATGTGTTGCAGCCGGGCAAATTGTACCTGGGTAGAACTGTTGAATATACCGGCACCGATAACCTGGTGCCGATGCTGGAAGGGCGGTCTTCGGTTGGCAGATTGGGCATGTTTGTGCATGTTACCGCCGGGTTTGGCGATGTGGGATTCCACGGCTACTGGACCCTGGAAATAATCTGCGTGCAGCCGATCCGCATATACGCCGGGGTGCAAATTTGCCAGATCTATTATCATACGTTACAGGGGGACTATGAAAAATACAGTAGCGGTAAATACCAAAACAACACCGGGGTGCAGCCCAGTTTGCTGTATATGGATTTTATTAACAAGAAATTATAAAGGGAATTTTTTCCGTAAGGGCAAAGCATTCGTTCCGGCTGGAGCATAAAACACATACAATTTCCGGCAAGAATGCTTTGCCGGTTTAATTGTTTATTTTTTCACCATTGATCGCCCTGGATCTCATAATCCAGGGTTGTTGCATACTGACCAGGAAATGTCGTCTTGATACGTCCGTCCCGCTAAACGAGGCGAACTACCCGACGACCGGTTTTTCCGTTAAACCCCATCATTGCCACGACCTTCAGGTCGTGGGACAAATAAAGCAAAAACAGGGCTTTAGCCTAAGATAGTGTTTGACTAAAGTCAATTTTTAGTTTTAGTAATCCACGTCATAAATGACGTGGCAATGAGCAAAAAGATTAACGCTCACCCCAAGTCAAGCCTGTAGGTCGGGCCTGCGGCCCGGCAGCAATTCAGTGTGGGCCACCTGGGGCACAGAACTGCTATAAAGATAACCCTATGACTCCGAACCTGTCCAGGCATGTACTGTATCTGCGGCGAGGTGGGCTACACTTTATAGTACACCGATCAGAAAATGTCGTCTCGTTACGTCCGCTGGGGCGGACTACTTGACGACCGGTTTCCCGTTAAACCCCATCATTGCCACGACCTTCAGGTCGTGGGACAAATAAAGCAAAAACATGGCTTTAGCCTAAACAAGTATTTGACTAAAGTCAATTTTGTGTAGTTTTTGTAATCCACGTCATAAATGACGTGGCAATGAGTAAAAACGATTAACGCTCACACCAAGTCAAGCCTGTAGGTCGGGCCTGCGGCCCGGCAGCAATTCAGTGTGGGCCACCTGGGGCACAGGACTGCTATAAAGGAAAACCTATGAATTCGAACCTGTCTATGCTTGTGCTGTATGTGCGGCGAGGTGGGCTACACTTTATAGTACACCAGCCAGAAAATGTCGTCTCAATAAGTCCGTCCCGCCAAGCGGGGCGGATTACTCGACGACCGGCTCTTTCTAAATCTGTAACGGTCGTCGGGCAGGACGGTCGATCACAGCGCGACCGACGAAAATCTGTTACGATCACCAATTATAATTATTAAAGCGGGATCAAATCCGGGTTGGCCAGGTATTTCTGGAAATTCTGAATTTCCACATCGGTATACTGCGAGGCGTCGCGCAGGTTGTTATCCAGCACTTTGGCGGCGAGACTAAAATTTTGCAACTGATAATGCCCCTGGTTACCGGCCAGATTCTGGATTTCTAACAAGTCGTGAATATTTAAAAACCGTTTCACGACCGTGGTGCGGAACATAAAAGACACCCCGGAATTTTTGATTATTTCAATACTGTTACGAATATCGTCCAGCCGCGCCTCAACCCCGCAGACCGCCGGGTATTTTGCCAGCGGCGCTTTAATATCCATGGCGATATAATCCACCAGGTTTTCCCGTAACAATTCATTCAATACCAGCGGGCGGCTGCCGTTCGTGTCCAGCTTGACCAGGTAATCCATTTTTTTGATGTCGCGAATAAAGTCCACCAAATCTTCCTGCAGGGTAGGTTCGCCGCCGGTAATGACGATGCCGTCTAACTGCCGGCGGCGTTTGGCAAATAACTGAAACAAGCTGTCCGTCGCTACTAACGCGCCATATTGCTCCGGTAAAACCAGTTCGGGATTATGGCAAAACGGGCAGCGGAAATTGCATCCCTGTGTAAATACTACAGCGGAGAGTTTACCGGGATAATCGATCAATGAAAATTTTTGCACACCGGCTATTTTCATGCAGAAATTGTCTTTCGCATTTTAAATTCTTCCTGCTTGCCGTCATTCCACTGGGCCACAGGGCGTAAATAGCCCACCACCCGGGAATAAACTTCACACTTTTGCGCACATTTGGGACAAAATTCCTTTTCACCATCGATATAGCCACAACTTGGACAGACGCTAAAAGTCGGGGTTATGGTAAAATAGGGTAACCGGTAATTGTTGCAAATTTTACGGATCATGTTTTTCAAAGATTCGGTATCTTTGATGCGCTCGCCAAGGAACAGGTGAATAACCGTACCGCCGGTATAGCGGGTTTGGGTTTCATCCTGCAAATCCAGCAGGTCAAATATATCATCCGTATAATTGACGGGTAAATGCGAAGAATTTGTATAGTACGGTGCCGCAGAAGAGCAGACCTTGTTCTCCAGGTCGATGGCGCTGATGATATTGGAATATTTACTTTTATCCAATTTGGCCAGCCGGTAGGTGGTGCTTTCCGCCGGGGTGGCTTCGAGGTTATAATTATTATCGGTTTCTTCCTGGAATTCCACCAGCCGGTTGCGCATATAATTCAATACCCGCAGGCTGAACTGGCGGCCGGTCTCGGTGCCGATATTCTCGCCAATCAGGTTCACACAGGCTTCGTTCATACCGACAATGCCGATGGTAGCAAAATGATTTTTCCAGTACTGGTTAAACCGCTGCTTGACGCTGCGCAGGTAAAATTTGGTATAAGGATAGAGATTGTCATCCGTAAAGCGTTCCAGGATTTTCCGTTTAGTCTCAAGACTATCCTTGGCCATGACCATCAGAGTGTTCAGGCGATCAAAAAATTCCTCTTCAGTCGATGACAGGTAACCCAGCCGGGGCAGGTTAATAGTAACAACGCCGACAGAGCCGGTGAGGGGCGCGGACCCAAACAAACCGCCGCCGCGATTCCGCAGCACCCGGTTATCGATACGTAACCGGCAACACATACTGCGGGCATCTTCGGGGTTCATATCGGAATTGACAAAATTGGCGAAATAGGGCAAACCATATTTCGCTGTGCCTTCCCATAGCAGATCCAGGTTCGGATTATCCCAGTCAAAATCTTTGGTAATGTTATAGGTGGGAATGGGGAACGTAAATACCCGGCCTTTGGCGTCGCCCGCCAGCATCACTTCCAAAAAGGCCCGGTTGAACATATCCATTTCTTTAGTAAATTCTTTGTAGGTTTTGTCCTGCACTTCTCCACCGATGATCACGCCCTGATCCGCATAATAAGAAGGGATGGTCTGATCGAGCGTAACATTTGTGAACGGCGTTTGAAAGCCGACGCGCGTGGGCACGTTGACATTAAATAAAAATTCCTGTAATGCCTGTTTCACTTCCGTATAAGTAAGATTGTCGTACTTGATGAACGGCGCCAGCAATGTATCAAAATTAGAAAAAGCCTGGGCGCCGGCAGCTTCACCTTGCAGGGTGTAAAAGAAATTGACGATTTGACCCAGGGCGCTGCGGAAATGTTTGGCCGGCTTGGATTCCAGCTTGCCGGAAGCGCCTTTAAACCCTTGCAGTAACAGATCGTACAGATCCCAACCCACACAATATACGCTCAGTACTCCCAAATCGTGGATATGCATATCACCATTTATGTGCGCCTCGCGGATATGCGCCGGATAAATATTGTTCAACCAGTAAATTTTACTCACTTCGGCGGATATATAGTTATTCAACCCTTGCAGGGAAAAACCCATATTACTGTTTTCCCGAACCTTCCAGTCAGTTTTAGTTAAATATTGATCGACCAGGTCGACATTAAATTTGGAAGTGATCTCACGCATTTTGGCGTGCTGTTCACGATAAATAATATAAGCTTTGGCGGTTTTTTTATAAGGGGAGGCTAACAGTACTTCCTCAACCAGGTCCTGAATTTGCTCTACTGTTACAATGTTATCATTTAACAGGTATTGAGCCAGGGATAATGTTCTTATAGTTAATAATTTAGCGGTTTCCGATTCAAATTCCCCGCTTGCCTCTCCGGCTTTGGCGATAGCATTGGTGATCTTTTGCGAGTCAAAATCAACTACAGTGCCGTTTCGCTTTACAATCTTTCGGAAGGTTTTTAGTGCTACACTCATCGGTTACTCCTCCACATAATATGTCCCGCCTGGTTTAATGAGGCTGCCATCTTTTTAATAGCGTCTAGAGAAAATATTACCCGGCAGAAAAGTCATTCGTTGCCATTATTTAAAACATTTTGGTTCGGTAATTTCCTGTATCTGAAAAAAAATACAAAACCGAACCCTCATTCCGGGGAAGCGCCTCCCTGCCCCGGAACACTATATATATACCTTTGACCTCGTTATAAATACAATATATATGATTTATCAGGAATTGTCAAGATGTTTATTTCATATTCTTGAAAAATTTTTTTCTTGTCGCATTTTACGGTATGATGAAAACATTCAAACTATAAAGTATTTATAGTGATACCAGGATGAATACCTGCTTCATATAAAAACCTGAAATTCTTAAATTTTTCAGGCAGGATCATCGAACTAGGCTATATTCACAACATGAGTAATTCTCTAAAACTTGTTTCATTAAAAAAAATACATTACATTAACCATCGAGTTTATTTTCTATTGGTTTATTCTGTCTTGACCTGCAAACATTCTATTATCATTGAAACACTAAAAAATCATCCTCGTATAAATACTATAAAAATCTAAACCTTACCAGGACCTTTCATGATGATAAAAATACTTTGCTTCACTACCTTTGTAATTCTCATACCTACCCTGTGTATGAGTATATCGTCGCCTGTAGCAATCCAACAAATTGATACCCTGATGAACAATTATTATGAAAATGGGTTATTTGACGGGGTTTTATTGGTAGCAGAAAAGAAGCACATCATTTACCATAAAGCTTTTGGACTTGCCGACCGGGAATGGAATATACCCATGACCACCAACACCAAATTTAAAATAGCTTCCATTTCCAAGCCTTTTACTGCCATAATAATATTACAATTAGTACAAGAAGGAAAAATCAAACTGGATGGAACACTTGCCGAATATATTCCGGATTACACAGGCGCTAAAAAAGATAGTATTACCATTCACCAATTGCTTACCCACACCTCAGGACTGATCGGTAATTTAAAGCCTGAAGATGAAGCGGTTCAGGAACGCCTTCCCCACGAACTGCGCAGTATGGTTCATTATGCCGAAGATGCCAGCCTGCTTTGCGAACCAGGCAGCGAATTTCATTACAGCAATTTTGGTTACAACATACTCGCCTTTATTGCAGAACAAGTAACAGGGAAACCTTTTGCTGTTCTGCTCCAGGAAAGAGTATTTACACCAGGTAACATGATAGATTCAAAGCAATATGTGAACACACAAATTGAACCCCGGCTTGCCAGGGGATACGAATATAAATTATTAACCGGTTATGAAAATACTACTTTTTTTGACAATTCTTTTGTAACTGGCTGTGGCGGGGTAATTTCAACCGCTGAAGATATGTTTAATTGGCATTGCGCCTTGTTTTCCGACCGGTTAGTAACAAATGAATTGAAACAACTCATGTATAAACCGATAAAACAAGTACAATATGGTTATGGTTGGGGTATTAATTACAAAACCATAAATAATATCCAGGACACATTAATAATTACCGAACACAGCGGCAGTATAAATGGCTTTGGCAGCTATTTTGGCCAGGTACTTGACGATACTACCTGTATCATAGTCCTTAAAAATTCCCGCGAAAATACTTTTATCAATCCCGTTTTTGCTCCCGATATTGCCCGGGAAATTATCTCTCTTTTGTATAATGAAAAAGTGCCACCGCATAAAAAATCAATAGCCCGACATTTAGCCTTAATTATTGGTAAAGAGGGTTTTGACACGGCCAAAAAGGAATATTATCGAATAAAACAACAGGAATCGACCCGTTATTTACTCGACGAATCTGAGCTGAACAAATTGGGAATTGAGCTGTTGTTTAAATTTAAATTGCCGGACGAAGCGTTACATGTTTTTGCCCTGAACTTGGCAGAATTCCCTAAATCCTACAATACCTATGATAGTTATGCTTATGCCTTGATGCAAAAACAGGAGTATGCCGCATCCATCCGTTATTATAGAGAAGGACTAGAAATACTGAAAAAGTATCCCCGGGAAAACGCCGGTCCGCAGATTGAAAAAGACGCCCAAAACGCCCTGGAATTTATAAAAGAAATGGAAAGCAAGCTGTCCACAGAAAAACGTGGCGACAAACTCTGATATATTATATGATTCATTCAGGTATTAAATGTACTGTTTTATTACCTTGAATTTTTATCATTTATTTCCAATATTAATTACAGTAAATTCGGATGGGTGACCCCCATTCCAAATTGACAATTATCACTACAATTATTACAATGATCGAAAACGAATTTATTCAATCAACTTTTTCTCAATCCGGCGCCGATGTTTACGGCATAGCCAACATTGAGCGTTTTAAAAACGCTCTCCTAAATGCCGGATATGCCTGGATTCCTGTCCGCAATCGGCATTGAACGGCGCAACCATAGATCAAAAACAATGCCGCAAGTTCTGCTTTTCCTGCAGCGAGGGTGGTGGCTGGCTGATCAATTGTAATACCTGCCGAACTAACTGTATGTCCGTTTTCCCGAACCTAACTCTTATTACACTTCCAGCCAAAAACCGGGATTATTAACCTCAACAGTTAAACTTGTTCAAGCCACTGCCATTGTTTAGCCTTTGGTGTTTTTTACATTAAACACCAATTTCTCAGTAAATGGATTTTTTGATTACCGGGGTAAATAATAATTAGCACTATCTATAGGCATTCATAATTTCGAAACTTTTTTCTTGTAAAGTTTTGCAAAATTACTAAATTTACTTCATACGAAACAGCGTGGATTTTCTTCGGGTGGATATAGAATAAACGATTTTTTTGTTTTTATTAATATGTTTTTAAACCACTTTCATTTTACTATTTAAAAATAATTAACCAGGCAGAACAATATATATTGGTTTTATGAATTGAATTTTGGTTTTATGAAATAATCCAATTCAGGTATTTTTTCCATATATTCTTTGTGTTGTATCCTGATAACAAGCGCCAGATAACCATATTGGCAAATATCGTGTTTATACCCTACCGTATCCAGGTAAAATGAGCGCTCCTAGTCAACTACCGGTTTGGGTTACTGCACTGTTGTAATTTGGAATGGCCGCGTCAGGCAAAATGACTGGTAAAGTTTTTCCTTCTGAAATTTCCCGGAACAAGGGACAAGTAGAAATTTTTTAGTAATTAATAACTACCACTATGTAAAACAAATCATTTTAAGGAAAGGAACCAGCTATGAAATCAAATTATTTAAAATTGCTATGCACAGTATTATTCCTTCTCGTTTGTACTGATTTTACAATGGCCCTTGACAACAATCGCAAGGGTATAACTCTTGGCATTGGCATTGGCAAATCGGATCTGACTTTTGATCTGGAACAAACCAATCTGCCGGTTCCTTACAATGACATAAATTTAGCTCGTCGCCGTAGTAATTTAAACAACATGGCCACTAATTTTAAGATAGGTTATGGAATCAATAATCATTTTTTACTTTACTGGAACAGCCGTGTAAGCTGGTTTGGTGAAGGGCCGTTGTACAGTTCTTTGAACGATGAAAGCAACAATAAAATTACCTCCTTTATAACCGGTGTTGCCGGGCTGGGTTTTAGCTGGTATTTTCAGGACACAGTCCCATCGCCGTTTATTTGTGGTACAGTTGGCTATAGTAATGTCGGTAATAGGGACGCCGGCAAGAACCGTACGGGTTTTGGTCTGGGATTTGGAGCCGGTTATGAATTTTCCCGGCACTGGAATGCTGAACTAGCTTTCAACCTGGGCGCGCCGGGAGAAAATAAAGCCGATGATTTAATAATTACAAATATTTTTTGTTGCATGATAACGCTGAATTGGGTGATATATTAAACTATTTTGGGGGAATTTACTTGTAGCGCCGTAATATATCCCTCCCGATTTTGGGAGGGAGGGATATATTACTAATCATAAAAATAATTTTATTCGCTTGTTTTTACTTGTGGATTTTGTATATTTCAAGTTCATGGAATGGATATCAACAAAGTAAGAACAATGATAAAATTATTTTTTATTAACAACTATTAACTCATTGTACAATGGCAATCGAATTTTCACATGAATTAGATACTATTCGGTCGACTGTAAATGGTCAAAGCAATCGACAAGAACGATTGAATATCGGACAATTTTTAACACCTGTCCGCATTGCCCGGTTTATGGCTTCATTGTTTGAACAAGAAAAGCAAGATGTACGGATTCTCGACGCCGGAGCTGGAGCAGGGGTTTTGTTTACATCGCTTCTAGAAACCATTTTAAATCGAAATGGCTCTCTTCGTTCTATTAAAATTATAGCTTATGAAAACGACAAAAACATATTAGCTTATTTACATCAAGCTATGACCCGATGTGAAATGCTTTGTGGTCATGCAGGTATCCTTTTTAAATGGGATATCCGCAACGAGGATTTCATCCAGGCAGCCATACATCAAACCGAAACAGGTTTTTTCACAGAACAGCAGGAACGCTTTACCCATGCCATTCTCAACCCCCCTTATAAAAAGATCAACAGTGAAACAACTACAAGACATTTGCTCAATTCGGCAGGGATTGAAGTCTCGAATTATTATGCGGCATTTGTTTGGCTGGCAGCGCAAATGCTGGAGCCAAACGGAGAAATGGTTGCCATTACTCCCCGTAGTTTTTGTAATGGCCCTTATTTTCGTAAATTCAGAATCAACTTTCTGAAAATGATGAGTTTAAATCATATTCATATATTTGAATCCCGTAAAAACGCTTTCGGGGATGATGATGTATTACAGGAAAATGTAATCTATCATGCAGTCCGCAGATCCAATAAACCAGATCATATTATCTTGTCTTCTTCTGACGGTTTGAACTTTGACGAGGTAAATAATAAAACAGTGCCATATAAATATATTGTTAACCCGGACGATCATGATGCTTTTATTCGTTTATTAATAACAGATACTGATGAACTTGTTATGAAACGTATGGATTGCTTTACAACATCTCTAACTAAATTGGGATTGGAAGTTTCTACCGGACGGGTTGTCGACTTTCGCGCTCAAGAGTATCTTCGCGCTCTGCCGGAAAAGGATACGGTACCGCTCATCTATCCCTGTCATTTTGAGAACGGTTTTATACACTGGCCAACTAATTCAGGTAAAAAACCCAATGCAATAATCAGCACTGATGAGACAAGGAGCCTCCTTATTGAACCAGGTTATTACGTACTCACCAGGCGTTTTTCCGCTAAAGAAGAGCGTCGGCGCATTGTAGCGGCCGTATTTGATCCGAATGTAATTAAAGCCTCGCTGCTTGGCTTTGAAAATCATTTAAACTATTTCCATGAAAAGGGTAAAGGATTGCCGCCGGAGCTTGCCAAAGGGTTATGCCTGTACCTGAATTCTACCCTGGTGGACCAATATTTTCGCCTGTTCAGCGGCCATACCCAGGTCAACGCCACCGATTTACGAAAATTACGCTATCCCACCTGCGAACAATTATTGCGGCTTGGTTCCCATATTCAAGATCAAATTCCCGACCAACAGACCATAGATGCCCTTGTAGAAAAAGAGTGTTGCAATAATGACTAAAAAGTACCCGGCAAGAAAGATACAACAAAAAATTAAAGAAGCTCTGAGTGTATTAGAGTCACTTGGGCTTCCATCACAGCAGCAAAATGAGCGTTCCGCTTTGACGCTGCTTTCACTGTTATCGCTTAAGCCCGATGATCCCTGGGAAACCGCTGCCGCTCCTTTAATGGGCATAACCCCTATGATGGATTTCTTTGCCGAATATTATGATAAACATTATGCTCCTAATACGCGGGAGACGGTACGACGGCAGACAGTACATCAATTTCTTCAAGCTGCTCTTATAGTAGCAAATCCCGATATCCCTTCCCGACCAACAAATAGTCCCAAAGCTGTCTACCAGATCGAACCCTCTGCTTTACAATTATTGCGTAATTTAGGAAAACCGGTTTGGGATACTCACCTGCAAGAATATCTGCAAACTGTTGAGACTTTGAAAAAACAATATGCTCGAGAGCGGGAAACAGAACGTATTCCTGTCACACTATCCAAAGACCAAAAAATAAAACTCTCTCCTGGCGGACAGAATGTTCTAGTCAAAAAGATCATTGATGATTTTTGCTCTATATTCACACCCGGTGGAATTGTAATATATGTTGGTGATGCGCAAAAAAAATGGGCTTATTTTGATTCGGAGTTGCTTGAAAAGCTGGGTGTTGCAGTAGAAGAGCATGGTAAAATGCCGGATGTGGTTGTTTATTATACAGAAAAAAACTGGCTGGTATTAATTGAAGCAGTAACCAGTCACGGTCCGGTTGATGCAAAACGCCGCGGGGAATTGAAAGAACTCTTTACCGGAGCTAAAGTAGGTCTTGTTTACGTTACTGCTTTTATGGATCGAAGGACTATGGTTAAATACCTTGCCGATCTATCCTGGGAAACCGAAGTGTGGTTAGCAGAAGCGCCTACACATTTGATCCATTTCAATGGCGAGCGGTTTCTGGGGCCGTATGAGGAATAAGTTATAATATATTTCAGTAGTGTTTCAATTTAAAGAGATAATTTTTTACAGAATGAAAAGGGGTAAAATGAATTCATTTAATTACCATGAACTATATTCTTTGATAAAACCAAATGATTCTTGCTATGTTGAATTACATTCAGCACTGAAGCAACTTTTAAAAGATCACGACTTTTACACTAATAAAATTAAAAATATTGATTATAAAAATAGTATGAATGAATATTCATTTTTTATGAAAGATAAAAAAATCTATAGTATGAATACTGTTGAACTTGATGTGGCGCTAATAATAAATGAACCTAATAACACATACTTAAATTGCTTTGTTCCCCTCAATGAAACAAATAGAACTCTCGATGCTTTAAAATACATTATTCGTAGCTTTTCCCTGGATCAAATTTTAATGGACATTCAAGATAATGACTGGTTAACGAAACATGAAATTATTACCAGATGGCTCTGGATGACGGAACAAAAAAAAGAAATTACTAAAGGGAAAAAAATTAATTATCCATTTTTATGCAGAGTAGGGAGAAAAAATAATAGGAAAACATTAGACAGAGAATTTTTTACTTATTTAATTTTCGCCCCATCTTACAATAAAAGACATCAAAATAATATTTTATTACAAAAAAAAGGTGAACACCCTGATTTTATAGCGCTTGATAATTTTTCTAATCAAATAGAACTTGAAATAACTGAAGCAATAGAAGACGAAAAATCTCCTCTTGAAGAGAAAAAGTGGGAACTCCTCATTGATAAAATCAATAAAGACTTGAAAAAATACAATCTTGCAATTACAGTCATTACACGACCATCCTGGTCATTTTTATTAGATAATTATGACACATTTAAAGAATGGCTCAATAGTGTTCTAAAGAATCAAATAGTTGGTCAATATACAAATAAGAATTTACATATATTCATTGATATAAATAAAAATGATAAAGGAATTACTATTCTTGATATGAGTGGTGATGGTTCAGGCATGCCTTCCTATGGTTATACAAACGAACAAAAAGTGTCAGAATCAATTATTCTTGCTATTAATAAAAAATTGAAAAAAGAATACACTAACAATCCTGTTCTTGTCATTTACTATAATACTGGCTTTTTTGATATTGATTTTAAAATTGTAGTCTCAAAATGCCAAAATAATGAACTAATAAAATTTCAAAAAATGTTTTCAGAAATTTGGATTGCAACAGATAAAGAAGCATATTTTTTAGTCTAATAAAGGTATAGGATTTAATCGTATAACATCAAAAATTTAAATACGAACTACATGAAAAAAGATCAATTCTCTGAACTCCTCGCCAGTATTAAAGAAGCCGGCGAAATCATGAAAGGCCAGAAAAAGCCCTCGCGACTTTTCACATTCGAAAAACCGAAAAATAAGGTAAACAAACAAAAATAATATTACTCCCCTGCCTCCCTGCAATACCCCCTTTAAAACTCCTCCACGGTGAGTACTAAAATATCGGTAACTTACCCATCAGTATTCATTCTTGGCTCTAGAAAAGCCTCGCACCCCCTTGCATCTTTCATAGACAAATATCGCCCCTTTGTAGAAAACTCTTGGCATTTTCCAAAAAAAATACTTATCATTAGTAAAAATCAAATCACCATTATACTAATTTCAAGGGAACACTATGACCGATCAACAATGGCAAGAATTATTACACATATTGGCCGGGGAACAGCCGGCCAAACCGCCCATCGGCTTTATTATCGACAGTCCCTGGCTGCCGGGCTGGAGCGGCATGTCCACGCTGGACTATTATACTTCCGATGACCTCTGGCTGCGCGCCAACCTGCAGGCCATCAACACCTTTCCGGAGGTGATGTTCCTGCCCGGCTTTTGGTCCGAGTATGGTATGTGCACCGAACCCTCGGCGTTTGGCTCGCGCCTGGTATGGGCGGAACAGAACCTGCCGCATGCCGACCAGGTGGTCGCCTCAATGGAACAAATCCCCGGTTTGCAGCAGCCCCGCGTTACCACCGACGGCCTGCTGCCATTCATGATCAACCGCTTGAAATTAACCCAGCCCCAAATTCAACAGGCGGGACATAAAATCCGCTTTGCCATTGCCCGCGGCCCGCTCAACATCGCCTCGTTCCTGATGGGCACCACCGAGTTCCTAACCACCATGATGATGGATCCGGATAAAGCTCACGATCTGCTGGGTAAAATAACCGATTTCATCATTGCCTGGCTGGAATACCAGCGCTTTACCTTCCCCACTATAGACGGCATCTTTATCCTCGACGATATAGTCGGCTTTGTTGGCGACCAGGAATGCCGGGATTTTGTGGCGCCGTACCTGACAAAGATCTTTGCCGCTTTTAAAGCCTCGGTGCGCTTTTTCCATAACGACGCCCAGGGCCTGGTGTGCGCTCCCTATCTCGAAAGCATGGGCATCAACCTGTTCAATTTCAGCTTTAACCATACCATGCAGGAAATGCGCGACCTGGTGGGCGACAATGTAACCCTGCTCGGTAATGTGCCGCCGCGCGATATTCTGGCCCAGGGCACAGCCCAGGATGTTAGCAAAGCCGTCCGTGAAATGGTCGATTCCATTCAGGACAAACGCCGTATTATCTGGTCCTGCGGCGGCGGCATGCCCCCGGATGTATCCTCAGAAAACATTAACGCCTTTATTGCCGCTATCAAGGATTGTGTAAAATAACCTACGGAGAGTTCCGGAATGTTGAAAAAAACATCTCTGCTTATAATAACGCTGCTTATTGTAACGGTAGTTTCTGCCGCCGATTATCCATTAAAAATCAAGGTTAGCGCCGGAGCATACGAACGTCACAATACCCCGGTCTGCCTGCCGCTCGATTACCTTCCCGCTCCCGGCGATGATAAAACCTTCATCCTGGTTGAACTCTCCGGTAAAAACCGCATTCCAACACCCTGCCAGGTGGAAGCCGGGTATAACAGCAAATTATGGTGGATCCTCTCCGGCGTTACCCCGGCCGGGAAAACCAGAATGTATGAACTGGCGCTGGCCGATTCTGTTGTTGCCCCCGCCGCCGTGCAGGTGAGCATGGATGACGCCGTAATTCTTGTTCACCGGGGCGATCAAAAGGTGCTGCAATACAACCATGCTGTCGTTAACCCACCGGCCGGAATCGATCCCCTGTTCAAACGCAGCGGGTTTATCCATCCGCTGTGGTCGCCTTCAGGTGCAGTCTTGACCCGCATCCAGGCGCCGGATCACTATCATCATTACGGCATCTGGAATCCCTGGACCAAAACCAAATTCGAGGGCCGCAGTGTGGATTTCTGGAACCTGGGCGAAGGCCAGGGCGCCGTGCAGTTTGCCGGGGTGCAATCCCTGGTGAGCGGGCCGGTTTATGGCCAATTCCGGGTCTTGCAGGAGCACATCGACTTTAGCGCACAAGGGCCGGACAAAACCGCGCTGCATGAAGTGTGGGATGTGCGGGTGTGGAATATCTCCGGTACCGAAACGCCGGTTTGGCTATGGGATTTTACGTCTATTCTGAACTGCGCCTCATCGCCGGTGGAGCTGGAAGCTTACCGTTATGGCGGCGGCATTGGATTTCGCGCCACCCAGGACTGGGGGAGAGATAATTCACGCATTTTAACTTCAGAAGGCAAAACCATTGCCGACGCCGACGGCAGCGGCGCGCGCTGGTGCGATGTGAGCGGCGCGTCCGCAGCCGGACAACGCTCCGGCATTGTGTTCATGAGCCATCCCGCCAACCGGGCGCATCCTGAACCCATGCGCGTATGGCCGGCGGATATGAACGGCGGCATCGGTAATGTCTATTTTGAATTTTGCCCCATTCGCCATAAAAGCTGGTACCTGCTGCCGGGCAACGACTATGTTTTAAAATACCGACTGCTGGTTTATGACGGAGAAATGTCCCCGGCTGTTGCAGAGTCCACCTGGAAAAATTTTGCATACCCGCCGGTGGTGGAAATCATTCATTAAAACTATCAGGGAGGATAAAATGAAGATAAAAAGTGTTATTTCTTTACTCCTCATCATACTGCTGGTCGCTGCATTTTCATGCCAATCCGGTAAAAAACGGGCGTTGGTATATAGCAAAAACGGTGAAGGCTATGTGCACGACAATATTGCCGCCAGCGTGCAGGCGGTTAGCGAACTGTGTATGGAAATGGGCGTTGCGGTCGAGGCCACGGACGACCCGTCCGTATTCAACGATGCAAAGCTGCAAACCTTTTCCGTGATCATTTTCTGCAATACCAATAACGATGCCTTTGCCAATGATGAACAACGTGAGGCTTTTAAAAAGTATATTCAATCCGGCGGCGGGTTTGTCGGCATCCATTCCGCCTGCGGCTCGGAGCGGAACTGGCCCTGGTTTTGGGCTATGCTCGGCGGTAAATTTCTGCGCCACCCCTCTTTGCAGCCCTTTGCCATTAAACCTGTTGATAAACAAGATCCTGCATCCTGTTTTCTTCCCGATCCCTGGCAATGGGAAGATGAATGTTATTATATCGATCATCTGAATCCGGATATACACGTCCTGCTGGCAGTCGATTTGACGACTATCGACGACCCGGATCGGGCCACATATCCCGGCGTCACTTTTGGCGACCTGTTCCCCCTGGCCTGGCGCCATGAATACGACGGCGGCCGCCAATTCTATACCGCGCTCGGCCACAAAATTGAACACTATGCCGATGCCAATTTCTTAAAACACCTGCAGGCAGGTATCAACTGGGCTATTAGCAAAAACTAGCGGTTCATAACCCGCACTATGAAAGGATTAAAAATGAATACCAAAACAAAAGGCACTAGTCGGCGTGAATTCATAAAAACAACCCTGGGCACAGCAGGACTGCTCTCCTTTCCCGCAATCGTTCCCGCTTCGGTGTTTGGTAAAGATGCCCCCAGCAATAAAATCCAGGTTGCCCAGATAGGCTTTGGCCGCATAGCTATGAGCCACGATCTGCCGGAAACCATGGTCAGCGATGATGCACGGGTGATTGCCGTAGCGGACCTGGACAGTAACCGCCTGCAGCAAGGCAAACTCTATATCGAAAACTGGTATAAAATGCAAAAAAAAGCCGCTCCTTATATCGAGGTGAAAACATATTCCGATTACCGGGAAATGCTGCAAAACCCGGAAATCGATGCGGTCATCATCAGCACGCCGGATCACTGGCATGCGCAGCCGGCCATTGAAGCGGCCCTGGCCGGCAAAGATGTGTACCTGCAAAAACCGACTTCACTGACCATTACTGAAGGACGGCAATTGAGCAATGTTATCAATAAAACCGGGCGTATTCTGCAAATCGGCAGCCAGCAGCGTTCCATGCCACAATTCCGCATTGCCTGCGAACTGGTGCGCAACGGCCGTATCGGTAAACTGCATACCATTAAAATAGGCCTGCCGGGCGACCCCTCCGGCCCGGAAGAACCGGAAATGCCAATCCCGGCCAACCTCAATTACGAAATGTGGCTCGGTTCCACCCCGTATGTCTATTACACCGAAAACCGCGTTCATCCGCAAAACAGTTATGACCGACCAGGCTGGCTGCGCTGCGAACAGTTCGGCGCCGGCATGATCACCGGCTGGGGCGCGCATCACCTCGATACCGCCAACTGGGCAATGGGTACAGAATATACAGGGCCAATTGAAGTTGAAGCTACTGCCGAATTTCCCAAATCCGGTTTGTGGAATGTACATGGCCCGTTCAACGTTATTGCCAAATTTGCCAACGGCGTTACCATGCAGGTCAATGGTGAACTGCCCAATGGCGTGCGTTTTGAAGGCGACGAAGGCTGGATTTTTGTGACCCGCGGTAATTATAACGTAACCGCCACCGACCCGGTAAGCAAACAACAAACCGCCCAGGCGCTGGAAGCCGGCGACCCGAAAATTCTCACCTCGAAAATTGGCGAGCATGAAATCCATCTGCATGTCAGCGAGCAGCAACATTTGGACTGGCTGCACAGCATTAAAACCCGCAAGCCGCCGGTGGCCCCGGTAGAAGTCGGCCACCGCGCCTGCTCCAACTGCCTTGTCAGCCATATTGCCATGAAACTGGGCCGCAAGCTCTACTGGAATCCGCAACAGGAGCACTTTATAAACGATGATGAAGCAAACGCCATGCTGTCCCGCCCGCAGCGTTACCCCTGGGGGACGGATTATATAAAAGGATAGTGATTTAATCCAGTGGAGGCCGCCGGTGAGATCAAGCTGTAAAAAAGATCATTTTAAATTCAACGTTATCGGTTGTAACGGCTTGCGCAAAGGCGTCCTCCTCTTATACTCCGGCTTGTACTAAAAGTGGTTATACTACTGGACACTAATGTGGCGTACAGGCGCCCCGGTTATAACAACTGTCCCTTCCGGGCAACAGTCACTTCGGCAATTGCAGTAATTCCCGGTTTTTTCCATCATTTTTCAAAAATCACCCATACCATCAATTAAACATAAAATATTATTTTTATTATACTTGTTGATAATGGAAAAATTTTAAAAATGTTTTACATATTTGTAATTATGTGGAACAGTTTTTGTAAAGGATTAGCTGTAATTAAAAAAGGAATGTGTTTCAAAATGGATGGATTATACATAAAGACCCCGCAGACCCAGTTTGGTCCAATTAACAAGGCAGATGCGGAACGGCTAATTCGTGATGGTATTTCAACAGCACAGGACCTGGTGTGGAATATACGTGATAATACCTGGAAACAGCTGGGCTCATGTGAAGAGTTCCGTCCATATTTTGATGAACAAAAAAACAAAAAGAAAACCGCCAAAGTCGTTGCATTCGCAAGTGGTAAGGGTGGTGTTGGGAAAACGGCGTTAACCGCTTCGATGGCCATTGAGCTTGGCAAGATGGGCAAAAGAGTGGTTGTTGTTGATGCCGATTTTGGCGGTCCCGATTTACACGAATGGATGGGCGTCAGCCGGCCGTCGGTTACGCTCAATACATTCTTTACATACAGAAATGTTGATTTTAATCACCTGCTTTCAACCACACCTTATAAAGGTGTTAAACTGATCAGTGGTGAAGTGGGAAAAATTGAATACGCCAATCCGCGCTTTTTCAAACGTCAAAAATTCCTGCGTCAGCTCCATTCCCTGGACACCGACTTTGTGTTTGTCGATCTCAGTCCCGGGGTTGCTTTTTCAACGGTAGATATTTTCCTCGCCTGCGATGAAGGTATTGTTATCACGGTTCCTGAACCCACTTCTTTTATGGATGCCTTTAACTTTATTCGCAGTTGCCTGATCCGCAAACTGTTATTATACATGGATTTCAGCGAGTATACCATGAAGAAGCTCCGTGAGTTTGAAGACTGGGACTGGATTAAATACGATAAATCGTTGCTGGATATTTATGAAAAGATCATGCTCAAAGATCCCCGCGCCGCTTCGATCATGATTGCGGTTATTCAAAAATTCAAACCGCGAATTATCTCCAATATGGTCTATAATAAAGCCGAAGTGAGAGAAGCCAGCGCATTTAAACTGAAACTGAAACAATTGCTGCTGATCGATGCCATTTTTCTAGGCTATATCGAATTCAATCCCGATATGCGGCGTTATGCCAAAGAGAAAAGACCCTTTATTTTATCCATGCCGGAAGAAGCCGAAATTACTAAAGTACCGCAGATTAAAGTGGATTTCTCCCGCGATAAATAGTCTTTACACAGGGGGTTTTTTTCAGGTTCTTCAACTTTTCCCCACCCTTAAAATACCATTTTTATATTGGTAAAGTGCGGTATGGCTTTTTGTATTTTCACAAAATTATAAATTCCTATCATTTATTATAAACTGGCTGCTCAACCTGCCGATCGGCGTTGTTGTGGCAATTTTAAATTTATACTCTCCGTGATCATTATTAAATTTCCTGTAAAGTAATTTTCATCACACTCGGCTCTTTTTATCCGGTTATCCCGGAAATAACCGTTCCGGGTTTTTGTTATAATGAATATATAATACATACCGGTGTATGTATATAATGTTATTTTATTACCGGAATAGACTCTGCCTTATAGGGTTGCCGGTGTTGTTCTTTAAAAATTGCATTTTTGTGACCCAGGTCGTACTTTTTTTTGGCAATTATTCGTTTAATTACCTGGATATAACAAAACCGTATTCATGCCAGTCCCTGAATATTTGTAATATGAGACTGGAAAATTGTAATAAACAAGTGATTGGACACTATGAAAAAAATCTTTATCCTGATCCTGTTGCTGCCGGTGCTAAGCTGCGAAATTGACCATGGTCTCGGTACCATGGATTCGCGTATAACCGGTAAGATCATTTTCATCAATCCGGATAAAAAACCGGATTATGTTGAATCGGTGCGTATTGTCGCTGTAGCCAATTACCCGCCGGAATCGCTGGGCGACCTGGTGATTACCAACACCTCGGTGAACCTGAGCAAGGAGCAGCCCGAATATTATATTCCAGCGCCATTGGCGACCTATCACCTGGTTGGCGCTATTTTCAAAGAAAAAGGCCACAATTGGGACTATGGAAACCTGTTGAGTTATTATGGATTTGATCCGGTCAATTATAAAATTGACATCATTCCCATTGTATTATCAAAACAACATCCCATTGCGTACAACATTGACATTATTTGTGACTGGTCCCTGTTACCTGAAAAGAAAGAAAATTAACCGGTATGATAAAAAGAACTCTAATAATAATCCTTCTGGCACTTTTGCCGGCAATTAATCCGGCGCTGGCTAAAATAGCCGGTACTATACAAGGCCGGGTTTTCTCCGCAGAGGACAACGAGCCCCTAGCCGGCGCCAATGTGTTTATTGTCAATACCTTTATTGGCGGCAGCGCCGACGCCCAGGGTCATTTTATTATCACGGCGCCTCCCGGCAGTTATAGCCTCAAAGCCAGTTATATCGGCTTTAAATCTGCCGAGCAGTCCGTTACCGTAATAACCGACCGTACCATTGAGGTGGATTTCAAGTTAACCGCCACGCCGCTGCAATCGGAGCAGATCATTATCACCGGCTCGCGGCAGCCGGAAACGCTGTCGTCCGCAGCATCCAGCATTAATATTCTGGGTAGCGCCGATATCAAGCGGCGCAACAATTTCCGTATCGACGACGCCCTGCTCAGCGTCCCCGGTGTAACGATGGTCGGCGAAAATGTCAACATCCGCGGCGGCTCCGGTTATAACCGGCTCGGTGGCAGCCGCTCGCTGGTACTTCTTGATGGCGTGCCGATCCTCACCAGCGACCTGGGCGGCGCCAACTGGAATATTTTACCGGCCACCGAAATTGAGCACATCGAAGTGCTCAAAGGCGCGGCTTCATCTCTATATGGCTCCGGCGCATTGAGCGGCGTCATCAATGTGTTTACCAAGCTGCCGGGCAGCAAACCAGGGCTATCGGTTAAACAAACCTCCGGACTTTATGACGAGCCCTCCGTACCGGAATGGAAATGGACCGAAGACCGCTTGTATAATAATCGCACCGATGTCAGCTTTACCGATAGCTGGGGGCCGGTTGGCCTGCGCCTGGCGGTATCTAATCATCGTTCCACCGGCGACCGCGAAAACGGCTTTTTCGACCGCTGGTATTTTACCGGTAAAGCCAATTTTCAACTACCGGCACAGTCCACGCTGACCCTGTTCTCAACATATAGCCGTGAAGATCGTGAACTGTTTTTACAATGGATGGAACAGGATCACGCCCTGCAGGTGCCGCCCACAGAAAAAGGCAACCGCTATATAATGGATGGTTATGTGGGATATGCTGTTTACAATAAACTCTTTTCACCGGTACTATCGACCAAACTGCGCTTGTCCTATAACCAGCAGTTGGTAGGTATTCCGTTCAATATCCAGAATGCCTTTACCCCGGCGGTGGGGTTGAGCGGCGAACTGCAGGTGAATTGGAAACCGGCCGACACACACAGCCTGTCCCTGGGTATTGATTACAAGCATGACCAGGTCGAGTCCAAATACTATGGCACCCGCGAAGCCAATGGCATTTCTCCCTATATCCAGGAAATCTGGCAGGTTTCAAACCTGATCCAGGTAAATACCGGTTTGCGCTGGGATACCTACACCCTGGTCGGAGATTCAATAGAACACCAGCTGAATCCAAAAATCGGCGCCAGTTACCAACCCTGGTTCGGCACAATACTGCACTTCTCCGTCGGCAGGGGCTTTCGCGCCGCCACGGTTGTAGAACGTTTTATCGATGTGGGCTCCAAGGATTTCAAAGCCCTGCCCAACCCGGACCTGGAGCCGGAACGTTCCGTATTGTTCGACGCCGGGTTGCGTCAAGATATTGGCGAAAATGCCTATGCTGAATTGACATTGTTTTCCAGCACCTATAAAAATCTCATCGAACCGACGCTACGTTCCGATTTAACCGCCCTGTTTTTAAACTATGAAAAAGCTCGTATCCAGGGCATCGAAACCGAATTCCGCTGCAACCTGCTGAACGACCATGTGCGTCTGCAAGGTTCAGCCACCTGGATGGACCCTGTGGAAGTGGCTACCGGTGAACCCCTGTTGTACCGGCCGCGTTTTATGGCGTTTTTTTCGCCCTCGCTATCCTGGGGGGGGGTTATGCTGGAAACCGATTTCCGTTATATGAGCAAACTACGCAAAGTCGCGGTTTATCCATTGGATGAACGGGTGCCTACCAAAGTGTGGGATGTACGCCTGAATTACAAACGAGACCCCTATTCCGTACAATTTTATATTAAAAACGCTTTAAACTATAACTATACAGTATCTGAACGGGTGCTGGGTGAAATCCGCAATTTTGGTATCTCGCTCGGCGCTGATTTTTAACCAATAATGACGACTAATAAAAGGATGACAAATAATATGAAATGGAAAAATTTGCTCTGGCTGGCGTTTTTACTCTTGACGACCGGCGCCTTTCCACAAACCAAAACCCTGGACCGGCAATATGTGCCGATCATCCTCAGCAATAGCGTGCCGCCGATCTATAATATCAATATAAATGAATGGACTGCTTTCAGATACGACCGCTCATCCAAAACCTGGCATGGTGTTCCCTTCCAGGTCGATGAAGTCCGGGTAACCGGGCACTATCAGCGCGATGTTACCCAGATCTATCCGGAAATTGATCAAAACGATGAAATTGTCTTCATGCCCGAAGACCTTGGCGACCGGGCGCCGCAATCCGCCTGGGTCGATGTGACAGGTTCTGATAAAGTGGATCGTATTGAAGTGCAAATAACCGACCCCCTGGATACCGGCAAAACCGGCTGGCTGTACCTGTTTAAAAATGTCAACAATCCGCCCATCATTCCCGGATATTTTACTTATGGAAAACCGGCAACAACAACTTCGGCGGATACTTTGATAACGAATTCATACCGGCTGGTGCACAATGGCGTGGGCATGCCGGAAAAATTATCATTCAGCCCCGCTTTCAGCGGTGATTTTATCGACCGGCTTAAATTCCGCTTTTCGGGTAAACCGGCGCTGGGCAGCGCTTATAATATTACCGAAAATGGTCTCTATGCGCAAACTTCGCCGCTATCCACTTTTCCCGGCTCGGTTCGCTACTTTCGCGATGTTCGGGATCGGATAAAAATTCCCATCACCCTAGTTGGCGATAAAGACTTTAACCCGAACCTGCAATATTTCCCCTATTCCGTCAGCGGCCAGGTGAGCCTCGATATTACCGGCGGCTACATTTCACTAGCCGGTGTCAAGTTGATACGCTTGTCGGTTGATCTTGCCCCGGATGCTGCAGGAATGAACTTTTTCTCGGAAAAGAACAGCGCCGGCCAGCCGATTAACGGCAGTCCCGATACTCCGGACAAAACCATTACCGACCCGAACACCCTGAACTGGTTCATGGCTACAGGCCCCCAGGGAACTGTTGTAATGAATCTGAAACTTCCGGCCGTAGAAAATGCCACCACCCAGTTATATTACCGTGATAACAGCGCCGGGGGCAGCGCCGACGGCACTGACGATACCGGCGATAATCAGTCCTGGGGCGATATGGGTATCTATATCAGCACCACCGGCGACTATATATCGACCACCAAACTGGAAGTCGTGTTTACAATGTATTTCATTAACCAAAATTTCACCGCCAACGCTGCGGAAATGGGTGACAAGATCAGGGACTGGCAGGAGAACCCCTGTACTGTTAGCGCTGTTTTACAATCGTATGACGCCACCCGGATAAATAAGAAGACCTATAAACCAACTACATTTCAAATGTCCCAGCCCTATCCCAATCCGTTTCACCATCAAAGCGGTTCTTTGGCATTTTCATTTACCAGCGCCAAACAGCGCGACGATTATACGTTGACGATCTATAATATCCTTGGTCAGGAGATCAGGAGATATGCCAATATCTATGCGTTAAAAGACAGCAAGAGAATAGTATTTTGGGATGGCCGCAATTCCGGCGGCGTCCTGGTCATGCCGGGTACGTATTTCTATAAATTACAAAACTCGCGCGACTCGTTAACCGGCAAATTTATAATTATTCCGTAAAATTCTGTTGCATAGGAACAATTATTTAATATATATTGTTCTAGAACTTTACAGTGATTCATGATTTCAATCACACAGACCTATAACAGGAATGTGTATATTATAAACAAGATAATCTGACTGGTTATACTAAAAACAACAGAGAGGCAAAAAATGAAAAAATTCACCCCATATATACTGGCGCTTGCCGCGCTGTTTATCATCTCCCAATCTATTGCAAATGCCAGCACATTGCAGGAAGACCGCGAATATCAGCCGGCCGTTTTAACCGCGCAATCGCTGGGCAGCTTTCAGGGCTTGCCGGTGAACCAGATTTATGCCTATGCCTACAATGCCGGCAATGGAACCTGGTCCATGATCCCGTTTCAAATTGATGAAATGACCTATGGCCCTAATCCTCTGAGCGGCGTTGGTAAAGAAAAATGGTTCTACTTTACCGAAGTATGGGCATATATTGATTCAATTACCACCAAAACGCATAATGGCGTTTTTGACGACCATGATGAGCTGGTGTTTATGGTGCGCGATATGGGCGATCGGGCGCCGAATAACAAATCGACCTGGATCGACAATGAAGATTCAAAAAAGTACTCCCGCCTGGAAATTGCCCTGTATGATTCGAATTTAACTACAAAAAGAGCGTATGTTTACCTGTACCGCTCCGCTACATTGAGCAAAAACGATATACCCCGCCCCTATGAAATGTCGTTCAACGAAGCGACAAACACCGTATCCACCAAATACTATGATTTAACTTTCGGCAATCCCGGCATGGTCAGCGGTATTGCCATTAAAGCTCCCGGTGGCAGCGGCCTGGACATTCTCGACCGTTTGAAACTGCGCGCCAATGTGCTGTGGAGCACCGCTTTCGGGGTGCTGCCGGTCATGTTTGTGGAAGAAAGCTTGTACAGCGACAGTCTCTATTACACTAAAGACCCGATCGTGCGTTTTATCCGCCTGTTTGATTTCAGCTTTCAATCCGGTTCCATCAAATATAAAGACCATGCGTTCAATGTCGATACCAAATTCTATCCCTTTAACGGCACCATCCGCGGCGGCTCGGAATTATCAACCGATTCCCTGTCCGAGATCGAACCCGAACCAATGGATATAAAATTTATGGATTTGCGTTACTCGTGGGATTACAACGTCAATGCTTCCGGCATGAAATTTTATAATCCGTACAACAATGGCTTGGTGGTGGACGGAACCCCGGATAACATAACCACCACAATAGACAGACCTGCCGATAAAACTAAACGCATCCCGGTTTGGAACATGATCTCCGGCGATCAGGGTACGGTCTTTTCTTATGGTAAATTTTCCAATACTAAATTCACCACATTCAAGTTATATTACTGGGACAATAAAAACGGCGGCGCCGCCGACCAGAATATTTTTGTCGATCTGGCCAAAGACACCGGCGACGAAGTATCGTATGGCGACCATGGGGTCTTGATGCAGGCATCGATCAACGACACCCTGGAACTGCTGTTAAACTATACCCTGTATATGCTGCCGGAGAAAAATGTCGACAGAGCCTTTGCCGAACAAATGGCCGCTAATGTTGCTACAGGAATTGAACTGGCGACCCCGATCGTTTTAGGCGTCAATGACAATAACCAATCGCTGCCGACAGGGTTTACTTTATCGCAAAACTATCCCAACCCGTTCAATAATTCCACTCGCATCACTTTTGAACTGGAACGCGCCGGGGATATTTCCCTGCTTGTATATGATACGGCCGGCCGGCTGGTCAAAACCCTGGCTAAAGACAAGTTTGCCGCCGGGTTACATGACCTGCACTGGAACGGCACGGATAATAGCGGTCTGGAAGTTCCGTCAGGCATGTATTTCTACAAATTACAGGCCGGCCAGGAAACCATTGCCAAAAAACTGCTGCTGATAAGATAATAGTATAAAGACAATAAAACGAACTTGTACTCCGGGCGGAAAAACACCTTCGCCCGGTTTTTTCATAAAATTATCAAATAATTCTAAGGCCCTTACACACGTATTCTTTGCAAAGAGAGGAGCGGTGATATATGTTGAGGCGAATTTTTTCACATCCCCGAACCGGTTCCCCGGGATGGCGAATTGCGCTGCTAATTGCCTTGCCGGTGTTGTTCCTGCTGGCCTGTAGTAATGATCATGGCATTGCGCCCCTGCCCGGCGCCTTGCAGTTGCAACTGAAATTCTATAGCAAACAAATACCGGAAGGTACCCAGGGCGTTTATTTATTCGTGGCTCCTAAATTCCCGCCGCACGCTATCAATGAAATGTTCATGAGTCCCAACAGTTTGCCGCTCGGCAAGGATACAATTTATACAACCATGAATCTGCCTTATGGTCATTATGAAGCAATCGGTCTGTGGTGGTATAACAAAAAAACCATCTCCAACCTGGCCGATGCCTATAACCTTAAATCAGTCGCCACTCTCGACACTCAATACGTGTACCAGTTTGATATTACCAAAGAGGAACCGGTGCATAGTACGGATATGTGGGTGGACTTACGGCAGATGAACCGCGACGCTTTTATCGAAGGGACGATCACTTTTAACGGCCCCTTCCCGAAAGATACCTATGCCACTGCTATTGCCGCATACCATACCCGCATACCGACCGCCAAAATTGATTTCCTCGCCTTACTTGAATCCATGGATTTTTCCATCGGCGAAAATCCCTACCATTACAAATTACCGATCAAAAGCGCTAACCGGATTGTTTTCCTGGTGGTTTTCTGGCTTTCGGATACTGGCGGCCTGGATAATTTTCAAATGCTGGGTTATTATGAAGACCCGAAAAAACCGGGAGTGCCGGGGCAAATTAAACTCAAATCCGGCAAGACGGCTACAGGTATCGATATCCTGGCCGACTGGAATAACATCAAGTAATAATATCAAATCCCGCTGAAAGGTGACCCATGACTCTTTTAAATAAATTTGTCAGTTATTGCCTTTTCCTTGCACTCCTTGCCGGCTATGGAAACGCTTTTGCCGCGATCACCGGCGTTATCAGGGGTTCCGTTATCGATATAAAGACCAAAGAACCGCTGCAGGCGGTAAATATCGTTGTGCAGGGGACGGTGCGCGGCGCCAGCACGGATGGTAAAGGGCAATTTATCATTCAGAACATGCCTCCGGGCGTCTTTACCCTGCGGGCTTCGATGATCGGCTACCGCACCATTACTATTGCCGATGTTAAAGTCCAGCCGGATCGCGAAAGCGTAGCTAATTTCCTTTTGGAAGAAACCGTTCTCGAATACGATCCTATTGTGGTTCTGGCCGGAAAAATGCAGCAGCGTCTCGACCAGACCAGCGTTTCCATGTCGGTGGTAACATCAAAGGATATTGAGCGCCGCAACCCCACCAGTATTATCGAAGCGCTGGAAACCGCGCCGGGGGTGAACTTTATTGGCGACCAGATCAACATCCGCGGCTCGACCGGCTTTACCTTCGGCGCCGGCAACAAAACCCTGCTCTTGCTCGACGGCGTGCCGGTTTACGCCAGCGACACTGGCGCATTCAACTGGGATATGCTGCCGCCGCTGGATATTGAACAAATTGAAGTATTGAAAGGCGCAGGTTCAACCCTGTGGGGCTCCTCCGCCCTCGGCGGCGTCGTCAATATCATTACCAAAGACCCGTCGCCGGAAGGTGAACTGCTGTTTGCCTATTCCGCCGCGAAAAATGATAAACCCTATTATAGCGAATGGGAATGGACCGATCCCGACCGGCTGCATTACACCCGCGAAGATATGAGTTACAGTAAACGCCTCGGCAATATGGGGTTCCGGATTTCCGGCAGCCGCTTCTTTTCCACCGGTCATACCGAACTGGGAGACTTTAAAAAATATAATCTCACCGGCAAGGTCGATTACCGTTTCAAGAACGGCATCAAAGTAATGGCTTATACTGCCTATAGCAATATCAACAAAGGCTTTTTTCTGCAATGGAAAGGACAAAACGATCCGTACCAGGTGGATGTGACCAACCTTTCCAACCGCGGCAAAGTGAACCAGATCAGTATCTATACCAAAATCGCCATACCGCTTTCGGCGCGATTTGCCATTAATGCCCGCGCCTCACTGAACCGCTCTCTGCTGGGCAACCAGTTCGGTCGCGACGCCGATTTTAACCCGGCTTATGGTCAGGGTGGTGAAATTCAGGCGGACTGGATTCCCTATCCCGGTCATGTCATCACCTTTGGTACGCAATACCAGTCCGATAAAGGCAGCACTAAATATTTCGGCGAACATGAAGGTTTTTTCCTCGGCCCGTTTATTCAGGACGAATGGAAAGCCCGTGAGAACCTGCGCATCACTACCGGCGTAAGGTATGATCGTTACAAGCTGGTCAAAGGCGAAAAGGAAGACCTGTTCAGTCCGCGTTTTGGCATTAACTGGCAGCCCTGGCCCACTACCAGCCTGCGCGGTTCGGTGGGCAGCGGTTTCAGGGCGGCGACCATTATCGAACGCTTTCTTGAACTGTCGATCATGAACTTTAAAGTTCAAGCCAACCCGGATCTGAAATCAGAAAGCTCCTGGGCGTATGACCTGGGTGTGCGGCAATATATAAACCAGGACTGGAATGTCGATGTATCTTTCTTCCGTAACGATTATTGGGAGTTGATCGAAGCGCACCTTGACCTGATCCGCGGCCAGATCCAGTTCCGCAATATTCCCCGCGCCCGCATTCAGGGCATCGAGGCAACGACCAATTTCAGCTACCCGGTGTTCCTCTTCGGCGTTGACTGGACACCCGGCATTCAGGCCAGTATAACCTGGATGGATCATGAAGATCTGAAATACCATCAACCATTGACCTACAGACCTAATATATTGTCAACGATTAAAACATCGCTCAAGGCAAAAAACACCACTTTGCAGGTGGATTATCGTTACGCCAGTGAAATCGATGAAGTAAAAATCTACCCCATTAACGACCGCGTGCCGATGAAATTTGTCGATCTGCGGCTGGATTATGACTGGGGGCCGCTCACCGTACAGCTTGGCGTTATCAACCTGTTCCAGTATAATTACGCCCCGCGCGAAACCGACCTGATGCCTATGCGCACCTATACCGTAGGATTAAAAGGACGAATATAATACTCTATATTGGGAAAAAAGCCGATTATTTTAAAAATAACCGGCTTTTTTTTGGCAATCACCATGTCGGGTGGGTCTTGTTTCATCCAAAAGACATTCCGTTTACCACAAATTATAATTCAAAAAAAATCAGAATACAATAACGGGACAAGCCCCACCAGCCAATAAAAACAATTCATAATATTCTATTTTGAAATTTTGATTACGCTTCCTTTAACGCCTCTTCCCGTTCCACAAGCAATTTTTCTACATCATTTATATCATCCGGCGACAACGTCCAATCCGCGGCGTTGGTAAAATCGTCGAGTTGTTCAGGCCGGCGGGCGCCGACTATGGCCGCCGTCACTTCCGGGTTGCGCAGGGTCCAGGCTATTGCCAGTTCCTGGGTGGTTTTGCCATTGCGGGCGGCAATAGCGGATAATCCTTCCACCAGCCGCAGGTTGATACTTAATTCCGGTTCCTGAAAATGCGGGTCGCGCGAACGATGATCCGTTGCCGGTAAGGTGGCCGATCGCTCACGGGTAAACGCGCCGGTCAGCAAGCCCTTGAACATGGGACTGTAACCGACAATCCCGATATTATGACGTTTGCACCAGGGCAGAGTTTCCTTTTCAATCCCGCGTACCAGCATACTATAAGGTGGTTGCAACGACGCCACCGGGTGGATCTCTTCAATGCGCGCCAGTTGAGCAGCGTTAAAATTACACACTCCGCCGTAATGCACTTTGCCTTCGGCGACCAGTTCGGCAATGGCGCTCCAGCCTTCTTCTATATCTTCCTCCGGCATGGGCCAATGCAACTGGTAAAGATCGATCCGCTCTATTTGCAGGCGTCTCAGGCTGTCTTCACATTCTTTAATGATATTATCGCGCTTGAGATTATAATCAATCTCTTTATTTTTATTCCACACCCGCGCGCACTTGGTGGCAATATATGGTTTTTCCTGCATTCCTTTTAACGCCTTGCCCACCACGGTTTCACTGTGCCCCAGGCCATAAACGGCCGCCGTATCGATCCAGTTAATGCCCAAATCCAGCGCCCTGTGGATCGTAGCAATAGAAAGGTCATCATCCTGCGGGCCCCAGCCAAACTTCCAGTCCTCGCCGCCCATTGCCCAGGTGCCCAACCCAATACCGGTAAAATGAAATTCTGTCCATCCCAATTTGTTCTTTTTCATATTTTTCCCAAAGGTTTTACTTGCTTTTTCCTTAATCAATTAGTATAATTTATAATAACGTTTATTAAAAGCAATCAAATAATCATTAAAGATGATTAACCATGAAATCATGGGTAAAAGACATAGTCACTTTTTTCAGGTCATTGCACGAGTTCATCACGCATGACTTGTGGGCCCTGGATTTCAGCAAAGTATCACGCGCCCGGGCATTGTTTTACAAGCAATTGCTCATCATTTTCCTGGTAGGCCGGGGTTTTTTCAGCGACCGTCTGCTTATCCGCGCTTCCGCCCTGGTCTATGCCACATTACTATCAATAGTTCCGCTTCTGGCGGTGATGTTTTCCCTGCTCAAAGGCTTTGGCTATCATAATAAAATGGAACCGGCGCTGATAAAACTGATGGAGCCCCTGGGGCCGCAGGCGGTTCAGGCTATTGTCCCTCCTATCATCAGTTTTGTCGATAACATCAAGGTCGGGGCGCTGGGCTCGGTAGGTTTTTTATTGCTCTTTTTGTCGGTCTTGTCGATTGTTAACAATATTGAACGGGCCTTTAACGATGTGTGGAAAATCCGTAAAACCCGCAGTATCCACCGCCGCTTTACAGACTATGTCAGTGTTTTAATCGTCGGTCCGTTGCTGGTTTTTTTATTTATGGGTGTTTCCGCTTCGTTACAAAGCCTGGTCATTGTTCAGGCTATCAGTAAAATTCCCGGTATTCCGTTTTTGTATAATAAAACAGTGCCGTTTCTATTCACATGGGTTTTTTTCTTCTTTGTACTGAGCTTTGTTCCCAATACCAAAGTCAGATTCCGCTCGGCGTTGTGGGGTTCTGCGCTTTCGGCCGTTTTATGGGTTATGTCCAATTATTTCTTTGCTCATTTTATCGTCAGTTCGTATCAGTATGGCGCGCAAACGGCTATTTACGCCGGTTTTGCCACGTTGCCGCTTTTTTTATTGTGGATATATATTAGCTGGGCAATTATGCTGTTGGGTGTGGAAATTTCTTATGTGCATCAAAACAGCGATAAAATTTCCTGGGAACTGCGCGATACCAATTACAGTCACTTTTTAAAAGACAATGCCGCCCTTAAGCTCATGTTATTTTGCGGGGAAAGGTTTCACAAGGGAGAAAAAGCGCCGGTTATTTCTGAAATGATCGAGACCTTTGACCTGCCGCAGCCCTTGGTGCTCGATATTCTCAATTTGCTGGTAGATCAGGGATTGCTGTATATCATAGAAAGCGATCCGCCAGGATATGCCCCGGCTAAAAGCCTGGAAAACATTTCCGTTTTTGAAATCTATGATAAAACCGGTTCCTTTGGTATAAATCATATTCAGGATGAGGAACAGAACAAGCTCGGTTCAATTGCCGCTTCCATCCGGGAACAATTGCACAAAACCATGCACAAAACTTTCGCCGCGAAATCGCTGCTGGATTTACTGAATAAATCAGTTTAAAAAACATAAACAGGGGACTTTATGACCAGATCGTTATTATTGATTTTAGCGTTCCTGAGCCTTTTTACACCTGTTCAGTCGCAGATCATTCTCAGTGAGATCATGTTCAATGCGGCCGGCAATGAGCGGTATAACGAATTTATTGAAATTTTCAACAGTTCGGCCCAGACCGTCGATCTTTCCGGCTGGATGATCGGGGACAGCGACAAATACAGCCCTATCATTGCCCTCGACCAGGGTTTGCTTTTACAACCGGGGCAGTATGGCCTTATTCTGGTCCCAACCTACTTCACCGCTAGCAACCAGTATGCCGGCTTGATCCCCGCTTCTGCGTTGCTGCTGACCACAACCCTTTCCCAGCTTGGCGCAAATGGCCTGGCTAACGACAGGGCCGAAACAGTATACCTCTACCGGGCCGACAGCAGTGTGGCCGATTGCCGCCAATATCATATTCCCAATGACGATGGCATTTCCGATGAAAAAAGGCTGCTGACCGGCGGCAATGAGGATACAAACTGGGGGCATTCGCTGACTGTGAACGGCAGCCCCGGAGCGGTTAATAGCATTGCGCCTAAAGAATATGATGCGGCGCTGAATATCGATTCTTTACATATAACCCCCGGCGCCCCTGCCTGGGGAACGCCAATCACCATCGAAGCAACAATAGAAAATGCCGGTGTAAAAGAGCTAAATGATATCCGCATAATTGTTGCTATACGTTCGTTTGCCGATGCCGCTCTGCCTGCGGTTGTGGATAGCTGCGTTATCCACTATTTACCGCCGCAGCAATCGACCGGCATCAGTATGATAATGCACAATATCCCATCCGGGGCCGATTCCCTGACTATACGGGTTGTACAGGCCCAGGATCAGGAGCCGGCTAATAATTTTTACGCCGGGGAACTGGTTTGTGGTTATCCCGAACTGGCGCTGGTAATCAATGAAGTTATGTTTGCGCCCCTCTCCGGCTTGAGTGATTGGGTAGAGCTGTTCAATCCCGGTTTTAAACCGGTAACCATAAAAGACTGGCAGATAAAGAACGAGCACTCTGCGCGGATTGCGCTTACAGATTCGCTTATAATAATACCACCCCGGTACTATGTCGTTATTGCTCAAGATTCGACAATTTTTAAAGTCATCAGTTCTCCGGCGCCGGTTGTAATCTGTAATAAATTTCCATCCCTGGGCAACGATACCGATTCGCTGGCAGTATTTGACGGCGCGGGAATGATCATCGACCGGCTTTCATGGACTAGTGGCGCTGAAAATAAAAGGGGCATCTCCCTGGAACGGGTCAACCCGGATAATCCCTCAAATTATAAAAACAACTGGACTTGTTGCCTGGCAGGGGACGGGCACACCGCCGGGCAGGTCAACAGCGTTTACAGTAAAAACCTGCCGGCAGCAACGCGGCTGCTCATTTCTCCCGATCCGTTTTCTCCGGATAACAACGGCCACGACGACCAGGCGGCCATACAGTATACCCTGCCGGAGTTCACAACTGTGATCAATATCCGGATATTTGACGTCAAAGGCCGGCAAGTGCGGTTTTTACAGAACAATCAACCCGCTGCCGCCACAGGAACGGTTTTTTGGGATGGCCGCGATGATGAAGGGTTATGCTGTCGGGTGGGTATTTATATCATTATGCTGGAAGCCAGGAATTCCCGCGATGAATGGCTCGAAAAAGTTTATGGGACGCTGGTTCTGGCAAAAAACCTTTAATGCTGTTACTGGTTTTCACCCTGTTCTTGTTTTTTCTCTTTGGCTAATTCAAGCTCTTCCAGTTTCTCAAGTTCTTTTTCCAGGTCTTTTAAAAAAGAATCCGCTAGCACATTTTGCGGCATAAACTGATGCGACGAATCGAGAACGCCGGATAAAATAAGGGTTTTGCCCACATCTTCCAAATGCTGACTGAGCTGGGGAATTTGTCGCAAGGTAAATTTCAAACTTACTAACGGATCTTCACCAGGCGGTGGCGGTGGAATATGACGCCAGATGAGCCGTTGCTGCCGTTCCAGCTTTTCGATTTGCTTTTGCAAATCTTCATCGCTTTCAAAATTCAGCTTTTTTTTCAGATTGACATCCAGAGCAACAGTAATGCCGCTATCGGCCTGAAAGACAACCTGGCGGCGCAAGTGCTTCAGGGTAGAATCTTTTTGCCAGAGATTTTGCATTTCCCAATGCAGATCTTTCATTTCCTGCAACTGGCTGGCAAGGGCATTTTTCTTCTTTTCATCCCATTTGTATTGCGGTGGTGGTCCCCACTTGAACCGATCCCGCTTAAATACTTTATTAAAAACCGGCGGTACAGGTTGCGTTGGCCGCTCGGTTTTGACGCTGCGTTGCGGTTTTTCATCCAATTCAAAGATCTGTATCACTTCTTCGGGAGGTAATAGTGTGTCCTGTACCGTTAAATTCAAAATATCTGCGGCAACTTGTTCAATTTCTTCCGGGGCGACCTGGTTTCTATCCGCCTTGACCATAAAATCATCGATCTTTTGCCGTAATACTTCTTTTTGCTCGCTCTCGGGTACCATCGCCAGCAGATCATCGCCAAACATTTGCAATGAGGAACTGAGAATATTATCTTTAACTTGTTGATCCTTGACCATTATGAAAAAAATGGCTGCCGAGAGGATCAACACCAGAAAACCGACCAGAATATTTTTTATTACCTTCATAATACACTCCAAACAATAAACGGAGAAAACCGGCGCTGAAATAAAAATAACCTGTTACCGGTTTATTTAGGAACAATCAGCCTGAGCGCCTGCGGCTGAATGGAAATATGTAAATGTGTGCCTGCATCCACCGGCTCGCCGTCATAGTGAAAGGGACCCGGCTTTTCGCGGATGATTTGCACCGATTTGACCCGGTACCGCTCATACTTGCGGATTTTATCAATTTTACCGGTAAAAATTTTTGGCAAATGAAAAAGCGCATAACCTAATTTTACCCGGTGTAATACACAGACATCGAGATAGCCGTCGTCCGGATGGGCGTCCGGGGCAATAATGGCACCCACACCCCATTGCCGCTGGTTGGCAATGGTTACCAGCAATGCCGGGATTGCAACTTGCTTGCCGTCGAATTTCAAAATGAACACTTCCGGTTTGTAAAAGAGAAATTCCCTAAAGCCGATATAAAAATAAGGCAATGGTCCGCGGATATTGCCTTCGTCGAATATCTTGCCAACTACCGCATCGAATCCCATCCCGGTGACGATGAAAAAGGTGCGGTCTTCAATTTTCCCGGCGTCGATGGTTCTTACCCGGCCATTCACTAGCAGGCGTGTGGCGCGGTTGATCGACAACGGTATGTTCATATTGCGCGCCAGGCCATTGCCGGAGCCAATCGGTATTATGCCGGCGGTCGTATCGGTATACAACAGGGCGGTGGCGACTTCATTTACTGTGCCGTCGCCGCCAACAGCCACAACTGCGTCATAACCGTTTTGCGAGGCTGCTTTAGCCATCTCGTGCGCATGCCCGCGGTAGCGGGTTTCCTCAAAATCGTATTCAAATGGGGCTTTATTCAAAGAACTGGTAATTAACTTCCGGATGATCAGCGGACTGCGAATAAGACCGGATGTGGGATTATGTATGAATTTTACTCGCCTTAATTCCAAATTCTGTTTTTCCAGGTTTTCACTTTAAATCAACAAGGTTAATTATCATATCTTCAAAACGGATTATTGTGGATAACCTCAATCCATTTAATGCTAGGGATGGGCTATCCAACATGACGCCAAACAGTACAAAATATAATATAAAAGGTTACGGGAAAAAACCAAAACAATTATGCTCTTTTACGCGCCAAAAAGATAGCTGTTCCACTAAAATAATTATATGGCGCTTTTTCAAAACTACCCAAAACCTGGATGACCTCAAAACCAGCCAGCTTTAACAACAATTCCATTTCATAACGGAATACATAACGGTATTTCATTTTACAGATTTTATCTTTTTTCCCGTCCTGCCGGTAGGTGTTTTGAATGGCCAGGACCTGTATTGCCGGGTTGTGTTCAATATGACAGGATATGGAAACGCCGGCTTCCGGGTCTGCCAGTTCATCCTGATTTATCTCATCATCCCAGGCAGAGTTTTCAATAACATGATATAACGGCACAAACACATCGATTGCCAAAACCCCGCTGGGGGTTAAATGGTCATAAATACATTGTAGTGTTTGCAGCTGTTCTTCCTGGGTTTGATTGTGCAAAAAAGCCCGAAACGGCACAATACACAAGGGGAAACGTTCTTCAAGTGAGAAACTGCGCATATCTCCCAGGACTAGCTTGATGCTGTTCTGTTCATTATCCGGTAAAGTGGAAATATTTTGGGCCGCCTGTTTTAGCATGGGCATAGAATTATCCATGCCGACCACCTCATACCCTGCTTCCGCCAGTAACATGGAAATCCGCCCGGTGCCGGCGCCAATTTCCAGTACCGGTGCTCCATATTGTTGCGCCAATGATAAATAAAAATCGAGATCATCCTCTTTATGACCATATTCCAGGTCATAAAATGCTGCAAACTTGTCGTACATGGCTGTCATAGCAACTCTCAATAAAAAATTCACAAATCGGTTTCAGCTAAAAATAAAAATGACCGCTGCCATGTTCACAGCAGCGGTCATCACAATTCTCTGTGAATAAAACTTATATTTCCATGATATCTTTTTCTTTGGCATTTACCAGGTCATCAATTTTCTTGATAAAATCATCGGTCAGTTTCTGGGTTTCATCCTGGGCTTTGTGCAAACTGTCTTCCGAAATCTGGTGGTCTTTTTCCAACTTTTTCAGCTTTTCATTAGCGTCACGGCGAATATTTCGAACGGCTATTTTACTATCCTCACCGGCTTTTTTTGCCAGTTTAACCAGGGAATGGCGGCGTTCTTCAGTCAATTGCGGAATTGGTACCCGAACAACAATACCATCGTTGGTCGGATTTAGACCGAGATCGGACTTTAAAATTGCTTTTTCAATTTCTCCCAGCATTTTTTTATCCCAGGGCTGCACGACTATCAGCCGGGGTTCCGGGGCGCTGACATTGGCGACCTGCCTGATGGGCATTTTACTGCCGTAATATTCCACCGAGATGGTATCCAGCAATGCCGGGGAGGCCTTGCCGGTGCGCAATTTGGCAAATTCAACTTTTAAACTTTCCAGCGCCTGTTCCATACGCTTTTTAGCGTCATTTTTGGTTTCTTCAATCATATCATTCACCAATTACTTTGGTTCCAATATTTTTACCTAAAATGATTTGCTTTAAATTTTCCGGTTCTTTTAATTTGAACACGATTATGGGTAAATTATTTTCCATACACAATGTCACTGCGGTCGTATCCATCACTTTGAGACGTTTTTCCACAACCTGCATATAGGTTAATTTATCAAATCTTACCGCATCGGGATAAATTTGCGGATCTTTATCGTAAACGCCGTCGACCTGGGTTCCTTTGAAAATTGCGTCGGCTTCAATTTCTATGGCGCGTAGCGCTGCAGCGGTATCGGTAGTAAAATAGGGATTGCCGGTACCGGCGCCGAAAATGACCACTTTGTTATTTTCCAGGTGTGCAATAGCTCGCCGCCGGATAAAAGGTTCGGCCAGTTCTTCCATTTTTATAGCGGTCATAACCCGTGTGGGCACGTTATATCTTTCCAGGTAATCCTGCAGGGCGAGTGAGTTAATCACAGTGGCAAGCATGCCCATATAATCCGCCGTTACCCTGTCCATGCCGCGGGCGCTGGCCGACAAACCGCGAAAGATATTACCGCCGCCGACAATTATACCAACCTGCACACCCATATTGTAAATTTCACTGATCTCCTGGCTGATTTTGTCAACTGTTTCAGGATCAATCCCCAGTTTTTTGGTATCACCCATCAAAGCTTCGCCGCTCAATTTCAGCAGGACGCGTTTGTACACAGGTTTTATGCCGGTTTTCGCTTTCTTTTCCAAAATTACCTTAACATTTATACCCTATAACAAAAGAGCAAAAGTATTTACTTTTGCTCTCGAAATTTATTCGCCTAACTGAAAACGGATGAACCGTTTTATGACGATATTTTCACCTAACTTGGCAATTAACTGATGTAATAAATCCTTAATGGTAATATCAGGATTTTTGACAAAAGCCTGTTCAAGCAGGCAGTTTTCCTGGTAAAACTTGTCCAGCTTGCCGCTGACCATTCTTTCAATAACATTTTCCGGCTTGCCTTGTTCACGTGCCTGGGCGCGATATATTTCCAGTTCTTTATTTATCAAGTCCTGGGATACTTCTTCGCGGTCTACTACCAGCGGTTTAGCCGCGGCAATATGCATGGCAACATCTTTACAAAATGTCTGAAAATCATCGGTGCGGGCTACAAAATCGGTCTCGCAATTTATTTCAACCAACACACCCAGGCGGCTGCCGGGGTGGATATAATGCTGAATGAGCCCTTCCTGGGTCGATCTGCCAGCTTTCTTTTCAACTTTCTGGAGGCCTTTTTTGCGTAAAAAATCGATAGCCTCATCCATATTTCCATTTGCTTCTTCCAGGGCCTTTTTGCAGTCCATCATACCGGCGCCGGTTTTTTCACGTAATGTTTTCACATCCGAAGCTGAAATGGCCATTTCTGTCTCCTTAATCTATTTTCATCTGCAATCCGGTGCAGGAATCGGGTTATGTGAATTTTTTATCTATTTGTAGACTCTTACTGAATTCTGCGGTTGCCGAAAATGCAACCGTTCATAACTCACAACACCGGATGCTGATAATTATCATTCCGTTAATTATTCTTCATCATCTTCTATTTTAATCGCCAGAGCCGGTTCTTCTTCCGTATCGGCTTCTTCCGCCATTTGTTTTGCTACCTGGTTGGCTTTGCCTTCAATAATAGCTTCGACGAATGTATGGGTTACCAGGTTAATGGCTTTGAACGCATCATCATTACAGGGAATCGGGTAATCGATTAAATCGGGGTCCGAATTGGTATCCATTAGTGCAAAAACCGGAATTCCCAGCCGGATAGCTTCCTGGAGGGCGATCATTTCTTTTTTAGCATCGACAAGGAAAAGAGCCGAGGGTAAATGGTTCATATCACGAATGCCACCCAACACCTGGTTGAGTTTTTCCTTTTCGCGTTCTATTGTCAAAATTTCTTTTTTGCTGAGTTTATCATAAGTGCCGTCGGTGGCCTTTTTTTCAAGATTTTTCAATCTTTTAACACTCTTTTTTATCGTAATAAAATTGGTCAGAGTGCCGCCCAGCCAGCGTTCAGTAACATAAGGCATACCGCATCGTTCGGCTTCGATTTTGATAATATCTTTGGCTTGTTTTTTGGTTCCTACCATCAGAACTGAACCGGCTTCGTTGCGCACAATGTCGGTTATTGCCTGGCAGGCATTTTGGAGAAGGACCAGGGTTTTGTTTAAATCGATAATGTGGATGCCATTTCTTTCCATAAAAATGTATTCTTTCATTTTCGGATTCCATCTGCGGGTGAGATGGCCGAAATGACAACCTGCTAACAATAAATCCTGAATTGTTACTTTGGGCATTTTTCTACCTCATTTTGGGGTTAATCCGCCATTCTCCGCAAAGAACCAAAAGGCACCCCTGTCTGGAGAATGTGAGTATTTTTGTTAATTGTAAAGATTAACGTTTGGAGAACTGGAACCGTTTTCTGGCGCCGGCCTGGCCGTATTTCTTACGTTCAACCATACGGGGATCGCGGGTCAAAAAGCCGTTTTGACGCAGCATTGGGCGTAATTCTTCATTTGATTTTACCAGAGCGCGGGCAATTCCCAACAAAATGGCGCCCGATTGTCCGGTTAAACCACCGCCGCTAACAAAAGCTTTAATATCATATTTACCGATATTGTTGGTAACAACCAGTGGTTGTTCAACGATCATTTTCAGGGTATCACGCTTAACATAGTCAAACAATTCTTTATTATTGACTTCAATTTTTCCGTTACCCGGTTTTAAATATACTCGCGCAACAGCATTTTTACGACGCCCGGTTGCGTAGTAATAATTTTCCTTCAATTCTTTTCTCCTTTATTCCTGGCTTGATAAAAGATTTACTTAAACATGCAACGGTTCAGGGGTCTGGGCCTGGTGCGGATGCTCGCCTGCTGTATATATTTTCAGCTTTTTCAGCAGCTTGCGTCCCAAACGATTATGCGGCAACATCCCTTTTACAGCTTCCCGTAAAATCTCTTCCGGTTTCGTCTGCATTACCACATTGTAAGTGGCGGACTTCAGACCACCCGGATAGCCGGAAAATCTCCAGTATAATTTCTGTTCCGCTTTTTTTCCCGTTATACGAATCTTGTCGGCATTAACGACAACAATATAATCGCCTACATCAGCATGCGGCGCCCATATCGGCTTTTGCTTGCCGCGCAATACCTGCGCTATTTTACTGGCAAGGCGTCCCAGGATCAAACCTTCGGCATCAACAATATACCATTTCTGGTCAATATCCTTGGGTGTTGGTGAATATGTTTTCAAGGCTAAAATCTCCCATTTTAATAATGTCATAGAATGTAAATTTATAAAAAAAAATATTAATATGCAAGAATTTTGTATATCATCAGGGCTTTTTTATTTTTTTTTCTCCGCATCGCTCATCCAATATAAACTGCGGTTAATTACACAGGTGGCTTGGCCGGTCAGGGTTTGCCCGGCAAATGCGGTATTGTTTGATTTTGAATAAAACTTGTCGATTTCAACAGTAAAACTGCAGGACGGATCAAACACAGTTAAATTTGCAGCAGCGCCTTCTTTGATGACAGGAATATCTAAATTCAATACTTTACGCGGCCCGATACTCAATAGTGAAATAGCTTTCTCTAACGGTATTGTGCCTTTTTTTACCAGATGAGTATTGACCAGCGGCAACAGCGTTTCCAGCCCGATCATCCCAAACGGCGCCTCGGCAAATTCTACATCCTTTTCTTCGATGGAATAGGGGGAATGATCGGAAACCAGCGCGTCGATTGTGCCATCAATTAATCCCTCCAGCAAGGCGTCGCGGTCATCCGGCTGACGCAAGGGGGGATTGATTTTCAGGTTGGTATCGAACGTTGTCATTGCCTCGTCGGTCAGGAACAAATGATACGGTGTAACTTCACAGGTAATTTTCAAACCTTCCTGTTTGGCGCTCCGGATCAATTCCACACTGCGCCGGGTACTGATATGTGCAAAATGAATCCGCCCGTCGGTGAGCCGGGCCAGGGCAATATCCCTGGCGATCATCACTTCTTCCGCCGCTCCCGGGATCGGCATTAAACCGAGGCGGGTGGAAACAATACTTTCATTTATTTGTCCTTTGGCGGACAAATGCAGATCCTCGCAGTGGGCAATGATCGGTAAATTATACATGCCGGCATATTCCAGCGCCCGCCGCATTACAGCCGAGTTCACTACCGGGCCTTCATCGTCCGAAAAGGCAACTGCACCGGCGCGTTGCAATTCCGCCATTTCTGTCAGTTCGGCTCCGGCGCGCTTTTTAGTCAACGCCGCAATCGGATGGACATTAACCAGTTCCTGTTCGGCACGTTTTTTTACAAATCGAACCACTTCCTGTTTATCGCAGGCAGGATCAGTATCGGGCATGGCACAAATTTCGGTCAAACCGCCCGCCATTGCCGCGGCACAGCCGCTGGTAATGGTTTCCTGATCCTCCCGTCCCGGCTCACGTAAATGAACATGCATATCAATCAAACCCGGTAAAATCAATTGTCCGGGAACCTCGATTATTTTACCCTGAAATTCGGAAGTTGCGATTACACCGATTTTATCGATCTTGCCATTTACAACAACCAGGTCGGCCGGGGTTTGCTCGCCGGTTGTCGGATTCAAAATTTTACCGCCCCTGAGTAAAAGTTTGGTCGCTTTTTCACTCACACAAATACCCTTTTTTTTATACTGATGCTTCCACACCGCTCAACAGCAGTAACACCGCCATTCTAACCGCCACTCCATTGGTTACCTGCTGTAAAATTAAAGAATGCTCCGAATCTGCAACGTCACTATCCAGTTCAACACCCCGGTTAATTGGACCCGGATGCATTATTGTAATATCTTTTTTTGCTCGCTCTAATCGTTCTCTGGTAATACCAAATTCCGTATGGTATTCCCGAATTGACGGGAACAACCCTGCATCCTGACGCTCAAGTTGAATACGTAAAACATTAAGGGCGTCGGCCCATTCTATGGCTTCATTTACATTATATGTAACTTGTACGCCCAGTTTTTCTATATCCCTGGGAATCAATGTTTTCGGGCCGCAAACCATCACCTGAGCGCCCATGGTCAGCAAACCAAAAATGTTGGAAGTTGCCACGCGGCCATGAGTAATGTCGCCGACAATCGCAACTTTTAATCCCTCCAGGGAACCGAATTTTTCCCGCAGCGACATCATATCCAGCAACGCCTGGGTGGGATGTTCATGCATGCCATCGCCGGCATTGATTATTGCGGCATCCACGCATTTGGTTAAAAACAAGGGCACTCCCGCCGCCGCATGGCGCACGACAACCATGTCGATATTCATGGCTTCAATATTACGAATCGTATCGCGCAGGGTTTCGCCTTTTTTAACGGAACTGGTAGAACTTGAAAAATTGACGGAATCGGCGGACAGTCGCTTTTCGGCCAGTTCAAAGGATATCCGGGTGCGGGTGGAATTTTCGTAAAACAAGTTCACTACAGTTTTGCCGCGCAGGGTTGGCACTTTGGGAATTTCCCGGCTTAGGATTTCTTTAAATGATACAGCCGTATCCAGTATCAAAGTTATATCCTCTCTGGAAACTCCCTCCAGCCCCAGCAAATGTTTGATTGATAACGACATTATTCCTCCTCCCTGGGGGCTTCAACAAGGTACACACAATCTTCGCCATCAACTTCTTTTAACCTGACCTGTATTTCTTCGCCTACCGAGGTCTTGATCGCTTTGCCCACATAATCTGCACTGATTGGCAATTCGCGGTGCCCACGATCAACCAGCACAGCGAGTTGAATGCTGGACGGACGGCCAAAATCCATCAGGGCATCCAGGGCGGCGCGGGAAGTTCTGCCGGTATAGAGCACATCATCGACCAGAATCACATCCACATTATTGATCAGAAAAGGAATATTGGTCACCTGAACTTGTGGCTGCTTTAACCGCTTGCGAAAATCATCGCGGTACAGAGTAATATCCAACAATCCCAGGGGCACATTTTTGTTTTCCAGGGCGTTAATTTTTTGCACCAGCCGCTCGGCCAAAGTTGCGCCCCGGGTCCTCACACCAACCACCACCAAATGGTCAACACCCTTGTTGCGTTCAATGATCTCCACAGCAAGCCTGGTCAGGGTTCGCTGCAATCCCTCGGCGTCGATAATAATGTCTTTTATTTTTGCTTGCATATTATTACTTTATAGTTAGGATGATTGTTCCTGATGTGGAACTGACCGGTTTGCAAAAAAATACCTTCAGGAAAGCTTCGAGAAGGCATAAGAAACCGGTTTGGCTAATCTATATAATATCATAAAGAAACTTTATATTTGCAAGTTGTTTTTTTTAGAAATTCAAATTCATAAACCTGTTTACCTGAAAGGATAGCCAATGCCTCCTTACGCCAAAAAATTCAATCCCGGTGAAGTCATCTTGATCTATTTTCAAGAAAAACCCACAGTGTTTGCCAGAATTGAGGATATTCGTCCGGATAGAAAAAAAGGCTGGTGGCAATTGACCTTTCTACCGCTTGCTTTGCCTCTGCAGTTAATTACCTGGACGCTCGATGATGACCAGGTACGGGGCGCTGCATTTACCATGCAACAGGAACCTATCCGGTTGGAACGTGTTGATTCGCCGCGGCCGACGATTGACACCGATTCGCCGGACACTCCCGGCGACCCTGCAAAAAAAACCGGCGGGCGTATTGTCTCAATGTTTGACGAGCAGTAAACTCACCGTGGGAAAACCAGATCATTTCCTTCATTTGCCCACCTGGAGCGTACTGTGATTGAATCGGGATACATATAAATCCTGTCCGCCGGTTTGTACGGCCAGGCTTCGCCATAACTATAAGCTTTATTCCCGTCATCATCCCGGAATATTATGATTTTATATAGTCCGGGTAAAATCCCTTTAAATAAATACTCTCCCTCGCCTTTTATCCACTTTTCATAATTAATGCCTTTTTCGGCAATGGCTTGTAAATAAAAAGCCCCGGTTCCGGCGCTATCCGCATCGCTAACCGAGCCTGAAAGTTCCGAAAGCGTATCAGGATTCACGGTTGTAAAACGTTTGACGAACAAAGTATCGGCGTACTGGTTGCCGAAATGATCAACCAGAGAATCGACCGGGAACTGTGCCAGGTACAGAGTTTCAACCGCCAGCGGGTCTTGCGGTATAAATGTAAAATGAGCGCCGTTATGCCAGGTAAAGGCGCCTTTAACCGTATTGCCAACCGTATCCTGCAGGGAAAAAAACTTTTCCACAGATTTTTTATCCAGCGTTTCAGTAAAAAACATATCGAGCCTGGTATTGGTTAAAATATTTACAGCGCTGTCGGCCGGCAGCATAGTCATAAATGCCGGGCCCAGGGTGTCGGGGCGGGCGCTGCCTTTAAAGGCGATATGCAGCGTGTCGGCGGCGAGCCGGTGACCGGTCAGGTCTTGTCCATAATGGACAAACACAAAATATAACGAATCGGCAAGTTGTTTTTCTGTGGTTAAATATACCAGGGAGGGGTTTAGAATATTATGAAAAGCATCAATTATCGCCAGGGTATCACTATGAGTGCAGAGCACGTAATTGGCTGGGCGCTCCAGGCTGTCCGGCGCCATCTTTTCTGAAAAACGAAGTTCCACATGATGCTGGTCGAGGGCCGACGCCGTACGCAGCTCAGGCGCCGTCGTATCGCGCAAGGCTATTTTAAAATTCACATTAGCTTCGGTAGAATTCTCTGGCGTTAAAAATAAATCACGGGCGGCAACCCCCAGTAAATCATATTCGGCGTCATAATGGTTATTCATGTCACGGTCATTTACGGCCAGCAAGCGATAATTGCCCCAGGCCAGGTGCGACAATTCATAATCACCATCGCTGCCCACCTGGGTAATGTACAAGGGAAAATTTTGCGCCGGGTTGGGGTCCGGGGTTTCCTTTAAATCATAGGCCCAAATCTGGGTTCCCTGCACCGGAGAATCACTATATACAAAACCTTTTACTAAAGCTATATCAAGCACCGCCCCGGTGGAAAAAGCGAGCGTATGTGACGCCTTCATAGCATTGTTGCGGCGATCTTTGGTGCCGGTGCCAATGGTAATAATATAGGTGCGGTTTAACGCCAGGGGCTCGTTAAACTCAATTTTTAGTTTTTTACCCTTCCACTTGTATTTAATTTTTTCTCCAGGGAAAGGTGTTATAAAGATCGCCTCTTCGCAGGTATTGTGATCGACTAGTTCACTAAAGACTAATTCTATTTTAGTGTCTACAGAAACATTCGTAGAATCAGTAGCCGGGATTGTGCTGACAATATATGGAGGTCGTTTATCCACCGGGCCGCCCGGCGGATACCCCTGCTTGGCGCAGGTAATAAGTAAAATACCCGCCCAAATCAAAAACACAAGTTTAATATGCCTCATAGTCCTCAAAAATTTTTTTATAAAATTATATATTAATATCACCAATAACAAGAAATTTTTAAATAATTTGAAATTGTTACAGAGTGAAACAGTTATGCCGGTTAAAACAAGCGGACATTATATCTGCAAAAACCAGAAAATCGGCTTGCCGTAACATCATAAAATACAAGCTGCTGTAAACAACAAATAGTTCCATGCCCCTGAATTTTTTACCGGCTTGCGGTGTGATTTTTGCTATAGTTTTTTAAATATTATATAAATACAGGATTATTATGAAAAATACTCTATTTAAAAGTGCAATTCTGCTTCTGCATACCCTGTTTGTTTCTTTTTCTGTTGCCAACGAAGGTTCAGTCCATATTACCTGGGACCCGGTAACGGTTGACATTAATGGAAATGCCGAAGAAATAATTTATTACTATATATATTGCGACGATTCTCCCTATATCGAACCGCTAAAAGAGCTGTTAGTGGGAGCAACGGCTGATAATAATTTTTATTACACCGATGACAGGTTGTTAAATCCCGAAATTCAATTACATTTTCTAGTTACTGCTGTGGATGTTTTTGGCAATGAATCGGGTTTTGTGCCGGACAATACCTTGCCGGTGAAACTGACCGATTATAATCTTGAAGAAGAAAATGGCGCTGTGGTAATCAGCTGGACAACACAAAGCGAAAAAGATATCCTTGGTTATAATATATTCAAAGCCACCGACAAGAATAGCGACTGGAAAAAAATGAATCCGACTCTTATTAAAAGCGCCGGCGGGGCGACCGTTAAAACTGAATACAGTTACAGGGATAGTACCGCGGTTCCCCTGCAAACCTTGTATTACAAGCTGGAATCAGTAGAGATTGACGGTCAATCGACCATGCACGAGATGAAAAGTATTTATGTAACTACCGGCAAGCCGGATAAATATACAATAACCCAAAATTATCCAAATCCCTTTAATCCACAGACAACTATTGATTACGCAGTACCTGAAGGCTGTCGGGTTCAGGTTATTATTTACAATACCCGCGGAGAAAAAGTTCAACAGCTGGCAGATCACTTTCACCCAGCCGGAATATATTCAATTAAATGGGATGGCCGTAATTATTATGGCGCCAAAGTATCATCTGGGGTTTATTTCTATAAAATTATTACCCAGGATTTTACTGAAATTAAAAAAATGATCCTGGCAAAATAACCAGACAGAAAAATTCACTTTTAGAAATCATCGTCCAATCACCAAACATAATGATAGCTCGGTTCTATCATTGTGTTAATTGGCAGTTTTATTGTAATTATTGGAAAAAGCAGATAAAAACCTTGCATTTAAATTTTTCCTGATGTATCATATAAATTCAAAATTTTTAAAAAATAATCTGAAAATTCATGAGTTATCGCTTTAAAAAATATCTTCGCAACAGCCAGGCGGCCAGTAATAAAAGAGGTGAGTCGTTGTATCGCCGGAAACGAGTCACTTTATTGAAAACCGACCGGCATGGGTTTATTGCACAAGTAAAAGACGGCTTGACTTTTACAGTTCATGCGGAGACAAACAATGATGAATTGTTGGCTAGCTGTTCCTGCGAAAGCTGGTCAAAATGTGAACATATTGTCGCCGCTCACCTGGCCTGGGAAAACTGGCTCAATACCAATAAAGACAATGACAATCAACCGAAACACCCGGAATGGAAAAGCTTTTTTTCAAAAATTCTGGAACAGACAGACAACTCTATTCTCCGCCAGCAAAAAGGCAGTCAGCAATGGAAACTGGTATACATTTTAAAATTTGCCCATAATTGCTGGTTCCTTTCTGTACAAAAAGCTTACATTAAAAAGGACGGCATTCTGGGCCGTGTTACCAATATCGGCGCTTTTGATCCGCAATCAAAAGAAATGCTCTTTTCAGAAAACGACCCGGTTATCATATCCTATCTGCAAAAAAGAGAAGAAAGCCATAACTCCTTTTTTAGTTATGACTTTTTCAGTATTTCTTACGATAATGCCCAGAACAGCTCCAGCCTGGAATATGGCGCACAGCTTGGCCCGTTGCTTGAATTGATGAGAGAAAGTAAACTTTTTATCTCTTCGGAAAACAATACCATCGAGCCGGTAACATATAGCGACCAGGAATGCCATATTGAATTTTCATTTACTGAAGATAACGACAATTATACACTCTCACCCTGGTTTGTTTGCAATGGAACCAGACAAATCTTTAATTCCGAATTCCATGTCCTTTCCGAACAACCGGTGTGGGTGTTCAAAGGTCATACCCTGTATAAACTAAAAAATCCAAAAATAGCCGGTCTGCTTTTGCCCTTTAGCAAAGAAGAGATCGTTCTGCATATTCCAAAAAAAAAATTTCCGGAATTCCTGGAAAAAAACTATTCACAGCTCAGCCCTTTCGGCTCAATTCCCCTGCCGGATTCATTTCCTGTTCAGAAAACCTCCACCTATAACGGGAAAATCCTTAATTTTAAAGAAAACACCGACTATTTGGAAATGGCGCTGCAATTCGATTATAAATGTCATATCATTGATTATACCGACCAAAGAAACAATATCTTTAAAAAGAACAAAGCGGAGGTGTTACTCATCAACCGGGATCTGCAGGGTGAAAATGAAACCTGGAATGACCTGGCTGCCTCCGGTTTGCGCATCACACCACGCGGGTCTTTACGTATCGGCCATGCCAATGCCCAAAAATGGCTGTTCGCCAATTTACCTGCTTTTAAAGATAAAGGTTTTCAGATCAGTGGGCTCGACAAACCCGGCAAGTACAAGATTCGCACCGGCGAACCTACAGTTAAAATTGCCGTTACCACTAAAATCGACTGGTTTGATCTTAACCTGGAAATTGACATTGAAGGGGTGAAGCTGTCATTAAAGGAATTACGTGCGTCATTACGCCAGAACAAAAGAATAGTGCGCCTTGAAGACAAGAGCATCGCCCAGCTTTCCGAAGAATGGTTTAAAAAATTTAAACATTTGTTTAATTTTTCGGAAATCCAGGATGATCATATTAAAGTCGCCAGGCACCACATAACCCTGATCGATTTATTGTTTGAGGAAGTGACCAATAAAAACCTGGATGCGGCATTTCAGGAAAACCTGCAAAGATTAACTAATTTTAAAGGGATTGACCACATCGCGCTGCCGCAAAACATGCAGGGAATTTTACGCGAATACCAGGTAGCGGGACATGACTGGCTGCACTTTTTAAAAGAATATTCTTTCGGCGGCTGTCTGGCCGACGATATGGGTTTAGGCAAAACTCTGCAAACCTTGACCCTGCTGCTCAGGGAAAAACAAGCCGGCAACACCATTCCCAGCCTGATCGTTTGCCCCACCTCGGTGGTATTCAACTGGGAAAAAGAGGTTCAGAAATTTACCCCGCAACTCAAAACCTTGTTGCATACGGGAAACGTGCGCAGCAGATCCACAGATGATTTTGCCGGACACGATATTATCCTGACCAGTTATGGCATTATGCGCCGCGATATTGCTTTTTTAAAAGATTTCGAATTCTTTTATACAATTCTGGATGAATCACAAAAAATTAAAAACCCGCTTTCGCAGACTGCCAAAGCAGCCCGTATTTTAAAAGCCCGTCACCGCCTGGTTTTGACCGGCACCCCGGTTGAAAACAATACTCTGGAATTATGGTCGCAATTCTCATTCCTCAACCCCGGCTTGCTGGGTTCGTTAAACTATTTTAAAAAAGCTTTTACTTATCCCATTGAAAAAAAACAGGATCATGAAACCGCCGGATTACTGCGGAAATTGGTCTATCCCTTTGTGCTGCGCCGTACCAAAGAATATGTAGCCAAAGAATTACCGCCCAAGAACGAACAAACCGTGTATTGCGTTATGAATCCGGCCCAGGAAAACCTCTATCAACAATGGAAAAATTATTACCGGGCGATAATTTTAAACAAGATCGAAACAGAGGGTCTGGATAAAGCCCGAATGAATGTATTGGCCGGCCTGGTCAAATTACGGCAAATTGCCTGTCATCCCGTCCTGGTTGACAAAACCATAGAGGAAGATTCCGGAAAATTTGAGTATTTAAAAGAAATTCTGGAAGAGATCATTTCCGAAGATCACAAAGTGTTGTTGTTTTCTCAATTTGTGCGCATGTTAAAACTTGTCCAAAAATTTCTTGATGATAATGGTATAAAATATGTTTATCTTGATGGTAACACTATTAACCGTCAGGAAATTGTCGAGCAATTTCAGAATGACGGAGAAATAAAAATTTTCCTGATCAGCCTCAAAGCCGGCGGTACCGGATTAAATCTTACAGCGGCTGACTATGTTATCCATTACGATCCCTGGTGGAACCCGGCAGTCGAAGTCCAGGCTACAGACCGGGCGCATCGCATCGGTCAGGATAAAAAAGTGTTCGTTTACCGGCTGATTACCAGGAATTCTGTGGAAGAAAAAATGTTAGAGTTACAAGCCAGAAAACAAAAACTGGTTTCCGATCTTATAACTACCGATACCGGCTTTTTAAAAAACTTGTCCGGTGATAATATTGAATTTTTATTCAGTTAAAAAACAGAGCTGTGGAGGGTTTATGATCATCGATCAAAAATTTTTCGATCTGACTGTAAAAAATTATCTCAATTTCATTAAAGACGACATTGAAAAGATGCCACCGCAACGCCAGCAGGAAATCCTCGGCGTAATGAATTATATGCGCAAGATTAATCTGGCCAATATTTCAGAAAAAGACTGGAAAGTTGTATTAATGGCAACAAAACTGTTTGATAATACCCCCTATAAAAATGATATCATGGCGATATTCAAATATGTAAATGAAAAATTTTTAAAAAGTTGAGAATCCGGCATTAACCGGTTAAACTGGTTTATTCCTGCCGGGGGAAGTAAATCTGATATGTTTTGTAAAACAGTGTGTTTTACAGTTTATCCTTTTTTAACTGATTTTTTATATAGCGTGCGAAGAATTTAATGTTGCGAGCAGGAGGGGTTATGCCTTCTTTTATCTTAAACGCTTATTTCAACTTACAGCCATAAAAAATAAGCCTCTATGCTTTTCTGTGGGTAATTTTACCACTTGAACCATTGTTAAAAGTATAAAGGCTCAATATGAACACATTATATCAAGTTCTCTTAATATAAAGACGTGGAAAGATTTTATTCTTTTTCCCTCTGCGTCCTTCGCAACCTTTGCGGTTTCATTCTTATATTTTACCGCAGAGGTCGCCGGGAACGCGGAGTAAAGCTTAATTATTTGTTATTCTTTTAATTACTCATTTATTACTATATGATTTTATTCTTTCAATTTCTTTTTGATCAAAAAGGATAGAATTTTAACAAATTTTATTATTATTCAAGTATCAATAAAAAAGCCCTTTATATATTGAATTGCTTTTACACATCACTTAATTCATATTTTTGAAAAGAAATTTGAATTATTTACTTGAATGATTCAAGTTCTTTTTTTCAAAATTTCCCACTAAAAACAATATTGAGCTTTTTTGTTCTTAAACTAGTGAAAGGATTTCCCACCACAAACATTATAGAGCCACTTATTTGATATTAATAATCCCCGTGTGTTCGGATGTAACAAAGCCGATAATTGCCGCGGTTTCGCCGGCGTCGGTCAATTCGCGCTGTAATTGCCGGGCTTGTGCTTCCGGAACCGCAAACAACAGTCCGCCCGACGTTTGCGGATCGCAAAGCAGGTATTGCGCCGACAAATCAAAACGGGAATGCCAAGTTATATTAGGCGCGGTATACAAATGATTCGCTTTGGTGCCGCCGGGAATAAAACCTGCGCGCGTCGTTTCCAGCGCTGCCGGGATAATCGGAATATCCTCATAAAGTAATTCAAAACCCACCCCACTCCCTGCCGCCATTTCCAAAGCATGGCCCAGCAATCCGAAACCGGTGATATCCGTACAAGCATGAACTCCAACATGCTGACTAATTTCAGAAGCGGTTCTGTTTAGCTTTGCCATTTGCCTGGATACTGCCGCAATAACCCGTTCATCGGCCTTGCCGGCTTTAAGTGCTGTAGTTATAGTGCCGGTGCCAAGCGGCTTGGTCAGGATCAAAACATCGCCCGGCTTGGCGTTACTGTTGGTTAAAATCTTGCCGGGATGGATCAAGCCGGTAACCGCCATGCCATATTTCAACTCGCTATCGGAAATAGTATGTCCGCCTAAAATGATCGTATCCGCTTCCCGGGCTTTGTCGGCGCCGCCCTGCAGAATATCGGCCAGCACCTGCAAGGGGAAAATATCTTTGGGAAATCCGGCGATATTCAGGGCAGAGAATGGCCGTCCGCCCATTGCGTAAACATCGCTCAGCGAATTCGCTGCTGATATTTGTCCGTACATATACGGATCATCGACAATGGGTGTAAAAATATCGACGGTTTGCACCAATGCCAGTTCGTCAGTTAATCGAATAACACCGGCGTCATCAGCCGTATTCAGTCCGACCAGGACCCGTTCATCAGTAATGGGAGGCAGTTTTTCCAAAACTGCGGCCAGTTCATTTGGCGCAAGTTTGGAAGCTCAGCCAGCGCATTTAACAGTTTCGGTCAAACGCTTGGGTGTAAATTGTTCGGGCATATCCATTCCATTAAAAGTTAATTTGCAAATATATAAATAAAGTTGAAATAACCAAATATATTTTTAAAAAGTATTGTAATGAAAAAAAAAGCCCTCCGTTACAGAGGGCTTGATGCTGTGCGGGGCCGACGGGGCTCGAACCCGCGACTTCCGGCTTGACAGGCCGGTGTGCTAACCAACTGCACCACGACCCCGACTTGAGCATATTAAAATACAAAATTTCTTTTCAAAAAGCAATGGAAAATTTCGTTTCCATAAAAAAGGCCAACGACTTGTTTGTTGGCTGGTGTGGGCGATACTGGGGTCGAACCAGTGACCTCCTGCTTGTAAGGCAGGCGCTCTAGACCAACTGAGCTAATCGCCCGATTTTTACTGTTGCGGTTCCTTGTCCTTCTTGCTGCGCCAAAATATTGCCAGTGGCACAAGAATACAATAGCCGATTACCAGCAGTATTGGGGCAAGGGTTAACGACCAAAAACTTTCCGCCGGTCCTTTGGATAAAAAGACGTACCCGACAACAATTACCAGCGCCCCAAGTCCGAATAACTGGTAATTTCGGGCGGTTAAATCCAAAAACACTGCCTGGTGTTTTTTGGCGTTAGAAACATTTTTAATTGTTTTCGTTTTCATAGTAAAAAATAATTTAGTAATTATTAAAATCAGAGTCAAGTGATTTAATCAGGTAACACTGCCTTTTTTCAGCCTGTGATGAAAATCCGGCACTCCCCGCAGCACCAGCAAGCCGATCATCATTATTATGGCCAGGGAAATAATTGCCGCCCGGTAACCGAACATCAATCCCCGGTGTTTACAGATAATTATGACCAGGCTCCAAATTAAAGGCCCTAAAATAGCCGCCAGTTTGCCCGACAAAGCGTAAAGCCCAAAAAACTCACCCAGGTTTTCCCTGGGAGCCAGGGTGATCAACAGCGGCCGGGCAGAAGTCCAGGTTGAACCCAATAAGGCGCCCAAAATACCGCCCAATATCCAGAACATGGTACTATTGGTAGTAAGCGCCAGAAATACCAGACAAATGATCCACAGGGTAATGACTGTCATTAATGTTTTTTTAGGCCCATAATGGTCGGTCAGAATTCCGCAGATTGCCGACCCAATAATGGCAAAGGGAATGAGGATAATAAAAAACAGGTTCGCTTTCTCGCTGCCGAACCCCATAATTATTTGTATGGTAACCCCCATTTTAACAACCACTGTTTCAACACTATCCTCAAAAATCAATTTGGCGATCAGAAACCGTAACAATCCCGGATGTTTCTGGGTGTCGCGAATTGTGCGAAAAACTTTATTATACGATTGCCTGAGAGACCAGTTTTTCTCCGGGCCGCTGCTCCAGGCAGATTCTTTGACAAAAATAAAAACCGGAATTGCAAACACCAGGAATAAAATTGCGGTTGGAATAAATGCGGCTATAGCGCCGCCGCGGACGACTCCCGGAATTTTTAACCCGAAAGCTTCGCCTTCCACAAAAAGCCGGGCTATCACCAGGCCGATGATGGAACCGAAATACCCTATCGCTACGCCATACCCGGAAACCCTGCCAATTGTTTTGGGCGTGCTGACCACCGGCATCAGCGCATTATAAAATACCAACCCGCCCTGGTATGTATAATTTGCCAACACATACAAGATCAATACAATGGGCACCAATAGACTGATTGTAGTTATTTGCTGCCCGGCCATGCCGATTAAAAAAATACTGCCTATACAGACCCCGGTAAATAACATCAGGCCGGCGAGTTTTTTATTTTTGCAATCCGACCAATCGCCAAAAACAGGCATGGTAATCGCAACCAGCAGCATGGAAAAAGAATAGACCAGCGATTCATAAGCTTCATTCTGACCCAATTCCTTGATAAACCAGGTGCCAAAATAAAGCGACACAATATTCATTGAATAAGCGGTATTGGCAAGATCATACAATATCCAGGAAATGGTAGCCATTTTGGACGGTTTGTAGGACAAGCGGTCGGGTGACTCCATGGGGTCAGGCTTCCATTTCGCAAAGCTGGGTTAAAGTTTTTTGTAATTTGTTGGTTATATTGCGGTAATATTGTCCTGCCGGCACAGTAGCCACAATTGTTGCATCCTGCCCGAAAAACGGAATATAACGAAAGATCACCCGTTTGCCGTTAGAGCCGGACACCACGATTTCGTTGATATGTCCCAGGTCGCTGATGCGGTTGATATTTTTCCGTACCGTGGCCATGAACAATGAAACCTCGATAGATTCCGGGTTATCCCCCTGCGAGGAAAGCTGGTTGGCAATAATGGGCAGGCCGTCTTCATTGTAAATGGCTATTGTTTCAAACAGGCCCGATTTAACAAGGTTGGTAAATATAGTCTCAATTTTATTTTGTAGCGATGTTTTGCTCCCGGAGACACTGTTATATTTTCCATTAAACGGTATGCCGCCGCTCATATCTGCTATTCCTTATTAATATACTATTAAATCAGGCATTGACCATGATCAAATCTATTACACTGCGCAGCGTTTCAAAAACCCCCTTGCCGTTCAAGGCCACGGCCTGATGCCAGGGGACATTTAAAAAATTCAAACTGGCCTGCATAGATTCAATGCTCATAGAATTAACCAAGTCGCGTTTATTATATTGTATAACCCAGGGAAATTTATCCAGTGATTGCTTTTGAGCGATCATTTTTTTCTCCAGGTCTGCAAGTGTGTCGAGATTTTCTTTCATCCGCGCCGGCTGTGAATCGGCAACAAAAACTACGGCGTCTGCGCCGCGCAATATAATTTCGCGGCTAAAACCATAATGTTTTTGACCCGGAATTGTATACAAATGAAACCGGGGGCGCTTGTTGTTGATCCGTCCGAATTTTAATTGTAAAAAATCAAAATACAGGGTGCGCTCGTCTTTGGTTTTAAGACTGACCAGTTCTCCCCTGACTGAAGGATCAAGTTGTGAGTATATATATTCCAGATTTGTGGTTTTACCACCCAGCCCGGGTCCATAGTATACTATCTTGAACTGTATTTCCTGCCTGAGTTGATCTATATACATGTTGAATTATTTACTTTATTCCAAAATACTTGTCCAATTCCTTACCTAATAACGACTTGAATTCTACATCCAAAAATTGTGAAGCTTTGGCATGTTCTCTGGCTAGTTCTTCCAGTATTTTTTCCAGTTTTTCCACGGTATTATGAGTTAAAATCCGTACCATACCCATTGCTACACTTTTATCGAACAGAATGATCATTATATATTCTTTGCTGACATTACACATATAAATATTACGATTTACACCCTCGTGGTAAATAAACCGGAATCGTTCCTTTTCCTTTACCAGTTTGGCCATTTCAGCGGTTGCAGCAAAGGTTCCGGCCGCCAGCGCCGTCATTGCAATAATATCGACATCCTCAACATCCTGGTCGTAAGCGATCGGGTAGCCGTTCATATCGGCAAAAATTGTCAGTTGCGCCTGTAAGCGGCTGCGCAGATCTGCCAGTATTTTGATGATATTATGGTACATCGTTTCGGAAAAAACCATCCGCTTCCCGTTGCTGCTGCGTGCTTGTTGTGGTATCATATTCTTGTCCTGATTTTTATAATCTTATTATCTTCCATGTTTCAAACGTTCTATTAAAAACTCTGGAAAGTCCAGAGACATCATAGCCTTTTGTGTTGTATAAACATCATAACTCACACGGATATTTTGATATACTTTTTTTTCCGAATCAAAAATTCCAAATGCAGCCAGAGAACTGTGATCACGTGGTTGGCCGACACTGCCGACATTTATAATGTATCTTTTTCCTTCTTCTATTATCTTTTCTCTATCATAAACCATATCCGGTTGTTTTTTGCCATTAGAAACAAAAATAACCGGTAAATGCGAATGCCCGACAAAACAACAGCGCTGTTCAAAACAATCAAAATTTATCAATGCCTGTTGCGGGGTCAAAATATAACCCCATCGTTCCGGGCTGATTGCAGTAGCGTGAACAAAAAAAGTATCGGTTCCGGTTGCCTGGATCGGCAGCGCAGACAGGTATTCTTTACTTTCCTCATTGAGTACAGAACGGGTCCATACCATTGCTTTTTGTGCATAGATATTAAAATATTCCAGATCCAGCAAATCAACTGCGGCATAATCATGATTCCCGGCAATTACAATATCGGCATATTTTTTTACCACTGCGACACATTCGTTGGGATATGGTCCATAACCGACAATATCTCCCAGACAAACGATCTTGTCACATTTTTCGGTTTGAATTTGCTCCAGTACCTGTTCCAGCGCCGCATAATTGCTGTGTATATCTGAAATTATTGCATATTTCACTTGTAACCAATTCCGAAGCTGGTTAACTTTTCAAGGATTTTCCTGTTTTCACGATCCTTTATTGAAAGATCAATTCAATATACCATTTGGAAAAAAGTAATGCAAGAAATATTTTCAGTTTTTTTTGTGATTAAATTTTTTAAATTATAAGATAATATATCCGGTTTTATAGATCAGATATTTTGACAAAAAAAGAGCGTATTCATGAGCCTGGAATTTTATCATCTTTTTTTGATTGCAGTACTCTAGTATTATTTAAAATCTCAACCTGACTAGCAACTACCTGGCTATTGCGGGCCTTTATGTATAAAACAGTGAAACAGAGGATCAAAAAATGGAACGTCGGCAATTCCTCAAGTATGCTTTGACCGGAACGCTCTCTTTACCTGCTTTTACCATTCTTGGTCAATGTGGCAGCAACAAAGCTGTGCAAAAACAATCCGCGTTGGTCAACAAACAGCGTGTTCTCTTCCTGGGCGATAGCATTACCCAGGACGGCACTTATATTAATTATATCGAAACTTTTTTAACTGTTAAATATCCTGAAAAAAACCTGGAAATTATTGATCTGGGATTAAGCAGTGAAACCGTGTGCGGTCTGACCGAACCCAAACACCCCTATCCCCGGCCCAATGTCAACGACCGGCTGCCCCGTATCCTGGAACGCGTCAATGCGGATATTGTTGTGGCCTGCTATGGAATGAATGATGGTATTTACGCACCGTTAGATCAGAACAGGTTCAAAGCATACCAGGACGGCATATTAAAGATGGTCAATGCCATTAAGGAGACCGGCGCAACCCTGTATTTACTCACTCCACCGCCTCATGATGCACAACCGGTTAAACCTAAAGTCGTACCCGAAACCCATTCGCCGTTCACATTTGACACGCCTTTTGAAAAATACGATGCCGTACTCAAAGAATATGGCGACTGGATCAAAAGTCTGCAAATACCTGGCGTTATCCCCGTCGATATTCATCAACCCATGAATGATTTTCTGTTTGCACAACGAACCGTAACCCCGGATTTTTTTCTGGCCCGCGACGGTGTGCATCCGGGACCATTGGGGCACTGGATCATGGCGATAACCCTCCTGAACGCCTGGGGCGAATCGCCCATGGCAACAATTGCTGAAATTGATGCGCGCAAGAAACGCGCCCGCCAGGGTAATATCAAAAACCTGGTGGTAAAGGACGAGGCGTTGTCTTTTTCCTGGCCGGTACACCTGGCTTTTCAGTTCAATTCGACGTTACCCGATGGTATGCGTAACCTGGAAACAAAACTGCTCAAACACCTGCTTTATATCAAAAACTATCCCTTCCCCAGGGCAAACCTGGTCGAAGGCGAAACCGTTATTGCTACGCTGTCCTCCCAGCAACTTGCCGATGGCGTTGACCTGTCCGCTTTCCCGGCATTGTCGCTTAACAAAAGAAGCGTTAAACTGTTGAATATGATCGGCCAAAAAAGGCGTATATACGATTATTCCCTGTTGTTTGACATTGGCCATACCCTGCCCACCGGGATGACGCCTATGCCTCTGGATAAAGCCACGCTGCGCGCCGATGAATTAAAACTACAGATCAAAGAACTGGCTTTCCCGCTTCCGGTTGAAATGCGACTGGTACCGGTAGTGTCTGAATAAAAACAGGATCCGGCTTTCTTATAGACCCGGAATAACAATAATTTTTAAAACTATCGAGGTTTTACTTGAAAGAACTGAAAAATTTAATGATCTCCGTTTCCGGGGTACGCGGAATTGTGGGCGAAGGACTAACTCCTGATGTGGCAATGCGTTTTGCCCAGGCGTATGGTAGTGAATTCGGGCCGGGTAAAATTGTGGTTGGCCGCGATTCAAGAGCAACTGGTGAAATGGTTAAACATGCGGTTTGGGCCGGGTTAATGTCGGTTGGGTGCGACGTGGTTGATCTTGGTATATGCACTACTCCCACAACTGAACTGGTAACGGAAAAACCGGAACACGCCGGCGGTATCATCATCACCGCCAGTCACAATCCCAAAGAATGGAATGCGCTCAAATTACTGGCGCCCAGCGGCCTGTTTTTAACGGCAGCCGAGGGTGAAAAAGTGTTGCAGCGCGTGCAAAACGATGATTATACCTATGCCCCCTGGAACAAGATGGGCACAATCATCCCTTATGAACATGCCGTTGCCGGGCATATCGATAGAATTCTCAAGCTAAAACTGATCGACGCGCAGCAAATAAAAAATAAAAAGTTTAAAATTGTTGCCGATTGCTGTAACGGCGCCGGCGGCACCATTCTGCCGCAACTGTTCCAGGCGCTGGGCTGTGAGGTGATATTTTTAAACCGCGAACCGAACGGCCTGTTCCCGCGCAGTCCGGAACCGATACCGGAAAACCTGGGCGACTTGAGCCGGGCGGTTAAAGAACATCACGCCGACCTCGGTATAGCCGTCGATCCGGATGTGGATCGGCTGGCGCTGGTTGCCGATACCGGCCAGCCCCTGGGTGAAGAATTTACCCTGGCTTGCGTAATCCGTTTTGTACTATCCAAAACTCCCGGCGATGTGGTTGTCAACGCCTCAACCACGCGGGTGATCGACGATCTGGCGGCGGAAGCAGGCGTGCGTGTTCATCGTACCCGGGTTGGTGAAATAAATGTCGCCGTCAAAGCCCTGGAGATCGGAGCTGTGATGGCCGGCGAAGGGAACGGCGGCGTGATGTACCCGGAAATCCATATCGGCCGGGACGCCCCGGTGGGAATTGCCCTGGTTCTGCAATACCTGGCCGAAAAAAACATGAAAATATCGGCCCTGGCGGCGCAATTTCCGCAATACACCATGATCAAGGACAAGATCACCCTGCCCTTTGGCGCCAATGCCGCCGCAGTGGTGGAAAAATTACATCAAGCCCATGCTGCCGACCGTCTGGATTTGATCGACGGCGTCAAGATCCTCTATGACAAAGCCTGGGTGCATATCCGCGCTTCCAATACCGAACCGATCATTCGTATTATTGCCGAAGCCCCTACGCAGCAGAGAACCCTGGAAATGGTAGAGCAATTCAAACAAGAAGTGATCAGGTTACAATAAAATATTCGGACATTAAATGCACGAAAAAGAAATAGACAATCTCATAGACAAGGTCCTTGCCGAACTTGCTGGTAACTCCCCGGTAATGACAAGGCAGCATAGCATACCCGGCAGTTCACAGCAACTGGCGTCTATGATAGATCATACCCTGTTAAAACCTGAAGCCACCCGGCAGCAGATTGAACAACTCTGCCGGGAAGCCATTCAGTTTGGTTTTGCCACTGTATGTGTTAATCCCACCTGGGTGAAAATTGCTGCTGATTTAGTGCATAATAGTACGGTCAAGGTTTGCTCCGTCATCGGATTCCCGTTAGGAGCCAATACCCAGTGTTTAAAAGTCGATGAAGCCAAACGCGCGGTTGCCGACGGTGCGCAGGAAATAGATATGGTCATGAATATCGGCAGGTTCAAATCCGGCGACCTCGATTTTGTTTTTACCGATATACGCCGGGTTTTGGAGGCGATCAAACCGGCGCACCTCAAAGTGATTATTGAAACCTGCTTGCTCACCGATGAAGATAAAGTCGCCGCCTGTATTGTCGCTCAACAGGCTGGGGCGCATTTTGTTAAAACTTCTACAGGATTTGCCAACGGCGGCGCTACCGGCAGCGATGTAGCACTGATGCGCAGAGTGGTGGGCGATAGTTTGGGCGTTAAAGCAGCCGGCGGCATTCGCGACCGGCAAACAGCGTTGGCGATGATCCGTGCCGGCGCCAGCCGCATAGGCGCCAGCGCCGGTGTTGCAATAATTAATGAAAAAATCTAAACAGTATAATCCGGGGGCGGTTTTCTTTATTAAAATGATTATCTGCCGAAATATATTTTGAATACTTTTCCCCTTGTTTGCATCTAATTACAAGAAAAAGGAAAAACATAAAAACGACTGCTTATTAAAAAAGCAAACGATCATTAATACAGTAATAAAGATACTTTATAATAATAGCAGGAAATTCAGGAGTAAATATGCTGAGAGTAACACAGGAAGCAGAAAATGCCTTTAAAGAACTGGCGCAGGAACAGGGTGCAACCCCGATATTTCAAATAATGGTTATGGGCTTTGGCTGAGGCGGCCCAAGTGTAGGCCTGGTTCAGGCTTTTGATAGTGTCAATCCCGAACATTTGTCGCATGATATACAGGGAGTAAAAATCGTCTGGGATCGTAAAGTTGATCAAATGACTCAATATTATGGTGCACTGATCGTGGATTATGTCAAATTTTTTACCAAGGGTAGATTTGTCGTCGCCTTTGACAGGGCATCATCCTGTTAATCCCTGGTTTTGCAGATATATAAATACTAAAAACCCCGGTTCAATTACTTGTTCCGGGGTTATATTTTTTTACTTTTTGTTGACGGCTTCTTTTAGCGCTTTTCCGGGTACAAATTTGGGGACTTTTTTCGCAGCAATCGTAATGGCTTTACCGGTTAATGGATTTCTGCCCTTACGCTGGGGTTTGGCGTTGACTTTGAAAGTTCCGAAACCGATCAAAGCTACGGAATCGCCCTTTTTCAACGCATCGGTGATCGCGGCAAACACGGATTCGACAACCACTTTGGCTTCTTTTTTGGTTTTGGTTACTTCAGCCACCTTATCAATTAATTCTGCCTTGTTCATGTATCCTCCTCTTAAAATTTTTAAACCTTCAGATCAGCTAACCCCCTTTATGAAGGATTTTAGCTAAATCCGCGACTTGTTATTATTTATTAAATTTTATTTCTCCACAAAAAAGCCGACAACATATAGCATAAAAAATTTAAATTGCCGAAAAAAATTTTATACCAGACAGATTTATTTCATTAATATATATTCAGTTTTGACGGGGTAGCACACTGCCTGTTAATCCTTGTATTATAATAATATAATAAAAATTTTTAAAAAACAACTGTAAAATTTATTTCCTGCAAAATTTTTTACTTTCAATGATGGTAAAAAATTGTTTTCCAAGTTATTATAATTTATTATTTTATATGCTTTTTGCCCGTTTTGTTGACAATAAATTATTTTGGAATAAACTGCTTAAATATAAAAAATTGTGCCTCTTACCCCTTCTCTATCCATTCTTTCAGTTATTCTAATAAAACCTGGCCGGTTGAACTATGCTTCCCTTTTCCCAGTGGTTATCGGGCATTCCCTTTATCAGGGAATGCCCGATTGTATCGAAAAACTCTTATTTGATCTTTTTAGCCGGCACTTGTTGATTTGACTGATAAAGGATCAGTCCGGTCACTTTACCTTCCTGCTTTTGAAACAGGATCTGTGCATCAACAACTTTTAAAAAGAATTTTTCTTCCGACTCGGGGTAAATTTCCACCTGCGGCTGGCCGGTGGCTTGAATATATAATTGCTCATTCTGTAGGCTTACTTTAATGATAAACTGGGGGTTGATTTCATACTCGCCGATATATTGCTCCAACACTGTTGTGTTTACCTCGATTTGTTTATGTTGCGCGGGCGGAAAGTAATTAATTTCTTCGGCAAATTGTTCAAACACAGCAAACTCATCTAATGGACGTTTTTTGGGGGTTTGCGGCCAGTTTTCGGGAATGCCGATAGGAGTAAAACAAATTTGCGCGTAATTATCCGGAATGTTAAATACTTGTTTTACGACCGGAAAAGGAAAAGAATCCTGGGTAAAGACCGTGCCGTAACCAAGGGCGCGGGCGGCAATCATCAGATAACCGGCGGCCAGGGAACCATCATAAATATTATAGGAAGGATAGGTGGAAGCCGAATCAACCAGCACGGAAATATACACCGGCGCGGAAAGATAATCGCTTACAACCTGGGAATACCTGGTGCGCATCTCATCCAGCTTGGCGGCATCGGTAACTCCACCAGCTTTTATTCGCTCCAGGTAACTATTCACGGTTGCTTCTTTTAAAGCGGTAATTTTATCCCGATCCTGAATAACCAGAAATTTCCAGGGCTGCTGGTTGCCGGAGGTCGGCGCGGTTCGGGCAATATCCAGAATTTTCAAAATATGTTCATCGGGGACCGGGGTTGATTTGAACTTGCGCACTGAACGACGATTTTTAAATACATCGAACAGGTAGTCCTGTTCTTTTGTAAAATTGCCGCCGGTTGCAGCAAACTGTTTGACGGCGGCAGTAAATGGCTCCGGTTTAATTTTTATATTCGCAAAGGTGCCGCCCGAGCCATTGCCGCACCACACCCCCACGAACCCGGCGCTGATACCATGCTTTAAATCATTAACGACCAGGCATGGCGTTGCGGCATTATTGACAAAAACGCTTGCAGTACTGTCACGAACAACAACTTTTACATGGAACCAGGCGTCCGGCGCCAGGTCAACAGCTCCTTCATATTTGCCGGGATACTTATCGCGCAGGTAAAACCAGGAATGGCGCGGCGCAGAGATATATTGCACCGTACGTGCCCGCTGAACCGGATTATCGGCGCGGGAATTCTGCGGGCGAAAGTAAATACCCTCATATATATCATTATTGCGGGCGCGAAATACCAGCCCGGTAAAGGTGGGGATGGCGGCAATATCGAGTTCTATGACGCCGTTTTCAAACTGTATATCTTGAATCAAGGCAACGGCATCGCCTTTATCCGGCTGAATTTTTAATGCTTCCTGGCCAAGATAGCTGGAGATCTCTGCCGGTTTACCGGCGTTAACCCAGTTATAATTGCCGAAATGAAACGTTTCACCGGGACCAATTGCAGCGCCGGCGTTTAGTGTAAAACCAATAATAAAACATACGACAAGTGTCCAGCTTTTCTTTGTTAACAAACGGGTATTATTCATTGTGCTCTCCTCCTGTTGATTAGGTCATTCAATTTTATACGCTTAACAGAGAGGGATGTTACATCAAGTCAACTCAATTTATTTAAATTACAACCGGCAAGATTTACACATGGTTACGCAGCATCAGTTCTTTGGGGTGGGGATTAAGATAGATTTGCTTCTTCAGATAACTGTCGTTGTATTTACGGGTATAATGTTGCAGCAAAACCACCGGGACAATAAGCGGCACCTGGTTATTGTAATAACTGTTTATTATGTCGAGCAGTTCCTGCTTTTCATCGGCGGAGAGCTGCTTTTTAAAATAACCCATAATATGCTGCAATACATTAACATGTTTTTGAGGTGTGGCGATAAGCTGCAAAATCGGCATCAGCAGGCTGAAATAATCCCGGAACAATTCATCAACTGCAAGATTATCCGGATTGGAGACGAGCTTTCCCAGCGCGCGCAATTTTGCGGGACTATGCGCCATAAGTAACAATTTATATTCAGTATGAAAATTGACCAACCCGCCGACGGTTTGGTTTTTTCCCAGTTGCCGCCAGCGATGCATAACGAAAATGCGTTCGATAAAATTCTCCCGCAGGGCGGCGTCATTCAGACGGCCCTCGTCTTCAACGGGCAGCCAGGGAAAATGTTTCATGAATGCTTTTGCCCACAGACCGACGCCTTTGTTGACAACCATGCCCTTGTCGTTATAAATTCTCACATCCCGCATTCCGGAACTGGGCGATTTGGTCTTGAAAATAAAGCCGCATAATTCTTCTTTCTCCAAAAACGCCAGTTTTTCCTCAGCCCACTTGAGCATTTGTTCGGTAAGATCGACGCCGCTTTTAACCGTAACCAGCCGGGGTGAATCCACATCCCCAATCAGGTGCATAGCTTCGCGCGGGGTGGACAAGCCGCACTCTACTTCAGGACAAACCGGCGCCCATTCCACAAACTGACCCAGTATATCGCGCAGGTATTTATCCAGTTTATGTCCGCCATCATAACGAACAGATTCTCCTAACAAGCAGGAACTGATCCCCAGTTTTAATTTATTTGTCATTGGCATTACCTGTTTATAATAAAAAAGTAACCACGACCAGGGTGACCATCATCAGCACAAAACCCGGTAAAAGCGCTTTACGTAATTGCACCGAGCCGCCAAAAATGGCAATCATGCCCTTGATAAATGTGTTGGATACTGTGGCATAGACTATAGCTTTCACCGCCGTCAAAGGAGTGATCGCGGCTATATTGTTTTCCAGCCGCGCTACGGACAGCACAATTGCATCCGCATCGGCAAGACCGGTTATGAAACTGGCAATATATAAACCGGTATCGCCCATATATAATTGCGCGGCTTTGGCAACGAACATGATCAGGGTGAACAATAAACCAAACTTGATGGCCGGGGTCAGTTCAAAGGGGTTAACAATGGCAACCTGTTCTTGTCCGGGTTCCGCTTTTTGGGTGCGATATAAATAAATACAATAGAGCAAACCGCTCACAATAGATATTAAAAATGGCGTCCATAATAAAGCAACCAGGCTGCTGTTGATGACGGCTACAATAATCAAAATCCGGGCAAACATCACCGTCCAGGCAATTAAAATGGCCAGGGCAAAAGATTTTGCCAAAAGTGCGGAACTTTTGCTTTTTTGCGTCATGCTGATGGTAACTGCTGTGCTGGAAGCCAGCCCGCCCAGTAACCCGGTCAGAGTTATGCCCTTGTTAGCCCCGATCAACTTCATAAAGATATAACCGACAAAACTGATTGCCGATATAAAAACCACAAACAGCCATATTTTATAAGGATTAAAAATATTGAACGGTTCCGGTCCATAGAGTTTGTTGGGCAGGATGGGTAATATAATTGCCGATATAACAGCAAATTTAAGCGTGGAAAAAACATCCGCACGGGTTAAATTACGGGCAAAGCTATGCAGTTCCAGTTTAAAGGATAACAGGATCGTGATCGTAACGCCGATGGCCACGGCCAGGGTTATCTGGTTCCAATAGGTCAATGCTCCGGTCATAGCGGTCATCAGGGCGGCAACCTCGGTGGTCAACCCCGGTGTGCCATGCCATGCCTGAATAAAATGATTGACCAGGAATAACAAGCCAATAATAAAAATGACCGCAATAAATGGAAGCGGCGAACCGGTTTTATCGGTGATCATTGCCGCAGCGCAGCCGATCAGCCCGATCAGGGAAAAAGTGCGTACGCCCGCCGCCAGTTCTTTGCCCTCTTTATTAAACGCATATTCCCGCTGCAGCCCAATCAAAAAGCCGATAAACAATGCCACAGCAAAACGATAAAAGACACTGTATTGCTCCATCCGCGCCTGCCTCGCTCAAAGTTATGCCGGGTAACTGATCTTGATATCGGAAAATCGCTTTTTGGTATCTACCCAGTTGGCAATAAATTTATCCTTCAAATCGACTAACAATTTTTCCCTGATCTCATCCCGGCATTCATCAAAAGCCCGGGGAGTTGCCGGATACTTTTTATAGACAATAACCACATGATAACCTGATTGGCTAAGAAAAACCGGCGATATTTCTCCTTCCTGCAGGGAAAAAACAATGGCGTCAAATTCTGCGGGCATTTTGCCGGCCGGAATAATACCCAGATCGCCGCCGGCATTACTCCCGGCTGAACACTTGTTCGCCATATCGGCAAAATCACCGCCTTTTAATAATTCGATACGTATGTCGCGCATTTCCCGATAGGTTGTCGGGGCGTTGTTTTGCATAAAGGGCTTGACAATTTGGGCGGCATGCACCTGTTCCGGGTTATAATAATCATTCTTGTTCTCCGTAAAGCAGGTGAACACTTTATCTTCATCAGGCGGCTGGATATGCGCGGTCAATTCGTTTAAAAACCGGTTTAGCCTGATAGTCTGTTCCAGGTTCTTTTTAATTGCGGGCTCGTCGGCTTTGGTTAACCGGTTTACCCGCATAAATTCTTGTTCGTTGCCATAGCGGCTCACAAATTCCTGGTACGCCTGGTTTATATCCGCCTCGGCAATGACCGGGAATCGCCGCACTGCTTCCTGGCTTATCAGCGTCCAATCGACCAGGTTTTGCGCTGCTTTTTTTCTGATCTGCTCTTCGGGCAAACCGGGATTTTTGCTGCGTACATTATAAACCTCCTGTTCGCATATTTGCTTGCTGATCAGATCGCCATTAACGGTTATTTGCATTTTTATCCTTTCAACTTTAATTGTTCAATTATTCGGGTTGAACAGTTTCTAAATTATCCTGGCGTTCCCCCTCTTCGATGATGATGGTCCCGGCCAAAACATCTCCCCAGCGGCGGCCGTCTTTTTTAGTTAAAATCAAAAAGCTCTCAATTATGCCCAGCACAAAAAAACAAACTGCTATCAGGGGAATCAGCACCCACCCGAACAGGGGGATGATAATTAAAAACATGATCATCACTCCCAGCGCCAGCATCCAGTTTCTTTTAAAAGAGATCACTATATCCATTTCTTCGCCTTTAATTGTAACCGGGCGTAATTTTAACAGTTTTTTCCCGATTGAGCGTTTGTCCATAAATTCGTAATTCAGTCCGTCGCGCAGCAGCATATAGATTGTGCCGATTATACCGCCAATCAGGGGAATAACACAAAGCGCAAAGGCAATAGCGGAATCGATTATTGCAGCAATAAACCGTTTTGAGGGATCCGCTTTGGGTTTTTGGGATAAACCTGTGGTAACGAGAGGATTGTTGCTATCTGACATGAGAAATTCTCCTGTTATTGTGCAATAATATAATATTCTAAATATATCAAATATTTACAAGTGTTTTTTTTATAACAGTCACAAACCTGAAAAACCCACTAAAAAACACGTTTTCAGATAAAAGAGAGAAATTTTTATTTTAAATACTGTGTTAAGGCATAGCATTAAAGCAAGTCTGGCATCTTTTCATTTCTTACACTAAATCTCTGAACCAGGCAAAAGATACTAGTATTCTTGTATTATATGGTAATCTCCATGATAAAAAGGAACATTTAAAAACAACCAGAGGAACAGCAATGAAAAAAAGCCTTTATCTGTTTATCGTAATTCTATTCATCGCCGGATGTTCGTCACTGCAGCAACTGGTGCAGCGCCCAACCGTCAAGGTATCCGGAGTAGATATTGCCAGCGCCAATTTCGACCAGATCACGCTCGATTTTGGGTTGCTCATCCATAATCCTAATAGTTTTGGCATTCAAATGGATGGTTTTGATTATAACTTTGTTCTGGAGGGTAATGAGTTTTTAAAAGGGAACGAAAACCGGCAGATCCAGATTTTGAGCCAGAACAACAGCACGGTAAAAATTCCGGTAACAATAGCCTTTAAAGAGTTATATAACCTGGTTACAAAAACCAAAACGCTCGATACTTTGTCCTATCATATCGAAGGTCACATCCGGCCCGGCGGACTTTTATCCGGGTTTAATATTCCCTTTAGCAAGACCGGTTCATTACCAAATATCCGTATTCCTGAATTATCGCTTAAAAGTTTAAAGGTCGATAAAATGAGCTTGTCGGGAATCGACCTGAAACTGGGAATCGATCTGAAAAATAACAATATTTTTGGCTTTGATATTGGCAAACTAAATTACAATATCAATCTGGGTGGCAGCAAGGTCGCCAGCGGTATTACCGATAAACTGGCTTCGGTGCCGGCCAAAGGTAATGGCGAGATCGTTTTACCGATTTCGCTCGATTTTCTCGGCCTTTCATCATCGTTAAAATCGCTGTTAACGGGACAGAATATTGATTGCGCAATTGCCGGCGATGCCGATCTGAATACGCCGTTTGGTATGCTGAATTTACCGATCAACACGACCCAGAATGTGAAAATATTTAAATAACCTGCGCCAGCTTTTCACAAACCGTATCGTAAAGCAATAACCCCTGTCGGGTAAGGCATAATCTTTTATGCAATACAGTTAATAACCGGTTGTGTTTGGAATTTTTAAACGGGAGGGTGCGGGTATCCAGCCCTCCCAGTTCTTTAATAACAGGTTCTGCGCTGGTCAGCAAATCTCCGGAAGCCACTTGGCTCCATTGCTGTAAATCAATGCCTTCCTTGCGGCGCAAGCCCAGCAATATCAACTCCTGGCATTTTTGCTCAATTGATAATTGTTCCTTCTTTTCAAAGGGAAGCAGGTCTTCATCAAGATATTGACAGTATTGCTCCACGTTTGCACAATTCCACCAGCGCTGTATACCGTTAAAAGAATGCGCAGCCGGGCCAAGACCAAGATAGGGATTTCCGTTCCAGTACTTTTGATTGTGCCGCGACCGGTAACCTTGCAGCGCCAGGTTGGATATTTCATAATGTTCATATCCGGCCGATTCCAGAACCTCGATGCCTTTTAAATACATATCCCGTTCCAGTTCCTCATCACAGCGGCTCAACTGCCGGCTCTTTATTGCCAGGCCCAGCGGCGTATGCGGCTCGATTGTCAGGCCGTACATGGAGATGTGATGCGGACGTAAATCAACAGCCCGCTGCAATGATTCCCGCCACGAGGCCGGCGTTTGCCCAGGTATCCCGAATATCAGATCGATGCCGATATTTTCAAAACCGGCTTTACGGGCCAGCCGCACTGCATTGATGGCTTCTTCGCCATTATGAATACGGGTCAAGACGGCGAGTTCCCCGTCATGAAAAGATTGCACACCAATAGTGATACGGTTGAAACCCGCCTTTAAAAAACTGTATAAATTGGTTTGTAAAACCGTGCCGGGATTGGCTTCAAAAGACACTTCTACCCGGCCGGTGATATGGAAATTCCATTTTAAATGATTGAGCAGCAACAGCGCTTCTTCCGGCGCAAGCAGCGAAGGAGTTCCTCCCCCAAGATAGATGGTATTGATGGTATCTAATGCAAAAGGCGGTTTGTTGCTGTATAGAGAAATTTCTTTATTGAGCGCATCAAAATAGCGCTTTTTTGAATCTAATTCAGTTACAGAATAAAAGTCACAATAATTGCATTTTCGCTTACAATAGGGTACATGAATATATAAAGCGCTGCTATCCGGCATTATTGAATGACATTAAATATTCTCCCCCAGCGAATTTTTGATAATATCTTCCACAACGGCTGATGTTTATCCCACGACCAATAGATAACCAGGGCCTCGCCGACAATATTTTCCTTGGGCATAAAACCCCAGCTGCGGCTATCGGCGCTGTTATCACGGTTATCTCCCATCATGAACAAGTACCCTTCGGGCACAACAATCGGGCCGTGGTAACGGCTGCGCGGCGATATACCGGCATAACGCCGGATTACATACTTTTTCCCCTCGCTTGTGGTTACATTATAATAATTGGTATAAATCCCTTCTTCCGCGTCGAACTCTTTTTTCTGGAATTCGAGTTCTTCATAAGGCTTGCCGTTTAGAATGACCACCCCCTGCTGCACTTCCAGGGTATCTCCCGATAATGCGACACACCTTTTAATATAATCCAGCTTCTCATCGCCGGGATATTTAAACACAATAATATCGCCGCGTTTTGGTTGTTTGAGCGCCGGAAACCGGAACGAGGGCAGTTTAATATCAGTAAATGCAATCCGATCCGGTGTTTTGGCGCCGTAAATAAATTTGTTGACCAGTAAAAAATCGCCAACCAGCAGGGTATCTTTCATTGACCCGGTGGGAATGCGAAAAGCCTGAATGACAAATGCCCGCAAAATCAAAGCCGCAATTATAGCAAATGCAAATGCTTCTATATATTCACGGAATATGTTTTTCTTTTTCATGTAAATCCTCTATATCCCTTATTCTAAAAAATGTGCTACAGGTAGCCAAAATTTTGTATTACTTGTGAAATCAGTTAAATAATTAAACTATTTTTTATCAAAAAAACAAGTTATAAATATTTATAATGCTGCTTCTATTTTAGGAACCCGCAACAACGCGAGCCGGATGCCCAGCAGGCAACAGACCAGGGTATATATCGAAAAAAATATTAGCGCCAAACCTGTTCCGGATAATTTTACTCCAGTTACAAAAGCCAATATTCCTCCGCCCAGGTACACCATTCCGGCAATATTCAGAATAATGTTCCCGTTATCTGTAAGCATTTGCCGCGGATTATCCCAGTTAAAATTGGTATGAATAACTCCGATGGCCAGACCGATGGCGGCGGCGCCAAACGTATTAAACAGTAACAGGATAACTGCCTGTAAAATAATGTGCGCCGGAGAATGTTCCAGCACAACTAAAATCAATATGCCAAAAAACAGAGCGGCGGTGGTTAAAAGAAAACCGGTTCCAAACTTGGCCAACAAATAGATGCTATCCGTATTCGGGGCCAGCCGGTTATAATTCATAGCGCGTTTTTCCAGGGGTATACCGCGCGCGGTGAGGCCTCCGGCCATAAAGATCGTAGCAAACAGCATACAAGTAAACGGCGCGTAGTGAGCAAAAGTTTCATTTGCAGCCGTAAACGGCTCCCGCAGCAAAAAGGGTAATACCAGGAACAAGCTGAAATAAAAAAAGATCTGAGTTACAAAACGGCTGTCGCGAAAATAAAGCTTTAAATCCCTCTCCACCATAGCCCTAATAACATGCCGGGACTGCACAACCTGTGCAAATGGGATTCCCGGTTCTGCCGGTTTTTGCCGGGCTGCCCGCACGGCGCCCCCGGTTTGATAACCGGCATATTTATCTATTTGGTCTGCCAGGCGAATAGTCAGTTCATATATCACAACCGCTGCCAGTAATAATAATACCAGTGGGATCATTGCCTGCTGAAGATTATCGGTTACCAGTCCGCTTAGGACCCGGGCTGCCCAGTGCGGGGGCAAAAACCGGCTCAGGTTCATTTCCGGGGTTTGCACCAACCGGTTAAATAAATCCGCATCAAATTCCCCGGAAAACGGATCGAGCCGCGACAAGCGGAAAAATTGCATAAACGCCCACAGGCCGATAATCATTATTCCCATGATCAATGAAGAAAAGTTTTTGGTTCTTTTCACCGGCAGGAACCGGGCAATGAGCAAACTAAAGAGCGAGGCTATCCCCGTGGGAATGACCAGTAACAACAATAAACCGGCCAGGAGCAATATCACTGCCGGCAGCGACACTTTGACGACCACCAGCGCCGCCGCTATAACCGGCAAGCCAAACAAAAAAAATACCGAACTGTTGGAAAAATAGATCTCCCAAAAGCGATATTTTTTTATAACCAGACTCTCCAACGGTAATGCAGACAGTAATATACTATCCGGCGCTAAAAAATTAAAATGCAGTGCCTGGGGTACCCCGCTGATAATTAACAAAATAAATATTCCGGTCAGCAACAGAGCTATAAAATGGATAATTACCATGACATTAAAACCGGGGACTGCGTGCCAGGCGGAAAACAACTCGCGACTTGTCGAAAAAATCCAGTAAGGAATGATCAGCATGACAATAAAACGAACCAGGATTCCCCGTGCTTTATTATTTTTGTAATTGCGCAGCGAATAGAGCGCAAGATTGAGCCGGTTGTAAAGCAGGTTAAAAAGCATAGTTTCAGGCGCCTTGAAGAAAATTTTCTACCTGACTGCCGGTCTCGGAATGGGTAAGTTTCAGGAATATTTCTTCCAGCGAACCGGCCGGCTGCCCATTGCTGTTCCTGATCTCTTCCGGGGCGCCGCAGGCTACCAGGCTGCCCTGGTGAATAATGCCGATGCGGTCGCACATGCTTTCGGCTATTTCCAGAATATGGGTGGACATGAACACGGTCTTGCCCTTTTTAACCATACCGTGTAAGAGTTCTTTTAAATTTTTTACCGCTTTCGGGTCCAGCCCTACGGTAGGCTCATCGAGAAAGATTACCGCAGGGTCATGCAGCAACGTAGCGATCAGGGAAACCTTTTGCTTCATGCCGTGCGAATAATCTTCAATATAATCGTAGAGCCGGTCATTCAGCTCAAATATTTCACACAACCGGGAAATGCGTTTTTGCGCCTCTGCGCCGGGTAACCGATAAATGGTGGCAATAAATTTTAAAAATTCCCGCCCGGTTAGTTTTTCATACAGGAAGGCCTGCTCCGGGGCGTATCCTAAACTGCGTTTCGCCCGGACCGGTTCGGTTAATAAATTACAATCGTTTATCACAATAGTCCCGGAATCCGGGGGCAGTAAACCGGTCATCATTTTAATGCTAGTGGTTTTACCGGCGCCGTTTGGGCCTAAAAAAACAAAAAACTCCCGGCCAATTTCCAGGTTCAGGTTATTTACCGCCGGAAAATTACCATATCTTTTGCTCACATTGCGGACAGATATCATGAAATAACTCAGCCTTTTAATACGGCCAGGAAGGCTTCCTGGGGAACCTGAACGGTGCCCAGTTGCTTCATACGCTTTTTACCCTCTTTTTGCTTTTCCAGCAATTTACGTTTGCGGGAAATATCGCCGCCATAACATTTGGCGGTAACGTTCTTGCGTAACGCTTTGATGGTTTCCCTGGCAATGACTTTACTACCTATTGAAGCCTGAATAGCGATCTGGAACATTTGCCGCGGGATCAATTCTTGTAATTTTTCACAAACTTTGCGGCCCCATTCATACGCTTTATCTTTATGGACAATCACAGACAAGGCATCGACCGGGTCGCCGTTCAACAGTATATCCAGGCGCACAACCTCGCTGGCGCGATAGTCTTTAAATTCATAATCAAATGATGCATAGCCGCGACTGATGGATTTCAGCTTGTCATAAAAATCAAAAATGACCTCGGTCAGTGGAAATTCATAATGTAAATTCGCCCTGGTTTTATCAATATATTCCGTATTGATGTAAATTCCGCGCCGCTCCATGGCCAGCGCCATAATATTGCCTACATATTCCGCCGGTGTCAAAATGCTCGAGGTTATAAAAGGTTCTTCGATATGTTCAATATCGTTCACCGGCGGTAAATTGGCGGGGTTATCAACAGCCACCATTGTGCCGACTTTGGTAAAGGCATGGAATTCCACATTAGGAACCGTGGTTACCAGGTCCAGCAGGTATTCGCGTTCCAGCCGCTCCTGGATGATCTCCATATGCAGCAGGCCAAGAAATCCGCAGCGGAACCCAAATCCCAGGGCGATTGAGGTTTCCGGTTCATAAAACAGGGCGGAATCATTCAGCCTTAACTTTTCCAGCGCGGCGCGCAGGTCTTCGTATTGATCCGTATCGGAAGGAAAGAGGCCGCTATATACCATCGGTTTAACTTCCCGGTAGCCGGGTAAGGCTTCGGTAGCAGGATTATTGACAGTTGTAATGGTGTCGCCGACTTTGGTGTCTTTAACATCTTTTGCCCCGGCAATAATATAACCGACCTCGCCGGCAGACAGGGAATCGTGTTTGATCTGCCGGAGCCGTAAAATACCCACTTCCTGGGCTTCAAATACTTTGCCGGTATTAAAAAACCTGATCTGCTGCCCGGCGCGGATTGTGCCTTCTTTAACGCGGATATAAGCGACAGCGCCTCGGTAAGCATTGAACATGGAATCAAAAATCAACGCCCGGGTCGGCGCTTCCGTATCTCCCTGCGGCGCCGGAATTTTCTTTACCACTTCTTCAAGAATTTCCGGGATTCCCAAACCCATTTTGGCGCTGGCAAGCAAGATTTCTTCATCCTTGCAGCCAATAATATCAATGATCTGTTGTTTTACATGATCGATCTGCGCGCTGGGCAGATCGATTTTATTGATGACCGGGATGATCTCCAGGTCGTTTTCAATGGCCATATATAAATTGCTGACGGTTTGCGCTTCGATGCCCTGCGCGGCATCCACTATCAACAGCGCGCCTTCGCAAGCGGCCAGGCTGCGTGACACTTCATAGGTAAAATCCACATGTCCCGGGGTATCGATCAGGTTAAGAATATATTTTTCACCATTTTTTGCCTGGTATTCCATGGTTATGGCATGCATTTTAATGGTAATGCCGCGTTCCCGTTCCAGGTCCATACTATCGAGCACCTGGTCTTTCATTTCCGCCTTGCTGATCGTGCTGGTTGCTTCCAGCAAACGATCCGCCAGGGTCGATTTACCATGATCTATATGGGCGATAATACAAAAATTTCGAATATTGGTATGTTTCATGTTTATTACTATCTTTGTCAGTTTATTGTAATGGTTTCCCGGTCAGGCGCCTGTGCCTGATTCCGTGCGGGCAGCAGTTTCGATTTGAATTTTTTCTGGATGGAACTCCCGCGTAAAAACCGGACAGAACTATTTGAGAATATTAATTTAATGAAAAAAACGTCATAAAGCAATAGACAAGTAATATTAAATCTATAGCTTGTACATACTAAATAGCGATAACCCGTAAAAAGGAATTTCCTCTCCCTTTTACAGGAAAAACGGAACCCGCAGTTTTTGACAGGGTTAAATTAAGGAATAAACATGCCGGCCTTGTACGTTAAAACATGAAATTAACTTGCTTAACAATGGTGTAAGAAAAATGAAAATTGCAATGGTTTGTTACCCCACTCACGGCGGCAGCGGTGTCGTTGCTACTGAACTGGGGCTTGGTCTGGCTAAAATGGGACATGAAGTCCATTTTATCAGTTACAGTTCCCCGTTTCGGCTACGGGGTTTTCAACAGAATGTGTATTACCATGAAGTGAATGTTTCGGCTTATCCCCTGTTCAAATACCCGCCTTATGATCTGAGCCTGGCGACGAAAATTCTGGAAATTACCCGCGAATACAATCTCGATATTGTGCACGTCCATTATGCCATTCCTCACGCCATCAGCGCTTACCTGGCCAAACAAATGCTCAAGGGACAGGGGCCAAAGACCGTTACCACCCTGCACGGCACCGATATTACCCTGGTCGGCCAGGACAAAACTTTTTACGAGGTTGTACAATTCAGCATTGAAGAATCGGACGGCGTGACCACCGTATCAAATTACCTGACCGAACGCACCAAACGTGATTTTGCCATAAAAAAAGACATAAAAACCATTTATAACTTTGTCGATACCAATCGTTTTAGCGGTGTTGTGACCAATTGCGACGCCCGGTTGTTTAAACCCAACAATGAAAAGCTGCTCATCCACACTTCCAATTTCCGTAAGGTCAAACGGTTGCCCGACATCATCAGGATCTTTGCCGCCGTTAAAAAACATGTGCCGTCGCGATTATTGCTGGTTGGCGAGGGCCCGGAGCGTCAAACCGCCCACGACCTGGCGGTGGAACTGGGAGTGCATGATGATGTTTTATTCCTGGGTACGCAGGATTATATCGAAAACCTGCTCGGCTGCGCCGATGTGTTTTTGCTGCCGAGCAGCGAAGAAAGTTTTGGCCTGGCCGCCCTTGAAGCCATGAGTTGCGAAACCCCGGTGGTCGGTTCTACGGTCGGCGGTATTCCTGAAGTTGTAGATCATAATCTTAACGGCTTTTTACACCCGGTCGGCGATGTTGAGGCGATGTCCAACAGTATCGTAGAGTTGCTGACCAATGACGGAATGATACGCGATTTTAAACATGAAGCGCGAAAAAAAGCGGTTACTGTTTTCGAATCATCCCTGCTGGTGCCGGAATATGAAAAGTATTACCTCAAAATACTCAATTCATAAACCAGGGCAGCAAAATCAGGACGCAGAGCTATGAAAATATTTATAACCGGCGCCTCCGGGTTTGTCGGCGCCCACATCCTCTACAAACTGGTTGAACATAATTATAAACTGGCTTGCCTGGTGCGCAGCGGCAAGCTGCAACGCTCCTTTAACCTTGACCAGGTGGAAATAATCACGGGCGACCTTACGCTTCCCGGCGCCTGGAGCCAAGCCCTGCAAGGCTGCGATGCGATTGTCCACCTGGTGGCTATTATCAGGGAAAACCGCCGCCGTAATATCACTTTTGATAAACTCATCCGCCAGACTACTGTGGATATGGTAAATTATGCCGGGCAGTATCATGTAAAAAAATTCATTTATATCAGCGCTATCGGGGCTGACGCCCGGGTGGAATCTCCCTACTGGCGGGCCAAAGGTCTGGCAGAACAAGCCGTTATCAACAGCGGCCTCGATTATACGATCTTTCGTCCATCCTTTATATTTGGCCCCGACGATGCGGTTTTCAATATGCTGGCATCTGTTATAAAAAGATCCCCGTTTGGGTTGTTCCCGGTGTTTGGCAGCGGCGAATACAAGCATCAGCCGGTTTCCGTGTATAATGTGGCGGACGCCGTAGCCGCAGCTTTGGTAAATCCTGCATCAGCCAATAAAATTTATGATATTGGCGGCCCGGAGCCGTTATCCTGGAACCGGCAACTCGATATCATTGGCCGGTGTGTGAATAAAAAAACCGCTAAAATCAAAATTCCGCTCCTGCTCACCAAACCCCTGGTTGCGGCGGCCGGAATACTACCGTTTTTCCCCATTACTAGTGAACAGCTAAAAATGTTGATTCAGGATAATGTTACCGATAATACCCGGCTGCTCCAGGATCTGGATATTGCTTTAACACCGTTTGAACAAGGGTTAAAAGAATATTTACACTAGAAATTTATCCTGTCGTTTCTTTCTACAGACAACTGCACTATCTTGAAACTGTTATCCCCTGTTTCATCAAGAGAATATTTTTGTCCATTCCGGTGTTTTCCTCTATAATAATAGTTTTTACGATCAATAATATAAAGGATAGATATATGGAAAAGCAATTACAACCCGGCGATCAGGCCCCGGATTTTTCTTTACCCGCAACAACAGGAACAACCATCTCCCTGCGTGATTACCTGGGCAAAAAACGGGTGGTGTTATATTTTTATCCCAAAGACGATACCCCAGGTTGTACCAAAGAAGCCTGCTCGTTCCGCGATCACCAGGATCATATACAGGCGCAGGATACGGTAGTGTTGGGCGTCAGCGCCGACAGCATGGATTCTCACGGTAAATTTATAAAAAAATACAACCTCAATTTCCCGCTGCTTGCCGATACGGAGCACCAGGTGGCCGAAGCATATAGCGCCTGGGGAGAAAAAAATATGTATGGTAAAAAGTATTTCGGCATGATCCGCAAGACCTTTGTTATCGGCAAGGATGGTAAGCTGGAACATGTTTTTCATAAAGTAACGGCCGAAGGCCATGGCGAGGAAATTTTGAACTTGCTGAAAGCGAAATAATTGATTAATTTATATTAATAATTTTGCAATCATTTCATTTACATTAAAGAAAAACATGCACTTCCGTTACGGTAAACAGATCATTGATGTACAGCTTCCGGAGCACATTCAGTGGCAAATCCTGGAAAAGCCGGGCTCTGCCTCGCCGGTACAAGAACAGCAGGTCATTGCCAACAGCATCGACCGGTTAATGTACCTGCTGCATGACCAACTTCAATCTATTCACAACCTGTTGATCATCATACCGGATCATACCCGTAAATGCCGGCTGCCCCTGGTTCTGCCGCTATTAATGCAGCGCTTGCAACCCTATGATCTGAAAACGGAATTTCTGGTGGCTAACGGCAGTCATGTCGAGCAGCCGGAAGCGGCTATAAAAGAACTGGTTGGCGAGGATATCTACACCCATTATCCGGTCATACAGCACGATTCCCGCGATGAAAAAAGCCTGATCCGGTTTGGTGTAACCGATTTCGGCACGGAAATTTACCTGAATAAAAAGGTCAGGGAAGCGGATTATGTGCTGACCATTGGCGGCATTTTATACCATTATTTTGCCGGATTTGGCGGCGGCCCCAAAATGCTGCTGCCGGGAGTGGCCGGATATGAAACCATTCGCATCAACCACCGCCGTACTATTGATGAACAAACCGGTTTTTTCCATAAAGACTGTTTCGAGGGCAACATTACCACCAACCCGGTGTACAGGGATTTGGCGCAGGTTGTGCAGTGGGTGCCCAATTGCCTGTCTTTGCAGTTTGCCCTGGATGTCGATGGGCATATTGTTTATGCAGAATCCGGACCGGTGTTACCGACGCAAAACCTGGTTTGCGCTCAAGTTAAAGAACTCTATTCCCTGTCGCTGCGGGAAAAAGCCGAAATCGTCGTCGCCAGCGCCGGTGGCTTTCCTGCCGATGTGAATTTGATACAGGCTCATAAAGCCATTCACCATGCTTTTCAGGCGGTGCGCGAGCAGGGCGTGGTGGTCATTTTTGCCGAATGCGCCGAAGGCATTGGCTCTAAAACTTTTATGCCCTATTTTACCGAAAAAACCTCACGGGATATTGGCCGGCGATTATTGCGGGATTATATGATCAACGGCCAAACAGCGTTATCGCTCAAAACCAAAACCGAAGCCGTGCATATCATCCTGGTTTCGCTGCTGGACAAAGACCTGGTGCAACAAACCGGCATGATCCCCTGTGCATCAGCCGCAGAAGCTATGCAAACCGCTCAGAATTATCTTGATGGCCGTTCAGGCAAGGGCTATCTCTTTCCAGCTGCTAATTTATATGTTCCCCATGTAACGGAATAACTGCCGTCATCAGGGCGGCTATTCCCCCAAAAATTTTTGCCGGGTTTCGATAGCCCAGCTTGAGATAAATTCCCAGTCGCGGGTATCGACGCTGCCAGCGGTCGGCAGACCGGTTTTTTCCAGCACTTTGATCATAAGATTTTTCATCACCGGGTTCAATTTATCGAAATCAATTTTCCCGCCAAAAGCTTCCATAGAAACCAGTTTTATCTCCGGGTATTTGCTAAACACCGGCATAATAAAATTCTTTTTGATTTCATCCCGGCCGTGGTCGCAATTGGCGGCCAGACAAACGGCGAAAAAAGCCACCTTTTTAGTGGGCAGCACAAAGCGTTCCCGGACAATAAAGTCCCGCACATTAGCCAGCGGCAGATCGGCCCGCACTGAACTGCCAATGATTAATCCATCATAATCGTCAATAGCGTTTACATTATCAATGGAGGTGACTGTTGTTTGAATTGCTTTTTGTTCTGCAAAGATTGCGCTGATCTTTTCAGCTATTTCTTTTGTGGACCCATACCCGCTGCTGTATAGAATCAAAACCTTCATAAAATAAAATCCATTGTTTGGGAATGTAAAAAATGATCAAGTTGATTTTTTAAATTATGATTGTAATTTACAGGCAGAAATTTTACTCCACGCCTGGTATTTGTGATTTTGTGCAGCAAAAAGAGCTGTCTTTACCGGGAGTATTAATGGTCGACAGTCTGATTTTAAGAACAATAATTATATACTTTTTTTCAATAAAAAGCCAGAAAAAAATATTCAGGGGGCACATATTTTGTTATTTATTAAAAAAACACCCGGTTAATTTTTTTCATTCTGCTCCACACCGATCGGAACCAGCACGGTGGGAATATTACCGTTAGTTATTTTCTCTTTCAATGAAACCGCCCAGCGGGTGATCTGATCCCAATCACGTGTGTCTATACTGCCATTGGCTTTTATGCCGGTTTTGCGAAAAACATGCTTGATCAAATCCTGCATAACCGGATTAAGCTTGTTAAAATCAATTTTCCCACCAAATGCTGCCAGGTCGATAATTTTCAACTGCGGGTATTTTTCGGCTAACTGTCGGTAAACAGTGTTCTCAACCTGATGTTGTCCATGCAGAGTATTAGCTGCCAGGCAGACAACGAACAGGGCTATTTTTTTATAGCGTAAAATGTTGTTATTATAAGAGAGAAAATCCCGCACATTAGCCAACAGTTGATCTGCCCGTATAGATGACCCTATAATAAAATAATCATATTTATTTACATCAAAAGGTTCATGAATACTTTTCAAAGTGATGTTGAAAAGAGGTTCCAGGTTTAAAATATCATAAATTTTCTCTGATACTTCCCGGGTGGTACCGTAACCGCTGCTGTAGACGATCAATATGTTTTTTGTCCCGAAGGCCATAAGGAATTCACCATTGTAGGTTCCGTCACATTAAACAAAGTTTTTTTTCAAAATAATTCCATTATTATCAAGGTATTTACAGTTTTGGAAAAATAATTATTTCAGCCTTTTATCAAATGGTGTTTATTGTTAACGTTTACCAGAGTTATTTACATAATAAAAAAATCCAGCCTAATTTTTCTTTAACATTTGCAGAGCATTGTTTATATTTATATAAAAAATATGAATCATATAACAGGAACCCCCATGCTCTCACTGGTTACCGGCAGTAACGGCTTTATCGGCTCCACCCTGGTGGAAGCTTTGCTTAAAAAACAAATCCAGGTGCGCTGCCTGGTGCGCAAGACCAGCGATTTGCGCTGGCTGCAAGGCCTAGATGTTGACTATGTTTATGGTGAATTACGCGATCCCGCCTCGCTGGCCGCTGCCGTTGCCGGAACGGACCTGGTGTTCCACCTGGCCGGAGTAACCCGCGCCAAAGATGAAGCTGGCTTTATGGACGCCAATGTGCAAGGTACTGAAAACCTGCTGGCCGCCTGTAAACAGCATGGCCCGTCGCATTTAAAATTCATATTTGCTTCCAGCCAGGCGGCCGGCGGACCCGGTGCGCCAAACCGCCCGCTGACGGAATTCGATACACCGCAACCGATTTCTCAGTACGGTAAATCCAAACTGTTGGCTGAACAAGCCGTATTGAACTATGCGGATTCGCTAGCGGTAACTGTTATTCGCCCGCCATCGGTATATGGCCCCAAAGATAAGGATATTCTCGCCATGTTCAAAATGATCGATAAAGGCGTTGCCCTGTTGCCCGGTTCGGGTAAAAGCCAGGCCAGCATGGTATATATCGACGACCTGGTCGCCGGGCTGCTGCTGGCCGCGGAACAGCCCGCCGCCAACGGCAAAGTGTTTTATATTGCCGGCGATGAACAATACGACTGGCGTACGATCACCACACTCATGGCCGCCGCTCTCGGTAAAAAACCGCTGCGGCTCTCCGTTCCCCTGCCGCTGCTGGATGTGATCGCTTTCTTCAGCGAACTGGGCGCTAAAATCAGCCATAAACCGGCGCTGCTCAACCGGGATAAGGTACTGGAAATGAAACAGGCCTCGTGGCTGTGCAGTAATGCCCGCGCCAAACAGGAACTGGGATTTGCACCGCACACCTCCCTGGCGCAGGGCTGCTCCCTAACGGCAGCATGGTACCGGCAGATGGGTTGGCTTTAATACCGGCTGTTTTATTGTCGTTATCCGTTTCATTCCGGAAAAAGATCATTTCGTAAACAGAATGTTTTATCTTAAACTTTTTTTTTGTACATTGCATAAAAATAAAATCTAACATCAGTAGAACGGAACAGAAAGGTGAGGTAGCAGGTGGGTGGTTTTTTTGGAGTAACCAGTAAATCTGATTGCGTGCAGGACTTGTTTTACGGCACGGATTATCATTCGCATCTTGGCACCAAACGCGGCGGACTGGCCGTGCTTGGCCCCAAAGGCATAGTTCGTGAAATTCACAGTATCGAAACCAGCCAGTTTCGCAGTAAATTTGAAGACGATATTGTCAAATTAAAGGGCAATTCCGGTATTGGCGTTATCAGCGATACGGACTCGCAGCCGCTGCTGATCCACTCCCACCTGGGACGCTACGGCATTGTTACCGTCGCCAAGATCAACAACATGCAGGAACTGATCGATCGCGCTTTCAAGCAGCGCACGGCGCATTTTTCCGAAATGAGCGGCGGCGCCGTCAGCCAGACGGAACTGGTTGCCACGCTCATCAACCGCGGCAACACTTTTGCCGAAGGCATCCGCAACGCCCAGGAATCGATCGACGGCTCCTGCTCGATCCTGCTGCTGACGGACGATGGTATTTACACCGGACGGGATTTCCACGGCCGCACCCCGGTTATCATCGGCGCCAAACCGGGCAGCCATTGCGTTACCTTTGAAACCTGCGCTTTACCCAACCTGGAGTATCAATTTGCTTATGAACTCGGTCCCGGCGAAGTGGTGCGTATCACTGCGGACGGCTTGGAAAAACTGCTGCCGGCGAATAACAAGCTGCGCATCTGCTCGTTTCACTGGATCTATTACGGGTTCCCGGCCTCGACCTATGAAGGCAAAAATGTTGAATATGTGCGTTATCGCTGCGGCGCCGCCCTGGCCCGTCGTGATAATGTGCAGGCGGATATGGTCTCCGGCATTCCGGATTCGGGCAGCGCTCACGCCCTGGGTTATGCCAAAGAATCCGGCATCCCCTACAGTCGCCCGTTTGTGAAATACACCCCCACCTGGCCGCGCAGCTTTATGCCGCAAAACCAGGAAATGCGTGACCTGGTGGCGAAAATGAAACTGATCCCCATCCGCGAGCTTATAAAAGACAAAAGACTGTTATTCTGCGAAGATTCCATTGTGCGCGGCACGCAGCTCAAGGATACTATTCAACGACTGTTCGACCACGGCGCCAAAGAGATACACATGCGCCCGGCGTGCCCGCCGCTGGTGTATGGCTGCCGGTTTTTGAACTTTTCCCAGTCCCGCAGCGAGCAGGATTTAGCCGCCCGCCGCGCCATTGCCGAACTGGAAGGCAATACCGAAATTGTGCCAAAAGAATATACCGATCCCGATTCGGTACAGTACAGCAACATGGTGAACTGTATTTGCAAACACATGCGGTTTACATCGCTGCAATACCAGCGCCTGCCCGACATGGTAGAAGCCATTGGCCTGCCCAAAGCCAACCTGTGCACCTGGTGCTGGGATGGACAGGGATAGAAGAAAGTGTAGCCCACCTTATTGCATTCCAAGTTCGCCCTGGGGTTTCCAGTCTGTCCAGTACCCCAGGCTCCTCCGCTCCAAACTCCGGTTTGGAGCGGAAAGTGGACGCGAAACTCTGTTTCAGTTATCGGCAACTGAAATATTTTATAAAACAAATTATACAGTCTATCCTTCAGTGACCATATATCTTTTAACCAGCGCCTCAAAACTCATATTCACCTGCACAACATTATGGGGAATAAGCACATAATACCAGGGTTTGCCGCCGTTTTCTCCGGTATATTCTGTTGCCTGGTTACAAAATAATAACGCCGCTTTAGCTTTTTGCTGAACCTGCTCGTCGGGTATTTCAATTTCTCTTTTGGTCTCAATTAAATATATTGCAGTTTCCGTCTCAACCACAAAATCCGGTTTGTACCTTTGCGAATTATGGTTGTAATAGATATGAAACTGGTTGGTTGCCGGACGCAGCCATTTGAGTACATTGACATCCTGTTCCAAAATGATCGCAAAATCTTTTTCCGTCTTGGTATCGAATTTATAGCGATCATGACAGGCCTTTTGAAAACCGGTAAAAACTTTGGAAGGTATTGAATTCGTCGGGGTTATCGTTTCCCGAAAATCATAAATTTCTTCATGAGTATAGCGGGATAAATTATGTTCTTCAATTTTTGTAAAAGGCCGGACTACCGGTTTGGCAAATTTGGGCGCCTCATAATAGAAATGCTCTTTTAATTGCAGATATATGTATTTACCTATATCCTTTTTATGGTACAAAACCACGTTGGCAATCTTTTCTTCCGGAATGTAAGAGCGGAATTTTGTTAACGTTTGCCCGGCGAGTTTAAACAACAAATCGGTGTAGCGGTCATAATCCACTTCAGGATAATTAATCAACTCGGAAACGATAATATTTTCAATATTTTTATTTTTTATTTGGTCCTGGTAGGTATTTATCAATTCAATTTCATTGTTAAGTAATGTCTCGATTATTATTTCTTCCGAACCAGGCTGATAGTTCAGGTTTTTCACATCCAGGTCAAAATCATGGAACCCGGAGACGATTTCCCCGGAAGGAGCCACTGTTATACGCGGTATTTCTATTATTTTATCGGTATAATATTTAACAAAAGTATCATAATGCTCAGCCGCTTCCCTGATCTTGTCCGGGCCATACATATCCATCTGCCGGCCGTAACCGGTAAACTTTTCCCGCACCCGTTGCATAACAATTTCTTTTATTTCCGGTCGGGTTAATTCGGCGGCGTTTTTCACCTGCCGGCTCAGGTCCGGTAAAGATTGCAAAATCGCCTTTTTCGCCTCCAGAACATTCATAGCTTTTTGCTTTTCATCAGCATTGCCGATTTGGGCAATTTGCCCCTGTTCCTGTTCCAAACCAACTTCTATTGTTGATTTTGAAACAATAACCTGTTTGGTCAAATTCGGCTCGGTGGGATCGATAATAATAATATTTTCCTTACGGATCAGGGAATCGGGTTTGTTGGCTTCGTCGATGATTTCCTGAAAACGGTCATGGGCAACAATGGTCAGTTTATCGACTTTGGGCTGACCCGTAACTTTGCCATAGGGCAGGCGCAGCCCGCGGCCAATGGTCTGCTCGCGCAGGGTTTGCGAGGCGGCGGCGCGCAGCGGGATGATGGTGTACAGGTTGGTTACATCCCAGCCTTCCTTGAGCATATTAACATGGATAACAATTTCTATTTTATTGTCCGGGTCTTCCAGGGAAAGCAGGTTCTGAATATTTTCTTCTTTTTCAGAGCCGGTCTGGTTGGAATGAATTTCCATGACCTTGTCCATATAATAACCTTCAAAAAAATCGGGTGAAACGATCATCGCTTTAATTTCCGCGGCATGGGTAGTGTCTTTGGCGACGACCAACACGAATGGCTTGACCGGCTCCATCATATAATCGCGGGCGTAAATATCCAGGGCGACTTTGGTCTCTTCATGGATGCGAATGCCGTCTTCTATTTTTATCCGATCCATTTCAACGTTGGAGAATTGCGCCGGGTTAAAGTCCCGCCGGGTGGCGACGGCCGGTTCCTTGACAAACCCGTCCCGTATAGCTTTGGCCAGGGAATATTCATACACCACATTTTTAAATTTTATTGCCCCGCCGCTTTTCTCCACCTGCGGCGTGGCCGTTAGTTCCAGGCCCAGAATGGGTTTGAGTTCATTGATGACCTGCAAACCGCGGTCGGCGCGATAGTGGTGCGATTCATCCATCAACAACACCAGGTCCGGCAAACCGGCCAGGTAATTGAAATAGGAATCGCCGATATATTCGGACAGCCGTTTCATGCGCGGCTGTTTGCCGGAGCGGGTTTCTGCGTTGATTTTGGAAATATTGAAAATGTTGATATGTATGCCGTCCTGAAAGGCGTCGGTTTGCGAGGCGTACAAATAATTTTCGCCGGTAATAATGCGCGGCTGGTTATTGACCAGCGCGCCGATGCCCTGGAACACGTATTTGGGATGCGCCGGGTTGCCGAAATCCTCGATCAGTTTGTTATAAATGGTGAGATTGGGCGCCAACACAAAGAAATTTTTAATGCCCTTTTCCAGGTACAGCCACACCACAAACGCGCCCATGAGCCGGGTTTTGCCCACGCCGGTAGCCAGCGCAAAACAGAGAGAGGGAAAATCCCGCTCAAAATCCGTGCAGGTGGGGTATAACTGCTTTACCTTTTCCAGTTCCGCCGCCAAATCCACGCTCTTTTTTAATTCCAGGGACTCGCACAGGGTGGTCAATATTTCCAGGCTTGCCAATTGCGGCGGCCGCAGGCTGAGGCGGTTGCGGATCATTTGCGCATTGCGGTTCATTCTTAAACTCCCTCGATTAATAATTAATCAAATAAGCTGGGTAATGGATAAATTTTAGTCTTTCCTTCTTTACTGTCTTTCCCCGGCCCGAGCGGCACAAATTCCGGTTCGTTAGGGTCGCGGGGCATGTTGATGATGTTGAGACTGTAATCCTCCCTGCCGAACTCGCAGCGCCCCAGCAGCAGGTTGGGGATTTTGCGGATATTGATGTTATTATGCCGGTGCGCGCAGCCCTCGTGGAAGGCTTTGCAGGCAATGAGCAGGCTCTCGTCCGCCTGCATGTCCTCGTGGATCTGATCGAGCATTTCCACGGTGACAAATTGTGTGGTGGTAAAGATAAAATCCTTTTCCGTGGAGCGGCCCTGTTTCCAAAACACCTCCTGATCCGGGTGGTACTTAAAGCCCTCGTGCTTGGCCATAGCTGCGGCCAGCATGTCCGCATTATAATTTTCGGTTATGATCCAGTTGCCATATTTATCCTGCTTTAATAAACTGGGGGCCAGTTCATAATATTTAAAGCCGCCGCCGCCGCGCCAGTTAACGGTTTTGGAAATACCACCCTGGTCAGTTCCATCCACCACCTGTTTCAAACGCGGTAGACAATGAGTAGTGCAATGCTCGCCCAGTTCAATGCCGATCCATTTACGGCCCATTTTCTGGGCTACGGCAGCAGTGGTGCCGGAGCCAAGGAAAGAATCTAAGATGATATCACCTTTACAAGTAGTTAATTCAAGAATTTTATGGATTAAGCCTTCTGGTTTTGGGTAATCAAAGGCTTTTTTATCACCAAATAAATACTCCATCTCTAAGCCAGCTGTCATATTTGTACCCACATCATCCAAAATTGATCTTAAAACTTGCCCAGAAGGCATATAAACTCTATGATGAATAGTCCAATTCCCTCTAACGTTTGTAAATTTTATCGTACCATCTTCCAAACCAGTTTGTATTGTCTTTTCAGATTTTTGTGAATTTAAAAATAATTTTGATCCATCGGGACAAATTAGTTCAACAGGAATAGGATTTTGCAAACCATCTCTTGCTAACGTATCCCAATAATATCTTTGCCCATTATCATCAATTTCCTTATATCTTTTTAAATATTCTTCTGTCTGGGAGACTCTCCATTTTTCTTTATGTACCTCTTTTGAGGCATTTTTAGCATAAACAAGAATATAGTCATGATCAATTGCAAAAAATCTTGAGTCGTTTCCTCCACCTTTTCTTTTTTGCCAAATTAGATCACCAATGTAATTTTTTCTACCAAATGTTTCATCTAATACAATTTTTAAGTAAGCATGTTCAGTTTCATCAATATTAACAAACATTATTCCATAATCAGAAAGTAATCTATATAAAAAAATTAACCGATTCTTTATTAATTGTAACCAAAGCGAATGTTCTATACTATCATCATACTGTTCAAAAGCATTGCCGGTATTATAGGGCGGGTCGATATAAATACACTTGATTTTACCGGTAAAGTCCTGTTCCAGGGCTTTCAGGGCCAGCAGGTTATCACCGTGAATAAGCATATTGCCGGTATCGGGGTCGCCATAGGATTTGTCTTTATCTTCAATCAAAATGCGCGGCTCCAGTTTGGGCTGCTTATCCTTGTCTATCCAGGTGAGTTCGAGTTTTTGTTTGGTGGTCAAGATTTACCTCGCGTTAGTCTTACCAGTCAAATAAGAATAGTACATATAAGTATATATAAAACAATAAAATTATCTATTTATAAAAAGATAAAAAGAGCCTTCAGTCAAATAACAGTCAAATAAAAAAATGAATCAGATCATATATCTAATTAAACTAATTTCCACCGTATCGTAAACAACTCTATTTCCTGCATACTTTGTTTCAGGCGCAGTTCAATTTCAGTAATCAGGTCTTCCTTTTTTTTATCCACTTCATCCTGGGACTGGAATAACTGCATACGCAGGGCGTTGCGTTTCTTTTCCATATCCTTGATCTTACGGTGCGCCTCGACTTTGGCTTCGAGGTTAGAAATTTTTTTGGCTTCGGTCTTGCGGAATTTTATTTCCTTGTCCAGTTCTTTCAGTTCCAGTTCCAGGCTGGTTTTCAGGTCGTCGGCCCATTTTTCCAGTTTGCCCATTTCCAGGTCAAAAAACCCGGCGTTACGGGCGGCATTCTCTTGCAAAATGTCCTGTTTTTGTCCCTGCAATAATTCGTCCAAGTTATTATTGATATTTTGCTCAATCCCGGGCGGCAATTCCGTCTCCTGTTGTGCGACAAGAGAAAACATACGGCGGCAGGCGTCCACATCCAGTATTGTTCCATCGTCACAGCAGCCCGCTAACAATACATGGTCTTCGCTTTCAAAAGAGGATATGCTGAAATTAACCGCTTTGAGCCAGCCGCTTTTGTCTTTATGAGGTTTTAGAATTGATATGATCGTTTTTGTGTTGGTGTAATCAAACACAACCGTTTGAACAGGCAAAGGCTGTTGTTTGCAATGCCCGATAATACGCTGGGCCAGCGGGTGGTTTATCCTGTAGATATTGGCGTCCTGAATATTTTTGCCGATGCGGTACGGGCCGGGATGAATGATTTCCTGCGGAAACGGATTTTTTACCAGCGTAAACGAATATTTTTGCCCGTCATATTCGGCATAGTCCTTTAAGAAAAACTGCGTAATCTGCCATAACCATTCTTCATAACGATTCAGGTATTTTTGACTTTCCGATTGCGAAAACTTTAACTTTTCATGTACCTCTTCATCAAAATTTTCCAGTAATTGCTGACGGGCGTTTTTATATTGATCCTGAATCTGTTCATCCAGTTCCTGCTGCAGGGCGTCAAAAGAGCGCTGAATTTCCGCTTCGGTGCGGCATTTCTGGTAAATTTCGGCGATGCGTTTTTCAAAATCCACCCCGGATTCGATAGAACCGAGCACTTCATCGCTGGCGCCGAACACCCCTTCAAATAATTTAAACTTTTTTGAAAGCAATTCATAAACGCGCTGGTCGGCGGCATTCTTTTTATTCAAAAAATTCACCACCACCACATCATATTTTTGTCCATAACGGTGACAGCGGCCAATACGCTGTTCGATGCGTTGCGGGTTCCAGGGCAGATCGTAATTGACCACCAGGGAGCAGAATTGCAGGTTAATGCCTTCGGCGGCGGCTTCGGTAGCGATCATAATAGTGGCATGGTCGCGAAAATAATCAATCAGGGCCGCGCGCAAATCCGCACTTTTGGAGCCGGTCACGCGATCCGTGCCGCGGTGTATTTCCAGCCAGTTTTGATATATAGCGCGGGATTCCGGGTCGGTATTGGTGCCGTTAAATAAAACCAGGCTGCCGGTAAATTCGGTTTGTTCGAGGATGTCCTTTAAATATCTCTGCGTTCGTCGGGATTCCGTAAAAATGATCGCTTTCCGGGGACCGCCCAACCGTTCCGCCTCGGCAAAGCCCCTGGTAAGCGCGGTTAATAACACTTCGCCTTTGGAATTCTTTTGAATGGAATCGGCCAGATGCTTAAATGTGTTCAATTCTGCAACTTCATGGCGGATTTTTACAATATCCTGTTCTGTATAGCGAATAACGGGCGGGGTTTCATAAAAGGCTGGTTCGGAGGATTCCTCATTCAACCATTCCTCTTTGACCTGGTCAAAACTTTCAAAATCGGTAAAGAGCGTTTCTTCCGTTACCTGTTGTGCTGTGACAACAGCCTGGAGTTTGTTGGCCAACGCTTCCAGCGTCCCGGATATGGCATACGTTGAAGATGCCAGCAAGCGGCGCAGAATGAGCGTCATTAAATGGCGCTGGCTGGCCGGCAAGGCGTACAATGAATCGCGCTGCAGGTATTCCGAAACCAGGTCGTATAATTGCTGTTCCTCTTTAGTTGGATAAAACTCCTGGATTATGGCGGTACGATTGGTAAAGTTGATGTATTCCAGCACCTGGCGGCGCAAGGTACGTTTACAGACCGGTTTGAGCCGCTCTTTAATATCCGCGTAACTATCGTTTTCGGTCAGGCGAGAGAACTGGTTTTTATAGCTTTTCAAATCGCCAAAAGTGAAATCATCAATTATGCTCACCAGACCGTACAATTCCAAAAGCGAATTTTGCAGGGGCGTAGCGGTTAACAGTAATTTGGGCGCATTGGCAACCGCGTTCTTGATGGTGTTGGCAATGACGTTGGCGGGTTTATAGACATTGCGCAGCCGGTGCGCTTCATCAATAACCACCAGGTCCCAGTTATTATGTTTGATATAGGCTTCTTTGGCTCTGGCAAAATGATAGGAACAGATGACAATATCCTTACGGTCAAAAGGATCAAGTTTGCCTTTTTTTATGGATTCGTTAAAGGATGCAGTTTCAAGGATTGTGGAGGATAAGAAAAATTTGTCTAGTAATTCCTGGTTCCATTGTTTGCGTAAATTGGCCGGGACAATAATGAGAATTTTGCGTTTTCGTTCCGCCCATTTTTGCGAGATCACCAAACCTGCTTCAATGGTTTTACCGAGGCCCACTTCATCGGCAAGAATAGCGCCTTTGGAGAGCGGCGAATTGAACGCAAACAAGGCCGCTTCCACCTGGTGTGGGTTAAGATCAACCTGCGCGTCAACCAAAGTGGAAGCCAGTTTTTGTATGCTGTTGGATGAACTGCGTTTGGTCAGTTCATACGCAAAATACTTGGCATGATAAGGTGTAAGGCTCATAATATCATATTCATATACAATCTATCAAAAAGAAAGGATTTTCCAGCCCAAAAGAAAACAAGACTATATTATTAATTTTTAACGGCAAAAGCAAGCAATTTTGATTCACCATTTTCCCCTTTTCATTAAGCTGTTTTCCCCCTTTATCCATAATCAGTTGTTGTTTCCCAGCCTGTGAATTATATTAATTCGGTTACCGCAATTACGCCCCGATCACATCACCTCTATCCCGCGGTACGCCGGTTCAGCATTTAAAATCTTTTCTCCAAAAACAGAACAGTTTCTTTAAAGGAGAATGCCATGCGCCATTTCAGACTTTTAATCGTGATTTCAGCAGTTACGTTGGTATTCCTTGCCGCCTGTCAACCCAAACCCATATCAACCGCCGCGCAATACGACCGCGCCGCCCTGCAATCCTTTGTGGACAAGTATCTCGACGCCGTCATTGCCCACGATCCCGCGCAGGCGCCGCTGGCGGCAACGGTCAAATTCACCGAAAACGGTCAACGACTGATCCCCGGCGACGGCCTGTGGAACACCGCCAGCGTGCGCGGTTCGTACCACCTCTATGTCGCCGATCCGCAGGCGGGACAAGTCGGCTATTTCGGCACCATCCGCGAAAACGGCGTCCCGGCTATTCTGGGACTGCGTCTGAAAATTGAAAAACAAGCAATATCCGAAATCGAGACGTTTGTGGTGCGCGATACCACCGGCGCCCAGCGGCTGGAAAAGCTCGGCGCGCCACATCCTGTGTTTGCGCAAGCAATCCCGGATTCCGAACGCCTGTCCCGCGCGGAACTGATCACAGCCGCCAACAAGTATTTTACCGCGCTGGAAAGGAACGACGGCAAGGGCGAGTACAATTTTACCGATGACTGCAACCGCCTGGAAAACGGCAAGCAAACCAGCAACAATCCCGCCAAAGAGCCGCGCCCGTTCGATATCGACGGCATGTCCTGCAAGGCGCAGTTCGAGACCGGCTTTTTCTGCTTTGTCACCCGCATCCGCGACCGCCGCTTTGTGGTGGTGGATGAAGAGCGCGGCATTGTGCTGGCCTTTGCCTTTTTCGACCATGCCGGCAATGTGCTCAATATTACCTTGTCCAATGGCGTAAGTTTCCCTGGCGGCGTTAACCGCCCCTGGACGTGGGAAATTGCCGAGATTTTCAAGGTGGAAAACGGCCTGCTGCGGCAGATCGAAGCGCTGTTCCAGGAAGCCCCGTACGGCATGAACTCCGGCTGGAGCGCCTGGGAACAGGGACTGTCCTCCGCTATTCAACAATGAGAGCAATCTGCTCTATTAATATAAATATACAAGCAAAAACCCGGTGTGAACAAACCTGTCCTCATACCGGGTTTTTTTATGCACCCGCCAACAAACCGTTTGCATAATTTATATTTTGCTTTAAATTAGCAATATCAAACTATATCCCCGGAATTCATTAAACTGAAAGATGTTCCATGAATTGTTAGCTGATTATCGACGCGCAAAAAGGACTTGTTGAAAAAAAGCTCTACCAAAAAGAATTATTCATTGCCACAATCAACAAGGCTATTGCTCACTACCGGGCGCACAACCTGCCGGTGGTGTTTGTCCAGCACAACAACAATATGTTGCAGGCGAATACCCCGGCCTGGGAAATTGCCGCTGAAATCAATTATCAACAAACCGACCCGGTGTTGCAAAAATCGCACGGCAATGCTTTTGAAAAGACCGAACTCGGCGAGTTTTTGAGAGCCCGGGGAGTAACCGGTATAGTAGTATGCGGGCTGGTTACTCATGGCTGTGTGCGGGCCACTATCCTGGGCGCTTTGGCGGAGGGATTCCGGGTAGAAGTATTGCAAAACGGCAACACCCTGTGGAACCAGGATGCTGTGGAAAAAATCCAGAATTTTACCGAAGAAATGTCCCAAAAAAACATTCTGTTTGTTGAATTTTAATTCTACGTATTACAAGAGTCCCGTAATATATAGATCACTTTCTTATACTTGCCAATGATTATTTTATTACAGAATTGGTAAACTGCTTGGCTTTTCTTTTCTGGTGAAAGATAAAATTTTGCTCTCGTGGGGTTTATATAAATTTAAATGTCCTTACAAACCGAACTTTTGGAATGTGTTTTCGTCGTTAAGGTTATTAATCATTTAAATTATTAAATTGGTTTTATGAACATAAATAAATAAGAATCTCAAAATTGATGTGACTCTGGGTAAATTCATTTCACTTGCAAATCTAGTTTATCTATAATAAATTTGTTAAATTGCATCTGGTCAAATTTTTTACAGCGTAAAAACTGACAGGATAATAATGATGACCTCACGGGAAAGAGTATTAAAAGCGGTTACACATGAACAACCGGACCGGGTGCCGGTCGACCTTGGTTCTACTCCCAGTTCAGGGATTTCCGCAATTGCATATAACCGCCTGAAAAACCATATTAAAATCAATCCGGGACCCACGAGGATTTACGATATTGTTCAGCAATTAGCCCAACCCGATGATGCTTTACTGGACTTTTTAGCAATTGATGTTATCGATATTGGACGGGTATTTAAAAATAACCCGACTGCCTGGCGCGATGTGCAGTTGGCTGACAGGAGCCTCGCCCAGGAACCGTCCGCTTTCCGAATCGAAAAACAAAATGACGGTTCACGACGAGCCTTTTCAAAGGACGGTACCTGGATTGCAACCATGCCTGCCAATGGAACCTTTTTTGATCAGGCTTGCTATCCATACGAAAATAGCTATCCCTCTGAGTTGACGGATTTACCCGCCGCAATGCAAAAGGTATTGTGGGCTGCCTTAACTCACAGTCCCTGGGATCATCTGGGAGACAAGGATTTTTGGATAACCTTGCGAAATAAAACCCAGGCTTTAAGGTACTCGACAGACAAAGCATTGATGGTGAATTGTGGATGTAACTTGTTTGAATGGGGCGCTTTTTTACGTCGAATCGACAATTTCTTGACCGATCTGCTTGTAGACACTGAAAATGTTAAAAAACTGGTAGACACTTTATTACAACAGCATCTTGCTTTTCTTGAAAAGGTATGCTCCTCTGTCGGCGATCTTGTAGATATTTGCCGGTTTGGCGATGATCTGGGTATGAATTCCGGTCCGTTCATGGCGCCGGACACCTATCAGGAACTATTTAAACCAGGACATAAAATATTATGTGATTATGTTCATTCTCACAGCAAAATGCACACATTTTTGCACTCCTGCGGTTCTATTTACAAGTTATTACCCGATCTGATCGATGCTGGATTTGAAATTATCAATCCAGTACAAACCAGCAGTGCAGATATGAACCCGATACGGCTAAAACAAGAATTCGGTCGGCACATTACCTTTTGGGGAGGTGGTTGCGATACAAAAACAATACTTAATATGGCAACTCCCGCTGAAGTTAAAGCTCATGTATTGGAACGACTGGAAATTTTTGCTCCACAGGGCGGGTTTGTTTTCAATCCTATACACAACATCCTGCCCGAAGTCCCTCCGGAAAATATTATGGCGATGTTTGCAGCAATTTGGGAGTTTAACGGGGAATGAAAATCCTTCTAGTTTCAGAATTCCTGCTATTGAATTACAGGATTTTTCATTCCGGTTGCTAAAAAACTTTGTTGATTATATAAAAAAGGCGTTTTCTCACAAATCATAAAAATGTATCAATCAATAAAGGGACATATCATGAACCCTTCCCACCCTGACCGTCGTGAATTCCTGAAATCCCTGGGCGTAGTCTCCGCCGCCCTGGTTATACCCGGCTGCGCTACTCTTGGCAAGAAAAGACCCAACATCCTGTGGCTCACCTGCGAGGATACCAGTCCCGCCCTGGGCTGCTATGGCGATGCTTACGCCAACACGCCCAACATCGACAAGGTCGCCGCGCAGGGCATTGTTTACCGCAACGCCTTTACCACCGCGCCGATCTGCGCCCCGTCCCGCTCTTGTCTGATAACCGGCCGCTACGCCACCTCGCTAGGCACGCAGCATTTGCGCTCGGAAATTCCCGTGCCGGCAGACCTGAAAATTCTACCGGAATATTTGCGCGAGGCCGGTTATTTTTGCACCAACAACAGCAAAACCGATTACAATTTCAGTCCGGATGAGCGCTGGAACGAAAACAGCGCTACCGCGCACTGGCGTAACCGCCCCGCCGGACTGCCTTTTTTCAGCGTCTTTAATTACACTATAACCCATGAGGGCAACGCCAATAACAGCAACGACCAAGTCCTGGCCGGGTTAACGGAACGCCATGATCCTGCCCGGGCCGCGCTGCCGCCAAATTATCCCGATACCCCGGAGATGCGCCGCATCTGTGCGCGACAATATGACCTGGTCACCGCCTGGGATCAGCAGGTCGGGGAGCGACTCAAAGAGTTGGAAGATGACGGGCTGCTGGAAGATACGATCATTTTCATCTTTTCCGATCACGGTTTTGGCCTGCCCCGCTATAAACGCTGGCTGTACGATACCGGTCTGCATGTGCCGCTGGTCATCCGCATCCCGGGAAAATTCCATCACCTGGCAAAAACTCATGCCGGACATGAGAATACCGACCTGGTGAGCTTTGTCGATTTTGCGCCGTCTGTACTGCAACTGGCCGGACAGCCGATTCCCGCCGTTATGGAGGGAGCACCATTTCTGGGCCGGAAAACTCCCCCGGCGCGGCAGTTCATCTTTGGCGCCCGCGACCGCGCCGATGACGTGTTCGACGTTTCGCGCTGTGTGCGCAGTGAGCGCTATATCTATATCCGTAATTTTATACCGCATTTGCCCTATATCCAAAACGCGCTGATCTTTGGCGACCAGAAAACCGCTTTCCGGGAACTGCGCCGGGTTCGCAATACCGAAGGCTTGCCGCCGGGTGGCGAAGCGATGTGGCAGCACAAACCACTCGAAGAGTTGTACGACCTGCAGAACGACCCAAACGAACTGCACAACCTGGCCTCTTCTCCCGATTATGCCGATATTAAGGAAACCCTCAAGACCAGATTATTCGACTGGATTTTGCAAACGCGCGATTCGGGATTCCTGATCGAAGCGGAAATGATGATTCGCGCGCAAGGCTCCTCGGTCTATGCAATGACCCATGACCCAAAGCAGTATGACCTGGAAGCGATTCTGGACACCGCGAAACTGGTCGGCGATCCGTCTGTTCCGTTGGATGAGTTGCAGAAACGATTACAATCTCCGGACAGCGGCGTGCGTTTCTGGGCCGCCACGGCGTTCCTGGCAATGTGCGAGGCTGCCGCCCCAGTTCTGATCGAAATAAAATCGCTGTTAGACGATCCCTCCCCGGCCGTGCAGATCGTTTGCGCGGAAATTTTGTGCCATCACAATCAATGCCGAGCCGGATTGCCGGTATTGATGCGAAACCTGGAGGATAGCGCCCGACCCACGGTCGTGCTGTTTGCCGCGGCCAGTTTGCGTAACATCGGTATAATGGCGAAACCGCACCTGGCGGCGATCAAAGAAATCCAGAAACAGTACCTCGGAAAAGCCGGCGGGCGTTACAAGGACTGGCTGTATCCCATGTTTATCGGTTTTGCCCTGGACCAGGTGCGCATCAACTGCGGTGAAAAAATTGACATTCGGGAATAGCGCGGTTATCCACACCAGGAAAGTCCTGAATAAATTTAGTATTATTAATTCTACATAAATCAAAAAAGGTTTCCCAATGCAAGTTGTGGAAATTACTTCTAAAAGTCTGCTGCGTAAGGGCAAAAGGATCGAGTCCTGGTTTCTGTGCCGCTACGGCATGAACCTGTATCGCGGCTGCGCGCATAATTGCGTTTACTGCGATGGCCGCGCCGAAAAGTATAATGTGGAAGGCGAGTTCGGCGAGCAGGTGGCGGTCAAGCTCAACGCCCCGCAACTGCTAACGCGTGAACTCGACCCGGCCCGCAAGCGCTCGCCCATGAAACGGGCTTACGTCATGCTGGGCGGCGGCGTGGGCGACAGCTACCAGTCCCCGGAAAAAGACTATGGTTTGACGCGGCAGGCGCTGCAAATCATTGAAAAATCCGGCTTGCCGGTGCATATTCTCACCAAATCCACCCTGGTGGAGCGGGACCTGGAGATTATCAGCCGCATTCATAAAAGCGCCGGGGCCATCGTCAGTTTCAGCTTTTCTTCGGTGGATGCAGAGATCAGCCGGATTGTCGAGCCGGGCGTGCCGTCCCCGGCGGAGCGGCTGCGGGTTATCCGGCTGTTCAGGGCGCAGGGGATCCCCTGCGGCATCTATTACATGCCGGTCATTCCGTACATCACCGACGCCACGCAGCAACTGCAGGACACCGTGCAGGCGGCAAAAGCAGCCTGGGTAGATTTTATGATCTTTGGCGGCCTCACACTCAAAGAGGGGCGGCAAAAGGATTATTTTTTACAGATGATAAAGGAGCGCTACCCGCATCTGGAAAAAGCGCTTGCGCAATTATACACCGGCGACCCGTGGGGTAACGCCAATCCCCGCTACATCCGTGAACTCGACCGCCGCTTTATCGACATTGCCCAGGTGCACAACATGCCGGCGCGTATTCCCCTGCGCTTGTATAAGGATATAATCGATGATAATGACCGGGTGGTGGTGATGCTGGAACATATCGATTATTACCTGCGGGCGCGCGGCAACAGTTCCGCCTTTGGCTATGCCGCATACAACCTGGCGCAGGTCAAAGAGCCTTTATCTGCCCTGGGAGAAAGACTTGGCGCAATCAAAGGGGTTAGTCCACACATTGTCAAGATTATCCGCGAAATACTGGCAACGGGCACGTGCGAGCTATTAAGCAAATTCAGCACCGGGCAGGGATAACATTGTTTGTAGTCCCGGCTTTAGCCGGTTGTCATTCCGAGGAACAAAGCGACAAGGAAACTTTAATTCAACATATTTTAAAATCAGATTGGGAATTTTTCTTCCGGTTCCAACTTCTGATTGGAACCCACTTCATCCCATCCAAACTCCAGTTTGGATGAATACCGCCTAAAGGCGGTACTACGAACAAATGGCTCGTTTGTAGTACCGGCTTTAGCCGGTTCTTTTAAAACCCGTCTGAAGGGGGGCTACGAATGAATGGTTTGTAGTACTGGCTTTAGCCGGTTCTAATAGATAAATAGTCATTTCAAATCTCTGGATCGTCCCATCCTTTACCAAATTCATAAAGTGGGTACTTATTCCATAGATCTGTAGCTCTGACTAATCCTTCTCTTTTTAAAAATTCACAAGCGGATGAATAAGGCCAGTCTTGCCATTTCTTTACATATCCATGATGCACTGGATTATGATGAATATAATTTATTGTTGCCCAGTAATGATTTTCATTACGAATGTAACGATCTGCACAACGATGCCAAACCTGGCGACCACGTTTTTGCTCTTCTCTATTCCATAAGAAGGATATCTTACCATGATGTTTTCCAAGTAAATTAGAAATATACCTAATATCTGCATGTTCCAAAAGTAGATGGTAATGATTTGGCAATACGCACCAGGAATGAACAAATATATGATTTTCATTTAATAGTGATAATAAAGAAACTGAAAAATCCTCAATCCTGTTTAATGAAAAACCAATAATGTGTTGGTGGCGATAACAAGCCGCTCTAATATGAAATTGATTAGAATCCGGTTGCAAATGAGGTGGCGAATGCCAAGGGAAACCGCGTCTTATACGTTCTTGAAGGATTTCATCTTTTTCTTGTAAAGAAAATATTTTCCAATTATACATTTCATACCCCAATTAAATAAATAATAATCCTCCAATTAATTACCCACCTTGTTTATAATCCCTGTTTTTGCCGGTTTCTTAAAAGGCCCGCCTGAAGGCGGTACTACAAACAAATGACCAGTTCGTAGTCCCGGCTTTAGCCGGTTCTTTTAAAAAGCCCGCCCCGGCAAATAATATGCGTAAAACCGAAACGGCTTTTTGTGAATATAATAAAGAACAATGACGGAATCAAATTATTCTTCAATAATCCCGGTCTGTATATAGTCCTGGCTTTAGCCAGTTGCACGAAACGTATGTAGTCCCGGCTTTAGCCGGTTTCTTAAAAGGCCCGCCGGAAGGCGGTACTACAAACAAATGGCCAGCTCGTAGTTCCGGCTTTAGCCGGTTCTTTTAAAGCACGCCTGAAGGCGGGACTATGAACAAATTGCATGGATTAAAACTATATGGCTGCCCTGGTTGCAGAAACTTGCTGGTGGGGTTTCTGCAAACCAGGGTGAGCAATATTTGTTATATACCCGTAGAGCCAGTTCTGGTTCCGGGCCAGAACCAGGAAAAAGAATTGGTTATCATTCAATTTCAAATGATACAAAATTACTCTTTATTAACCCGGTAAAGGTTTTGCATTTTTTGGTTTTCATAGTATAATAATTTTCATAAACTGCACATGCTTTATAATGGCCCTTTTCCAATGGTACATAAGAGTCCCAAACATACACATAACAAGATATCATTTGATTGGGTTCTATAATTTTAAAATGTTGTTTTTTAACCCAACTGGCATTTTGGAATGTATAAGTAAAGGGCTGATATCTTTCATTATCTTTATAAATTTCAATATAAATTTCTCTTTTTTTGGCAGAATGCTCTTCTAACCGACAATAAAACCTGGTATTAATAAAAAATTCATTGGTATCAAGATTTGTAAAAATCAGAGTACCTTTTATATTTTCAGAAGCATTGAATATATCTTTATCTATTTCCAATTTCAAAGTCAAATTAGCAGAATTTATCGCATGTTCACTTTTCTCTAAATATTTGATTCCGCTGCAAGAGGTTACTATTGAAAGTGATACTAGTAAAATAATAGTAATAACTGATACATGATAATTTTTCATCGAAAATTTCCTCCAATTAAAATCTTTTAGGTAATAAATTCCAGACTTTCCAATAAACCTTCAGTGAAAAACATTATTCCCGTTTCTTCTCTCCACATTATGAACGTGGACGCCCTTGAATCTTCGATCCCTTATATAACATAACTTTATATTTTTCATATTTTAAAACCAGAGGCATTGTTCAAGTGGGTTCCCAATCTGGAGATTGAGAACCATGAGCAAATACTTTGATTTATTTTTAAAAAATTTCACCCCTACGGGGTTTGATATATTTAGAAAACAAGCTCTCTATAAACATTTCGCCCCTGACGGGGTTCTAAACTTAACATAGGATGGTTTTACCGGGTCAAAGTTCAGCCTGTTGCTGATCTTTGACCCGGGGTTAATTTACGGAATCTGATAATTAATAAAACAATTTATTTCTGCAAAGGATAACTAAACACATACTTGCCGGAACCGGCCTCCAGAATTACTGTTTTTCCGGATTGTTCGGACTTGCTAATCCCTTTGGCTTTAACCAGCGGTAATCCGGCTTCCGTCACCTTGTCGACAACAGCGTCCGGCAGGGCAATAGTGGCGGTGGTGTTGGCCGGTAATTCCACAGTCATGGTCATCACGCCCTGTTTGAGCTCCCAGCCGGACTGTATAGGGCCATACATGGAGCTAAAATTGGCCGAGGCATTGCTCAACCCACCGCCGGGTTGGGGTTGGATCAAAATATGTTTATAACCCGGCTGCTGCGGATCGATCTCTATACCCGCCGTAACCCGGTATAACCAGTCGCCAATGGCGCCATAGGCATAATGATTGAACGAGTTCATGCCGGCGTCCTGGAATGAACCGTCCGGCTTGATGCCGTCCCAGCGTTCCCATATCGTCGTAGCGCCGCGGGTAATGGGGTACAGCCAGGAGGGATAATCCAGCCGGTTGAGCAGCATATAGGCCAGGTCGGTATAGCCATAATCGCTGAGCACATGACAGATCAGCGGCGTGCCGAGGAACCCGGTGGTGATATGACCGAATTTTTTCACATCTTCGGCCAGGCGGGCCGCCGCTTTTTCCGCAAGCGACGGGGGTAACAGGTCAAACGCCAAAGCTACCGAATAGGCGGTTTGGGTATTTGAAGACAGTCGGCCGTTGGCGGTAACATATTCCTGCAAAAACGCTTTTTTAATGTTATCCAGCAAGCCGGTGTAATCCTGCACATCCTGGTGGTAACCCAGAATTTTGGCGGATTGCAGTAACAAACCGGTAGAATTGGCAAAGAACGCCGTGGCGAGCAGGTCTTTATCCGTTGTGGCGCCGGGATAATCGGAGCTTTCCGAATTGAACGCCAGCCAGTCGCCAAAATGATAGCCGGTTTGCCACAAATAATTATCGCCGGCCTGCTGGCGCATATACTCGACCCATTTTTTCATGCTGGAGTATTGCTGTTCGAGAATCCGGGTATCGCCATTACACAGGTAAACCGTCCAGGGAACGATCACACTTGCGTCGGCCCAGCCGCAGGCTGCGGCATTGGAAGTCGGATTTTTACGATCCAGGGCATTGGGAATAACGTGCGGAATAGCGCCATTTGGTTTTTGATCGGCGGCCACATCGCCCAGCCACTTGGTGTAAAATCCCGCCACATCTGCATTAAAGCAGGCGGTGCGCGCAAAAGCCTGGGCGTCGCCGGTCCAGCCCAGCCGCTCATCGCGCTGCGGACAGTCGGTCGGCACATCCACGAAATTGCCTTTTTGTCCCCACTGGATATTGTGCTGCAACTGGTTGATGAGGGGATTGGAACAGCTAAAACTGCCGGTGGGCGTAAAAGCGGAATGCACGACCACGCCGGTCAGGTTATCGAGCGCCGGGTCGCCGGGCCAGCCTTCCACCGCCACATAGCGAAAACCCTGGAAGGTGAAATGCGGTTCATAGATTTCAACGCCTTGCCCCTTTAGTGTGTATTCAACCGTCTGTTTGGCGGCGCGCAGGTTGGTAATATAAAAATTTCCTTCTTTATCCAGCACTTCGGCATGACGGAGTTTTACGGTCGTTCCCGCCGGGCCCTCTACCTTTAACCGGATCCAGCCGACCATATTTTGCCCCATATCGAACACCGTTTCACCGGCCGGGGTTTTGATGATCTTGACCGGTTTGATTTCCTCCACCTTTTGCACCGGCGGGCCGACTGGCGCGATCAATATTTCTTTAGAATGGTCGACCGTGCTCACTCCCGCCCAATCCTGGTCTTTATATCCCGGATTGGTCCAGCCCGGTTTTTCTTTACGGGCATCGTAGGTTTCGCCCATATAGATATCTGAAGTAGTAACCGGCCCGGTTGCCGCCCGCCAGGAGGCGTCGGAAATGATCGTCTCAATTTCGCCGTTTTCATAAACGACCTGAATTTGCAGCAGCAACGCCAGTTTTTTGCCCCAGGTATTGCGCTGATCGCCCCAGCCCATATAGCCGCGATACCAGCCGTCACCCAGCATGACGCCGACGGCATTAGCGCCGGTTTGTAACATATTGGTTACATCGTAGGTTTGGTATTGTAACCGGGTATCAAAGCTGGTCCAGCCGGGGGTTAACACCTGGTCGCCAACCTGTGCGCCGTTCAGGTGCAGTTCGTACAAGCCGAGACTGGTGACGTAGGCGCGGGCGGAACGGATCTTGCCTTTTAACTGAAAGTCTTTGCGCAGCATGGGACAGGGAGCGGATTTGGCAAGGTCTTCTTCAAGATTGGGTTGAATCCAGGCCGCTTTCCAGTCCGCAGCTTTGAGCAATCCCATCTCCCACCAGGCCGGTTCACTCCATGCAGATACATTTCCCTTTTGATCCCACACCCGCACCTGCCAGTAATAGCGTTGGCCGGACTGCACATCCGGGCCTAAATAAGGAAGTTGGATCGAGGCGTCGGTAGCAACCTTTTCCGTATCCCACAATGGCTGATTCTTTAAGTCCTTAATACTTGCAGCAACGCGTATTTGCATAGCGGACTGGATTGATCCCCGCTCATTAGACTGAATTTGCCAGCTCAAACGAGGCTGCGCGGCGTCGATACCCAGGGGATTGGTTTTATACTCACAGGTTGGCTGGGTAACGGTCAAAGCTGTTTTAGCAAACAGGGGTTGAATAATAATTGTTAAACAAACCAACAGTAAAACCGGTAAAAGCGCTTTTTTCATTTCCTCCTCCATAAGATTATTTGATTCGATATTTGTAAAAACATTTATCCTTTTGACTATCAAGGACTTCAAGGACATTCCTGTTATTGTTTGGTTTTCAGCGGGTCGGCGGCCTGCTGATAGAACATATCCTGTAATTCCTGAATCCGTTTTTCCTTTTTCAAACTGCGAACCAGGGCGGCCAGTTGTTCCGCTTCGGCATTCATCAACAGCGTGCCGATCTCCGGATTGGCCTGGCTGCCGTCGCCGGCATAGTGGTTTGGATACTTGGCATACCACCAGATCGCCGTGTAGGAATAGGGCAGACCCGCCAGCCGGTCCAGATCGGCGCCGGATTGCAGCGCCCCGCGCTCCGGGTGCGCCAGGTCGGGACGGTGCGACAGAAGCATGGAGGTTTCCACCTCGCAGGCATGACCGCTGAGCTGCGTTTTGCGCAGTTTTTCTACCTGTGCATTCACATCGGGGTTATCCTGGGACTGGAACAGGATCACGGCATAGTCCTTTTTCTCGGCCAGTTGCGCCTGGCAAAAATAGGGCAGAAAATTATTATTGCCGCCGTGTCCGTTGACCAATACGATCTTTTTGAAACCGTTGAGGGTCAGTTCATCGCAGGTTTCCTGCAACACCTTCCAGATCAATTCCGCGCTATAAGCAATGGCGCCCGGCTGATGTTTGGCTTCAAAGATCTGGCTGAAATAGTACTGGGGGAATATAACCGTATATTCCCGTTCCGCAGCCAGCTTGGCCACCTGACGAACGTCGATCAAATCTGTGCCCAGCGCCAGGTGCGGGCCATGCTTTTCCAGCACGCCGATGGGAATGATACAGGTGCCGCCGGCGGCCTCCACGGCCTGGACGAACTCCGGCGCGGTCAGTTCTTCATAATAGATCGACAATTTTTGCGGCTGTTTAGCCGCCGCCATACCAAACAGGGCGGAAGTGAATAATAGACCGGTCATTAAAACCGCTATCGCCAAAACCTGTTTTTTACTCTTTTTCATGGCTACTCCTTTCTGCACTTTGTAGATAGATCCAGGAACAATTCTTTTTTAAATACTCTTTGTTACTTTTCAGGGCTTTAGTAAAATCCTCCGCCCTGAATACAGGTTAATAATTTATTTTCACGTGCATAGAATTAAAACTAAATTCTTCTATTCTAACTTTGCACGCGTTCTAATCATTTTGCAGCATTCCCGCCAGCGAATTGATCCAGATATCAAACGCCTCCAGACGGCGGGCGGTCATAATTTCCGTTTTTGCCTGCGCTTTATTACCCTGTCCCAGGTAGCCGAGCGCCATAGTAAAATGGGCTGCCGCCTGTTGTTTTTCGGCGGACTGCCGTTCACCAAATTTGGCAAAAAAGTCCACTTGAACAGTTTTATCCATGCTTTCCCGTCCGGTTTGAATGAGCGCCGCAAACAGTTGATTGGCCTGTTCCGGTTGACCCAGCTTGAGTAGCGCCAGGCCCTGGTAATAACGAAAATCGGTTTTATGAACATTGATATCCGCACACTTGCGGAAGGCTTGCTGCGCCCGTTCCCGCTGCCCGAGGTTTTCACAGGCCAGGCCGATATAATACCAGGGTCGAGCCGCATCCACATCATTCAACGGCCGGCCGACTTCAAGATTGCGCGGATAGTCCAGCGCTGCCTGAAAATCGCGTAACGCTTTTTTATAGTTTCTTTTTCGCATGAACTCCAGCCCACGTAACATAAATGCATTGCGGTACACATCATAAATGCTGCCGCCGCCCTCCCAGGTATGAAAATGATGCGTGGTTACCAGGTTTATAGCTTTATCGTATTGCCCGGTTTGCACCAAAAGGTCGGCTACCTGCGCTAAAGCATCGTCCCGACTCTCCACAACCGGCAGGTTCTGCATCAGCACATCCAACCGCTTTTTCGGGGGAATGCCGATAGCGGCGGACAAGACATCCATTTCATAATACAAACGAGGATCCTGCGGCTTAAGCGCCAGCGCCTTTCGGTAACTGGTCAGCGCTTTGGAATTATTATTTTCCACCCGCATATATGCAAAACCCAGGTTGCGGTGTACCAGAGCCAGGGTGCTGTCCCGTTGTTGCGATTGCTCCCAGGCGGTAATCGCCCGTTGCGGTTGAATATCGTAAAGAAGATTGCCCAGGTAACAGAGGGCCAGCGCATCCTGCGGATTTTGTTCCGCAGCTTGCCGTAAAACCGGTATCGATTCGTTGCGGTACGGAAAGCAGTAATCCGCCGGCATGGCCGCCGCCAGTTTATAATTCAGCAGGGCTTTTTGCGGATTATTGGTTTGATTCCACAGATAACCGAGGGTATAATAGACCAAAGGATTGGAACTGCCCCGTTCAGACAGGGTGCGGTCTTTACGCTCCAACACCTGTATGGCTTCGGACCAGAATCCGGCGTTGGCATAATCGTGCGCCAGTTCCAGGTGCATTTCCGCATCGCCGTTCATTTGGGCTTCCAGTTCATAAAAGCTGTTTGCCGCCGCTTCGTTTTGGCCGGCCTGCTTTTGTATGAGGGCAAGTTCGTTCATAGCCCAAAAATCCAGGCGGTCAAAAGATAACGCGGTACGAGCGGCCTGTTCCGCTTCCGGCAGGCGACCCAGCCGGCGTAAAACTGCGGATTTGATATTCCAGGCGCGGGTGTTCATGGCATTGGTAGCTATGGCCTGTTCTATATGTTCCAGCGCCGTTTTATAATCTCCCTTTAATCCATCCAGTTCCGCCAGCGCATAATAGGAGGCGGCATTCCAGGCAAAGCTCCACGAGGCCCGGTAAAATGAATCGTACGCTTCTTTATATTTGCCCTGCGCTTTTTGCACCACGCCAAGATAATAATACGCCTCGCCATCTTTGGGGCGGGTATAGTTAGCCGCCAGACGGGATATGGCTTGTTGTAAATGCAGTTCCGCTTCCGCATACATCGCCCGCTTGCAATATAATGTTCCCAGCCAGGTATTGACGCGGCTATCCAAACTATCGCGTTTCAGGGCTTGTGTATAAAAGGGATAAGGATCGATAGCAGCATTGTGGAACTGATCGAGACGCAGCCCCGCCAGGTAAAGTTCTTCTGTGGTGGCCATTTTTTCCGGCGTTACCGGCGGAGTAACCCGTTTTGGCTGTGATGCGCCGGGCTTTTGCACTGATACATAATTCAACAGTTCTTCTCCGCCAGGCGTTGTCAGAGTCACTTTGACATCCTGTTCGGTAACACCGGACGGCAGATTGACATCGGTTTGAAAAGGCCGGGCGGGACTGATATTCAGCGTTTGCTTGAGCAAGGTTTGCTTGCCGGCCGCTACCTGCACAACAGCATCTTGACGTTCACACGTGGAATTCAGCAAGATCCGCGCGGTGTTATGATCCGGGAATTCCAGGTTCAGCGCCCCTTCCAGGTTCGCCTGCACCAGTCCGCCGGTATTGCGGATGGGATACCAATATTGTTTTACCACCTTGACTTCATAGGGCTGAATCCAGCTATAATCGGGCTGGTTATCGGAATACGCTCCGGCCATTAATTCCAGGTACGGGCCGTCCGTATCGGTCAACATCTGATCCCACATTTTCCCCTCGTCGCCGCAGCCAAAAGTAAAAAACTTTTTCCCCGGCGCAATATGATGGTTGCCGATGTATACCGTACCCGCATCCTTACCGTGATCGTAACCACCGAAATAATCCGCTTCATGATCCCAGCAGAAAAACGACACCGGTTTAGGTAAATTTTTCCACCAGCTAATATCGGTATTTTCATATTTATAACCGCCATAGGTACTGTTGGCAATTGGCCATTCGGCAAACTCGCTTTTAGCGTGCTGGGTCACCCACTCCGCCTCGGGCGGGAAAATGACCTGGTAGGTGGAATCCACATGCACCGACGGATTGGCAAAATATAAAAAGGACTGTACAAACGGCGTGCGGTTCTGAAATTTCAGGGTCACTTCCAGGTACGAGCGCTCCGGGAAAATGGTAATGCCCAACAGGAACTTCATACGCTGGCGGCGTTCGATTTCCGTTAGCCACAGGGTTTTGCTGCCATCCGGGTTATTGCACAGGGTATACGTCATGGGCATAAACGAATTGGCGCGGTGGTGATGCGGGAAATTCCATTCCACCCCGCCGGAAATCCACGCGCCCAGCATGCCTATCAGCGCCGGTTTGATAACGCTCTGGCGGTAAAAGAAATCATAATTATTAGTCTTGTCCAGCCCGGAAAAGATACGCCCGCCCAATTCCGGTAAAATGCATAGCTTTATATAATCATTCTCCAGGTACACGGCCTGAAAGGGTTTGTCCTGTTTTTCATTGCCCAGCACATCGGAGATCGGGTAAGGGTAAATGCGGCCCTGGGCGCCCTGGTAAACGCGGCCGTCATAAAAGCGGGGATTTTTATCCGGTTCGCCAACGCTATACGCGGGGATTGATAAAGATTCCTGCCATATTTTAGCCCCGGCATACAGAATAGTTGGAACAAAGGCGATCATGATCAGGATCGGAACCACTTTAGTTAAATTAATTTTTATTTTCATAAACATTATCCTGCACTAGGGTGATGAGAATGAGCTGGGGTTCCTGTAAAACGGAATGACAAAAGTTACGCAAACGTTATCGTAAATAAAACAAAAAAATCCGGAGCGGTATGCGCCGCCCCGGAAAAAGTAATACTTACTTTACAACCAGTTCGCCGTCGTATTCGATGACAATAACCGTAGCGATTTTATCCGGCAATTCCTTTGGCAGTTGCAGGCTGATGCCGTCGCCGGCCGGTTTTACCTTGAATGTCAGATCCGGGGCAGCCGGTACAGAAATATTCTTTACCTGTACTGCGGCAACCGGGATCTGTACTAGTCCGTTCTTGGGTTTTTCAAATACAATTGCAAATAATTTACCCGGTTTTTGCGTATAGCGGCCCCATTCCGGTTTGGCGAAGGGACTGGCGCTGGTGCCATAAACCGCATCGCCATTCACCTTCATCCAGGCGCCAATAGCTTTCAGTCTTTCGACACTGGCTTCCGGGATCAAACCTTCGGCAGTCGGGCCGACATTCAACAGGTAATTGCCGCCCTTGGAGGCAATATCAACCAGGTTGCGGATCAGCATTTCTGCGGACTTCCAGTTATTATCCGAGGCCTTGTAACCCCAGGTATCGTTCATGGTCATACAGCTTTCCCAATCCACACCCGGCAAACCGGTATCGGGAATCTCTTGCTCCGGGGTGCCGTAATCACCGGCGAACTCACCCTCGGCAGTTAATCCCTGCATGCCCATACGACCCTTATCGACCCGGTTATTGATAATAATATCGGGTTGCAAGTTGCGGACATAATTATACAAGTCCTTACCCATCGGCGAGGTCCAATCCTTGTTCCATTCGCCGTCAAACCAGAGGATACCGACTTTCCCGTAATTCGTTAATAACTCTTTTAACTGGGGTTTTAAATGATTCTTAACATATTTGGGAAATTCCGGGTTGACTTTTTCTCCATCATTATAATTGGGAAAGTATGACGCCTGGGCCTGGGGATGATGCCAATCCATAATGGAATGATAGAAACATAAAGTAATACCTTGATTTTCACAGGCGACGCTCAATTCCTTTAAAATATCCCTTTTAAATGGTGTAGCGTCCATTACATCCCATTTTGTAACTTTAGAATCAAATATTGCAAAACCGTCATGATGTTTTGAAGTAATTACAATATATTTCACGCCCGCTTCTTTGGCCAGGGCTACCCATTCGTCAGCGTTGAACTTGACCGGGTTAAACTGCGGGGCAAACTTTTCATAGTCCTGCACCGGGATTTGCGCGGTATTCATGATCCATTCGCCAATACCCTCTACCTGTTTGCCGTTATATTCACCCGCCGGAATGGCATATAATCCCCAGTGAATGAACATCCCGAAACGGGCTTCCTGCCACCATTGCATTCTGGCGGCGCGTTCTTCAGAACTCTCTTGCAAATAATTAACTGCTGGTTTTTTTTCACCGCAACTCAAACAGGTTATCAAAACCAACACCAGCATAATAACACCGTACATTCTTTTCCCTACCATGCCTTCCTCCAAATAAATGTTTGTAACTTTACAACAATGAATTGAGGGTTTATTAAACCTGACGTCGTTGATATGTTAAACAGTCGCCTGGCGTAATTTCTTTTTAAATTTGTGAATACCCTGTCTTATTTTTTCAAGCGCTTCGAAATCCTTGGCTTTTATTGCTTCATCCCGTTTGTGTTTTAATTGCCGAATCTCTTTTTTAATAGCCGTTTTATCCAGGCCGACCACATGATGGTGAACATGCATATCCAGGTTCAATGCAGTGCATATCGCCGCCAGTAAATGATCCTTATTTAACTGGGTATATCCCTTTACGGCTTCATGTTCAATGCCGGCCGCAATGTCGCGCAGTTCAGCTACGGTTTTTTTCTTCAGTTCTTCAAAAGTATGAGCCATGGTGTTGTTCCTCCTTTCGGAATATCATTGCATTTTACTCATTGAATTTGTTAAAATATTGTCTTTCAATTCAGCGCCGATACCGATCCATACCCGAATACTGTTGCCTCTCCTTATCGCTTTTTTTTATGGATAATATTCTTAATAATAACATCTGAAAATTTTAACCATATAATAAATTACACGTTTAAATTCCTTACCTTTATATAGATAAAAATTTAATCAAAGTCAAGTTTATTTAAAAACATCTCCAGACAGCTTTATAATTTCAGGAAATACTGGTTACTGGTAAAAAATTTTTTTATATTCAACTTTACATTACAATTTTTTATTTTGGTTATTTCAGCGCCATTAATCTGATACTACTATCACCAGGAGGAACAGGACACGTTATGTTGAAATCAATTTTTATTCGCAAGGCAATTTTTTTATTTATAATATCACTGATTATTACCGTTCGCCCGTCTAAAAGCCAGGAAGTGTTGCAATGGTACCTGCCGCGTGATGCTCAAAACCGGCAAAGCTGGGACGCGGTCAAGCTCACCGCGATCGGTGAATACGGTTTGGTTCGCAAAGCCCGGCCAACTGTACCGTCCCATTTACACACCGGCATAGACTTTAAACGTCCGGGAACTAATTATGTGGATGAACCGGTCTACCCTGCGGCCATCGGTAAAGTGATCAGCCTGCGCAGCGACGGCCCCTTTGCACAGATCATCATAGAACATCAGGTCGATACCGATACCAAACTATGGACGGTTTACGAACATGTGGCCGGCATTTGTGTTCAATACGGCCAATACGTATACCCGGAAAATCCCATTGCCCGGTATATGACCAAAGAAGAACTGGATAAATATGGCTGGCAGTTCGATCACTTTCATTTTGAAGTGATGAAAATCCCTCCCAGACAAGCCAAGCCGGATCAGCTTAAACCCTTTCGCTATTTTGACACCTATTGCCTGGTGTGTTATACCGATAAAGACCTGGAAAAACATTATTACCATCCGCAAGAATTTTTACTGACGCAGTGGCGACAAACTTCTGCCGCCCAACCCGGCGCCGGGGAATAAACTACTTTACAAGGTTATATAGGCCGTTGTTTGGGCCGGAACACAAATATTTTTCTTGACATAATAGAGTTTTTTTAATATACTTGACAAGATACCGGTTGACAACCGGTAATATTCGGGTTAGTTTTTTTACCCGACAGAGACGCCGGTTTTCCATTAACACACCAGGTTCATTCAGACAGGTTTTTTCTACTCCGCCACCGCTTTGGCTAAACGACTTTTCCAGTACAGCTCAAATCACCGGGCGTCGTGAATGCGCCGGAGAATTAAAAGTTGCTCTCCGGGTCCTTGCCAACTATTAAAAGGAGGATGCTATGCCTGTGGAAAAGCTGAAAAAGTTCCTGGATGAGCACAACATCAAATATGTGATCATAAAACATTCCCCGGCTTTTACCGCTCAGGAAGTTGCCGGACTCGCCCACGTTCCTGGCAAAGAAATGGCTAAAACCGTGCTGGTGCTTGTTGATGGGAAAATGGCTATGACCGTGCTGCCGGCCGACAACAAGGTCGATTTTGCCCTGTTGAAAAAGGCTACCGGCGCTAAAGAAGTGCTGCTCGCTACCGAAGAAGAATTCAAATACCGTTTCCCGGACTGCGAAGTGGGTGCAATGCCGCCGTTCGGCAACCTCTATGGCATGGATGTGTGGATTGAAAAGAGTCTGACTAAAGACGAAGAGATTTTTTTCAACGCCTGCTCACACAAAGACCTTATCAAAATGCAATACAAGGACTTTGAAACGTTGGTGCAACCTAAAATCGGCTCTTTTGCACTGAAACGGAATTATCATTTGGTGTAAAGAACAGATTTCATTCTTTATAATCGACAACTTGTTCAACCAGGTATTATTAAAAAAATTTTGAGATTGCAAAATTTCTAAATTTTCTTAAATTTGGAAAAAACTTTATTAATAAAAAAACATAATGAATTCAAAAATAAAATTATACCTGGGCGATTGTAAAGAAAGATTAAAAGAGATAGAAAATAATTCTATTGATTTGATTTTCACTTCGCCGCCTTATGCTGATAGTCGAAAAAACACTTATGGAGGCATAAATCCTGATTATTATGTCGAATGGTTTATGCCTATTGCCGGGGAATTATATCGCATTTTAAAACCAACAGGAACTTTTGTACTCAACATTAAAGAAAGAGTTGTTGAAGGAGAAAGACATACCTATGTACTTGAATTAATACTGGAAATGAGAAAGCGGGGGTGGTTTTGGACTGAAGAATTTATTTGGCACAAAAAAAATTGCTACCCGGGAAAATGGCCAAACAGGTTCAGGGATTCATGGGAACGATTGATACAATTTAATAAAAGTAAAAAATTTTATATGTATCAAGATAATGTAATGGTGCCGGTAGGCGAGTGGGCAAAGGCCAGATTAAAAAAATTAAGTGAAACTGATAAACTGCGGGATAATTCAAAAGTAGGGAGTGGCTTTGGCAAAAACATATCAAATTGGATAGGAAGGGATCTGGCCTATCCAACAAATGTTATTCATCTGGCAACAGAATGTAATAATAAAAACCATAGTGCCGCCTTTCCCGATTCCCTGCCGGAGTGGTTTATAAAACTCTTTACCAAAGAAGGAGATGTAGTCCTTGATCCATTTATGGGTTCCGGAACAACCGTTATTGTCGCAAATCGTATGGGAAGAAAAGCGGTTGGAATTGAAATAGTACCTGAGTATTATAAGATTGTTACGGATAGCTTTATATCCCTTCAACAAACCCTATTTGAGGAAAGTAAAAACTATGTCACAAATAATGTTGAATGATATAGTACAATATGTTGAGAATCATATTGGTGATTTCCATGCAAAGAGATTAAAAAGTTTACAAAATTTAAAATTAACTGGTATTCTCAAAAGGAAGAATCCATATTTATTTAAAGCAAAAAACATTTTAACAGCTCAAGATTTGGTAAAAACTATTCTTGATGCTCATCTGTCTTCTCAAGAGGAAACTATTTTTGGGGATTTTCTTGAAGGTTTGGCAATCTTTATTAATGAAAATGTCTATAAAGGGAAAAAATCTGCTGCAGAGGGTATAGATTTGGAATTTTCAAATAAGAACATTAAATATATTGTTTCTATTAAATCAGGTCCTAACTGGGGTAATAGTAGTCAAATAACAAAGATGAGAGATAATTTTAAAAAAGCTCAAAAAATTTTAAAAACTAACAATCCCGACATACATATTATTGCAATAAATGGTTGTTGTTATGGGCGAGAAAATAACCCAAATAAGGGTGATTATTTTAAATATTGCGGCCAGGAATTCTGGTATTTTATCTCTGGCGATGAAAATTTATATACTGCTATAATTGAGCCCTTGGGTCATAAAGCAAAAGAAAAAAATGAAGACTTTAATAAATCCTATGCTCAAATTCTTAACAAGTTTACTCTAGAATTCGGAAAGGATTTTTGCAGTGATGGTTTAATTGATTGGAAAAAATTAGTTCAATTTAATTCTTCTCATAGAAAAAATTAATATTAAAAGGACTACCGTCATGCCCCGAATATTCTATTGTTTGTTTGTTCCTGTGCTGGTAGCTGCCTGTTTCAGCTGCGGCAGAGCGCAAAAGCCCAAATCGGTCAGCGATCTGCTCGCTCCCGGCGCGGTCGTGCAAAAACTGGCCGATGGTTTTGGCTTTACCGAAGGCCCGGCTGCCGATGCGGACGGCAATGTCTATTTTACAGATCAACCCAACAATAAAATCTGGAAATGGGGCATCGACAGCGCCCTGACGGTTTTTCATGACTCCCCCGAACGCGCCAACGGCATGTTCTTTGATCTGAACGGCGATCTGCTGGCCTGCGCGGATCAATTCTTCAGGCTGGTTTCCTTTAATAAAACAGGGCAAATGAGCGTGCTGGTCGATAACTTTGAAGGCAAAAACCTGAACGGCCCCAATGACCTGTGGGCTGATGCGCTTGGCGGCATATACTTTACCGATCCCTATTACCAGCGCCCCTGGTGGGAACGCACCGCGCCGGAAATTGACGGCCAATGCGTTTACTATCTCAAACCGGATCGTAAATCTGTGATTCGTGTAATTGACGATTTTGTTCAGCCCAATGGGATAATCGGCGCCCCGGATGGTAAAACTTTATATGTGGCAGATATTGGCGCCGGTAAAACCTGGTCTTATTCTATCAACGATGACGGCTCGCTGACCGGCAAAACCCTGTTTGCCCCGGAAGGTTCGGACGGCATGACCATAGACCGCCTCGGCAATGTTTATCTCACTAACCGGGCCATTTCCGTTTTTACGTCGGACGGCTTAAAACTCGGTATGATCAGTGTACCGGAAATTCCTGCCAATGTCTGCTTTGGCGGGAAAAATAAAACCACGCTGTTTATTACCGCACGCACCGGGTTTTATGCCATTAACATGCAAATCTCCGGCGTTTAGCATACATGACTCTATCAATATCAGTTGGTATCGGTGCGTTCATATTCCCTGGCGCAAGGCGCTTTCAGCTTGAACGTTTAAATAGCAGATAATATTTTAGTTAAACACCAAAAAAATTAAACTGTACCTGTTTTTTACCTTAAAAATATGAAATAATCTTGACTTTGTACAATCTCTTGCTTATTTTATTTTAATTTTTCCCTGCGAATTATAATTAATAAATAACTATATATCATTTACAAACATCATTTACATTGCAAGGAGTGAAGGAATGGGAAATGACACACTAAACACAGCTGTAGAAGTTGTCCAAACAGTTGTAGACAAACCCCTGTTTGCTGTATGGGACTGGATAGTTGTATTTTTATATTTTGTTATCATCGGCATCATTGCCTGGTGGGTTATCAAACAAAAACAAAAAAGCTCTGCCGATTACTTTTTAGCCAGCCGCCATATCGGCTGGTATGTTATCGGCGCCTCGATTTTTGCTTCCAACATCGGTTCCGAACACATTGTTGGCTTGGCCAGCACCGGCGCCAACAGCGGCGTTGCGCTTGGTCATTATGAACTGCATTCCTGGTGCGTTTTGCTTTTAGGCTGGGTTTTTGTACCTTTTTATCTTAGAAGTAAAGTTTTCACCATGCCGGAATTTCTTGAATTACGCTACTCACCGATTGCCCGCTGGTTCCTGTCTATCATTTCGTTACTGGCTTATGTGCTTACCAAAGTGTCCGTAACCGTATATGCCGGCGCGGTTGTATTCCAAACCCTGATGGGTATAGAATTCTGGACCGGCGCTTTAATTATAGTTATCATTACTGGTATTTATACGGCGTTGGGCGGCCTGAAAGCTGTTGTTTATACCGACACTATGCATACAGCAGTTCTGCTAATAGGCACTCTGATTGTGGCCTCTGTTGGGCTCTATAAAGTAGGTGGGTGGAATAATGTCGTTACTTCGATCGGCGCAGAAAAACTAAACATGTTCCCGCCACTGGATTCCCAATTCCCATGGCTGGGTTTAATATTGGCTTCTCCCATCGTCGGTATCTGGTACTGGTGTACGGATCAATGTATCGTACAAAGAACCCTGGCCGCCAAAGACGAAACCAATGCTCGGCGCGGAACGATCATGGCGGCATTCTTTAAACTGACGCCCTTTTTCTTATTCCTTATCCCCGGTATGATTGCCCTGGCATTGAAAAACAGCGGTAAACTGCAATTCGAAGTTGCCGACCAGGTATTCCCGACCATGGTAAAAGCAATGCTTCCGGTTGGTGTTCGCGGTGTGGTCGCCGGCGGATTACTGGCCGCTTTGATGAGTTCCCTGGCTGCGGTATTTAACGGTTGTTCAACCCTGTTCACTATGGATATTTATAAAAAGCTGAGACCAAATGCCGATGAAAAAACCCTAATCAGCGTTGGAAGAATTGCCACCGGCGTGGTGGTTGTTCTCGGTATTCTTTGGATCCCGATTGTGCGTGGTTTCTCCGGTTCTTTATATCAATACCTGCAAAATATACAGGCTTATATTGCGCCACCGATCACCGCTGTCTTTTTGCTCGGTTTGTTCTGGAAACGGATCAACCATTATGGCGCCCTCACCGGTTTGATTGGTGGTTTCACCATAGGTATGACCAAGCTTGCTATCGACACAATTCAAAAAACGCTCGTTGGCAGCGGTTCATCTCTACAGGGAATCTTGCTGCAATATGCAAACGTAAACTTTTTATATTTTGCGCCAACCCTGTTCCTGATTTCGGTTATTTTAATGATCGTCGTCAGTTTTGCAACCAAAGAACCCTCCAAAAAACAATTGGAAGGCTTGTGCTATGCAACACTAACAGAAAAAGATAAAGCTGAAAGCCGCGCCAGCTGGACTAAACTGGATGTGGTTTTAACAGTAATTGTGCTGTTGATCATTGCTGCAATTATGATCTACTTCTCACCCCTGGGTGTTGCAAAGTAATAAACAACTCTGAGGCGGCAGAATCAACCTGCCGCCTTTTTTTCCACTTTAGTATTTACGCTTTAAATTAGTAACAATCCCCTTTTTACTCTTTTCCCGTTATCAATTATACCACCCGGTTCCGGTTGCACGCTCTGCTATGATCAATCACTTATCCGGCATGATACTTGTTTGTCAACGGCATACGGCGATCTTTGCCAAAAGCCCGATGGGTAATTTTCACACCAGGCGCCGCCTGCCGGCGCTTGTATTCCGAGGAATCGACCAAGCGAAGCACTTTTTTGACAATTTCTCGATCAAATCCGGCCTTGACAATATCATCAACACTTTTTTCATCTTGAACATATAATTCCAGGATCGCATCCAGGATCGGATACGGCGGTAAGCTGTCTTCATCTTTTTGATTCGGACGCAATTCTGCTGATGGCGCTTTATCGATAATCGCCTGTGGGATCAGGTCATATCCGGCCAGTTCATTGCGATACCGGCTCAACTTGTATACCCACATTTTTGATACATCTTTTAACGGCGCAAACCCGCCCACCATATCGCCATATAACGTACAATAACCCACACTCACTTCGCTTTTATTGCCGGGCGTCAGCGCCAGCCAGCCGAACTTGTTGGATAGCGCCATTACCACCATACCGCGAATCCGCGCCTGAAGATTTTCTTCGGTCACCCCAAAAGGCGTTTCAGCAAAAACCGGCTTTAGCAATTGTAAACCAGATTCAAACATGCTATCAATATTTACCAGGCGGAAATTGACGCCGGCATTTTTTGCCAGCAACTCGGCGTCATCAACACTGCCGCGCGATGAAAACCGGGTCGGCATACTTAAACAATTCACATTTTCACCGCCCAACGCATCGGCCGCCATGACCGCGACCAGCGCCGAATCGATGCCGCCGGAAAGTCCGAAAACCACCTGTTTAAAGCCATTTTTGTATGCGTAATCACGCAATCCTAAAATAAGCGCATTATAGACCTCTTCAGCGTCAGTTAACTTTTTGGGCTCGGCAGGGGTAATTAATGGAGATTTTATTGCCTGGCGACCTGTCGGGATCGTTACCGTTTTCAGTGCTGGAAATGACGATCTGTAATGGACTGCTTCCATCTGGAAGGATATATTCTGCTCCCGGCAGCCGTGAATTGTGTTAACATCAATATCACAACATATCATGTCTTCGATAAAACCGGGGCATTGCCGAATGATCTGCCCATTCTGATCAACGATCATACTTTGGCCATCAAAAACCAGTTCATCCTGTCCGCCGACCAGGTTGGTATAGGCAATATAACTACAGCACCGCCTGGCCCGCGCCTGTATCAGCCGTTCACGTTCTTTTAACTTGCCCATATAGTAAGGAGAAGCAGAAAGGTTGACAAGTATTTCGGCATTGCCGGTCAATGCTTCCATTTCCACCACACTGTTTTCAATCCAGATATCTTCGCATATACTTATACCAATACATACATCATTTTGAACAATGATCAACGGTTCATTGCCGGCTTTAAAATAGCGCTGCTCATCAAAAACACTATAATTGGGTAAATGAATTTTATGATACACCGCCCATATTTTATGATTTCGTATTATGGCGGCGGCATTGTAAAGATTATTTCTATCTTCATCCACAAACCCTAAAAGACAGGTAATTTCTCCCACCTGCCCGGTAATTTCTTGCAAAAACTTTTTTTGATCATGTATAAACTGCCGCCGCAATAACAGGTCTTCGGGGGGATAGCCGGTCAGGCACAACTCAGGGAAAATGATCATATCACAATCCGACTGTACGGCCTGACGGATACCATGAATTACTTTATCGGCATTACCGTGTAAATCCCCCACAGTAAAATTATATTGTCCCAATGCGAGGCGTAGCGATTTTGTTTTATTCATAACAGCTCATCCTGCTTATTATTATTACCTGCTTGACGGCAGTTGTTGTCCAGAAAAGGGCCCATAGTTTGCAGCATAAAACCACTGTATTAAATTTTCTCTTTCCAGAAAATAATCAATTTTTCCGGAATTTCAAACAGCTTTCCCTGTTACACCTTTAATAACTCTTTTTTAAAACAATGTATTGTTCTTTTTTATCAAACAATAAACTCTACTCCACAACTGTGATAATTTGTGCCGGGTTATTAAATACGCCTGGAAAAAAATTTAAAAGAATTTGACTTTTATAGATGCGGTTTGTACATTCTATGTTGATTTTTAAATAACATTTACTTTTAGTTCCGGATAGTCTATGATACGTTATCTTGTAACCGGCGGCGCCGGTTTTATTGGCAGTAACTATATCCACTATTTGTTTGATAAATATGATAATAATGTTCATGTAATCAATCTGGATAAATTGACCTATGCCGGGAATCCCGACAACCTGAAGGATGTAGAAAACCGGCCGAATTATCAATTTGTCAAGGGTGATATATGTGATGCTGCACTCGTCGATGAGCTTGTCCCCCGTGTTGATATTATTGTAAATTTTGCCGCCGAAAGCCATGTAGACCGTTCTATCGGCGACCCGGATGCTTTTATAAAAACGGATATCTATGGCGCTTTTGTACTGTTGGAATCGGCGCGCAAGCACAAGATTAAAAAATTCATCCAGATCAGCACCGATGAAGTTTATGGCAGTATACTTGATGGTTCTTTTAAAGAAACGGATACTCTCGAGCCTTCCAGTCCCTATTCTGCCTCCAAAGCCGGGGCGGATCGGCTGGCATTTTCTTATTATGTTACCTATAAAACCCCGGTTATCATAACCCGCTGCTCTAATAATTTTGGCATGTTCCAATACCCGGAAAAACTGATCTCGCTGTTTGTAACCAACGCCCTGGAAAACAAACAACTGCCGGTATATGGGGATGGTAAAAATATTCGCGACTGGATTTTTGTCCTGGATCATTGCGATGCGATTGATTTTTTAATTACCAATGGCACGCTTGGACAAGTTTATAACATTGGCGGTGGTAACGAAAAAACCAATATCGATATTACCCGTTTGATATTACAAAAACTCGATAAACCGGCAAGCTTGATTACCTGGGTAACGGACAGACCCGGGCATGATCGCCGCTATTCGCTCGACACCAACAAATTAACCGCTCTCGGTTGGAAACCGCAATACGATTTCGACAGCGCGCTGACCAAAACGATCAACTGGTATAAAGACAATACCCTGTGGTGGAGCAAAATAAAAACCGGCGAGTTCCTGGATTATTATAAAAAACACTACAAGTTATAAAAGGCTATAATTGCAACCCATTACAACAGAATAATATTAACATCTCAATTTTATTATAAAGGAGTTGGTATGGAACTGGAAACAAAACTTTTAAACAAAACCGCAAAAATAGGCGTTATCGGTTTGGGTTATGTCGGTTTACCCCTGGCAGTAGAATTTGCCGACAAGGGATTTTTTGTGCTCGGTATCGACAAGAGCCAGAAAAAAGTCGATAAAATTAACAAGGGTGAAAATTATATTGACGATGTAGAAGACGCCAAGCTGGAAAAAGCCGTTAAAGCGGGCAAGTTCCAGGCCTCGGCAACATTTGAACGCTCCGGCGAATTAGATGCTATTTATATTTGTGTGCCAACACCATTCACCGAAAATAAAGAGCCTGATGTGTCCTTTATCGAAGATGCTACTAACGGCATTGCTCCTTATTTACGTAAAGAACAATTGATCATTCTAAAAAGTACAACCTGGCCCGGTACCACCGAAGAAATATGTCAGCCAATATTGGAAGCCGGCGGTTTAAAGGTAGGCAAAGATTTTTACCTGGCCTTTTCACCGGAACGTATCGATCCGGGAAATAAAAAATTTACCACTGCCAACACCCCGGTTGTGGTTGGTGGCGTTACCGCCAAATGTACAGAGATGGCTTGTTTGACCAATAAACAGATCATTAATACAGTTGTGCCGGTTTCCTCACCCAAAGTCGCCGAAATGGAAAAACTGTTGGAAAATATTTTCCGTAGTGTTAATATTGCCCTGGCTAATGAACTGGCAAGATTGTGCGACCGCATGGGCGGCATTGATATTTGGGAAGTGGTTGAAGCTGCGTCAACCAAACCGTTTGGCTATATGCCTTTCTACCCCGGCCCCGGCATTGGCGGTCATTGCATTCTCATCGATCCCTATTATCTGTCTTGGAAAGCCCGCGCGTATGATTTTCATACCAATTTTATTGAACTGGCTGCCGAAACCAATGAAGACATGCCGTTTTACGTGCTCGGCCTGGTGCGCAGGGCATTAGGACAGGTTGGCGTCTCCTTTAATAAAGCCAAAATCCTGATGCTTGGCGTCGCTTTCAAACGTGATGTTGACGATATGCGCGAATCGCCGGCCTTAAAAGTAATGACCTTCCTGCATCAACGCGGCGCGACTGATATTTCATACAATGATCCACATATTCCGGAACTAAAGATCAACAACCAGACTTTAAAATCTATAGAACTGACTGCGGAAAACATCAAAAAATTTGATGTGGTGGTTATAACAACCGATCATTCAAAATATGATGCGGAATTCATTGTAAAACACGCCAAGTCGGTTGTCGACACCAGGAATTTAACTAAAAAGGTTAAAGATACTGACCAAAAAATAACCAAACTTGGTTCCGGTAATCGTTTTTAAAAAGGAAATAAATGCTAAAAATAGCTAATATTGTGGGCGCAAGACCTAATTTTATGAAAATTGCGCCCATTCATAAACGTATGCAAAAATCAGATTTTTTTGCGCCTCTCCTCATTCATACCGGTCAGCATTATGACGAAAAAATGTCAACGACGTTCTTTGTCGAATTGGGAATGCCTAAACCCGATCTCTACCTGGGAGTTGGTTCCGGTTCACACGCAGAACAGACGGCAGCGGTTATGATCGGACTGGAAAAAATCTTTATCGAACAAAAACCGGATTGGATAATAGTAGTTGGTGATGTCAATTCCACTATTGCCGCATCATTGGCTGCCGCCAAACTACATATCCCGGTGGCTCATGTGGAAGCCGGCTTGCGCAGTTTTGACCGCTCCATGCCGGAAGAGATCAACCGGGTGCTTACCGATTCGATATCGGACAAGTTGTTTGTTACCGAGCAAAGCGGTCTGGATAACCTTGCCAATGAAGGTGTTGCCAAAGAAAAAATCCATTTTGTCGGCAATGTGATGATCGATTCCCTGGTTGAACATCTGGTTAAATCCAGGGAATCGGCGGTACTGGAACAATATCGGCTTGCTCCACAAAATTATGTTCTGGTAACTCTGCACCGACCCTCCAATGTTGACAATTATGATAATTTAAACATGATCCTGGATATTTTTACACAAATTCAAACAGAATTGCCCATTTTCTTCCCGATCCACCCCCGTACCAGAAAAATGATCACCAATTTTAACCTGGATGACAAAATTAATAAAATGCCAAACCTGATCCTTGCCGAGCCGCTTGGGTATTTGCCCTTTTTACGCCTGATGAGCCAGGCAAAAATTGTGATAACCGATTCCGGCGGCATTCAGGAAGAAACCACCTATCTTGGCATTCCCTGTTTAACCATGCGGGAAAACACGGAAAGGCCGATTACGATAACTCTTGGCACAAACCGGCTGGTCGGCATCAATAAACAGGCAGTTTTACAAGGGTTCAGCGATGTTATGCAAAATAAAAAATTTGACCACCAGCTACCCCCATTGTGGGATGGCAATGCGGCGCAAAGAATTGTTCAGGTTTTTGAAAATTTAGTAAACTAGAAAATTTAATATTTTTGGAGGTTTGATGAGCAGGTCTCTCCTTTTACTTTCAGTATCTTTATTTATAATAACTAATCTGCATGCCCAGGTATCAGTAACCCAAAGTAAAGACAAACCCCGTGCGGTTATTAAAGAATATGAAGAAATTGAACAAGAAGAGAATGCCGGTAAGCTGGATAAACTCAAAACCAAAAGAGAGACCCAGTTCCCGGCACTATCTACCCCGTTGGAACACCCGGTCGATGAAAACGAATACTTTGTTGGCCCCGGCGACATATTTGATATCATCATCGGTAACCGCATGGAAACGACATTTCAGACCAGAATTAATCCTGAAGGAATAGTAATTTTACCGGATATCGGCTCAGTGGAGGTAAAAGGACTTTTATTAAGAGACGCTAAAAAAGCCCTCATTGATAAAATTAAAACTACGTTTCTTGACGACCAGGTGAGTGTTTTATTGTCCGATGTCCGTTCCTTCAAGGTAACCGTGAGCGGGGCGGTTTTCAATCCGGGGCTGGTAGTCGTTAAAGCGATGGACAGGGTAACTGATGCAGTTCTTTTAAGCGGCGGTTTTTATAAAGTAGATGAAAAATCTCTTGCCGAACAAAAACTACAACCAAATGAAATTGCCCCGGTTATAAAAAATTCTATACCGATCGAACTTGTTGCAAAAAGAAATGTTCAGGTAAAACATCGCGATGGCTCTGTGGAAAATGCCGACTTGCTTAACTTTGAATTGACCGGGAATCTTGACGCTAATCCGGTTTTGCAGGATGGCGATGTCATTACCGTTCCCAAAGTAACCCGGCAGGACGGTAAAATAATCATCTCCGGCTTTGTGCAAGCTCCGGCCGAGTTCGAATATGTTCCGGGCGACCGTGTAAAAACCATTCTTGCTATGGCGCAAGGCTTTACCCAAAATGCGGATTCCAGCCAAATAGAACTGGTTCGTTTCAACAACTCCACCACTAAACCGCAAACTATTATTTTAAAACTGGATACCACCGAAAATCGTGAAGAAACGCTAAACTTTCTTTTGCAACCGAATGACCGAATCCTTGTACATCGGGATCCTTTCTACAAAGTAAAACCAATGGTAGAAATTTTGGGCGAGGTAAAATATCCAAACAAATATGCTCTAGACGACAGCGTTAAAACATTATCGCAGCTTGTCAAGCGGGCCGGCGGATTTACAAATTTGGCATCATTACATAATGCCTACATCATTCGCCGCCCCCTGGAAGCAATTGAAAATTTGGAATATACCCGGCTGGAAATGACAGAAGTAGGTTACATGACTCCAAAAGAAAGAGATTTTTTTAAAACCATGTACCGGGAAATGAAAGGCAAGTTGAACGTTGATTTTGAAGCTCTTTTCCTGAAAAACGATACCCGTCAGGATATTACTTTACGCGACTATGATTTTGTGTATATTCCAATAGCGCAGCCAAATGTAAATGTCGCCGGCCAGGTTATGTCGCCGGGATGGATCAGTTTTGCCGACAATAAAAAAGCCTCTTATTATATTGATAAAGCCGGCGGTTATAATTTCAGCGCCCACAAAAGAAAAGTCCGTATTATTAAAGGAGATACCGGGGAATGGGTGAAACCCAAGGAAACAAAAATTGAAGCCGGAGATACGATCTTTGTACCGGAAAAATTACCACGAAATTATTTAGCCCTGGCTCGCGATGTGGTGGTTATTGCCGCACAAATAGTTACTGTTATTATTGTTACAAACAATAATTAAACACTATATACATACTATTGTTTTAAAACAAAAAACCCTGTCCAGGACAGGGTTTTTTTGTTTCTAAAATTTACTGATTTGAAGACGAGGCGATAGAACGGATCAACCTTTTTAACATTTTTTCAATATTTTCACACTTTTCAAAAAAAGCAGCCGAGTCCTTGTAATAGCCCAGGTCTTCAGCCAGAATGATCATATAACGGAGCTGCTCCATTTCGGTTAACGCCAGACGGTAGAAATGTACTTTGGCTTTTTTCCCCCGTTTTTCAAAACCAGTGGCAATATTTGCCGGAATGATCAGGGCGGTGTCGCGGGTTTTTGTAAACAGGTATGCCTGATCTTTTTTGGGGAAACGGGCGGTTAACTGGAACACATCAAGAACAAGTTCATGGCTTTTTTGCCAGACAATCAAATCCCGGAAGGATTCGATCTTTTTTTTGTTGTCGTTTTGATGTAACCTCTCTTGCATTGAATTGACCTTTCGATAAGTTCGAATTTTTAAATTTTCTTTTTTCCCTCATAGACTACGTTGTTTGAAATTTACTATCCTTGTTACCTGGAGTATTTAATTCGTTTTTAAAATGGCCATACGGACACTCCGGCAGTAAATCGAAACCCGCCTATACTCATTGATTCAAACCCGGTGTTTCCCTTAACTCCACCGGACGACACTTCCATTTGTAAATAAGCGGCAAGATACTGCACCGGGAAATATTCAAAGCCCAGTTCCATATAAAACCCGCTGCCGGTATTTTCACTGGTCTTGTTGAGCGTAAACACGGAAAGCTGATCGACTTCGCTGGTCTTGAAATAACTGATGCCAAAACCATAATACGAATTGAATTTTCGGGTGATAGGCGGATGAACCCGAACCCCAAACTGATACCATTCTTCTTCCCATCGGGATCTACTTAGATTTGCGCCGCTTTCAGGATGCTTGCCGGTTTTGCCGTTTTGGGAAAATTGTCCATATTTACAGGTAAAGTAATATGCCCGGGTTATTCTCACCCCGGCAAATCCGCCCAGTGATTCGCCCCATCGACTGGTATAGATATCCTCAAACTGATCCAGAGAAATTCGGAACATACCGATTTCCCCGCCCGCCATAATCCTGGGTTGGCTATAAAAATATTCCCACGCCTCCGCCGTATTTAAAGTTGTAAATAAAAGACCGCCAAACAATATCAACGCGATTCTTGTCCTCTTCACATGTCACCTCGGATTTTTCGGGCCAGTTGGCGTTTGCTGGATATTTTTAACAACAAGGGGAAAAGTCCAATTGCCAGCAGAATACCTAACAGATCAGCAATAACATCAAAAACTTCACAGCTTCGTCCCGGTATCGGTATCTGGTGAAGTTCATCAAAAACAGCAAATCCCCCTGTGTAATAAATGGTTTTACGCACATCGTCGGACTTTACCTTGCTACCATCCTTAACCAACGCTCTGATGACCAGCAGCGCTAAAATAAAATATACAAACAGGTGCGCCATCTTGTCAATAAAATTAAATGCCCCGCTTGGCACAGTTAATTTTGGATAAGATGTCAAAATCATAATAATTAAACACCATAATAGGGCGGGTAATTTCCATTTTACAAAATTTCCGGCTGCCATTTACACCCTCGCACAAGTCAATAACGCTTTTGGAATTGCATTAACAATATCTCCGGCCACCAAACCCATTTCGCCATAGTTTTTTTTGGCTATATCCCCGGCCAGGCCGTGCAGATAAACCCCGGCGATAGCCGCCTTTTCTGCGGGCACACCCTGAGCCAGCAAAGCGGCAATCATACCGGACAATACATCGCCGGATCCTGCCGTTGCCATACCGGCATTCCCGGTGGAATTAATATAAACTTGGCCGTTTCGGCAGCCGATAATTGTGGGGCCGCCTTTTAATATTATAGTTACCTGCCATTCCTGTGCATATTGCCGGACAACCTCCAGGCGATTTTTTACAATTTCCGGCGCCGGTAACCCCGTCAACCGGGAAAATTCACCGGGGTGCGGTGTCAGGATCAGGTCTCCTCTATATTCCCGGAATAAGCGGGTTTGACCGGCGCATAAATTAAGGCCATCCGCATCCAGGACACACGGCTTTTCAATCCCGCGTAACAATGCATGAACCAGTTCACCGGTTTGCGGTTGCTGCCCCAACCCCGGCCCGATCACAACCGCACTTTGTTGCTGTATTTTCTTTACCAATTCACCATTATTATCTGCAAACAGGTAACCTTTGTCGTCATCTTCAACTACCCAGGAAATAACCTCGGTTAGTTTGCTTTCAACAATACTATTCAGGCTTTTGGGAACAGCCAGGTAGCACAACCCCGCTCCTGTGCGCAGAACCGCCAGGCTGGTCAGGCAGGCTGCCCCTGTAAATCCTTTTGATCCGGCTACTACCGCTACCGTGCCGCATTTGTTTTTGTGTGCGTCGGCAGCACGGATTGGCAGCATCTTCCGTACATCGGTGCGTTCAATCAACCAAACTTGCGGATTAGACTTGTCTATTGCCATAAACGGCATACTAATATCGGTAACGATTAGCTTGCCGGCATACTCTCTGCCGGGTGAAAACAACAATCCTTTTTTGGGTAACGCCATTGTAACGGTAACATCCGCCTGCACCGCCAGACCCGCCACCTCGCCGGTATCGGCATTAACCCCGGTTGGAATGTCAACAGCAATAACCGGACAAGAATATGAGTTAATATGATCAACACAAGTGGCTATGATCCCTTTGAGAGCGCCCTTGACGCCGGTTCCCAACAGGGCGTCAATTATTAAATCCGGTATCCGCTCAGAATCGGGGAGTTGCCCCCAGAACAGCGGCACACCTATACTTTCAAGAATTTGTAAATTTATTAGCGCATCGCTCGATATTTTCTCCCGTGAAGCCAGGATATGCACATGAACTATAGCCATCATATTGAACAAATGCCGGGCTATAACAAAGCCGTCGCCGCCATTATTACCGGGGCCGCAATAAATGTGAATATATTTTCCTTTAACCCCATGAAGCATTTTTTTAACCTGCCGTACCACACCTAAACCGGCATTTTCCATTAATAAAAGTCCGGGAATATGCATGTGCTCAATACAACTTTTGTCGAGATCGGCCATTTGTTTTGCTGTTACAACCGGCTGCATATCAGGCGTCCTCCCTTTTTTCCAGCACAATCATGGCAATTGCCGATTGTACGCTGTGGGTCATAGATACAAATATTGTGGACTGTCGCAGCCGTTCCGCTAACTGTCCGTAAAGTAAAACCTGGGGGCGGCCGCTCGGATCGTTGCGTATTTCCATTTCATGCCAATGAAAACCGATTTGATCATTGTCGGATAAACATTTAATCATCGCTTCTTTAGCGGCAAAACGCGCGGCTATGGAATGAATAAAATTTGCCTTTGTCCGACAATACTCTACTTCCGCCGGCGTTAAAATCCGCTCAATGAACTTGTCCTGCCAGCGGGCAACTATTTTTTCCAGACGCTGAATATCGACAACATCTACACCTATAGCTTGAATCATAACAAAATTTCTCTGCCGTTATAAATATTAAAACATGTAACCAGGATTCGGTTGCTATTAAACAACACTTTTGTGATGGTTACTTTACGAATAGACAGCCTGAACGGGTGTATTTTATAAAGTTACTATATGTAATTATGTTTTGCAACAACTTTTCCTTGCTTGTTTTACATTTTTGATGTAATTTTCAATTTATTTGAAATAATTTTATGGAAAATCAAACAGCAACTCTCATCAATCAGGCGCTTGCGGGCGACCAGAAGGCTTTTGCCGATATTGTTTCACTTTACCGGGAAAAGATCTACCATTTTGTTTTTCGAACGGTAAAAGAAAAAGAATTGGCCGAAGATATTACCCAGGAAACTTTTATCAAAGCATTTAAGGCCTTGGCGTCGTTTAATTCGGAATATGCTTTTTCGACCTGGTTATATAAAATTGCCGCCAATAACTGCATCGATCATTTCCGCAAGAAACGACTAAAGACCTTTTCGCTCGACAATCCGATCAGCGCCAAAGACGGTGAATTACAGCGCGACTATCCCGACATTGATCATCATACTCCGGAATATGGCATGATCTCGCAGGAAAAGAGCGTTCAAATCCGTGATGCCATAAATTCTTTGCCGAAAAAGTATCGCGAAGCAATCCTTTTACGCCATACCCGTGATAAATCTTATGAAGAGATCGCCGTGGATTTAAATATCCCGCTTGGTACAGTCAAAGTACGGATTTTTCGGGCGCGGGAAATGCTTAAATTAAAATTGCGGGACCAGCTAAAAGGCTAGCCTCGATCTGGTCTCTTGAAAAAAGCCGTTTGCAACGGCTTTTTTTATTATTACCGGTTTGCGTATCTGCCTGCCAAAAGGCACAGATCCGAAAAAGATAAAGTAGAATAAACGCGCCGGTTGCAGATCATTTGTTAGTTTTTAAATCTTTCGTTAATAATTAATTTATAAAGCTGGTCGGAAAAATAATGGATATATTCACCAAAAGAATGCTGCTTCAGGATATTCCCCAGGTCAATCAATTATTGTCCCGCGCCTTTACACAGGGACGTAAAGATGACGGCTTTGAGTATACACATATTCCGCTGTGCCGGCAACAATTCCTGGAAATGTACCGGGAAGAATGCCCGGATGGCTGCTTTGTTTTGCAAAACTCTTCGCAAATAGTTGCCGCAGCCTTTTGCCATATTTGGGGACAAACCGGCTGGATTGGCCCGCTGGCGGTTGAACCCGATAAACATTCAGGCGGACTGGGTAAGCATCTGCTGATGGAATGTCTTCATTTCCTTAAAGAATCCGGCTGTACCACAATCGGCCTTGAAACCAATCCCCGTAGTAATCGCAATATCGGTTTCTATTGCAAAGCCGGCTTTGTCCCCGACACCCTTACCGCAGATCTCATCCGTCGGGTACACTATGATCCCGACGACAAACTGGCTTCGCCGTTCAAGATCATTTTCTTTTCTGAATGTTCCTCTGATGATCAGAAAGAGTTTTGCCGGGTGGTGTTCAAGCTCACCCAAAAGATAACGCCAAACGTCGATTATAGTTCGTTGATCCACAGCCTGGCAAATTTTAATTTTGGTGAATCAATTTTGCTGTTCCATAACACGACCCCGGTTGCTTATTGTTCCTATCAAACCCTTTCCACCTCAGTCGAAGAAGATAATTATATTCTCAGAAATATTATTTTTCTTGCCCACCCCGATGTACCGGTTGACTATTTCGGGCATTTTATTACCGTGCTGGACAGTATTGCCGCTAACCGCGACCTGGACCAATTATTGTTTCGGGTGCAATTAGCCAACAACCTGGTGATTCGGCGTATGCTGGAAATGAATTTCAAAGTCATTCATACCGATCAGCGTATGGTCTTGCAGGATTATCCCGATAAAAGCCGCCCCAATTCATTGTTATTAAGCCGCTGGGTATGAGTACACAACAGGTCACCCTTTTCCCTGAATTATTACCGGTTATCTCTGCCAGCCGGCGCACCGATATGGTGGCTGGAAATCCTGACCTGCTGGCTGGAATCCTGGCCGCTAAACACCCGCCCGAACAGGTGCACTCGCTGGTCATCTGGACAAAAAATCCTCACAACTTGCTTTATCATACCCGCCTAAGGGAACAGGTGGGTAAATATGACCTGGTTTACTTGCATTTTAGTATCACCGGATTAGGGGGAACAATTCTGGAACCTCGCGTACCCACCCCGCAGGCAGCGTTATCATACCTGCCGGAATTGCTGAAATGGTTGAAAAATCCACTGCAAATCCGCATTCGTTTTGATCCGATTGTGCATTTTCGGCTCGCAGATGGTACAAATATGTGTAATCTACAGTATTTCGAGACTTTGGCGCCGCTTATTGCGCAACACAAGATCCGTGATATATCGATCAGTTGGGTACAGATATATGGCAAGGTGAGTAAACGATTACAGGGCATGAAAATTGTAGCGCAAGAAATGACCTTGGAGCAATGGCAGGAAGAAGCGGACTGGCTGCAAACCATTGCCCGGCAAAACAACCTGGTTTTACATGGCTGCTGTGTGCCCGGTTGGCCGGTTTCACACTGTATTGATGGAGAATTGTTGAATTCCCTGCACCCCAAAGACTACAGAGCGTCAACCAAACGCGCCGCCGGACAGCGTAAGAGCTGCGGTTGTACTGCCAGCCGGGATATTGGTTGGTATTACGCCTGCCCGCACGGCTGTGTTTACTGCTATGGAAATCCTCAAATTGTTAATTCTGGTATGTAATTTGTGACACTAGTACACTGAATTTCTTTCAACTGGAATAGTGGATAATATTTATAATTATCAAGCTGTAACAAAGTATAGAATTTTCTAAACTCATCAAGATTTTCCCAGTTAATTTGATAGATAAAAGGTCAATACTTTAAAAATAAAAAAGGAGGCGTTTTATGCAGCAAAAAGGAAAGATTGTAATTCTGGCCCTATTATCCCTGTTCTTATTGTCCAACCTGATATTCGCACAGGTGGAAGACAATTTGACAAGATACCAGGGAGCAAATGGCGAAGGCTATATAAAACCGCTGGTCGCCGGCTTGACGGCCAACATGAACCGCGGCTGGTACCAATCTGCAAAAATTCCGGTTATGGGTATGCGTTTACGTTTTGGGTTGGTGGCAATGATGGCGCCTATCCCGGATGACGATAAAACATTCCAGGCAACCACCACCGAGCCTTTTACACCCCAGCAAACAGTGGATGTCCCTACCGTTGTAGGTAGTGAAAAAAGTGTTTATGCCACCTCCCCAAGTGGCGCTGTATACCCCTTCCCCGGCGGGCTGAACATGAACGTTACCGCTTTTGCCGCGCCCCAGGTAACCATTGGGTTAATGGGTTCAGAACTTTCCGCCCGTTATTTTGCTTACGAACTGGGTGACTCGGATATTGGTGATATTACCATGTTAGGCATCGGTGTCCGCCACAGCATCAGCCAGTACCTGGTTCTGTTTCCGGTGGATATTTCTGTTGGCGCTTTTTGGCAGAGCATCAAAATCGGCGATGAACTCCTGGACATGACAACTTTACATTACGGTGTACAGGTTAGCAAAGATTTTGCTCCGCTGGTTCTTTTTGGCGGCCTCGGTTTTGATAACGGCAGCGCTAAAGTGGATTACACCTACGAAGATGCTTTCACAACCATCCCGGTTGAACTGGATATTAAAAGCGACAGCGCTATGGAAATTACTGTCGGTATTGGCTTAAATCTTGCTTTCATTCACCTGACAACAGAAGCCGCTTTCGGCTCGCGGACTGCGTTTGCTGTTAACGCGTCCTTTGGTTTATAATGTGTGGAGGATCTATGAAAAAAATTATTCTATATAGCTTTTTATTTGTATCCCTATGGTTTATGACCGTTGGCATGAATTGTGAAATGCGACAAGTGGAAATCCCGGTTTTGGGAACCGAAAATAAAATAATTCAGGTTGATGAGGACGGAAGTAGTTATAACGAACAGTTTGAGATTAACTTGAGTTCTGAAATTAATCGGATAGCAAGAGAAAACTCTTTCCAAGCTGTTGGCGCAGTACTTTTGCAGGGTATAACATATACGATACAGGACAATCAAAGCCCTGCCGGAACAATAATTAATGGTACTATTGATGTCAGTAGCGAAAGTTTTTATTCGGAAATGACCCCATTAATTGAAATGACCAATGTTAACCTGGCTGAAAAAGTAGGTATATTAAACGTTCCGCCATTAAAACCTGAAGGGGTTATGGTTATAAACACCGAATTGTCGCCATATCAACATCTTATTTTTGGTAGCGACTTTACTCTTTACTTTTCATTACACGGGACTGCTACTCCTCCGCCTTCCGCCGCGCACCCGTTAAAATTTAAAATACTGGTTAAAGTGTATATTAATATGATTGGTATTATTGAAACGGAAGTACCGGTAATGTAAAATACCTGATCTTAAAAAGCCGGTGTTATATAACACCGGCTTTTTTATTTCAATAATCCCAACCAGGCCTGCCAGCTTATATACAATTCCGACTAAACAGATAATAAATACCGGGTCGCCCAGGCTCTTATCACTACCATGTTTGCCGGGCGTAAAAATGTGCCTTTCAGCAGGCACGCCCGCTTTGTAGAATCCTAAACAATCCTCCTTTAAAATACACAATTGCTGTGGGCCAGGTTGACTGGTTTCGCACTATATTGATGGTGAATTGCTGAATTCATTACATTTAATTGATACAAGGCCTCAAAAAAAACTCGCCCCTAGGATGAGAAAAGACAACATCTGTGTCGCCTGACTTGATATTGGCTGGTATTTCGTCTGCCCGCACGGCTGTGTTTACTGTTAAAGTAATCCTAAAGAATATTCATTGGATTTGTAAGCTATATCACATGTGTTGACCATTTTCTTTATAAATTGGAATAGTGGATTGTGTTTTACAAGTTATAAAGTTGTTATATAGATATAATTAATATTTCGTTTATCATTATAACAGGTGGTTTATCCTGGAAAAAAATAATAAAATTATAAATTAGCAAGGAGGCCCCTATGCAGCAACAAAGAAAAACTATCCTTCTTTCCCTTTTATCATTGTTCCTTTTGATCAATCTGGCATTTGCCCAGGTGGAAGACAATTTGGCAAGATACCAGGGAGCAAACGGCGAAGGATATATGAAGCCGCTGGTGAGCGGTCTGACCGCCAATATGAACCGGGGCTGGTATCAGTCCGCCAGCATTCCGGTTATGGGTATTCGTTTGCGTTTTGGTTTGGTAGCAATGATGGCGCCCATCCCGGATGACGATAAAACTTTTAAAGCAACTACCAGCAGTCCGTTTACACCGCAACAAACCGTTGATGCCCCGACAGTCGTCGGCGAGGAAAAAAGCGTTTATGCCACCGGTACTGGAGGTAATATATACCCCTTCCCCGGCGGGCTAAACATGAACGTTACCGCATTTGCCGCGCCCCAGTTAACAGTTGGGCTTATGGGCTCGGAAATTATTGGCCGTTATTTTGCGGCAGAACTGGGTGACGCGGATATTGGCGATCTGACCCTGTTAGGTATCGGCGTCCGGCACAGCATCAGCCAGTACCTGGTATTATTCCCGGTTGATATTTCCGTTGGCGCCTTTTGGCAGAGCATTACTGTCGGCGATGACCTGCTGGACATGAAAACCCTGCATTATGGCGTACAGGTTAGCAAAAATTTTGCTCCCCTGATAATCTATGGCGGCGTTGGTTTCGATAACGGCAGCGCCAAAGTGGATTATACCTATGAAGACGAATTTACCTCGATCCCTGTTGAACTCGATATTAAAAATGACAGCGCCCTGGAAATTACTGCCGGTGTTGGTTTAAATTTAGCTTTTTTTCACCTGTCAACAGAAGCCGCCTTCGGCTCCCGAACCGCGTTTGCTCTTAACGCGACCTTTGGCTTATAAGATGTGGAGGAACTATGAAAAAAGTAATTATATATAGCATTATTCTGGTCTCCCTGTGGTTTATGACCATCGGGATGAACTGTGAAACCCGTCAGATAGAAATTCCGGTGCTGGGAACTGAAAATCATCTGTTCGAAGTGGAAGAAACGATCAGCACTTATAATGACCAGTTTATGATGGACTTTACCGATGAAATCAACCGGATCAAAGCAGATAACAGTTTTGATTCCATTGCCGTTATTCTGCTGCAAAACATTACCTATACAATTCAGGACAATCAAAGCGCCGCTGGTACGATCATTAACGGCAGCATCGATGTCAGTTCTACAAGCTATAACGCGATGACCCCGATTATTGCAATGACCAATATCGATCTGGATAGTGTGGAAAATGTAGAAATCACGCCGGAACTGGAGCAGGGCGGTGTTAATATCATAAATGTCGAACTTTCTCCAATTATCTCCGGCACAGATAATACTCTGTATTTTTCTGTTCATGGCACAGCTACCCCGGCGCCATCAGCCGCCAAACCGTTAAAATTCAAAGTGCTGGTCAAGGTTTATATAAATGTGATCGGTATTGTTAAAGTGGATGTGCCGGTAATGTAAATTTAAAACTTGATACTGTCAAATAAAGCCGGTGTAAAAACACCGGCTTTATTATTTTAACAATCCCTGCCAGGCCAGCCAGTTTTTACACAATTCAGGCCATATAGACAAAACCGGGTCGCCCAGACCCATATCAAAACCATGTTTGCCTGGCGCAAAAATGTGCATTTCGGCGGGAATCCCCGCTTTGCGCAATCCTAAATAAAAGCCAACACTATTTTCCGCCGGTACGCCCGTATCGGCATTGGAAAGAATTAAAAACGTCGGCGGCGTCTCTGCAGTGATCTGCATTTCCAGGGACATGTATGTGACCAGATCCGGCGCCGGATTCTCTCCCAGTAAATTATTCTTTGACCCGGCATGGGTAAATTCATCCATCATAGTAATGACCGGGTAAACCAGTATCATAAAATCCGGACGGGAATTCATGCGCTCGATGGGGTCGGCGGCTGTGCTGTTGCCGGCGTCATAATGTACGCCACTGCTGGCGGCTAAATGTCCACCCGCGGAGAAGCCCATCACGCCGATGCGTTCAGGATTTATACCCCATTCAGCGGCGTGATAGCGCACCGTACGTATCGCCCGCTGCGCATCCATCAGCGGTATGGGATGCTGGCAATCCACTCCACGCCGGTAGTTGACAACAATACCGGAAACCCCGATCGTATTCAGCCATTCGGCCAGACGAGTCCCTTCGTGATCCATAGTAACGCCAATATAGCCGCCGCCGGGGAAAATGACCACCGCGGCGCCGGTATTATTGGCAGGTGCAGCAGGATAGAAAAGATAATAAGGATCGACCACCTGCCGGTCGGTTTGCAGCGGAGTTCCATTGGGCCACAGTTTTTGCTCGGCCGGCTGCCCGGCCAGGGATAATTCAATACAGCATAAACAGAATATGATCAATAAAGTATAACGGCGCATTTCGAGCTCCTTATTTTAACAGTCCTTGCCAGGCCAGCCAGTTTTTGCATAATTCCGGCCATACGGACAATACCGGGTCGCCCAGGCCGAGATCAAAGCCGTGTTTACCGGGCGCAAAAATGTGCATTTCCGCCGGGACGCCGGCTTTACGCAAACCCAGGTAAAACAACACACTGTTTTCAGCGGGAACGACCGTATCTTCATTAGAGAGAATTAAAAAGGTCGGCGGAGTATCTTGCGTAATTTGAGTATCGAGCGACAAATATTTTATTAAATCCGCGCCCGGCTTTTCACCTAGTAAATTAGCCAGCGACCCGCCGTGGGTGTACATTTCTTCCATAGATATGACGGCATACACCAAAACCATAAAATCCGGCCGCGAGCTCACCCGCTCGATGGGATCGGCGGCTGCGCTGTTGCCGGCGTCATAGTGTACGCCGCTGGTGGCCGCCAAATGTCCCCCTGCGGAAAAACCCATTACGCCGATACGTTGGGGATTTATGCCCCATTCGGCGGCGTGATAACGCACCGTACGGATAGCCCGCTGCGCGTCCATGAGCGGAACAGGATGCTGGCTGCCGGGGCCGCGCCGGTAATTGACCACAATGCCGTTAACGCCAATAGTATTCAGCCATTCGGCAATACGGCTGCCTTCACGATCCATAACTACAGTCCAGTACCCGCCGCCGGGGAAAATAACCACTGCCGTGCCGGTGTTTTTTGCCGGATCGGCCGGGTAGAAAAGATAATAAGGATCGACGACCTGCTGATCGTTTTTAAGCAGTGCGCCGGCAGGCCACAGCTTTCGTTCGGCCGGTTCACCGGCTAAAGTGTTTAAAACACAACAAAAAAGTAATACAAGAACGGAAATCAGTATTGATAAACGCATTTTCTTTCCTTTCTCAATACATGTGTTTATAAATTTTTTGTAATATAAGTATTTTATTGAAAAGTAGCAGCAATATTGTTAGATAGAAATAATTTTTTTAGAGTTGTTTAAAAAAGGTGTGGACGGTATGGACAAAGTGAACAGGATTCTAATATTTTATTGGAACAGTATCTGTATTATATAATAACAAAACAACAAACACGGGCGCCCCATCCCGCGCCCGTATCTTGTCATTTGCTTCCCCCTTGTTAAATTTAAAACTTACCTCACCAGCAGCATCTTTTTCACCAGGTCACCCGACCCGGTTTGCAGCCGGTAGAAATACACGCCGCTCGGCGAGTTGACGGCGTTCCACTCCGCCGTATGTGTGCCGGCAGTTTGCACGCCGCTAAACAGTACCTGTATTTGCCGGCCCAGCACATCGTATACCGACAAGGTGATATGCTCATCCTTTGGCAAAGAATAATTGATACTGGTAGCCGGGTTGAAGGGATTGGGGACGTTTTGCGCCAACTCGTATCCCCCCGGAACAGCGCCGCCTCCGTTATTGATCCCTGTATAAATGTCCCCCGGCAGCGTCCGACCCTCAGGCAGCTTGATGCCGTTCCGGTCCGCTAAAAACGAATTCACCCAATCCGGCCGTTCCGGTACTGTATTGCTTTGCACCAGCTCGGTCCATTCTTCATCAGTTTTACGTTCAAAATCATCGGTTATCATTTCATAATAGCTCATCACCGGGCCGATAAACGCCATGGGCTGGTAATTCTTGCCCGGGCAGTTGGCGATGAATACTCCCAAATTCACCTTGCCAACCGCCACGTGCAAGACCCGTCCAACCATATTGCCCATTTCATCAGTCGGTTGGGTATGGACATCGGCGATCACGTAATTGCCTTCGGCGGCGTCTTCGGGGATGTAATACATGTCCGCATACCAGCCGGAAAACGGCGGCATACCGCTCATACCGTCGACAAACAACATCTTTTTCAGGTACTCCGCCTCTTGTGCATTAAACGGTTCTTTATTCAACTCTTTTTGCGCCAGCGCTTCCAGTTTTTCCACAACGCCCTTTAAGCGGGGAAAGTATTGCTGGATACTGTACATATAATAATTGGTGGCGTCATAACCGGCAAAAAACTGCGATGCTTTATCCGCAAAAACAGCAATCTGGTGATAAAAAGAAGGATAAGGCTCGATATAACTGTAGGGATAGGAACAACCCGTGCCGCCGGTGTAGGACTGCTTGGCGTACAGCAAATTATCATGCCGTAACTGCGCCCATGACGACAACTGCGTATTCAGCTTTAACTGCTGCCAGGCAGTGGTCTGCATGAACAACGGCGCGTTTTGCAGATTTTCGGCGGGATTCAATTGCCGCAGGGAATTGAGCCAGACATTGTACAGGGATTGCTGCCAAAAACTGTCATCATACGAATCGATCAGGTAACGCAGCGCCGCCAGGTTGGTTCCGTATTTAAAATTGCCGAGTTCATCGTGCAGCAGCGGCAGGGCGTTATCGTTGCCCAGGGCAAACATGGCGTCCAGCGGGTCCGGCATGGGCCGCCAGATCTTGCGGCCATCGTACACAATCCGGTCATACACCAGGTTGGAAAATACATAAGAATCGATGATAAAGCGCTGGCCCATCAAGCGGTACGAAACCGGCAAAGCGCCGGGTTTCGGGTCGTAAGGATCCATCATCAGCACGTCGGACAAGATTTTCTGTCCGTATTGTTCATTGCTTTTCAGCAGCGTCTGGAACCCGGCCCAGGCAGCGCTGTCGGCAACCGACGCGGTGGTAATACTATTTTCGCTGATAACCGCTGACAACTCATCCGGCGTCAGGTTATCGCTTTCGCCCACCATAAAAGTGATGATCCGGTCGTTCTCCTGCATCAATGCGCCGACCCCGGCCATCGTTACCAGTTCATTCAGCAGCAATCCGCCCTGATCCATACGTTGTATTTCCCACCACTTCCAGGGATCTTCAAAGGGGTTTTCCGGCGGCGGGGTGAGCAAGAAATCCATGCGCCCAAGCCACATCATGGTCTTGAAATAGGCGCCCAGGGTGCGCAGTTGTCCTTGATCATCCCAGAACTCTTTGGTATAATGGCCGCGCACCGTGAACTGGCTGAAATCCAGATGACGGCTGCGCGCGGAAAACAGCGGTAAATCGATATACTGTTCCGCCGCAAGCGCCGCGCGAATGTCGGCAATATTATTCGGGTAAGGGGACTGACAGGGCAGCTCCTGCTCCTCCGCCAGCGACCGCGCCAGGGTGATATAGAGGTCCACATCACTCAAGGCTGCCTGTAAGCCGGCATCGCTGCTGTACTTGGCCAACAGTGCCGGGTAAGCAGTGTATAATTTTTCCAGAATTTCCAAAAGATTCGGTTCCAATATCGAAATTTCAACATCCATCAGAATGCGGTCGTAAGACATGTGCAGCGCGTGCAATACCGCATCGGTCGTTACCAATACCGGCAGGTCGTTGATATAAATGTTATGCAGGGCAAAGCCAAAATTCTCATAATTTAACCGCTCGCTGACCACCAGGCCGTTTTTGTTGAGCAGGGCCTGCTCACCGGCGGTGAGGTTGTATTTCAACAATACCGAATCCAGATAGGTAATTTTTGTCCCGGCGGCCGCCCCGGTAACATCGGAATAATACTTGTTTTGCAGGGGATAAATTGCCGAAACGCCTTCCGGCTCCAGATCCTGGTTGGTTTGTAAAAAATCCCGGTAAGCGTCGATGCTGAAATTGGTTTGCGCCATAATGGGACTCAAACAGACAAGGAGCATGAATAACAGTAACACATTTTTCATAGCCACACCTTTTGTTGATTGTTAATATATTACAGGCAGTTACCAGCTACCTGACCAGTAACATCTTTTTCACCAAATCCACCGAACCGGTTTGCAGCCGGTAGAAATACACGCCGCATGTAGTATTACTAGAACGATTCAACCTCATAGAGACATGGAAACATAATAATGCATAACAACCATTGACTTACAAAATCTTTGCCAAAATTTTACTGTAATTATAATCTATTATTTTTTATATAATTACAACAACTAACCCGGAGGAGGCGGCGGCAGGCAGGGTACGCAAATTTTTCGTACCTGGTATTTTTTTTCGCAGTTACAAAAGCATGCTTGCTTATTTTTCCCGTTGTATTTCTTTAGTAATTTTTGTCAGCAGCGCGGGAAAATCCTCCTGTAACAAGGTCCCATATTCAAACATCTGCGGTTTTGCCGCTTCGGGCGATTTTCCCGTTTCACTATAATTCACCAACTGGTTAGCCAAATGAACAGCCTGCATCACATCCGGATAAAGAGTTTTTTCTTTATCTGGTGCATGATGAAAAAGCGCTACTTCAATACTGACTTCGGGTAAATTCCACAAATCCAGCAAATAGGCGCCAATCTCCACATGGGTACTCTCTGCCTGGCCGATGGATACTTCGTGGTCATAAAAAGAGAGTTCCGGGTTTTCCTTGCATAGCAGGATAATGGCGTCGAAAGCTTCAGGGAAATATTGCAATAAAATTATTTTACTAATATCATGGGTTATACCAACGGACTTGCAATTATTATCAATCGGATGATCATGAATTTTTTTGTAAATGATTTGAATATATTTATTAACCAGGGAAGAATGGCGGAGGATATTTTGAAAATGCTGCATTTGTCGTTCGGAAAGCGGGTGAAGATTGGCCAGCGATACGGCCAGAACTATATCACGTACGGAATTAACGCCCAGGTACATAATGGCATGTTCAAGCGAAGCTGTGCCCTGGCTGCCATAAAATGCAGAATTCATAACATGCAGAACCGCCGTGGCGACAGAGACATCTTTACTGATGATATCGGCTAACTGCTGATAAGTGGCGTTCATTTCCGAGGCTCGCATAAAGTCCTGATACAACAGCGGCCGGTGCGGTAATTTTTCAATACTGTTCATCAATGAAAGTAACTTTTTACTTTTCAGGGTCTTGCGAATTTTCAGCATCCGGGACAAGCCTGTTTTTAATTCCCGGGCATTGGCGTCTTTGGGTTTAACAAAATAAGAAACCGCCAGGCCCTCTGTCAATGCTTTAACCACTCCGGGCGGTTCGGCAAAACCTCCACAAATTACCCTGATAACCTCGGGAAACTGGCGCTTGACTTTATCCATAAAGTCCCAATGATCGGTTTTGACCAGTTGATAATCATACAAAATTAAATCGGCCTTGTCCTGTTCAAGCAAGCTGATTGCTCCGGGTATATTTGTAGCGCTGAATGAAAAAGTGGCATCCCGAAAGGCATTTTGCAGCATTTTGATCAAGTCCTGGTCTTCTGCAACCAGAATGACAGCTCCAAAATCATTTTTTGTCTCAGATTGCATATTATTTCCCAATTTATTATATTAATTTATCCGGTATGTGTGTGTAATTTAATTTTTCCTGTAATTAAAAGCAATTTTTATCTTGCTTTCATCAATAAAATTCATTAAGGTATTGCGCATTTTTAAAAGGAGAAGGAGAGCTTATGTACAAATCACATGTTATGTTATCGCTTTTAATTGTTATGCTTGCTGCCGGCTGCCTGCTTTTTTACACGTCCGGTTGTACCAGTAAAAACAATAGTAAACCCTTTACTATTCACAAGGGCACCAATATTTCTCACTGGCTGTCGCAAAGCGAACGCCGCGGTGAAGAGCGTCGCGCCTTTTTTGGTGAAGCGGATGTCAAATTTATAGCCGATCAGGGTTTCGATCACCTGCGTATTCCCATTGATGAAGAACAGATGTGGGATGAACAAGGGAATAAAGAAGCCGAAGCTTTTGCCCTGCTGGACAGCGCCCTGAACTGGTGTGAAAAGCATGGCTTGAAAGCAATTGTAGATCTGCATATTTTACGCTCGCATCATTTCAATTACGGTGATAAGCCCTTGTGGACCGACCCGGCGGCCCAGGAACACTTTCTGGATTTTTGGCGTGACCTTTCCGCCCATTTGCAGAACCGGCCGACAGATATGGTTGCTTATGAACCCATGAACGAACCGGTCGCCGACGACCCGGAACAATGGAATGTGTTGCTGGAAAAAGCGATCAAGGTCATTCGTGAAAAAGAGCCCACCCGTACACTGGTTATCGGCTCCAACCGCTGGCAATCGGTGGATACTTTTGATCAATTGCGTATCCCGGAAAACGACCGCAATATATTGCTCAGTTTTCACTCTTATACACCGCTTATCTTTACCCATTACAAAGCCAGTTGGACCAAAGTCGGCGAATATACCGGGCCGATACAATATCCGGGTGTTATTATTAAAGAAGAAGACCTGAAAGGTTTGCCGGAAGATCTGGTAAAAGAGATCGGTTATTATAATGGCGAATACAACCGCGATGTGCTGGTGAAATTGCTGGAAAAACCCCTGGCGGTTGCCGCAAAATACAACCTGCCGCTGTACTGCGGTGAATGGGGCTGTCTGCCGACAGTACCTGAAGCCGGACGTATGCAATGGTACGCCGATATGCGCGCCATTCTGGAACAAAACAACATTGCCTGGGCTACCTGGGATTATAAAGGCAATTTTGGCATTATAAGCATGGACGGCCAGGAAGTATATCAGAATTTAGTTGATGTATTGCTGAAATAAGTTTTCATATTATGCCCGGTTTGTTAACCGGGCATTTAAAACTTTTTCTATTTTATAACCTTTAAGTCTTTCACTTGACTTTTTCATATCAATTTTATACCTTTAAATTGAATATAAACCTGAACAGTAATATTACTAATTGTGGGTAGTAAAGATTTCAGTGTCAATTTCCTAAACACTAACTTTCAATTTTTATTTGAAAATTTTAATTTAGTATATATTTGGATTATTTTATCAATTTATATAAATAAAGGTTTATGATTAAAGTTTTTCAGAAAAACCAAAACTTTTAAGGAAAAATAAATGCATGACAATGAGATGTTTAATATAAATATTAATAATAATTCTTCTCTATTAAAACCCTACTATAAAACAGAGTATGGTAAAGCATATCTTGGTGACACACTTGATATTATAAAATATTTTCCAGATGATTCTATTAATTTAATCCTTACTTCACCACCTTTTGCTTTAACAAGTAAAAAAGAATATGGAAATAAAAATGAAGAAGATTATATCGATTGGTTTTTACAATTTTCAAAAGAATTTAAACGAGTACTTACAACGGATGGCTCTTTTGTTGTTGATTTAGGGGGAGCTTATTTACCTGGTTATCCGGTTAGAAGCATTTACCAATATGAACTTCTTTGTCGAATGGTAAAAGAACAAAAGTATTTTCTTGCTCAAGAATTTTTTCATTACAATCCAGCACGTCTTCCGGCGCCTGCTGAATGGGTAAATGTTCGCCGGATAAGAGTGAAAGATTCTGTAAATCTTGTTTGGTGGCTATCAAAAACTGAATACCCTAAAGCTGATAATAAAAACATTTTACGTCCATATACTGAAGCAATGAAGTCTTTATTAAAAAAAGGTTATATTGCTAAAAAAAGACCGAGCGGACATGATATTACTGAAAAATTTAGTAAAGATCATGGAGGGGCGATACCACCAAATGTTTTAGAACTTGGAAATAATGATTCAAATAGTAATTATATGATTAAAAGTTTAGAAAATGGTTTAAAACCTCATCCTGCTCGATTTCCGAAACGCTTTGCAGAATTTTTTATAAAATTTTTAACAACTGAAGGAGATATTGTGTTTGATCCATTTGCCGGGTCTAATACAACCGGTTATATAGCTGAACAATTAGAACGGAAGTGGTTGTCATGTGAAATTAATGAAACTTATGTTAAAAATAGTATGCTAAGATTTGAAGAAGAACCTAACCTTTTTTCATTTTCTAAAGTAGAATTAAATGGCCAAAATATATAAAAAAAAAGACCTCCTCTTTTTTGTTTCACAAGCAATTAATGATTGTGGTTGGAATATTATTTATTTAAATGATGAACACCCTTTTAAAGTAAAAATCTTTAACCAAAATAATAATTTTTTGGTAAAAATCATAATTTATAATATTACTCATGGAGGAGGCTATAAAAGGGCTGCAAATGAATATCGTATTCAATTTAAAGAACCTTCTATTGAATACGAAACAGGTTTTTTAACATTAATACTTGGTTATTATGATATTTTACAAGTGTTTGCAGGTTTTGATATTTCAAAACATCTTGGTACACCGGGCTATTCTTCTTCCTTTCAAATTAAAGAAGAAACTTTAGAAAAAGCATCAATAAATGGTTTTTCCGCCTGTGATAAAGGCAATAATGAGATTGCCGTTGCATTTAGACCTGATTTTTTTGTAGAATATGTTAGCAATTTAGAAGTACTTCATACTTTTGGTGAATCCAGAACAGATTTATCCATATTTCAAAATGTCTTAGAAAATGAAATTGTTCCAAATGACGAATTGTTGCAACAGATTAGTACACCACGGCAAAAAACCCTTCAAACCATAAGTAAAGCACAAAGAGATAATAGCTTCAGATCTCGTGTATTGAGAGCTTATAATTATAAATGTGCCTTTAGTGGTATTCAATTGAAACTTGTCGATGCTGCACATATAGTTCCTGTTAATTATGAAGGTTCTACTGATGAAACTTCAAATGGGATTGCGCTATCACCAAATTATCATAAAGCATATGATAAAGGTTTAATCACATTTAATGAAAGTTATCAAATTCTATTTAATGATAATGAAATTCAAAAGCTTAAAAACATGAATTTAACAGGTGGTCTCAAACTTTTTTTAAAGAACACTCGCCCAATTATTGATGTTCCTCCAGCTTTATCAGATAGACCTAATGTGGCTTATATTAAAACTGCTAATAGATTAAGAGGCTGGTGATAAGTAAAGTTTCGTCATTATTACATTATTATATTTAAATATTTTTAATATATAATCTTTAGTACTATCAAGAACTTCGGAACGTCTCCCTTATATCGATGCTAAATTCATTCTGCCGCAGGGGTATATAATCACCGCTGGCGGTATGGAAGCGGTATTCGTTTTCCCAGGTTTTACATTTATCAATACATTGACCAATGGCATCGGCAATATAATTCACTTCTTCATCCGTCATGGTTGGATGCAGGGACACCCTGACCCAGCCGGGTTTTTTGCTCAAATCACCCCGGTCGATCAGGTCGGTGATCTTTTTGGATTCCTGCAGGTCGATATGGAAGAGGATATGCCCGTATGTACCGGCGCAGGCGCAGCCGCCGCGGGTCTGGATACCAAATTTATCATTCAGCAGCCGGACAAACAGGTTGTGATGAATCCCCGTTGCAAAAAAAGAAACATACCCCAACCTATTTTTCTGCTGCCGCTCAAACAATTCCAAAGATGGTATCTGTTCCAGTTTTTCCATTAGGGCTGTTTTTAAATACTCTTCACGGGTATGAATATTATCAACACCCATCTCTTCTTTTAAAAGAACCGCCAGCGCCGCCTTGATCGCCTGTAAAAATCCCGGGGTGCCGCCATCCTCGCGGATTTCAATATCATTGTAAAAACGATGTTCCCCCCAGGGATTGGTCCAGTAGACCGTACCGCCGCCGGGTTGATCGGGCACGCGGTTATTATACAGGCCTTTATTAAAAATTATCACACCGGAAGAACCCGGCCCGCCCAAAAATTTATGCGGTGAAAAAAAGATTGCATCCAGTTGCTGTTTGGGATTCGACGGGTGCATATCCATAGGCAGGTATGGCGCCGATGCGGAATAATCCACAAAACAATAGCCGCCAAATTCATGGACAATTTCCGCCATTTCGTGGTAAGGTGTTATTATTCCTGTTACATTTGAACAAGCGGTAAAACTGCCGATGATGAGCGGACGGTGGTGATTTTGTTGTAATATCTCCTGTAAATGATCCAGGTCCGGCAGGCCTTGGTCATTGCGCCGGATGATTTCAACATCACACAGGCATTCCTCCCAGGTGGTCTGGTTGGAATGGTGTTCCATGTGCGTAATAATCACCAGGGGGCGGTGTTTTTCTTGCTGTAACAGGATGTCTTTATACTTATCCGGCGCCCGCAAGCCGAGAATGCGCTGAATTTTATTTATGACCGAAGTCATGCCGAACCCGGTGAATAACAGCACATCATCCGGGCCGGCATGGACATGGCTTTTGATAATATCATGTGCCTGATGATAAGCCGCCGTCATAATCGTGCCGGTAAGAGTTGTTTCCGTATGGGTATTGGCAACATAAGGGCCTAAAAAAGTAGAGACGTACTCTTCTATCGGCCGGTACAACCTGCCGCTGGCGGCCCAGTCGGCATATAAAATCTGCCTGGCCCCGCCGGGGAAAGGATGGATGAACTGGTTACCGGTAATATGATGCCGATAGCCTGAAAAATAATGTTCAAGCGGACCTGGCATAGCTTCTCCTGGACTATTCTGCCTGCACTGTCTGGTATAATATATACTTTAACAGGCAAAGGAGCAAGTTTTTTCAGCTAAAAAACAATACCAGGTCAAGTTATATAAACTCAATTTTATTCTTTTGCAAATCAGATCAAGCTGTTACAACATAATTATTTGGAATATACTTTCCCTATCAACCGTTTTTAAATAAAATGCGCTATTGGGTTTTCAGAGGGTAATTTTACCGATGCGCCATTGTTGATCAAATAAAAAACGCCGAGACTTTTTCCCTCTCTGTAACCCCGGCGTTGTCTAACATTTTGACCAAAATCCCGGTTTCTCCTGGGTTAAACTGAGATTTTGCTGTGTAATGCGTGCTCTTGCTGAAAATTTTTCCTTGTATATTCGCATTATAGTTTTTAAGTTGCATATTAAAGCAAGAAGGGTAACCAGTCTTGAATAATTTGGGATGATTGATGATGATGACAAAATCAAGGGAAAGATTATTAAAAGCTATCACACACCAGGAACCTGACCGGGTTCCGGTCGATTTTTGCGCAACTCCCGGTTCTGGAATTTGCGCAATTGCCTGCAATCGTTTGAAAAAGCATCTCGCTATCTCTTCGCCAGCAACGTCCATCTATGATGTAATCAATCAACAGGCGTTGCCGGAGCTTCCGGTTCTAGACGCCCTGCAAACCGATGTCCTGGATATTGCGCAGGTATTTAACACCGAGGCGATAACCTGGCAGGAAGTTTTACTGGCCGATGGCAGTGTGGCCCGCGAACCCGCCGGAGTTCACATAGAGATACAGCCGGACGGCTCCCGGTACGCTTTGGCGCAGGATGGTACCCGGATTGCCACCATGCCGCCGCAGGGAGCAGCATTCGAACAAACCTGTTTCCCCTATCTGCAGGGATATCCGCTGGAATACACGGAATTGCCGGCTGCGCTGAGCCACATTATGTCGGTTGCGCTGCCAAACATTCCCTGGAATCATATTAACGAAAAAAATTTTTGGCTTTCACTGCGACAGAAAATTATAGCTTTGCGCGCCACAACCGACCGGGCGCTGGTTGTCAATTGCGGCTGTTCCTTGTTCGAATTGGGCGCTTCTTTCCGTCGTAACGAAAATTTTCTGATCGACATGCTGGTCGATATAAATCATGTCAAAAAGCTGATTGAGCAGCTTTTACAACAGCATCTGGTTTTTCTTGATAAAGTATGCACCATCCTTGGCGATCTAGTCGATGTTTGCCGGTTTTCCGACACTCTGGGCATGAATGCCGGCCCTTTTGTAACTCCCGATACATACCGGCATCTGTTCAAACCGGGCCATAAAATACTTAATGATTATGTTCACACCCATAGCACAATGCGCACTATGTTACATTGCCGCGGCTCTATCTATAAAATTATGCCGGATATGATCGACGCCGGTTTCGAAATTATCAATCCCATTCAATCCTGGTGCGCCGATATGGAGCCGCAGCGGCTAAAAAGAGAATTCGGCAGGGATATAACTTTATGGGGCGGCGGCTGCGATACTAAAAATGTTCTGACTTGCGCTTCCCCTGCATCCGTTAAAACTCATGTTCTTGAACGGTTAAAAATTTTAGCGCCGCAGGGCGGTTTTGTATTTGCAGCCGAAGACAATATACCGCCTGAGGTTCCACCGGAAAATATCATGGCTATGATCGGAGCAATCAAAGAGTTTAATGGTGAATAATAAACCCCTGCTCTACTTTTCATGCTATCGGGCGACAGGGTAAGAACACTAGTATTTAACTGTGTACCTGATAAACGTGTACCTCGCCACAAACCCAAAGCAATGTCATCGCTCCACCAAAAGGGAAAAGATACCATGAATGTAAAGATCTTGTTAATCCTGTCAGCTTTTTTTCTCTGTCTGCCCGTAGCCTGTAAACAGGACATCCCGAAAACAACAGCGGATATTCAACCTGTTGAACATATCTATGCCGTTAAAGACAGCAGCTCTCTGCACGTCTTTGTTTTTACCCCAACCGATACAGGCAAGGAAAAACATCCTGCGATAGCGCTCATTCATGGCGGCGGCTGGGCGATAGGCGAGCCTTCCTGGACATTCTGGCAAGCCCGGCATTTTGCCGAGCTCGGCATGGTAGCCGTCGCTGCGCAGTACCGTTTATCGGATCAGAAAAACATAACCCCGCTCGAAGCAATGGCCGATACCCGTGATGTCATTCTATGGATGCGAGCCAACGCGGATTCTCTGCAAATAGATCCTGATAAAATTGCCGCTTATGGCTGGTCGGCCGGAGGCCACCTGGCCGCCAGCACCGCAGTGTTCCCGGATACTGCCTGCTCTATTACTTCAATTCCCAATGCTCTTGTTCTCGTCTCCCCGGCCGTTACCCTGGCCAAAGACAACTGGTTCAAACAAATGTTGTTGAACCGGGCAGAAGTAGCGTCCCTTTCACCGGATCAGCATGTCCGCGCTGGATTACCGCCCACAATTATTTTACAGGGTCGCACCGATACGGTTACGCCGCTTTCGGAAGTGCAGAAATTTGCCGATAACTTGGCTGCCTGCGGCAACCGCTGCGAGTTGATCGTTTACAATGGCGTCGGTCACATGTTCACGCCGTCCAGCATTCCGGATTACAATCAACCCCAGCCCGATCCTGCAATCCAGGCGGACGCAAATACTAAAATCGACCTGTTCCTGAAAGACCTGGGTTATATTAAATGAACCGGCTTTATTAAACTCTGGAATAACGCATGCCATTAAAATTCTCCTACACCTCGGCCTATGTAAAGTTTTTTGTGCATCGCCACCGGATGGCTTGTTTTGAAGACATTACAGAAATTGAACAGCAAACCTTTAACGATCCCCGCATCAGCAGGATTGTCACGGAACTGCAGGACTGGCCGTGTTATGCTATAACCAGTCATAAAAACGTGGCTCACCCGCTGCACAAGCTCTCGTTCCTGGCAGAGCTGGGATTTAACCGGAACGATCCGGGGATAGCGTTAATCATTGATAAAGTGTTGGCTAACCGTTCGCAGGAAGGCCCCCTGCAATTACTGATCGAAATTCCCAAACATTTTGGCGGCAGCGGCAAGCCGGAACTGAGCTGGGTAATGAGCGATGCGCCGGTATTGCTTTATGCAGCTATAAAACTGAATGCTCTTGAAATTAACAAGCCCCTTCGCCAGGGAATCGATTTTATTGCCGGGCTGGTTGCGGACAACGGCTGGGGCTGCGTTGCCGCCAAAGAACTGGGTAAATTCCATGGACCCGGCCGCAAGCAAGATCCTTGTCCCTATGCGACCATGTTTGCATTAAAAATGCTGGCGTTAACCAAAGAACAGGAATACACTGCTGCAAAAAATGCCGGAATAGCTGCGCTTTTCGATCTGTGGGACAGAAGAAAGTTAACCAAACCCTACCTGTTCGGTATGGGCACAGACTTTAAAAAACTGAAACTGCCGTTTGTGTGGTACGATATATTGAATGTGGTCGATACCCTCAGCATGTACCCGCAAGCCGTGCAGGATAAACGCTTTAAAGAATGGCTGGCAATTATTATGGACAAGGAAACCCCGGCCGGATTTATCCCGGAATCCGTTTATCTAAAAGTCAATGACTGGGATTTCGGGCACAAGAAACTCCCTTCCGAATTTATGAATGCGGTTATTGAGCGCCTCTTGTTCAGAATCAACGGCTATAAATGATGTGCATGTTTACTACCTTTTATATCAGATAATCATGCTTGGTTTTTTTAGAAAAGATTATAATTTTACCTGCATAAACAACAACATTAATAAAATGTTATCTTTATTCTGTCATTGTCCAGGAAATAAAATGAAAAAGCACATATTCCTTATCGGTATTTTCATTAGCATTGCCTCTGCAATATGGGCGCAAAATCCTATCGTGCCGCCGGGTGTGTACGTTGCCGATCCCTCGGCGCATGTGTGGAATGACGGCAAGCTGTATATTTATGGGTCTCTCGATGAAAGTACAGATTATTATTGTTCATGGCGGCATCATGTCCTTTCCAGCACGGATTTATTGAACTGGACTATTCTTAGAGACCGCTTTGCTTCCAAAGGGTCCAATGACCAGGTTCCGGAAAGCGACGCCCTGCTGTTTGCCCCGGACTGTCAGTTTAAAAACGGCGTTTATTACCTGTATTATTGCCTGCCGGATCATCTCTACACCGCAGGGGTTGCCACTGCCCCAAATCCTGCCGGGCCGTTTATGAATGGTAAAAACATTGACCTTGGCGGCTATAACCAGATCGACCCTTGTGTTTTCATTGATGACGACGGTCAGGCTTATTATATGTGGGGTCAGTTTACCGCTAAAATGGCCAAACTGCTGCCAAACATGAAAGAACTGGACAAGAGCACGATCCGGGACAGCGTTTTAACCGAGAAGGAGCATTATTTCCACGAAGGTGGCTATATGGTGAAACGTAACGGCATTTACTATTTTATTTATGCACACATGGGCAGGTCATATATGCCCACCTGCATTGGTTATGCTACCGCTACATCGCCAATGGGGCCGTTTAAATATGGCGGGGTTATTATTGATAATGATGGCTGCGATCCCGGCAACTGGAACAATCATGGATCAATCGTTGAATACAAGGGGCAATGGTATGTGTTTTACCATCGCGCCACGCACGGCTCAAAAATGATGCGCAAAGCCTGCGTGGAGCCGATTACCTTTAACGCTGACGGCAGCATTAACGAGGTGGAAATGACCTCGCAGGGCGCCGGAGGGCCGTTAAACGCCCGGCAACAAATTGATGCGGAAAGAGCCTGCCTCTTGCATGGCAATGTCCGAATTCAGATGTGTGCCGCCGACAATGAAGAACTGGGCGGAATATGTAATGAAGACCGCGCGGCGTTCAAGTATTTAAATTTTGGGCAGGGAGTAAAAAAGGTTATCCTCAGAGTAAAACCCGGGAATAAAGGGGGGAAAATAGATTTGGTATTGGATTCTCCCTGGAGCGGTGTCGTTGCCTCAGTAGAAGTACTGGCCCGCAGCAAACAGGATGAGTGGCTGACCCTGAGCGCGGCAATAAAACCGGTTACCGGCGTTCATGCCCTGTGGCTGAACTTTTACGGCGCCGGTGACAGCCTGTTTGCGGTGGATTGGCTCAGGTTTGAGGAGTAAAAAGTACAAACAACTTTTTTAAATTAATAATAGCTACAACAAAGTTATTTCAATTATCTAATATACAAAAATCTCTTTATCTTTTGCGTGGGGGTTTTTTCAAATGGCTCGGTTTGCTCGATAATTTTATTGATGCGTGAAAACCCGGTCAGTTTTTTATTTACCTGCTGCTGAATTCTTTTTAACAACTCTTCGATCTTCTTTTTTAGTTCCAGTTCGCCGGACACTTTGAAATCCCTATCCAGTGAAGGATAATTCAAATGAACGCGGGCGGCAATTTTACCCTGGTCATAATATACCAGTGATTCCACCACGTAATCGCAGGCATTGATCTGGGTTTCAATTTCTTCAGGATAGATATTTTCCCCACTTGGGCCAATCAGCACATTTTTGAGCCGGCCTTTGATATATAAAAAATCATCCTTGTCGAATATCCCCAAATCACCGGTTCTGAACCAGCCGTCCCTGGTAAATACCTGGGCAGTTAGTTCCGGGTCGTTATAATATCCCTTCATCACATTTGGGCCTTTGGCGAGGATTTCTCCTTCCTGGCTATAGGGATCGGGAGAATTGATCTTTAACTGAACGCCGGGGGCTGCCGGACCGGTTGAACCAACACGGGTTTGAGTGGGACCGGCACCTGCCAGCAATGGGGAGGTCTCTGTTAATCCATAGCCAATTGCATACGGAAACTCGGCGTCCTTTAAAAATTGCTCCACTTCGGTTGCCAGCTTGGCCCCGCCAATACCAAAGAAATGTAAACAGCCGCCAAAAGATTTATACAGTTTTTTTCCAGCCAGTTTATGCAGTTTTTTCCTCAGAAAATCATTTTTATACATACTTTTAATAATTGCGTTCTTTTGGAATTGCGGCAATATCCTGTTTTTGTAAACTTTTTCTATAATCAATGGAACTGTCAACATAACAGTCGGTTTGATCTTTTTCATAGCTTCAACCAAAAGATTTGGTGAAGGCGGTTTTTCAAAATAATAAGTACAGGCGCCACCGGTAAAAGCCACCAACAAACCAACAGTGCACTCGTAGGTATGCGACAAGGGTAAAACCGAAAGCATTCTGTCGCCGGGTTGAATGGGTTGAATTTGAGCGGAAGCGATGGCATTGGAAACCAGGTTCTTGTGCGTCAACATCACCCCCTTGGAATGACCGGTTGTCCCGGAAGTATAAATTATTGAAGCGACATCATCTTCCATAACATCATTAAAATACCGTTTGGCCAGCTTTAGGGCGGCTATCTTTAATTTGGCCAGTTCCTTCCCGCTATCCCTGAGCATTTCTTTTAGCTTATCAATGGGTGTGCGCGGACGGATTTCGCTAAATGTATTTAGTAAATAAATACGCAGATGTGCGTCAAATTCGGCTTCAAGATTTTTTTCATATTGTTTCTCCGATATAAAGAGCGCCTTGCTATTGGAATGGTGAAGGATATGCTGTACCTGGTCGGGTAAAAAATCGGGTAATATAGGGACGACAATAGCGCCCATTGTGGTTATAGCAAAATAGGCAACCACCCAATTCGGACTGTTTTCTCCGAGGATTGCAACCCGGTCACCGGCCCGTATTCCTGATTTTTGTAAAAAACCCGACACATACTGTACTTTATCATATAATTCACTATAGCTGAACGGTTCACCATCGACAAATGATAATGCTTTTTCTTTACCATAATTTGTGGTGCAATATTCAAAAAAATGTTTTAATGTTAACCTGGGTAATACCAAACCAACACTCCTTTATATATTTCTTGTCTCCAAAACATATTGAATCCGGTTCAAACAATATTATTAATTTTCCGTCAAAGAAACAAGCACTAAAATTTATCAGCGCGGTCAGGTTGTATGTTTTTTATCTTTTCGGGATTTAATCCTGGCGGCGCGGTTTCCGGTCATAATATTCATATAGAGTTCACCGACCGTTTTACCGGTGCTGCCAAGGTAAATATGCACCAACAAAAACAAGGTCAGTACAATAGTTACAAGGTAATGCAGGATCGCTATCGGGCCGACTCCGCCCACGCCAAACAATTTATCAGGCGCCAGGTGCGGAAACATCATCATAACACCGCTGATTATAATGAGCGGCAAAAACAAGTACATTATCACCAGGTAGGTGATTTGCTGCATGGGATTGAATTTTTGTTGCTTGCCGGGCGTAAATGGCGGTTGTTCGCCCCGGTATATGCCCCACAGGTAATACCGTAATTGTGCCGTCATACGCGCTAACCAGGCTTTGCGCGCCGGCAAATAATGTTTTATATTTTTACTGGTAAAATTCCCGATAATGAACAACACATAACTCAGCGCCAATATCTTTGCGGCAATATTATGAATGGTCACTGACGCTGCAAAACTGATCAGTGACGAAGTGGAAGCAAAATGCATTGTAAAACCCGTCACAAGTAACACGATAAACACCAGGGCATTGACCATGTGCCACAACCGGGTTCCGGCAGAATAGAGATCGTCCTCGCTTGCGGATTTGTGCGTTTTTTTATGACGGTTTACAAAACGTAAAATAATATGGATGAGAATACCTGCGCAGGTTAACAACAAAATGCCGACAATGATCTTGTCCGCCGCCAGGTGACGGGTGGCGCCGATAACATAGGCATTCTGGAATAAATAATAATTACTGATGCCGGCGCCGGCAATAGCGGTCGTATCGTTTGCAGGATTATACAACTTGCGGGCCAGCAAGGTATTGGTTGAATGGCATTCGACACAGTTATGTTGTGCTTGCTCTTTGGGCAATATCTGGTGTATATCGCTCTCTGTGGATGGGGTATGACAGTCTACACAACGCACGTACTTCCAGTGCGCCGCTTTGTTGGGCAAAAAACTATGCGATAAATCCCGAATGATGGCGCTGTCCGCTAGTGTAGAAAACCGCACCGAATCGGTATGACATGACATACATTGGTTGTTATACCAGGCAATCATGGCAATTTTACTAGTGTCCAGGGCAGCGTAATTGACGGTATGGGGATTATGACAGGAAGCGCAGGAAAAATTCTCTTTAAGAACAAGGGCATGCACGCTTTTTTCATACCCGCCGCTCATTACGGTATAATCCTCCCCGTGACAGTCAAGACAAGACAGCGTTTGCATGGCGTCGGTTAAATGCGGAACCTCAATAAAAGTACTTTCGTCGCCTGTATGACAATCAGTACAGGTTAACACACCATGTGTTGCCTGTGCAAAACTGTCGGCGGATAAAAATAATTGCAGCCGGGCTCCACGGTCAGTCTCCGGCGCTATCGCATGATCGCCATGACAGGTAAAACAATCTTCATTTGTTTGTCCGATTGCGCTAGTCATGCTTATTACAATTAAAACCAGCGTAAAAATACTTTTAATACGCATAGATGTCATGCCCTCTATAATAAATAATCAAGTTGCTTTATATTTAATACAATTTAATATCTGGATAATTAAAAAAAAACAGTTTATTTTCACCCCTCTCTGTTTAGATTACTCATGGTTGTGCAGAAAAGATAATGGCGGTTATTTCCCCGGCAATAAAAAAGGGCTCCGCTAAAGATCAGCAGAGCCCGACATAAGCAGAGCCCGATGTACCTGGCGCTAGCAAGTAACACCGGAGGCTCTTATTACCAATATATGATTAATAAGATCACCTCCATTCCACAGGGCGCCGGTGTTCTCACCGGAATACTCCCTGTTAATATTCCGGTAAAGCGTGAATTCTCTATTATAACTATGTTCAGAAAAAAAATGTTCCCTCTTTTTTCCGGCAAAGATCATTTTCCCCAATCCGTTATCCTGGCTACTTTATGAAAATTGTCTGCCTTGCCGAGGCTATTATAAACCGCTTCACACCAGTTCCAGGTTACCGGTATTGATCCAACAATAATAATCTCAGCCGGATAAAGCAGTCCCGCTGCCTGGGGTAAATCTGTTATACGCAGGCAATTAAGCATTTCAATGGCATCGCCGCGGCCATCGGGTTGGCTGGGCTGGTTTTGCGTGGCCGGGGGATTTTCCAGGAAAACCCGGTCGATCCCGCCATCCAGCAAGGCGGCATAGACCAGCGGCGCGCATAAAGCTCCGCGCGCTGCCAGGCACATAGCAGCGCTGTCAAATCCTTCCAGGCTCCGTAAAAATTCCAGTCCTCGCAGTACATCATAAACCTGCATGGAGGCAATGGTTCGCCCTGTCCATGCCAATGCCCGGCGAATATGCCATTGCATATTTTCATTCCAGCCGGTTTCGCCGACGCCGCGAACATCTAAAAACGCTAAATTATAGCGCTCATCAAAACCTTCAACCCATCGCTCGGATTCCGTGCGGTTTTCGCCCGGACTGCGTAAAATAACCAGCAGCGGGGCGGATTCTTCCCAGGGATGGCGTCTGTAAATATCAATTTTCAGCCGCCAGTCCGTTTCTGAAACAAAACTGTAAACCTCATGTCCAAAGGGGGCATCATCCAGGGTGCGGAATTCCAGGCGCGGCTGCATGACGGCAGCAGCGTCGGGAAAAGCGCGGAAGGTTTTTTCCCGCAAAAAATCAATTACCTTTGCCCGGTACACTGCCAGGTCTTCTTTATTGGTTATAACCGGCGGAGTGGCGGTTTTGATAAAAGTTTCCTGTATAGAACAGGTGCGGTCATCCGGCGGCGGGCCGTTTTTATATACCCGCAAATCCACAGCGGAAAATTGCCCGGCAGCCGTGGTATCAATATCATCTATCTCCGTATATGGGATTTCTTTATTGTACAAATAGCGGAGAAAAAAAGCCATAATTTTGGTGCGCGACAGTATTTGATACGAATGCCCGCCCGGTGTTTCCACCAGTTCGATCTGCTCCCCCTTGTCATATAACTCATAAATTTGTTTGATATACTGTACGCACTCGCGGGTCGCATCGATCGTGTTCAGGCCATCGCGATCTGCCGCCGCAACCAGCAGCGGCCGCGGAGCGATCAGCGCGCCAATATCGTGAATATCACGCAGACAGGTATTGACCGGCATCATGCAATCGCAATGGCCATCAATGGTGTTGTGAAAAATATGCGCCTTGACCGTGCTGGTGCCGCAGCTTGGGGCGGCTGCTTTGATGCGCGGGTCGGCGGCAGCAATAAACCAGGTTTGCGCGCCCCCGCCGGAGGTGCCGGTTACGCCAATCTTGTCGCTATCCACTTCGGGCCTGGCGCACAGCAGGTCGATTCCGCGCAGTGCATTCCACAATTCGACTCCGGCCGGTGTATACCCGCGGCTTAACCAGTGAAACCAGCCACGCGCGTACGTCCCCCAGTGTTCGCCGCGCACCTCGCCCCATTGTATAGTCTCGATGATCAGGCAGACAAATCCCAGTTCCGCAAAACGACGGGCATGCGCCTGGTAATGAACCTTTTGGGTTTCGGCATGACCGCAAACATACAGAATGGCGGGGACCGGTTTTTCCAGACCTTGAGGTATATACAAATTCGCTACAACGTATAGCGAAGGTAAAGATTCATAATACAGTTTTTCTATGCGATAACCGGATTTTTGTATCGTTCCGGTAATGGTAACGTTTAAAGGGCAGCGCGGCTCATACAAAGGTTGATCCGCCAGGCTCATCATATCGATAAACTCGGCATAGCGCTGCGGACGCGCCGCTTCCCATTCGGGTAACGTTGCAAAACCGGCCAGTGAAGTCTCTGTTACCAGTGCAGCTACCCGGTTAAGGTAATGAAAAATATTATTACTCTGATCATTTACCGGTGCGGTAATAAACGGTGGGGTTTGCGGGAATAAACGGAAAGAGCAGATGAAAAATACCCCGGTGATGAAAATCAATACTTGTTTTTTATTCATATTGAGCCTCGCGTGCTGACGCCAGGGAATCAGGGGGTTTCAGAGGTCCCCTGGGGAAAATAATTCCGATAGTCTTTGCCTAAAATCAGGGTTACGACAATGTGGTGATTTTCCTGTTTATGATATATCACCTTCTGTGGGTCATATCCGATTTCAGCGCAAAATCTCTTTAACTCACGGTTATTTTTTTTACAACGGGCGATAATAACGGTCTTTTCAAAATCATACCGGTCGGCATTCCCTACGGCGAACACATCCCATTTATATAACTTTTGTGCGATTTGCGCCGCCAGACCGGGCTCGCCACAGCCATTCTGAATTTCTATGGAAAGGGGATCCCGGTTTTTTTTAATGTAAAAATAGGATGACAGAATGACCGTGCCCAAAGCTAACAGAATAAAAATAATCAGATTTCGTTTTTGGGTCAGCATTGGCCTCGGCTTCCGCATTGTTTTCGCGGCCTGGCGTTATAAATCTGTTTTATGAAAAACCAACCGGCGCTAGTGATCATTCTTGCTAATTTTCCTGGCGATAATATTTCCGCATGTCTGAACAAAATGAAAGTTGCTACACTATCTCCGGCTGGAAATATTGTAATGCAACTTTTTTCATTATCAACATAAATTCAATTATATTTCATGATTCAGTTCTTTTAACAGGTTTCTGAATGTATTAATATAATCTTCTGCAAGGGATTTGTCAAATTCTTTTAACCAGTTTTCAATATAATTGCAGTCAAAATTCGGATTGTGGAGAATGATACTTATTACATCTTCAATATCCCTGGGGCGCCCGGCAATGAGCTTGTGAATGATCAAATCTTCCAATGAAACATACCTTACAGAAATATTGTTAATTTGAACCGGAATTGCCCGGGACAGGGCTTTTTTTCCGAAAGCAGAAAATGAAAAAATAAAATCAATATTAATACCGGTTTTTTTATCTTGCACCGGCAAGACCATTGTCCTTTTTACAAAATTTTCAGGGTCGCCGGTACGGATAAAATAATTTTGGTCGGCAACCAGTTTTTCAATTTGCAGATAATTTTCTACTCCAAGTCCCAGGGTTATATCAATATCCTGAGTAAAGCGGGTAACGCCATATACAAGCGCCGCCTGGCCACCAATGATCATATAATCAATTTGCTGATTTTGTAATGCTTGCGCAATATCACAGAGAATTTTATCAAACACTATTGATGATCCGGGCTAGTTTGATTTTTACTTCAATACCTTCCAGAGGATTGGCGCTGGGAATGGCGCCCATCCTGACGGCATGTTTATACATTTCTTTAAACAGGCGCCGGTTTTTATTAAAATCAACTTTTTCCCGGCGCTGCTGCTGCCGTTCAAATTCTTCAAGAATATGCGGATTAATGACCATACACTGTCCGGAAAGTATTAATTTATATTTAAATAATATATACGCAATTTCCGGCAATTTTGCAATAGAAATACTTAAACACTTGTCATTGCCATTGGGCAGGATAAACTTTAAAAGCAGATAAAATCAGGTAAAAAAAACCCCGGATTGACCGGGGTTTTTGAAATGATCTATTGATTAAAATCGACAACCGGGGCTTGCTGCGCTTCCGGCGGTGCTTCAAAATAGGGCCGTTGCTGAAAGCCAAGCATTCCGGCAATAAAATTACGCGGGAAAACCCTGATCTGGGTATTATAGCTTTTAACCGTTTCATTATAATTTCTTCTGGCTACAGTCAAGCGGTTTTCGGTGCCTTCAAGCTGAGCCTGCAGATCCAGAAAATTCTGGTTGGCTTTTAAATCCGGGTACTTTTCCACAACTACCATCAAACGACTCAGCGCCGAAGACAGGCCGTTTTGGGCATTCATAAATTGCTGCATCTGTTCAGGATTATTCACCAGGTCGCCGGCGTTCACTTCCATTTTAGTGGCGTTAGCGCGAGCCTGGATAACCCCTTCCAGGGTTTCCTGTTCAAATTTGGCATAACCCTTGACCGTATTAACCAGGTTGGGGATCAAGTCCATACGCCGTTTCAGTTGATTATCTACTTCAGCCCAGGCATTTTTAACGGTTTCATCGAGTTTTACCAAACCATTATAAGTCGAACCGAATAATAATGCAACAACAACCAAGAGTCCAACAACAACCAATAAGCCTTTCCACATAGTTACCTCCTCAAATAATTATTGCCATGCATCTACGATGATGGCTAGTTTATGTATTTCTTTGATATAATTTACAGTTAATTCAATCAGTTCCGATTTTTCCGGTTTATATGTCTTTTCTCTAACAGCAAGCACCCGGCTAAAAATTTCCTGATCGAGTTTAAAAGATTCCGCCGCTTTTAATATTGTGTCTTTTTTGGTTGCCGGAACAGCAATATTATTAAATTCCAGCAAAGCGGTAAACAAAGAGGCAAAGGCGGGAATAGTAGCCGCCAGTAAGGTTTCCAGAGCCTGACGGTTGCCAAACGTCCGTAAAAAGCCTTCGCGCAGGTGCAGCAATTTTCCCTTTACCTGTTCCTCGCACTTTAAACGCAGGTGCTCACGGGAGAATTCCAGCCCGGCCAGAATATCTTCACCATAAACCGGTTTATGATATTTTTTCATGTTCAGGAATTCAATAGGAAAGCTGTCGAGCGATGAAGCAATATATTCACGGCTTAAAAACAGCGGCGCCGAAACTTTACGCTTGTCCCATTTTTTAACAAACTCCAGGGCAGCCGACAATTTACCCATTCCGGCTTCGGTCAATACCACCAGAAAGTTAATATCCGATTTTTTGTACACATATTCGCCTTTAGCGCCGCTGCCATAGAGAGCAATAGCAACCAGGTCGTCGCCAAACAGCGCCTTGACATCATTTGTAAACTCGGTAAAGATCTCTTCGGGTGAATGAGGAATTTTCACCATAATTATTCTCCAGAAATTTATGTTAATTCAATAATTATCAATAACCGCCGCCGGCGCCGCCGCCGCCGCTCATGCCGCCGCCAAAGCCGCCAAACCCGCCGCCAAAGCCACCGCCGCCGCCAAAACCACCACCAAAACCGCCGCCGGAACTCTTGCCGCTGCCCAGCATCGATCCAAGGATCAGCCACGGAATTGCGCTGCCCCGGCCTTTACCGCCGCCGAACATGCTTAATAATATCAGCAATCCAATCAGCATGCACAGCCAGTTTGGCGAGCCTGTCGATTCATCCTGTCCCCTGGCTTCCGGCGAACCGGAAAATTCTACATTGTAGTATTTAGCGACAATATCGGCAATCGCCAGGTACCCGGATAAAAAACCGTTGTCAAAATCACCATCGCGAAAGTGCGGTAACATGATATTACGCCAGATGCGCGATGCGGTCGCGTCCGGCAGGTATCCCTCGGAGCCGTAACCCACTTCGATCCGCACCTTGCGTTGATCATTGACATGGAAAATCAAAATACCCTGGTCGTCGCCCTTTTTACCAATGCCCCAGTTTACAAATAACCGGTTGGCATAATCGGTATACTCATTATCGCCAATAGTCGGCAGCGAAGCCACCACAATTGCTACTCCGGTCTTTTCAAATATTTCCCGGCCCAGCCCTTCGATGCGGGTTTTGGTTTCTTCACTTATCACCCCGGAAAAATCATTGACCACGGTGCCCTGGTTTTGCGGGAATTCATAGGCGCTAAAGGATGTTCCGATGACAAATATCAATACAAGAATAATTGCTGTAAACCGATTTTTCATGTCATACTCTCATCTTAAATAATACTGTTCTTGCACAATATAAAAGCAACAAGCTATTCTGCCTGCCGGGCAGATACCTTGTCTACAAAAGAAGCCGGAATCTTTTTCAGGCGATGGGTACGGTAATCGAAACCAGCCAAAACTGTATACCCGTTACCGATCACGGCGTCATCGCTTTTTCGGGATATAAAATATTCCACTTTAAAGCTGGCCCTGGAAATATCGGTAATTTTAACACCGATAACCAGTTCATCTCCATAAAATGCTTCATTTTTATAAACGATATGCGCCTCAACCTGCGTCAGCGACACGCCATCGCCAATATCGGCTTCCGTTACGCCAAGCTCTCTGAAATACCGCAGCCTGGCTTCATGAAAAAAAAGCAGGTACTTGTCGTTGCCGGCATGTCCGCCATAATTGACATCGCCAATTTGTACAGGCAATGTGGTATAAAACGGGTACGTTTGCACTAGATACCCTTTAGTAGTTCATTTATTCAATTTTTTAGTGCTTTTTCCGGTTTTTCAACCGGATTTTGTTTTATCGAGCCTGTAAAGATATTCTTCTGCTACCAGCCTGTTGTACAAGTTATATAATTTACATAAAATTACCAACAACTTTTACAATTTCCCGGTTCTAAAATCCCCGGGCTCTGGCATATTCCGGGAACAAAAAAAATAATAGCATTGTTATAATAAAAAAGCAGGCAATCAAACCCCTCCTTTGAATGCTGACCCCCCTAAGCGTTCAATAATTGATTGTCTGCTTTTTTTATTTGCATTAAAACCGGGAAACGATTAAATTTTAAGTTGAAAACATTGAGCGCCTGTAGCTCAACTGGATAGAGCTTCTGACTTCGGATCAGAAGGTTGGGGGTTCGAGCCCCTCCAGGCGCACAAAACCAGGCCGGATCAGCTAATCCGGCTTTATTATTCAAAGGTGCGCAGGTGACTGCTGTGCAGTACCTTGCCGTAAATGGTGATCTCTTCCATACTTTTAATAATCGGGGGATTGCGTCGCGACGCCGATACCAGCACGGCCATACTTTCCTTTTTGTGAAAGAATTTAACCAGCAAATCGCCAAACTCATCGGCAATGATCACCAGGCTGCCGTTCTTCAGGTTATTTTTGTCGTCAACCGGGGCGACAAACAGTAGATCGCCGTCATAAATACCGGCATACTGCATGGAATTGCCATGCACCCGCAGGGTATATTTAACCTCTGCACGAATACCCGGAAATGCCTTGGTAAACGAAACCGGATCCTGCAACCTGTTGGGCATCGGGTCGCCGGCGCCTACTTCAAGAGGTATAAGCGGCAGTTCGCGAACATGTTTAACGGTTGGAAACGGGAAAATCAGGCTGTCTTTATTGATTTCTTCGGTATTGGTCTGCCCGGCTTTTTTAAAAAAATAAACTTTGTTGCCGGCAAATTTCCAGGCTCTGCCTGTTGCCCTGGCTATCTTTCTGGCAATTTCAAACTGGCAGGTTTCTATTTTTCCGCTGAACAACTTGTCCATAAAAACCAGGTCCAACTGCGCGGCGCGGGTCAGATCGACCAGAGTAAGATCATCTGCCGCCAAAATTGTCTGAACTTCGGTTTTGAGTTGTCCGGCATCGATCCAGGGATTCTCGATTGAATGAACTTCTTCTTCAAGTGAGGCGACAGGGGCTTTTGGCTGTTTATCATGCTGCCGGTCTGCCACTGATGGGATATCCGGATCAACTACCGGTTCACTTTGCCCGGCAAGCAGGGAGGATGATTTAAAGCCCGCGTTGCCGATCTGTGGCATCACCCCGGCGTGAAAGTCATCGGCAAAATCGATGATCGGAGGATGTTTTTCTATTACAGTGCCGCGTTTTTGCCGGAGCAGAGCGGCGAAAAAATCTTTATCCAGCAATTCAGGTACCGGAAAGTGTAAATAGTCGGCGGCTAATTCCAAAAGTTTGGTGGAAGCGCTGCGCTTGCCGCGGATCAGGTTGGATAAATGCGCCTCAGAAATACCGATAGCTTTGGCAAGCTCATTACGCGGTATGTTCAACAATTTTATTACTTTATCGACATTATCCCAAAAATGCTGCACTTGAAAATCCTGAAAAATTTTAATAAATTTTACTTGACAGTGGTTGTAATTTTATGTACTTTTGATATGAAAATTAACTGTGTGCTAAAATATTTAGCATAAATATAATAAAAAAATGTTCGTGTGTCAAATCAAATCTGCTGGAAAGGCAAAAAAAATCAATTCATTATTCCAGGGGTATAAAATGAGAAAATACTATGATTCGATCCTGAACCAGTTTTGTGACAAAAAAACCCCCTTATATCTTGCCCCCTATACGGATCATGATGATTTTGTTTATGCCGCAAATGGACAAGTATTTATCCGGGTGCCCAAGATGCTGGTGCAAAACAACTATCCACCCTATTCGGCTTTTCCGATCTCCAGGGTGAGGAAATATTTTTCCGAATGTAAAAAAACCTTGCAAAAATCACCAGTACAGCTACAGGTGCATGACTTGCAAAAATTACTGGACTATAGTAAAAAGACCCATGAGAAAAGTACCGGCGCCGGTTTGTTCAAACTGATTGATTGCTATTTCCCGCAAAAAGGCATTCGTTTGTTGCTCAAATCGACCGAATACCATCACTTCCCCTTTGTGAATATGTTGACGGATCGACCGGCTGAGCCAAATTTGTTTACCAGCGGCATAGCGCAGATCATTCTAAACCCGGAATGCCCGGAGAAGAAATAAATTTGAATTATTATCCCCGGTGATGGCTCCAGGGTGTCAGGGTGGAAACCATCAATACTGCTTACTGTTCGAATAACTGTAACATTTTATCTCGAACCAGAGTTTTTAATTCGTCCGCTTCAAGATCACAGGTTTCGGAATATAACACCGGTTTGCCGAACCGTAATATCATTTGTCCGGGGCGAAGGATTGGGCTGCCTTTGCGCTTGATCTCAAAAGCGCCGATCATGACCATAGGGACTATATCCGCACCCGCTTCTTTGGCCAGCAAAAACGGCCCGCGTTTAAAAGCGCCAAAACTCCCGGTTAATGTGCGGGTGCCTTCGGGCATGATCATGATCGAGATGCCGCGGGCAAACGCCTTTTTCGCCTGCATTAAACTGTTCATAGCGCTGCGGGCATTGGTGCGGCTGATGGGGATCATTTCCAGGCGGCGTAATACCCATCCCCAGAAAAACCATTTGAAATGGGTATCCAGTTCCACTCCACGCGCGAAATTGGGAATATAGCCGTACAAGACAATCCCGTCAAACTGGTTAACATGGTTACACATAAAAATATAGGTGCGGCGCGGATCAACATGTTCGCGGCCCTCGACCCGGATTCTGATGAATAACATGCGCATAATAAAACGACATCCGGCCTTAATTAATCCATCAAAGCGCCGGGGATTGATAACGATTCCCGTAATAAGAAGCGATAAAGATACCAGCAGAAATGCGCTGAAACCACATATCCAGGCAAGCGCCGACGCCAGGTTCACTTTAACTTTTTTAAGCATCTTTTTCATAAATCAAAGACCTTGATTTTTCCGGGCAGGATCGATACGGTTATCGGCGTCTCTCCAATGATCTCGCCATCGGGCGTCAGAGCTTTAGGGACAGCCGGATGAAATGTCATGGCGCTTCCCTGGAACGTTTCGATTTGCGGAATGCGAATATGCGATCCATTAAAAATTTTCGGCAAAGTTGATAACAGACCATAACGCGATATTTTATTGAGAATGACCACATCCAGCTTTCCATCATCGATTTTCGCCGCCGGCGCCATGATCATATTCCCGCCGGTTTTGGTGGAATTGCTGATCTCCACAAATACATTGTCCCGGTGATACGTCTGCCCGTCGATCTCGAAATCCAGCGTACAGGATTGCAGATTTTTGGTAATAATGAAAACGCCGATGATATAACTAAGGCTGCCCCATTTCTTGAATGCTGCGGCTTTTTGGGCAACGTCGGCGACAAATCCAAACCCCAAAATATTAATAAAATAAAAGGATCGTCCCGGACTTTCACAGTATCCCAGGTCAACCCGACGGGTCGTACCGTTGACAACCGCCTGAACGCCAGCCTGCAGGGATTGCGCGGCCAGGTCTTTGGAAAAAGAATTGCCGGTGCCAACCGGTAATACGCCAAGTGGTACCGGCAGGTCCGGATTCCCCTGCATCATACCGTTAATGACCTCAAACAAGGTGCCGTCGCCGCCCAGGGCGGCTATACCATCCCAGCCACTATTCACTTCTCGTTTGGCTATTTCAATGAGATGCCCGGCATATTCGGAATAAATGCAGGTTACCTCTACCCCCTGTTGATGGAAAAGGGTTAATGCTTTTTGTGCAGCTTGAGTGCCTTGCTTACGCCCGGCTGCAGGATTGACTAGTAATAAAATTTTCACAAAAAGCCTTTCGTTTTTTTGTACAAGGACATTTACTAGTACTGTATTTAGGTTTTTACAACTGTTGGCATTTATATTATTTTATTGTCACTCCAGACGGTAAGACATTCTTTAACGGAAACTTTTTTACACCTATCATCCATTCATTTCCAATTGTTTGCAAAGAGAACCACACAACTAAGATATTATTAAATACTAAACCTGTGCTTCGATATATCTTTTTACTATTATAAAAACCAGTTGTATTAATTAATAAGGGATTACAATTAAATGTCCAGTTAACTAAATCTGAACTAACTGCAAGATAAAGTTTTGAATCAGAGAACGGTCCACATGCAAGCATAACGAATTTATTACCTGCCGGAAAAACATCAATATGCCAGGGAATAAAACCTTCAGGGAACTCTGTATTTATTGTTGTACGATCTTCAAAATTCATGTTGTTGCTATCAATATTTTTAACAAACTGAATCGGATAATGATATCGGGAAAGGTTAACAAAAAACAGATAAAATATTGAATCTCTTTTAACAATAGAAGGAGAAACTATAAATATGTCTTGAGGAAAAACAAAATGATTAACAAGCGATCTTTCCCATTTGATACAATCACTACTTTTCAATCGTATTAAATTCTGATAATCAGGTTTTACTGTTTCCAGATAAAACAAATAAAATTCTTTTTTTTCTTTATCAAAATATAATTCCGGATCATTATTATAACCATTTTTGGGAGTTCTAGCCAACGGATTTTGACTTATCGTAAATTCATCATAGTCTACTCCGTTATTGCTAACTGCAAGACACGGATTTTCATAACTATTCTTACTAAAAGGATATGGTGTGTAAACTAAAAAAAATTTGTTTTTATTAAATCCCTCTTCAAAGTATTGAATATCCGGATGCACGCATTGACCTGATTTATCTGGTGTTGGCAGGGCAAGAATTATCTCCTCAGGTATATCCTCAACGACGAATTTGTCAGACTCATTTAAAATGTAATCTTTTTTTGTACAAGTCCCTGAAAATACAATTAGCATTGAAATAATCGAAATTGCCTTCAAAAATTGCTTTCTCGACGGCATGAATTAAAACCTCATGGAAAGAGTACAGACATAATACAGGGTATCTAGATTATACCCGACACTTATAGAAGGATAAAAATATTTTATACAAGTACAATTTTCGTTTATTCCGAAAGAAATGTAATTATTGTTTCTAATACCATCAAGTATCAAGTTAAAAAACAAAGTAATATCAGCAAAGGTTCGCCGGTAATAGAGTGCATTATAAGGGGAGCGAATAAAAGCTGATTCATGTTTTTTCTTTTGCCAATTGTATTGTTCAATTTGCAAAAAATTTATCTTGAAAAGAAATTGCAAAGATTGTTTGGGACTAGAAAAAAACTGCATTACAATACCTGAACCAACATTCATACGCTGCTCGCCGATTGATTCTTTACCGGCCGGTACAGAGATATTTTCGATTAAAAAAAATTTTTCCGTTAGCTGCACTGACCCCGCAATTACCGGGTCCGTAAAGCCGGCTTCCACAACTCGGCCGCTTGGTACCAATTCTGCATATCCGCCTGATAATGCAATTCTTGTTTTTGTCGTTATGTTATAATGGATCATCAGATTATAATTTACAGTTTTATAAAAACGGTAGTTTTGAAAATGATAATACCCTTCAACAGTCGGTCGGGTTTCCTGTAAATTATCAAACAAGAACGATTCATTAAAAATAGATATAAAGGAAGGCGACCATTTAATGTTAGCCGAAACATTATTTATTACAAATAACATCATTAAAACACAGATTCGGTTACTTGTTTTTACGAAATCGGTTTCGGACATATTCTTTAAACTTTTTGGTTAATTACTTTGACAGTTTAGATCAAACTCAATAATTTTACAAATTAAAAACTCTTTTCCTAAAAAAAAATACTTTTCTCTGGTCTGTGAACCAAATTTTTGTTTATTCAACACTCTTGAAATAAATCCGCTTGCTGTTATTCTCTCCTCATCAAGCTTATTGTCGACAAAAAACCCTTGCGTCACATTGTTTTTTTCTTTACTATTTTACATGGCCACTAATATAAATAACTTTTCTATAAAAAATATACCGTTATCTCTTGACATTGTGAAAGGAATCAACTATATTAATAATCGGAATGATTATTAATATTGATTATGCAAAAGAAAGTCGAAAATGTTACCTATAAACAAAGCCGGCAACGTGTCCGCATTCTGGAATTGCTGCGCTCGACGACCGAGCACCCGACAGCGGACTGGTTGTATGCACGGTTAAAAAAGGAGTTTCCCCGGTTGAGTTTGGGTACTGTGTATCGTAATCTCACGATATTAAATGACCAGGGCCTGATCAAAAAGATCCATTACGGCAGCACCTTTGACCGTTTTGAAGCCAACATCACGCCACACCATCATTTGATATGTGAAGAATGCGGAGCTATCATTGATTTTATTATGCCTAACTATGATGAAATCATTGCCTCCGCCGGCAAATTGACAGATTTTACAGTACGGAGCCACAAAATAGAATTCTTTGGAATATGCGCGAATTGTAAGGAAAAGAGTATAGCACAATAGTAAAGCTGAATTTGCCATTCATTTACACAATAATCATTCCCTTGAACACTTAACCAAGTTGTGAAAGGAGTAAACAATGGCTAAAGAAAAAAAGCTGACGACTGCTGCAGGAATTCCTGTAGACGACAATCAAACCTCATTAACCGCCGGCCAGCGCGGCCCTACCTTGCTGCAAGATCATTATCTTTTGGAAAAGCTGGCCCATTTTAATCGCGAAAGAATTCCCGAAAGAGTTGTTCACGCCAAAGCCGCCGGGGCGCATGGCATCCTCACCATTACCAACGACATTAGCAAATACAGCAAAGCCAAACTGTTTGCCAAAAAAGGCAAAAAAATCGAGGTGCTGGGCCGGTTCTCCACAGTTGCGGGAGAAAAAGGCTCGGCCGACACGGTGCGCGATGTACGCGGCTTTGCCCTGAAATTCTACACCGAAGAAGGCAACTGGGATATGGTGGGCAACAACACCCCGGTTTTCTTTATCCGCGATGCCATCAAGTTCCCGGATTTTATCCACTCGCAAAAACGCGACCCGCAAACCAACACCCGCTCCGATACCATGCAGTGGGATTTCTGGTCCCAGGTACCGGAAGCTCTGCACCAGGTGACTATCCTGTTTTCCGATCGCGGCATCCCCAAGGGCATTCCCTTTATGAACGGCTATGGCAGCCATACCTACAGTTTCATCAACGCCAAAAATGAACGCTTTTGGGTGAAATTCCATTTCAAGACCAAACAGGGAATTCAGTGCATGATGCAGGATGAAGCCGATCGTCTCGCCGGACAAGACCCGGATTACCATACCCGGCATTTATTTGAAGCGATCAAAAAGGGCGATTGCCCGAAATGGACTTTTTATGTACAGGTGATGCCGGAAAAAGAGGCGGAAACCTATCGCTGGAATCCATTTGATTTAACCAAAGTGTGGCCGCACAAAGATTATCCCCTCATCGAGGTCGGCGAAATGGAAATGAACCGCAACCCGGAAAACTATTTTGCCGAGATCGAACAGGCGGCGTTTTCCCCGGCGAATGTGGTTCCCGGAATTTCTTTCTCGCCTTGTAAAATGTTGCAGGCGCGTATTTTTGCTTATGCGGATGCGCACCGCTACCGGCTGGGTGTGAATTTCGAGCGGCTGCCTGTTAACCGTCCCCATGTGGAAGTGAATAATTACCAACGCGACGGGCACATGCGTTTTGACGACAACGGCGGCGCTTCGCCGAATTATGAACCGAACAGCTTTGGCGGCCCGCTTGCAGATCCTGCCTACAAAGAACCGCCGCTCAAAATCTCCGGCGATGCGGATCGTTATGAACAAAAGCGCGGCGTGGATGACGATTATATTCAGCCCGGCAACCTGTTCCGCTTAATGCCGGCAGCTGAACAGCAGCGCCTGATTGCCAATATTTGCGGCAGTTTGGGCAAAACACCAAAGAGCATCCAGGAAAAGATGGTGGCGCATTTCCGCCGCGCCGATAAAAACTATGGCGACGGCATAGCTACCGGGTTGGGTTTGAAATAAGCTGATAGGCTCGCCCTGGGAAGCCCAGGGCGTATAACCATCCTCTATCATGTCATTCCGAGGAGCGAAGCGACGAGGAATCTTGTTCATTACTTTAATGTTAGAACAAGGGGCTTTTGCCCCTTGCCGTTATCAAGATTTCTCGTCCCAAGCACCTCGAAATGACAATGGGGAATGGATCATGTGGAGTACGCCTTATGGCACAAGTTTTTACAATTAAAGTATCTTTTGATCCAGGCGGTCTGAAGTATAGCTAATGCTCTGCAGGTGTGTTTCACTTTGATTGATAATTCTTGATAAAGTTTAGTCCACCACGGGAGCGACGATGAAAAAGCTCGTTTTGAAACACATCAAGTTTTAGCTTGTATGCTGCGCCAATCCCATCCTGCTGTAGTACAAAGGGCTTGATGAAAAGCTGTTGACAATATTGGCTTACTCCTTTATATTGAGTTATGAATAAAAAGATAGATAAAATAATCCGGGATTTTGTCACTGATTCCCGACGCCTGCTAAAAGACAACCTGATAGGGCAATACCTGTTTGGCTCTTATACCCAAAACAAGCAAACAAAAATGTCCGATATTGATATTTTAATCATTGTTAAGGCATTTAATATGGACATAAGGAGGCAAATCAGCGCCTTGTCGTCTCAATATTCTATAGATAACGGAATCGTCATTTCCCCGGTATTGAAAGATATTCGCGTCTGGGAAATGAATAAAAAGCACAATACGCAATTCTATAAAGAAATTTGTAAATATGGCGTTTTGTTGGGAAGTATCAATTGCCGGATGCCTAACACTTGAAACTGTTTATATGAATATTTCAGCATTTAAAATTTATATGGCTTCGGCAATAGTTTATAATTTTTTGACTGGTAAATTTTGAATCAAACAAACCGGTTTTAATTATCTCAAGTAATCCTTTATCAATTGGCGCTTCTGCTTGTGCATTACCACAAGCAAATGCCGACTGCAAATTCTCACAGGTCCAAATTTTCGTCATAGCATATAATATAATTGAATCATGCTTGATAAATCTGTGACAGCCCTTTTGTAATACAACAGTTAAATCTGGTTTCGGGTGACTGCTTTTTGAAGAGACAGAAACTACCACAAACTCTTTGTCCTTGTCGGGCAGAGTTAAAATAATATGTAAATGTGGTTTTGGGGTCCCCGGAAGTAATGGGAATAAAAACGTTTCCCCCGGAAAAATAGTAAAAGTCATTTGTTAATCAGAGAATTGGAAACCAGCATAAATTTTATATTTTCAATTATCTCATTTACTTTATAAACCGGCATGCCGGAAGCCAGTAAAATATCCTCATAATGAATGGGTATTGACGATGTACCCGGATCTTTATATTCCGGCAAACTGTGGGTAAAGGTTATCATGTCACTATAATTTTTGTCTTTGTATTTATTATAAATCTGCTGCAAAAGTTCTTTTTCGGCAACGGACAATTCATCATCACCGGGTTCATTAATTAAAATGACATTATAACCATCTTTTTTAATAAATTCCCGCCATGTTTTCCCGCTATTTTCATTCTTTATTAGATTCAAAAACCTGCTGACTACCGGGCCGTTAGGTAATGAACACATGTCGTCAAAAGTAATCGGAAATCCCCATTCCAGAATGGCCTTCCGGTCCGCCAGGTAGACAAGTTTTATCAATTTGGTATAATTTTCCCGCCCGTTATTCAACTTGATTAGAAAAGCGGCGATTTGCGCGGCTTTAATTTCGCTAAAATCCGACATAAAATTTCCCCGTTTTACCTTGTCCATCTATTTTACATTTATAAAATACACTTATTTATGGAAAATACAACAAAAATTTTGCCAAATGTTTACAAATTAAAAAATTTTTATTAAGTATAGTAATCCCTATAGCTGACAAAAAAAATACAATGTCATCTATGAAAAATTATATAATGCACACATCTTGTAATATTTTCGTTTTCAACTTCCACGTGTTTTTAATATCTTTATAAAAATCCGTGTTTAGAAATAAAGGATCAAGAACTACAAAAGTAAAATCAGCATCTAATGGACGAAATACTGTTTCATAAAAAATACCCTTAAAGGGAATACCTTGACTTCTAGACTTGAAAGCCTCAATAATACCATTTCCCATTTCCTTATCTTCAATTTCATGAGGGCTATCAGATAAAATATATAGAAAGGAAATGTTATTATATAGTTAACCACCCCCCACATTTCCTGTTTCAATAATCCCGCAAAATTCGTATTTTATGGCAATCGACCACAGGAGAAGAAGTGAATTTTATTGAATCATATATAAGCAACCCAACCATCTTAAAACTGCAAGGCGCTATTCAGCATTACGCCTGGGGCGGAAAAAGTTTTATTCCGGAACTGCTGCATCGAGATAATGCGACGGCTGAACCCTTTGCGGAGTACTGGTTGGGCGCGCACCCGAAAAGCCCTGCCATCATCAAGGCCAACGAAGAATCCATTGGCTTGAACATGCTATTCACCGCCGCGCCACAACTTTTGGGCGCTGCCGTTATCAACAACTTTGGCCCGGCCCTGCCCTACCTGTTTAAAATTCTCGATGCCCGGGAAATGCTCTCCATCCAGGCGCATCCTTCCAAACAGCAGGCCCGGGAAGGCTTTACCCGTGAAAACGCCCGGGGTATTCCGCTCGATGCGCCTAACCGTAATTACAAGGACAATAATCACAAACCCGAAGTGCATGTGGCGCTGACGGACTTTTATATGCTGCACGGTTTTCGTCCCCTGGCTGAAATTGAAACGATGTTGAACGGCATTCCCGAATTTGCGCCGCTGCTGCCGGAATTTGCCGGCAACGACCTGAAAAACCTGTACCGGGTTATCATGACAATGCCGCAGCGCCAGGTGGATGACCTGCTCAATCCCCTGCTGGCGCGGCTGGAGCCCCTGTTTGCGCAGGGCAAGCTCACTCCTGATGCACCGGATTACTGGGCGGTGCAGGCGTCGCGCAGCTTTCCCCTGTCGGAGGGGCACAGGGATCGCGGACTCTTTTCCATTTATCTGCTCAACCTCGTTCATTTGCAGCCGGGACAAGGCACGTTCCAGGCAGCGGGCGTACCGCACGCCTACCTGCGCGGCGTCAATGTGGAATTGATGGCCAATTCCGATAACGTGTTGCGCGGCGGCCTGACTCCGAAATACATCGACGCCCAGGAGCTGCTAAAAACTTTGTCCTTTGCCGCCGGGAAACCGGAAATTCTGAATGGCGACAAGGTGTCCGCAACAGAAACCGTTTACAAAACTCCGGCGCGGGATTTTGAATTAAGCAAAATCCATCTGACCAACAACGAACGCTGGAGTGCTCCGGCGTTGCACGGCCCCGATATTCTGATCGCTCTGGAGGGTCAGGCCATCATCTCAGCAGCGCAAAACCAAATGGAAATTAGCCGCGGCGTAGCCTGTTTCGCTCCCGCCGGACTGGATTATCATATAAATAGTACCACCGGAGTTGTACTGTTCCGGGCAACCGTACCATTAAACAATAAAGAGTAATTATGAATATATATGCTATTATTATCCTTTCCACCATATTGCTGGAATTCATACTTGACCTGGCGGCCGATCTGTTTAATCTTAAAGCCCTTAGTCCCACCTTACCGCAGGAATTTACCGGCCATTATGATGCGGAGAAATACGCCAAATCACAGCGTTACACCCGCGTCAACACCTATTTCGGCTTTGTCACCGGCACATTCGACCTGGTCGTTATCTTGGTCTTTTGGTTCGCCGGGGGATTTCAGTACCTGGACGGCCTGGTGCGCGGCTGGAACCTGCATGCCATATGGACGGGGCTGATCTATATCGGTATTCTGGTGTTTGTAAAAATGGTGTTGTCGCTGCCGTTCAGTATTTATTCCACCTTTGTCATCGAGGAAAAATTCGGCTTTAACCGAACCACAGTTAAAACCTTTGTTCTCGATCTACTCAAGGGACTGTTGCTCGGCATCTTGCTGGGCGGGCCGATCCTGGCCGGGGTGCTGGCCTTTTTCCAATACGCCGGCAGCCTGGCCTGGTTGTACTGCTGGATCGCCGTCACCCTGTTCTCGCTTATTATCCAGTACGTTGCTCCCACCTGGATCATGCCGCTGTTCAATAAATTCAAACCCATTGAAGACGGTGAATTAAAAGAAAGAATCATGGCGTACGCGCAGTCCGTCAAATATTCTTTAAAAGAAGTGATGATCATGGACGGCTCCAAACGTTCCAGCAAGTCCAATGCCTTTTTCACCGGTTTTGGTAAGAACAAACGCATCGCCCTGTTCGATACCCTGGTGGAAAGACACAGCGTCGGCGAGCTGGTTGCGGTATTGGCGCACGAGATCGGTCATTATAAAAAGAAACACATCCTCAAAGGTATGGTCACCGGCATTCTCCATTCCGGCGTCATGTTTTTCCTGCTGTCGTTGTTTATCTCTAATAAAGACTTGTTCGCCGCGTTTTATGTTAAAGAAGTTTCCATATATGCCGGGTTGTTGTTTTTCGGTATGCTCTATGCGCCCATTGAGATGATTCTCTCTATATTTATGAACATTGTTTCGCGTCGCCACGAGTATGAAGCGGATCGCTTTGCCGTGGAAACCACCCGTGAGCCGGAAACCTTTGTTACCGCGCTTAAAAAGCTGGTGGTCGATAACCTAAGCAACCTGACGCCCCACCCGTTTTATGTGTTTTTTAATTACTCCCATCCGCCGGTGCTGGCGCGCATCCAGGCCATTCGACAGGTTGGCGTCAAACTACCCGAAGCGCACGTTTAACTTTACATTATAAAGGAGTACCAATTGTTTTCATACAAATTATCCTGGAAAGAATATGCGCTGCTGGCGATCATCATAATACTCGATTATCTGTATGTACGGATCGACCAGATATTCATACCGGAAAAATTCAGAGCCTTGGCGTTTGCCCTGGTATTGATCATTTCCCTGCTGATCTTTTTCTTTTTTGTTAAACCGGAGCAACCATATCGCCTGTCCCGTTTTCTCAGTTTCTGGCTGGGCGTTATTGTGTTGATCATTATGGTGATCACCCATGTCATAATTACGTTTGATCTTTCTGTAAAAGGGCTGGTCATCCTGACATTAACGATTGGTATTCCCTGGTTAGCCGGAGTTCTATACAAAACCATTACAAAAAACAAAACCCGTTGTTGAAAATTAATATTTAAAAACATAACCTTTTGCTTTTATGACCCATAATCCCTTTTACATCAGCCGGCAGCAGCTCATGCGCGAGGAATACAAAGCGCGCATCAACCGGGTGATCGATTATATCGATACCCACATCGACCAGGAATTGTCTTTGGATACCCTGGCCGGGGTGGCCAATTTTTCCCGCTTTCATTTTTTCCGTATCTTTCAGGCCATCACAGGCGAAACTTTGAACCAGTTCATTCAACGCGTTCGTGTGGAAAAAGCGGCTGCGCAGCTCATCCAGAATCCCAAAAAGTCAATTACAGAAATCGCTTTTGATTGCGGTTTTTCAGGTTCGGCTACCTTTGCCCGCGCTTTCAAAGAAACCTATAATATGAACGCCAGCCAATGGCGCAGCGGCGGATTTATCGACTATAGCAACGTGTGTAAAACGAATAGCAACAATTGCAAAACGTCCGGCAAGGATGGAAAAGAATGTAATGCTTCCTTCAATTATATTAATAACGAATCAACCACCACTAATAATTGGAGGAATACCATGCAAAACAAAACCCAAAACTATTTACCGGTCAATGTGGCAGTAAAAGACCAGCCGGAATGGACCGTCGCATACATCCGGCACATCGGCCCTTACAAGGGCGATGTTAATCTCTTTGGCAACCTGTTCAACAAATTATTCAAATGGGCGGAACCGCGCGGCTTGCTGCGTTTCCCGGAAACCAAAGTGCTATCTATCTATCATGACGATCCCAACATCACCGACGAGAATAAACTTCGGGTCAGCGTTGGCATTACCGTAGAAAAAGCAACCCCGGTGGACGGTGAAATTGGTAAAATGACGCTGGCGGCCGGCAAATATGCATATGGACGCTTTGAGATCGCCGGTGATCAGTTTCAGCAAGCCTGGGACACCCTATGCGGCGCCTGGCTGCCGGAAAGCGGTTACCAACCCGCCGACGGCCCGGCATTTGAACTGTGTCACAACAACTGTAATGAACACCCGGAACACAAATTTATCGTTGATCTGTGTATTCCGGTAAAACCGCTCTAAGGTGTAAAGAGTCAGCAAGTGCGCCCTGGGTATGAACTCCGGGGCGCACAATAATGCAGGATATTCGTCCTGTTTGCCTAGACATAAACGGGGCGAAAACTGTAATTCTATTAAGGAGGAGTGAAATGGGAAATTTATCAATTTATAATACAACAGTCGAAAACATTACCCAATTCGGCGTGTGCGGGTACAAGAACCCAAAAAAGGAAGGCTTGCCCGAAAAACTCGGCTGGTTTGAAAAACGTCTCGCCGAAGGTCTGCGCATTAAAACCCTGTATTCGGAACAAGACGGCACCCAGGGAATGATCGAATACATTCCCGGTCAATATTGCTGGCGACCGGTCAACGCAGCGGACTATATGTTTATTCACTGTATTTTTGTGGGCTTTAAAAACATCCACAAAAACAAGGGTTATGCCACCCAATTGCTTAATGAATGTGAACAGGATGCCCGGCAGCAAAACCTTAAAGGCATTGCTGTCCTTACCCGCAAAGGCTCGTTTATGGCCGGCAAAGAACTGTTCATCAAGAACGGTTTTACTGTTGCCGCGTCCGCTAAACCGGATTATGACCTGCTGGTTAAAAAGTTTGCTGAAAACGCAGCAAATCCCTCTTTCCGCGATACGTCCGACACTCTGAAAAAATATGCCCAGGGACTGACGATTATCCGCGCGTTTCAATGTCCCTACACGGTCAAGAATGTGAATGAAATCTGTGAAGCCGCGCAAAACGATTACGGCATTACCGCGCAGGTCGTTACATTGGAAAATTACCGGGAAGCGCAAAACAGTCCTTGTCCCTTTGGTACTTTTTGCATAATTTATAACGGTGTGGTGGTGGCGGACAGTCCCATTAGCAAAGGCCGGTTTGTAAATATTATGAATAAATTGAAAAAATAGTCTCCATGATCAGCATTAATTTTAATACTTTTATCGACGAGAGTGAACTGGAGTTTTCCGCGTCGCGCAGCAGCGGTCCGGGCGGCCAGAATGTGAACAAGGTGAGCAGCAAAATCACCTTGTCCTTTGATGTACGTAAATCCGCCGGACTGACAGAAGAACAAAAGGCTCTCATCATGCAGCGGCTGGCTTCGCGCATTAATAAAGAGGGAATACTGCAATTATCGGTGCAGGACAGCCGCAGCCAGTTTACCAACAAGAATGTGGCGATTCTCCGCTTTACCGAATTACTGGCCGGGGCGCTGCAAACCCGCAAAAAACGCCGTCCCACCCGGCCCTCTATGGCCGCCAAAGTGAAAAGACTGGAAGCGAAAAAACAACGCAGCGAGGTCAAGTCTACACGGGGAAAAGTGGAATACTAGAAATTTTTTCTTTATTGATTTTTGAGGGGGATTGACCCAGTATTATCACTTTCAGTAATACTAAAGGCAATTGTAAAAAATAGCAAAATTAAATTAACGTATTATGGTTAAAGTATATAATATAATTGAAACATAGTTTCCGTTGACAATGCCATTCCCAAACTGGACAGACTGTGTTAAAACGAAAGTAAATGCCAGGTTATTAGCGTTTCGAAGTAGCTCGGATTCTACCGGAACCGGAGTACAGGCCCTTTATGGACTGTAGGCCGCCGCAGGTGGCCTCGAAAAGCTTTATTATTTGGATAAAAACATCTAGTTGAATAACATAAAGTTTATATGTAATAACCGTCAAGTTTTCTTGTTTCTGATGTTATTTGGGCCTGCGGCCCAATGCATCGCATAAAGGCGATGCGCTCCATTTTTTATAGCAATCTTTTTGGTTTTCACACAGTCTGTGGAGTTTGGGAATGAGAATACCTTCTCCCAGCCAAACTCCGGTTTAGCTGGGAAATTGTCCTTGTAACTCTGTTTCAACCTAATTTCAATTGCAAATAATATGATATACCAGCCTTTGACACAGTCCCCTACTTGCTACCTGCCCGCCAGTCATTCCACAACCCCCTCTGCCTTCAACTGCTCATACAAGTATTGTGTATACAAAGCAGCGCTCAGGCTGTTCAAATGCTCGCCGTCCCGCCAGTAATTATCGGGATAAGTGAGGTGCGTATGATTTAAAAACAGAATATTTGGATAACGATTGACAATGTCGTTGTAAACAGTAATGTTATTTTCGGGAACCTTGCTTAAATATTTTTCATTGACCGGCGTATTGACAAAAACCAGCGCGATCTGCTTTTCTTCCAGGTAGCGGATGATCTTGAATAAATACTGCTTTTGCATTTCTGAAATACCAATGTACTGGCCCTGCTCATCGTGGTACTGCCGGGATATAGTCCAGGTGATCACTGAATCGCTCAAGTTGCTGTGGGTATCGTCATAAAACGAACCGATAAAGGGGAAATCCCGGTATTTTAAACGATTCAAAATATCTTTGGAAAGCAACGCCGTGCTTTTTTTGGTAAATGCGGGTAAATTTTGTACCACCCCAACCGGGTTGACGCGCAGTAAATAAAATAATAAATCGCTATCATATACCGGCAAATAGCGATAGCACATGGTTTTAAATTGCAGGTTGTTCTTTTTCACAGTGTAATCATATTTGCCGCCAACACTGTGATAGGACAAGCCGATGATAATGGTTTTGATTTGCGGATTGACCCGTAAAATTGCCTTGAGTTTATAATAGGTATACACATAACTTTCGGCGGAACGGCAGATATTCAGTGAATTTGGAAACAGCTTGTCGTTCAGGGCGCACTGTGGATGGGAATCGCCGACAAACAGGGTTTGCACATGGGAGGGTAATTTGACCTGTTCGATCGTATTGTTAAAAATTGCCAGCATAACCGGTGCCGTTAAAAAGGCAAGCATTAATATCAGAAAAAGTATAACCTTAAAAACAAATCGCTTCATGCTCAATCCTTAAAATTGAAAATAAATAAATTCCTGCTGGTTGCCGGGGAAGAACAGGATAATAAAAGTAATAATACCATATATCGCCCAGCGCAGCAGCCACTGCCGGTTACTTGCAGAAAACGCCAGGGCGTGCTGCTTTTTCCGTTGTAGCCATTCAAACGAGATGAGGATAAAAATAAAAACAAACACCATTTTCGGTAAAACTTCCGGCCTGCTAAACAGGGTCGAGGAAAACATGCGTTGTAAATAGAGCAAAGCATCGGTCAATGTGTTTGCTCTGAAAAATACCCAGGCAACCAGAGTTATAAAAAAAGTGCCGCACATTTGTACAAAATCTTTAAGCGGCGGCAGCAGCGCATTTTCGGCGCTGATAGTGATATTTTTACGGTTTTGTTTGAATATCAGTAAAGGCAAAAAATAAAGAGCGTTAATAAAACCCCATACCAGGAAGGTCCAGTTGGCGCCATGCCAAAAGCCGCTGACCAGGAAGATGATGAAAGTATTGCGAATTTTCATCCAGTTCCCCCCCTTGCTGCCGCCCAGCGGGATGTACAGGTAATCCCTAAACCAGGTGGTTAGGGAAATATGCCAGCGGCGCCAGAATTCCGCAATATCCCTGGAGAAATAGGGGAAAGCAAAATTTCGCATTAGCTTGAAGCCGAACAGCCGGGCTGCGCCGATGGCAATATCCGAATAACCGGAAAAATCCGCATAAATCTGAAACGCAAAAAAGAACACGCCAAGAAAAAGAGCGCTGCCGTTATAGTGCGAATAGTTGGCAAAAACCTGGTTAACAATTGTCGCGCAGTTATCGGCGATAACTATCTTTTTGAACAACCCCCACAAGATTTGCCGCATGCCGTCGGCGGCCTGTTCATAATGAAAGGTTCGTTTTACATAGAACTGCGGTAATAAATTAATGGCTCTTTCGATTGGTCCGGCCACCAGTTGCGGGAAAAAGGTAACATACGTTAAAAAAGCAATAAAATCTCTGGTCGGCTGCATTTGTCGTTTGTATACATCTATCGAATAACTCAGGGTTTGAAAAGTATAAAAACTGATGCCCACCGGCAAGACAATATTCAGCCGGGCGGGATTGATCGGCTGCCCCAGAAACGTAAAGGCATCGACAAAACTGTCCACAAAAAAATTAAAATACTTGAAAAACCCCAGCAACCCCAAATTGACCATTATGCTGGTCAGGATCAATAATTTCCTTTTTCTTTCATTCTCTGTCAGGGACAGGCCATAGCCGACAAAGTAATCCAATAAAGAACTGATTATGACCAGGGAGAGAAAGCGCCAGTCCCACCAGCCATAAAACACATAACTGGCAATTAACAGCAGCAGGTTCTGCAATTTCAGGCTTTTATTAATAACAAACCAATATAAAATAAACACAATTGGTAAAAAGATGGCAAATTCAATGGAATTATAAAGCATTCACCGGCTCCTTGGATCACAAAAGTACGGTTTCCTGGCTTGTAAAATTAATTTTGAAAATGAAAATAATATAGTGTTTTTCCCCGTAAAAACTAAGAAAAAAACATGGCTGAATAGTACTTTTTAATCGAAGATACACGATCAATTCTTTTAACCGCTTATCCTTCTGCATTATTGTTTATTTCCTGTATTTTATGGAATTATTTCCTGGTGTACATATTGTTATGTATTATATCCTTGAGAAATTCATCATCATTATTTCAACATAAAGAGGCACGTATGGAAAATTACAACTCTACAATTTCCCGCCGCAGGTTTTTACAAACCGGCGCCGCCGCAATGGCGTTCAGCGCCGCTCCGTTCATCAATTGCGGCGCGCTCGGCGTTAAACAACCCATGACCCGTGATTTCGGGCGGCTGGATTTTCCCGTCACCACGCTCGGCCTGGGCGGACAAGCTTCGCTGCAATGGACGCCCGATAATGTCGATCCCGTCAAGATCATCCTCAAAGCTTATGAACTGGGGGTTAATTACTATGACACATCCAACCTGTATGGACCCAGCCAAAGCAATTACGGCAAGGCGTTCAAACTATTAGGACTGGCGCCGGGTGAACCCGGCTACAGTGAAGCAAAAAGACGGTCATTGTTTTTAACCAGCAAAACCGCCTTGCGCTGGGGCAAAGGCGGTTACCCGGTTGAAGGGGTAATGAACTGGACGAATGGCGATCCCGCATCCCATGCGGTTGATGATTTAAAGCGTACGCTCAGCCTGGTGTTTGGCGACGGCGCCGGTAATTACCCGCAGGGCGCCTACCTCGACATGATCCTCATCCACGCCTTGTCCTCCATGCAGGAAGTCGATATACTGTACACGGGATTGGAAAACACCGACCCGCTGGCCGAACACATCGGCGCTTTGGCGGCGCTGCGCGATTACCGTGACGGCACCAACCTCACAGGACTGAATCCCAAAGAAGAAAAACTGGTGCGCCATATCGGCTTTTCCGGGCATTGGTCCCCGGCCGTGATGATGGAAATGATCCAGCGCGATACCCATAATCTGCTTGAAGGCATGCTGGTCGCTATCAACGCCAACGACCGGCTGTATTTCAATATGCAGCATAATGTTATTCCGGTGGCGGCGGCCAAGAATATGGGGGTCATTGCGATGAAAGTTTTTGCCGACGGCGCCATGTACAGCAAAGAGGCCACCTGGTCCAATAAACCGGCGCATGTGGTGCACAGCGTGGGCAGCGCTTCGCTGCCGAGTCGTCCCCTGGTGGAATATTCCTTAACCACTCCCGGCGTCCATACCGCAATCATCGGGATTGGCCACATTGATCAGAACGGCAAAGCGTGCCAGTTGCAGCAAAACCTCTCTGCGGCGCAAATCGGCCTAAACGGTTTGACGGCAGCCGACCGTAGCCGGGTGGAAGATATGACCCGCGTGGTTAAAGAGGGAAAAACCAACTATTTTCAAGTTCCGGAAGGTAAACTTACCGCGCCCCGCGAGACAGGCATTAAACAACAGTTTGTCAATAACGACCGCGTTGTGCGGCTATCCTGGCATACAGCTTATGCCGGCGCCGAACCGCTCCGGCATTATGAAATCTGGCGGGATAACCAGTTGGTGTCGCAGGTGCTGCATTATCCCCAGATCAGCAAATCTCCATATCTGTTTGAGGATAAAGTAGCCGACCGTAAACCACATTCCTACAAGCTGGTATCGGTCGATACCGGCGGCAACCGGGCGGAAACGGCGCCGCTGGCGCTTGCTGCCATTTAGTTATATGCAGATCGATTCGGCATCCCTCCTCGTTCCAGGCCTCCCGGCTGGAATGCAGACGCCCAAGCCTCCGGCAGGAAACACAGAGAGCCAACCAATCCACTGATCGACCCAGGGCTGTGCCTTGGGTCGTACAATAATAAAGGGCTGTGTCCTTTTGCAGGGAATGGGCCCAGCCCATCCCGTTTTTATGCACAGGGACCAAACCCCGGCGCGATGAAAGTGGAGTGCATCGCCTTTATGCGATGCGTTAGGCCGCAGGTCCGACCTACAGGCTAAACCCCGTCAGGGGTGATATGTTTATAGCAAAATAAATAAAAAACTCGTCACCCCGTTAGGGGTGAAACCTGGCAGCTCGATCAACAGTTATCTCGATACGTCCCGAAAGATGAAGCAACGGGACTACTCGATGAGCGTAATGCGTTTGTCATTCCAACGAACGCGGCAAGGAGGAAGGATGACATCGCTCAAGGGGCAAAAGCCCCTTGTTCTGAGTAGTATTTTTTCTACGGGTACGCGGCCAATCATGTCGGCTAACCGGATTGAGGAATCCGGCGCCATTGTCCGTCCGAGGTGAGGAACATTTCATTGCCACGTCATTAATGACGTGGATTACAAAAACTACACAAAATTGACTTTAGTCAAATACTTGTTTAGGCTAAAGCCCTGTTATTGCTTTATTTGTCCCACGACCTGAAGGTCGTGGCAATGATAGGGTTTGACGGGAAAACCGGTAGTTCAATAGTCCGTCCCGCTCAGAGGGACGGACAAATCGGGTCGACATTTCCTGATCAGTACGCAACAAAGTGTAGCCCACCTCGCCGCAAATCCGGCACAAGTCCGGCTAGGTTCGAAGTCATAGCATTTCCTTTATAGCAATCCCAATCCCCAGGTGTACCACACTGATGTTCTGCCGGGCCGCAGGCCCGACCTACAGGCTAAACCCCGTCAGGGGTGAAATGTTTATAGCCAGTAGAATAAAAAACTCGCAACCCCGTTAGGGGTGGAACCTGGTAGTACGATCAATAGTCATCTCGATACGTCCCGAAAGATGAAGCAACGGGACTACTCGATGACCGGGGTGTTCCGGTGCGCCTCGATGCCTGATCGCCCTAGGGCTGTGCCCATCCACTTGTATGCGCAATCAACTTATTTTATGCTAAATCATGTGTTTTTTAATTGACAGGAATGCAAATATTTTGTATACTTGAATGTTACCTGTAATACCATAAACCACTAGTATTTTACAGGAAAACAAGTTTTAAAACCGGGCGAAGCTGCACATTAATTTGTACTGTTTTATTTGTAAGGTGGGTGGTAATTTAGTTTATCACAGAACAAAAATTGGGTAAAAATTATGAATCCTTTAAATTTCAAAATTTTATTGTTTTTATTCATTGCCGCTCTGCCTTTATACAGTGAAACCTGGGAAACGCACACCTGCAAAAACGATGTACAAGACCTGTGCTGCGTTGGCGATTATTGCTGGGTAGCCACCACCGGCGGCGTGGTAAAAGTGAATATCAATGATTTTTCATTTGAGGAGTTTGACCAGGATGACTGGCCGGCAGGAAATTCAGCGTCTGCGATAACTTCTACCGATAACCAAATACTTTTGGGTCTATCAGGGTGGGGAATTACTTTTTATGATGGAATTAATAGTATTAATTATACAACAAACAATAGTGACCTTGTCGATAATCATGTTACTAGTATTGCTACAGACACCCTCAACCGGATATGGATGGGGACATGGCAGGGAATATCAATGTACAATGGTAATGAATGGCAAAATTTGACAACAGAAAATTCATTGCTTGGCGACAACCATATCAATACAATGGCAGTTGATAAGAATAACAAAGTTTGGTGTGGGACAAACAAGGGGCTTTATAATTATGATGGCACAAATTGGCAATCCTTTACCAAAGCAAACGGACAATTGCAATCAAATATTATTAGAGATATTTTTTTTGAAAGTAATAATAAATTATGGTTGGCTACCGAAGGCGGCGGTGTACATTATTATGAAAATGAACAATGGTTAAATTATAACAAAGACAACAGCGGCTTGCTGGAAAACTATATAATGTGTGCATTTGTTGATAGCAAAAACCAAAAATGGTTCGGCACCGGCTATGGTCGTGTTTATTGCTATAATGATACAACTTGGACAGTATTTGATTCTACTAATTGTATTTTACCTTTTGATTCAACATATAAATCAAATCCATCCGCAACGATTAATTCCTTTTCAGAAGATAAAAACGGCAATCTGTGGGTGGGGGGAACCAGTGGATTATTTTTCTATAATGGCAGCGAATGGAGAAAAGTAACCATTTCCCGTGAACTGCAAACCGGTTGCATTACAACGATTGCGGTTGACCGGCAAAACAATAAATGGTATGGCACAAATAACGGCGGCGTTTCTGTGGATAGAAACGGTACATGGCAAAACTATGATACTTCAAATAGTGCCTTTGGTCTTAATTTAATAATTGATATTGCCGTTGACAGCTCCGGCAATGTATGGATTGCTTCGAATTGGGGAGTATTTATTTATAACGGCGACAGTTTAAGGACTTTGAATCAATCCAACGATGGGATGCCAAAGACAACAGTCATGTCGATAGAGGTAGACAGAGAAGGTAATGTCTGGTTAGGCACAGGGAATTCCGGTGTTTATAAATATGACGGCAATAAATTTACAAACTATTGTGATCCGGACAATAAGCTGAGAACCACCATGGTTGTGGATATCGATTTTGATGAATATAATAATAAATGGTTTTGTACCTCGAACAGCGGAACTCTTTTATCGCCTTATGCTTATGGGATTGCCCGTTTTGACGATACGAACTGGCAATTTTATAATGTGACTGCAGGGCTCAATACTTCAAATAGCGTTCATGCCGTTGCTCAAGAAGACAACGGTGTTTTGTGGTTTGCTACTGCCAATGGAGTTTTTAAATATGATGGAAAAAGTTGGACAAATTATGATACCGAAAACAGTGGATTGTTTTTTGATTATGTTACGTCACTTACAATTGATAAAAAGGGGCGAAAATGGATTGCCTCTGAATGGTATGGCCTTTGTATGTATGATGATGAACTGTGGTATACTTTTTCAGCAGCTAATAGTAAATTAATTGGCGGGTATATTTATGATTTAGCAACGGATAAAACAGGAAACGTAATAATCGGTACTCATA
>JAKQIY010000064.1 GCA_029561455.1 bacterium
CTTCTATGACGGTGTGTACTTTAAAACTTGACGAATACTTGTTCTTGGGCATGATCTTTCTCCTCTTATTACTCTAAGTTAAGCATTCATGCCCTAAACTAAAAATATTTTCTTAATAAACATTATACGGAAACAATACGATCACAGAAGAAAAATTAGCAGGAATTGACACTCAAAGGGTCTTAGATCTATTTAAATTTGGTCTTAATGATAAAGAACAAAAACTTGTTAAAGTGAATTTACCAGCAAAAATTCCTACATATTGGATGATAATTTTTCTAACAATCATAATGATAGTGTTTTGGTTATTTTTAAATTTTGGATTTTTTATAATGTTTCTTAATTTAAGTTTGAAAAAATGTTTTTTACTCAATATCATTGAATTTTTTTAATTAAATTTAAATTCTTTTGATAAGTAATAATTAATATCAACATCTTGAATTCATATAAAACAATGTTTTAGCTTTTTTAAATAATAATAATCTTAAAACAAGTACACCCATGCCCCCCCCCCTCTCCCGCCCCTTCCAAATCTTTGTCAAACCAACCGGCCCATTGTGCAATCTTGGCTGCGCTTATTGTTATTACCTGGACAAGAAAGCCCTGTTCGCCGGGAATGAATCGCTGCGCATGAGCGATGCTGTTCTGGAAAGCTATATTCAGCAGCATCTGCAAGCCTGTCCCGACCCGGAGGTACGATTTTCCTGGCACGGCGGCGAGCCGACGCTTTTGGGTATAGACTATTTTCGCAAAATCGTGGCGCTGCAAATGCAATATCAGTCCCCAAAACTACGTATTATCAACGGCATACAAACCAACGGCACCCTGCTGAATGAAGAGTGGTGTCGATTTTTGTCGGAGGAGCAATTCAACGTAGGTGTCAGTATGGACGGCCCGCCGGAGCTGCATGACCTGTACCGCGTCACCCGTAATAACAGTCCGACTCATCACGAAACGCTGCGGGGATTAGAATTGCTGCAAAAGCACGGCATTGCCCATGAAATCCTGTGTGTGGTCAATGCCGCGAATTCTCAGCGCCCGCTTCGGGTCTACCGCTATTTCAAACAACTCGGAGTTAAGTATTTCACCTTTTTGCCCCTGGTCGAACCGCAGCCGGGCGCGACAAGCGGCGTCACTCCCCGCTCGGTCCAACCGCAAGCGTGGGGCAATTTCCTTTGTACGATCTTTGACGAATGGCAGGAGCGGGATATTGGCGCCATCAAAGTGCAAATCTTTGAAGAAGCGGCCAGATCCGCCTTCGGACAGGAGCACACTCTGTGCATCTTTCGTCCGGTTTGCGGCGATGTGCCGGTGCTCGAACATAACGGGGATTTCTATTCATGCGATCATTACGTCGACGCCCAACACTGCATCGGCAATATCTGTACGACTCCCCTCACCGATCTGCTCGACCATCCGGCGCAGCGCGCGTTCGGACAGGCCAAGCTCTCCACCCTGCCCCGCTACTGCCGGGAATGCACGGTCCGGGATATGTGCAACGGCGAATGCCCGAAAAATCGCTTTATAACCACACCGGACGGCGAGCCGGGACTGAATTACCTGTGCGCCGGGTACAAGCAATTCTTTAGTCATTGCCGGCCTTTCGTCAACCAGATCGCGGCGCTGTGGCGGCAGCAAAGCGGAGGTACGATAAAAGCGGTTGTCCCCGCCGCTAATATTGGCCGCAACGATCCGTGTCCCTGCGGCAGCGGCAAAAAATACAAAAAATGCTGTATGACCCGGGGATAGACGGATTGAGTATTTATCCGCAGATTACGCAGATGAACGCAGATTTAAAATACTGCCCCCATGTCATTTCGAGGAACGAAGCGACGAGAAATCTTGTATTGATAGATTCCAAAAAAGATTTCTCGCTGCGCTCGAAATGACAAAATCTTGTTCTCTCCTCCCATCAAAACGCCGGTTTGGAGGGAAAATCGGTCTTGAAATCAATTCTAATTTGGTTCAATATTTACAATTATTCTTTGATATCTCGATAATTGAGGCGAGCCTTTATCAGTCACTTTGAGAATAAAATGAGCCGTCTCCCTTTTATCAACTTTTGGCGCTATCACCCAAACACTGTGTAAATTCTCGGCGGAATCAATTTTTATCAAATCTTTATATGAGCCGGCCTCCGGATAATTAAACCACAGGTAACTGAGATTATCACCGTCGGGATCGGTCGAGCCGCTCGCATCCATAGCAAATCCCTCGCCGGACTTGACAGTCATTTGTTCGGGCTGGTTTAATACCGGAACCGGCGGATGGTTGGCTTCCGGATATGATTTTGTACACCAGTCCATTCTGGCAGCAAAGTCATTTTGAAAATCATCCCGCCAGCGCCATAAAGAAACCTTATTATTGGTAAATGTATTACTATCCTTTCGTACAGCGCGGCCATATTCATTATCAAGATATGGAGTATAACTATCAATGGCATCGGTCCAGATTGCCCGGGGTTCGGGTTCAAACGGCACACCCGATCCGCCTTTTTTTTGTTTGGCAAAATCAGGCTTGACTAATTTATAACGACCGCCCCATCCTCCCCAGTCAGGGTGCTCCGGCGCATCAAGTCCGTTAGGGATTAAAGATAGCCACGAGGGAGTATCCCCTTCCATTCCATAAGCGACATCAGGATACAATGCGCCGAGAGGACCGTGATCTTGTTGAATATTGTGCGCCAGCCATTTATTACTGATCTCTTCATTATTTATACCATCTATAATACTATTAATTGCATTCCAGGTTGCGCTACCGTAATCATCGCCGGGACTGACAATGTAGAACAAGTCGGGAAAATTTGCGCGAATCCATATTCCACTGTCGTCCTGATCGGATATGGTATAAACCCTGAGTTTGGCAATTAATTGTTTGGTTTCACTCGCTGATTTGGTATTTTTAATTTTATAAAGCGCCTGGGCCAGGGTATTGACGCCTCCCCACACAGATACCCATAAAGGACGCGGATCATTTTCTTCAAGCGTTTTAATTATCCAGTCCGAACCTTCCGAATCTTTTCCCGCGCCCACTCCCAGCATTCCATATTCCGGCAAACCCTGTTTGACTATTTTTAAAAGCGCTTCGGCGTCAGGAAAACCTGCTTCATGCTTTAAAAGATTTGGCTGTACTTTACTATAAGCTTTTACCAGTTTTGTGATTGATTCCGGCGCTACCCGCGTTTTTTGCCAAACGGAGGTTGTGGCTATGAGTCCTTTTAAATCAATAACATTGGAATACAAAAGCAGTCGCACAATGGATTGGGTATCATCCGGGTCAGCCTCAATATCCGTGAGAACAATCATCCTGTTTTTTTGATTCACCTGGGCAAAAAGAGTATGATAAGAAAATATCAGACTTAACATAATGAAAATAATTTTTTTAATCATAAATCTCCCTAATTGTTAATCAGTCGTTAATTTTTTCATATAATTTATAACCTCCAAACAAAACTCCGGTTTGGATGGGAAATTGCCTTTGAAACTCTGTTTCAAAAAAATCATGTTATTTTTTACGATAACAGAGTTATCGTTCCAATTTCCGTCCTAAACCGGAGTTTAGGATGGAGAAAATGATAAAATTTAATTTCATGTTCATAATAATCCTCATTGCAAAAGTATAAGCTTCTTCATCTGTACAGAATTATTCATCTTCAATTGATAGATATATACCCCGCTTGCTAATCCAATGCCATTAAAAGTAATTGTGTAATTACCCGGTTCACGATCGCCTTCAAAAAGGTTTTTAACTTCCTGTCCAACAATATTATAGACTTTTAATGAGATATTGCAGCGCTTTTCTACCGAGTAGTTAATCTGTGTTATTGGATTAAACGGATTGGGATAATTCTGTTCCAGTTTCATTACAGGATTAATTAAGTGATTGTTTCCAATATTGGTCGTCATATTCATATAATCCATAATTGCGCTATATTTAGGCGCAGGAATATTATTTGTATCCTGGTGAACACTTTCCAGAATCCCCCAGCTTCCATATCGGGCGCTTCTTTGATCAATAAAAGAAAAATTCACAAATAAATTTTCATAATCAGAAGATGCAAGTGTTTCCAGAAACGTGAACCACTCCCGATATAAATTATACATGGCAGTATCTCTCTGGACATCAAGCAACGCCTGGGCATAAGTCGGTTCTTCCCCAAAAGGAGCCGGTGTAAAATGCTGACCTCCTTCATAATAAATCATGGGAATTCCCAATGTATCGCCAATTTCATTTTTCTGATCACATAACCATTGCTTTTCATTGCTGTCAAGCCGATTTCTCACTCTTGTAACAATATCCTGAACTGTGGCAGAAGCTCCAAGTGCATCCAGTTCTGAATCTGTCTGCTCGTCGATGCCAAAATAAGCAGCGGGAGCAAATGCATCAAAACTACCGGAACGCATGTTAAAGACAATACGCTGGCTGACATCAAGCCATGAACATTGAACACCAACCACTCGGACAAGCCTTGTCATGTCATCGTTAAAAACATTGCTAAATATATCCATACAATTCTGAATATAAGGAACAATTCCTTCGGGCCACTCTTTGCCCTGATTTACACAACCGAATTTGTATAACCACTGTGTTTGTCCGAACATCCAGTTCCAGATTTCATTGCTGTATTCCACATAAATTTTTAGAGACGGATTCAGATTATTTTTTAAAAGCGTCGCAAGCTGAAATATATAATCATCACTGGCGCTATGTGGAACGCAAATCCACATATCCGCATTGAGCCTGTTGCAAACATCAATCATAACTTCATAAGGAACGCCTTTATTTGTGGCCCATGTATAGTTATAGAGTTGAGATCTTTCCTCCCATTCAACTTTTATAGTATCAGAATCATCGTCATAACATTCCCATGAGTATTCATTCCCCCAATTATTTGTATGCCCCCAATCCATAAACCGAATGATCTTAAATGGTTGAAGCTTATTAAACCATTCGGAATAATAAGGCATTGTTTCATAAGTTTGTTCAGCGCCAGGCATTAACAAACGGATATTTCGAATATGATTATTAACATCAGAGCGAGTGATCTGAAGTATAAATTGCCCTTCTTCATTTTCAGGCGGGGTAAACTGGAGTGTTATTCTTCCGGGTTCTTCACTAACAGGCGTCAAATCTCCGGAAACAACAAAATCACCATCGCCATCATACAGTAGTGTATAATTTCCTTCGGGCCACCCATAAAGATATGCCCAGATAGTATGGACAGCCTGAAGTGTTTCTGCTTCAGCAATATAATACGGCAGTGATAAAGGATATCCATTTTCATCTTTTGGTATTTGATCAATAAAACCGGTGTCCCATTCATTTTCACCATCAGATACCCATACAACATTAGAAGTCATCCATGATCTGCAATGGTGCATCAAATCAACAAGGGGCATTTCAGTCATATAATCGGATAATCCCGCAATATTGGTCCCAATCTTTAACCGATTTTCAGCTTTCACCTGCATAAAACTGCAAAGCAGTGCTATAACAATAATTATTTTCTTCATACAGAATAATACCTCATAATTAATATTAAAGTGCAGTTTTTTAAATTATTTTTTTAATGAATTTCATCCACAGAAATAAATATGGGGTTTTACATTAATTATTTTAATATTCTCCATTTTCCCTTGTAGAGATTTAACGCTCTCAGACAGATTACGACACAAATATCATTTCTTCATTATTTTTAAAACTACTTTGTCAGATTTTACGATTTGTCATACTGCGTCAGCATTTTTTGCTGACGAAGAATCTTCGCTAGATAATTTTACGCCCTGGAGAAAATCCCCAGGGCGAGCTTGATATCAACAGTCATTAACTTTTCAGCTTTTCCTTAAAAAAAGCAATCGTCCGCCCCCACGCCAGTTCAGCCGCTTCTTTATTGTAGCGTTCGGGATTAGTATCGTTGTTAAAGGCATGTTCCGCGCCTTCATAGATAAAGACAGAATGCTCGACTTTTGCTTCCTGCAGGGCTTTTTCAAATGCTTCAATGCCCTCATTGATGCGCGCATCATTGCTGGCGTAATGCAGCAGCATGGCCGCTTTGATTTTAGGCACATCCGCCGCTTCCGGCTGGCGTCCATAATACGGAACCGCGGCCAGCAAGTCCGGGGAATTGACCGCCACCTGGTTGGTCATAGCGCCGCCCCAGCAAAAGCCGGTGCAGCCCACTTTGCCGGTGCATAACGGATTGGTTTGTAGGTATTTCACCGCCGCCACAAAATTTTTAACTGTCTTTGCATAATCCAGTTCCTGGAACAAGGCGCGAACCTTTTCCATATCTTCCGGGGTGCCGCCAAAGGGTGACAATGCATCCGGGGCAATGGCCAGGAAACCCTCCAGCGCCACCCGCCGGGTCACGTCCTCGATATGGGCATTCAGTCCCCGGTTTTCGTGGATGACGATCACGCCGGGGTACTTGCCTTCGGCTTGGGGTCTGGCCAGGTAGGCGCGCATTTCGCCGCCCTCCGCCGCATACTTGATATGTTCGGTATGCAGGCGGGCGTCATCTACTGCAGTGATTTGCGCTGTGGTACTTTGTACGTCTGTCAACATTACCAATGCACAAGCCCCGCCGGATATTGCCGCCAGGTAATTAAAAAACTCACGGCGATTCAAAATACTGTTTGTTTCGGGAAATAAATTAGTATCGGATTCCATTTTCACCTCCTCTTTGTATACAAATAAGGGTATACAAAATCATAATAAAAATGCAGAACAAGTGCAATAGTTTTTTGCAGGTATCAAGTATTAAATGAAATAACATTAATTTATAACCATAAATTGCTACTATTAAAGCTAAAATATTTAAATACCGGAATACAGTTTTTTGTAATAATTAAAAAATTAATATCAGCCTTTGAGGGGGATATGAATAATAAACCCGGTACCCATCATCGTCATTCCATTCGTTTGCAAGGATTCGATTATTCCCAGCAAGGAGCATATTTTATAACAATGTGTACACAAAATCGCGCCTGTTTTTTTGGTTGTATCAATAACGGGGAAATGATATATAATGCATTGGAGGAAATTGCCAGGAATGAATGGGAAAAATTGCCAAAACGGTTTCATAATATCGAATTAGATGTTTTCCAGGTAATGCCGAACCATGTTCATGGTTTATTGATTATTTGCAGGAATAATTTTGTAGGGGCGCCCATGAAAATACGGAAAAACCAAAAACAAACAATCTGGTTGGGGCACCCCTCGCGGTTATCAGAGAAAATTGGACAGATTCAATTATTAATAATCGGGCAGGGGCAAGCCCTGCCCCTACCGTTGGCGATATAATTGGGACATATAAATCTTTGGTTGTACATGAATATTTAAAAATTTGTAAATCAAAAAATGAATATTTGGGGAAATTATGGCAACGCAATTATTATGAACACATTATTCGCGATGAGGATGATTATAACCGTATCCGGGAATATATTTGTGAGAATCCATTAAAATGGCAATCAGATGAAAATTACAGAAATGAATAATATTATTAAAATATAATGTATGGGCGCCATTGCGGATGCTTATGAAAAAACCCGGATTTTAATTCTCCGGTAGGGGCGCCCCTTGCGGGCGCCCATGAAAATATGGAAAATCCAAAAACAAATAATCCGGTAAGGGCGCCCCTTGCGGGCGCCCATGAAAATACGGAAAAACCAAAAACAAACAATCTGGTTGGGGCACCCCTCGCGGTTATCAGAGAAAATGGGACAGATTCAATTATTAATAATCGGGCAGGGGCAAGCCCTGCCCCTACCGTTGGCGATATAATTAGGGCATATAAATCTTTGGTTGTACATGAATATTTAAAAATTTGTACATCAAAAAATGAATATTTGGGGAAAATATGGCAACGTAATTATTATGAACACATTATTCGCGATGAGGATGATTATAACCGTATCCGGGAATATATTTGTGAGAATCCATTAAAATGGCAAACAGATGAAAATTACAGAAATGAATAATATTATCTAAATATAATGTAAGGGCGCTATTGCGGATGCTTATTAAAAAACCCGGATTTTAATTCTCCGGTAGGGGCGCCCCTTGCGGGCGCCCAAGAAAATACAGAAAATCCAAAAACAAATAATCCGGTTGAGGCGCCTCTTGCGGGCGCCCATGAAAATACGGAAAAACCAAAAACAAACAATCTGGTTGGGGCGCCCATCGCGGTTATCAGAGAAAATGGGACAGATTCAATTATTAATAATCGGGCAGGGGCAAGCCCTGCCCCTACCGGTTCTTTTAACAAAAAAGGATAATCTAGTGATTATCCTTAAAGAGTGGTCGTGGCGAGAGGCGTTAGAATCCTCCATCCTCCACCGCAGGTGGATGCGGTGACCAACAGCGTCCGTATAAAACAAAAAAGGAACATTAATCGTTCCTTTTTAAGAGTCGGGGCGAGAGGATTTAGAAATCTCCATCCTCCACCGCAGGTGAATGCGCTGACCAGCAGCGTTTTCTATAAAACAAAAAAGGATAATCTTGCGATTATCCTTTCATATTGGTCGGGGCGAGAGGATTTAGAATCCGCCACCCTCCACCGCAGGTGAATGCGCTGACCAGCAGCGTTTTCTATAAAACAAAAAAGGATAATCTTGAGGTTATCCTTTTATTAGAGTCGGGGCGAGAGGATTTGAACCTCCGACCCCTTGACCCCCAGTCAAGTGCGCTAACCGGGCTGCGCTACGCCCCGACATATTTATTTTAACAGTCTTAGAATTTCCTGTAATTCAATCCTTATTTCATCTATCACTTCATCGCTTTTCAATTTGGAAAGCGACATTTGCGTTTTAGTATTTTGCGCCTCTTTAAGTTTCACTAATCTTTGCTTGGCGCCTTCTATCGTATACTTTTGTTGATATAGCAGTTTTTTGATCAGTAAAATGATACGAATATCATTTTTTTTATATATACGGTTTCCGGCCCTGTTCTTCGCCGGTCGTAACTCACTAAACTCTGTTTCCCAGTAGCGGAGAACATAGGGCTTTAGTGCAGTAATTTTGCTGACCTCTGCGATGGAATAATAAAGTTTTTTTATCGCTTTTTCTTCCATCATCTCCCTCAACGGAGGTTTCGGTTCATTTTCGAGATCAAAAAATAGTGATAATTGTTCCAATAATCAAGTATTATTTTTATGTCCAACTGCTTTTTTTAATCAGAACAGTGCAATCTGAACAGACATTAATAGCATCTTGTAACGTATTGTAAAACCACATATTACGTCCGTACAATTTATGACGGAATGATACCAGTGTATCCCATAAATACATACCAATCCGCGGCGTTGCAAAAACATCGGGCATTTTTGACCGGCTGGCGCCCATAATCAATCCAGCCCTGTAACCCAGTTCCAGACAATCCTGCACAACCTGGGCATTACTGTTACCGAATGGATAGGCTACAATATACTTAAAATTATGCACATTTGCATTTAAAATATCGCGCGATTCCAGTAATTCCTTTTTCCTCGATTCCGGCGATAACCTGGTGAGATCGCGATGATTCATGGTGTGTGAACCCGCTTCCCAGCCGGCCGTAGTTACTTCCTTGAGTTGCTCCCAGTTCATATGCCGGAATTTCAGACCGCCAAGATTAACATCCCAGGTATTAAGTTTACCCATGAAATTTGGACTGACGAATACGGTAGCCGGCAGATTATACCTGGTCAGGATCGGGTAAGCATAGGTATAAACCGATTCGTACCCGTCGTCAAAAGTAAGCGCAACCCGTTTAGGATGCTCGTTTCCGGCAAACAGGTATTCGGAAATGGTTTGAAAAAGAAAACCCTCCTGTAGTGCGCTCTCCACCTGGCGATGAAATTGCGCCGGTTTGACCCGGGTTACACCCAGGTCAAACCGGTTATCGACCATGTGATAAGCTAATATACTCAATGGACCAACGCAACTACAGCGTCAAGGGCATGATAAGGCAGATCAAAGGCGTCGGATACTCCTTTGAAAGTAATCTTGCCGTCGATAATATTTATACCTTTGGCAATTTCAGAATTTTGCAGCAATGCCTGCAGAAACTCTTTGCGCGGTAACTTGGCTTTATTGGCAATTTCCACTGCATAAGGTAATGTAGCATTAGTGAGGCCCTTGGTGGAAGTCATGGGAACCGCACCCGGCATATTGGCAACACCGTAATGGATCACAGATTCGATTACATAGGTTGGATTTTCATGCGTGGTCGGTTTAATCGTTTCCACACAGCCTCCCTGGTCAACTGCCACATCCACAATAACTGAACCGGATTTCATCAATTTCAACATATCGCGGGTAATCAGTCGCGGGGCTTTAGCGCCGGCAATCAATACGGCTCCAACCACCAGGTCGGCATCCTGTATAGCTTCTCGAATGGTATAGGGACTGGACTTTACTGTTGTTACATTTTTCGGCATCACATCATCAAGATAACGTAAACGTTCCAGGCTCACATCCAGGATGGTGACATGAGCGCCCATACCTGCGGCCATTTTCGCAGCATTGGTACCCACCACACCGCCGCCTAAAATCACTACCGAAGCGGGTCGGACGCCGGGAATTCCGCCCAGTAAAATACCGCGACCGCCGAAATACTTTTCCAGGTATTTAGCGCCTTCCTGAACTGCCATACGACCGGCTACCTCACTCATAGGGATAAGCAGGGGCAGATCGCCTTTTTTGGTTTCAATGGTTTCATAGGCTATACATAACGCCTGGCTCGCCATCATCGCATCAGTTAATTCACGGGATGCGGCAAAATGAAAATAGGTGAATACGATCTGGTGTTTGCGGATCAGTTTGTATTCCTGCGGTAAAGGTTCCTTAACTTTCATGATCATGTCGGCGCGGGCAAAAATCTCCCCGGCCGTATCAACGATTTCAGCTCCGGCCTTTTTATACTCTTCATTCGTAAAGCCGCTGCCTACTCCGCCATTGTTTTCCACAAGAATCTGATGACCATTTTGTTTTAGAATCTCCACTCCTGCGGGAATCAACGCAATGCGGTTTTCATTCGTTTTGATTTCCTTCGGCACACCAATGATCATAACTACCTCCGATTTATTTTTTCCCTGGAGTCAATAGGGTTGTGCAAAAGCTGGACTCCTGGAACAGCTCATTTGCCAGCCGCATAATATCTGTCGGCGTGATTTGATTTATTTTTTCAAGAACTGTTTCTAATGAATTATGACGTCCGCTATAAATTTCATTTTCCCCTATTTTCCGCATACGCCGCGAACTGCTCTCCAAACCCAGAATTATATTACCACGTACCTGTGATTTGACCAGGCTCAATTCTGCATCAGTCACTGGTTCATTTTTCAACCTGTCAAATTCATTTTTAACCAGCTGCAGGGATTTTTTTACCTTGTCATCCGCGCATGCCAGGTATACGCCAAACACACCCGTATTAGCCATAATATCTGAAAAGCTGTAAACATTATAAGCAAAACCATATTTTTCCCGGATATTCTGGAACAAACGCGAACTCATGCCGCCGCCTAAAAGCAAATCGAGCAATACCAGCGTATATTTACGTTCATCGGTAAAGCCAAAAGTCTGTACACCCATACAAATGTGTCCCTGTTGGATAGAATCCATTTCCATACGGGAAAAATCAATTTTTTGCATCGACTGTACAGGGCTGGTTTGCGATGATGGGGTTTGTTTTTTTTGATCATAAAATTTCGTTACCAAATCAACAAACCGTTGATGTTCGATATTACCTGCGGCAGCGAAAACCGTACGCTCAGGCAGGTATTGGCTATCGAGATAATCTTTCAAGTCTTTACGTTGAAAAGCGCCGACGTTTTCCGGGGTGCCGTAAATAAAATACCCCAATGGATGTTGATGAAATAAATTACGGTAAAAGTGATCCAGTAAAAATTCTTCGGGATCCTCTTTGGCATGGTTTATTTCTGCCAGTATGACGTTTTTTTCCAATTCCAGTTCCCGACCGGACAATTTCGAATTCTGCAAAATATCAGTTAAAACATCAACTGCAATTTCAACGTGTTCATCGAGAACATGAGCGTGATAAAGCGAAAGTTCTTTTCCTGTGGATGCATTAAGACCACCACCCAGTGATTCGAGATTTTGGGCTATCTCTTTGGCAGTGCGTTTTTTTGTGCCCTTGAACAACATGTGTTCAAGAAAATGTGAGATACCATTATTGTCCGGAGTTTCATTACCGGAACCTACCGCAATCCATGCCCCGATGGATACGGAGCGGATATGTGGCATTCGCTCGGTAATGATACGAATGCCATTATCCAGTACTGATTTATTGATATTAATATTAATATTACTAGTATTAAAAACTGTCATAAAAAAATTGTTATTCTGTTAAAGCGGATCACTCTTCAGTTAAAAGTACTTTCCGGCTTAGAACCATTTTGCCATCCGCTTCAAATTTTAGTAATTTAACCTGCACTTCTTCGCCTACTTTGAGTACATCCTCCACCCGTTCGACGCGTTTGTTATCAATTTGGGAAATGTGCAGCAAGCCTTCTTTACCGGGTAGAATTTCAATGAAGGCGCCAAAATTCATAATCTTTTTCACTTTGCCGTTATAAATTTTGCCTTCTTCGGGCGCTGCCGTCAGATTCTTGATCCATTGCAAGGCGCTCTCTCCGCTTTCGGAAGCGACTGAAGCGATTGTTACCGTGCCGTCATCATCGATATTAATCGTTGCGCCGGTTGTTTCGGTTATTTCCCGAATCATCTTGCCGCCGGGGCCAATCACACTGCCGATCATATCCGATGGAATCTTGTAGGTCAAAATCCGCGGTGCGTGAATAGAGAGTTCTTTTCTCGGTTCGGCCAATACGGCTTCCATTTTATCAAGAATGAATAACCGGGCTTCACGGGCGCGGGCCAATGCTTCGCGCATAATATCGGCGGATATGCCTTTGATCTTGATATCCATTTGGCAGGCGGTAACACCTTCGCGGTTACCGGCAACTTTGAAATCCATATCGCCCATGTGGTCTTCATCGCCAAGGATATCGGTGAGAACAGCTACTTGTTCACCTTCTTTTACCAACCCCATAGCAATACCAGCCACAGCGCTTTTAATCGGCACGCCGGCATCCATTAAAGACAACGAACCTGCGCACACCGTAGCCATTGACGAGGAACCGTTCGATTCCAACACATCGGAAACAACCCGTAATGTGTATGGAAATATTTTTTCACTGGGTATAACTGCTTTGATGGCGCGTTCGGCCAGGTTGCCATGCCCGATTTCACGGCGGCTCAGTCCACGCAAGGGCTTGACTTCTCCGGTACAGAACGGCGGGAAATTATAATGCAGCATGTAATTTTTCCAGAAATCGCCTTCCATACCCTCGATGCGTTGTTCATCAATTTTAGTGCCCAGTGTGGCAGTGGCCAACGCCTGGGTTTGTCCGCGCTGGAATAATGCGGAGCCATGTACACGCGGCAATAAACCGACTTCAATGTAAATATCGCGGATATCATTCAGGCCGCGGCCATCGAGACGCTGTTTTTTATTCAAAACCATAGAACGCATTAACTCTTTTTCCAAATCATGGAAAATAGCGACTATTTTACCCTCTTGTTCCGGGAATTCTTCGGCAAGTTGTTCCTGAATACCTTTAACCAAAGTATCCAGCGCCTCATGACGTTCCTCTTTTACGGCGATGGTCAGGCATTCCGTCAGTTTAACTTTGGCCAGTTCACTCACCCGGTTTTGCAGGGCGGAAATATCCTCGGGTTCCGGCAGCGCCATTTTTGGTTTACCGACTTCGGCGACCAATTCTTTTTGCAGTTGAATGATCTTTTGTACTTCAGCATGACCAAACAGCAACGCATCAAGCATATCCTCTTCGGAAATTTCCTGGGCTTCACCTTCGACCATTAAAATCGAATCTTCCGAGGCAGCCATAACAAAATCCATGTCGCTTTCACGTCGTTGTTCAAAAGTGGGGTTCAGGATAAATTGTCCATTCACCCTGCCGATTCTGGCGCCGGCAATTGGGCCTGCAAACGGGATGTTGGAAAGATTAATTGCTACCGAAGCAGCAGTTATACCTAATACATCCGAGTCGTTACTTTTGTCAGCCGAAAGTACCATAACCATAACCTGCACTTCATTTTTAAACTCTTTGGGGAATAAGGGACGAATCGGGCGATCGATAAGCCGGGAGCACAAGACTTCGGTATCCGTTGGCCTGCCTTCGCGTTTCAGAAAACCGCCGGGGATTTTACCGATAGCATAGGCTTTTTCCCGGTATTCTACAGAAAGCGGGAAAAAATCCTGATCGGGAGCCGGTTCCTTGGCGCTGACAACTGTTGCCAGCACTATAGTTTCACCAAGCTGTACCCATGCGGAGCCGCTTGCTTGTTTGGCAAGTTTTCCGGTCTCGATGATAAATTTTTGTCCGAGTTCACATTCTTTTCTATGAACCATTGTACCTCCAGTTTCATTTTGTATCCCCGACTCTTTTATTTAGTCGATGGAATCGGGAAAGTTCAGTTAGTAACTCAAGCTATGCTACATGTTTTCCGATTCCAACGTCTTTTCGTCTTTCTCAACATCCAGTATATCTTCAAGTTTGGGTTTTATTTTTTCTGCATTATCTTTGCTTACCAGGTAAACGGATTTGTTATCCGCAGTTTTGGCATACACCTTTCCGCTTTTTTCCTTACCCAGCAGCGTTTCTTTTAACAACAGGCCATTTTGATAAACTTTACAAGTCACCTGTGGTTTCGATAATCCATACATATCCAGTGAAGCGGGATTGTCGTCAACAAATTCTTCTGCTTTTAATGACGACAAGTTGCTCAGCAATAAAGTAATTTGATAACTTTTTGCTAAACCGCTTTCAGGCGCAACCACCAGCCAGTTGCCGGCAGTATCCTTTTCACAAACAATAGTTTGTCCGGTAAAAGCCAGTTCGATTTTGTCAACATCCGACTGGTTAAAATTTACTATATTTTTGTTGCGTAAATCAGTCACCGAAACGTCAAACAAGTTTACAAAAGCCGAATCGACCAGGAAAACCGGCTGGCGTGAATCGTCTTTGGCATAATATTTATCATTTAAAGCCTTGCCGACCAACAGAGTAGCCTGTGATTTTTCCTCTCCTAATAATAAATCAACCTTTAAAACAGGATTCGTTAATCCATACTTTTGCAGATCAGCCGGATTTTCATCAACAAATTCTTTGGCCGTCTCACTATTTAACCGATTTGTTAGCTGGTTAATTTCCGAAATATCACCGGAAACATTATTTTTCCCTTTAAGCATCCATTCGGCGCCGGCTTTTAACAACTCGATCTTTCCCCGGCGATTGGTTAAAACCAGTTCCTTAATATTATTAACGTCAAAACGTAACACCTTTTTATTACGTACTTCGAATAAGGTTTTTTGGATGTTGGTCTGCAGCGAAGTTGTGGTTAAAAATACCTCCGGTGAACCGTTTTTTCGGGCAAACACAAATGAACCGGTTGGAGTGTTTTCACCGACAAACAGGGTATCGGCCTTGCCATCATGCACCACGATCATCTTGCCGGCTTCCGGGGCTAAACCATAATCACCATACTCGACAGAATCGGTAGCTATGGTGCGGTCAATTTTTGCCCAGTCGAACATATTGAGAATCGCGTCAACCGTAGCTTTATCCCCATCGGTCTCAACAGGATTGACAATATTCCAGTTTTCACCATCTCTGATAAAATGCAGCGCAGCAGGTTCCAGTATTAATTCCGTTACTGCGGCTTTATCTATATCAAGCAGTTTACCGGCGCTTTCTTTTTCTTCCGTTTTTTTTGTATCCTGATTTTTTATTAATAGAACGGCCGCAAGACCAACACAAAAAACGAGAGCCATTATGAGTGTCGTACGGTAATTCATATTTTCAAACTCCTCTTTATGAATATTATTAATAAATCATATTATTCATAAGCTATAAAATATCAGGGCTTTCAATTGAAAGCCCTGTCAGTTTACTATTTTCGTTTTATATAAACAACAATTCCGGTAGCAAAAATAACTATCGGTAACAACAACACACCAAGATACAAGATCAGGCGCGATTGTTTTTGGGAAATATTGATCCGCCGGTCTTCCGGGTCGCGTGGACGAACGGAAATAAGGTCCTCCTCGCCGGCCATCCAACTGATTACGTTCATAAACAGATCAGTATTGCCCTGTACCTTTATGTAACCATTGCTGGCAAAATCAGCGTCGCCAAACACCGCCAGACGCGATTTTAACTGCACAGGCCCAAGATCAAACTTGTCTTCTGTCGACGCCGGGGTTTCAGCGTCTTTTTCCGCTACCGTTAAAATCGGCACCGGGCCTTTGATATCCTGATCTTCATCCATTGTGATGCGCCCGGTGGTCAAGGGACTGGTTTCGGCCCAGCTTTGTGGACTGGTTTTGGCAATTTCATTAACAGTAATGCCAGTGGGCGCTGACTCGGAGGCAAATACCGACCGCGTTTCCGGGAAAAATGTCATCACAGCAAAATCTTTGCTGATGGCGTGTTCTTCATATTGTGAAACGATCGGTATGGTGGGACCGGCGCCGAACAACTGGCCGATACCCGAAGCATCAACTACTATATCATGTCCGACATTGATACCCCATTCCCGCGCCAATGCAACATAACTTTCCGGGGAATCGGTATCCAGCAGCAGCAAGACCTTGCCACCCTTTTTCAGATAATTGTTGACTTTAATTTGTTCAAAATCAAACAAATCTGTTTTGGGAGCGGCAAAAACCAGTACTGAACAATCATCAGGCAAAGAATCCGGGGGATTAGCCAACAAAATCTTGTCAATTTGAAAATTTTCTTCCGTGATCGCTTGCTTGATAAAACTGTAACCGGTTTGTTCCGCATTATCATAATCGCGTTCACCATGCCCGGTAACAAAATACAACTTTTTAACGCCTTCACGGGTTACGGTGATCAACGCATTGGTTATATCTTCCTCGGTTGATTTATTGATCTTTTCTTCCTTGCCCTGGCTTTCCAGAACAATGGTGCCATAAGTTTTAATATTATACTTTTTTGCCAGGCCAGGTTTTTTATCCGGATCGACAAATTCATACTGGAACCGGGAAGAATACTGTGCATATTCTTTTAACAATTCCAGGGCTTGCTGTTCCTCGCCGGTCTTGAAAAAACCGGTTACCTTGACATCTTTATCCAGGTGTTTCAATACCTTGCGGGTTTGTTCCGCCAGGCTGAATATTTTCGAGGCAGTTAAATCTGCGCGATAGGAAAAGCGTGAAAAAATGATATTGATAACTATTAAAATACCCAGTAAAAAAATGATCATAAACATGGCATTGGTGCCAAACCGGGCCGATCGGCTTGACAGTCCTGCTTTAATATCTTTGAACCGCAGGACAACAAACACAATGAGCAATACAGCGCCAACCGCCAGAAATATGATAGGCAGAGTTGACAAAACAAGATTAATAGAATAAATAACAAGACCTAACAGGGCAAATCCCAAACCGGTCCAGCCGAGTATATTAGCATATTTTTTCATCATCTGCCCCTCCAACGTGAAGATTCTATCGAAACAAATGACAGGAACAAACCCATAAAAATAAAACTGCAATAGAAAACTACATGCCGTGTGTCAAAAACACCTTTGGCAAAATCATCAAAGTGATCGATCAACGAAAAATTGTTGAGTATTTTGCCGATTTCCGGACTGAGTATAGATGAGAACCAGCCAATTGCCCAAAAAAACAGGATAAATGCAAAAGTTGCCAACGCGGATATTATTTGATTATCTGTTAATGTGGAAAAGAACACCCCGAAAGATATATAAGATAAACCCAGTAACAGTAATCCCAGGTATCCGACGGCAACTGGCCCGAATTCGGGTTTGCCGTAAATAAATAACAGGATCATGAACACGGATGTAGATAATAACATAATTATAAATAACAAACCGCCGGCTGTAAACTTGCCTAAAATACATTGCAGGTTGGTCACCGGTGATGTTGATAACAATTCGATAGTGCCTGTCCTCTTTTCATCTGCAAACAAGCGCATGGTGACCAGGGGCAGGAAAAATAACACAAATGTGCTGATATTGCCAAGAATGGGGCGAATAGCGTACAAGTTTACATTCATCTTGGGCGGCGCCATTTGATAATACTGCGCCTGCATATCGGCCCGCATGCACATTTGCATAAAATTTGAGATGATCAGGTAAAAGAAAATACCTGACAAGAGTAAAAATAAGCCAATAACGATATAAGCTATTGGCGAGGAGAAATAAGATTTGATTTCTCTTTCAACAATGGCCAGATAATTTCTCATTGTACGGAGCCCTCCTCTTTAGTAGTCAAATGCAGGAATACATCTTCAAGACTCATATCTTCCAGTTTCATTTCGTACAATGACCATCCCTTTTCGACAATGGTTTTGGCGATAACAGGACGTAATTCATCACGAGATTTACTTTCAACAACCAGGGTCGAGAATGCTTGTCCCTTGCCCTGGGATTTGATTTGCACCGTATCGACGCCTTGTATTTTAGACAGAGTGTCTGCCATTTCCTTGTCCGGACCGCTTACGGATACGGTCAATTGCTGAGCGCCCATAAGATTTTTGGTCAGATTCTCTGGTGTATCTTCAGCAACCACTTTGCCCTTGTCGATGATCACAACCCGTTCGCAAGTCATGCTCACTTCCGGGAGGATGTGGGTGCTGAGAATAATGGTATGCTCGCCGGCCAAGCTTTTAATTAGCTCGCGCACTTCAATAATTTGTTTGGGATCCAGACCGACTGTGGGTTCATCCAGAATGAGCACATCCGGATTATGCACAATAGCCTGAGCAAGCCCCACGCGTTGCTTGTATCCTTTGGATAAATGCTTTATTACTCGATTGCCGACATTAGTAATTGCGGTTTTACCCATAGCATCGTCGACAGCTTTTTTAATTCTTTTAGCGTCAACACCCTTGATCTTGGCAACAAAATCAAGATAATCGCGAACCCGCATTTCAGGATAGAGCGGCGGGTTTTCAGGTAAATAACCAATCCGTTTGCGAACCTGCATGGATTGTTCATGAACATCAAAACCGGCTACAGTTGCCGTACCAGATGTCGCAGGTATAAATGTTGTTAATATCCGCATGGTAGTCGTTTTTCCGGCGGCGTTGGGCCCTAAAAAGCCCAATATTTCTCCTTTAGCAACCTGGAAAGAAATATCATTCACCGCGGCAACCCGGCCAAAATAGCGGGATACCTGTTTCACATCGATCATATAAGAACCTCCTTTCTTGAAAATGAGTCGATGTTGGCTTGTTTAATAAAGTATTTATTCAACAAATATTTTTTTAAAAAGTTCCTTTAACGGCGAATGCTGAGTTTTTTAATTAATTCACGATATTCATTAATATCGCGGTCCTTTAAATAATCCAGCAATCTTCTGCGTTTTCCTACCATTTTCAACAAACCACGACGGGAATGATGATCTTTGGGATTAACTTGAAAATGTTTGGTTAAATCATTAATACGTGCAGTTAAAATTGCAATCTGGGCTTCGGTATTTCCGGTGTCCACACTGCTGGAACCATATTCTGCTACTAACTGCTGTTTTTGTTCTTTAGATACAGGCATTAACTCCTCCAATGATTCAATTATATAACTGTAAAATTTTAATTGCATTTTTTTTATCTGATTCTATTTGCGGAACCAACTCGGCAACAGAGGCGAATTTTACATCATCACGGATAAATTGAACAAAGTATAGCTCAACTTCCTGATCATATAATTCTCTGTCAAAATTATCTATATTTACTTCGATAACCTTTTTGCTCAAATTAAAAGTAGGCCGTGTGCCGATATAAGTTACAGAATCATGGATCATTCCGTCGACTTTGATTTTAGTTGCATAAACGCCTACTTTGGGTACAAGTTTATATTGTGAAAAGCAGCGAATATTAGCAGTTGGAAAACCCAGTTTTTTACCCCGGCCATCACCTTTTATCACCTGGCCGCGAATAGAATAGTTACGGCCCATCAGTTCATTCGCTTTAGCGACATCGCCATCATGTAAATATTTACGGATTTTGGTGCTGCTCACAATATCATCATTTATTTTTACCGGCTCGATGGCATCAACTGAAAAATTATATTCCTTGCCATATTTGACCAACAACTCAATATTACCCTGGCGATCTTTGCCAAAAGAATGGTCATAACCGATGACAATTTGCTTCATATTCAGCTTTTGCAACAATATATTCTTGATAAACTCATCAGCCGATAACGAAGCAACCGACTGGGTAAAATTTGTCACTAAAAACCGGTCTAATCCCATTTGTTCCAGAATATCAATCTTTTCTTCAATGGTCGTCAGCAAATCCAGAGGTAGTAAGCCACGATTACCAACCACAAGGCCCGGATGCGGTTCAAAGGTTACCAGGGTCGATTTGCAATTGCTGTTTTTAGCGCGGGCAATTAATTTATTAATAATCGACTGGTGCCCTTTATGAATGCCATCAAAGGTGCCAACCGTTATCACGCTTTCAACGTGAGGGTAAATATTATTAATATCCCAAAAAGTTTCCAACTCTGTATCCAGTCTATAACTGATCTTTCAGGTAATCGGCTACAAGGGGAATTTCCATGGCAGATTGTAACCGGTAAGGCCCAATCCGCATACGCACAAGTTTTTGTACATATCCGGTAGTGCCTATAAAATGTGCTATATCCCGCGCCAAAGAACGGATATAGGTACCTTTAGAACATACAACATTCAAAATTAAATAATTTTCACTTTTTACATCAATATTCAGGTCATATAAAATGACTTTTTTTGCTTTTAACTCAACCTGACCGCCGGTTCTGACCACATGGTAAGCGCGTTGTCCATTAAACTTGACCGCTGATATATCCGGTGGGGTTTGTTGCATCTCTCCAATAAATTTATTTTTAATAGCCGCTATTAATTGCTCAGACAATTCCGGTACAACGGTTTCCTGGGTTACTGTACCCGCCAGGTCAAAGGAATCCGTGGCCATACCCAACCGCACTCCGGCATTATATTCCTTTTCTTCATTCATCAACTCTGTTACTTTTTTGGTAGCCTTGCCGATGCAAACCAGCAGTACCCCCTCGGCAAACGGATCAAGAGTTCCGGCATGCCCTACCTTGTAACCCTGCGCCCGGTGTTTTACATAACGTATGACATCATTGGATGACCAGCCGACAGGCTTGCGTATGTTTAATATAATATCAGGACTTGGTTTAGAAATTATCATGCAGCCGGTTATTTCTTGTTTAAAGAATCCTCCTCTTTAATCTTGTTAAGAAGTACCTGTATGTGTTCCGCATATTCCGCCGAATCATCATAATGAAAATCTATTTCCGGCACAAAGCGAACTTTGATACGATGCGCAAGTTCGCTGCGTATTAGACCTTTGGCTTTAAGTAACACATTATGCGCATTCTTTTTCTTTTCTTCATTACCCAAAATACTGTAAAAAATCTTGGCATGGCGAATATCATCGGAAACATGCACTTTGGTAATTGTAATAAAACCGAGATCGGCGTCATGCAATTCCCGCATTATTATTTCGTTGATTTGTACTTTGATCACTGCGGCGATTCTGTCGGCACGTTTATATTGCATAATCCTCGGTTATTAAAAAATTTCTATCCGGTGATCCACGACCTCAACCTGGTCATAATCATCGACAAAATTCAATACTTTGTTTAAAGCCTGGTCGACAAAGTTTTTTTCATTGGCGACCATAGCAACGCCGAGAGTTGCCCGCTGCCATTTATCATTATTTTCAACTTCGGCAATGGAGACATTAAATTTATTCTTGATCCGGTCTTTAATACTGCTTAGAACAAAACGTTTAGCTTTTAAAGAATCGCTTTCCGGAATAAACAGCTCTATTTGTAAAAGACCTATAAACATAATCAGGATAAGGTACGTTTAGTCTCGATTATTTCATATACTTCTATGATGTCGTTAACTTTGAGATCATCATAATTTTCTATACTTAAACCACATTCAAAACCGGCGGATACTTCCTTTACATCATCCTTGAAGCGTTTGAGGGAAGAAATCCGTCCATCATGGACCAGGCGGTCGTCACGATATAATTTTATCTTGTTGTTCCGTAATATTTTTCCGGATAGCACATAACAACCGGCAATCATACCGATCTTGGGCACCCGGAAGGTCTGACGTATTTCCACAGTACCGACAATTTCTTCAGATATTGTCGGTTTAAGGAATCCTTCAAGGGCGGATTTAACGTCTTCGACAATATCATAAATGATTTCATACGAACGAATATCAACATTTTCTTTGGCTGCCAGTTCCCGCGCCTTGGTTGTGGGACGAACATTAAAACCTATTATAATGGCGCCCGAAGCTGAAGCCAGCAACACATCCGATTCCGATATTGCACCGACTCCGCGGTGAATAACGTTAACCGAAACTTCGCTGGTTGCTATCTTTAATAAAGAATCAGTAATAGCTTCCATTGAACCGTCCACATCGGCTTTGAGTACCACAGAAAGCTGCTGGATTTGGCCTTTTTGAATTTGCCGGGAAATTTCATCAAGCGAACGCGGGCGGTTACGCCAATGTTCATGTTCGCGCTGTAAAACCTGGCGTTTTTGGCTGATATCTTTAGTATCCCGTTCTGTTTCCAGAACCAGGAAGGTATCGCCGGCTTGCGGAATACCGTTAAAACCAAGCACCTGTACCGGCACCGATGGCCCGGCTTCCTTGACACGTTTGCCGCGTTCATCAAGCATTGAGCGGACTTTGCCGCTATGGGTTCCAGCAATAAAAGGATCGCCGGTATGTAAGGTGCCAGCCTGCACCAGGACCGATGCAACCACACCTTTGCCCTTATCCAGACGCGACTCGATCACTACACCCTTGGCTTTACGATTGGGGTTCGCTTTCAAATCCAGAACTTCCGCTTCAACCAGAATCATTTCCAGCAATTGTTCCACATTTTGACCGGTCTTGGCAGAAATTTCTACACTTTGATATTTACCGCCCCATTGTTCAATCAACACATTATGATCGGCTAATTGTTTCTTGATCATTTCAGGATTGGCATTGGGCTTGTCAATTTTATTTATTGCAACAATAATGGGAACGCTTGCGGCTTTGGCATGACTGATGGCTTCAATAGTTTGCGGCATAACGCTGTCGTCGGCGGCAACGACCAGCACAACAATATCGGTAACCTGGGCGCCGCGCGCGCGCATGGCAGTAAATGCTTCGTGACCGGGGGTATCCAAAAATGTCACTGCTTTGCCGTTCAGTTTGACTTCATAAGCGCCGATATGCTGGGTTATACCGCCGGATTCGCCGGCTATGATATTACTCTTGCGGAAATAATCCAGCAAGGAGGTTTTACCATGATCGACATGGCCCATAATGGTAACTACCGGCGGACGCATGACCAGGTCCGAATCCTGATCCTTCTCATCCATTTGATCCAATATATCTTCGCCAAATTCGGATAAAGCTTCAATTTCATAACTGTATTCCGATGCCAGTAAAGTAATAGAATCCATATCCAGGCGTTGGTTGATGGAAACCATCATGCCCATTTCCATACACTTTTTTATAAGTTCCGAGGGCTCTATATCCATAAGCCGCGCCAGTTCAGCCAAAGACATAAACTCGCTGACCCGTATGATCGGCGTCCGTTCGACTTCTTCTTCCTCTTCCACATGCAGGCGGCGTTTTTTCTTTTTACCTTTGGTGGTATCTTCGATCGACGCTAAAGTATGACGAATATTTTCCTGAATTTCCTCTTCATCGAAAACCGGTTTGCGTTTTTTCTTCTTTTTGGATTTTTTCCGCACACCAAATTTTTCTTCTTCAAGAAGAACCTCAGTATCGGCAGTTTTGAGTTTTGGCCGGACTTTTTTCTTTTTCTTTTTCCTGGAATCGGCAGTTTCGGTAAATTTTTGTTCTTCAGTTACCGCTACCTTCCCAGGTTCTACCTCAACTGCAGGGTGCGGCCGTTTCGGTTTTTCTTTTACCCTTTCAAGGGGTTTTTCTTTTGGTTTGGCCGGTCTTAGCTGATCCGGTTTTGCCTCTTCTCTGGGTCTGGGTCGGAATTCCTGTTCTGTCGGAGGTATTTCAACTATTTTGATCTTTTTACGCTGCCGATCCCTGCTTTCGGCCGGTTCTTTAACAATCTCAATAACCGGCGGCTTTTTTTCAACCATAGTTGCAGAAGGTTCTACTCCCGGTTTTTCAGGAGCCGTGGTAATTTCCGCTTCTTTTTGCTGACGCAGCTTGGGTTTTTCTTCGACCAGTTCCTGCGAAATTCGAATCCGCCGTTCTACATCCTCTTTGGTCTTTTCACTTTTTCTCTTCTCGCTAGCCTGCTTGTCTCGTAACTTTTTCCTGAATTCATAATCTTCATCAACCTTTTCCGGAAGAGTCTGGATTCCATACTTTTCCATCACTTGAGCATAAGCTTCATCCGAAAGAGGACTCATGTGATTCCGAATATCATAATTCAGGTCCGTAAGAAAAGCTACCAGAGCTTCATTAGAGATATTAAACTCTCTTGCTACCTGAAATACTCTTTTTTTAACAGCCAAAAAATTAACTCCTAAATTAATATGGCATCAAACAACCAGGCTTGATTAGAATAATACTCCGATGCAACTATTTTTCGGAGGCTGCAAAAGTTGCCTTTAGTTTTTCTGCAGTTTTAAGCCCAATACCGGGCAAATTGGTCAACTCTTCAATATCTGCTTCGACAATATCGCGTATGGTCTCAAAACCTCCTAAAATTAAGGTATTTTTAATTTTTACAGAAATTTCCTGAACTTCGGTCAATGGCAAATCAAGGCCGCTTTCCGATTCGACAATTTCCTGGTATTCTTCTTCTTTAACAGTCTGAATATCATAACCGGTCAGTTTCGATGCCAGGCGCCGATTTTGGCCGCCTTTGCCGATTGCCAGCGAGATCTGTTCATCATCCAGCACTGCAATGACTTTTCTGGCGTCTTCATCTATAACAATTCGTTTTGGTTTTGCCGGGCTCAGAGCGCGGGTAATAAAGATTTCCGGTTCGGCGCTCCAGTTAATAATATCAATTTTTTCATTATTAAGTTCTTTAACAATCGCCTGAATTCGCATACCTTTCATACCAACACAAGCGCCAACCGCATCGATTCTTTTATCATTTGAATAAACTGCTATTTTGGTCCGTTCACCGGCTTCACGAACAATCGCTTTAACATCAATGATGCCTTCGTTTATTTCCGGTACTTCAAGTTCAAAGAGCCGGTTGAGGAACGAGGCGTCGGCGCGGGAAACAATGATCTCCGGGCCGCGTGATGTTTTATTTACCGATTTAATGACAGCCCGTAACGATTCACCGCGGCGGTATTTTTCATTAGGTATTTGTTCCGATTTGGGTAAAATGACTTCGGTATTTTCCGCTATTAAAAAAATCTCGTCCCGATTTATCTGGCGAATTTCTCCGCTAAGTACTTCACCGGCGCGATTTTTAAATTCGTCATAGATCAATTCTTTTTCGAATTCCTTGATGCGCTGGTTCAGGTTCTGCTTTGCAGAAATGATCAACCTCCGTCCAAACGTCGACGGGTCGATAATCTCCAGATATTCATCACCCAGTTCGAGGTCCGGCTCTGCTTTTTTTGCAGTAGCAAGGTCAATTTCCGTTACCTCATCCTGAACATCGGTGACTATGGTTTTACTTTGATAAATTTCAATTTCACCTTTTTCAAGGTTGACAAAAACATCAAAGTTTTCCGAGGTGCCAAATTTCTTTTTGATCATTGATAAAAAAATCTCTTCCATGATCTTGGTCAAAACTTCCTTATCAACATTTTTTTCTTTGATTAATGCGCCAAAAGCGGAGACAATTTCACTTTTCATGTTTAATACCTGTTCAGTAAGGTCTAAAATTCTATTACAATTTTAGCGGATTTTATTTGCTGCACATCAACACTGGTTTCAGTTTCATCATCAATAGTCAGGGTTATCAAATTTTGCTCAACGCGGGTAATTCTCCCGACCAGTTTTTGTTCCTTGCCGTCCACAGGAACTAATATCTTGACTTTTTCGCCAATATTTCGTTCAAAGTCTCTTATCGTTTTTAAAGGCCGATCCAAACCCGGAGACGATACTTCGAGACGATACCGCCCGTTGATCAAATCTTTACGGTCCAGCAGATCGCCTATTCTACGGCTGGCCTCGGCGCACCGGTCAATTGAAACACCACCCTTTTCATAAACATATATGCGCAATTGGGCGCTTTTATTGGCGCCGAACATCTGGCATTCAACTAATTCCAAACCCATTTCGTCCAACACGGACGCAGCCAAAGTTTTTATATCGTCAAAATTTTGCACCATTTGATTCCATATTACAACAAAAAAATGGGCCCATGTGGGCCCAATAATTAACTAATATAATAAAAAAACTAAAATTATGCAAGGATTTTCTATTTTATATCAATGACTAGAACAAAGCTTTTAGTAAAATAGCGTCATCCTTTTCCTTCGATTCCGGGTAATCTTTAATAATCTTTTCGTATAATTGTTTTGCTTTTTCATTATTTTGGGCCAAACTATAGCACCGGCCAGCTTTTATAAAGTATGCCGGGGCAATAAATGTATCGGAAAACCTGGCTGCGGTTTTCTCATACTGACGCGCTGCGCCTTCATAATCATTTTTTTGCTCTAAACAGGCTGCGATTCCCGCCATTGCTGAAGATAATATAACCTCATCACCTTTAAACCCTGAAGCAAATTTTTTGTAATACTTCTGGGCATTATCAAAATCGCCGTTTTTAAAAAATGTATTGGCCAGGTAGAAAGCGCCAAGTTTACCGCTATGGGTACTGCCATAGTTTTCAACCAGGTTATTCAACAGCGGCAGAGCATTTTGATAATCACTTTCCTGGTAGGCTCTCATAGCCTTGGCCAGTTCCACACTGGCGCCGGCTTCTTTCTTTTTGTGGGTGAAATTTAGAAATATCACAATAGCCAATACGGCAATAAATGCGGCAAGGGCTATTAATAATGTTTTAGAGTTTTGGTCAACCCAGGTTTGAGCTTTAAAATAAAAAGTAACCAGCTTGTCTTCTTTTAAAGTCTTTTTGGTGATTCGTTTTCGTGGTTTTAACATTTTATCCCTTAAGATTAATATTTTATTGGACAATTAAAAAAAGTCAATAAATATATACTTAAAAAAGAAAAAATGCAAGTACTAAAACAATATTTGACTATTCATAAAGAAATTATTTAGGAGGACGCGCTTCACGGGCGGTTACGGTAACAATTTCATATATATTGGTGGCAATTGCGGCTACAAATATCATTACGATTACAATCACAGTGATCATTCCATACTGCGATCTCATGATTCCAAGCCATTCGGCGGCTTTAACAAACAAGGGGAAGGAAAACAAACCAATCAATACTGCAAAACAAATACTAAAAAGCGATTTGGTATTGTTATCTTTGCCACCGGCAAAATAGGAGATGACGAAAATAGCCAACCCTAATGTAATGGCGATCAGGGAAAGGGTTTTATTAATCGGGAGCCATTGTAAATTGTTGACAATGGGTTCAAAAACTTGCGTGGAATCGACCTCTGTTATTTCCATGGTTCAACCCCTGTCTGGTTAAGAATGAAAAACACTGGGTTACTAATAAAAAGTAATCCGGTTGACATGGTTTAATTTTGTGTATAAATATTATTGAATAACCGGCAATAAAGCAAGTGGTTTTTTACAATTTTCATCCGGCTCATTTATTCCTCACCAACAGTTTGCCAGAACATGTACTTGATAAAAACAAAGCCGTGATAAACCTGGGAATTACCACTTCTGTCTATAATGACCGGGTTTTCTTCAACTCGTATATAGAGTTCCATATCCTTGCGATTGAGACCTGCGGCGCGGGTGGCGTCGATATCAAAATCGCGCATGGAAATGTCGCCGTCGATTGCCGGGATTACCCGGAACCCGCCGTATTTTCTGCGGAAAAAGGCATGAACTTTTTCAAAAGAATTATCCGTTGCCACTACAAACACCTGGGCGCTGGGTCCCATCTCTTCAGCTTCCAGCAAGGCAATATCTTCCCGCAAGACCCCTTCTTCAAAAGTCAGATCGCCGGCCAGCGCTTTCAGGTCGGCCATGGTGCGGTTTAAACTATCCGAGAGTTGTACAGATACCGGGTAACTGATCAAATATATATCGATGCGGGTTGGCCAGAAACGATTAGCCATGCGCGGGATTTTAACCGAGTAAATTTCTATACGGCTGGCGGATTGTTTATTAATTTCGGAAAACACATACACATAGCGGTCGCCGGTTTTATAAAATCGCTGTCCACACAGGAAAGAATAAAAAGCCACCACAGTGCGCGGGTCATCCTCGCTGATAAAACTCATAATCCGCATAGTACGCGCTTTGGGAAATTTTAATTTTTCCTGTTCGGTTAAAAAGGCAACAAAATCCTGATCAAGCACACCATTTTGGTAGACAAACTGATCGAATGTGCTTTCCCGGAAGAAAATTTGCCCGTTTACAGGCGCACCGGACAACACAATTATCAGGATGATGCCGGTAAACAGTATACTTTTAAGATTGTGAAATAGCATAAAAAATTGTCCGTTAATAATAAAATCAATCAATAAAACCTATTGTACAAACACTATTAGAAAAGACCGTTATCGGTCAAGCTGCCACGAAAAGCAGGAACGCTTGCCGGTATGACAAGTTGGACCTTTGGGCTTGGCAATGACCAGCACTGTATCGCAATCGCAATCTGTATAAATTTCAACTACTTGTAAAAAGTTTCCTGAAGTTTCACCTTTGGTCCAATATTTTTGCCGGGAGCGGCTCCAAAAGGTTACCATGTTTTTTTCCAGGGTCATCACAACGCTATCCCGGTTCATATATCCCAGCATCAAAATGGCGCCGTCGGCTTGATCCTGAATAATAGCCGGGATCAGGCCGTGTTCATCAAATTTCAGTTTTTGCAAAAAAGTATCCGATTGGAGCTTTTCAATCTCGGACATGTATATTCCTTTCTTTCAGGTATGATTTAACTTCACGAATTGAATTTTCACGATAATGAAAAATCGAAGCAGCCAGGGCGGCATCGGCACAACCCTCTTTGAATACATCGACAAAATGCTGCGGTTCGCCGCAGCCGCCGGATGCTATAACAGGTATGGATACGGCTCTGGAAATAGTCCGGGTCAATTCAATATCAAAGCCGATCCTGGTGCCGTCGCGATCCATAGAGGTTAACAGTATTTCACCGGCGCCTAGGTTTTCGGCTTGCATTGCCCACTCCAGGGCGTCTTGGTCCACCGGTTCCCTGCCGCCGTATATATAAACCTGCCAGCCTTTATCATCGCGGCGTTTGGCGTCGATTGCCAGTACCGTAGCCTGACTGCCGAACTCCCATGCACATTTCCTGATCAGCTCCGGGTTTAAAACCGCGGCAGTGTTCATCGTCACCTTGTCGGCGCCGTTTTGCAACAACACGCGGGCGTCATCAACCGTACGGACCCCGCCGCCGACTGTTAACGGCATAAACACCTGCTCCGAGGTGCGGCGCACCACATCCAGCATGATCTCTCGCTTGTCGGATGAAGCGGTAATATCCAGAAATACCAGTTCATCGGCGCCGTGCTCATCATAATAACGGGCCTGTTCCACCGGATCGCCGGCATCGACCAGGTTTAAAAAATTAATTCCTTTAACAACCCGCCCGGCTTTGACATCGAGGCAGGGTATGATCCTTTTTGCCAGCATATCTATTTACTATCCGTTATATAATTCATTCAGTTTGACCAGATCGAGTTGATTTTCATAGAGCGCTTTGCCGACAATTGCGCCGTCTATATACTTACAGTTTGTATTTAACAATGCAGAAAAATCCTCAAGGCGCGAAAATCCGCCGGAGGCAATGACCTGCATTTGGGTGTGGTTGGCTAATGCAACAGTATTGTCAATGTTGGGGCCGCTCAATTCACCGTCGCGGTGGACATCGGTGTATATGATCCGAATTACACCCAGGTCTTTCATGTGCCGGGCAAAGGTATAAACATCCGTATCGGTTTGCTGCTCCCATCCGGCAATAGCAACCTTGTTATCACGGGCATCTATACCAACTACTACTTTTTCAGCGCCAAAAGTATGCACGGCCTCTTTAATAATATCTGGATTAGTAACCGCCACAGTGCCGAAAATCACCCGCGTCACTCCCAGATCGAGCCACTGCGAGGCATCTTCCAGGCTGCGAATACCACCGCCCAGTTCCACAGGAATGGTGATAGTGGATAAAATATTCTTAATGATCTGAATATTTTTACCGGCGCGACCGAAAGCCCCATCCAGGTTGACCAGGTGCAGCATTGCAGAACCCTGTTGCTGCCATAATAATGCCTGGGCCGCGGGGGCGTCGCTGTAAACATGCGCCGAGTCTTCCCTGCCCTGCCGCAGTCGTACACACTTGCCCTGTAACAGATCTATGGCGGGTAATATGATCACATCAATCCTTTAAATTAATAAAATTCCTGAGAACCTGTAAACCGACTTTTTGCGATTTTTCGGGATGAAACTGTAAACCGTAAATATTCTTGCTTTGCAGCGCAATCGGTACACGGCCGCCATACTCGGTTTCGCCAATAACAATAGCCGGATCATCCGGAACAAAAAAATAAGAATGAGCAAAATAAAAATAACTGTCTTGCGGTATTCCTTCCCACAATGGTGAGCGGCGGGTTGGGATCAGCACATTCCAGCCCAGATGCGGTACTTTTAATTCATGAGCAAACCGTTTAACCCGGCCCTGAAGAACCGCCAGACCCCGGCTGGTTTTATCCTCTTCGCTGCCGGCGAACAATAACTGCATACCGAGGCAAATACCTAAAAACGGCCGGCCTGTAGCGATATAATCAAGCAACGGTTCGCGTAAATGCTTTTGGTCGATTTTTTCAACCGCCTGGCCAAAAGCGCCGACGCCGGGGAAAATGATCTTGTCCGCACGGGCAATTTCAACCGGATCGCTGGTGATGACAGCCCTGGCGCCGGAAAACTCAACGGCTTTTTGCACACTGCGCAGGTTGCCGGCCTCATAATTGATGATACAGATCATTACAATACCCCTTTGGTCGAGGGGATGCCCGCTTGCCCGCCATCGGGTGATACGGCCATACGTAATGCCCGTGCGACCGCCTTGCTCATTGCTTCCAGTGCATGATGCCGGTTTTGCCCATAGAGCAATGACACATGCAGGGTGATCCTGGCATTCATAGCCAGGGCACGCAGGAATTCCGGGAACAGTTCACTTTCGAACTGACCGACTAGACCGGCATCAAGGTCATTTTCATAAAACAGGAAGCCACGACCGCTAATATCAACAACGGCGCGGGCCAGCGCTTCATCGAGCGGGCAATAGGCATGACCAAAGCGGGTTATGCCGGCGCAATCGCCCAGCGCCTGGGCAAAGGCCTGACCCAGCACAATACCGGTATCTTCAACAGTGTGATGACCATCTATATGCAGATCGCCTTTGACTTTGATATCCAAATCGAACCGGCCGTGCTTGCGCAAGGCGTCCAGCAGGTGGTCAAAAAAGCCGATGCCGCTGGAACATTCGCCCTTGCCTGAGCCGTCCAGGTTCAGGGAAACAGAAATTTCCGTTTCTTTGGTTTTACGGTTTACAATTGCCTTGCGGTTCATTTTTCGTCCTTGAATATATCCTGCAATTTTTCCAAAAACAATTCATTCTCCTGTCGCGAGCCGATACTGACGCGCTGATAGCCTTGCAGCAGATCATAGCTGCTTACATCCCGCACCAGGATACCGCGCTTTTTCAGTTCTATAAACAAGTTAACATCCTTTGGCGTATGAAACAACAAAAAATTGGCCGAGGACGGAAATACCCTGATGAATTTACAAGCCTGCATCTGCTGGTACAGCCATTCCCGCTCGACTTTTAACCGTTCGATCTGCTGCAGCATCAGGCCGGGGTCATCCAGCAGCCGACATGCTACCAATTCCGTGAACAGGTTAATGTTATAAGGGATATTTACTTTGACCAACTGGGCAATGATCCCGGCGGCGGCAATAAAATAACCGAACCGCAGCCCGGCCAGGCTGAACGCTTTGGAAAAAGTGCGCGAGATCAACAGGTTAGGATATTCAGGCAGCAGTTCTATGGCCGAGCGCTCGCAAAACTCGCCATACGCCTCGTCAAAGAATACCAGTCCCGGCGCTGCGGCGCAAACCTGGCTTACCTGCTCCATATCCATTTCAAATCCGGTGGGATTATTGGGTGAACACAAGATGACCAGGCGCGGGTGATGTTGTTTGATAGCCTGCAATAATTCAACAATCGGGAACGGCGTACCCGGCGGCTGCAACACTTTGATCAATTTGGCGCCATACAATTCATTAAACATTTCGTACAGAGAAAAGGTTGGAGCGCAATAGATAATGGTATCGCCGGGTTCGATCACCGCGGAATAGAGAGTTTGTAATATCTGGTTTGAACCGTTGCCGGTTAAAATCTGCCCGGCTTTAACCTGGTGCCGGGCAGCCAGCTTTTCGCGCAGCAGCGGCGAAGTATTGACCGGATAACGATTCCATTCCAGTTTTTTAGCGCGTTCACATAATTCGTCTTTGATCGTCTGCGGCACGTCGGCCGGATTTTCATTCTGGTTCAGTTTTGCCAGGTATTCCTTTTGCGGCGGGGATTCGTACCCCTGCATGGCTGTTACCGCTTTTTTAAAATAGTTTTCCATCTAGTCACTCATTCTAATTTTGATAGCATTGGCGTGGGCGGTCAATTCTTCGCTGTTGGCAAAAGTGATGATCTTTTCACCGTGCTTGAGAATACCCTCGCGGCTATAGTGCACAACGCTGCTGGTTTTCATAAAATCTTCAGTGCGCAGGGGACTGAAGAAACGCGCCGAGCCGTTGGTCGGCAACACATGGTTCGGGCCGGCCCAGTAATCGCCCACCGCTTCAGGCGACCAGGAACCCAAAAAGATCGCCCCGGCGTTCTTGATTACTTCCAGCGTCTCCCAGGGTTTTTCCACGTGCAGGCCAAGATGTTCCGGCGCCAGTTGGTTGGAAAGCGTAATACATGATTGCATATCGGGCATTAGCAGAATGCCGCCGTAATTATCAAGAGATTGCTGAATGATCTCCCGGCGCGGCAATTGCGCCATTTGCTGTTCAACCTGGCGCTGCACTGTTTGCGCCAGCTCAGGCGAGTCGGTTATCACAATTGATGAAGCCAGCGGGTCATGTTCGGCCTGGGCCAGCAAATCGGCGGCGGTATAAGCGGCATTGGCGGTTTTATCGGCAATGACAATTACCTCACTGGGCCCGGCAACCATATCGATGCCGCAATGTCCGAACAATTGCTTTTTGGCAGTAGCCACATAGATATTGCCGGGGCCGACAATTTTATCCACCTGCGGCACGGTTTGAGTGCCGAATGCCATAGCGGCAATTGCTTGGGCACCGCCAATGCGAAATACCTGGGTAATACCCAGTTCCCACGCAGCGGCCAAAATGGTCCTGTTAACCTCACCCTGGGGATTTGCCGGGGTTGTGAGGATAATTTCCCGTACTCCCGCTACTTGCGCCGGTACTACGCCCATTAACAGCGAAGACGGGTAAACCGCGCGGCCGCCGGGCACATAAACGCCAACCCGTTCCAGGGGCACAACGCGCTGCCCCAGCACAATGTTATCCAACTCTTCGCAGAACCATGACTGTGGCAGGTTCTTTTCGTGAAAGCGGCGAATATTTTCCTTTGCTTCACGCAATACCGCCAGCAGTTCACCATCCAGTTCCTGGTGCGCGGTTTCCAGCTCAACGGCGGATACGGCCATGCCGTAGCGATGCAGATCAACCTTGTCGAATTTTTGCGTATATTCATATAATGCAGCATCGCCGTTGAGACGAACATTTTCAAGAATCGCCGTAACAATCTGGTTGACCTCAACCGAAACGCGAGTTCGTCGCTGCATGAACCGTTCGATAAACCCCTTTATTTCTTGATCCCGGAATATTTTCATTTTATTGGCCTGATTTAATAAATCACTTTATTTAACGGGTATTCTATGATATCCTGGGCGCCGGCGCGTTTCAGGGTGGGTATCAAATCTTTTATTGTTTTCTCATCAACGATAATTTCCACAGCTACCCAGTCTTCGCCATATAAAGATGAAATAGTCGGTTTTTTCATGGCCGGCAGCACTTTGATCAGGTTGTCGATTTTTTCTTTGGGCAGGTTCATTTTTAAACCCACTTTGCCCTCCGCCTGGATGGCGCTTTGCAGCAGCATGTTCAGGTCTTCTATCTTTTGCCGTTTGAAGGCATTCTGCCAGCTGGTTTTATTAGCAATAATCATGGTGCGCGATTCCAGCAGCACATCGACAATGCGCAGGTTATTAGCGCGCAGCGAACTGCCGGTTTCGGTTACTTCGACGATCGCATCCACCAGGGTAGGGGCTTTAACCTCCGTAGCGCCCCAGGAAAATTCGACTTCTGCCTGGACGCCGTTTTTCTTTAAATAATCTTCGGTGAGATTAACAATTTCCGTGGCAATGCGTTTACCCTGCAAATCCTTGACACTTTTTATGTCCGAATCATTAGGAACCGCCAGCACCCATTTGACCGGGCGCATGGTCAGTTTGGCGTAGGTCAGTTCGCCGACCTCGATGACATCGGCGCGGTTTTCCAGTATCCAGTCTTTACCGGTAAGACCAACATCGAATACTCCATCCTCGACATATTTGGCAATTTCCTGCGCCCGGATCAGAATGGCCTGAATGCTTTCATCATCAATCGAGGGGAAATAGGAACGCTCGCTGACCGAAAAATAATACCCGGCTTTGGCCAGCAGGCGAAAAGTGGATTCCTGCAGGCTGCCCTTGGGCAAGCCAACCCGCAACACATTATTATTGTTACCATTTACAAAACCCATAACAACTCCATAGTAAAAATTAAATTTTCATGCTCCCGGCCATATTTAACCGGACAACTGTTGCGCACCGTTTTGTACACGGCTCTCAGTCTTTGAACTCATAAATAAAAAAAAAGCCCGCCGGGTTACGGAGGGCTTTAATTTAAAAAAAGATCAGGATATATTAATCACCCGCCCGCTACAAGGAATTGTCGGTTATATGAGCATGGTGATGATGATGTACGGTATATCTGATCATAATATTCTCTTTTTTATACACAGTAAATTTACTATAAACAAAAATGTAATGCAAGAAAAATTTTGGATAAAACCGACTATTTACGCCGGTTTTTTTCCAGCAACTCCTGCACTTCCCTGGCGACAACCACTTCTTCATTGGTTGGAATAACCGCTACCTTAACCTGTGAAGCGGACGAAGAGATAAGCGCTTCGCCGTTAACCGTGTTGTTTAAATCCGTATCTATCTGAATGCCAATACAATCCAGGGCGTTACATATCTCCCGGCGGAACGGAGCGCTTTTTTCACCAATACCGCCGGTTAAGACCAACACATCGCAGCCTCCCAAGGTAACATAATAAGCGCCTATGTACTGCTGTACACGGTAACAATAGGTCTTCATAGCAAGGATAGCACGCTCATCCCCTTGCAGAGCGGCATCTTCAATTTGTTTCACATCCTTGTTCTGCCCGGCAATCCCGGCCAGGCCGCTTTGCGACTGCAACAGTTCGGCAACCTCATCAACACTCATATTTTCCGCTTTTTGCAAATACAGGGGAATGAATGGATCGAGATCGCCGCAGCGGTTGGCGTTCAACAGGCCGCTTTGCGGGGAAAAAGACATGCTGGTATCAACCGACTTGCCGTTCTTGATGGCGCATATCGATGAACTACCACCCAGGTGACAGGAGATGATGCGGTTTTTATCCGACGCTAAACCGGTAAATTGCGGCGTGCGTTCGGCAATATAACGATGTGAAGCGCCGTGAAAACCGTATTTACGAATGCCATGCTTTTCCGCCAGTTTATATGGTAAACCGGTTGTATAAGCATAATCGGGAATGGTGCGGTGAAAAGCCGGTTCAAACAACCCCACGCACGGTACGCCGGGGATCATGACGGTAAACGCTTTGATTGCCTGAATATAGGGCGGATTATGAGCCGGAGCCAGGAAATTATATTCTTCCATAGCCTGCAATACCTGATCATTCAATACCCGACATTCGCGCATATTCTTTCCGTGTACGGTTTTAAAACCGACAGCGTCTATTTCGTGTAAACCGGTTAACAACCGGTTATCTTTATTTATGAGAAAATCTGTACATGCGGAAATGGCTTGCTGATAATTGCGGAATTCCCGGCTGCCACTTGCCCGGTTCGCTGCACAGGAAAACGAAAAGCAGGAATTATCCGTACCGATATTTTCCACTTTACCGGCGGCCAGGATGATCTCCTCCGGCATGGTATACAATTTAAATTTAAATGAAGTGCTGCCAACATTGGCAACCAGGATCTTCATACGCGGGTTCCCTGGGCCGATTTGGTTCTGCTGTGCATTTCTGCGGCCAGACAAATTGCGCCGATGATACCGGCTTTATTACCCAGCCGGGCGCGGGCTATTTTTAAATTAAGCAGCGCGGGGCCCATGGCTTTTTGCTTGACTGCGGTATGGATTGTTTCAATAAATTTGTCGCCGGCATCCCCCACACCACCGCCGATAACTATCATTTCAGGATTGAATATGTTGACTAATGTAGCCAGCGCCGCTCCCAGACACTCACAGGTGTCCGCAATCGTTCCCTGGGCTTCGGGTTCGCCGGCTTTGGCGCGTTCAAAAATATCCTCGGTTTTAACTGCTGCAGGATCGACCTTTTTGCGTTTGGCATAATTTTCTACCATACCGGTAGCCGAAGCATAACGTTCAATACAACCGATACCGCCGCAATTACACTTTAATCCTTTATAATCAATTGTCAAATGGCCAAGTTCTGCGCCGGCATAATTGGCGCCGCGAAAGATTTCATTATTTAAAATAATTCCACCACCAATACCTGTTCCCAAAGTCAGGGCAATACTATATCTGTAACCTTTGGCAGCGCCCATACGGGATTCGGCAAATGCCATGACATTGGCATCGTTATCGGCCCAAACGGGAATGCCGAACTTTAATTCAATTTCGCCGCGAATATCGGCATCTATCCAGTGCGGTAAATTGGGGGTGCTGCCGATTTGTTTGCCTTTTTCAAAATCAATAGCGCCGGGACTGCCAAGTCCGATTGCTATTACCCGGCCACCCTGTTCTTTGGCAACATGCAGCAATTCTTCTATTGCAGAAAATATGACATTAAAAATTTCCTGCTTGGGTTCTTTGCCCTTACTGGGGGTTTTCTTGTTGATAATCAGTTCCCCGTCGGGAGTTCCCAATGCGTATTTTAAAAAAGTACCACCCAAATCCATGCCGATAACAAAATCCTTGCCCTGCGACATAAAGTAAATCTCCTCATACTCAAAAATTTGTGGGAATAAAATTAAATATAACAAAAAAAATACTGTAATTCAAGCAGGATAATCAGCGCCTGGATGAAATCAACTCCCGGCAAACCTTTTTATAGGCTTCAAGCGTGCCAATATCATAATAAGTTTGCTGCATTACCCAGGCATAAACCGGTTTCTTTTTATACAACCAGGCGGTAAAATTACCGGGTGCATCGGGATTATTACCTTCCTGAATATATTGTGCAAATAAATGCAACGTCGAACTTGTATACATATACAAAGCAGGGCCGACATAATTGGATTTTGGCTGCGCCGGTTTTTCCTCAAAACCGATGATCCGGTTATCCCGATCCAGTTCCATTACACCGGAACGTTGCAGCTTTTCCAGGCTTTGCACCGGGTGGGCCAGAAATATATCGGTTTTTTTCTCATCAAAAAGATTCATCATACCGGTAAAACCGGTTTGATAAATATTATCACCGGCCGCTACCAATAAATCCTGTTCCAATTTCAGGGTTTGAATTACATACAAAATATCACCAATTGCTCCCAAACGGGAGTCGTTGTCGGTAGTACCATCATTAATAATCTGGAAATTAAAACCCGGATACCGGTTCGACTGCCTGATCCTGTCAACCCAGTTACAGAAAACCAAATAAAATTTGTTATTTGTAACAATATAAACGTTATCAATCCTATTCAACGCCTGAAATTGATCGAGCAAATATTCCATTATAGTTTTGTTGCCGATTTCCAGCAAAGGTTTCGGCAAATTTTTTGTTAACGGGTATAAACGTGTGGCATAACCGGCCGCTAAAATAATTGCTTCCATACATACCGCTCCATAATGTTCAACCGGTTCCGGTCGGTGGTGAATAAATTTTAAATCAGTGTAGACTGTTAATGACTGTCAGGATATTTCATAAATAGAGTCGTCAATTTTTTCCAGCGTAACAGTTTGTCCATAATGCGTTCTGAAATCAGGCAGCAACGGCGCAACATCGATCCGGTAATGGACATGCGGTTTATTCGGTCCCTGGCACCAGCAATCGACGATTTTTATTTGTGTTTCAATTTGTTCTTTTCCTGCTTTTAAGCTAAAAGGTACGCCCGGATTGGGGAAAAGTTTCAAACTATCTTTCATCACCATAATATAATGTTCCAAAGCTTCCTCCCCGGACAGTTTACGTACATAGCGTATTTTTCTTGTTTCCATAGATACCTCCGGCCATTAACTGTTTATTTAACAGGATCAAAAATCACTGTTTTCATATCTTTATGAAACATACTTTTATATAAAGTTTGCACCTCGTCGAGAGTAGTGTTTTTAGTCGCCGGCAAACCACTTGTTTCTTCGTTATCCTGCCATACCAGCGTTGCCGGGTCGGCTCGATCAATGTACATAACGCCGTTCAAATGGTCAATCTCGTGCTGCAGAACCACCGCCAGCAAACCACGGCCAATTATTTCCACCGGCACGCCATTTTCATCGAGAGCGCTGACAATTACTTTTTCCGAGCGGGGAACCTGGGCTTCCAAACCGGGCAAACTCAAACATCCCTCTTTGCCTGTTACCATATTTTCACTACAGGCAGTTATTTTGGGATTGATCAGTATATAGGTTTTTTCAAAATCGGTTATCGTAATTATTTGTTTGGCAACGTCGACCTGGTTGGCGGCAAGACCGACTCCATCTTCTTCCTCCATTGTTTCCAGCATATCTTGTAGAAATTGTTTATCAATTTCTTCAGGCTTGACCGGTTCCGCTGTTTTACGTAATGTGGGATGTCCGTATTTGATTACTTTTAAAACACTCATTCAAATCCTTTCCACGACTTGCATTTTATTATGAAATCTGCCGGTTAATAATCAATCTGAATTTTTTTTATTGGACGTATTGTCCTATACTTAATTACTGGCGGTCACCTGCCTGTTCTTTAAAAGATAAACGCAGCAGGGGTTTTGTTTTATTCCCTCTTCCTGTTTGCCAGTCGCTTTTCACGACGAACCCCGGCTTCCTCCCAGCGTTGTATCTGCTCTGCAGTGAGCGGAATAAGGTCAGGTACCGGCACAGGTTTGCGATCTTGGTCCATTCCCACCAGGATAAAAAACCCCGAGGCGGCCAAAAAAGCCTCATCCTTATAAGTATCTTCCCCAAAAACTTCCACATTGATCTCCAGCGAAGATGTAAAAGTTCTGTTTACCATAGCGATAACTTTGACAACCATACCGATAACCAGTGGCCGATGAAAATGCAAATCTTCGACCGCAATTGTCGAAACCAATGTTTGCGAATGCCTCCTGGCGCATATCGAGGCAGTCATATCCATCAATTCCAGAATCCGCCCTCCAAAAACCGTACCGATAGAGTTGGCGTCTCCCGGTCTGACCAGGTATGAACATTCTGTTATTGATTTAAAAGGAGATTTACTCTTTTTCATCTCTTACCATAAATTGTTCATCGGCGTGGTAAGAACTCCTTACCAACGGGCCGGATTCTATATGAGCAAAGCCCAAATCAAGGCCGAATTGTTTTAATGCCGCAAATTCTTCGGGCGTTACAAACCGATCGACAGGCGCATGTTCTTTATCCGGGGCAAGATATTGCCCGATTGTCAAACGTTTACAATTAACCGCCAGCAGATCTTGCATAACTGTATGTACCTGCGCAATGGTTTCACCCAGGCCCACCATAATACCCGATTTGGCGAAAACGCCATAATCCGCGGCCCGCTGCAACACCTGCAGGGAGCGATTATAATCCGCCTGCGGGCGCACCAGGGGATACAGGTGCGGAACGGTTTCGATATTGTGATTTAAAATATCCGGGCGGGCGTCCAGCACAGTTTTTAAAGCCGGCCACGAGCCTTTAAAATCCGGTATTAACACCTCAACACGGCAGCCGGGTTGCTGCTCATGTATTTGCTGAATTGTCGCTGCAAAATGGTATGCGCCGCCATCAGGCAGATCATCGCGGGTGACGGAAGTGACTACCGCATAGCGTAAATTCAATGCTTTTACGGCGCCGGCGACTCTAGCGGGTTCATCTTGATCGAGCATTCCAGGCTTGCCGGTTTTAACGGCGCAAAAACGGCAGTCGCGGGTACACACATCCCCCATGATCATAAATGTGGCAGTCTGACGATTCCAGCATTCCCCCAGGTTTGGGCAGCGGGCGCTACGGCATACGGTGTGCAGCCGTTCATCCTGTATCAATTTATGAACACGCTCGTAATGTTCTCCGCCGGGGAGTTTTACTTTCAGCCAGGCTGGCCGGCGTTGTACTTCCTGGGTACTCATATTGCTAAAACTCTTGACAATCTGATTACTCTTCCGTCCACTTTTCACCATGAACGACAAATTTCATAAATGCTTCCTCAGTCCAGGGCATCTTTTCTTTAAATATATCATTGATCACATCGGCATAGACCCTGATCTCGTATTGCGCATGTTCTTCCATACGCAGGGAAAGGAAATTCATCAGGGCGCGGGCATTAATCGTCCAGTAAAACTGGGTATACAAAGATAATGGCAAGACAATGCGGGCATGTTCTTTGGCAACACCTTGTTCCAGCAGTTCGTGGTATAAATTATAAGAATTTTCATAATGCCGGGACATTTTTTCTTTAAGACGGTCATTCAAATCGGCTTCAATTTCGCTGAATTTATAATTACGGGCTTTTTGCGACCGCAAAGCTTCAGGCAGATGAAATTCTTCTTTCATTTCCGTATAACGGCCTGATATTTCATTATAACTGGCGATGCGATGGCGGAACCATTGCCGGGCAACAAAAATCGGGCATTTGATGTGAAATTTAAACACGGAATGTTCAAAAGGACTTTCATGCCGGTTGGCCATTAAAAAAAACAACAGCTTTTTATCCCGCTCATCGCTGGTTACGCCCTTTCCAAACGACACCCTGGCCGCCTGCACAACTGCGTCATCGCCGCCCATAAAATCGACCAGCCTGACCAGGCCATAATCGAGAACCTTGATCTCTTCTGTTGGGTTCACAAATGTCCTTTCAATTAAAATTAGTTGTACTATAAATTTTTAATACTTGTCACAATCTCTTGCCCGAATGCAAAACATTTTTGCAATTCTTCTGCGCCGGGCACAAGTATAGCCTGAATGCCTGCCAATGGCGCTTTGAACTTCATGGCTTTCAGCCGCTCATCCAGCATCGGTACAGCTTCGCCGCTCCAGCCCATAGAACCGAAACTGGCGGCGGTTTTGCCTTTGGTATCTATGGTTACCAGGCTATTGAGCACATCCCAAACCGGTTTGGCAACGGCATTGTTCAAAGTTGGTGAACCGAACAGTAATACATCGGCAGCTTCAATACGGTCGAGATGATCATTGATATCAATTTCGCATGCGTCAAATGTTTCCACAACGGCGCCGGCAGCGCGGGCGCCCTGGGCAATTTTCTCCGCCATAACGCCGGTATTGCCATGCGCGGTGGCATAATAGATCAACACTTGTGGAGCACTGTTTTCCGGCAGTGGCGCCGACCACTCACGGTAAGCCTGGATGTACTTTTCAATACCGGCAGTGAGCACCGGGCCGTGCGAAGGCGCAATGATTTTAATATCCAAAGGCTCTATCTTGGTCAACGCATTGCGGACTTGTTTTTTAAACGGCCGCATGATCATATCAAAATAATATTTGAAATCCGGTTGAAAATCGTATTTTACCAGGTGACTGAAAACCGCTTCGTCGGCAAAATGGGTGGCAAATACATCACAGGTGAACAACATTTTGCTGTTCTCCAGCCAGGTCATCATCGTATCGGGCCAATGCAAAAACGGCGCGGGGATAAAAGTCAGTTTGTTTTTTCCCAGGCTAAGTGTATCATTAGCGCCAACGCCGGTCATATTAACCTCGCGGTTGAGAATATTGGTAACATATTTCATCGCCGGCTTGGCGCAAAACACCTGCGCATGTTTGGCTACATCCAGCAACGCCGCCAGGCTGCCGGAGTGATCCGGCTCATTATGCTGGACTATAATATAATCGATATCCGCCGGGTTGACCAGGGTCTCCAGGTTATCCATATACTGCCCGGTGAATTTGGCTTTAACGGTATCGATAACGGCTATTTTTTCATCCCTGATGAGATAGCTATTATAGGTGGAACCATACGGGGTTTCCATAATAATATCAAATACCCGTAATTCAGGGTGTAATGCGCCAATCCAGTATACACTCTCATTAATTGGTAAGGGTTTCATACTCTCTCCGTTATTACCCGGCAGGTTATCAGATCTTTTCAACAATTATTTTATAACCATTCACTTTGACTTCTTCCACCTTGCAACTGCGTAGAGCGGCATCATTAGGTTTGGGTTTGCCGGAATGGTTGAGACACTGGGTCATAGCTTCTTCCAGCGAGGTTGCCACGCGCACATTGCAACAAGGGTGTTCACCCAAATGGTAAACCATATATAATTTCAATTCACTCATTTTAATTCTCCTGAACTCGTTTACTTGCCGGAATCCCGGTTCTTTCTGTAATCATCTATTGCAGCTTTTAAAGCGTCTTCAGCCAATACCGAACAATGTAATTTCACTTTCGGCAAGCCGCCCAGCGCATCGGTTACAACCTTGTTGGAAACTTTCAAGGCGTCATCAATATTTTTTCCTTTAACGATCTCCGTCACCATAGAACTGGTGGCAATAGCGGCGCCGCAGCCAAATGTTTTAAATTTTACATCGGTAATGATATCATCATCAACCCGGATGGTCAGCTTCATCACATCGCCGCAGGCCGGATTGCCGACCACGCCCGTACCATTGGCGTTTTCGACCACGCCGACATTGCGCGGGTGTTCATAATGTTCCATTACTTTTTCTGTATAATCATCCCATACATCCATATTTATCACCTGTTATTAATTAATGGGTATGCTTTGACCAGTTAAGTTTATCTATATCTATACCATCGCGGGCCAGGTCATACAAAGGCGACATTTCCCGCAATTTTTTAACATTTCTGACCAGCAATTCCAGGATATAATCTATTTGTTCGCTGGTGTTACTTTTACCCAATCCAAAGCGAATGGAACAATGCGCCAGCGATTCCGGTACATTGATAGCCCGCAACACATAAGAAGATTGCAGCGATGTTGATGTACAGGCAGACCCTGATGACAGCGCCACGTCGCGGCAGGCCAGGATGAGCGATTCGCCTTCTACATAAGCAAAGCTGTAATTCAGATTGTTGGCTAATCGTTTTATCGGGTGACCGTTCAATTTGCAGTGCTCGATCTGTTTATCGATACCATCGGCCAGGCGATTGCGCAAAATAAGCAGGCGATCTACCTCCTGCTTCATATCGCGTTTGGCTATTTCCGCCGCTTTGCCCAATCCGACAATGCCGGGAACATTCAACGTGCCGGAGCGCATGCCCCGTTCATGTCCGCCGCCATCGATAAGCGAGGTCAGTTTAATGCCTTTTCTTACATATAAAGCGCCGATACCTTTGGGGCCATACATTTTATGCGCAGAGATCGATAACATGTCGATATGATCGCGGATTACATTAATATCCACTTTTCCCAGCGCCTGCACCGCGTCGGTATGAAACGGAATTTTATGCTGCATAGCCAGTTGCCCAATTTCCGCTATCGGCTGAATTGTACCGATCTCACTGTTAGCGGTTTGAATAGAAATCAGGCGGGTTTCCGGTTTGAGCAAACTTGCCAGATGATCGAGATCGATCAGTCCATATTCATCGATGCGGGCATAGGCAATTTCATAACCTTCACGTTCCAGCCGGCTTACCGTATCCAGGATTGCTTTATGCTCGGTAGCAATGGTAATGATCTGCCCCTTTTTATCACGATTATTCCAGGCAATCCCCTTTACAGCCAGATTATCCGCTTCAGTAGCGCCACTGGTAAAAATGATTTCATCGGCGCTTTGGGCGCCAATTAAATCGGCGATTTTCTTTCTGGCTTCTTCCACAGCTTTACGGGCAATATGGCCGTATTCATGAGTATTGCTGGAAGGATTGCCGAAATGCTCCGTCAGGTATGGCATCATGGACTCGAGTACCTCTTTATCGAGAGGCGTGGTCGCATGATGATCCATGTATATAGCTTTCATATTAAAAACAACCTCGGAAATATTACTGAATGAATATAATTATATATTTCAAAATTACCCTTTTTTTAGATTAAAATCAAGTATAACAATCCGCTGTTGTAAAAAACCCTGGGAATTATGGTGTTTGCAATAAAAGACCTGGTGTACCGTGAAAAGAAATGCAACCTGCCGGGGAGATAAAAAAAAGGTTCACACCGGGGTATGAACCATTATAAATAAAGAAATATGTAATAAATATTTTATTCTTCGGATTTGTTAATTAACACGGTAACCTGAGCCAGCATATCATCAGGATTTTCTTGTACCGGTTCCTGATCGAGTTGCAGGGGTTCAACAAATGAAGATTCAAGCAAAACCAGATGCTGTTCGCGCTCCATAGCCAGATCGCGGAACAAAGCGCGCAATTCGGATTCAACCAGGCGGCGCGATACGGTCATGTAAAAATTTTTCAACTCTTTTTCATTTTTTTTCACAATTCGTACCGCATCATTCGGATCTTCGCAGCATCTTATTAAAGACGACAATTTATGCTTGGTACCTAAATTCAAATACAAAATTTTTTTACCGCTGGTTTTGCCATAGGTTTTAATGAGCTTGAGACGATTTTTTTCTTCTTTATCGGCAAGTCCCCTTAATATTGTTTCCGCATCATCATTTTTTACCAGTGTTGAGGCTTTAGAGTAAAACTCTTTCATGTCATTTTCACATTGTATCGACATTTTTAATGCCTCGAGTGAATCGATGGCGTTCAATTTATACATAATTCCAAACCTCCTTCATCCAGGGAACGTAAATTTACGGATGATTTATTTACAAATAATAATCAAAACCTCATGATTATCATTATCAGAATCTAGTGATAATATACTTTTTTTCCAAGAAATTAATGACTTTCAATTGTAAAAAATTGTAAATAACCTATTGATTTTATATATATATAACGCTTTAAGGAAGGAGTTTGTTCCCCACCTGGAGTAAAACTAATGAGCGACTTCCGCTAAGATATAAGGACCCCGCGGAATAACCGCAACCCTGGCATTTTCGCCAAGACGCGCCAGTTCACCGGCCAAAGCCGCTTCTACCGATTCCGCCCAGGGAACATGAATAGCATCTTTTTGTTGCTGGGTCAAACCATGTGACACTAGTATTATTTTGGCCTTTTTTGCCGCTTTGGCATATTCCTGTAATTGCCACTGGTCGATCACAAAATAGTTCTCATGCAAAATTTTATGCACAAAGACATCCAGGTTTTGTGTTTCAGTAATCAACCGGGTAAAATCCTGGCTGCCTATGCCCTGGCTGCATTCCGCAGCAATAATAATTGTGCCCCCCTTTTTGACAATCGGCAGCGCCGCAGTCAGTCCCTTAATTGCCTGGTAAAAGGTGGTGTCCAGGGGGTATCCGGCGCTGGTGGTAATAACAACATCCACGGGTTTCGGCACCGTATCGCGCACACTTGAATAAACAAATTCAACACCGGCAAGGTGAGCTTTATTCAGATCACCGGAAAAAATGCCGCATATCTCTTTTTTCTCATTTAGTGCAACATTGACAATAAAATCAACACCGGCAATATTGGCAATTTCCAGCGCCTCTTCATGAAAGGGATTGCCCTCGATGATCCCTTCCCTGGCGTTGGGATGAGCAAGCATTTCCGCGCCGTGCATGTGCTTCATGGTCTCGATGCCGGCAATACCGGGTACGATCAGTTTGCGTCCGCCGGAGAAACCGGCCATTAAATGGGGTTCAATAAAACCGGTAGCGATTTTTAAATCCGCCTCCACAAAGCGTTTATCGAGCCAGATATCGGCGCCCCGGGTTGTTTTTCCCAGATATTTGTGAGAGTCCAAATCGCCGGAATAATGATTTTCAATGCGGTATTTGCTTTTAATTTCTTCGCCCACCAGTTCGGTCAATTCATCATCCAGGTTGGGCCGGTGGATGCCGGTGGCAATGAGAATAAGAATATCCTCGTACTTTAATCCGGCGGCGTGTAACGTCTTCAAAATCGGGGGCAGGATGATGCGATTGGGTACCGGGCGGGTTATATCGCAAATCAGGATGCAGGCGGAAGACCGGTTTTTAGCCATATCGAATAAAGTCCGGTCGATGCCTATTGGCCGCAATAACGACTTGGTGATTTCGATATAAGTATCGGTTATTGGAATAGGATTGCTCATGGTAAGAACTTGAGCCAGATTGGCGTCAGGTACTTCTACGGCAAGGCCGGTTTTTCCATAAGCGAGTTCAATTTGCATGCCTGCTATCCAGTTTTATGAAATGAACCAGGTTTTGTTATTTTTTATTCAGCGTTGGGCTAAAGCGCGGATCATTATACATTTTAAACTGGCGATATATTTTATGCCGTTTATGAGCCTGCCGCAGATCGAGGATCAGTTTATCCAGGGCGCGGGACAGATCATCACGCTGTTCCGTTAAAATACCGACCCGCATTTTTGCCATTTTTTTATGCTCACTGTCGACATCATCGCGTTCCTGTTGTTCGTTCATGTGGTATATTTTAAGACAAACAATAGACAACCGGTCGATTATGCTGCCCGGTGTTTCTGAATTCATTTCCACATCAGCATCCGGTTCAATATTGGCGTTTTTAAGAACATTGTCGATCCAGACATCGATCCTCTCAACTGTATCGTTACGCCGCTGGTTGTGCAGATCGATCAATCGTTTGCATTCCACAACTTTGGGCGCCGGTACATCGGCCCGGCGGACCTCATCTTCCAGATGCCAGAGCGTAAAATTGCAATAATGAATTGTCTGCGTCATTCCGGTCGGAGAATGATGATCTTCAGGTTCGATAGGGCCGGTATTATGCCACAATTCATTCAGATCATGGTACCATTCAATGAGTCTATCCCCTTTGAATGGTATTAATATTTCCGATAATAAAGACAAGTTGCCTCCACAAGTTTTTTCATCACCGGCCGGGGTGTATTTTCCCCCAGCCATTATTCAGCCGACACTATTGTTTGCTGTACACTTCTGCCGTAATCACTACGAACCGGAACAAGATATATATTACAAAGAAATCTAATTTATTAAAAAAAATGGTCAAATACAAGTTTTAAAGATTTTGCTTGATAATTGCAGAATTTGTTAATATCTTGAAATACCGTTAGGGGTGGTCAATTGACCTGAGAAAAACCCTCGGAACCTGATCTAGGTTATACTAGCGAAGGAAAACGGCCATATTCATTATTCTATTTCCTGATATGCTGAAACCGTTTTCCTCTTGAAAAGCGGTTTTTTTATTTCAGGAGGTAACATGATGAACCCAAAAACTTTCCAGTCACTCGTTATTGCTTTCCTTATTGCTTTTCCCTGGGGTTATGATCTTTATGCTTTTTCCATCCAGGGGCGGGTACTTGCAGTAGACCGCTCTGCCATTGAAAATGCCAATATTCTCATCCCGGAATTACAACGGGGCGCGGCAAGCGACGCAGATGGTGAATTTCACATTACAGGGTTACCGGCAGGACATTATACCGTACAGGTGAGCCATATCGGTTACGAACCGGTAATAAAAACTGTAACCATTGAAAATGCAGATGTTGCACTTGACATTACCTTGCACCTATCGGTACTCAAGGGGCGGCAGATCACCATATCGGCGACGCGCGCCCGCGAACGGGTAACGCCGGTTGCTTATACGGACATAACCGCGCAACAAGTGCAGCAAAAATACTGGGCCCAGGAAATCCCCCTGCTACTGGATGAAGCGCCAGGGGTTTATGCTTTTTCCTATACCAGTAGCGGCCTGGGTTATTCCGAAGTAAAAATCCGCGGTTTTGACGCAACCCGTGTCGGCGTTACCATCAACGATGTGCCCCTCAACGATCCGCTCGATCATGTCACCTATTTTTATGATTTGCCGGATATTAGCGCTAATGTCAGGGATATCCAGGTGCAGCGCGGCGTTGCCAACTCGCTGTATGGCACAGGCGCCCTGGCCGGTTCGGTGAATATCAAAACCGAAACCGCCGGCGATGCACGATATATCAATTTCACAACCGTCAACGGTAGCTATAACACCCGTAAAAACACCCTGTCGTTCGGGTCGGGACTGGTAAACAACACCTATTCCTTTTATGGCCGTTATTCACAAGTTAAAAGCGATGGCTACCGGGATATGTCCTGGGTCGATTCCTGGTCGTACTTTTTTAGCGCAACACGATATGGGAAAAATTTAACGACCACGGTCAACCTGTTCGGCGGACCGATGCGGGCGCACTTTGCCTGGGAAGGTATTACCAAACAGGAAATGAAGATCAATCGCAAGTTGAATTATGACGACTATAAAAATGCCGCCGATAATTTTAACCAGCCTCATTATCAGTTACTCAATGAATGGCAGATGTTAAAAAATTTAACTGTCTCTTCCACCCTTTTCTACATCAAGGGCGACGGGTATTATGAACAACTCAAATACGGCCGCGATCTGGCGGAATATAATCTACCGGAATTTATTGAAAATAATATTACCGTTACCGAAACCGACCTGGTGCGCCAAAAGTGGGTTGATAAAAAACAGTATGGCTGGATCCCCTGCCTGGAATATAAATTAAAGAATCATACCCTGAGCCTCGGCGGGGAAATGAGCATTTTCCGCTCCCATCATTGGGGCGAAGTGACCTGGGCTGCCAACCTGCCGCCCAATGTTATGCCCGGACATGAGTATTATCAGTACAATATCGACAAGAACTCGGTTGCGGTTTATATCAACGATTTAATGCAAATAACCCAAAACCTGTACCTGAAAGCCGATCTGCAATACCAATACCAGAGCATGGAATTTGCGCAAAAACGGCTGGGGGCATTTTATGGTTACAATTATAAACTTAATTATAATTTTATCACACCCCGGCTGGGTTTGAATTATAACATAAATAACAATCTTAATGTCTTTGGAAATTTTTCCACTGCCAACCGCGAACCACGCGACAGCGATATTTACGACGCCGACGACCCCGCCGCTCTGCCGCTGTTCCGCACTATGAATCCGGATCGGGGTATCTATCGCGATCCCTATATCAAAGCGGAAACACTGTATGATTTTGAGACCGGCGCAGGACTGCAATTTGATCTGTGGCAGTTGAAACTGAATGCCTTTTGGATGAATTTTAACAACGAAATTGTCGCAACCGGTGGGATAACGGATGACGGGTATCCGATTTATGGTAACGCCAAAAGATCGGTACACCGGGGCATTGAACTGGATTTCAAGGCCGATCTGCCCCGGCAATTTACCCTTGCCGCCAATACCAGTTATAGTGATAATTATTTTGTCGAGTATACGGAATATTTATGGAATGCGGACTGGTCCGGCAATGTTGCATACTCCCGCAATGGCAACGCCATTGCCGGATTTCCGGCGCTGATGAGTAATCTTCGCATTAACAAAACCATTGGCGGCTTGTTTCTTTCCGCGCATGTACAGCACATCGGCAGAATCTATCTCGATAATACCCAGCAGCAAGAACTATCCATTGCTCCGTACCAGGTCGTCAATTTGTCGGCAGGTTTTAACTTGCCGGACTGGTTAACACCGCTGCAATTATCCACAGCGGTGCATGTCAATAATGTGCTGAATCGTAAATATGAGCTATCCGGCTATACCTGGGACGGTGTAGCTTATTACCTGCCGGCCGCAGAACGGAATTTTTATGTGACGATCCAGACACAGCTATAAATTGACCCACTATTGGAACAAGGGGAAGCAACCCCTTGTTCTGGAGATTGAGTTGCAAAGCGGGCTTATTATCTGCGCTAATCTGCGTCATCTGCGGATAATCATCTCAATCCACCACTCTCAAAGAATCGTGGAAACAGGTTTCACTCTTATGGAGTGACAATTATTTAATTTGATTTTGCCAGAAACATTCCACCCCTGACGGGGTTTACCTTTGCTGTTCGGCTAGAGAATCTCAGGATGTTCGAGAACCTCGTTAGGGGTAAAATGTTTATAGAACACCAAAATCCTATGTAACCAACCCCGTAATTGACCCACTGTTGGAACAAGGGGTTGCAACCCCTTGTTCTATAGATTGAGTTGCTAAAGCGGGCTTATCATCTGCGCTAATCTGCGTCATTTGCGGATAAAATATGTATTATCGCAGCAGCAGCATTTTACCGCTTGACACCCGCTCATGAAAACATACTTTATATAAATAAACCCCCGAAGCCGATTGCCGTCCATTATCATCCAGTCCATTCCAGAACAGGGTATGCGTGCCGCCAGGTAAATCTTTGACCAAAGCGTATACTTGTTGCCCTGCGGTATTTGAAATTATCAAAGAAATTTGTCCTGCCTGGGGTATGGTAAAACGAATTGCCGTACCGGAATTGAAAGGATTGGGATAATTACCGGTCAATACAAATTGCAATTCAGGAGTATACTCAACCCGCACAGTACCCATAATATGATTCATACCATCATAATCGACCTGTACCAACCTATAATCGCTTTGCCCATAAGCAGGATCACAATCAGTATAGTGATAGCACCTGACGCTGGTACTGGTGCCATGACCGGGAATGAAATTAATCTTGCTAAATTTATTATCCCCGGAGGTTTTCCTCTCCAGAATATAGCCGTAACAATGGCTTTCACTGGCGCTTTGCCATTCCAGAACAACCCGGTTTTGCATAACGACAGCGGTAAAACCCACCAGTTCCACCGGAACCGGGGTTGTTTTGTACTCGTAACATCCTATATCGAACAGACCGTCCTGCGATCGCGGTACGCCGTCCAAATCCCGTTCCGGCGCTCCGGTTGCCGTACCGGTATTTATAGCCGGACTAACCGGAACCAGATGATAGTCGCCGGCGGTTCCGAATGCCGGGGCCTGGAACTGCGGGTCGGCATAACTATTCCCGGCGCCAATATCGGCGACATGATCGGCGTCATAACTGGCCGCTCCATGCTGTAGAACAATAGATTTGCCCGGAAAGTAGAACAGATTGTATTGTATGGTGGCAGAAATTGAAGAGGCCAGGTAGATAAAGGAATTCTCGCCGCGGCTGTTTAAAATACAGTTACGCATCACCAGGTTGATCGGCGTTTCCGGGTTATCGTATTGCATATAGATGAAATAATTTTGGCCGAGGTAATCATCTATAGTATTATTGACGAATGTGAATGTCGAATTCGCCTGGTTGGTATTAACAACAATAGCCGCCCAGGGTGTAGCGGTCATATCGCCGTCGCCCCGGCCATAGATCAGACAATTTTCCACTTTACTGCCGCCGCCCCACAGTTTAATGCCGTCACAGGAATTATTGGCGACAATGCACCGCTGAATGGTTGTATTTTTAGCTTTGCTGTCCAAACCGTCGCCGCGGTTATGTTCGGCAACCGTATTGGTAATCTGCACCGGGCCGTTTGCCGCTTCAATGCCAAAACCATCGGGGCGGTCGTAAGGGCCGGGCCCGGCGCCACCCTGGTAATAATGACCGCAATAGGCCAGATAACAATCATCGATTAACACATTTCGCCAGCCGCCCTCGTCACCGGCCGGGCCGCCGATTGCGCCGAACCCGCAATAGGTAATGCGGCAATCATCAATCGTTATATGGTTAATATCTCTAAAATCCATACCGAATTCATCAATATGATGAATGTATAAATCTTTGAATACAATATATTCAGCCGTTCCCCCGCCCATGATCTGGATCCCGTCGCGGAACAGGGCGCCGTTATCGCTGGTAATTTCAATATTTTCAATCCGCAGGTAACTCTTGCCGGAAAGGATCATTGCCGTCAACAAATTATCGCTGCCCTTCAATACCGGTCTGTGTTCAGCTTCGCCGATGATGGTCGTCCACTGGCCCGCGCTCCCCGATGGCGGGACGATAATGTCATCATCAAACTGGTGAATGGAATAACTGCCGCCGAGGATGAGCAGAGTATCGCCGGTGGCAATCTGTCTGGAGCCATAACCGGGACTAGCCCAGGGGTATAGCCGGGTTCCGGCATTACTGTTCAACCCGGTTGGAGAAACGTAGCAGGTTTTGGTATAACCGGTTACTATCAAGACAAATAAAAATATGATTAAAGATAATAAAGATATGTTGACAAGACGGCTAACGTTTATCCCCCTGTATTTGTTTCTTTGTCCATCCATAAAAAAATTATCGGTACATTATAGCTTTTCTTTACATGGGCGGGGGATTATCCCAGTCGATAGGGCCGACTTCAATATAATAAATCAGGCGTTGTAACACGACCTGACCCCACACTGCATCAAAATAGGTAAAGGCTTTATCCCATTCGCCGCCTTCGCCCCAGCCGTCATGATGTAATATGACTTGAGTGGCATTTTCCCCTGCCGGCGCCAGGCGAATGGTAACATGGGTATATTGCTTGCGGGCTTGCGGTAAATGCGGCGGCGCATTCCAGGTAAAAGACAGCAGTTTTTGCGGTTGAATGGCAAGGATTGTACAACCCTCGCTGCCCTGCAGACCGGGTTTCGCCTCCGTATCAAAATAAATCTCATAGGCGCCCCCGACCTTTATGTCAATTTTACACGCGGTAGCAAAAAAACATTTTATACCCTGTTCAGTTGTCCAGGCGTCCCACACTTTTTCCACCGGGGCCGACAAAGTAATTTCTTTGTGAATTGCCCGTGCGGTTTTTTGTGCATAACCTGTTACAGACCAAAGCAAGGTCAAAACAATAACCGGGATGAAAGCAGATGATTTTTTCACATTACTCTCCCTGATCACCAGGTTTACCTTTCAACGGTTGATATATGCCTAAATGCTGAGGCATCCGGGGGTGTAATAAACCAACACCGATTTCGGGATGAATTTTGAGAATCCTGGCATCCACAGAAAAATCGATATTAACCGCGGGCATCTTATCAACCTGCGGATAAACATGATAGCGCGGCATGATTTCCGTTTTATCGTGCGGGGCAAAAAAATCATCATATCCTGGTAAATCCTCACCATACTGTTTTCCCTTATCGCGACCATCAATAACCAGACCGTGAGTGGGATTGGCAGGCTGTATCAATAGCTGCGAATTGTTTGCATCTGCGGTGTTGATGGTAATAAAATTATCATTGTCGGATAAAGAAGCGGTTTCGGGCACATCAGCCCAGGTAAAAGCGGTTACAAACATACTAAAAACCGTAACAACAACTTTATACATAATTCCTCCTCCGGTGAAACAAACAGATTATAATGATATTTAACGTTTTAGCACGCTGCTTGTTCCTTTCCTACATGGCGCTCAAGAAAACAAATGCCGGTGTTTTGCATAAGCATCATTCCAGGCGTTCCGGTCTTGAGGTTCATAATGCTTTAATTGAAAAGAATTGCGAATTATCTCCCGGCCCTGGTTTACCGATGCCAGTTCGCCGCGGGCAATTGCCTGCACCATAATATTACCCAGTGCGGTCGCTTCCACCGGTCCCGCCACCACCGGCAGACCGGTAGCATTAGCGGCAAACTGGTTGAGCAGTTCGTTTTGCGAGCCGCCGCCAACAATATGCAAGGTTGTAACCGGCTCGTCGATCATACTGTTGATCTTTTCAATCACATACCGGTATTTTAAAGCCAGGCTCTCCAGAATGGCGCGCACAAACTCGCCTTTGCCGGTGGGAGCCGGTTGCCCGGTATTGTTGCAATAACCGGTAATCGCTTCCGGCATATCCGGCGGATTCAAAAATACCGGGGCATCGGGGTCAACAATCGAACGGAACGGCGCCGCCTGGGCAGCAGCGGCCAGTAATTCATCATAATCACCAGCGCTGCCCTGGTTTGCCCAGTTCTTGCGGCAGCTTTGCAGCAGCCACAAACCCATAATATTTTTCAAAAACCGGATCGTCCCGTTAACGCCGCCTTCATTGGTAAAATTATTCTCCCGCGAAGCCGGTGTAATGACCGGTTTTTCTGCTTCTATACCCATCAGCGACCATGTGCCGCTGCTGAGATATGCCCAGCCTTTGCCCTGCGCCGGTACAGCGGCAATGGCGCTGGCCGTATCATGACAACCCGGGGCAATAACATCAATTTCAGGGGCCCCGGTCTCCGCCATGATCTCCGGCATTATTTTACCCACACAGGTTCCGGGCGGGACGATTTCAGCCATCACATCGATCGGTAACGCCAGGCGGGCAAATAATTCCGGTTCCCACTGTTTGCTAACCGCATTCAACAACTGCGAGGTGGAAGCAATGGAATATTCCGATACTTTTTCACCGGTAAACAGAAAATTCAGCAGATCAGGCATGAACAATAATTTTTCCGCAATATCGAGCAGTGGATTATTTTCTTCGACCATACTGAATAATTGAAAAATGGTATTAAACTGCATGAACTGGATACCGGTAATTCGATAAATATCTGCCGCAGGAACAATATTAAAAACCTTATCCATCATCCCGTCGGTGCGCGCATCCCGGTAACAATAGGGATTCCCCAGCAGCACGTTATTACGCCCAACCAAACCGAAATCTACACCCCAGGTATCAACACCCAGGCTGCTGATCTGGCGATGGCCGTTTTTAAACGCCAGGGATAATGCGTATTTCATTTCTGTAAATAATCGTATTATATCCCAGTGATAATGCCCCATTATCTGCGCCTGGGTATTTTCGAACCGATGTATTTCCTGTAAAGATATCTTGCCCTTTTCTATTGCGCCAATAATTCCGCGCCCGCTACTGGCGCCCAGATCAAAAGCCAAATACTCGCTAACCATGCAGAAAAACCTTTCGATAATGTATTTTAAACGATAGAGTTCTGTTCCACACCTTTATTCTGCCAGTAACTGAATAACTCCTTTTTCCAGTTTGTCTTCCGTAGCTTTGCCGGAACCAATGGCGTAAATCCTGACCAGGCCTTTTTTATCGATCAGGGCAATATGCGGAATACCCATGACTCCCCAGGCGGTGGCGTTCTTCATACCATCCTCGACGCTGGCAATGGCATAAGGGAATTGAATTTCATGATGCTGTTTGAATTTTTCGATCCAGGGTAATTCTTCTTCCGGTGTAATGTTTTGTAAATTTTGATTTAACTGATTGAACCGGCCATAAAACCGGGTTACACCGATAATTTCCAATCCTTTATCATGGTATTCAGTGTATAATTTCTTTAGATGTGGAAATGTTGCCCGGCAGGGACCGCACCAGGGCGCCCAAAAGTCGACTATGACCACTTTGCCTTGAAAATCCTTGATCTGTATTGGTTCCGAGCCGATCCAGGTCGATGCCAAAATATCCGGCGCCGGTTTGCCGATCAGGTTGAACAGGTTCAGTTTCGTTGAGACACGATTTTGCATACCCGGATCGCTTTCGGGTTGGTTTTGCAAATTATTTAACAATGTGTATGCCGAATCTTTCTGCCCGGTATTAAAAAGGATTTCTGCTTTATCAAGAACAAAAAGTGGGGCTACAGTATTATCCAATGTTGTTAACGCCTCATCGATTACAGCCAGCGCTTCAGTAGTGTTACTCTGTTCCAGGTAACCGTACTCTAAATAATCATAATAATTTTGCGGCTGTTCCGGGTTGAGCGGCTTGATATTTTTATTAAACAATGCGCGGGCTTGTTCAACCTTGCCGTTGTCGATCAATAATTCAAACAATAGCTCCAGATGTTTCAGATCAACAGTTGCGGAATCAAAGCGCTGCAAAGCGATAATTGCCTGTTCATACTTTTCAGCAAAATTGAACAACTTTCCGGCGGCATACGATTCTTCCAGGCTAATTTTGTTGACTTTAATTTTATCGGTATATTGAATCGCCAGTTGCTTTTGCGCAGCCAACAAGCTGTCCCGGTTGCTGCCGGGCGTCAGGGCGCCTTTGATCATGACACTATCCACCAACGCAGCGGCTTGCTGAATATCCGGTTTTTGCGTATCCCGGCAGCTTGTTGATACAAAAACAAGCATTGACATAAATGCGATCAGGACAACAAAGAAATTTCTGGTTTTCATAAGGATTCCTGAATTTATTAAGTCTTTCCATGATTAATTAACGGCAGGTTTATTGGTAAATATACAAATTCCGGGTTGGCTTTCAAAGTTATTTCATAAAAAAAATCCCGGCAGCATACACTTTCCGGGATTATAAAAAATACATTGTCAGTATAATAACCGGCATCCTTTACAGGTATGCCGGTTAATTAATACTAATGATCGCACATATTTTCACCGGCGATCAATTCTTTTTTCACATGCGCGCAAACCAGGTTTTCCGGAGTATCGACAGCAGCGCCGATAAAAACTTCAATCCCGGCATCTATGAACAAATTTTTGGCGCGTTCACCCATACCGCCGGCAATGATCACATGTACACCTTGTTCATGTAACCATTTGGGCAGAATACCGGGTTCGTGCGGTGGTGGATTTTTGATCTCTGTCTTGATAATTTTATTTTGTTCCAGGTCGTAATCAATCAAAGCAAACTTGTCGCTGTGACCAAAGTGCTGGCATAACTTGCCGTCGGTAACTGGAATTCCGTAACGTTTGATATTCTCCGGTAATTTTTCCGGTTCGGCTGGCTGCGGTTCAGCTTGCGGTACAGGCTTGGAATCGCCAATAAATGTCAGTAAATTCTGGATTATTATATCGATCTTTTTGGCAGTTTCGGATTTTCCATAGTAATAAATATACGGCCGGCCTTCATCGCTGGCGGTAACTATATCCGGTTCCAGGGGAATTTGTCCTAAAAAGTTGACATTCATATCTTTAGCCATAACTTGACCGCCGCCGGATTTAAATATATCAGTCTTTTCATGGCAGTGAGGACATATAAAACCGCTCATGTTTTCTATAACACCCAAAACCGGCAGCTTGACTTTATCACAAAAAGTGATCGAACGCCGCACATCCGAAACCGACAAATCCTGCGGGGTGGTAACCACAACTGCTCCGGTAGGATTCTTGATGATCTGCACTACAGAAAGCGGTTCATCGCCGGTTCCGGGAGGGGAATCGATAATAAAATAATCCAGTTCGCCCCAGTTCACATCTTTGATCAGTTGTTTGATCGCGCCCATTTTCATCGGCCCGCGCCAGATCACCGCATCATCTTTGCTTTTTAGCAACATACCCAGCGACATAACCTTAAGATTGGTGCCATAAACAAGCGGATTGATGCCGTTTTCATCGGTATGAATAGTTTCATGCTCCAATCCCAACAATTTGGGAATACTGGGGCCATGAAAATCAATATCCAGCAGTCCGGTTTTAAAGCCATTCAGTCCCAACGAAATAGCCAGGTTTGCGGCAACCGTGCTTTTTCCAACTCCGCCCTTGCCGGATAGCACCATTATTTTGTGCTTGAATTGATCCAGTTTTTTGGTCAATTCCAGTTCTTCCATCATCATATCGGCATTTTCTTCATGTGCCATAATCTATCCTTTGGTTTATTATATATTTAGTATGGTTTGTATTTTTTGCCATAATTGCCGAAATCTTGTGTTCAGGCCGACGTCATTTAGCATAAAAACACTTTTACCAAGCTTTTGCGCCAGCAGTATATTTGCATTATAAGGTATTTCCGCTAAAATTTCAATATTATTTTTTTTTCCATATTCGGTTATTTCTTTGGTTATATCAGCATTTATATCACACTTGTTGATACAAAGAGCAGCCGGCACATTAAAATGCCGCGCCAGGGCAACGGTTCTCTTCATATCATGCACAGCCGAAAGCGATGGTTCCGTAACTATCAACAACAAATCGGCGCCGCCCAGTGATGCAATAACCGGGCAGCCGGTTCCGGGCGGACCATCTACCAAAATCATGCCGGATTTTCCAGTTTCAGCAATTTCTTTGGCTTTGGTTCGTACCTTGCTCACTAATTTACCGGAATTTTCTTCCCCGGCGTCAAGCCGGGCATGTACCATAGGCCCCCGCGCCGTTGCCGAGATAAAAAGCACACCGGACTGATGGTCATGCAAACTAATGGCTTTTTCCGGACAGTTCCATACACAAACAGCGCAGCCTTCGCAATTCACAGGATCAATACGGAAATCTGTCGTAATAGCGTCAAAGCGGCATAACTCCCGGCAGCGTCCGCATTGCGTACAGAGATCACTGTCGATAACCGGCTTGGGCATTCCCCAAAACGGCTCTTCCGAAATAATTTGTGGTTTCAGCACCAGGTGCAAATCGGCGGCATCCACATCACAATCGGCAAAGACAGCATTTTCCGCCAGGTACGCCAGAGCCCCGGTAACGCTGGTCTTTCCGGTGCCGCCTTTACCGCTGATGATAACCAGTTCTTTCATACGGCGGCGAGTTCCTTTATGTTATTATACAAGGCAATGAACACCTTTTTATAGTCCGGCAGCCGGTCTACCAGTAAACAGCCGCCGGAATAGATTTTAGCGATTGTTAAATCAAACGGGAGTTCCGATAACACGTGGATATTTTCTGTAATGCAGTAATGCAACACATTCGGATAAGCAGAATCCGCTTTGTTAATGACAACGCCAAAAGGGATATGTAGTTTTTTGACCACTTGTACGGCAATTTTCAGATCATGCAAACCAAATGGCGACGCTTCGGCAACCAATACAACATAATCGGTATCTTTAATTGCCGCAATAACAGGACATGAAGCGCCCGGCGGCGCATCAATAATTGTTATAGCCGCAGGGTCAATACACTTTTTCATCTCATTGATTACCGGCGGGGCTTTGGCTTCACCGATTAGTAAAAACCCGGTGGTTAATTTAACAGCGCTGGAATGTCCCGTTTCAATATTTCCGGTTACCTTATCCGTCTCCATTATTGCCGCTTGCGGACAGGCAACAACACAGCCGCCGCAGGAATGACAAAGCTCCGGGAAGACCAGCACACTTTTGCCGAAAACCCCGATAGCGTGATATGCACAGACCTCGTTGCACCGGTTGCACAAATTACAACGGTTATGATCAATAGCCGGAACAGGCATAACCACATCGGTTCGGCTTTCAATGACCGGCTTGAAAAATAAATGATCATTGGGCGCTTCTACATCGCAGTCCAGTAAATGAACAACATGTCCGCTTTCTGTCAAAGCAGCAGCCAGATTGGTCGCCAACAGAGTTTTGCCGGTGCCGCCCTTGCCGCTGGCAATGCTGATGATCATGGTTATGCCCCCTCGCGGCGATCCCTGGTCATCAGGCAGCCGCATTTCGGACACTTTTGCTGGCTGCATTGTTCACCACGTACATGCGCAGTTCTTTCACCGCATTGGGGACAAACACACGTGCCACCTGCGCCCTGAAAGCGCCCACCGCGGCCCTGCCCTTTACCTGCGCCTTTTTGACAACCGGCATTCCGTCCCATCGGACCTGTACCATCTCCTCTAGGCATAGTTATTACCTCCTTAAATTAAGCCCAATGTCCTTCAACATCGGCATTAGTCGCCGGCTGGATAGCGCCGGAATTATATTTATCAATCGCTTCCTGTACGGTTCCGGTCAGACCGACATATACCGGAATTCCGGCGGCCTGTAAGGCGCGAAACGCTTTGGGGCCGCAATGCGCGGATAAAAGCGCAGCAGCCCCGGCATCGATGATATGTCTTGCTGCCTGTACTCCGGCGCCGCTGGGGGTGTTGACAACTTGCGAGTTGCTGATATATTCTACTGTTCTTGAATCCGGATCATAAATAGCAAAAAAAGCGGCGCGGCCAAATTGCGGGCCAAGCAGCGCAGTTAATTTTTGTTCATTACAAGGTATAGCCAGTCTCATCATTACTCCATTGTTTTTGATGTATTTTATCAATTTTTTCCAGAAAAGCATCGAGCGCCAGTTTGTACTGCCGCAGGGATTCAGCCCACAATTGCAAGTTCTCAATTCCAAGCGGTGTAATTGTATACAGACGCTTGGCCGGGCCGGTTCCACTTGTATCCCATTGCGAAACCACAAGGCCGTTTTCCTCTAGGTGACGTAAGGTCCGGTAAATTGCTCCCGGATCACCCTGGGTTGCAACAAATCCTAATTCCGGAAGATCGGTCATTAATTCATAACCATGCCGGGGTTGCTCCCATAACATGTATAGAATTGACGGTTCAACCCAGCGGGTTTTCCGTCCCGCATGGCAGCCGCAGCCGTGTCCAAATCCTTCTTGCATCACTTTTCTCCATATATATGTTAATTACATATATAAGATAATATAATATATATAAAAAGCAAGAAAATTTTTTGGGATGATTTACATTCCCATAACAAGTCAAATGATAAATTTAACTTGATTGTTATATTACAGTTTCATATTATGTACCGCAAATTTTAAAAACCAAAACGGGAAATTATGAAAAAATATTCGCTAAAACAGATCGAATTATTTATCCATAAAATTCAGCAGCAGCGTATTCTGGTCATCGGCGATTTAATGCTGGATCAGTTCATCTGGGGCAAGGTCAACCGCATATCCCCGGAAGCGCCGGTGCCGGTGGTGCATGTTACCCATGAATCCGCCTACCCCGGCGGCGCTGCCAATGTCGCCCGAAACATAGCCGATTTCGGCGGCCAGGCGACCATTTGCGGCATGGTTGGCAGTGATGTCCATGGTCAGGAATTACTGGCATTGTTGGGTCAATCCCGTATTAATACCGGCGGGGTAATCGTACGCAACGAGTATACCACTATAGTAAAAACCCGCATTATTGCCCGGCAGCAGCAGGTAGTGCGGGTCGACCGGGAATCCGTTGAACCTCTGATACCGGCCATGTATGCAGCTCTGCCGGAAAAGCTGGAACAGATTATCCACAATGTGGATGCAGTCATCATTGAAGATTACGGTAAAGGATTTATTACCCAGCCGTTGGTAGATAAAGTTACTGCAATTTGCCGGACACATAACAAAATCATTACTGTAGACCCTAATCCGGGCAACCCTCTGCAATGGCAGGGAGTTACCCTGGTTAAACCCAATCGCGCTGAAGCCTATCAGTCTGCGGGCCTACCCTACAATGAAGACAAACAGAGCTTGCTTCAAGTAGGCGAAACATTACTCAATAAATGGCAGTCGGCTGGTATTCTCATAACCCTTGGAGAAGACGGACTGATGTTGTTCCAGCCGCCGGAACAACCGTTCCATACGCCAACCAAAGCCAGGGAAGTATTCGATGTTTCCGGCGCCGGCGATACGGTGATCGCCTTTTATACTGCCGCCCTGGCAGCCGGATTGACAGGGGCTGAGGCTGCCCAGGTAGCCAACCATGCCGCCGGAATTGTCGTCGGCAAGCTGGGTACAGCTACTCTTACACCCGATGAATTATTAAAGAGTTTTCAGGATAATGAATAAAGCAATTTTTTTAGACCGGGATAATACCATCATTAAAGATGTCCCGTATAACGGCGATCCGGCTAAAGTGGAACTGGTTCCCGGCGTTACCGAAGCATTAACCATACTGCAAAAAAACGGCTACCTCCTGATTATCATATCCAACCAGTCCGGGGTGGGACGCGGGATGATCACTAAAGAGCAGGTACGGTTGGTTAATGACGAAATGATCCGCAAGTTAGGGAAAAATTATTTCACCGACATATTTATTTGTTGTGATGATCCGGAGCGACCGGTAGAAAACTGCCGCAAGCCTTCGCCGGAAATGATCTTTAGAGCGCGGGATAAATATGATATTGACCTGTCCCGTTCATTTTTTATTGGGGACAAGGAAGAGGATGTGCAGGCCGGGCATAATGCCGGATGTACCAGTATCCGGTTTTTATATAACGACAATAACAAAGGGATAGGAAAGTACAATATTAAACCGGGGTTTGCATCGGGTGACTGGCGGATAATCGCTGAATGGATATGCAGTAAATAAAGCAGGGAATAATTAAAATTTCATTGCAAATTGTTAATATTCTGATTATAATTAGATAAATCCTGTTGTACTCTAACATATAACAAGCGGAAATTTTTTCCACTATTACATGTATTCATCAGGAGGCATAAATGGGTAGATTAACACTAATTATTCTCTTTATTTACGGGTTATTTTGTACTGCCACCGGACAACTGGCCGGCGATGAAGCCAAAGGCAGCAAAAAGTACGAACAGTATGAAAAGCCGGAAACCTGCGCCAGCTGTCATACCGATATTTATCAGCAATGGACCCAGGCGATGATGTCGCAGGCATATACGCATCACTGGGATGAAATCGAATATTTCGATCTGGCAGTAGCTCATGCTGCGGTAAATCCGGATTTAAAGGGCCCGGTCGATGGCTGCAACGGCTGCCACACGCCGCTGGCATTTATGGCCGGTGATGTTACTCCCCCGCGCCCTGCTGAAAATTCTCGCGCCAATGAAAGCGTGAGCTGCGAAGTCTGTCACACCATTACCGGGTTCAAAGGCGAGCCGAATTTCAATTTCAATTTTATTTCCGAACCGGGTAGAACCAAATATGGCGCCAAAGAAGGGCTGGTTTCGCCGCATCACAATACAAAATTCCTGGGCATTTATGAAGAGGCCAAATTTTGCGGCTCCTGCCATAACGAAAAAAACCCCTTTGGCATTTGGGTTAAATCCACCCAACTGGAATGGGAAGATGGGCCATATTCCAAACAGGGCGTTGCCTGTCATCAATGCCACATGCCCAAAGCTCTGGGTAGAAACGCTAAAATGGCTCAGGAAGACTTGGTCGCCCAGCACTTGTTCCACGGCGCGCATGATCCCGGCAAAGTAGCCGGCGCGATTGAAATCCGCATGCACCCGGAAGAACGCGAAGTGAGTTATGACGGTACTGTAGCTCTGAAAATACAATTGTTCAACGGCAAAGCCGGTCATAAAATCCCCACCGGCTCGGTAGAAGACCGCATTATGTGGCTGCATGTTACGGCAACGGACGCAAATGGTAAAGAATATCATTTGCCGGTGGATAAAAAAGGCTTTGAGGGTGAGGAATACACCATCGCCGCCGATGAACTGGCCTACATCGATATGGGCATTCCTAAAAAAGACCCCGCTTTCAAAGGCGTACAGCGCGACGGCGTACCGGTTGGCGACCGTATTTTCCGCATGCCCTATTTTGACCCCAATGGTGTTATGACCATTATGCAATGGAATACCAAATCCCAGGGAGTGGATTATCGCATCGGCCCGCGCGAGACCAAAATCGAAACTATAACCTGGGAATTGCCGGATAACATACCGGAAGGTAAAGTAACATTCCGCGCCGAGTTGAACTATATGCGCCTGGTAAAACCGGTAGCGGATTATCTCAACGTTCCGGCGGATGAAACGGAAATTGTGCCGGTTAATTTTGCCACCACCTGGGTGGAAATTTATGAATAACTTTTGGGAGGAAAAGATGAAAAGAAACACATTGTATGCAGCAGTATTATTTACTCTGATAATTATATTTATTGCCGGCAATGCTTTTGCTATACCGGCATTTGCCCGCCGCTATAAAATTTCCTGTTCCACATGTCACGCGCCATTCCCCAAGTTGAAACCTTATGGCGCGGATTTCGCCGGTAATGGATTCATTATTACCGAAGAAGAAAAAGACCGGGACTATGTTTCTGCCGGGGACGACCTGCTGTGGCTGAACAAGGAATTTCCCCTGGCTGTCAGGTTCGATGCTTTCGCCCAATACAATAAAGACAGCGAGGTAACCAACGATTTGGAGACGCCCTGGGGAGTAAAGCTCCTCTCCGGAGGTGCTTTGTATAAAAATATTGGTTACTATTTCTATTTTTACATGTATGAAGGCGGTGAAGTGGCCGGTATTGAAGATGCCTATATTCATTTCGACAATGTTTTTAACACCAATCTCGATATAATGGTCGGACAGTTCCAAACCTCTGATCCTTTGATGAAACGCGAACTCAGATTGACCTATGATGATTACCAGATATATAGACGAACAGTGGGTTTAACAACAACCAATTTGACCTACGACCGCGGCATTATGATGTTATATACCATTGAAAAAACCGGCACCGATATTGTCGGAATGGTTGTAAACGGCAACGGTAAAGTAGCTGCCGGTGAGCAAGGCACAATGGATAACGACAACTATAAAAACTTTGGCATACGCTTGATGCAATCGGTAGGCAATAATTTGAGTATCGGCGGTTTTTACTACCAGGGAAAACAAAAACTGTTTTTTGATAATACGGATCATCCGGAAAGCTCTATGTATCCAACTTATGAACAGGAAAATAAATTTACTTATATTGGTCCAGATTTGAACGCTACTGTCGGCCCTATTGAGATTACTTACCAATATCTGTTAAGAAAAGACAGCAATCCCGAATATTACATTAATGAACCCCAAAATAAAGTTGAAACCAAAGGCATGGTTGCTGAAGTGATTTATTCTCCAAAACTGGATAAATCCCGTTATTACCTGGTAGGATTGTATAATAAAATAGAATCCGATTATATCGGTTATATCTATGAAACAGCTTCAGTTAATGTATCCTATCTTTTGGCCAGAAACCTGAAAATGTTGGTAGAATACACCCGCGACCTGGAATATGAACAGAATCGTTTTGTAATAGGACTGGTTAGCGGATTTTAAATTACTAGAAAAGGAGTATTGATGAGAAAAAACCGATTTTTACTGAGACCGGAAATCACAATTATAACAGTAATGATATTCCTATGCTGCACGGCTTTTACCAAATCCAAAGACGATGGCTATATTAAACTGATCAAACAAAACGACAAGGGTGAATATAATCAACATGGCTGGAACCACTACGGGCCGGGTTATTTTACCCTGGACAAAAAAACCGGCGTTCTGACTGGCTATGAAGGTATGGGCTTGTATTGGTTCTCGGAAAAAAAGTTCAAAAATTTCATCCTGGAACTGGATTACATGACCGAATTGCCCAAATCGAATAGCGGCATATTTGTCCGCGTACCGGAACTGGTTACCAATGATGATTATATTTACAAAGCCTTTGAAATCCAGATCGATGACCATATCAGCGGGATACACAAAACCGGCGCGGTTTATGACGCCAAAGCGCCGGACGATTCCACCGCTTCCAAAGGGCCGGGACAGTGGAATCATTTCAAAATTACCTGCAGCAATGATACCATAAAGGTGGAACTCAACAATAAACTGATCAATACCTGGAAGATCACTACTCCTATCGGCAAAATTAAGGAATGGTACCCGGAAGGCTATATCGGCCTGCAAAATCACGATGCTGATAACAGCACGCAGTTCAAGGATGTCAAGATCAAAGAATTACCGTAAAAAAAGCCCTGGCAACAGGGCTTTTTTATTATCCGAAAAAAGAGTTGAATTTATTAGAACAAGGGGCTTTTGCCCCTTGCCGGATACTCTGTATAAAAACTTTCCCGTTGCAAGCTCCCCGAAATGACAAGCCTGGGTTGGTTTATCATCAGGAAAACCTAAAACTTCCATTCCGCCGGATAATCCAGCATCGATAAAGTTTTGAAACCGCTCACTATTTTTTCCAAGCCGGGCTTTAGAGCAGCATATTCCGGTTCACTGGTTTGGCTTAAAATAATATAGGTCAGGTTGCGGCGCGGCAGCACACTGAGAATCCACACATTCAGCGTATTCTCCTTCGATGGCGGCAGAACTACCGCCCACCACACTCCCTGCAGGGCATGATGCGCCGGTTGGGTGGTTTCCTGTAATATGCTGGCGCGTGCACGGGGCGTTTCGTATTTTGCCAGTATCTGCGCCATCATTGTGATCGCCTTATCCTCAGCCCGAACGCTATCCTGCCATTTTAAAACGCCGATCTGCGAAACCGCATTGGGCGCTTGTTCGCCGCTATGGGTCATCTGCGCAAACCAGGTAACCTGATCCAGCAGCGGCTGCGCTTCATCAACATAATTCAACGTGGTATCGCCGGGCAAAACCTGAATAAGCCAGGAAGAATCGGGGCGCTTGACTGAAAAGTAATAGGGAAAATTAAAATACAAAGAATCCAGTTCGCCAATACGGTCGCCGTCCGCCAGGCGTTTTAGCTCGCCATCAGGATTGGGAACATTGCGGTTCATTTCATTGATTAATACCAGAACTGCAAACAGGGCAAAAACCAAAAACAATATTGAACTTTTATCAAAGGGGCGTTTTTTTCGTTCTTTCATAAGTTTCACTACCGTAATAGTGTGAATAAATCAATCTATAGTTTTAATTCGCTATAGCGCTAATTGAAATAAATCCTTTTCCTGCCAGTGCGGAATGGCCCCGTGGTGGGTAGCCACAAACGCTCCCAGCCGGTTGCTGAATTCAGCAATTTCCGGCAAAGAAGCGCCCTGTAGAAATTTTACCAACAGTCCGGCGGCAAAAGCATCGCCCGAGCCGGTGGTATCCATCACATTTACCTTGAATCCGGGGTGGCGCACTACCTGATCCGGCGATACCAGCAAACAACCATCGGCGCCCAGAGTTACCGCCGCCAGCTTTACTGTGTATTGTTCCAGTATAGTCCGCAAAAAGACAATATCATCCATAATATCGGAAAAATTGTTTTTCAGGGTGTGCAGTTCTTCCTTGTTCAACTTGATAATATCTGCAAAGCGTAATGAATTAACAATTATTTCCCGGCTGTCTTTATTCCAGCCGCGCAGGTTCACATCAAACACTTTTAACGCTTTATTACACAATTGTAAAAAGCCGATGATCGCTTGTCGTGATGCAGGCGCCCGTTGAGCCAGGGTTCCCCACAACACCGCGTCAAGCTGTGGGGCTATTTTCTTCCAGGCATTATCCAGTTCCAGAGCGTCGAATGCAACATTTTTACTGCATTTAAATGACGGCACACCATTATCATCCAGTGTTACATATACCGAGCCGGTGGCCAGTTGCTTATCTCGCTGCATACCGTCAGTGTTCAAATGCAGGGAATGTAAATAATGCACTAGTTCATTGCCGAGGGCATCCTCTCCCACCCTGCTGAGAATGAATCCGCAATGACCCGCCTGCTGTACATGCGCTGCAAAATTAGCCGGGGCGCCGCCGGGGAATTTAGCGTTTTCATATATGTCCCACAAAACTTCGCCTACTCCGGCTATTTTATATTGCTTTTTCATATTTATAACCCGCTACGTAATGCGACAGTGATCCTTTGCCCTCCCGGCATGGGGCCGCTGCCGGTCACCGGATCAATCTCTTCAAACACAATCCCCGGCGGTTTGGGAAAATCGGCAAACGGTTTATTGGCCAGGGCGCGCTTCATAAACTCGACCCAGATGGGCAACGCCGCCATTGAACCGGTAACGCCGGTGCGCCATTTGGATTGCATAATCCGGTTATCATCAAAACCGACCCATACAGCGGCGACCAGGTCGGGCGTAAAACCGATAAACCAGGCATCCCGGTGGTCATTGGTGGTGCCGGTTTTACCGGCGCAGGGCCGGTAAAAACGATAATCGCGAATATCCTGCGCGGTGCCGTATTCAACCACGCCTTTCATCATATCCAGCATAATATAACAGGTTTGCGGATCGATGACCTGCTTGCTCTTGAATTCGTGTTCGCACAGTAATTTATCATTCTGCAGCGCGACCTTTTGTAAATAAAAAGGCTCCCGTCTTATTCCCTGGGTGGCAATCGTTGTGTATGCCGAAGCCATTTCCAGCGGCGACACACCGGTTGCGCCCAGAGCCAGGGACAAATGCGGTTCCATAGGACTGGTGATACCCATTTTTTGGGCATAACTGACGGTCGTTTCCGGTCCTATTTTATTAATTAATTTTGCCGCGATCACATTAATCGATTTGGCAAGCGCCCATTTTAAAGTAACCGGGCCAAGAAATTCTTCTTCAAAATTTTCCGGCTGCCATACCTGGTTATAAATGGTAAATGATACCGGTTCATCCACATAAACGGTTTTGGGAGTGACCAAACCTTTATCGAGCGCGGCAATATAGGTATATGGCTTGAAAGAAGAACCCGGCATGCGGTTATTGGCCACCGCGCGGTTGAATGGGGCGCGCTGGAAATCCCGCCCGCCGACCATAGCTTTCACCGCCCCGGTTTTGGGGTCGATGACCACCAGCGCAACCTGCGGGTAATTTAATTTGTCCTGCCAGGAGGCCTCCTGGTACGGCGGCAGTCCAAACATATCATCAATAGTTTTCATAACCTCAACCACCGCCTGGGTAGCCGCCGCCTGGTATTTAAGGTTAATGGTGGAAAAAATTTCCAAACCGCCATGAATGATTGCATTGCGGTCATAATCTTTGCTCAGATCCTGAATGATCTGTTCGGTAAAGTAATCGGCATAACCAAAATACTTGTTAATACGCTGATATTCCAGTTTTTCCGCAAGGGCCTGGGTCATTTGTTCTTCGGTAATGAATTGTTCTTTCAACATACGATTCAGAACAAACTGCATCCGTTCGGCGGCCCGTTCTTCATTTTGATAGGGATTATAGCGATAAGGAGAACGGGGAATGCCGGCCAGCATGGCGCTCTGCGCCAGGGATAATTCATCGGCATGGCGGGAAAAATAGGTCTGCGCAGCCATTTCCACACCATAGATACCGGAGCCGAAATCGATCTGGTTTATATAGGCTTCAATAATTTCATCCTTGCTGAACTGCCGCTCTATTTGCAGGGCAACGAACAGATCGTTAAGTTTTCGCGTCCAGGTGCGGTCAAAGCTGAAAAACAGGTTTTTAGCTAATTGCTGGGTTATCGTGCTGCCCCCTTCACGAATTCGCAGAGATTTCAAATTGACCAGCATGGCGCGCAGCACCGCGCGTTTGCTGATGCCGTGATGTTGGTAAAAATCAACATCTTCGAGGGCAATTATAGCGTTGATAAAATCCGGGGAAATTTGATCCAAAGATACTACCTGGCGGTTGGTCAGGGTTTTAACTATTTCCCCATCATCTGCATAAATTACCGTCGGGTTACTGGTGGCGATGAGATTAAGATCATCGGGTATTTGCGGCAGTTTGAACACAATAATAAAAAATACCAGTAAAAACAGTATCAATAATATAAAAACGATCCTGGTAATCCATCCCGGTTTTTTATCCATTCTGTTTCTCCTGCCGTACGGGGAATTTCAATTTAAGTCCTTTATTGAGACTATTGATTGCATCAATTAAATAGCCGGTAGCAATCTCGGAGCCATTCAGATAATAAACCTGGTTGCGGGCGCCCTGGGCTACTTCAAAGGCAATCTTTACTTCACCATCAACGACCTGTGATGATATAGCCACCCGCTGCAGGTTATCGCCCCATTGCACCAGCCGGTGGGGATTATTGATGATTTGTAATTTATAGGTTTGGGATAATTTTTGAAACGCTTCATAAAAAATATCCGCCGGTACTATTCGGCCGGCAAACATGGTTTCACGATCCAGTTCGGAACCGGTCACGGTTCCTGGTCTTTCGGTCAGGTCGCTGAACGACAGGGATTTTTCATAAAGCGGTTGGCCAAAGCCATCCAGGAATGAAATGCCCAGCACATTCCCTTCATAACTGAAATTAACAGTCTGCCAGTCACGGTTGCGATCCAGTTCCAGGAATTTAAGCGGATCGATCAGCTTTTGCGCTTGGCGGTTGGGGATTTGATTATAGAAACTTTTAAAATTTGCTTTGGTAAGCTGCATAAATTGTCGGGCCGCCAGGTTAGCCTGCAAATCTTCAACCGAGTAAAGCGTTCCGCCGAAAAGCGAATCTTGCTTAATAGCGACTGTCAACGAATCAATCACCCGGGTAGCGGCAATATCCTTGTTTTCTTCCACCCACAGCCGCCCGGTTTTGGAACGTATGGGATTAGTTGCCAGCAAGACCTTGCCGACGGCAATTTCCAGGTAATCGAAAATCAACTCACCGGCAATTAGCGCAGCAATGATAAACAGAATCCATTTCTGTTTATTTTTTAATTGTGTTTTTAATATCTGCATAGGCCGTTATGTTAAAGATACAATTGAACCGGACAGGAAATGATCGTAACAAGATCAATCCTAAAATTTAAATGGTACTGGCGTGAAAGATATGAGAAAGATAATAAAAATTATATATCCAAGCAAGCGCCGATTTGCATCCAGGGGAGTAATAGAATCAAGCGGCTCGGGATGGTGGCGGCCAAACAATACTAACAACAGGAACAATAGCCCCCAACCCGGATATATCACCGTTAAAACAGCAAAACCGGCTAAAAAAACCAGGGTCGCTTTTTTTGCTAAACGGCCAAACAGGCTGTAAAAAATATGCCCGCCATCCAACTGGCCGATTGGGATCAAATTGAGAGCGGTAACAAACAAGCCCACCCACCCGGCATAAGCTAACGGATGCAATGAAACATCAAATCCGGATGGCACGTGACCGATTGATATATACGCAATATATTTGAACAGCAGCGATTCGCCGAGGAAGAATCCTTGTTGCTCTGCGCCGATTACCGGCACGATTTCGGAACGGGCAATGCCAAAATAGACGAGGGGCAATGCAACCATAAATCCCGATAGCGGCCCGGCAGCGCCAATATCGAATAAGGCTTTTTTACCTGGTATATGTTCCTTGATCTGGATAAATGCGCCCATTGTGCCGAACGGATTGAGAAACGGGAACGGGATGAAAAAAGGCAGAGTGGCTCTCACGCCATATTTGCGGCACATCAAATAATGCCCCATTTCATGCGCCGTTAAAAAAATCATTATGGCAACAGAATACCATGCCCCCAGCATCAGCCAGGTGGACGCAAAGGTGAGGATAAATAACGCCAGGTTGATGAGCGGCTTATTATCGGGCAACGGTTTGATCTGCCACCGGAACCGGTTCTTCAGCAAGGCAAACCTGGAGGGAGTATATTTTTGATAATAATCGCTCATACCTATTGCCTATTCCGTAAAGTAAATATCGATTGCCGCGCCAATGCCATAGTGCAATATCTCATTGGCATTTTGACCATCTAGCGCAATTTCCAGAAACCCATGACTGCCGATAAGCGCCACCGGGCCGTTATCATTGTTCCGGTAGTTGCTGCTTAACCGGGCAATCGTATGCCGCGGTAAAACAATACCGGTAATATTTTTGTCCCTTAAATTACCGGCAGGAATGTTACTGACCAGGTTGCCGAACCGGTCAATATAAATAATTTCCCCGGAAATTCGTTTACCCTCAAGCCGTAAAACCGGTATAACGCCGTGTTCAAAGGTTGTACATGGTTTACCCATACGAGCGATTGGAACACCAAGAGATAAATGAGCGGCGACCGGCGCAAACAGATCGCGGCCATGAAAGGTATTGCTCAACGGGGTTTTAAAGAACTGCGGCTCGGTCAGTTCCATAACAAAGGCATCAGGGTGAGCGGACAGGATCCATTTCAATATACCATTATCCGGCGCTACGAAATAATGTGAATTCGCCCGTACAGCTAACGGTTTGCGCGTTGTGCCGACTCCCGGATCGATGACCGCAACATGGATCGTGTCCGGTGGAAAACAGGAATACGCCGACGCCAGCACAAAAGCCCCGGCATTAATATCTCCGGGAGCGATCTCATGGGCAATATCTATGATATGTACGTGTGGATTTAAAGACAGGATCACTCCCTTGAGTGCGCCGACAAAGCCGTCACGGGCGCCGAAATCCGACAGTAAGGTAATTATCGACATAGGGAGTCAGTTCAACTTTTTTCGTACAAGTCAATTTGTTCCTGCACGCGGGCATAGACATCATAAATAAGTTCCGGGCGTTTATCCAGATCAAGCTGGTCGGCGTCAATGGTCAGCACTTTGAATTCATTACGCAGCGAGGCTATCCAGCGCTCGTATGCATCATGCAATTCAAACAGGTATTCGCTGGTAATTTTCTGCTCAAAATCCCGTCCGCGTTTGCGTATACGGGAGATCAGAGTCCACACCGAAGCCCTGAGATAGATGATCAGATCCGGTTTGCGCAGGTAATCGGCAATTTCATAGAACAATTGCCGGTAGGTATTATAGTCATCATTCGACAGGTATCCCTGTTTGTTTAAAATATACGCAAATACTTCAACATCCTCGTATATGGAGCGATCCTGAACGCAGGGCCGTTCACAATTGATAATTTTCCGTTGTTCAATAAAACGCTGCGTCATAAAATAGATTTGCAGGTTGAAACTCCAGCGGTTCATGTCCCGGTAAAAATCTTCAAGATAAGGATTATGAATTGTGCTCTCGTAAAAAGCGTTGAACTGGAAATAATCGGCAATTTTTTCCGCCAGGGTGGTTTTACCGGCGCCGATATTGCCGGCTACAACAATATAAACAGGCGGTTTAAAAGGAAGTATTGTTTTGCTGCCGTTATTTATCATACAATTCCATAGTTAATAATAAATAATATAATAGCTGCTAATGTACGGAACATGCCAGGGTTTGCGCAGCCGGAGAAAAAGTTATATCCGGGAATCCATAGCCTTTTTCATCGGTAAGCCGGAAATAGAATCCCATATCACCGATGCGGTTATAACATTTAACCAGGATATAATTCATGCCGGTATTGAGGTTGACTGAAGTAATGATCCGGTCCAGCAATGCCGGTTCATACTCATTACGGGTCAGGATAAGGTGGCCGTTGAGCCACATCTTAACCGGCCCGGCAGGCCCCAGTCTGATCTGCGCAATTCTTGCCGACGGGACATTTACCGCTAACAAGCCGAAAACCGTGTTATTGGGCCCAGCTTGGGTGATTTGCTGTAAATTAATATATCCGTCCGTCACCGCAGCTTTAACATCAGTAACGGTAGAAAGATCTTTGGTTTTGTTAAGTAAATCAATGACCGGCAGTTGTTCCGGCCAATACTGTTCATGGAGTCCTTTTTTAACCGCAAACGGGCCCCAAAACCGCCACTCGCTCTCAAGTGGAGCGCCGGTGAACCTGAAAATATCTGTAAAAGCCCGGTGGTTATTATCCAATAAATGTAAAAAAGCCAGGGCATAACTGCTGTTAATTTCAAAGTGTAAATTGTTTTCCTGGCGGGAATAGTCGATTATTGCCTGGATATCGCCGGGAGCGATCTCTTTTTGTTTTTGTGCTTGTTCCAGGGCTTTAAAATAATATTTCCAATAATAAAGCCACGCTATATTATTCGTTTCACTGAATACGTTACTGTCATACAGTTCGTCGGGCATTTCAACCGGACTGCTATCCTGGCTTTTACCCAGAAAGTAGATGAGTTGTTTATAAGCAACAGCCGTTTGTAACAGGAACGGATCGCTTTTGCTGGCTAAAAACTGGTTCAGGTATTGTTCTGCCTTGTCAAGACAGTAATCATACTGTAAACAAAGCGAAACGACTAAAAATAAATTATTATAATTAATTTGTAATGAATCGGCAATATTGGGGGTATTCTCAAACCAGTTATTCAAACGTTGTTTATTAAGCGCCGGGTCATGATCCAGCAACATTAACACATACAGAGTGTACAATTTATCGGGATTTTCCCGGTAGAGTTTTTCCAGGATTTGAATACTTTTACCAATATTGCCCGCAGTAAAATATGTTCGCGCCAGGAGATGCGATGCCGTAAATTTTTCATTCGGGGTATCGGCTTTTTTCAGAGCTTTATTGGCAATAGAGCGGGCTTTGCCGATTTTACCCTTGTCCAGGTTGACATTGACGAGATGAACAATTGCGGGATAAAATTCAGGATTTATATCCAGCGCTTTTTTATATTGAGCAATAGCTTCATCGAGCTGCCCCTGCTTTTGTAACACTTCGCCATAACTGTCATAAGGGTTAGGCTCATCGGGGGCCAGTTCGATATACTTTTGCAGATAATGCCAGGCATAATCGAGTTTACCGGTGGCGGCGCAGGCGTATCCGAGGTGATTATAAGCCAGCTTGTTTTTGGGATTAAGAGCGATGGTAATTTCAAATTCCTCGATCGCTTTATCCCAACTATTATTCTGCATAAAGTAATAATTTCCCAAATTAAAATGCGCATTATCGTCTTCGGGAAACATATTGGTCAATTGTTTATATATTTCAATAGCTTCATACAAACTGCCGGTCATAATGGCATGAGACGCCAAAATCTTGAGTCGTTCTTTGGGAGGCGATGATTCGGAATAATGGACAGCTTTATCCAGCAGTTCCACAGCTTCGCGGTTATTGCCGTTAGCGCCCTGAATAACCCCCAAATGATGCCAGGCGGATGCAAAGGTAGAGTCGATACCAACTGCCTTTTTAAATTCCACGGCAGCCTGGTCCAGGTACAATTTGCTTTCCAGTTCAACGCCCTGGGCATAATATTTATATGCTTCAACAGAACTGGTGGTAACATTGGCCAGATTCTTATTGATTTCCGGGGTGTTGCTGGAATTGATCTGAAAATGTTCGCGTAGTTTTCTGGAAAGTCTGTTTACCATGGCAAATACATTTTCAAGCCCGCCTCCTGTTTCGCTCACCCTTTTTAATAAAAAGCCGTTGCGGGCATCGCGTAATTCAAGATCGATACGCAGGGAATCGTTTTTAATTAAATAACTGCCGCAAATAAACACTTCGGCGCCGATCTGTTGGGCCACAGCGCTGCCGGCAAGCGAATCCGCTAAAAGCTGACGGTTATACCCCAGTTCCTGCATGGTTTCGGTAATTCTTGAGGTCGATTTAAGATTAAGCTGTCGCGACTGGGCAAGTTCGCCGCCGAGCATTTCTACAATACCGGATTCCAGCCAGTCCAGGCTGTTCATGCCGGTTTTATTGAGGAACTGGAAAATAGCCAGACTTTTTTTTTGGGCTGCCGCCACCTGGATTGTTGAAACTTTATCCTGCATTAAAACTGTTACCGGCTGGGAAGCGAGTTTGATACGGCGATCACTTTCCAGGTTGCACCCTGCAAGCAGCGCCAAAAGCACAACGGGGGAAAAAAACTGGCAGTATCTTTTTAAAAAAGTTTTGGTTGAATAAATCATAAAGACCTGACTAGAATCATGGTAATATCATCATGTTGCTGGTTGCCGGCTTTGAACGCATCAATTTCCATTAATATCCGGTTCTGCAATTGCCTGGCGCTTGAATCACTATCCGCACTGATCAGATCGATGAATCGCTCTTCCGTAAACTCGGTTAATTGTGCATTCATGGCATCCGGAACACCATCGGTATAAAGCACCAGGGTATCGCCTGGGTTTAATGTAACAATTTTTTCTTCCAAATGCATCTCAAAATTTGCTTCATCGGTTAAACCCAGGGCAATACCGGAAGGTATATACATTTCAATATTATCTTTTGTTCCGTTTCTTTTAATGATTAATGCATTATGACCCGCGCGCACAAAATTAAAACTACGGTTTTGCAAATCCAGGACTCCATACAGCATGGTAGCATATATTCTTTTATCCAGCGACTGTCCCAATTGTCGGTTAATTATGCTCAACAGCTTCTTGGGTGAAGAAACAGTACACGCCAGCGAGGTCATCATGCCTTTCAATTCTGCCATATAAAAAGCCGCCGAAGTGCCCTTGCCTGAAACATCGGCGATTGCCAGACCGAGGTGGCTCCGGTCGATATAAAAATAATCAAAATAATCGCCGCCCACCTCTTCTGCCGGCAGACAGATACCCGATATATCAAAACCGGCAATTTGCGGATCGCTTTGCGGTAATAAACGCTTTTGTACATTGCGGGCTATATCAAGTTCCTGTTTCAGGCGTTCTTTTTCCGTTAACTCTTGAAGCAGAAAAGCATTTTCCACCGCCATTGCCGCTTGTGTTCCCAGGGTGATAAGAAAATTTATTTCCTCGTTGCCGAATTCACTTTTTTCACGTTCGGGCGCCAGCAGAATAAAGCCTAGTAATTTACTTTTTCTCACCAGTGGGATCACATATTCAAGTGTTTTTATTTGCAAAGCTGCGCTAATATTTTGTAACAATTGTATGCATTCCTCCTCCTGCAACTGGATAGGAGAAAATGGCGCATCATAAAAAAGCATACGTTGTATACAGGACGCATCGACTGTAAATTCATCGTTACTGAAAAAAGACTGCGGATAACCGCCGGCCACCCAGGCTTTGGCCCCGGCATCATTTTGGTTCACAACCAACAGAACACCATACCTGGCAGAAATGGCTGTTACTATCTTTTCCGTTACCAGTTGAGTGATATTTTCGAACTTCCAGGTAAAGCCCAGTTCGCGGCTGAAATTTTCGATGATACTTTTTTCACGTAACCGGGTAGTCATATAATTAAAAGACGTTGCCAGAGTTCCAATCTCATCCCTGCTTCCAATAGTCACCAGTTGGTCTAGGTCGCCGTTGGAAACCGCAACCAGGGCATTGGATAGTGTATTGAGAGGCCGGGTTATCCTCAAACCGATAAATATTGAGGCCAGAACTCCCACCAGCAAAAACAGGAGCAACAGGTAAAGATTGATAAAAATTTGCCGGCGAAATTTATTATTAAAATCAATCAGGGAGAAACCCACATCAACGGCGCCAAGCATTTCCCGGCCCAATTGAATTTGCACGGAAAAATGATCAAAATCCTGGCGACTCTCATCGGCAATCTGACCCTGTGAGAGGGATTCAACGATCTGGATCTGTTCGGCGCGGTTGAGAATGCCGCTATCGGCAAGATCGAGCCATTGGTAATTGATCCCGAAGGCGGCAAGCGTTTGTTTTTCATCAAAAATTGCAATATAAACCAGGTCGTGTCCAATGTCGGATGCTATAATATTATCGATCCAGTCCTGGTACACATACCAGCCTTCGGTCTCCGCCAGGCGGATAGAGGCAATTTGTTTGGCTATTCGACCCATATTCTCGCGCAACGCAATATGTTCGGACCGTAATTGGCGGATGGTAAAAAAATAAAAAACTAACAGCATGATGACAAAAATAATGCTGACGATCGCTACCGATAACTTTATCCAAATTTTATTGAGTCGTTGCATCGAGTTTATTCTGCCGGTTTAATGCTATTCAACCTCGTTTACCACAACATCGCATTGTTTATTTTTTTCGACAATTTTATGCACAAAATCCTGACATTGCTGATAACCAAAACGCCGGCTCCAGATGGGAAAAACCGAAGTATTGGTCATCAACAGATCGTCATCCGGACTCCAGTAACCCATGTCGATTGCGCGCTGCCATTCGCTTGTATGAGGAATGGGCGAAAACGACGCCAGGTTGACCCGTGCGCCCAGATCGAGCACATAATTTACACTATCAAGCGCTTCGGCCGGCTCCTGATCAGGCAAACCCATCAACACATAAACACCTATTGTATGCCGCTTATAGCCGGCTTGTTCCAGGTTTTCGATGGCAGTTTTCAACTCCTGGCACGTTACTTTGGCAGACATAGACTTTTGCCGGGTCGGATTGATTGTCTCAAAACTCAGTTTTACAGTGATCCCCCCGGCCTGGTAGAAAAGATCGGCAAATTCGGCATCGACAAAGCGCGGCTGCATTCCATTGGCGGCATGCAGGCAGACAGGCAGTTTTTGCTTTATTACCCCCCGTAATAATGGTTTAATATAATCATCGGCCTTGTGCAGCAAGGCATCATCAAAAAAGGCAAAATGTTGTACCTGTCGGGTATTATGCCAGTGCGCGATTTCATGCAAAACATGCTCTGCCGAACGCCTGGTATATTCCGGCGCGAGTACCCGCGAGGCGCAAAAGCTGCAATGATTCGGGCAGCCGCGCGAAGTGATTATAGCTACTGACCGTAAATCGGGGTACAGATCATATAACGGCCGCGGAAATGCGCCGTCCGGTAAATGCCGTTGTTGCGGTGGATTCGCCCCGGTTACGGCTGCAACCAGATCTACGATATGATGTTCTCCGGCGCCGGTAAACAGATGGTCGGGGCCAATATGTTTTTGCGCATGTTCAGGGCATAATGAAGCATAAATACCGCCCAATATGAGCGGCGTATCCGGGAAATATTCCCGTAACAGTTTTGCCGCATCGCGCACAGCCGGATACCAATAGGTCATCGTCGAGGTTAGTAGTATTACATCGGGCTTTTCAGATAAATTGGCAAGTAACTTTTCAACAATATGCGCCGGCATGCCATAACGGCAATATTTGCGGGGAATATGACTGTAAACCTCCGGTTTTGGAATCTGTTCACGGATAAACTTGCCGGTGCCGTTGGCTTTAATTTTAGCTGGGGGATGGTCCGGTAAATTTTGCAAGGCAGGATGAAAACGATCAAGGCAATCGATCAATTCAATATGCAAGCCAGATTGTTTCAATACAGCAGCTAATTGCAACAAGCCCAGCGGTTTGACCCAGAAATCATAAGCGGCAAAATCATAAATCCAGGGATTAAAAAGTAGTATTTTTTTTCCGGTCAATTCCATGCGGACGTTTTCAGGTTAATTCCGTTAAAATAAGCAGAATATCGTCGCGCAGGTCGCCATGACCAAAATTTCGTACTTGATTGATAATAGCGTGAGCGGCTTCGTCAACCGGGCTGCTCACCCCATCCAGCAGGGATTCTTTCAAGCCGTTAATACCAAAGGGGGTTTGGGTTTCGTTTTCGGTTTCGATAATGCCGTCGGTATATAAAAACAGGCGGTCGCGGCTATTATAATGATAAACATTCTGCACAAATTTATCCTTATCGCTGCGGGAAAAACCGATAATGGGATTTTGCGGATCCAGGTGGATTAACTGCCGGCTGGTGGAATTGTACAACAGGGCCGCAGGATGGGCGCTGCCGGCATGATATATCGTTTTGTTATAATAATCAATTTTTATGGAATGTATGGTCAAAAACAAGCCGGTTTGGGCAAATGAATCGTAAAAAAAGGTGTTCAAATAATATAGCAATTCATCGGGGTTGATCCCGGCGCGCACCAGTTTGTTTATTTCACTGCATACCCGGTTGACCAGCAATGCCGCGGCAATGCCATGCCCGGTAACATCGATGATCGTCAAATAAAATTTACCGTTATTGTCGTCATAAATATCGGCAAAATCTCCGCCAATGCCAATCATCGGCAGGTATTCGACCGCCAGGGTAAAGTATTCATTACGGTAATTATTGGGCACCAGGCTGTTTTGCACGCGCTCAGCCAGGTTCAAATCTTTTTCAATCATGCGGTGAAATTCATCAATCTTTTTTTGCTGTTCCTCTACCAGAATCTCCATGTTACGGCGTTCGAGGGCTTTACTCACCCGCACCAGAAATGCTTCATGATTGATTGGTTTGGATAAATATTCATAAGCGCCATCCTGCATGGCTTTAACGGCGCTGGCAATACTGCCGAATCCGGTGAGTATAATCACCTGGGTATATTTGTCTTTATCTTTAGCGGCTTTTAAAACTTCAAGTCCCCCGATTTCAAACATGTGCAAATCGGTAACAACAATATCATAATTTGTTGCAGCAATTTTTACCAAAGCCGCTTCGCCGCTGGCCGCGTCATCGACATGATATTTCTTGAGTTTGAGAATCTGGACAAATAACTTGCGGTTATAGCCGTCATCATCAACAACAAGAATTCGAGGTTTTTTACTGCCGGTGGTTGAATCCATAAATTTTTGCGGTTTTCAATTCTAGTTCAATACTTTGAGGCCCAGCATGGTAATATCGTCAGCTTGCGGCATGCCTTGGGAAAAATCTTTAACTTCAACAACTATTTTATTAATTAATTCCTGAATTTTCAAGTCATTTTTTAGCGCATATTCCAGTATTGCCTGCAGCCGCCATTCTCCATACTCCATTTCAAGTGTATTCATTGCCTCGGTAACACCATCGGTGAACATTAATAACTGGTCGCCGGGTTTCAACTGAATCGTTTCCGTCTCATAAGTCAGGTTTGGCATCATGCCAAGCAGCAATCCGCCTTTTTCCAGGCTCATGCAGGAACCGTCGCGCCGATATAAAAAAGGCGGATTATGACCGGCATTGGCATAGGTGAGAGTAAATTCATCAATGTTAATTTCGGCATAAAAAAAGGTAATAAATTTATCAAATGTTGTATGCGCCTGGATCAGGTTATTGAGTTTAGATAAAATAGTGGTTATATCGGCTTTGGTCATGATCAAGGTATGCAGACCGGCATGTAAATTGGACATGAGCAGCGAAGCCGGTGCGCCTTTTCCAGAAACATCGCCAATGGCAATGGCAAAACGATGCTGATCGAGGCGGATACAATCAAAATAGTCGCCGCCAACTTCACGGGACGGCACATTGTACCCCATAATTTCAAAATGATCATATTCCGGGTATGAATCGGGTAATAAACGGGTCTGAATTTCCCGGGCAATGTTGAGTTCTTCTTCCATCCGCTGTTTTTCTATGGTTTCATCAAACAAGCGGGCATTTTCAAGCGATATGGCGGCGGCATTACAAAGTGTGGCAAGGAATTCCAGATCGTCGGCAGTATAATCGACATGGTTGATCCGTTCTCCCAATAACACAACCCCACCGGTTTTATCCTGGATGCGCATAGGTACGACCGCATTAATATTCAGGTTCCGCAAGGGAGCTAAAGCTGAGGGCAAAATGGTATCTTTAACCAGAAAGGGTTTGGTAACATCAGCCAATTCACGCAAAAGATCAGGGTCGGCAAAAACAGCCATTTCCCCGGTTTTGGTTGCACCACCGCGATAATCGGCAAAGGTCAGCTTGGTACCTTTTTTTAAAAAAATATTACAGCGTTGCGCAGCCATCTCGCCCATTATGGCATAAACCAGCAGGTTAACGATTTTTTTCTTATCAAGGGTTGAATTCAGTTCCCGGCCTATATCAAATATCGTATTTAATTGCTGTATTTTGGTATCCAGTTTACGGTTGACACTTTCAAGTTTTTGAAAAATTATAGCATTTTCTATAGCAGTGGAAGCGAGATTGGTCAGCGAATTGAGGAATTCCAGTTCTGCTTCGGTATAGCGGCTACGGTTAATTTTTTTGCCAAGCGCAATCATGCCAATCATTCGGGAGGTGCTGTTAATCGGCAAGATCAACTCGATACCGAGTTCGAGGAAAAAATTCTTTAATTTACATTCATTCAGATCAACATCGGTCAAAAAAACAGGTTTATCAAACCTGAATTCAACATCGCAGGTTGAATTTAACAGTTCCCGCGACAAGCCTTTGATGTTGCGGATAGAAAATTTATTGCCGTCTTCCGAAACCATAACCAGACCCCGAGAAATCATCATCCGCCCCATGGGCGTTAGCAGCAAATTATTGAGAATAGTATTTAACTGTAATGAAGAGTTCAGTACTTTGCTGGTTTCGAATAACGATTTTAATTCTACATGACGCTGATCCAGTTCCGAGTTAACGATTCCAGGTTCTTTTGCGTCTTCCATTACACACCTTTTGCCGTGTTAACCAGACCGGGCTTTTTTTTGTCCAGGAAGTACTTAACCATACGCACCTGGTTCTGCACTCCTGGTTTAATATCATAATCAACCTCATCCATCAAAGTCCGCATTAAATAAATACCCAAACCGCCAACCTTAAGTTCAGCCAGGTATTCTTTAACATTAGGCATTTTAATAGTATCGGGATCAAAACCTTTACCGTGATCGGTAACCACCAGCGTAAATTTCTGATAGTCGATTTTTATAATCACATCCAGCGATGTGTTCTTACTGCTTTGGTCATAAGCATGTTTCATCACATTTGTGCAGGCTTCATCACAAGCCAACTCTATTTTACAAATATCGTCAGGGATAAAACCAACTTTTTCCGCAACCTTGGCAACAAAACTTCGAATCAATTCCAGATTATCCGTATCACTCGGAATCCGAAGTTTGTATTCAGCTTTTAATTTTGGTTTCACCGTCGTTACCCTTATTTTTTATTATAAACATTATCATATCACTACCAACTCTACCTATTATATTTTACATAAATTCCACAAAATAGTTACAAACTAACTCCTGAATTTTATTATAGCCAGGGTCTCATCTTCCACAATGTCATACAATGTCGGAAATCCGAGTAAATCAAAAACCCGGAAAATTTTCGGCGTCATATTGCTCATTTTAATATCGCCGCTATGTTCGCGAATTTGCTCTATAAAACCCATAAACACGCCTAACCCGGCGCTGCTGATATAACTGAGATCTTTAAAATTAATTACAAGTTTATATCTTTGACCATCGATTAACTTTTGAATTGCTTCTTCAAGCTCGGGCGCCGTATGTGCGTCCAGAAAACCGCTGATATACAATACCGAGATATCTTCTTTATCAATACGGTTTACATTAAAATTTTCCATGTTTCTCCTCCAGTAATCTCATTTTTATTACAAAGTAAATCATTCACTTGTTGTTTTTAACAATTCAAATCTTTTTTTTATTATTCAGCGCTTTAATCACTATAAAAGTCATATCATCTGTGGCATTTTCTCCATCAAAAAATGTATATATTTCATGAATTATACGTTTTTTTATTTCATACGCCGACAAATCTTTGGCGGCAGTAAAAACCTGGGCCAAACGTTCCTCGCCAAACTCTTCTCCCAGCCGATTGCGCGCTTCGGTCACTCCATCGGTATAGAGCAGGTAGATATACCCCTCTTGTAAAGGCATATCAACCTGCTGCAAAGTTTTCTCAAACAATATACCGGCATCCAGACCCAGCCCTAATCCTTTCGGCTCCAAGAGTTCACATTTTTCTTCATCCGGCTTTAACATTAAAACCGGGCAATGGCCGGCGCGACAAAAAGAAAAGACTTTGCGTTTTACATCAATGATCCCGTAGATCATGCTGATAAAGGTATTGCGGTCGAAATTACGGTACAGGGTGGCATTGGTGGGAACCAGCAGGTTTTTGGGAGTTTGGTTGGCTTTGGCCAGGGCTTCCATTATCCCTTTAACTTCGGCCATATAAAAAGCCGCAGAAGGCCCTTTACCGGAAACATCGCCGATGACCACGCCCAGGCGGTTTTTATCAATCTGGAAGAAATCATAATAATCGCCGCCCACTTCATTTGCAGTTATACAAACAGCGTCCAGTTCAATATCCGGCAACCTGGGCATATCTTTGGGGAGCAGTTTCATTTGCGCTTCATGGGCAATCTTGAGTTCCTGCTCAAGGCGTTCTTTAACTATAGATTCCTCGACCAGACGGGTATTTTCCACAGCCACCACCGCCTGCTCACAAAAAGCGCGCAGCATATCGGCATCATCATATTCAAATCCGAATTCCACTTTTTTACCGGCATACAAAAAGCCAATGATCTCGTCTCCCATAATAAGCGGCACGGCCAACAGCGAATTTAAATCCTTTTTCCATTTACATAAATTTTTGGCAACCTGACTTTTATTGACCTGGTTGTTTAAAAAAGGATCTTTATTATTTTTCAACCACAATGATAGCGGATCGGTAAAAGAGGGCTTGCGGCTTTTCATTTCCGCATCGCGTAAATTTTGACTGGATGCCAGTTGCAGTTCGCCGGATTTTTGATCAAGTAATTCCAGCCAGCTAAAATCAGCTTCGGTAACTTCTATTGCCAACTTAACAATGGTTACAACCAGCTTTTCAATATCAAACTCGGAACTAACGGCGCGGCTGAGATGATGCAAAGAAGAAATTTGCCTGATCTTGCGGTCATACAACTGGGCAGTCGGTAAATGCGCCAATAGCGCTAGAAATGCTATAACCACATAAATCGTCAACAGGATTATACTGGTATCCACAAATTTTCCCAGCACCGGGCTGAATATTTCAACCGGATTCAGTTCATGGAACTTGAAGGCAAAATATAACTGGATGGGAACCAGGAAAAAACCGCCCCAAAAACAGGCCAGTTTCTGTTTTTTATTCAGATAATTGATCCATGCCACGCGAAACGAATTGACCACCATCAGGTTGATCAGGATAAACAAAATCACATAGCGAAATTTATCCAGCCAGTTGTTGCTCAGCCAGTTCATGTATTTAAATGATTCCGGCAAGCTGAACAAAGGATATAATAATAAAAAGATCATTAACCAGGTAAAATTCCGGGCGGTGGCTTTTTTACGTTTTATATAGATTAAATTACGTAATGAACCCAGGGTGATAAGAACGAATATTGTGGAAAAAAAAGTCCAGGCAAGTAAAAAGAAATAATTGCCGGCATTTTCATAGAGCTTGTTTTTTGTAAAGACATGATCATAAAAAGTGTTCAGCAGATCGTTGGACATGATCAGCAAAAAACAGGTAAAAAGGATCAGGAAAAATAATGATCGCAGCCCCCTTAACACATTCCGGTCGGATGCCCATTTCTGCTTGTAGATCAACGGTAAGGACAGGATTAAAGCAAAAATAATAAAATATTCGCGAATATATATAGAAGTAATCGAGTGTTCAGAATTGGAAAGCATATTCACATCCTGAACGACTGCGGCTATCAAAAGAGCTAGCGGCAACAATAAAGAAAGTTTACTTATTTCTTTCATTATTCACTTACTTGATTAGCATATATCTAAAAAACATTTTTTTATCGATTTACAAACCATTACTTTAATCTTTATTCATAAAGCTATTTTCTACGAATGTTTACGTTTCGTGCCTATCTTTGTTACACACATAAAATAAATCAGTTTATCCTTACAATCAGCATGGTCATATCGTCATGCTGAGCCATGGAACCGGTAAAATCTTTGACCGATTTCTTGATCATATTTATAATGGAACTGGAGTCTTCATCCTGTATTTGCGTAATCAGGTTCTCAAGACGCTGCTCACCGAATTCCTGGTTTTTCTCATTCATTGCCTCTGTAAAGCCGTCCGTATAAAATACAAAAATGTCACCGGATTTGATTGGAATGTTTCTTTCTTCAATTACGGAATTAAAAATATTACCCTTATCCATGCCCAGGGCTAATCCCTGCGGGCAAATGATCTGGGTCAGGCTGGCATCATTTTTCCGATTTATTACCGGGTTATGACCCGCGCGGGCAAACGTTAACTCCATTTTTTCCAGGTCAAAAATACCATAAATCATACTGACAAAATGATTCCTTTCAACATTTTCAAAAAACAAGGAATTCATCTCGATAAGAACCTGCGACGGGGAGAGCGGAGTCCTGGTCAATGAACGTAGAAAGCCTTTTGTCAAGGTCATATAAAATGCTGCAGAAATACCTTTACCGGAAACATCGCCAATTGCTATACCAAGTTTTTTATCATCAATTTTGATAAAATCATAATAATCGCCGCCGACTTCTTCAGCAGGATAACAGATACTTGCGACATCCAGGTGAGGGATATTGGGCGTCGAGCGGGGTAAAAAGCTCAACTGCACACGTTTGGCAATTTCTAATTCCCGTTTTAATCGCTCCCGCTCGAATAGTTTTTTAACATGTCGGGGTGAATAACGTAATAATTCATCTCGTTCAATTACTTTTTTTAAACCTGCCAAACCCAGCATTAAGAGGGCGAATAGAATTAAATCATAACCGATGCCATCATATAAAAATTGCCGGTTATTGAAATGTAAAAAACGCACCGATTCAAAGACCAGGATAAAAGTTACCTGAGATACCAGCGAGGTTACAAAGTCAAAAGCCAAAAAGATAATAACATAACCTGCGCCTATACAAAAGTAATATAATATTGCTAACCATTCCGGATGGGATATAAATTCATTAACGCCCATTCCAAATGCCCAGATAATAGCTGCTGATAGAACTATCCAGCGTCGCTTGTTGAAATATCTGGCTAAAAAAGATGATACAAATAAAACAAAAACAAACTGTGTCCATACAATATTGGTAATGGCGGCGGTAAAACGGTAAATAAAGGGAGAATAGGAATTAAGATCGGTTACATCGCTGCTCCAACCGGTTAAATCAACAGGAGACGACATTGAGAATATACTGATGAGAAAAGTTGAAAAACCGACCAGGATTAAACCCGACGCTAGTCCATATAAAATGGAATTGGCAAATAAACGATGCCGTACCTTGCCACGCATCAGCGCGTCAAAAGTTAGCAGTTTGTCATTCCAGGCATCACGGGTAACGGCATCGGCGCAGGCAACGGCAATAACTCCAAAAAATCCCATAAATAATGGCCCAATGATTAACCCCCCCAGAATACTTCCGGTATCCCATTGTTCAAGTTTGAGCAGAAAAGTCAGAACCGAACATAAGATTAAAATAATGCCTGCCGGGATTGACGCTTTAATGCTGATCTCATCATTACGGATCTTTTTCAGGAGAGAAATAACATAAAGCACTATCAATCCCACAATTACAAAAAGAGATGCAAATAAGTTAAATTCTCCATCATGGCCGGTTTGATCTTTATCCAGTTTTTCAAAGGTATACTCAAATTTCCCTATTTGAGTACCAAGTATATCAATTTGTAATTGTACAGGAATTTGGAGAATTGCGCTTTTGCGATTGTAAAAAACCGAATAATCTACTCTTTTTTCCTGGTTTATGGTTTTAATTTTACTAAAAGCAAACAGGCTGGTATCGGCTCCCAGACGGGCAAACCACAGCGAATCGGCTATGGCGCGCGCAGCCTGCTCGCTAACAGAAGAAGCACTGCTATCCTCGGCGGCTTCTACCCAAAAGGCAATTTCATTACCATTTTGATCATAATGAATACCAACCTGGTTAAACCATGCCGGGAATAAACGAGTCGTATCCACAGGTGTGATATTTTTACGGTTATCCTGTTTTTTCCAGGTAACCGCCCAGTAATAAGCAGGTAATTTTTCATTAATCACCAGTTCCAGGGAATCGGCAGGGACCGATTTTTGTAAATATCGCAACAGGGCTTCACGAACCCGGAATTGTGCGGAGACCTGGTAACGGTCGTCCTCATACCCCCACTCTAATAATGACTGGCGTGCTTTATCAATTATCTGCTGTCGGTTGAAACGGATATTGATATGGGCAGATAAATAAATTGCTTTATATTGATACAGAAAAAAAGCCAGGCCAAGCAATGCCAGAATTACCAGTAGTATATTTTTTATTGTTCTGTTACTCATTCAGCAGGTCCGGTATAGATAAACTTCAAGGTTATGTCCGGGTTTTTACCAGATCATTCTATAAAAGAGAGATTACGAACGTTAGAATAAATTTCAAATTATGAAAAAACAATTGCTAAATCAAGTAAAATATAAAAAATTACACTATGCAAATTGTGGGCGGGAGCACTATTTACAGATATTATTCAGGCGAGCAACTTGTCGTTGAACACATTTGCTGAAAAAATAAATATTTTGGTTTCACTATCCTTCCAGGCATTCATTGGCAAACCGGCTTTGCGACAGGTATGTTCAAGAAAGGTCTTTCGATCCCAACCGTTTTCGCCGGCAACCTGGGGTAATAATAAACCGCTATAAAAACCGTTTTCTATATACAGCCCATGTTCACCGGGAGTGATTTCCTCCACAGAACTGATGCGTCGCATAGGCGTTAACACGGAAATCTCAATTTCCAGGTCTGTCAATTCATCGGGGCGTACAGGGTCAAAACGCGGATCATTCAGAGCCGCGGCGCTGGCCATTTCGATTATTGTTTGTAATAATGGCCGCACACCACGGATAAGACCGATACAGCCCCGCAGGTCATGTCTTTTATGAATAGTAACAAAAGCGCCCCGTTTCTCTGTAAATACCGGCGCTTCCAAAGTATATGATTTTGGTTTTTTTCCATTAACAACCAGGGTGATCGTCTCCCGCGCTATATTGAGCAATTGTTTTTTTTCCTCTATGCTCAAATCAGCATTATTATTTCTGTTTTCAGGCATGATTTTTCCCTTTTATAAAATGTCTTCGCCAAATACCTGGGTTTTATAGATCCAAAAAGAAGCACCTTCTTTCCAGGCGTTATCCGGTAATCCTGCTTTACGGCACAAACTGGTCATTTCTTCCGCAACGGTCTTCCATCCCGCTTCGAGAGGCACCTCCGGCAGATAAGTGGCGCCGTGACCCTCTTTTTGCATAATGATGCCATGCTTGCCCATTTCAAATTCATCAAGACTGTTAATCGGGTATACATTAGTTAAATAGATCGATACTTTAATATATACATGTTCAAGCTCTTTTGCCGTTAGCGGAGGAAACCTGGGATCGCCAAATGCGGCAGCCGCCGCCATTTGCGGAACCAGTTTATAAAGCGGCTGATCCGATTCATGATGCCCAATGCAGCCACGCAGGTCGCCATTTATTGTCAAAGTAACAAAAACTCCCCGTTTTTCTTTCATCACCTCATTGAGCGGGTCAAATTCCGGAACGGTTTGGGTATCCAGATAAGATTTAATCGTGTTACGCGCCATCCGTAAAAATTCTTTTTGCGTTGCCAGGTCGATCTTGCCATATTCGATTTTTTGACTGTTTACTCCCTTACCTGCTTTATACACGGCAACTGCGCCATAACCGACAATATAGCCGGTTTTTTTGCCGGTAACATCGCCCGATGTGGTGTGCGCCAGTTGCAGGGCTTTATCGGCGCCCAGTTTTTGAGCGGCTACCTGCATAATAACTACCGGCCCACCACCGCAGGCCTGGTAGCGATCCTCTATAAATCCCTGGCATAATTTTTCCGGTTCTAGCCGGCTAATTGCCGCCAGAGTCGTCTTGTCGAATGATAGGCATTCCGAATATGACTCGCCATGATAGAGATCGGTACTGGCAATGAGCAATACTTTTTTTCCTTTTACCGCTCCGGCAAGTGTATTACCGATTGCCGAACAGACAGTCCAGTCATAAGCACCAACCACTATGGGAATAATTTTGGCATCGGGAAACACTTTTTGCACAAACGGGATCTGCACTTCAACAGCATGTTCCTGTTGTTGATGGCCGAAATTGGAACTGGTGATATACCGGCAATTTTTGATCAGCGCATCGGCAACAACCCGGTCAATTATTGCTTCACCCAGGGGGGTTTTATAGGCGCTGCCGGGGTATATAGTTGCGCCGTTAATTGGATCGCGATGGCTTGGCGCCAATATCACAACCAGATCAAATTTTCCGATGTCTGCGGTTTTATAACCAAACGCAGCTGTTGCAGCCGAATAAACATAACCGGCATGTGGCACAACCAGCCCAATAATTTCTCCTTCAGGAGGCGCCGCCTGGGTATTGTCAAGTAATTGCTGTATAAATACGCTTAATTCATCGCTATCGGCAGGATAAAACATGCCGGCAACAGCAGATTCCCTTACCTTGTCATTTTTTGCCCCTGTAAGTGATATTGCAATTGAACAACACAGAAGAATGAAAACCAGGGAGTAAAGGATAGATTTCGCAGTAAACTTTATTTTCATCTGTTTAACCTCATTACTTGTTAATAACCAAAAACAAATAAAGGACAGATATTATTGTAACCTGAAACATTACGACTGTAAGCCAATAACCAATATACTATATTAACGCAATTTTGCAAACAATAAAACGACCCGCTGTTGGTTATTTCCAAATACCGGCGATTTTGTAATTGCAGGTGGGACATTTAGAATCGCTGATCTTGTTTTCCAGAATCCGGAAACCAATCCGCCGCACCAGCACAGCGCCGCAGCCCGGACAATAAGTATTTTCACCGGGATCGCCGGGGATGTTGCCGGTATAAACATAATGCAAACCATTATCGAGCCCGATTTGCCGCGCGGTTTTCAGGGTTTCCAACGGCGTGGCCGGCAAGTTGGTCAACCGGTATTGAGGATGAAAACGGGAAAAATGCACCGGAACATCGGGGCCCAATTCCGTAACTATCCATTTGCACATCTCTTTCAACTCCCGGCGATCATCGTTCTGTCCGGGGATGACAAGATAAACAATTTCCGTCCACATATTTTTTTTGCGCAACAACACCAGGGTATCCAAAACCGGCCGCAAATGTCCGGCAACCAGTTCGGTATAAAAACGTTCGCTAAAGGCTTTTAAATCAATCTTGACGGCATCGAGCACCTGGCACAGATCGGACATGGGCTGTTTTTGTATATAACCATTCGAGATCATGATGCTTTTTACACCCGGTTTGCGACCTGCAACAGCCGTATCGTACAAATATTCGGTAAAAACTACCGGTTCATTATAGGTATAGGCAATAGAAACGCAGTGATTGTGCCTGGCCAGGGTAACTATCTTTTGCGGGGGCAGATCGAGCGATTCGATCTGTTCCGGTCGGGACTGGGATATCTCCCAATTTTGGCAAAACTTGCACATTACATTACAACCGGCAGTAGCGTATGAAAAAGCCAGGCTGCCGGGGAAAAAGTGGAACATGGGCTTTTTTTCAACCGGATCGACATGGGCGCTGCATGCTTTGCCATAAACGAGCGTATAATATACTCCCCCCTCATTCTCACGCACGCCACAATAACCTCTCTCCAGGTCATCGATTACACATTCGCGCGGACATAACTGACATTTGATCTTACGGTTATCCAGTTTTTGATAATACCGCGCTTCGGTTTTATCTTCCAGGCCGCTACTCTGCGCCCGTGCATTTGATGTTAAGAATTTTTGCATTAAAGGAGCAGCCAACAGGCAGCCGCCGGCAGCGCAGGTTGTTTTAATATATTGTCTTCTGCTCAGGTTCTTCATGATCATACCCGCACACATTCGATCTTTTCAAGATCATTGGTTCCCAGACGATGGGTTTGGTCGGCGGCAGTTGCAATATAACGTGGTTCGCGGCCGGCCTGTTTCAGGGAGAAAAGTTTTTCGGCCTTACGTTTTGTTTCCACAATGTCCCAGCAAACCTGGTCGAGCGCGACAATATCGGTTGCTACAACCAAACTGTCCATATTCCAGCACCATTGCGGCATAAAAGGTGGTCCGCCTTCATATTGAGCGGTGATGGCATCGCAAATAATTAACCTGGTTTTATTGCGGATTGGAGGCAGCATATTGACATCGGCGACAAAAGGATCGCCAATATTATCATGATATTTATTGGGATTATTGATAACCCCGAAATTATTTTTCATTCCCGCAGAGAGCCCCACAATGCCATGATCTTTGAGAATCGGCAGATTAATTAATGCTGTACACATTTCGGTAACAATGCGGGTCAATAAACTGCCAATTTGGCCATATTCGGCGATGTCCTGTGAAAATCCTACCCGGTTGTTGCCAAAACACTGTACTTTTTGCCGACCCTGATACAACGTATACCCGGCGCGTAACAGGTCGTTATCATGGCGATCCCAAATAATGATATTACTTTTGTTCACCCCCGCAGCAATCAGCCGTTCTACAACCGCGTTTACAAGTTCCGGCCGGGTCGATAATCCCTTTCCTGCCAGGCAATTGACTTTGAGACCGACAATATCTTCTGGTTTAAATAAATATCTCCAAATATTCTGGCTGTTTTGCTGAAACAGGTTTTCCAGCGCAGTATCCAGCAATTTTTGAACCGCCGCTTCATCGGGTAAATTCTGCGAGGTGCGTAAATCGTTGCGGTGTGCAATAACCACACGCGACTGTTTTTGGCCAGCTGTGTTAGAGGGTATTGTTAATCCGGGAACGGCATACGCAGTAGCGCTACGTCTGCCCAATAATAATGCGCCACCCACAAGCATAGTTTTTTTTATGAATTGCCGGCGTTTTTCCAAGTATCTTTCCTCAAACAAAAAACCGCAATCGGTTATGATCACGGTTTTAAATATGGACTACTTGAGGAATATACTATTATCTGAGAAAACGTTCAACAAGTTTTTTAAATCCGGTTTTGGTAAAATCGGCTTCTTCAAAGAAATCGGACGAGGTCACATCTTCATCTTGGGTTTCATTTTGAACAGGTTTGATCTCTTCCTGGTTTATGACCGGAATTTGAGTATTTAATTGCTGCGGAGTTAGGAAAGCGTTACTTTCCTGAATAAATGCGGCGCCAGGTGCAACCTGGGGAGCAGGTTCGTTTTGCAGAGCTTCCGGTTGTTCATTTTCCAGATCCGGTTCGGGTAACGATCTCTCTTTAGCCTGTACATACATCACCCGGTTATCGATGGCGATTGCGATCTGGTTAGCCAGAATTTCCAAAGTATGCATAGTATCCAATGAAGGTAAGCGGCAATCTACAGGATCATCGACAATTAAAAAGCCGATAATTTTTCCTTCCCGCGATTTGATCGGTACAATGATCACAGCCCAGTTCGGCCAGCAATCTGCAAAAAATTCTCCACCATCTGAACCATAATAAACACGCTTTAACGGGCGTAAAATCCGTTCTTCATTTTTCACAAAATAAGACTTGCCCAGCATATATTCTTTACGTAACAGATTGCTGAATTCAGCAAGATCATAGTTTAACTCTTTGATTTGCGCCAGCTTTACTTTATCTTCACAAGCGACTGCTTTGGTTTCAAGCATACCGCTCTTTTTACTGATCAAAACCAGCGATACCATACTAAAATCAAGTGAAAACTTGACCGACCAGACCACCTCTTTTAATAATTCACTCAGGCTGTAATATAGCTTGAATACATTACTGTTAACCAGAATCTGTTTCATCCGCCGGTTACGACGCTCCAGTGTGGATATGCGATAATAGTTTTCCACAGTAATCGAAACAAGCCGACTGAATAATTCCAGATTATAAAAAGTAGCTTTGGTCGGAACATTGCCAGGATGAGGTTCATCCAGCGAGATATAGCCAAAAGTACGGTTACTTTGATCGGTAAGATTCAAAATAATCAAATCACGTTTATGCCACTCCGGGATTGGTTGATTATCCAGGGAATTGTTTTGTACCAGTTCGTGATTTAAATTTGTCGTTAACTGACGCTGTTCTTTTTTATGGTAAATAACTTTGACGTGTGATTTGTCGCTAAAGATCTTTTCCACTACTTTTTGCGGAACTTCCATAGTTTGCTGGCTAGCCGGATCTTCTTTTTCTGCATATCCAACCATTGCCTGTTTCACAAAGGCATGTTTGCGGGGGTCCAGTAACGCAACTGTAGAACGTTTAAAACCGAATACCTGGCATACCAGTTCAGAAAGATTTTTCAACAATACATCAATCGAATCCGTATAACTGCGATGAATAACATCGACAATTTCAGAGATCATATTTTTTTGATCGATGGAGTATTTTTGCAGAGCCACACTCGTTTTTTCTTCGGCAAGGATAATGAGATTACCGCGAAAACCAATAATAAGCTTGGGATTGGTATCGTCGTAAATAAGAGATAATTGTATACGTGCATGAGATTTTTGCCCACCCTTGTTTAACATGAAAACATCAAATGACGCGGCAGGCTTTTTAGCGGCAATATTAAATACTTTATTAAAGAAATCATTACTGTCTGTAAGCGATAAAATATCAATTATGGTTAATTCAAGCAATTCATCATTAGTATAACCGGTTACCTTTTGTAAATATTTACTTACAGAAAGAAAACGCCCTTTGCGGTCACAAACAAAATAACCGGATTCACCGCTTACCAGAGATACGGATTTTTCTTCTTTTACGGGTAATGATGTAATTTTGTGAATGGGGGGTTGTGCCGGTTGTAATCTTTTTTTAAATTTTGCAGCGCGTTTCAGGCTTTCAGAAAGAGCGGCCAAATAACCTTTGCGTTTGATAACACATTCAAAAACACCCAGTTCCTTACCACGTATGGCGATAAAATCATCATCTTCATTTATAGTTAAAATGACCGGCAGATCATGACTAATCTTTTTTATTGTATCACAAAATATTTCACGTTTTCCGTTTGCTAACTCGCTATCTATCAATAATATATCAAAATCAGCTTTTGTAAAATGATCAACTACTTCCTGCAAAGTTGTCGCACCAAGCGGCAGGTAATGTTGATTTTGAACACTCAAAACCTGTCGCGTGGCTTCAACATAAGATGCGTTGGGATGAGCAATTACTATTTTCATATTCCCATAATCTCCATATTCAAATAAGGGTGAATACCCTTTATAACTAGATAATTTAAAACAAGGTCCGACTACAAGTCACGTCATTCAATTTTTATCAACAAGGTAGTAATATAATGATATTATCTACAATACACAATCTAGTCTTTACCTGTCAGTGAGTACTTTTCGCCACATCCTGACATTTTGTTGCCTGCATGTCACTCCTGTATTAATTGATTACCAAAATCTCTTACAATAACCGGACATAAATTCAATAATAACAACAAAATTAAAAAGAACATTATTTCAGTATCATGAGTATAAATCAATACATTGTACGATACGCACATAAAAGCAAAATTTAAGCCAAAATCAAAATACTAAAAATTTATTAAATTAAAAAACACAGGATAGCAAACAGCCTGACAAGTGATAATTTAATAAAAAACATGACTAGTAAAATTATGAATACCTGAATTATATCATATCACTAAAACAAATAGGTTCTTATATAATAATGAGCGGCGAAACATAAACCTGATACGAATATGTAATAGTAGAGACTGCAGATATGTAACAAGAAATCAGGAGTATTCTTGTTGCTTTTTTTAAGAAATATGTTTATCATTCATTAGAGACAAGACAATATACGATCTGAATTATTCATTTGATCAAAGAGTACAATTATGAATTATAATAAAAAAAATATTGACCGATTTTTTTCCATTAATCCTACCATTTATAATTTGTTAAATGATGCAGAAAATCCGCTCATGGCAAAAAACTTTTTAAAAGTTTATATAGATGAAATGATCAATATATTGCATCGAAATAATCGCACAATTCAACCTCTGGAATGGTCCTTGCAAATGAATTGTTTGCAAACCTTTAGAAGAATAATCTCGGTTCGCAGTCAAAAATTAACCAAATTCAATATTGTCAAATTATTATGGCATTTAGCCAAAGAAAATATCAAAAAATTACCTGATGACTTGAACGATGGATTTTTTGAAGAGATGAGCCGCTTGTTTGCCGGAATGCTTGGTAAAAGCGGTATCTATAATGACGATATGATAGCCGGAAATGTCAGGTTAAAAGGACGGGACGCAGCCATTGACCGCTCTGAACGATTAGATGAAATGGCGTTAAAAGCGCAAAAGATCATCAGAAAATATAAATGCGGTCTGGACGAATCAATAATCAAGCTCAGGCAGGAAAATAAAAAAAGAATTTTGAACTATTTTAAAGCAACTGATGCGGAATGGAATGATTATCTATGGCAAATTCGTCATGTTATCAGAGATGCAAAGAAACTAGGCGAACTGGTAGAATTAACCGGTGAAGAAATAAAAGCTATAGAACTGGCCCGCAGCAATAACTTGCCGTTTGGAATTACACCTTATTATGTTTCCCTTATGGATAAAACTCCGGAAAGGACTGCCGATCATGCGATCAGAGCACAGGTAATACCACCTTTGGATTATGTAGAAACGATTATTGCGTGTAAGCAGGATCCATCTTATAGCTTTGACTTTATGCTGGAAAATAATACTTCTCCTGTGGATATTGTTACCCGCCGGTACCCGATGATCATTATTATTAAACCCTATAATACCTGCAGTCAGATATGTGTGTATTGTCAACGAAACTGGGAAATCAATGATGTTTTGGTGCCTCATGCTCTGGCATCCACAGCAAAAATTGACCGGGCAATTGAATGGGTAAAAGAGCATAAAGCAGTAACCGAAGTCTTGGTTACCGGGGGCGATCCCCTGGTAATGAAAGACGATAAAATCAATGAAATTCTTGCAAAGCTCTCTGCCATAAAACATGTTGAACGTATACGCATTGGGTCACGAACACCGGTGGTTCTTCCGCAACGGATAACCAATGAACTAATCAATACAATTGCGCACTATCATCAACCAGGGAAAAGAGAAATTATACTCATTACCCATTTTGAACATAGTTATGAAATCACTCCCCAAGCAATGCAGGCGGTTCAAAAATTCAAAACCAGAGGCATGTCCGTATATAACCAGGCCGTATTTACCGTTGAAAATAGCCGCCGCTTTGAACTGGTAGCCTTACGGAACAAACTTAGATTAATTGGTGTTGACCCATATTATACCTTTAATACCAAAGGAAAGGAAGAAACCAAAAAATACCGCGTACCTCTGGCCAGGTTACAGCAAGAAACCAAAGAAGAAGCTCGTTTAATGCCGGGTACGGTAAGGACTGATGAGCCGGTATATAATGTTCCAGGCTTGGGTAAAAACTATATCAAAGCCCAACAGCACCATAGTTTACTTACAATTTTGCCGAATGGGAAGCGGGTTTATGAATTTCATCCCTGGGAAAAATATTTGTCGTTATCCAATACTTTTATTGATATTGATGTTTCAATTTATGATTATTTGCAGGAAATGAAAAAACGTGGTGAAAATATTAAAGATTATCAATCAATCTGGTACTATTATTAGAAAGGGAAATTATGACGGAAATGAATGAGCAGCAGTCTGTGGGACCAACTGAAAGTGAGTACAAGGGAAAACCAATCTTGACATTAAATCCTGAGGACAGGTATCCCTTTTCATTCGGTGTTACAAAAGCTAAATTGATTTTGCAATACCTGGACGAGATCAAGGCTTTTATTGAAAAATATGATAAATAAAAAAAAACCGTACAATTTCTTGTACGGTTTTTTCAAAATTCTAAATAATAATTAATCTTAACCGATACGGCTTAACCATTCTTTGGCTTTGCCGATATACTCGCTATCAGGATACTTGTTTATCAGATCTTGCAGCATTGTCCTGGCGTTATTGTAATCGTTGATTTTCATATAGCATCTTCCCAGCATAAGGGTAGCATCGTCCTTTTTATAGGAAAAGCTATGCGTAAAAACATTCTGGAAGGATTGAATCGCCATTTTATAATCGGCCATTGCAAAATAGGATTCGCCGATCCAGTAGTCACAGTTGCTGATCAGCTTATGATCGGGGAAACGTTTTTTCAGGTCCTGAAACATACCAATTGCTTTGGAGAAATCCTTTGTATAATAAACCTGTAAGGCATTCTGATAGTCGTTCGAAAAAGAGCCTGAACCGGCAGAGCTATACACACCGCCCCGGGTGGAACCACCAGAAGTTTGCAATTCTTTTTCCAGATCAGCAATGCGTTGATCTTTGAACGACAGATCCTGTTGCAAAGAATTGATCTCTTGTTGTTTGGCATTGATATTCTGGGACAATTCCTGGTAACGGGTTTGCAGAGTGGTTTGCGGTAACGGCGTGCTGGAAAAATCATCGCCGGATTCAAGCTGCGCAAGGATATCATCCTCCACTTCACTGAATTCAACCTGTTCAAGGGCAAGTAAATCATCATCAGATTGCTGACGGGCACTGCGTTGCCCCATATAATAGGTTAAGCCAAAACGGGCATTCAAATACCCATCTTTAGAGCCACTTAAATCCGCGTTATTGATACCATCAATGTCATCGCCCATGGTGAAGCGATAATCTGCCAGGGCTGTTAAAGCAACCTGCGGCGACACAAACAAATCCACACCGGCACCGAGTATCAGAGAACCATCATAAAAGGTAGAGCCCGATTTAACACCATTGGGTATCCTGGTTGGCGTGGGAATACCATTCACCAGTGGAAAATTTTTGGGATAATTATAGTATTCAAAACTGAAAGCACCCAGACCGATTGAAGCATAAGGGATAAAACTACCGGTGGAAACCAGATTAAAATTCGCCATTAAATCGATTGAATTCAGAAATGATGTAAATTCGCTGTTTTCATCAGCAAGACGACTGAAACCAATACCAAGGGATAAATTGAAACGATCGGACATTAGATAACGTCCGATTGCGCCGCCTGAAAGGGCATTGCCGGCTTTAGGGTAATCACAAAATGGATGAGAAAAACCGCCCACTGCGCCAATGCCGAATTTTGGCTGGGCGGTTGCATTTGTGCTGAAAACAAACTGTGATATCATCAACACAGTTACTGTTATTACAACAACTATTTTTAACTTGCTCATTTCTTGTCTCCCTTCACGGATGATATACATCAAAAACCAGATAAATCCTTTCATTACGGTTTTACCGTAATCCTCCCTTTTACTTTCAAATTAAAGAATACTTACTTCCTGTTCGTTTGTTAACTGACAATACAGGGTTAAAATTTCCTTTGGTAAAATATTCCTGATATGAATATTTTGCCCGGTATTTTCGTTATAAGCGTTTAATAGAATTTTTAATTGCATGAGTTTAATTTCAAATTGTTCTTCAGTAAATCCATTTTTTAACAGGTTTTTTAATTCCAATAGTTTATCACCCACTTTATCAAAATAATAAGAACCGAGTGATTGACAAATAAATTCCTTTACTTTGTTGTCAATTACTATTTTGTGATCCAGGGCATTTTGCATTAAATTCTGGATCCTGAACACGTTTAGATTTTTTTCCAACCGTTTTTCAATACCGGCATAAAGCATAATCGAGGGTGTGCGATTAAAATAGTCAGTATTTGGCGCTACTTTACGTAAAATATAATTTTCAATAACCTCCCGTTCATTAGCTAAAACTGCCCGGTGGGTTGCATATCGTATGGAATTTGTATCAGTTCCATAATTAATTCTGATTAAAACATCAATCTTGGGGAAAAAAAGTAACTCATTCATTTGGCTTGACCGTTTTAGTAATTATCAGTTTAGATTGATTGTCTGTTACATCTTTGCTTTGCAAATTCCGTCGCATTATTTCATTATTCATTTTTTATGATACGCTTTTTGTACCGGCTTTTTTACATTTATCTGTTTTAAGCAGGTTATAACATGAATAAAAATAATCGACTAAAATCTATCGCAAATTTTAAGCCAAAATAAATGATAATTTCGTTTGATTTTATCCTACATTATATATGTCAGGTGAATTATTCATAAAATACAATTTCCATTATTTATCATTTTAAAAAACTTATTCCAAGTACATTAAAAATATAAAATTATCTAAATAAATATTTGTGCTGTAGATCAATATTTTGCAAACGCAGTTTTTTGGAAAATCTTTCTTACTCTATATAAAACAAACTTGAACAGCTTTTTATTTTCATTAAATGTAACAGAATAATACACATTATGTTATAACAGTACAAAATTACCTATTTGTAATTCAACAAAACTTTTAAATGTCCGCTTTGCGCGTAATCAAATGCAGCTATGGCATCATCAAAGGGGAACACTTTGGCAATCAACGGGTCGATACGAATCAATTCCTTTTCCAGCAGCCGGATAGCCGGGGCAAAGGGCCCGCATCGGGAACCGATCAGGGTTATTTCATCAACAACCAGGCCGGCAAAATTCAAATTCACCTTACCATGAAATGTACTTTTTAATACCAGTTGTCCGCGTGGTTTTAATAATTCCAGGGCTTTGAGCAAACCCTCCTTTTTACCGGAGGCTTCAATTACCAGATCAAATACTCTTTTATACTTTTTTGTAGTCGATTCTGTGTTGGCGCCCAGATTTTGAGCTATTAACAGTTTATCTTCATGCTTGCCAAAAAGTACACAATGTACACCAAGTAATTGAATAACTTGTAAAATTAATAAAGCAAGTTTACCATCACCAATTATGGCGACACTGGTGGCAGGTATTATTTTAACCTGTTCAAGGATTTCCAGCGCTGCTGCCAGAGGTTCCACAAATACCGCATGTTCATCCGGTATGGAATCAGGAACCAGGCACAAATTAGCATCAGGCAAGGTAATATATTGAGCAAATACGCCTTGTTTAGCCAATATGCCAATAACACTGCGGTTTTGACAATGACGGCTGAGTCCCTGCAGACAAAAATCACATTTGCCGCAGCCGATATTAATCTCGCCAACGACACGTTTATTGATTAAAGTATGATTGCCGCTATCCTCAACAATGCCAACAAACTCATGACCCAGCACGCCTTTGTAACCCATATAACCTTTGATAATTTCAAGATCGGTATTACAAATACCCGCCACAAGTATTTTAATTAAAGACTCGTTTTCTTTACGGGCCGGTTTTGGTAAATCAGCAATAAAGATCTTTTCATCAAATACCAGAGCTTTCACTACGATCTCTATAATTTATCATACAATGGGAAATTTGTGATAATTTAAATAAAAATATATATTTTGTCAAGAAATTTGTTATAACTGCAATATGGACAAATAGTAACGCTTATCTAACGGATCAACGCTATTTTCCCTGGCCCAATTAATCCATCAGCTTCTATAAAAACCAGATAAATACCGGAAGCAACCGGTTCATTGTTTTCATTTGTTCCATCCCAAACATAACTATTTATTCCGTCCGGCTGCTTGCCAATAGCTGCTTTTTTGATTATTTTACCATTTTCATTAAATATTGAAACCGTAATATCATCACCAATCTTTTCAAGTTGAAATAATATATTTACATTATTAAATTGTGACAAGTTGGCAGGATTGGGGAAAACCGCAATTATTTTATCCTCCAGTTGCGGGGTATTACCACGTGTTAATTGCATGGTAAAATTAGCATTACTTATAGTACTTGAAGCAGGCTTTTTTGCATAGATTGGGATCAGCAATATATTGGACAATGCCCGAACATCGAGCAGATTTTTTATACCGTTGCCGCCACAGTAAGTATAATATGCGGGAGAATCGTAAGGCTCAACAATAACTGCATAAATCCAGTATTGTTGATCCGAAAAGGACGGGCGAATAGCATAATCTCCGCTTGCCGATGCAGTAATTCTGTAATAGTTAAAGCCCAGTTGGGTTACATCATCCTGAAATGACAAGGTGTTGTTTACTTCATAACTGCCCTGCTCCTTTAATTGTGGATAATAGTTCCCTTCAGGATAAAAAAGTATCGTATCAGCCCTGGCGCCGGTATAGTAATTCCAAATTGCAAAATCTGCTAATTCATAATTGAGGTTACTACCCAGCATTGCCAGCGATTGTTCGATAGCCTCGTAAGGTTCGGAATCGATAAACTGTTCCCAGATTTGTTTGGTTATTGAACGGCTATACTTTTTTTCCAAATAATGAAAAAAAATGCACATGGCATACTCATGAGCCCCGTCGATCTGGCTGAATGAATAATAAGGATAATTGAAAAAATAGGGCAAGTAATTATAATAATCGTTAACGTCATCAAAAACAACATCCTCCATCCAGGCGGCAGTAGCTTCAAATAAAAAAATAGAATTTGCTTCGGTATTCATAAAAACACGATACCCAAACTGGATGAGGTGAAAAAATTCATGGGCGGCTGTAACCTGGATTGCACCTAGGCCCTTGGTCAAAGTATGAGTAAAATCATTATCCATTTCAATCCAGCCGGTATAGTCGTCTCGTGTTGTCGAGGTTACAGGGTTTTCCGGGGTTGAGGCGCCATAATCTCCAAAATTATAAACATAAATATCATATTCCGGGTTTTCAGGATCGTCCACTGGCGGGGGCATGAATCCCAATATATTGACTTCATAATTATAAGAATAATCAAAGGACAGGGCGACATTGTTAATAAACTCGTCAGTAGCAGCATCAGGTCCATTTTGTGTGAAATGGATCTTGAACAAACCGCTCGGACTGACTAGCGATAGTTCCAACCGATCGAATGACGGACGATTAAAATAATGTTGATAACCCTCCTGTTGTTCTGCTGTTAAACCGGGCCAGAGTGATAGTAATTGTAATTTTAAACCGGTTGCGGTGCGGGAAATTTCAGGTAGTAAAGCTTGGTATTTTAACGACAGGGTTTCGGGATGGTAAATTGCTTGTAATTGATAATCAATATAGTCTGATGTGGTAATTGCGCCGGCGTTCAGCTCTTCGTTAAGCAAATAGAAAAACGCCTGTTGATTTGATGCTGAAAAAATCGGCGAATAACACAGTAGAATTAAAAACAATGTTTTGACTAACTTACAGGCCATGCAGAGAACGCTCTCAGTTCTTTTTTCTAAACAATATTTTTACCGGCACGCCCGTAAAACCAAACTGGCTGCGAAATTGATTTTCCAGAAAATTCCTGTAATTCTTTTTTACTCCTTTGGGTTCATTGGTAAAAATCACAAACACCGGCGGAGCGGTTTTAACCTGGGTGACATAATTCAACTTGATATATTTATCGCCAAAGGCCGGAGGATGATGCTGTGCTACAATGTCTTCCAAAAATTTATTCAACTCTACAGTTTTTAATTGTTTTTGTCTTTCATTGAATACGGAAATTGCCATATCGATCAATTTGAAAACCCGTTGTTTTGTAAGCGCTGAAATGAACATAATCGGTACATAACTGATATCACGAAATGAATATTTTATATCCAGTTCAAACTTGCGGGCGGTCATGGTGTCTTTTTCAACCAGATCCCATTTATTGACGCCAATGACTAAACCTTTGCCTTCATCAACAGCATTTTTAATGATCTTTTTATCCTGATCGGTAATACCCTGGGTGGCATCAAGCAGAACGATGGCGACATCGCAACGATGCAGGGCATTGATAGTACGGACAGTGCTAAAATATTCAATACTTTCGGTGACCCGGGATTTTTTTCGTAGTCCGGCAGTATCAATCAAAGTCAGAGTTTGATTTTGATATTTTACTTCCGTATCTATGGAATCACGGGTAGTACCGGCTATTTCGGTAACAATAAGTTTATTCTGCCCGAGTATGGCATTAACATAAGATGATTTGCCCACATTGGGTCTGCCCAATACCGTGATCTTGATCGTTTCGGGACGGAGAGTAATACGGGCATTTTTACCGGGGAATTGTTCCAAAACCTGGTCAAGCATGTTACCAATATTGCGTCCTGCCATGGCTGAAATAGCCACCGGGTCACCAAGACCGAGACGGTAAAAGTCGAGCGCATCCAGTTCGCGCTGGCCGTTATCCACCTTGTTGACCGCCAGAATTATCTTCCGCCCTGATTTTTTTAACATGGCGGCTATTTCTTCATCGAGAGGCGTTACACCCGTTGTAACATCCGTTACAAAAACGATGACATCGGCTTCATGGATGGCCTGGCCGACCTGTTCGCGGATTGCCCGCTCAAAAACATCATCGGAATCCGGCACATATCCGCCGGTGTCTAAAAGCTCAAAATCCACACCTGCCCAATCAGTCAGTGAATAATTACGATCCCGGGTTACACCCGACGTATCGTCGACAATAGCTTCACGTTTTCTTAAAATGCGATTGAATAAAGTCGATTTACCAACATTAGGGCGGCCAAGTATAGCGACAATTGGAATTTTCATGTTTTGTATTTATTTCTCTGCGTTTATATCTCTTTCCTTATTCCACACAACCCAGTCCAATGTCGCATCTTTTGCTTCGTCAAATTTGGACTTGGCATATTTACCATCCGGGCGAACTACGATTTGAAAACCCTGTATGATCTGAACCCAGGTTTCCAGGCTAACTTCATAGGGTGGTGGCACTTCAAAGGGACCCGGTACTTCTACCGGCTGCAAGCTGTTCGTTGGCACAGGAGGTTGATTTCCCCAGTTTTGCAAAGGTCCGACATCTACTTTACCGTCATAAACCAGGCAGGTGGTAGAGGAATCACTATCTATTCTGTATATGGTACCCCTCACTGCACATACGGCAGTGGGTGTTTTAATTTGAAATTCATCAGCTGGCTTGGACGATTTGTTAACGTTTAACCAGACCCGGCCTTGTAAGAGTTCGGAGCGAACACTTTTTTTATAATCATCAATAGAACTTTCAACAAAGCAAAAAACCGTATTCTCACCTATGCGAATGATGCTTTTATCATCCAGGGTCACTTCACAGCGCGATTCGGCAGCGGTTTTTATTTTATCTTCCCGGTATATGGAACTGGTGAGTTTAATACTTTGCCAAACATTCAAGTTTTTGTGTTGTATCTGTACATCATTTGCGCCGCCAAGTACAAATGTAACTTTGCCAATTCGCTTCTCGTTTGTGGCGCCACCGGTGACCGGATTATTTTTTAAAGTCAGGCATGTAATAATTAAAAGAAAAATTATCAATGTTTTTCTGTTCATCATAATGGCCTCAATCTTTAAAATATTTCTAAATAATTCCCTGATCGCGCGACTTTTAAGCATCACTAAATATTGTGTAATATTTGTTAAACCTGTATCAGGAAAATTTTAAATTGTGCAAAGTAATTTTAAATTACAATATAAAAAAAAACCGTTAATTTAAAAAGTCATTTATACAATTTACCTGATTAATGTATTGACAGATATTACAAACCAATATTTTTGGTTGTACGTTCAAAAACTTCTCATACTGTAAATACATAATCCTTATACATACTGAAACCGGTTTGCCAAATATCAAAAAAAAAGGAGAAGGTGACTGTTGAGCAAACCTTCTCCCTTGAATATTAAACCAGATGGTGGTTATTTCATTCGTACCATATCATTTCTGGCGAAACCGGTTCCTGATATAGCTACACATTCGGAAGCTTTACCGTTTCCAATGTTATTGTTGGTTACTTTGATCCTACCGATTTCAGCTTCTGTGGTACCTAACGAGAGACCGGTATCGGGATCGACCAGTTCTTCACCGGCGCGGATGACAACTAATTCATCACCGATATTGACGCCTCCCAGGGCGCCGGAATTGATGATGATTTTGGGCGAGACGGTAACAATTTTAGCCTGCCAGGGTATGTTTTCAACAACGCCATCACAAAAAGTAACAATTTCATTAATAGCGTCACGGGTAGCCTTACCAACGATAGATTCGTCAAACTGGCTTTGATTTTCAAAATTAAACTTGTCGGTATCCAGGGAAACGCCTTTTTTGGAATTTTCTTTACGGATGCTTTCCGCTTTAAGTATTTCACCGGTTGTAGTATTGACAAAACGAATATCAATACCGACAGTAGCTTTGGAGCTTTTTATTCCGACGCCAAACCCCATATTATTAAGCCGACCGCCGGTAGAGCCTTCGGAATAACCAAATTCGGTAACCGAACCAAAAATGGCCAGTTCAACGCCCAGCATTTTTCCAACCTGGGCGGCGGTTTCCTGGGTCACAATACCACTTTGTCCCAGATTTTGTTCTTCCAACACCTTATTCATTTCCTGGCGTTCCATCACCTGGTATTTACCGGTTTTAACCAGCGCGGTCACCAGCATATCGGCCATACCTTCGCCAACCGGCTGGCCGGTCCACCAGTGATAATTGTGACTGGATTTATCATCAAAGCTGAAAACTGCAACGCGTTTTTTTAACTGTTTTTTATCATCGGCAGCATTACCACCAGCTATCGAGAGACAAAAGAATACAAAAACCAATACAGCGATCTTTTTACTAATAGAATTTACCATGTGCATCCTCAACTAGTTTATAAAATATTGTTTACTCCGGCAATACGGAATCGGGATTGGCATTGGTTCTGGCCCGAACGGCGCGCAACGTTACTTTATTTTGCGTTGCTCCGGTTACAGCAAGGTTATATTCACCAACTGCCCGTTGATCAAGTTCGCGGGCCAGTTGTTCGGCATTGCCAGATATTTTTATATCAAATTCTGCCGTACCGGCGGCAACATTACGCTGAAAAACTGATTTTACGCCACGAGCGGTAAATTGTAATGCGTTTTTAAAATTCGAAGCTTCAGTATAATTTTCCAATCCGGTTATTACCAGTTTCACATCATTAAGACTATAAAATTTACTACGCCATTTTTCCAGAATTTTGGTGATCAGTTCATCAGCCAGGGCATTGGCGGCTTTTTCAATAGCCATTGTGCCTCCCGTTACCTCATCAATATGAGGATATGCCGCATGTTTACTGCTGGTAGCGATTATAGTACCCACATCAGCATCTACAACCCTGGCGTTAATATTTGCCTGGCAGGATTTCATCCCGCCAAGGTTGATACCGGTAGCGACCTTGGCAACAGCTTTACCGGTGATAATTACCTCTGCTTCCAGCGCCTGGGCAATGCTTTGGGCGGCTTTGGTATCGCCGTTGATTGCCGCAATGATAGAATCGCGCTGTTTATTGCCGCGAATAGTTGCCGGATCGACAACACTAAAGTTCTTTTCCAAAAACTTGTTATTCAATGCGGTTTCGGAGGCGGTCATATTTACTTCAAAATAATGGTACTGAGTACTCACTTCACCAACATTAGCCTCATCAATCATGATCATAACGCGGGGATTACCCATACCCTGAAGCAGATTCTGCACCGCATCAGCGTCGCTGGCGAGATTAGTCATATCAACCGTTGCCTGAATGAGCGCTTCATAGGTTTCAGGAGTCTTCTTACCCTCGGAAATGATCTGGTAATTTTTTACATACCCGCGGCTCCAGTTGAGAATCCGGTCTTCAACGACCATATAATTTTCAACCTTGGTCTGGGCGTCGATATATGTACCCAGGGTTTGTTCAACAGCTTTGCGCAAGGCATCGTCGATTGCCCGGTCACGGGCGGCGGCAACATCATCATACATAATTGCGCCTACACCAATACTTTGCACAACCTGGGTTGGCGCCGTACCCTGGGCAAAAAGCAAACTGCCGGACAAACATATTAATGAAATAACTGCAACATATAAAGTTAATTTTTTCACAGTTATATCTCCACTTTCAATAATTAGATAAACAGATAGCAAAAGTAAACCGGGCAGTTATTCTAACCGCCCGGTTAATACTTAAAAAGTCATACGGAGGGCATTTTGAAAATCACGGATAATCAATAACGCATCGGCTCCGGATACCGTTGTATTCATGTTAAAAGCACCCGTCATTTTATCGGCGGACATAATTCCACGATCTACGGTCAAACAAATAGCATTGTATGCAAAATGTGAAGGATTAACATCGGGGAACCGGGACTGTGTGCCGATATATTTGGTTGCCAGGGTTTCGTCGCTTGTTGCCATGATCAAAATATTCTGAATTAATTGCGCATAATTAGCGCGGGTAATTTTATCATCCGGACGGAATGTGTGATCCGGGAATACATCCATACCTTTGGCTTTAACGATATCATTTATCCAGTTTTTGGCCCAATGAGTATCTACATCCGTGGCGTCGGCCATAAAAGTAGTTTCACTGGTTTGCATCTTGGTCGGATCATCCGGGGCTTTGAAACCGGTATCATATTCCTGCGGACGTTTCTTTTCAAATATCTCTAACAGTTTCAACTCTTCAATGAACAATACAGCAAGATCGGCGCGATCAATTTCCTTGATCAAAGCGATTTTGGCGCCAATTTTAGTGCCAGGCGCAGCCCGTACTATCTTTTGCACCAACGACCATTCTTCATTAGCGTCTTTGGCAAAATCACCCTTCATACCGACTACCTGACTGAAAACACCTTCAGATTCGCGGAACATATAGGCGTTTTTATAAGCAATACCTTTGTAATACAAAGGCTTATCGCTATTCGGATTGATTTTGGATGCTTTATCAAATTCTTTTACCGCATCTTCAACCCAGTTATCGCCCTTACGTTCGGCAACATAAATACGCCCTTTGATTACGCGGGCATCGAGTGAATTACCGTTTTTACCCAAACCTTTATCGGCAAACTCATGCGCCTTTTTAAAATCACCACGGGCAGCCCAAACCAAACCGATACCGGAATAGCCTTCGGCAAAATTGGGATTGAGTTGTACAGCCTTGGTAAATTCACCTTCCGCATTATTAAAATTACCGCGATCAAATTCACGCATTCCCTGGCTATAGTGATTCTCCGGGGTTTCAAGCACAGAGGCCGGTTTTATCGGTTTTGGACCGCAGCCGAAAGCGATCATCATGATTAACAAACAAATCGGCAACAGGATTAACAGTTTTATTTTCATTACAAATCTCCCATAAAAGTTTAGTATTGTGAAACGTTAATCAACAATAAACATAACTTTGCATTTATCAAGGAAATTCTGGGTAGCTGCCGCATTTCTGATCATCGCAGCATCATTGTTGGAAACGACAATATCGGCCTTATTAGCGCCGGAAGCCTTGATACCTTTTACTACCAGCGGATTATTGGTAACACGATCGTTGCTCTTCGCACGGGTCACATCTTTATCATAGCCAACCATACCGATCTGTACTGCCCAATCTCTGCTGACATATTTGGAACCATAAATTTCCTGTCCGGATTCATCGACTACTTTGGGAGCCATTGCAGGACGTATGCCCAAACCTTTGGCATCAATTACCAGTCCGGTAAAAACACCGCCAGCGCTTGTTTGAGTGGCTGGAGCCTGACCGGGATTGATTGGGGCAATTAATTTATAACCATCGGGAACCGGTTTGTCTATTGGCCATAATTGACCATAAGCCGGTGCAGCGCCCAGAGTTGTGGCTATTGGGGTACCGCCCATTTGCTGCGGTAATATTGCATCCGATAATGCGCCGGTGATCGGCATTTCCACGGTTACTTCAATATCGCCGGTGGACATGTATTTGGTATCGATTACTGTAAAACCACGCACTACTCCCTGCACACGGGTATTAATAACATCGTTTTCCATCATAGCATTGCGAACTGTAGTCTCGGAGTTAATGGACATACCCTGAATGGTTTCAATTAAATTACGTAAAGCTACTCTTTTGGCGGCTTCAATTGCGCTGGCTCTTTGTGCGGCTTGCGGTAAATTGGGATTAGGAGCGCCTATACCTGTAGAACGGATAATCTGCGAAGACCAATCAACCGATCCGGCATCGCCAACAGCTTGATTTACATATTGTGCACTTGTGAAACTGGTTAAAGCTAATAACATTACTGTTATTGTTAAAAAAAGACTTTTTAAATTCATTGCATTACCCTCCTTCATAAGAAGTTGTTATTTAATTAAAGAGTCTTTTGTTTTCTTTGTCATTTAATTGTACTATTAAATATCATTCAAGCGGGTGATTATCATCACAAAAAAGCATTATTTGCCTGTTTGTTGGCTTTGGTTTTTCAAATGAATGTAACAATATTTTGCGTTCCCTTATTTCTGTTATAATTAAATTAGTCAAGATAGACATAATTGTCAAGTTATATTTGCATTTATCAATATTATGTCTAAATTTATATTGACACCATTGGTGCGGTTACCGGTTGTAGTGATATTAACAAAAGAAAACACGTAATAAAAAAGGACTGGTTTTTACCTGTATAACCGGTTGTTTACACACTTAACTTTGATAATAACTAAAACTTTTCTCATTGTCAAATAACACAGGAGCGTTCTATGGCAGATCGAATTGGCGTTGGTTTTGTTGGCGCAGGTTTTAATACAAATTTTCACATTAAATCATGGCAGGGTGTTCGTTATGCCGATGTTAAAGGCATAGCCGACCCCAACCTGGCCAGGGCAAAGGCTACTGCGCAAGAGTGTAAAAAACTGCGGGTTGGCGACCCCAAAGTATATGCCGATGTTGCGGAAATGGTTACCGATCCGGCTATTGATGCGATCTGGATCTGTTCACCCAATTATACCCGCCTGGATGTAATGGAAAAGATTTACAAGGCCGTAAAATCCGGAAAATCAAAACTCATCGGTCTTGCCTGCGAAAAACCGTTGGCGCGGAATGCGGCTGAAGCGGAAAAAATGCTGGAAATGGTTGAAGACCTGGGCTTGCTGCACGGTTACCTCGAAAACCAGGTATTCTCCCCTTCCGTAAATCGCGGTAAAGAGATCATTTGGCGGCGCGGAGCCAGCGTAGCCGGACGCCCTTACCTGGCGCGCTGCGCCGAAGAACACGGCGGTCCGCATGAACCCTGGTTCTGGGATGGCGAACGACAGGGCGGCGGGGTGCTGAACGATATGATGTGTCATAGCATCGAAGCGGCGCGCCACCTGTTGACCGACCCATCCAAACCGAAAAGTAATATCCGCCCGGTTTCAGTAAATGCAGAGATTGCCACTTTAAAATGGTCCAGGCCGGAATATATTAACATTCTCAAAGAGCGTTCAACCGGACAAATTGATTATGGCAAAGCGCCGGCAGAAGATTTCGCCCGCGCCAATGTCAATTTTACAGACGAACAAGGCAATATCATGGTTGCCGAAGTGACCACCTCCTGGTGTTTTATGGGGCCGGGTCTGCGTCTCAGTTTTGAATTGATCGGGCCGGAATATTATATGCAGGTCAATACTCTCAATCCCGATCTGAACATCTTTTTTAGCAGGAACATCGTTGGTAAGGAAGGCGAAGACCTGGTAGAAAAACAGTCCGCTGAACAGGGACTAATGCCGGTGGTCGCCAGTGAAGGTATCGTCTACGGCTATACCGACGAGGATCGTTATATGGTAGAATGTTTCCTGGATGGTAAAATGCCGGAAGAAAACTGGCATGACGGGTTATTGGTAACCCAGATTCTAATGACTGCCTACAAGTCCAGCGAACTGGGTAATAAAATTGCTTTCGATGCCAAAGCGATAAAGAATTATGTCCCCAATGTCGCCAAACGTTTATACACCGCTCAGGATGCTTTGAAAACCGCCCGCTAAAACTCTCCCACTTGAAATTTCAGCCGCCTGAAAAGGCGGCTGAAATTAATTACCCGGTTAGCTTGTTAATAAACAACAATTCCCGGGCTCTACAGAACTTTTACGTAACCTGTACGTTTTAGTGTTTGAAGACGGAGCTGCGACTATTTCCCTATTGTAAGGAAGTATTATTGTATAACCAGGAAACAGATAACAATGAATTAATACTTGCGGCAAAAAAAGGAGATCAAAAGGCGCTGACTTTATTAATCAACCAACATGCCGAAGCAATTCACAGTTTTATCTATTCTCTTTTAGGCGATCGTCATATTGTAGAAGACTTGTCACAGGAAACATTTCTCAGAATGATTGTAGCTATTAAAGATTATGAATTTCGCGCCCCGTTTCGTTCCTGGTTATTTCGTATTGCCGTTAATTTAAGCCGCGATCACCTGCGCAGAAAAAAAGTACGTAACATTATGTCATTTCTCACTACCGAAGAGAATGACGATGAGTATACTATTGTTGATGCAGTTCAAAATCCATTTAAAGACCTTGAACAAAAAGAAACGATGAATAACATAAACCTGGCGCTAAAAAGTTTGCCCGAATCTTTACGGGTTGTTTTCCTGCTCCGCGATGTACAAGAACTTTCCTATGAGGAAATTGCCGATTCATTAAAATGGAGTCTGGGCACCGTGAAATCACGCTTGTTCCGCGCCCGTAAAGAAATTGCCAATTATTTGACCCAATTACAGGAAGAAATGATATGAAAAAGCTACAAGTATTTACCAGATTGCTCAACAGCTTGAAAGAGCTGTTCAAGCCAGTCAATTCCATTTACCAGGATGAAGCCAAACAGGCGGAGCAGATAAAATTTTTGCAGGAACGGACCGAATTTTTACGCTATTTTCCGGTTTCGCCCTATTTTGCACAAAAAGTTCTGGTTACGGCCAATTCAAGAAAACGGGAAGAATTCTGGCTTAATTTGCAATTGTTTCCCGGACCGGCTGCCAAATTCGCCCTGTTTTCACTGATCCTGGTCATTACCCTGTTCCTGGTGCCCGGTAATAACGGCAATACCGGCAGTGAAGAGACAACCACAGACGCTATTACAATAATATATAATAATGATGCCTCTATTAATGAAATAAAGACGGATGAACAGGCATTACAGTTTGCTTTGCTTTATTAATAAACCGGAGTTGGAAATGTTAAAATCAAAACGTATGGCTCTTGCAAGCCTTGTCATAATTTTTCTTTTAGGTATTATCCTTGGTGTTGCAGGCGAACGCTACATTTTTCGCCACTGGCATCCACAAAGACACGGCCGCGGCGATGATTTTATGATTAAAGATTTTACCCAAAAATTAAATTTAACTGTTGACCAGCAGCAACAATTAAAAGTCCTGCTTGGAGAAATACGCGAAAAATATGAACAGGCGCGCGCCAGCATGAAACCGGAATTTGAAAAAATATCCCAGGAATTTCGGGATAAATTTGCACAAATTCTGGATGAAAAACAAAAACCAATATTTGACCAAATGAACAAGGAATTTGATTCGAGAGAAAATGAAAAAAATCGAGACCGAAGAGATAGAGACCGCGAAAAAAGAGAATAATTTAGTGTATTTGAACATCTAATATAATAAAATGTAAGAATGGAGATGTATATTATATGAAAAAGTGGATTTTTATACCGATTGTCCTTATTGTAGCAGTCATCATCTGGCTGGTAACAAAACCGGGTGACGCCCGCAATGTAAATACAGGATTTACACCCCAGACAGATTCAATAAAAAAGGGCGATATTAAAGTGGAAGTATCCGCCACAGGCATCATTCAACCCATTAATAAAGTTGAAATCAAATCCAAAGCCAGCGGTTTGATTGAGGAATTGCCGATTGAAGAAGCAGATATTGTTACGAAAGGTGAACTAATAGCCAGACTCGATCAGCGCGACACGAAAAACGCTTATGATCAGTCCGTTGCCGACCGGGATGCAGCTGAAGCAAACGTGGCCTTTTGCGAAAGCGATTATACCCGGAAAAAAGAGCTATACGATCGCGGTCTTATATCTGCCACCGATTTTGATCAGGCAAAATTAAGCCTGGTCCAGGCCAAAGCGCAACTGGTGCGCGTCAAGATTGAAGTGGATAATAACGATATTAAACTGAAAGATACTATTGTACGCTCGCCTATCAACGGCGTTATATTGACCAAAGACGTGGAAATCGGGCAGATCATTTCATCCGGTATTTCTTCGGTATCCGGCGGTACGCTGATCGCTACAGTTGCGGAAATGAGCGAGGTTCACGTAATTGCGGTTGTCGATGAAGTGGATATAGGCAGAATGCGTAACGGCATGAAAGCTAATGTGATCGCCGATGCTTTCCCCAACAAGGTTTTTCAGGGTGAAGTGATACGTATTGCCGCCCAGGCGACTGTTGAACAAAATGTTACCAGTTTTGAAGTAACCATCAAAGTTTCCAATCCGGGTTCTTTACTCAAAGCCGGTATGAACACCGCGGTGGAAATCCTGGTAGCTGATAAAAAAGATGTGCTGCTCATTCCTAATGAAGCGTTAATGACGCAAAAGGAAATGCAGCAGGAAATCATGAAACTGAACCTGGCTGCAGGCCAGACAACGGCCAAACCCAAACAAAACGGTAACGAACCAAGACAGTACGGACAAGGGAATCGGCCGCAGGAATCGTCGGCGCCGGCAGAGGCTGAATCTCTGAACCGGGGTGTGATTATTAAACAAGAGTCCGGTTACCGTATGCAGATGGTCAATACCGGCATCAGCAATTTCGATTACACCGAAGCGCTGGATGGCGTTAAAGAAGGCGACCAGGTGGTGTATACCTACGTATCCCAATCCATGCAGGCAAATAGTGAAATGCGTGAACGGATGATCCAGCGTAACGCGGCGCAATCCGGCATGAGAAGCCAGCGTTCAAATTAAAAAAATCAAGGTAGTACTATGTATAAAAAAACCAAAAAATCATTAACGGAACTGGGAGAAAGTATAAAAATTGCCCTGACCTCCCTGGCCGCCAACAAGATGCGGGCAGCGCTGACCATGCTGGGCATTATCATTGGAGTTGCCGCAGTTATTACCGTTGTGGGACTTGGCAATGGCGCGCAAAAAGCCATTACCGACAGGATACAATCCCTGGGCTCGAATTTGTTATTTGTTCGCGCCGGCTCGCCAAACCAGGGCCATATTCACTGGGGCGAAGGCAGTTCCCAAAGTCTGGAAAACATTGACGCTGAAGTTATTAAAGAAAAAAGCACCATGGCAGCCTATGTGATCCCGGAATTCAGTAAAAATGCGCAAATTGTGTATGGCGCAAAAAACTGGAATAGCTCGGTAGTCGGCACCATTCCGGAATTTGAAGCCGCGCGCAGTTTTAAAACCACCGATGGCAGGTATTTTACCGCCAAGGAAATGGAAAATTCGGAGCGGGTTGCGGTTATCGGTAATGAAGTTAAGAACAACCTGTTCGGCTCCACCAACCCCATCGGTGAAACCATAAAAATCAACCAGGATAATTTTATTGTCGTCGGTTTGCTGGAAAAAAAGGGCCAAACCGGCTGGCGTAATGAAGACGACCAGATATTGATCCCGATAACTACGGCGCAAAAGCGGGTGTTCGGCGCCGATTACCTCACCGGCATAACCATTCAGGTATTAAACGACAAGGTGGTGGACGAAGCCCTGGTGGAAATTGAAAAAATCCTGCGCCGCCAGCATCGCCTGCTGCGCGACCAGGATAATGACTTTTCCATCCGTAACCAGTCCGATGTTATTACAACTTTTCAGGAGACCAACAAATCATTCAGTTTTCTGCTGGCTTCTATTGCCGGAGTATCGTTGCTGGTGGGCGGCATCGGCATTATGAACATCATGCTGGTATCGGTAACGGAGCGCACCCGCGAGATCGGTATTCGCAAAGCCATCGGCGCCCGCCGCAAGGATATTTTACTACAATTTCTCATCGAATCGGTCACCATCAGCCTGGCAGGTGGAGTTTTGGGTATTCTTTTGGGCATCCTTCTCTCCTATGGCCTGGCGACCTGGGCGCAATGGAATACCATGGTATCGGCAGCTTCAATAATAATGAGTTTTGCATTTGCTTCGGCGGTGGGCTTGTTTTTTGGTATCTACCCGGCCCGTAAAGCCGCCAGTCTCGACCCGATCATTGCGTTGCGATATGAATAAAACGCTTTAATTTATTTTAAGAGTAATTTTATTATTATCAATACACTACCCGGTTGCTCCTTAAAAACCGCCCCCATCGGGATTTGCTGCCCGGTGGGGGATTTTTAATAATCATGGGAAGAAACGGTAGATTCCAACCTCTGCTTCATCATTATAAAAATATCCGCCTTACGAACAAGGCATCCCCCGTCGAGACAAGGCATGCCTTGTCTCGACAATTTTTACCTCTCACCTAAAACTCGTATTCCAAGCCGAATATCGGCAGCATGCCCCATTGCGTGGTTGTACCCTGTTCATTTTTAGTTATATTCCAGTAATAACCGGCCACATTCTTGCGGTTGTATACATTCCACACACTGAAATAAAATACCAGGTTGGAATTGCTAAAGTGGAAGCGCCGATCAAAACGTAAATTTAACGAATGGTAATCCGGATAACGGGCGCCATTCAGGCGGTTTTCATCCAGCACTTCACGATCAAGCGCGCGCGACGCCGCCAGATCGAGTGGCGTATAGGGTGTGCCGCCGGCAATGATCCAGCGACAGCTATATTCCCATTTGCTGTTCGGCTTATAACCGCCCTCGATGCTGAATAAGTAGCGATTATCAAACACCCGGTCACGCCATTCGCCGTCGCCGCCCTGGTAACGACTGGTAAAATAGGCGGCGCTCACTAATCCATAAACTTTTTCAGCCAGCTTTTTTTGCAGCGTCAGTTCAACGCCTTTTGATTCCGCTTTGCCGTTATCCACAAGATTGGCGTGGTTGAAAAAGAACCCGTAGCGGTAATAGATCTCGTCAATCAGGAACAATGACGGCTGGGTGGGATCAATCGGAAAATGGCTGTAATCTTTTTTATATACTTCCAGCGTCAACCGGGTATTCTCGGTGAGCAAGCGCTCGATGCCGGCAACATAATGCACAGCGCGGGTATCATCAAGTTCTTTATTGGCGTTATTTTGCGCCAGCAGCGTGAACGGTAGACTCTGATAAAATACACCCGCAGATGCATTCAGGGATGTCCGATTCCCTAAACGATAGGACATTGCGAAGCGCGGTGATACGGTGGTCTTTTTATTATAGGAAAAATAATCACTGCGCGCGCCCAGGGTAACGGTGAGCGGCTGAACCGGACGAGAGATCAGGTTGGCGAATGCCCCGGCTTTGGCGGCATTAACGGCAGTATTATAGTCAAAGTATGGTACGGTATCGCCCAGGGCGTCGGTATATTGTGAAACAAAATTATCATATTTTATTTGATAATTTTTGGCTTCAACGCCAATTTCCAGGGTATTGTTACCGTTCACCTGCAAATGGTTCATATTGCGGAACTTGAACTCGTGTTCACGGGAGCGGTTTTGCAGCAGGTGAATTTCGGTAGCGGTTTCAAAAAAATCTTCATTAAAATGGTTGATGGTCGCCGCGAGCGACGTAGTGGAATAGAATTTTTTGTGCCACAAGGCGCGCCAGTTAACGCCCAGGGTGTTTTCATATATATTTTGCGAACCATAGGCCACCATAGCGTTTTCGAGCGCCGCTGCTTTATCGGGTTTGTTATGGTCATCGCCGAAAACACCCAGGAGTTCCAGCTTATGGTTGGGGTTCACGTCCCACACCAGTTTGCCCTGGGTATCGCCATAGCGCGGGGCAATGGACGTACCAGCATCTATAGCTTTAATAATCAAATCCAGGTAACTGCGCCGTACGGAAAACAGGTACGAGCCCTTTTCTCCCGCCAACGGGCCTTCGAATGTGCCGCCAAAACCAGCAAAATTCAAATCCAGTTGGCCGTCAAACTCTTCGCGATTACCCTCGCGGAAATTCATTTCCATGATAGAAGATAGTTTATCGCCATACATGGCGGAGAACCCGCCGGTGTAAAAATTCACATCCTGGACGAAATCGACATTAATCATGCCGATAGGCCCGCCGGAAGCGCCCTGGGTGGGGAAATGGTTGATGTTGGGAATTTCAATGTTATCGATATAAAAAGCATTCTCAACCGGGCTGCCACCGCGCACAATGAGACTGTTGCTCTGATCGTTTACTTTGGCCACGCTGGGCAGGCTCATTAAAATCCGGCTCACATCGCCGGCAGATCCCGGCGCCCGGCGGATTTCCTCGGCTGAAAAATTAACAATGCTGGTCGGCTGTTCCGCAGTTTGTGTAAAATAACCGGCGCTGACACTGATCGCCTCGGCTTCCAAAACAGACATTTTTAATTCAACCCGAACCGGAGTAATACGTTCAGAACGGATAATAATATCGGTCTTGCGGAATGTTTCATAACCGATATAATTAAATTGCAACACATAACTGCCAACCGGGACATTTTTTATAGTAAATTTACCATTATCGTCCGTTGCCGAACCTAACTGGGTGCCAACCAGTGACACATTGGCGCCAATCAACGGCTGTTGATTATCGGTATCGACCACTTGTCCCTGAATTGTTCCCTTTAATCCGGCGGCACTCGAGTTTGCTATAAAAAAACAGCCGAACAGTACCACGAGTAAAATAGCACATTTTGAAAAACACTTGATAATTTTCATTGTTTCTTTCCTGATTTTTAGTTATTGTTAATTATCCTTACATATAATTTTACAGAATTCAAACCGTACAAGTTACAAAATCCGCCTAAGAATAGCGTCCGGGTTTATAAGGTTGCACCAGTTGAGGGAAAAAGAAGCAAGGTTTACAGTAAATTACCGGAATTATCTGGTGACGCGTTGATGTTGTTACATATAAATAATAATATAACCATAACAGGAGGAAGTGTTATGAGTTGGAAAATGCTGCTAAAAAAAGAATTAGATTCCACGTACAAGGTAACCCAGGGTCTGCTGGAAATGGTAACAGATAAAGATTTGCAATGGAAACCGGCCACCGGCAATAACTGGATGACCATGGGACAATTGCTCATGCATATTACCAATGCCTGCGGCGCCTCTATAAAGGGATTTGTGACCGGCGACTGGGGTATGCCGGAAGGCGTTGACGTCAGTGAAATGCCGCCGGAAGACATGCTGCCATCGGCAGAAAAGTTACCGACAATTAAAAGTGTTGCCGAAGCAAAAAAATTATTGGCGGAAGATCAAAAACTGGCCGTGCACATGCTGGATATTACCAGCGAGGAAGACCTGGAGAAAAAGCCGGCCACTGCTCCCTGGGATCCGACAGTGATGATCCTCGGTCATCGTATGCTGCAAATGATCGATCACCTCAAACAACACAAGGGACAATTATTTTACTATTTGAAATTACAGGGTAAACCGGTGCATACCGGACATTTGTGGGGTATGTAAATTTAGAATTCAGGTTCATGAATTTTTAACAAAGAAAAGTGATGCTTGTATATTAACCTTAAAGGCTATACAAGCATCACTTTTTATTTTTCTGCTATTTTGCTTTACGGATATACATATCGCCATTGAAACTGGTGAACTGGTATTCGGGGCCTCCGCCGTTAATTGTACCAAAAAAAGCCTGTTCAATTAAAACGCGATATTTGCCGTCTTTATCTCGCTTGTTTTCCTGGTTCAATTGTTTCGGTTTATTCACCCGTACAATCTCATAATCGCTGTAAACTTGTCCATTATCGGCTTTGATTTTCACATCACATTTAACTGTGGACGGAAAAGTAACGTCGATATCGCTATTCATCGTGGAAAACGACATGGGTTTGTCGGCATCCACTCTCTTGAATATCACATCCAGATTTTTATTGAGAGCATGGGCATTAACGGAGCCGGAAATATTTTTCAAAGCAACTTTGCCGTTGATATTTTCAATTTCAAAATTGCCGTCCACATTTTCAACATTAATATCACCATTATTAACGCAATGAAGATTAAGCGAAGTTTTGGTCGGCACTTTTAAACTGACATCAACTGTGCGCCGCCACGAATCGGTATTAATTTTCACAAAGTTATTTTCTTCCATTACTTCCAGGGATGATGATTGTACCGGAATGCGCGTCATGCCGGCTTTATCTTTGTTTTCTTTTTCTTCACCAGCTCTCCATCCGACGCTGCGTTGTTCCCTTGCAAAATTTCGTAATTCGTTTTTTTCTACAGAGTCATCTGTTAATTTTTTAGATTGAATCCGGGTTTCAACAATGATGTCTTTTCCTTCATACCCAACCACAGTAATACCGCCGTTTACCAGACTCAGTTCAATAATAGCAGGTTTGGATGGGTCGGTCAATTGTACTGTAACCTGATCCATAGCATCATCCTGGGCAACAGCCAACCGGACAATTGGAAACATCATTATTAGTATCAGTGTAGAAAATATTGTCTTTTTCATTATTTCTTCCTTTTTATAGTTATTTGTTCTTGTTTATTATATACATATCACCATTAAAACCGTCCAGACTGAATTCGGGCCCGCCATCTTTAACCCGGACAAGAGTTGTTCTTTCCACTTTGTATATTTTATGCATTTCTCCTTCTGTACTCTTGATTACTTGCAAGGGTAATTCAGATACCAGGAAATCGGTATAGATTTCGCCGTTAAATGTCTTTAAACGGAAATCGGCGGACAAATCGGATGTAAAGTATAGTTTAACCGTGCCGTTCAGTGATCCAAAACGACTGTTATTGCGGGGATTCCGGCTGAAATCGACCTCGACATTGCCGTTAACCGCATAAACATCGCCGGAACCTTGCACCTGCTCCATTTTTATACCGCCGTTCACATTGTTGATTATATAATCGCCGCTGGTTTTTGCCAGGTAAATATCGCCATGGAGAACGGTTTTTAATTCCACAGTTGTCTGTTCCGGGACTTGCAGGGTAAAATCATAGCGAACATCATAGATCCGATCCCGCCATTCCCGGTTGCGGCGTTCTTTATGCCGGTCGTGCCGCGATGGAGTATCGACATACAGATCGAGCAGACTATCTGCCCTGGTAATTTCCAAAACAACCTCTTTCTGCGCCTGTGCAAAAAAAACCTCGGAATTTGCCTTGATCGTTTTGACTATTTTCAGTTGCACCTCGCTGCCGGGATAACCAGTAACATGAATAGCACCCCAGATATTATCGATAACCACGGTATTGCCGGTAGTATTTTTAAAAGTAAAAGTTTCGGTTATTTCCTCGCTTTTTTCAATTTCAGCCGATCGGGCATTCTGTACTAATCCACAAGCGACTAATAATAAACCAGCCAAGATCAGTTTTCTTAACATAACCAACTCCATAGATTTTATAACAGGGTTTGCACTTTTTCTTTGGTATAGTTCTTAACGTCCGCATTTAAATCCTGGGTGTCGATAAACCGCTTTAACGCTTCCAGGGCTTGCTTTTCCTTTAACTGCGCCAGCAGATCGACCAGGGCGATCTGCACCAGCGGCGAAGTCTGTTCTGCCAGCGAGTCGATCAGTTTTTCACGTACCCCCGGTTGTGAACTGAACAAAAACAGGGCGTCAACGGCAGCCAGACGAACATTCACATTGGCGTCATTATTCAAGGTAGTAAACAAAGTATTAAGCAAATCCGTGTCTGGATTGGCGACCTGTGTACTAGACGCAATCCCGGTCAGGCGCTCAAATGATCCCGGTTGTTGCAGCAGTAGCATGGAATTAGCTTGCTGTATGACGTTCAATTGTTGTTGCAAAGCGGCAAGCCGGTCATTATTGAGAGGATCGGTCGCGGAGCGCCGCCCGATAAATAGTCCCAGTAACAGCATCATCACTGCTACAGCAAATTGTATAGCAGGACGACGCGGCCACCAGCCGGCCAGCATTGAAAAAAATTCATGAGCACGGAAAAGAGGGAGTTTTTTCTGTGTCTGTGTCTTTTTCTTTTCCGCATGTAACATGGAATAGAACCTGTCGCGAACCGCCGGCGTGGGCTCTTGTTCAGGCGCCTGCGCCAAAGTGTGCCACATAGCCTGCATAACTTCCAGTTCATGCCGGCAGACCGGGCAATTTTCGATATGGTGTTCCATTCCGGTAATGAGTTGCGGGGCTATTTGTCCGGTAATATATTCTGTAAACAAACTTTTATATTCTTTACAATCAGGCATGACTTTCTCCTGTCAGTTCCTTATAAATATGGGTTAATTCCAACAAAGCGCGGTGCACCCGCGCTTTAACCGTACCGACGCGGCAGCCGGTGATTTGCGCGATCTCTTCATATTTCATATTATGATAGCGGCTGAGAACCAGGGCCTGCCGCTTTTCATCAGTCAACCGCAGTAACGCTTGTTGTAACAACGAATTATGATTATCCCTGATCGCCTGATCTTCCGGAGTAAACGCTGCATCCGGCATATCATTGACCAGCTCCAGAGATTCACCACGATGTTTTTGCTTTCGATAAAAGTCGCACCTGCTATTATGAGCAATTGAAAACATCCAGGAAACAAACCCGCTGTCGCCGCGATAAGTATTACGATAATTTAAAATGCGGACAAAAACATCCTGCACCAGGTCTTCGCTGGCATGGATATCGCCGGTTTGTTTTAAAAAAAAATTGTAGAGCTGTTTATGATAGCGTTCAAACAGCATACCCAGCTTGTCAAGATCGCCATTTTGTACCGCCAGCATAATATTGTGATCCGTTAACAATTCTGTGCCTTCTCCTGTTTTGTAACACTAATATAGACTTGCACTTTTTTAAAAGGTTGCCGGTAATATACAGTTTTTTTGAAATATTTATGTTGTTTTTACACTTAAAAATAAATAATTTAGCAAACGGTAACATGAGAGAAGAAAAGAATGATGTTGACAAGCAGTCAAAAAGAAGATATCAAACTCACAATCAAACGCCTGCTGGAAAACGAGCAGGAAATCAATAAAATTATGATATTCGGTTCTTTTTTATATTCTGCCGAACCGAACGATATTGATGTTGCCGTCTTTCAAAATAGTGATGAAAAATATTTACCCCTAGCGCTAAAATACAGAAAACTGGTGCGCAAACTGGCAGGAATTATACCTGTTGATATATTTCCGGTCAGACCGGGCGCCCAGGGATTATTAATGGATGAAATTACTACCGGTGAGGTTCTGTATGAGAAATGAAACTGAAAAATGGCTGGCCTTTGCAGATGATCATCTGGCGGCGGCTACAATATTGTTGGATAACAAATTGAATAATCCATGCCTGCAAAATGCTCAACAAGCAATAGAAAAAGCATTAAAAGCTATCTTTTCGGAACAAAGAATCAAAGCTCCCAAGACGCATGATATTCTGGCATTAAAATACCTGTTAAAAAACAATAAAATTGAGATTCCGGTTAGCGATTCCGATTGCGACTTTATTAACTCACTATTTCTACCGTCCATGTACCCGGTTGACAATGTTCTGGCAGTGCACAATCCGGACAAGGATACCTGTCTGGCGGCGATCAAAATCGCACAGGATGTAGTGACCAATGTAAAACAATATTTTTCCAGGCCTGAAAACCTGGCAATATAGACAAAGAATGCCCTGGCGAATGAAATCATTTACTATATGCTTCCAGAATTCTGCGAATAACCTCGGAAGTTGACATGCCTTCAACACCGGGCAGCAGGGCAATTTCTCCACCATAGCTCTCAACCAGACGCCGTTCTCCCTGGTTGATGGTTTCAATATTATAATCCCCGCCTTTTACATACACATCGGGGCGCAGGGCATCAATCATGGCGAGCGGCGATTCGTCATCGAAAATAATCACATAATCCACACAACTGAGCGCCGAAAGCACGCGGGCGCGCTGATTTTCTTCAACAACCGGACGCAGGGGGCCCTTGTTCTTGCGTACCGAAGCATCGCTGTTTAAACCCACCACCAGCACATCGCCAAGGGCTTTGGCTTTTTCCAGGTATATTACGTGCCCGGCGTGGAGAATATCATAACAACCGTTAGTCCAGACTATTTTTTTGCCGTCCAGCCTCGCCCTGGCAACAAGGCTCTGCAATTGTTCAATTGTCACATGTTTTTCCACATTCATCTCCAAAGCATAACGAAGCTGCGCTTCGATAATTTCTTTTCTGGTTATGCAGGTAAATCCTTTGCGCGATACGGCCAGCGCCGCCATAGTATTGGCCAGATCCGCCGTTTGTTCCGGCGGCAGGCCAGCCAGCAATCCTGCGGTTACACCGGCCACAACAGCCTCACCAGCCCCGTCGGTATCGCCAACCAGCCGCGGTTTTGCCGCAACATGGCAAACATCGCGGGCTTCGTTGATAACACTGATCCCCTCGCCGCCAAGCGTCATAAACACTGTATCGCATTTTAGCAACGAACGCAGTTGCTTGCCCAGTTTGCTGGAATGATCTTTTCTGCCGTTCAATGCCGCTTGTGCTTCATGGACATTTGGGGTAACGGCGGTAAAATTATTAAAAAATACACAATTCTTTTCCGAATCGCCAATGAGTTTAATACTATACTTTTGCGCAGTTTTTTGTACTGCTTCAACCAGTTTACGCGATACTACACTTTCATCTTTATCAATAAAAATAATCGCATCCGTATCGGGAATATTCTCTTCAAGGTAATCCATAATTTTTTCAAACTTTTCCTCGCTCAGAGGCAGAGGCTCCGGGGTTTGTAAGCGCATTATCTCCCGTTCGGCGTAACGTATACCGGCTACATTTATAGTAGATCGTTGGGAGGTAATATATTCCGCATCGACTATTACACCGCTTGTATCAATTGCATGATCGGCTAAAATTTGCAGTAATTGCCGTCCCGCAAAGTCGTCGCCGGTTACAGTAACCAGCTTTACCTGCAAGCCAAGCTGACGCAACAACACAGCGGCATAAGCTGCGGCTCCGGGTAAATAATTATTATGCAGCATTTGCACAACAGGGATCGGATTTTCATTCGTCCATCGCTCCATATCTCCCTGAATAGTCTCATTTAAAAACACATCGCCTATCAGGATTGTCGTTCTACCGGTAATTTTTTCAAACAGTTCTTCGCTCCGCTCCATATTCCTCATATCCGGGGTTTTATGCTCTGTTATTCTGTCCCACTGTTCTGGATTTCTTTACAGGAGATAATGTAAGCAGATTTTTGTACAACTGCAATTTTTTTTACCTGGCAGCCATCTCCGGCTTGAATGCTAACAGGCAATTTTGTATATTAATCAAAAAAAGATACCGGACGAGTTAAAAAATTAATATTATGCAATCCCTTACCGAGCAATTTTTGCTATATAACCAAAAGTACTCTCTTTTTGCAGAGCTTGATACAATACTTGTCGCTTTATCCGGCGGTATTGACTCCATGGTTTTATTGCATGTGTTGCTTTCCATTCGCAAGGAACTGCATATAACCGTTGTTGCCGCGCATCTGAATCACCAGTTACGCGGCGATGAAGCCGACAGCGATGAGACTTTTGTACAAAAAGTTTGTCAGGAATTGGACATTCCACTGGTAACGCAGCAGTGCGATGTCCGGTCATGGTGTCGCGATCACAAACTTTCACTGGAAACCGGGGCGCGCGACTGTCGTTACCGGTTTTTGCAACAAACGGCTGAGCAACTAGCCGGCAGAGTGCGCATTGCCACCGCCCACAACGCCAACGACAATGCTGAGACTATTCTTGACCATATCATGCGCGGCTCAGGGACAAAAGGATTGCGCGGTATTCTTCCCAAACGGGATATCTATATCCGCCCGCTGCTGTTTGCATCCAGGCAGGCTATTGAACACTATGCCGCCGGAAATAACCTCGATTACCGGGTTGATTCCACTAACTCCGATACCCGGTACCGTCGTAACAGGATCAGGCATACTCTGCTGCCCCTGCTGGCGCGGGAATTTAATCCGCAAATCATTTCCAGCCTTAACCGACTGGGCGCCAGCATGACCGAGGTGGAAGATTTTCTGATTAGTGAAACGGTAAACAGGTTGCGTAACTGTTTAAAATTCAAGGACGAACATAAAATTATCCTTGATATTGATGCGTATTTGGCGTACTTTAATATTCTGCAAAAAGGTATTCTCGCGCATGCCCTGGAATTACTCGGAACAGAGCCGGGAATCCTTGATTATGTTCTTTATGAAAAGCTGAGCCGGATTATTCAAAAACGGCGCAGCGGCGTTACCTTACCGGTAACGGAACAGATTAACATTACAATTTATGGTAATGAACTTGTTTTCTGGCGGCAGAATGAAGAATGGCGCCGGGTGCAAATTCCTGCAAAACCGGGTCATTATTCTGTTGGAAATGATTATATTTTTGAAATAAAAGAAGCGGAAAAACCGTTAAATTTCCAGAACAAGAGCTGCGATACGGAATGGATCGATGCCGATAAAATAGTGGAACCATTAATACTAAGAAGCGTATTAGCAGGTGACCGATTTTATCCGGTCAATGGTCGCGGCAATAAAAAAGTATCCGATTATTTTATTGACGAAAAAATACCGGTTTATGAGCGGCGCCAAATACCTCTGCTGGTTTGCAGCAGCGGCATTGTATGGCTGGCAGGAAAAAGACTTGACGACCGCTTTAAAGTAACGGCAAATACACAACGAGTATACCAGATACGACTAGTAAAAACGGAATGACGGCAGTATCAGAATATTCAAAGCTCACAGGTAACAGCCCAAAGCAAATTCTGCTGGAGCGTAAACAGATTGAAGCCCGGATTGCGGAACTAGGTGCGGAAATTACCCGCGATTACCAGGATAAAAAACCGGTTTTGATCGGTGTTTTAAACGGCTGCTTTATTTTTATAGCCGACCTGGTGCGGCGCATGCAACTGGATATGGAAATTGACTTTGTAAAATTATCCAGTTACGGCAACGAACAGGAATCGTCCGGTAAAATAAAAATACATAAAGATATTAATACAAATATTCACGGCCGTCATGTGCTGGTTGTAGAAGATATCGTAGACACCGGTTTATCGGTAGGCTTTTTGCATGAAAAATTATCAGTACTTGAACCGGCATCACTCAAATTTGTAACGTTATTAAAAAAGGATAAAGCAAAAATTAATTTTAAAATAGATTATATCGGTTTCGAAATACCCGACCGTTTTGTGGTTGGCTATGGTCTCGATCATGGCCAGCTATTACGAAATTTACCCGATATATACACAATGGACCGGAAATAATACTAACCCTAAAATATTAAAATCTATGGATGAAAATAATATTAAAAATACAAACCTGAGAAACACGAAAAAGAATAATCCAGAAAAAAGAGGCCCCTCCAATCTGAAACCGGATGGCCCGCAATGGAAAAAAGCCTCCAGAACCTTGTTATTCTGGATCGGGATTTTTACAATTGCATTGTTTTTCTCACAACAATTGTCCACGCAGCGCAATAAAGAACAGGTGCTGAAATACAATAAATTCCTGGATTTATTGCATGAAAAGCAGATCAAAGGGATTCTTGTTGAAGACAAGGTTCTCTATGGTAAATATAAAACCGGAGCCGCTGATGGTCAGGTAACGGATGACACCCGTGCTCCCGGTACTTTCAAAGTGATTTTACCCGCTAGCCTGGATCATGACACCATTGAGAAATGGTACAGCGAATTTGAATTGGAAGAAATCGATATCAAACATGATACTCCCGGCGTTTGGGGCTATCTTTTTACGGCTCTACCCTGGTTACTGCTCATCGGATTCTGGATTTACCTGATCCGCAAGATGCAGGGCGGTGGCGGCGGCGCTAAAGGAATATTCAATTTTGGAAAATCCCGCGCCCGTATGTTCACGGAAAATTTTCCCAAGATCACATTCAATGATGTAGCCGGCGCGGATGAAGCAAAAATGGAATTGCAGGAAATTATTGAATTTTTAAAAGAACCGGAAAAATTCCAAAAACTGGGCGGGAAAATTCCTAAAGGCGCCCTGTTACTGGGACCTCCCGGAACCGGTAAAACCCTGCTGGCCAAAGCGGTGGCCGGGGAAGCCGGGGTGCCGTTTTTTAGTATGTCCGGCGCGGATTTTGTGGAAATGTTTGTTGGCGTCGGCGCTTCTCGGGTTCGCGATCTATTTGAGCAGGGCAAGAAAAATGCGCCATGCATTATTTTTATCGATGAACTGGATGCCGTTGGCCGTCATCGCGGCGCCGGTTTGGGCGGCGGTCATGACGAACGCGAACAGACCCTCAACCAGCTGCTGGTAGAAATGGACGGTTTTGAAACTTCCGAAGGCGTTATTCTGCTCGCGGCGACCAACCGTCCGGATGTGCTCGATTCTGCTTTATTACGGCCCGGACGTTTTGACCGGCAAATTGTGGTGGATCGCCCAGATGTGCGCGGCCGCGAAGGCATTCTCAAAGTTCATACCCGTAAAATCCCCACCTCCAAAAACGTTAACCTTAAAGTTCTGGCCAAAGGCACACCGGGCTTTTCCGGAGCCGATTTGGCCAACATGGTAAACGAAGCGGCGTTACTGGCCGCCCGTAAAAACAAAAAACGGGTGGAAATGTCCGATTTTGATGAAGCCAAAGATAAAGTGATGATGGGCGCAGAACGTAAAAGCATGCTCATCAGCGATAAGGAAAAAAACACTACGGCATACCATGAAGCCGGCCATGTGCTGGTAGCCCGTCTTACCCCGGGTTCCGATCCGGTGCATAAAGTAACCATCATTCCACGCGGCCGGGCATTGGGCGCCACCATGACCCTGCCGATGGATGAAAAACACAACTATTCCAAAACCTATTGCCTGGCATTAATGCGGCAATTATTTGGCGGACGCGAAGCGGAAAACCTTATATTTAACGAATTCACCACCGGGGCCAGCGATGATCTGAAAAAAGCCACTGAATTGGCGCGTAAAATGGTGTGTGAATGGGGTATGAGTGATGCTATTGGTCCGATCAGCTATGGCGAAAAGCAGGAAGAAATATTCCTGGGTCGTGAAATCACCCAGCATAAAGATTACAGCGAAGTTACCGCCCAGTTGATCGATAAGGAAATCAAGAAAATAATTGACCAGGCCGTCAACGACGTTCAAAAACTGCTAAAAGAGAATATAAATACTTTACATAAATTATCACAGGCGCTGCTGGAAAGAGAAAACCTGGATGGCGAAGAAATTGAGTTAATTATGAAAGGTGAAGAATTACCGCCATTTAACAACAAAAAGGATAACCACAAAAAAAGCGCCGAGGACGATTCCAAAGAGGATAAAGCCGGGGAATAAACAAGATATTTCCGGCAGTTTGTGACCAGTTATTTAAATCCCTTTGGCATATTGTTCCGGGGGATTTTTTTTTATTTATACACTAAACTAGTACACGGATATATAGGATAAAGAGGTTCATGTGATAAATTCACCGGCAATATGGTCATTTTGCAATATGGAACTGGACGTATCCCGGCGTACAGTCATTATGGGAATTTTAAATGTAACTCCGGACTCTTTTTCCGATGGCGGCAGTTTTTTTCATAGCGAAGAAGCAGTTGCACAAGCCCTGCAAATGCAGCAGGATGGCGCCGATATAATAGATATTGGCGGCGAATCTACCCGGCCCGGCTCAGCCCCTGTTACTCTGGATGAAGAACTGGACAGGGTTATTCCAATCATAGAAAAACTGGCGCCGGAATTACAAATCCCGATTTCCATCGACACTTATAAAGCCGGGGTTGCCCGCCAGGCGTTGCAAGCGGGCGCTAAAATTGTAAATGATATCAGCGGTTTACGTTTTGACCCGCAAATGGCAAGCACAATTGCAAATTTTAACGCCGGTGTTGTTATTATGCATATCAAAGGCGCTCCCCGCGATATGCAAAAAAATCCGTATTATAATGATGTAATAGCAGAAATTTCCGAGTATCTCACCGCCAGCGCAGATCTTGCCATTCATGAAGGAATTAAAAAAGCGCAGATCGTTATCGATCCTGGTATTGGCTTTGGTAAACGGCTGGAAGATAACTTGGAAATAATCCGAAATTTAGCTAAATTTAAAATTCTTGGTTACCCGCTCCTTGTGGGACCGTCACGAAAATCTTTTATCGGCGCCATACTGGATTTGCCGGTTGAACAACGCCTGGAAGGAACAATTGCCGCGTCCGCAGCTTGTATATTAAATGGCGCGAATATTTTACGGGTGCATGACGTTTTAGAAATAAAAAGAGCCGCTACATTAATTGATAAACTGAATAAAGATATATAATATGGGTCTTACATTATTTCATATCGGATTTTTACCTGTTACGGTTATGGATATACTAGATATAGCCGTCATGTCCTATATTATTAATAAAATGTATAATTTTTTGCGTGGCACCAGGGGGGTGCAAATGCTTGTCGGGTTGATTATAATACTTATATTTTCCGGCCTGGCCCCGCTTTTCCAGATGAAAGGCATGACCTGGGTATTTGAAAACCTGCGTACGATCTGGCTGGTAGCCTTTGTTATCCTGTTTCAACCGGAATTGCGGCGTATTCTGATCTATATAGGGCAGAGTCGAATTGTCCGTCTGCTCGTCAAAGTCAGCGAAAGTAAAGTGATCGATGAAGTCATCAAAGCGACCATTGCCTTGCGAGAACGCGGTTATGGCGCCCTGATCGTTATGGGTCGCGAAACCGGGTTGCGGATGATCAATGAAACCGGGGTAATTTTACAGGCTGAAGTATCGGTGCAGTTGATCCTTTCAATTTTTAATCCGCGCTCTCCCCTGCATGATGGCGCGATTGTCATTCGCAATGACCTCATTGAAGCGGCAAAATGTATACTGCCGATTTCCGAAGAAAATCAATCCAAAACCGAATTCGGCACCCGGCACAAAGCTGCGCTCACTTTTTCCGAAGAATCGGATGCTATGGTCATCGTTATATCCGAAGAGACCGGCAAGATCTCTATTGCCATAGCCGGAAAATTTCAATCGGATTTGAATGCCGAAACCCTGAAACGTGTATTAATTGAAGGTTACCGCTACGGTAATACAAATATCAATAAAAAATGAAAATTTTTCCATCCATAACATTTTTGTGCCTGATATTTTTACTGCAATCAACCGGATTTCCGGCAGCGTGCAGTGAAACAGGAGTGTTTGCTGTTATCAGCGCTGCGGCTACTTGTGATAATTGCCCGGCGCTGTGGGTGAATCATGAAAGCGCCCATCAAGATATTGCCTTGTATAGCTTCCGCGGCCCGCGTTATGATTTTTCCGGCGTCATTCAAAACCAGGATACCTCCCAGGTCATTACCGGAGTTAACACAGCCGGATTCGCCCTGGTCTATACCACAACTGTCGTTTCCGACAGCGTCGCCGGTCAGGCTCATCGTCATTTATTAAAAAAAGCCCTGGGAAGCTGCGCCAACCTTGCAGATTTTGAAGAATTGTTGGTTACACACCAGGCAAGAGTCAATATTGGTTGTTTCGATGCCAATGGCGATTGCGCCCTTTATGAAATCAGTCCACACAAAATCATAAAATATGATATTAACGATTCCAGTGATGCGCCAAATGGCTGGCTGGTGCGTGAAAATTTTTCGTTTACGTGCGAAACCCCGGTATCGGGAAGCGCCTGGCGATACCACCGCGTTAACCGGCTTTTGGAACAAGCGGAACGTACTCATACATTGGATTACAAATATTTACTGCAAAATATTGCCCGTGATCTGTGCGCTGAAAATTTGGATCCCTATCCCCTGCCCTATACCGGTTCCTTTAGAGATGCACCTGCGGGTTATATAAAAACTACCGATACTATCAACCGCCATAATACAACCCTGTGTGTAGTTATCCATGGTACCGCTAATATCGTCAAATCTACTCCGGCAGCGCTGTGGATCATACCGGGCGAGCCGGTATGTGGTATTGCCGTGCCGGTTTGGGCGCAGAGCGGTACAATTCCCAAAGAATTATCCGGTAAAAGTATCTCCAACATGAACAAAGAAGTGCGGGAAAACGCCGGCAAGCTATATCACAAAACAAACTTGCCGGATTATATCGATATGAAAACGCTGGCCGGCAGCAATGAAGCAATGCTGTCGTTATTTTTGCAACAGGAAAATGAAATTTTCCGGCAAACAACGGAATTTATAAAAAATTGGCATAACAATCCCAGCAATTTTCGGGAACTGGAAAACTGGCAAAAAAAGATGGTTTACCAGGCAATTAAAACGCTCAGGTAAAAAAGAGTCACCACACCGAGTGGGGTTTGTGGTTCCATCAAGGCTTGCTTTTCCGGTATCCGGGATTTTCAACTGCCAGGTAATTTCGGATGTGGCAGGAAAGCATCAAAACCACTGGAAAAATACCACAAAAGAATTTTTTAAACCATGGAGTAATAAAGTGGCCGGACAAATATCACCTGCCAAGATAGACGAAGTACGCTTTGCCAGCGATATAGTCTCTGTTATTTCCGGTTATTTGTCACTGCAAAAAAAAGGCAGGAATTATTTTGGGCTCTGTCCCTTTCACAAGGAAAAAACCCCGTCGTTTAGCGTCAATGCCGAGCAACAAATCTTTCATTGTTTTGGCTGCGGCGAAGGCGGTAATGTTTTTACATTTATCACAAAAATTGAAGGGTTAACTTTTCCAGAGTCGGTGCGCTTTCTGGCCAAAGCCGCAGGTATTATTATTCCGGAAGATGAGCAGGAGGATATTGCCCAATACCGGCAAAAGGAAGCCTTGTATCATGCCATCAACCTGGCCGCCGAGTTTTATGAAAACTATTTGCTTACTGCCAAAGCGGCGCAAAAAGGACGTGATTATTTGCAAAACCGGGGAATCCCGCAATCTGTTTTCAAAACCTTCGGGATTGGTTTTGCGCCGGACGGTTGGGATCATTTGCTTACACACGCGGAAAAACAATCAGTAAAACCGGAAACACTGGAAAAAGCCGGGCTGGTTATAAAAAAGCAGGAAGGCGGGTATTATGACCGCTTCCGCGGCCGGGTAACCTTTGCCATCCGTAATATCAACGGCCAGGTAGTTGGCTTCGGCGCGCGGCGTATCGTCAATGACAATACCCCCAAATACATCAACTCGCCGGAAACAGACATTTACCAAAAGCGTCACATTTTGTATGGCTTGTACCAGGCTCGCGATTTCATCCGTCGTGAAAACCGGGTGATCATTGTCGAAGGATACACCGATTATACCAGCATGTTCCAAAATGGCGTACAAAACGTTGTTGCCACTTCGGGCACGGCTCTAACCGAAGATCATGCCCGCTTGCTGCACCGCTATACGCCCAATGCGATTATCTTATATGATAATGATTCTGCAGGCGCCGCGGCGGCTCTGCGCGGCGCGGAGATTCTGCTGGCCAGCGGCATGGAAGTGAGTATCTGTATTGTACCGCAAGGCAAAGATCCGGACGAATTTGCCCGCGCTCATGGCGAAAAAGGGGTGCGTGAAATGCTGGAACAAGCCGCTCCATTCCTGGATTTTAAAATGAACAATATATCCGGGAATGCAACCCCTGCTCAGCAAGCTGAAACAATTCGGGACCTGCTTGGTACCTTTAGTAAAATTAGCGATCCCCTGAAAAAGACCCTGATGCTCAAGAATGCGGCAGAGAAATTTCAAATTCAGGAATCGCTTTTATGGGAAGAAATTAAAAAACTCGAACACCAGAGTGGATTTATTAAAAACCGCGAGTTAAAAGATACCAAAATCAATATTACAGGTAATTATTTCCAAACTAAAAAAGGGGCTGCAGAATTGGGATTAATGACGGCGGTATTCATCAATCCGGACCTGATCCCTGGTATTCTGCAAAACCTGGATATGGAATTGCTGGCCCATGAGGAAATTCAAAACTTTTTTATATACCTTCGCAACAGCAATATAACACCAATTGCGTTTGACAGCAGTCACTATCTTGGCGCCATCCAGGATGAACATATCGCCCGGTCATTATCAAAATTGCTGACCGATAATCAAAATCATAAAGCATATTATACCTGGCAATATGCATACGATTGTATCATTGCGCTGCAATACAGCGCCATAGAAAATGAGATCAAGCTTTTACGCCAAGAGTTACAAAAGAACCCGGTAAATGCCAGGGACATCATGGAAAAAATAAAAACTTGCGAGGAACAAAAAAAGGCTATTCTGGCCGGGCAATACGTTGAAAAAAAAATGTAATTATCATGCTATATTGTTTTCACAACATATTGTTTTATTATAAAGTTATCTCGTTTTAACAATTCGCGGATATTATCGAAATAAAAAAATGCAGGCTACCCCCGAAAATTTTAAAAGGGAGATAGTATAAGTATAGAAAAATAATAATCATAATAAGAAAAAAAAGCTTGTAAAAATAAAAAAAGGTTGCCTAATTATTATAGTTAGCGGACCATAATAAAGGAGGCAACC
>JAKQIY010000066.1 GCA_029561455.1 bacterium
GTTTCGTATATTACAAATTGGCAAAAGCGTTAAGAATTATTTTATCCAACATCAATCTAAGAAAATTAAAGAATTATTATAAGGTCAAGAATAAAATGCAGTTGGCTTTTGCCTTCGAATAAAAAATCGGGGGTACCATGATAAAAAAATGATATTGACATTAATTGACAATTTTAATAAATTATTAAACTAATAGTATAATAAATAAATTTAAGGAGGCTGTCTGATAAAAATAAATTAAAGCAATACTCGATAAACACCAAGTATCTGCTTACCTGATACGCAAAATAGTAAATGCGTAAATATCAGGTTTTGTTACCCAACCCTCAACAAAAAAGATCATGTCAATTTTATTAATTGTAAAGAGGAGAAATTGACATGAAAAAAGTACTGGCTTTTATTATGGTAGGGTTGGTTTATGTTGTAATCGCAATGGCTGCTTCGTGGGCCAATTCATCAACCGCCCTCGATAAAACCCTGGAAACAATTGGTATCGCCCCCGGCTCTGCGAATACATCCGGTCAACATTCTGGTGCAATATTAAAAGATGAAGAAGGGAAAGGGATGATGACGCTTCGCCCGGAAGAACGGTCGAAGCACAGTGAGGAAAAATTATTAAAAAAGGAAATTGGAGAAACAAAGACTTTAGCATTAAATTATCCAATACCACCACCTCCAATTGATCCAAAGGTTTGATGAATTTTTGGATTTCGAAAAAATAGTTGTTTTTTAAATAAATTAAGAGTAAATTACACCGGAAAATTGACATGATCTTTTGTTCGAGGACTCATGAGTACAGGCAGATATAACTTTTCCCTTCTGAATAGAATTTTTAATATTTGGTTTATATTTAATGCGATTTTGATTTTTGTTTCATATTTACCTCATTGGACTATGCCTATTTCAAGTTGGTTCAATATTTCATTATACTTCCTTGCTTTGCTATTTACACTTCACATAATATACATAAATAAATTTAGCAGACATATTTATACACCATTTGCCATCCATTTTTTTAATAATGTTATCAGTCTTGCATTAATTTTTTCGGGTGACAAATTTCTTTGGGGAAATTCATCGCAATCCTTTCTTTTTTACAAGTATGGTTTACTTTTATCAATGTTTTTGTTTGCTTTTTGTGTTGTGAATTATGCTGCTCATGTTGCCCTTTCACCAGGTAAACCCTGGATTTTAACAACTGCAACCTTAATTTTTGTAGCCGGAGTTTTTATATATCATTACTATTCTTTTTTTCCTAAAAATGTAGTTTATATTGTTAATGATAAGAATTTCTTTATCAAATCTTTTACATTTAATTTATTACCGGTTGTAACTATTTTTTGTTACGGCTTACTTAATCCCTTTCTCAAACCCCGTTACGGCGAGTATTCACATTCTATCATGACCGTTTTAGCGCTTCTAAGTCTGCGCGAAGTAGCCAGCGCTATTTCCGGTATGAAAAATGTTTATCTTTTTGGCATCGATCAGATCTTTTTGACCATAGCGTTGATTATTTGGATATTCCTGTTATTTAAAAAAATGAATTTCGATTATTCTACAACCGGTCAAATATACACACAAATCCTGCACAATAAGTTGTCGATAGGTAATTTAAAAATTGAACGACGCGATAATCGCGATTTTCGCATTTTTGCAGCATTTATTTATTATTTATATTTAAGAAAAATCATAATTTTCCCGATATTATTAGTAATCGCATTCATTATTAAATATTTAAATCCACCCTTTATTGTAAGTATAAATATTTTAACTTTTGCAGTTGTTTCATTATTAGTAGCTGCATATTTTATATGGATGTACAATCGTAAATTAAAAAACAAAGATTTTTATATCTGGCAAAAATCAAATTAATCAATATAACCATAACCAAAAAAGGGAGAGTTTAATGGGACGGGGTAAGAATAAAATATTAGGAAAAAGCTCGGAGATCAGCCGGGTAAGGCGAGCTGTAAGAACATTTTGCAAACAAAACGAAAATGTTCTTATAATAGGTGAAACCGGCAGCGGCAGAACATTAATTGCCAAGTTGTTACATGACGCGGGCAACCGCAGTAATAAAGAGTTTATAAAAATTCAGTGCGGCGCGCTGGACGATACGATTGAAAGCGACCAGGTATTCGGCAAGGACAATAACGGTTATACAAGCCTGATTTTGCAAGCGCAAAACGGTACATTATATTTTGAAAATATCGAATTGCTGAATTCCGAATTACAAAACAAATTGTTCAATTTACTTTCTTCTTTAAAAAAGACCAAATTGAACGCCAGGATCATCGCGTCTGCCGATTCGTCCATCGAAAGTAAAATGCGTGAAGGCGCTTTTCGCGGCGATTTATTCCAGATCATGGATGAACTGAGGATCAATGTTCCTTCTATTCGCGAACGGAAACAGGATATTCCCTTTATATTCAGCCATTTCCTGGAAGAATTTTGCAAAGAATATGAAAAATCGGTGCCGACGGTTCCTTATGATGTATTCGAAGCAATCCTGGAATATGATTGGCCGGGCAATATCGGTGAGTTGCGCAATACGGTTCGTAACCTTGTTATTATGTCACCTGAAGGTGAATTATCCCCGGAATACCTGCCGTTCCGCGTTCAGCCAAATCCGCTGGAAGTTCTTGCCAGTCGCGATCTGAACACTGCGGTTGCAGATGTGGAAAAATTCCTGATCCGCAAAGCCCTGGCGCGCTATGAAGGCAATCAATCAAAAGCCGCGCATTTATTACAGGTTTCGGAAGCTACATTGCGTTATAAAATGAAAAAATACGGTTTTCAGAATATAAAATAATCCCGGTTGCCGGTACACTGTAATAAAAATTTGTAATATGATATTGATTAACAAGCGACAGTCGGGTTATTCCCGTACTGCCGCTTGACTTTAATGGCAATACTATAAATTTATTTTTTTCCACCAATGTGCCTTTTGCGCCAAGTCGGGGCAGCATAATAATTGTATTATAAGCATTATTTACCAGGTTGGTTATTTCCATAAAGCCATAAATTCCCTGCCGGTTAAAAAACAAATATTCTTTTTAAATCGTCCAAATTTATAGCGGGGATATGGTGTTGTTTACCCAATAGCACTTGTTCGCTATCATTATATCCCCATTCGGCAAGCAGGCAATTGATTTGGATATCACGGACCTGGATAAGGGTATCGACCTGGTCGTCGATAAACCAGAAATGGTGGGGGTCAATATTATATTTATCTAATAATTCCAGGATAATATTTTTTTTGGAGCGGGTTTTATCGGCATGAAAAAGATGGGCGTCAATAAAAGGAATATTATAAAATGATAATATCTTTTGGACGAAAAATATTTTTTTGGTAGTAATTATAAACAGTCGCTCTTTGTCAGGATATTGTAACAAAAAATCCTGCATGCCATGATACAATGGATTTAATTTTAGCCACAGTTCCGGATTGCCGGAAGACAATTGTTCCCGGTGTTTGTAAAAAGTATCAAAGAATGTTTTCTCTAATTCTTTGTGAGAATGACAAAAATCGTCAAATTCCTGCTGGCTGGTGATTTTTATATTTGTGGAAATTGCCATGATAATATAAACGAAATCGGCTCCGGCGCGAATGAAATTGCGCATTCGTTTAAATTCATCAATAATCTTTGGAGCAATATGCTTCAGGGAAGTAATCGGGGCGCTACCGGTAAGTTCTTCATAAGCATTGAAAGAGACAAACAAACATTCCTCAACACTGTTGATGACAACTCCATCAAAATCCAGGGCAAGGTAGTCGGTTGTGCGGTTAAAATTCATATTCTCCTCTTTAGGTTAGAACTCAATATAAGAAAATTTTTTAATTTATTTAACAAAAAACCTGAAAATAGTAAATTATAACTTGACAACTTTTGTTTTTTTATTTACATTAACAAAACAAAATTAATTACAAAAAAACTACTATGACATTATTTAAATACAACTGGTTAATAAATTGGGGTTGGTGGTGGTTCACTTTTAGCCATAGTGGGTAAGAGACGTAAAATATTTAAATTTTCAAAATAGATAAAAAACTCAAGCCCGCTACCGATTAGCGGGCTTTTTTATTATGTATACAATCAAACAATAATAAACAACAAATTATGGAGGTAACATGAACGCCACAAAGATTTTCTTAAATGAACAGGATATGCCCCGGCAATGGTACAATCTGGCAGCAGATTTTCCCAAACCGATGCTGCCGCCGCTGGGTCCGGGCGGCCAACCCATATCGCCAGATATGTTAGCGCCGGTATTCCCCATGAACCTGATTGAACAGGAAGTCAGTTCGCAACGCTGGATTGACATCCCGGAAAAAGTTCTGGAAATGTATAAATTGTGGCGTCCATCTCCATTATACCGGGCAACAAGGCTGGAAAAATTTCTGGGTACACCAGCCAAGATATTTTATAAAAATGAAGGTGTCAGCCCGGCCGGGAGCCACAAACCCAATACCGCTATTCCCCAGGCTTATTATAATAAAGAATTCGGTATCAAAAGACTGACCACCGAAACCGGCGCCGGACAATGGGGCAGCGCCCTGAGTTTTGCCTGTTCGCTTATCGGCCTTGAATGTAAAGTGTATATGGTACGCATCAGCTTTGAACAAAAACCTTTCCGCCGCCTGATGATGGAAACCTGGGGTGGCAAATGTATCCCCAGCCCAAGTACTGAAACCAACGCCGGACGTAAAATTTTACAGGAAAATCCAGATACCCCGGGCAGTCTCGGCATTGCCATCAGCGAAGCGGTAGAAGCGGCAGTAACGGATCCAACCGGACAAACCCGTTATTCACTGGGGAGTGTATTAAATCATGTCATGCTGCATCAAACAATAATAGGACTTGAAGCTCAAAAACAATTGGCATTGGCCGGTATTAAAAAGCCGGATGTGGTGATTGCCTGCGCCGGCGGCGGCAGTAATTTTGCCGGTCTGGCGTTTCCGTTTGTTAATGATAAAATCCATGGCGCTAAAATTGATATTATCCCGGTTGAACCGTCTTCTTGTCCAACGCTGACTAAAGCGCCGTTCTGTTATGATTTTGGCGATAACGCTGAAATGACGCCATTGCTCCCCATGCACTCGCTGGGCCACAAATTTGTGCCGCCGCCAATACATGCCGGCGGTTTGCGTTACCACGGTATGGCGCCGCTGGTGAGCCATGCAGCAGAATTGGGATTGATTACACCACGTGCTATCGATCAGCTAGAGTGCTATGAAGCCGCCATGATCTTTGCCCGCACCGAAGGATTTATTTCAGCGCCCGAAACCAGCCATGCTATTGCCTGTGCAATTCAGGAAGCGAAAAAAGCCAAAGAAGAAGGCAAGGAAAAAGTGATTCTGTTCAACTGGAGTGGACATGGTTTAATGGATTTAACCGGTTATGATGCCTATATGAGTGGTAAACTGGTTAACTATCCCCTGCCGGAAGAAGAAATCAAAAAATCCACTGCCGTATTAAAAGATTTACCCAAAGCTGCTATTAAAAAATAATTTAAACAACAAGGGCATCCGGTTTTTCGGATGCCCTGAATAATATCAAGAGTGAAAAAATGCCTGATAAATATGATGTTTTTGAAAAACGTTGCCCCATGCTGGGACATGCAATCTCTTTTAAATATTGCCGCAGCGTTAATTCCACTACCCCCTGCCGGAAAATAATGGATTGCTGGTTTGAGCAAATTCCCATCCGCCAGTACCTGGAAGAAAATTTCTCAATAGAAACAATACAAAACCTGCTGCAACCGCCCAAACCCAAAATCGTCAGTTTACTGGAAATGATCGACCAGGCCAGGGCGTCTTCACAGCACAGCCAAACTTAAAGAACTCCCTTTAACTTGTCTTTGGTCTGATCTTTTAGTTTATTTTTCTGTTTATCCTTTTCCTGTTCGATCCGTGCTTCGATCTCTTTCTTTCTATTTTCCGCCTGCTGTGTATAACTGTTTAGTTTATCTTCATAGCTTTGCATTTGTGTAGACAGCATGCGCGTCTTTTCATCAACCAGCTTGGTTATTTCCGCTTTGTGTTTTGCAACACGTTTGTTCACTTCGGCTTGCAGCTTAGTTTTAGCCTCATTGATTTCTGCGCTCAAAATGGATTTGAATTTGGCGGTAATCAGGTCGTCAAGATTGGAATTCAAAGTAAATCGGGTATCATCGTTATTACTCACCCAACCGGCGTTAAAATCGATCATGGATGTTGTTTCATAAACGGACTGGAGTGTTTTTTCCAGTTTGTTCAAATCTTGTGTTTTGTTCATTTCAAATTGCAGGGCATCGGCAATAAAGTTTATATTACCGGATATATGATCACCGGAGATAGTCATTGCCGAATTCAATTGTCCCTTGCCCTTTGTTAGCTTGCCGGGAGCGAGCGGGGACTCGGAAATTTTAATATTATTCATGGGCATGCCTATCAAGTCCAGTTTATAGGTTTCGCGGGGTTCCGATTCCAGGTAATTAAACTCGCCGCCAAGATGTAGTGCGGCGCCATCGCTGCGGGAACCATTGATTTCTACCAGCGTCGGTTTACCGATGAATTTTTGCTCTGATACTATATCCGTGACCTGGCCGCTGAAAGAGAGCCCCTGCAATGTTGAACCGGAGATCAGCGCTTTTTTCATCCAAAAGTCCGGATACCTTCCTTTGGAGGAGAAATGAATGAATTGACCTTTCAGGCGGGGAGGTTTTTCTTTTTTCGGTTTATCGGACTTGAGCCGGTTGGAGTATTCGCGCACCTGGCCGGTAACAGCCAGAACCCGGTTTACTTTATTGACAACCTGGGCGCCAAAAATAAATTTTCCTATATTTTGCGCGTTCAAGTCCGGTAACTTTGCCATATCCTGTACACGGGCATAGTCTTCCTTAATCCAGTCCTCCACCATTTTAAAATTGGTGGAGGAATAATCCAGGTCCGCCTTTAACCCGGTTTTGCTGCTGGTAACAAATTTCTTTAACGAATCCAGGTCGGCTTTTACAGTATTAACTGTTTTCAGGGAGGCCTGTAATTCTTCAATAGACTTGATTTTTGCCGGTTCTATTGCTTTGATCTGTGTTTCTATACGCTGAAAATCTGCTTCGGGATTGACCTTTTTAAATGTATCTTCCCAGTGGGTATAGCGGGAATTTATATCATTAAATAAAGAATCAATTTTCGCAGGTGATTTAACCTGGAGAATGGTAATGATACTATCAAGATTAACTTTTTTGCCAAGTTGTTTCAAATCCCAAACCGGAGCCTGTGCGACCTGCTGTTCAAGGCGGTCGATGGTTTTGGTAAAGATGTTGGGTTTGGATTCCTTTTTTACTTTGACTTTCTTTTCCCATTTGCCATCGGTGGTCCGCGCCGTACCGCTGGTTATATTGCTCAATTGCACATTCTGAATGAGTACTTTTTTGCGCAGCAGCGGCAGAAAATCCATATCAAATTCGCTGCGCCCGGTGGTCAGGATATTTTTCCAGGTATCCTTGGCATCCGTAACCTGCAGGCTGTCCCAACGCACATGCAGCCCGATAAGCGATACGTCGAGACGGTTCAATTCAACTCTGGCTCCCATAATATCGGAGCCGGTTTTTTCAAGCTTTTTTTCAAGCCACGTATCGGTAAATATTAAACTGGCCGCAATAAAAAGACCGGCCAGAACCAGTAAAGTAATAATTCCCTTCCAGCGCACTTATTGTCTCCAATCATTTATTTTTTCATAAAATGTATACAATTTTGAGGATTTAAATAACTGTACAATTTTCCATTGCTGGACTTTGGCGTTGATCTTTTCCCGGTAAACAACTACCCCCCATTTCACCAAAAAATAAACCGGCGCCAGCAACAGAATCGAAACTATCAGGCTGCCCATAACCACAGTATTGTTAAAATTAGTCAAAGCAATAAGGGGACTGTTGTACATAGCCGTCCATAATCCCTTGAGTGATTCTATATTGACAAGCACCCAATATCCCAGGTTATGAAATAAAGGATCAAGCAGGTAGGCAATGCCGCTGCTAACAGCAAAAGCCAGTAGCGCCATGGAAATATTCACACGTATAATTACAATTAGAATAAATACAATGAGATTGTGGATATTCCAGAACGGGGTTAGTCCCATTACCATTCCTAAAATGAACCCTCCGGCCAGCCGGCCCGGGGTTTCGCCGGATTGTAACAGTTTGAGTAATTTGGAAAGATATTTAATGATAAGCATATTTTCCCTTTAACTAATAAAAGGTAAAAGTTCGTAACAATTGCGGGATTTGACATAAAAACAAAATACAGCTAAAAAATATTGCATTTTGAGTATAAAATTATCTTACGGGTAAAGGCGGTAATTTATTTATTAACAAAACCAGGTCACGGATGTCAAGCAAACTGTCATTATTCAAATCTGCCTGTTTAAAAGTATCCGCATCGGGTTGGATTGTGGCTAATATAAATTGAGCGATGAGATTAACATCATCGGTATTTAGCAGATCGTCGCCATTAACATCACCGGGCTGCCGGTAGTGCAACGCCGCCAGGGCGTCAACCAATCCCCAGCCATAGTTATTATCTGGCGAATCAGTCCGGGCTGCGGTGCGGATCAGCGCTTCGCGTATCTGCATGGGCGTCCAGTGCGGATGTGCTTCCAGCAAGAGCGCGCATACCCCGGCTATAAGGGGATTGGAGTAAGAAGTTCCGTCAACAGAACTAAAAGTGGACGGATTATCTGTATTGACCGCTACCACAGCTTTGCCCATAGCAACCACATCCGGCTTGATCCTGCCGTCGGCGGTTGGGCCGGCAGAACTAAAACTGGCCAGAATGCCTTTTTTATCAACTGCGCCGACCGTAATTACACTATCGGCGTCGGCCGGAGCACATATATAATGCCATTCCGAATTACGCTCGTTGCCTGCGGAGACGGTGACGATCATTCCCCGCGCCACCGCTATATCTGCCACACGGGTAGTAATAGCCGTATTACCGTCCATGTCCTTGTAATCGTACCAATCATTATAAACCAGGGAACTGGAGGCAATATCAGCGCCCAGTCGTTCCGCCCACTCGATACAGGCCACCCAGTTGTCTTCTTCGATAACAACTTCCAAATCCTGTATCTCGGTCTTTCCCAGTAAATAGGAAGCGCCAAATGCCGTACCGTATAATTCTCCAGAGCAATTGCCGCCGATGACCGACAATACTTTTGTGCCGTGATCGTCCTGGTTATCACTATCTTTGCCGGGTTCATCGCTAACGATTGAATCTTGATCGACAAAATCATACCGGGCGGTAACATTGACCGATTGTAATGCGTTATGTTGTAAATCAAAGCCGGTATCGAGCAGGCAAATCAATATGCCATTGCCACTCAAACCCAAATCGTGCAGCCCCGGCACATTGATCATTTCCAACTGGGTGGCAGAATTGCCGTAATTTAACAGATGGCTTTCCCGATAGGATTTCCCAGGTTCGGCGGATTGAACAGTTATTTCGTGCCTGACAGACCTGTGCGGCAGTAAGCGAATTTCCTGCACAAAGATTAAATCTGCAACTTCTTCAAGATTTTTACGGGATATATAACCGCTCACGGCATTTAACCAGGCGCTGGTATGTCGCCGGGTAAAGCCATAAAATAAAAGTGAGTCAATATAGGATTCCTTTACCGGCAGATCATACAAATCTACACCAGGATTTACTGAACCCCTGGCGCGACGGCGCAGGGTTCGTTCCGGTAACTGCACAGTTCGCGATGCCTCAGTCAAGTCAGTGAGTGAATGAATACCCTTGTCGGTAAAAAATATCCACACCGGTACTGAATCGGCAGTAGCGGCTGTAATAAAAGCCGTCAGTGAGCGATGTATGACCGGGCTGGATTTTTCCTGAACAAACCTGTCCATACTCCGGCCAAAACCGGTTGAACCCAATATGATTAATCCAAACAATAAACAATACAGGTGTCGAATCATAAATGAATCCTGCTGCCTGATAATTGAAGAATTGCCAATTATAGCAAATTTACAAAATAAACGGTAACTGAAAAACACAAAAATAACCGAAAACCAGGAAAGCGATCAATAAAATAATCAGAAACAGGACATGTGGTTTCAACACTGTCCATGCCGCTTTGGATAACAAACGCGGCAGAACAATATACAATCCGACCGCTACCCACACGGCTTGCAAGGGCGTCAATAACAAGCCGTCCATCACAGCGCCGATTTTGACCAGAATTACCGGCTGTAAACCCAATGTAAAAACAATGATCATATTGGAAAAGAAAAAGAACAATAAAAATAACCGGAACTGATTTTTCCACAACAATTTACGGTTAAAAGCCGGGAAACAGATCCGCACCGAATCAGCCAGCAGTCTGGGCCACCCGGCCAATTGGCCGATTTGTGTGCCGATCAGAGCAGCGGCGCCAGCCAATAAAAATAGAAATCCGCCCAGAGCGCCCCATTTGCTAGAAAACAGAGTGGACAGAGTAATGGCAACCTGTGCGCCATCCGGAGCTAATTGTTTAGGACCCAGTACCCCCGCACCGGCAATAAAAAAACCGCAGGTAACAAAGTTACCGATAAACATGGCAATTGTAGCATCGGTATAAACGACCCGGCACCACCCTTTGATCTTTTCAGCGGTAGCGCGGGTCATATTGCGCAGCATTTCCACATCAGCCGGTTTGCCGTATCCCCGGCCATTGGCGGCGCCATAACCGGCGCCAAGCACCCAGTATGTATACCACACCTGGCTGGCAAAACCACCGGCAGCCCAGCCTAATAATGGTAATATTTCCCGCCAGGGATTACCGGTAACTCCCGGTAACTGTTGCGCCCAGTTCGGAACGGGCGGCACATGCAGTATCAAACCCTGCGTCAGACCGTGCAGGCCCGGAATTACATTTACAGCTACATAAAGCACGCCGCAAATGATAATAAAAACAAAAAAGCTCATGACAATTTTCAGTACATCAAACAAACCCGACCATACCAGAACCAGGGAAAAAACAGTCACAAACAAACCGCCAAAATATGGGGAAACAGGGATCAGGCTGTTTACAAATATTCCAGCGGCAGAAGCGATTGAACCGATAGAAATAGCCGCGCTTGCAATCTGGGCTATTAATACTATCCAAATCACCCAATTTTTTGGGCCTGGAATTCGGGCAAACATATCGATCATTCCTTCGCCGGTACATACTGTATAACGCGCGCCGCTCATGCCGATCCAGTATTTCAGAAAAATACCAATGATAATCGCCCATAATACTCCCGGGCCTAAAATTGCCCCGGTGCGTGTGGATAAAATGACTTCACCAGAACCAATGTACTCGGCGCACCACACAAATGAGGGGCCTACCAAAGCCAGTATTGCCAAACCCCTGGGGGGTATTTTTATAGAATCGTTTACATTTTTCATTTCAGTCATGGATTCAGCCAATCTTCCGTATACCGGTTATTCAACAGGTTGAGCATATTTTCAGTAGCGCGCTTTTGCAGTTCCTGTGCTGCGGTTTGCGAGTACCAGGCGTAATGACCGGTGGCAATGACTTGCGGATGTTCTAATAACAATGCTTGTTCCTCGCCGGCCGGTTCATGGCAAAACACATCGAGTCCCGCGCTATGCAGCAGGCCGGATTCAAGAGCCCGGTACAACGCGGTTTCATCAAGCACTTCTCCGCGCGAGGTATTGATCAGTATTGGTTTTTTAGTCAGCAATTGAAAAGCATGATCGTTAAACAGCCGCGCAGATGAAGGATTAAGATCACAATGAATGCTGATCACATTGCTTTCCCGTAGTATTGTATTAAAATCGCATGCCGTTGCGCCAACCTGAATAAACCGGTCGGCAGGAATATTAGGATCGACAGCCAGTACCTGCCGGCACAGATTTCGGACTTTGGCACAAAACATCCCACCGATCCTGCCCAGGCCAATAATGCCGACAGTTTTATCATGCAATTCAAAAATATTTGGCGTTGGGGGTTTGCTAAAAGCCGAATGTAAATGGCGTTGTCCGGCCGGCAGCGCCCGGAGACAGGCATACATCAAAGCCAGCGCATGGTCGGAAACTGAATGGTTGGCATAGCCCTGAACATTGGCAACTTTGATCCCCAAACGAGATGCCGCCAGCAGATCAACATTATTATATCCGACCCCATACCGGACAATCGCTTTGAGCCGCGGTAATTGTCGCAAAAATTCATAATCTATAACCGAGCCGCGCACAAACATGCCCACTGCGTTACGGGCAAAGGCGAGCCGTTGCTCAATGTCATCACGCCGACCATTATAAAAATCCAGTACATAGCCGTTGTCAGTTAACCTGGTTATTTCATAATGATAGGATTCATACCCCCCGTCTAAAATCACAATGTGTTCTTTAACTTTGCTCATCAGCTTTTAACTTTTTTTCAAATTCCAGAATAGCATCGACCAGTTTACCGGCGCCGGCGCGTATCACATCGGTTACCGGCAGACCGGTTTTCTCTTCAGTAGCATGAATCATATCACTGACAACATTTTCAGGAAATGCCATCAGGTTCAGGGCGATGCCGATAACCCTGGCCGGATATACCGGCGCAGTGATCTGTTCATACAACCGGATCATTTCCTCAAGCGGGGGTACCGGTATATCCGGTGTACCGCGCATAATGGTACGGTCGGGTTGATGGCACAAAATCAGTGCCTGCGGCATAAAGCCATGCAGCATACTCAAAGTAACACCAGAATACAACGGATGTATGATCGCCCCCTGCCCTTCCAGGCACAAATAATCATACTCTGTATTTTCCAGCACCAGTCTTTCAGCGGCCCCGGCGACAAAATCCGCAACAACCCGGTCAAGGGCAATGCCGCGGCCGGATACCAGGATGCCGCTTTGCCCGGTGGCAACAAATACAGAATTGCGCCCGGATGCACGTAAAGCCCGGTCGATCTCGATGGCGGTTACTTTTTTACCACAATTACAATCTGTTCCTACTGTATGAATGCGTAAAGTTTTGGTATGCCGCGCCCGGCAGGTATTGACGGTGAGATCATCCGGCGGTTTGCGCAGATCGACAAGCTGCACGTGATAACGCTGCGCGGCAGTGGCAAATTCCGGGTCGTCATTCAAAAAGCTATGCAAGCCGCTTACTATATTCAACCCGGCGCTGATGGCTTGCAGAATGATTTGGCGCCAGTTTTCCGGCAACTGCCCACCGGAGGGAGTTATCCCCAACACCAGGGTATCGGGACGTAATAGGAGCGCATCCTTTAGCGAAGCAACAATCGGTATTCCTTTGCCTACCTGCAGCAAAGCAAAGGCATCCCGGCCGGCATTTTCCGGATCGAGCAGGGCAATAACGCTCTCCGGCTTGTATCGCAGCAATGCAGCGGCAAGTTTAGCCGGAGTTGGATGGGTTTGGCCCTGGGTAAGTACCAGGCAGCGACGTTCCATACTAGGCAACCCCAAAATGATTAAAAACTTTAGTAAAACAACCTGTTTATTAATCAGATCTTTATATTCTTGGTCTGAAACCTTCTCCCAGCACTTCATGGACATTATTTACAATAATAAAAGCATTGGGATCTTCGTTTTTCACTTTATCAACCAAGTTAACAATTTCTTTTTTACTTACAACCGTATATAACATATCCCGTGACTGGTTTGTATATAACCCTCTCGCAGCTAAAGCCGTGCCGCCGCGGGAAAAATCCCTGGTGATAATACCGGCAATAGCGTCCGAGCGGTTCGATATGATCATAGCGGAACGGGCATAATCAAAGCCTTCGATAATGACATCGACGATTCTTGCCGATATAAATACCAAAAAGAAGGCATATAACGTCAGAGTCAGAGCCGGGCGATTATCAGCAAGCCCTCTCAGGTAAATAACTACACCGGCCAGGGCGATAACAATTGAATCGATGATCATAAACGCATGACCGGGTTTAATACCCATTTTCTTTTGCATGACGGCAACAACCACATCGGACCCCGCGGTCGTTCCCTTGAATTTAAAAATAATCCCCAGACCGACGCCCAGCAACACACCGCCGACAATCACCAGCATCATAAAGTCATGCTCCATGAGGTTGACGATCATTGGACTTTCATGCAAACGAATGTTATGAAAACCAGGCACCCTGCCGTTCAAAAAGTCAATAAAGAAAGAGCTCATTGTGAAACCGACAAAAGTTCTAAAGCCGAATTGTTTGCCCAGTTCCAGCACACCCCAGATAAATAAGGGTATGTTGAATATCCAGATCATTAAACCTACCGGCAGTTTATTGCCGGATAAATAGTGAATGGTCATAGCCAGTCCTGTTACCCCGCCGGGCACAACTTTGGCATTGACGAGGAACACACCGATCCCTAACCCCATTATAAAAGCGCCGATGATGATAAAACAATAATCACGGAAAACGCCTTTTTCAAAAAAACCATGCTTTGTTAAAAATTTTTTTAATGATGACATAAATTTGCCTCTGATTTCATGTAAATATTTAATCAATAATTGTACGAATAAATTTAACTATTTGCAATAAAATCCTGAATAGATTAAATTAGTCAAGAATAGGAAATAAATAGATTTTAGTCATACCGGTAAAAAATAATAAATTATGCTTGCATGAGAAATTTCTAATTATAAATTTATAATTTGAAATTGCATAAAAAATCATGTCATTACAGTTATATAAAATAATCTGAAAGCAAGATTCCTCCAGGGCCGGCGCCCGGAGCCCAATGATACGATTTTGTTTACCTTTCCCATGAATCCGGAGGTGAGATGCGTATTTTGCAAAAAGTAATGTATGTTGTAATGATGTGTGGGACGGTATATTCTTTTGGTTTTGGTCAAACAACTAATGCAGTGATAACCGAATGGCTGGTGATCGGTTCCTTTCCTGCCGACACCATACAAAAAGCGCTTGACACCCCCTTCCTGGCCGATGAAGCGGAACTGATGCCCATTGGCGCTCCTGCGGATGATTCGCTGGCAATCAACTGGCAAAGAGTATCTGCTGCCGACGGGATCATTAATTTTTATGATTACAGTTTCAATACCCAAACATATTGTGCCGTATATGCAGCAAGTTATATTTTTACACCCCAGGATCGCAATGCCGTATTATCAATCGGCAGCGATGACGGTTATGTGTTGTGGGTAAACAAGGAACGTCTGCATTCCAACCTGGTATTTCGCGAATTAACGCCTGATGCAGAACAGATCCCGGTTCACTTGACTGCCGGATGGAACAGACTGTTGTTCAAAGTTATAAACAGTAAAGGTGGTTTTGGCCTGTCGGTAAAAATCCTGGATGAACAGGGCAAACCATTTGATGATATTGTATGTTCCAATAAAAAACCCGATAATTTTGCTCCTCCTTCCCAGGCAGCATTTGCTTTTATTGATAAAATTTATTTTGCCCCCAGCTACCTTAAAGATGGAAAACGTATCTATCCCCTGGTTATTGCAGTGAAAAACCTGGGCAAGCCCGGAACTCATCAGGGGCAGGCTATGCTGGATACGCGCATCAGCCGCTGGTATAACACAGTATACACCCTCGATCGCACCGCCGATATTATCTTTCCGATTGCTTCACGGGAATTATATAATAAAATTGACCAGACTTGTGGTATACGCCTGTATCTTGAGGGCAACAAGTGCGACGATGAAATTTTTAAACTGCACCCGGAAATGCTCCTGCACAGTTTATTTACCGCTAACGATCTGCCTGAACAATTGCAAAAATATCAAGTTTTGCTGAATGATCTGGATGAAAACGGCCGCTGGTTCAAAACCTTTACCGGCTCCAGCCTGGCTTATGTTCCCGGCGACCTGACTGATTGCCTAGACCATGCCGTGCATGAAGAATGGCCGCAGTTTACACAAATGCTGGATAGTGTGTTTGCGGATCTGCTTGAATTTCATTCGATCATCAAGCAAGATACCCTGCACATGATCGGGCAGTCACAAATCGATATGGCTAGTTTATGGCCAAAAACGGAAACCCCGGCGATCCTCCAACAGACTTGCCAATCCGTGCTGCAATTTTTGACAAGTGAACCGGAATTCAAATACATTCACAGCCAGGCGGCAGCATTTGCCATGATCGAGCAACAATACCCCGAGCTCTTTACGTCTATTCAGGATGCGGTCAAACAGGGGCGGTTTTTCCCGGTTGGCGGCATGTGGGTGGAACCCGATCTTAACCTGGTCAGCGGGGAGTCGCTCGTCCGCCAGATATTGTATGGCAAACGCTATTTCATGGAAAAATTTGGCGTGGATTGTATTACCGGCTATACGCCTGATACTTTTGGTTACCCCTGGAATCTGCCGCAGATATTAACCAAATCCGGTTTTAACTTTTTTGTTACCTCGAAAATGCGCTGGAACGATACCACCGAATTCCCGCACAGCATTTTCCGCTGGGTCTCACCGGATGGTTCGGATATCCTCACCTGTTTGACGATGGGTTTGAACCTCGATAACAATCCGGGAGTTTTAGCCACCCATTTACTAAAATTTAAAAAAGAAGGCTTTAACAATGTTCCGGTATTGTACGGAGCCGGCGGCAACGGCGGCGGCCCTAACCGGCAGCATTTTACCCGCATCGGGAAAATGGCTGCTACCGGGGCATACCCGGCGGTTCACTATGACGACCTGGACAGTTATATGCAGCGTATTTACAATAAATATCCCGATGTGCCGGAATATAAAGATGAATTATACCTTGAATTTAACCGTGGCACATTAACGACCCAGGCAAAAATGAAAAAGCTGAACCGCCGCACTGAAATTGCCCTGGAAGAAGCCGAAAAGCTGGCGGTCTTCGCGGGACTTGAATACCCGACCGCCGCATTGGACGAGGCCTGGAAGAAAACCCTGTTCAACCAGTCTCACACTATTTTAGCCGGAGCGGGAATCCCCCAAGTGTATGAGGATGCGGATAAAGATTACGAGTCGGTTCGCCGCATTTCCAATGCGCTTATCGATAGCTCGTTACGGGTCATTACCGGAAAAATAAACCTGAACAACGGCAAGGATATACCGGTCGTGGTATTCAACACGCTGAGCTGGAACCGGGACGGTCTGGTCTCCCTGCAACTGGAACCGGGAATTACCATTAAAGAAATATACGACAGCGCCGGTAATCAGCCGGTTTTTCAGCAAACGGATAACACCCTGTTGTTTTATGCCGATAATGTTCCGCAGAGCGGTTACAAAACCTGGTGGCTGCGCAAAGGCAGTGATGAACCTGCCGACAGTGACCTTAAAATCGGGCCAACCTCCCTGGAAAATAAATACCTGCTGGTGGAAATCAACGCCCAGAACGGCAATATTAAACGTATGTACGACAAGCGGGTGAAACGGGAAATCCTGATCCGAGGCAAGGAAGCAAATGTGCTGCAATTCTTTGAGGACAAGCCCGTGCAATTTGACGCCCGTAACATCGGTTATACCGGCGCCTCGTGGACTTGTGAAAAGGTCAAGAGTATATTTATCAAAGAAAAAGGCCCGGTGCGGGCGGTGCTGCGCGTGGTGCGCGAATTTGGCAAATCGACTTTTACCCAGGATTATACACTCTGTAAGGACAACCCGCAGCTGGATATTGTGACCCGCGTGGACTGGCGCGAGCAGCACATTTTGGTTAAAGCCGCTTTCCCGGTCAATGTGGACGCCGATTTTGCCACTTTTGATATGGCGTGCGGCAGTATTCAACGCACCACCAAACCGCAAACCCCGGCGGAAAAAGCCAAATTTGAAGTGGCGGCTCACAAATACATCGACCTGTCCCGCTCCGATTACGGCGTTTCGCTGCTGAACGATTGCAAGTACGGCCACGATGTAAAAAACAATGTGATGCGCATAACCTTACTGCGCTCGCCACTAACGCCCGATCCGTTGGTGCGCCCGGAAGGCTATGTCAATCCCTTTGCCGACCAGGGTATACACGAATTTGTTTATTCGGTCTATCCTCATTCCGGCGACCATATTGCCGCCAATTCGGTGCGCCGCGCTTATGAACTCAACTATCCCTTGCATGTTGTTATGGGGGAAAAGCACAAAGGGGTTTTACCGGTGGAGCATAGTTTTATCACCCTGGATGCGGACAACCTGGTACTGACCACGGTGAAAAAAGCAGAAGACAGTAATGAACATATCATCCGGCTGTACGAAACTCAGGGCCAGCCGGTGGATGCTGTTTTACAGTTCAGCGCGTCGCTGCAATTTGCCTGGAAAACCGATTTAATGGAAAACAAAGAAAACGAACTCAGCGTAAGCAATAACACAGTAACCCTGCATGTCAATCCTTACGAAATAGTTACCCTGGTAACAGAATAATCAGAATCATTAGTAAATAAAACCGCCCGGTGCGCACGTTAACCTGAACGCCGGGCGGTTTTATTTGGCACGGTCGTAATATTAATATTTTCTAACCGATACTCTGCTCCGGGATTGCGCCCGGTTGTATTTATTGCGGCGCTGCCGGAAGCGGCATTTTAACCTGGCGTTCCCAGGTCTCATTCAGCATCATGTCTTCCTGTTCCAGGGAAATTTTCCAGTAAATATCTTTGACGGAAGAGCGGAAAGTGAGGGATTGCCCCACTTTGGCAGGGTCGTTGGCAGCTTCGTAAATTTCGGTATAGGTAGAGTCGGTCCATTTGTAGGTACCCACAGCGGCAAAGAACAGGGATTCGGGATTGGCTTTGAACATTTCTATGACGGCAAAATGTTCATCGCTGATGAGTTTGTAACAGATGCGCTCGTCCTGGTTATAGACGGTATTGATGCCGGCGCCGATATACGTGCCTTGAATCATGCTCCAGGCGCCGCACATACTGCTATGCTGCGGCGGTTTTTGCTCACATTGCAACAGAACCAGCAAAAACACCAACAGCGCTGTAAACCACAGGAATAGTTTCATAGCGCCCTCCTTTCATTTGTAAAACAAATTTAACAGGGAGGGGTATTCCGGGGGATGAAGGTAAAATGACGCTAACTTTTCAATTTACAATTAGAAGAATAGTATGTGCATTAAATAAATTGATCATTTTATGTTAAAATCTAGTGAAATGTCTTTTTGTAATGTAAAGATAAAGGGTGAAAAAAGGGGAAGAGGTACTTTTGCCTGGGTAAAATCATCAATATATTTTATCGAAGCATTTATATCAAAACGAGTATATGTTAATTCAAACTCACTAAAAGAATCATTATATTCTTTGTTATTTTCATTTTCCAGATTATAACCAAAATTATATGCAATAGAGAACATCAAATTATAAAATTTTGTTTTTAAACCTATTTTACTATAATAGTCATCACCATTACTTAAATTTAAGGCTTCATTCAAACTTTTATCATAATTTTTTGTTAATAAAACCACAAATGGTTCTAAAAGTAATTGATAAAATTTAATATTATCTCTGGAAAAATAATAATTGTAATTTGTATAATTATTATAATAAAGTAATGAAGATCTGTCAGGTACATTTATATTTAAACCAAAATTTAAAAATTTGTAAAAATGTAAATTTAAAAAAGCATCATATGAATGTAAATAACCATTTAAAGAATTTAACGGACTTAAATCCAGATAACCGGTAACTGATGCTCCAAATGAATAAGCATGTAATTTACAATATGTTTTTAATAATCCATAAGGTTCAAAATATAGTTCACCAGTACCAGTTGTTGTAAAAACTGATCCAGGTAAGTTCGGTTCATTACTACTAGAAGTTTGGGATAAATAATTGAGATCTGCAATAAGATTCAGTTGAGGAGGAATAATTTTTATATTTAAAAATTCATTTTTAAAAATATCATTAATTACTATTTCGCCACTAAGTTCAATATTATTATTAACATCTTTTACAATATATTTATATTCCCCATAACATATATTTGTTAAAGTGCATTCACCAAAAACATTGGTTTCAGATTTATACTTGAGCGTTTTACTTTCATGCCCATCCGTATATTTTTCTTTTAATTCTAATTCAATAAAATATTTATTACGGGGAGCTATTGATACATTTAAATTTAGTTCTTTTCTCTTAAGATCAATTATTTTTATGGTTGTTGACAATGTTGTATCTTTATTTATTAATTCTGTAAAGTTACTTTGTTCATAGATATTATTTAAATCAGAAATAATAAAATCATATTTGCCGACTTCAAGGCTATCTATTGTAAAGGCTTCATTTGATTTTTTGTGAATAATTTTTTCTTTATTATTAATATCATATTGAATATTTATTATATTTGATGATTTAAAATTTGTAGATATTATTAATGGTATGGATTTATAGATTTTTCTTAAATTAATACTTTCAGGACTAATCGTATACTCTGAAATATTCGTAAAATTAATTGACTTATAAATATCATTATATTTATCAAAAACAAATTTTAAATTATAAATCCCTTCATTTATTTCAAATATACGCTTTTTCTGATCAGAACTATTTATTAATAAACTGTCCATTTCATTAAAAATTTTAAAACCTTCTGGGAAATCTGATGAAAAGTTAAGTTTAACTTTTCTAATTAATGGTTTTAAATTTATAGTCATTGTTTCATTAATTGGAGAATTTTCATCAATTCTGAATATTACATTTTCTTTTTCATGATTCAGTGAATTAATTATAAATTGGTATTCAGAATTTTTATTTTGCATAAGCACTAATCTAAAATTATTTTCATTAATTTTCTGTGTTTCATAAGTAGAAAATTCATTTTCCTTTTCCGATAATATATGTAATCCGATAATATCTTTTTCAATTTCATTTTGCTCTTGTTCAAACACTAAATTTCTAATATAGACTTTATTTTTTAATTCGATTTTATTTACAATACTTTGACCATCATAAAAAAAATTTTCTAATGGTATTCGAAAATTTGAATTTTCAAAGAAATCATTAAATTTTAATTCTATTAAATTATTAGAGGAAAAATTTGGATAAACTATAGCCTCAAAGTGATTTTCCACTTTCTTAAATTGAATATTATTATTATTGAACTTAAGGTCAAAATTTGAAATACTTTTACCATTAGTACTAGCCAAGAAAAATTTAATTGTAGTTTTTTCATTTGTAAAATCTATCGGAATAGAAAAATTTTCAACATTTGGTATTAAATGAGAAATATCCTTTTTTAAATTAAAAAGTTTATACTTACATTTTAAATTTATTAATCTATTTTCCGGAACAGTAATACCATTAATAAAAAAACGATCATTATTAATTATATGTGTTTGTTCAGAATTAATCGTAACTTCAACATTTCTAATATTATTCATTAATTGTATTTCTAAATTACATCTATTTTTTTTTAAATCTAACAATTCATCCAAATTTATACTATTTCTTATTGTGTAAACTCGATTATTTGAATTAATAAAATCCCTATTAATATTTAAATTTATACAATGAGTCAATATATTATCACCTAATATCCATAAGTAAAAATTATTACCAACAATTCTTGGTAGTGTCCAAATATTAATATTAAACGAATATTCATTAAATGAAGCAATATCTCTATTAATTGTCGTTCCAATTTTTAAATTATCACGATACAAAGCATTGCTTGGTAATAAACCATTTATTATTAAATTAATTGCGTTACTAGAATATTGATCAAAATGTTCATTATTAAGTAAAGTTTCTTGCATTATTGTTTCATCTTTATTCAAATGAAAAATATAAGGGTCGTATGATGGAATTATTGCTAAACACAACAAATTTTCATCTGTGATAATACTTTTAGGAATATAAAAACTTGAACTTCTTGAAATAGCCAAAAATGGTGATTGATTTATATATATTTTTGAATGACTATTTGGTACTATTCTATTATTATTTGGTAAACTATTAAATAAATTAATAATAATTTCATTATTATCTTGGGGAAAACATTTAAAGCAAAAAATCAATATAAAAAATATGAATTTTTTAATTAAATATTTCATTTTCATAAGGAAAATTTTTCATAAATTTTTTCAATAATTTCACTTTTACTATCTATTAAAGCATTTAAATCTGTTCCTGAAGCAGTGGGGTCTCTTTGTTGCCAAAGTGGTATAAATTGGTTATTTAAAAAATCACAGAATCTTCTTAAAATTATTTTATTAGATTCATCAATAATAATTTGATTTTCTGAAGATTGTCCTAATATCCTATCGAAAGCCCAAGCTACATCAACATAATTTTTATAAAAACTATCATTAAATCTAGCAGTATTTCTAATATTATCGGAAAAAGCACCTTGAAAAAGCTTGTCAAGAAATCCAGTAGATTCTATAAGCTTTGCAACTAATACACTTGTATTATCACTAATTCTAGTTTCAACTATTGTGCATGAAATAATTTCGTTATATGCTAAATACATATGACTATCATTTCGAAGAATCGCTTCAAATTCGTTTCGTGCATATTGTAAAAACTCTAATTTTTTGTTAATTTCTGATGGTTGAATTGTTCTTGCCTTCTCTTTATACATTAGACCCCAAAAATAATGACATGTAGTATTAATTATTCCATTATTTACAGATAATGAATCTTGGCTTTGCATTGCTATAAAATAATTATTTACATTATCCATTTTTTCCGAAATTACTTTTAAATCGAAAGTACTAATTTTTTTGCTAATATAATCTAATAAAATTGTATGACAATAATTGGTCAATAAAGTTAATACATGATTTTCAGTCATTCTTGCATCAGACTGTAAACCATATTTAATTATTTGTTCTTTATCATTATAGGTTATTATATTTATAAATCCTTTATCTTCAGAATAAAAATATGGATTTATATAGTAATTATTATCATAATTTTGTTCAATATCACCAAATAAAATAAAATTAGGTACAATCTTATAATTTTTATCTAATACTTTTTCAATTATTTTTTTAATTTCTTCTTGTTCTTTATTGTCAAGTATGTTCCATGGTATTTGTTTGCTAAATTTTCTAAAATATGGTTTCAAAATATCTGGATAACGTAGACATTGATATTGAAGGGTAGGTGTTATATTAAATTTTTTAATGTTATCATTATAAACACTTACATAATTTTTTATTCTAATAAAACAATTTTCACTGAATCTTCTTCCATACTGTTTTGTATTCTCATCGTCCCCATCAAACCTAGTTAATAAAATATTAATTTCATTGTCATTATCACTTGTAAATTGTTCAATTTTATAATTATTCAAATTACAAACAACAATTCCAATAATAATTGGGATGAGTACAATTAAATACCAGTATCTTTGTTTTGCAAATACAATACATAAAATCAATAAAATACCACAAGACCAAGCACATAATAGTATAAAATTGATATCTGAATATAATAAAGCATCACACCAATAAGATAAATCAATAAAATTATGCAATTTTGTAGTATCATAAAGAATATAAGTCAATAAAGTGATAAAAAAAACAATTATGAATTCTAATACTAAATTGTGTGAAAATCTTGCTTGAGTATTAGTTACAGTATTATGTTTCAACCGTATTGTTTCCGTATAATGTTTATTAAGAAAATATTTTTAGTTTAGGGCATGAATGCTTAACTTAGAGTAATAAGAGGAGAAAGATCATGCCCAAGAACAAGTATTCGTCAAGTTTTAAAGTACACACCGTCATAGAAG
>JAKQIY010000067.1 GCA_029561455.1 bacterium
CAATGTTTTAAAGTTAGATTTACGCAACAGTTTTCCCCTGGGGAAGTGCCAAGGTCACTGGTGGGCCTCCTGGACTTCAAATCCAGTGTGGGGCGCTAGAACCGTCCCGGGTGGGTTCGATTCCCATGCACTTCCGCCAAAAACGTAATAAAATCAAATACATTTTTTGGCGCATTAACGGAACATGGCCGGAACATGACTCCTCTAACCTAAAAAGGAGGAGTTATGAAAAAAGTGATGATTTATGTTGTTGCGTTTTTGTGTTTTTTAGTTAGCGCGTGTAATGATGATATCGCAGTGCCTGCCGATCTTCACACCCGACTAAAATTAAACTTCACCAACGGTCTGGCAGATAGCTCTATTTACAGCAATAAAGTTGTTGCTGTAAATGGCGTGGCGGTTACTGCTGGCGTGGCCGTGTTCACTGGCGGCTGGTTAAATGTGCAGGACTCGCCCCTACTCGATTTGTCCGATAAAAACTTTACAATAAAATTTCGTTTGCATCCATCTTCTACCAGCATACGCGGCATAATCGGCAAATTTGTCGATCGGGATAATTACTGGATGATCTATGCGGATGGTCCGGCGAAAACTATTAACTTTGAGGCGAAAGAGCGCAGCGTGACGATAGCTCAGTATGCTTTCCAAGTGCCCTACCAAACTGGAAGATGGCGTAGTTATAGCTTGAGCCGGGAAAAAGAAAATCTTTACATGGTCTGCGAAAACAAACGCTACGAGCCGATTATAACCGTGCCGATATATTCCGCCGCGATCCCTAATTTTTTAACGGCCGCCGGGCAATATCCAATCGGTATAGGCAGGCCTGCGGGTATTCCTATTACGGCCGCTGGCGTCCGGCCGTGGGCAGGTATGATGGATGAAATTTGTATTATTGTGTTTTAGGGATAATCAGGCCGGGACCAGGTATTCCCGGCCTGAAATACATTAACTAATTTTAATATCACAAGGAGGCAGACATGGTTAAAGGTCAAAACTTCAACCGCCCGGATCCGGGCAGTAAAATTAAAGTGCAACCAATCAAAACAGCAAAGGATATCGAAACAATCAAAAAACTGCTCAAGGATAATCCGCTGCACATGGCAATTTTCACCCTGGGGATCAACACAAATCTTCGGGCATCCGATTTATTGAGCATCAAAGTCAGTCAGGTCCGCGGCCTGAAACCGATG
>JAKQIY010000081.1 GCA_029561455.1 bacterium
TCTATGACGGTGTGTACTTTAAAACTTGACGAATACTTGTTCTTGGGCATGATCTTTCTCCTCTTATTACTCTAAGTTAAGCATTCATGCCCTAAACTAAAAATATTTTCTTAATAAACATTATACGGAAACAATACGCAATCCCAACGCTTTGGCGGCTTTGGCTGGCAGGTTGCAGGCGGTTTTTATTACAATCTCGGCTCGCGTTCCACATTAACTGCGGATATTGGCTATAACAATTGCACAGTAAGCCGCAAAGTTGAAAGCAGCTCCAAAGGCCTGCCAGCAACTGAAAAGGTGGATATATCCGGATTAGGAATTCGGGTTGGGGTAAACATGGAATTATGAGAGGATGAATTTTAACAATCAACGAGTACGTTTTGGCTTTGGCGGCGGCTTGACACCCGCCGTCAAATATATTATTATTGCTAATGTCGCTGTCTATTTTGTGCAAATGCTGTTCTTGTTACGAACGCAAACCGGTATCGGTTCGTTTCTGGGGTTGATCCCTTTTGATGTTACCCATCATTTCAAGCTGTGGCAGTTGGGCACATATTTATTTTTACACAGCGAAACCAGTATTTTTCACATCTTTTTCAACATGTTCACACTGTGGATTTTCGGCTGTGAAGTGGAAAGATGGATGGGAACTAAAAAATTCCTGCAATACTATTTTTTAACCGGTATCGGCGCCGGCATTATTTACACCCTCATCTACTGGAACTCGACAAATCCGGTCATTGGCGCTTCGGGAGCCCTGTATGGCGTCATGGTGGCGTTTGCCGTACTGTTTCCAGACAGGATAATAACCCTGTTAATGTTCTTTATCTTGCCGGTCAGCCTCAAGGCCAAGCATCTGGTCGCTTTATTTATCGGTATTTCCTTGTTCTCCGGCATTATCGGTTTTTTTGGAGCGGGCGACCGGGTCGCGCATATTGCCCACCTCGGCGGTGCTGCGGTAGGATTTGTGGCGCTGCGCGGTCAAGCGCTTTTAGAAAAAATTATCCGCGCCTGGAAAGAAAAACAACATGAACGCCTGATGCAGGCGCATAAACTGCGTCATCAAACGATCCGGGAAAAACGCGAAGAAGTGGATCGGATCCTCGATCGTATCAATGAAGTCGGTTACGACAAAATTACCGATGAAGAAAAAACCAATCTAAAAAAAGCCAGCGAGTTCCTGTCAAGGGAAGATAAAATTTGGTAAACCGGGGGATTCGCAGACTGCCATGATAAGAAATTTGAGTTGCCTCTTCATTTTCCTGACTTTTTTTCAGTACCTGGCTGCTGCCAATGCGCAGAATATTTCTATTTATGATCGCACCCAAAGCAGGACAGTCGGCGTCCTGGAAAGTTTTTCAATAGATCGTTTACAATATGTTTCCGTCACCAAACTGGCCGGACTGTTGAATATAACCAGCCAGCCGAACCCGGCGGCCAAACAAATACAATTAAAGCTGCCCGATTTAACCGTTACGATCATGGCGATCAGCCCGTTTGTGATGTTCAATGAGCTTATGCTGCAAATGCCGGCCTACTGCCTGTATAAAAACAATGACTACCTGGCGCCGGCGCGTTATTTCATTCCATTACTAGCCGATCATGCGCATTTGGATATCGAATATAACGAAAGCGCCAATACCATCCTCATCACCTCCAGCCGCGCTAATATTAATAATGTTATTGTGGAAGAAATGGAAAACGGCTTTTTGCTGCGAATTACCACTTCCAAAGAGTTTCCCCTTGCCAATATCTTTACCAGTGAAAGCAACGGCTGGTTTTATGTGGATTTTTTTGGCGGACTAATAGATACGTTTCAAACCTTTACCGTTAACCCTGAAATAAAAAGCATAAAAAAGATCGTCCCCATTCAACTTTCGGACGATACGGCGCGATTATCGTTCCGGGTTACTGTACCGATTAGCGAAAAGAACACCTATATAAAATCTGCCACCGAAGTGACCGTCACGCTGCGCACCAGGCAAAAAATATCCGAAGGGATTTTAGCGGACCTGGAAAAGGAACGGGAAAAATGGAAAATTGATACTATCATTATCGACCCCGGCCATGGCGGCAGAGACCCCGGCGCTATCGGCAGTTCCAATACTTTTGAAAAGAAAATTACTCTGGCCATTGCCAAAGAATTAAAGGCCGAATTGGAAAAAAAACTGGATATTAAAGTACTAATGACCCGTGAGGCAGACATCTTTCCTTCATTAAAAGAACGTACCAAATTCGCCAACACCAACAAGGGCAAGTTGTTTCTGAGCATCCATACCGATTCAAATCCCGTTTCCAGATTACATGGTCATACCGCTTATATCCTGGGTCCGGCAAAAACAGAAGAAGCCCGCCGGGTCGCGCAGTTTGAAAACTCGGTAATCAGGCTTGAAGATACGCCAGACGATTACACTGACCTGACCGACGCCTCTTTTATTCTGGCCTCCAATGCGCAAAACTCTTTTACCAAAGAAAGTGAAGAATTGGCCGCGCTTATTGATGTGGAAATTCGCAAAAAATGCAACTCATATAGCCAGGGAGTTAAACAAGCGGGATTCCAGGTACTTTATGGAGCATCCATGCCTTGCATTCTACTGGAAACAGGTTTTCTTTCCAACCCCCAGGATGAACAAAAATTAAAAAGTAAAAGTTACCAACAGGATATAGCTGCAGCTGTATGTGAGGGGATTATTAAATTTAAAGAACGCTACGAATCTTTTAATAACTGATCCTTGCCGGGAAGCTATTCATCATTTTATGGAACAGTGCGCCCCCTGGCGCGATTCTCTTTTGATCAATTCTGCGTTAATTGCCTGTAAAACTAAATGTTTATGCTCGGCCCAAGCGGGGGCGATCAACATCTCCCGGGGTGATTCGGCGGTCAACCGCTGCACAACCATACCGGCGGGGATGCGCTCCAAAAAATCGCATACCAGCATCACATAGTCCGGCAATTCGAGTTCAGAAAAGTCCTTATTGATGAACATCTTTTCCAGGGCGGTATCTTTTAGCACCAGCAAGGGATGAATCTTGACTTCGTGTGTACCGGTAGCGGCTATTTTATCGGCAGTGGCAATAATGTGCGAGCGTTCTTCCCCCGGCAGCCCGATCATGATATGAGTACAAATTCGAACAGGTAATTTTTTTAATTTCTCAACCGCATCCAGGTAAGCTTCAAAGGTATGGCCCCGGTTGATCTTTTGCAAGGTGGTATTATGACTGCTTTGCAAGCCCAGTTCGATCCACACATCGGTTTTGGCGGCAAGTTCGCTAATAATGTGTAATACATCCGGCGGCAAGCAATCAGGGCGGGTGGCAATGGCCAATCCAACCACACCGGGGGATTGCAGAGCCTGGTTAAAATAACGACTCAGCGCCTCCGGCGGAGCAAAAGTATTGGTTGAGGATTGAAAATAGACCAGGTATTTGTTTATACCCTGTCGCGTGCGGGCAGCAGCAATTGCCTTTTCGATTTGTTCCGCTAGTGAAATATTTTGCAGTGATTGCATCTGTGAAAAGCTGTCGTTACGGCAGAACACGCACCCGCCGGTCCCGGTGATTGGGTCTTTATTCGGGCAGGACAAACCGGCGTCCACCGGAATTTTCCAGACCTTTTCCCCATACTTTTCTTTTAAAAAGCGGGAGAATTTATAATAACGCTCTTGCATAAATTTTGAATTTAATCAAACAGTAACTGTCTTTGTGTTATAAAAACGCCCGGCACAAACCGGGCGTATTGAATCATTAACTATTATTACTAAACGTTATGACCTTTTTGGGGTACGCTTTAATTGACATGAATTTCCCCAAACGACACGTTGCATATAATATGCAACCTGGATGGGGCGGTATCATAATTATCGGATTTGTAAAATAATCGCTGATTAACGCCATCCCGCTTATCGCCTTTGATATATATATCACCGGCTACATTACTGGCGGAAATTTTTACCGGCACTTCTGTTGTCGTATCGACATGGATTTCTCCAAAGACCGTATTTAAATACAAAACACTTTCACCGGATGCCGGTCTGGTTTCTTTTAAATTAACATGAAGCTGACCAAACACAGTCCGTATACTCCCCCTGGTAAAGTTTTTAATTTTCAAATCGACATGTATATCGCCAAACACTTTTGATTCATCAAAATCATTGGCAAGATCTGTATAGTAACTGGTTTCAGGAGAGACGTATTCCGATTCAACAACAGGCTCTTGTTTCCTTTCAAATAGCATATTCTTAATGATCAAAAACAGGCCGAATACTATCAGAATAACCGGCCAGTAATGAAAAAAGAGTTCGTGAATGCTTAATATATCAAAATTGTCTAGCAGAAACATCAAGCCAATGATCACACATATAATACCTATAAAAGGCGAATGGCGACGACGTGACCGATAATACATGATTCTCTCCTGGTTAGATGAATTATTTGCCGGGATACGCCATGCCTTCCATGTGAGCGACATATTTTTCCGCTTCCATGGCGGCCTGGCAGCCGGTTCCGGCGGAGGTGATCGCCTGGCGATATACCGGGTCCTGCACATCGCCGCAGGCAAAAACTCCCGCAATATTGGTTTTAGTATAACGATCGGTGACGATATAATTCTGTTCATCGAGCGTTACCTGGTCTTTGAACAAATCCACATTCGGGTAATGGCCGATAAAAACGAATATACCGTCGACCGGGAAATCCGTTTGTGCGCCGGTTTTTACGTTCTTTAACTTTAAGGAATTGACCGTTTCATCGCCGGTGATTTCTTCTACAACGGTATCCCAGATAAATTCTATCTTTTCATTTTCCGTGGCCCGTTTTTGTAAAATCGCATCGGCACGCAGACGGTCGCGGCGGTGGATGATGGTAACTTTAGCCGCATAACGGGTCAGGAACAGGCCTTCATCGAGGGCGCTGTTGCCGCCGCCAACCACCACTACCTGTTTGCCGCTGAAAAAGAAACCATCACAGGTGGCGCAATATGATACCCCGTGACCGATATATTTATTCTCTCCCGGCACACCCAGACGCTTGGGAGTGGACCCGGTGGCAATGATAATGACTTTGGCCTCGTATTCCCGGTCGGCGGTTTTAACCTTTTTAACCTGCCCTTTTAAATCCACGCTCGTTACAACATCATATACAATTTCCGCGCCGAACTTGATCGCCTGTTTTTCCAAAAGCTGGTACATATCGAATCCGCCAATGCCTTCGGGAAAGCCCGGAAAGTTTTCCAGGTCTTCGGTCAGCGTAATTTGCCCGCCGCGCTCCATGCCTGCCAGTACCAGCGGTTTGAGATTAGCGCGCGCCGCATAAATTGCCGCAGTCAACCCGGACGGGCCGGAGCCGATTATTATTACATCTTTCATCATTTCCTCCAGAAATTCAACAATAGCACATTTTATATCATTAGATGAAACAAGGTGCGGTTTTATTCAAAACAAATCACTTCTCATACTATACATGTTTTTTTGGATAAAATCAATGAAAAATGACAGGCAGGTTAGAAGAGTACATTTTGAGTATAAAACCCATAATAGTAATTTTTACTGATACATTTACAAACCTGTGAAGTATACCTGTAAAATTATCCGGCAACACTGGCCTGTCTGAAATTTGCACAGAATATTGCTTTTTAAATAAATTGCGTTCAGAAGGTCTCTGGTTGCTCAATATTCTCAGTGTTGAATTGATTTAAAACCTTCTGATCACAATTTTATAGCTATTCTTACTTGTTACTTTTGCTCTCCCAAAAATCTCTCCACAGTCTTAACAATTCGCTCCACACGATAATCCAGGTAAGCCTGTCCCTTCTCATAATCAATTAAATCCGCTTTCTTATCATCCAGCCCGGTCTTGCGGTCCCGGGAACTCTTGCCGAACAGGGCTTTGTCGACCAAAGTAGAATCTATTGCCCCCAAAATACTGAATTCGGAACAGTCCGCATGACCGGTATCGCCGGGAAAGTCAATGCCCGCCGGAGCATTTATATCGGCTAGCTGAGAATAAATTACTTTCATCGGCCGCTGCTGCGAAACTTGCTCAAATTCCTCTAAAATTCGCACATATTCCACTCCCGCATGCCCGCTGACAATGACGCACGCTTTGAATCCCTCCCGTTCCACTCCGGCCAGCATCTCACGGATGACCAGTTCAAAAGTAAGAGTGGCCAGGTACAATGACCCCGGATTATGTTCTTTGGTTAACCACTCCAGCCCCCAATAATCCGTTAATCCTTGAGATGTCCAATCTTTATATAAAGTCTCGTTGCCAATATACAAAGTTGGTATCAGCACCCCACCGGTTTTGCGCCAGGCCGATTCGGCAATATAAGCGCCGATAACCGGGTCGGTGCCAAACGGCATGGCGTCACCATGCCATTCCAGGGGACTGACGACCATATAAACTATGGGTAAAGTATCAAGCGCCTGTTGCAAATCCGCCGGTTTTAAAAGCTCCCAGCGCCAGCATTTATCAGAGACTTGTGGCTGTTCCGGGAAGGCAGTACCGGAACAGGATAGAAGGAATAAAAGAAAATAGATTTTTCTGTTCATGTTTTCACCCTGTAATTTTGTATATATCTATATTGATCAGGTTTTAAGAAGGATTTGCATAATATAAAGAGATTTTATAAATAAACAACAGGGAAAGAAATATAATTTAACTACAGAAAGAAACCTGAACATTGTCATTCCGACGAACAACAAGAGGTAACAGCCCTTTGTTCAAGGAGAGATCTGTAAACAAGATTTTCCCCTGCGGTCGAAATGAGAGAGTTGAATAGTAAAGTGGAGCACACCTCTCCCCAAACCTTGCAAAAACAATGAACTAACCAATTCATAATATCGTTCACATATTGGTTTCCTTTTCCAGGTGTACCCCACTCGGAACCTCTACAACACTATTTATCCAGCATCACCACAATTTCCGTCAGGTAATTATCCGGGTTGCCGCGAAAGATCATGCCCGGCCCCTTGATGTACACTTCGCGGGTGGGGATCAGGGTCTTGTAGCCTTTTTCGTTAATATAGGCAAAAATCTTTTTATAGGATTCGCCTATGGTATCATACGGGCCTTTGTGCAGCAGCGCGACGCAAGCCCCGCCCTTTAATTCCCGCACCGATACCTCGCTGTCGCTTGTGCCTTTGCGCACCGGGAAACAGGCTTCAAAATCGGCGTCCTCTTCCTTGTAATCATGGTCATAATACAGACCTATAGCCTTGCCGTTAATATGCCGCCCGGCTTTTTTGCCGACCACGCCAAAACCCTTGCCGATATCGCTGTATATGCCTTTCATGCGGTGTCCGGCGATAAGCAGGGTATCTACATTTTTTTCTTCGACTGTAAAGCCATTTTGTTCAGACATTTTACTCTCCCTTTCAGTTTTAATAATGAGTTGAATGGATCGGGAGACTGCCTCGTAATGGTGAATCTTGTCTTGAATGCAGGACAACTTGGTTTCCAGAAAGCCGAGCATATCCTCATCATCGCCGCATTCGTCCACAATTTCCTTGATCTCCGCCAGGGAAAAATCAAAGTCCTTGAGGATTTTGATAGCGCGGGCGACCTCGACATTGCGGTCGTCATAGTAGCGATAGCCGGAAAATTCCTCGATGCGCGCCGGCGTCAGCAGTTCCCGCTCATGGTACAGCCGCAGCGACTTGATGGATAACGCCGTGATCCGGGAAAATTCACCGATTGTGTAAAGCATAGTCTCCTCGCTTGTTTAATATTACAGGCCTGTTTTCACCATATAATATAAGGCCTGCCCTTGGGGGAGAGTCAAGGGTTATTTTAAAAATATATATTTAATTTACTACGTATTTGGAATTTACTACTCACAAATGAATATTTCCAACCAATCTTTAATATTATAAATAGCCTAAAATGTAAAGAGTTAATAGATAAAGTAATATATTTCTTGCTTATTTCCATGAGTTTTTTAAATTAGAATTGCACAAACTGGGTATTATAAAACTGGGGTTAGATATACTATATGAGATAAAAAATATTAATATACAAAAATTACGTATCAAAAAAGACATATAATAATTGGTAAATAAAAGGGAAATTATAATGCCGAATAAAGACGATGATAAACGAACACTTGGCCCTGTAAAAGGTGATTTTATTACACCCCCTGAAATTGAAGAAAGAGATGAACAAGAAGATGCGTTACCGTTACAAGAGGAATTTTGGCAGCCGCCAACTCGTTTTGGCAGTATACCAGTAGAAAAGGAGCCTTTGGGTTGGGATCGGCGCAAGGGCTATCGCAAGCTTTTTCCCTCGGTTTATCTGCCGTTCCAGGTTGTTGATCGCATTCAGTTCGGACATCCCACTCTTGAACCCAACCAACTCTTCTGGGGTGATAACCTGCATGTGATGCGGCAATTACCCAGTGAGAGTATTGACCTAATATACATTGACCCCCCTTTTTTCTCGGGTAGGCAATATAATGTCATCTTTGGCGATCAGAATGAATTACGCTCATTTTCTGATATTTGGGAAGGAGGCATGCCCGGATATCTTATTTGGTTAAATGCCCGGCTTTATGAAATGAAACGCTTACTTAAAAAAACAGGTAGTATCTATGTACATTGCGACTGGCACGCAAGTCATTACATTAAAGTAGAAATGGATAAAATTTTCGGAATTAGTAGCTTTAAGAATGAAATTGTCTGGTGTTATTCCATTGGTGGGAAAAGTAAATTAACATTTGGCCGAAAGCATGATGTTATCTTTTTTTACACAAAGACTGATTCTTACTTTTTCGATTCCAAAGGGGCAACTATTTCAAGAAAGGCCAACTCACACATGAAAGTTGGGATTGACAAAGAAGGGCGAAAATTTCAAGAAAAAAAAGATTCAAAGACACAGAAGGTTTATCGTTATTATCTTGATGAGGGCAAAATAGCAGAAGACTATTGGACAGATATTGAAACTCTTAATCGTGAAGATGCACAACGAATAGGTTATCCAACTCAGAAACCTGAAGACCTTATTGAACGGATTGTAAAAACATCTTCACCAGATGAGGGAGTTATTGCGGACTTTTTTTGTGGTGGCGGCACAACACCCGCAGTTGCACAACGGTTAGGCCGTCGTTGGATTGCTTGTGACCAATCACGGGTAGCGGTGGCTATTACGGCAGACCGGTTGACACGCCAGGTTGAGGAACAAATTGGCAGGCTGTTTCCAGTTCCGGATTTTTCAATTGAGCACTGGGGAGTATACGAAGCTCGCCGGCTGGCTAAAGCCCCTGTGGAGCAGTTTCGTGCTTTTGTTTTAAAATGTTTTGGAGCAGTACAAGAAATTGAAAAGATTGATAAAATTGATACATCACTAAAGCTTAAAAATGGAAAACCTGATAATACTAACCAGATAGAAATTCATGGCTACAAGGGTGCCATTCCGGTCTGGGTGGGTGAACCTGATCAAAAAAAGGCGGTGACAGCTACTGATGTGCAACAATTTGCCAATGCCATGCGCAAGACAATACGTTACAGACAGGACAACCTGAGAGATGGTATTATGCTGGCCTGGGCATTCCGACCTGATGCTGTGGAAGCGGCTGAAAGATTGCGGCGTTTGGAACATACTGATTTGAATTTTATACGTTTAGATATGATTCGTATTGATTCGCCGCGTTTCCGTGAGCATGTCACTGCCCTTTCAACTGATAATGCTGACTATATGAACTTTTTAACTTTTGTACAACCACCAAAGGTAGAGGTTGGTTATAAGCGTATTGCGCCATTGACTTATAAATTTGATGTAAGCGAAACAGTTGTTCTCAATGCCGGGGCAAAAATCATTAATGTTCAGTGGGATTTTGACTATGACAAACGATTCAGTAGCACACAAGGATATTCGTTCGTAAGAAGCAGCAAAAAGGAACCGGAACTGCAAGCACAATATGTATTTACAACGGATGGTAAGAAACGTATCGCCTGTAAGGTGCAGGATGATATGGGTGGTGAGGGTTTGTGGGTAAGTGAAATTGAGGTTAAATAATAAGGTATAAATTGATGAACAGTTTTAGAACATATATTTTTAATAATCCGGTAAATCTCATCTACAAAAAGGATAGTAATGTTTAATAATTTTTCACAATACGAGGATACATTCCGAGACTGGCGAAGGGACGGAATGCCAGGGCTAAAGTTGGATTCCTACAAGTATATTGAATTTTTAACCTCAAAGGATGACGACCAGGCAGCACGGCCGGGCACACTTTGGCCCCATCAGTGGGAGTCTTTCTTGCGTATAATTTATGCACATGAGATTTTAGGTAAAACATCTCTTGGGGCAGACGGTCTATTGCTGAACATTGTAACGGGTGGTGGTAAAACAGCAGTGATTGCGGCGGTGATTGCATGGTTACGTATAGCATACAACATTCAAAAATTCGTGATGCTATGCCCTAACTTAATCGTACGTGACCGGTTGGAGGACGATTTCGAGGGTGGAAAGGTCTTCAAAGATCGTGACTTGCTGCCGGATTATGGTCATATTGGGCCACAGGATTTTCCATTAACAACACTGGGGAGCGGCAAAGATGGGGGCTGGGCAAGCCTGTTTAGCGCCAGTGTCATTCTGGGGAACATTCATCAATTCTACCTGAGCAACAAAAGCGGACAGAGTAATTTATCAGCGATGATGAACGGACCAGATTTTGCACTGTTCAATGACGAAGCGCACAATTCACCTGCGCCAGAATACGAGGCAACACTTAAGCGAATGCGAGAAAAGGTTGTTTTGCGTATTGACACAACAGCAACGCCTGATCGCGCCGACGGTAGAGCGCCTGATAGTGACATGATTTATGAGTATAGTGTAACTGATGCGTTGGCTGACGGTATTATTAAAACCCCTGTAATTTATCAGCCGGATATCAAAACAGTCCAGTTAACCTATACTGATGCCCGCACTGGCGAGCAACGCAAAGTTGAAGAGATTGATTGGAATGAGGTAGACCGCCTTGGGTTGAATGCAACGCAGTGGGTAACTGATGATGAACCGATGCGCCAGCAGATGGCAATTGCACTTCGACGTTTGGAGGAACAGGAAAGACGAGCAAAAGGACGTTATCAGCCAATACTTTTTGTAGTGGCAGTTTGTAAGGCTGACGCAGAAAAAGCTGAACAAACGTTGAACAAATATTTTAAGATAAAGACATTATTAGTTACTGAAGATACTGATGAAGCAGATCGACAAAAGGCGAGGGAATTGGGCAGACAGAAGAAGGCCGGTACACCATACCGGGCTGTTGTTAGTGTACTTATGCTGCGTGAGGGATGGGATGTGCCAGAAGTAGGTGTTATCCTTCTACTGCGCAAGTTTGGTAGTAAAGTTTATGGGCAGCAGGTTGTCGGACGTGGTCTGCGACGAGTACGGGTAAAAGGTGTTGAATCGACGGAACCACAGATTTGTGCAGTGGTGGATCATCCTAAACTGGAACACCAATGGTTGTGGGACATTTTCAACGCGAAGAAACGAACTGGGGTTATGATTGACGATTTGTTTGATGAAACGGAAGATCTCCCTTCCCCACCACCGAAACAGGAACTTGAAAAACCGGATTTGGTGATTGATCTCCCATCAGTCGATCCATCGGTATTGGATGATGGTGAGTTCGATGTAGGTGATATTGCGCCGCCGCCAAAGCCACTCGAAAACTGGAAAGATGAGTTATCCAGAATTGAATATGATCCGACTGTGGTTGAAATTACAAAAGTAAGTATAGCTGGTGTTGTTGGGCAAGAATTAGGTGGTAAAGGTTGGAAGACGATTCATTCCGCTCCCGATGAAAGCAGTCCTGTTAGCTTGGTAACACAGGTTTCTGATGATTCAGTACGTGAAGCAGTTAAAGCAGCTTTACTAGAAATGGCTGAATCGTTAACAGTAGAGGCTGGTTATGCTGCAACATTCAAGGATAAGGTATATAGTGCCTTGCTTCATCATGTTCGTGCAAAGTTTTTGAACAATTCTTCCCTTGGTTTGGCTGAACGCGCAGATGTAGATTTTGCTTGGAAAATGCTTCGTTATGTAAAAGTAAAAGTTGGTACAATACCTGGTCTAATAGCAGGAGTTATTGAATATGGCGATTAGCATACATGGTCTGTACGATAACCCAAAGAAAAGTCCCTGGAACTTTGAAAAGTATCAGAGCGACCTTGAACGGCGGATGATGGATCGTTTGGAACGAGATCCTTATGTAGTTAAATGGATGAAACGTCATGGTATTAGTATTCCATGGATTGATGGACAGAAGCATCAACGGCGTTATGTGCCTGATTTTCTTGTACAGTATGAAGACGGCAGGAAAGCAGTCATCGAAGTAAAAGACCCCAGCCGAATTGATTCAAATGATGTGCAGCGTAAAAGGAAAGCCGCAGAGATGTGGTGCAAACAACGTAAGATGGAATATCTCCTTATGACAGTTAGTTAAATTTAATTCCTACTCGCTTCGAAGGTGCGCATTACAATGCCTATTTTACAATTAAAGCTATAATTTTATAGAAATTAAATCGTTTTCGCATTTGACTTTTAAATCTAGCCAAGGGTAAAGGTCCTTGCATCTATTGTATAATTTAGCAAAACATAAATTTGAATCACAAGAAATACCTATTTTTATTTTATCATCAATAAAATTGATTACAATTCCTTCCAATACATCTTTTATGTTTTCTTCATTTTTACAAAATAATTTAACAGGTTCAATAGTATCAACTAATCCCAGTAAAAATAAAAGAGGCGCTTCTTGTAAAGAAATTGGGGTTCTATTTATTAAATTATCGAGTTTATATAATCTATAAATTTTTTCATCATTTTTTTGAGGAAACCAAATATTATGGATAGCAATTGTGGCGCCTGCCAAAGCATATTGGGTTTCGAGTTAATCACCCCATGACCCTTTATCATACATTCTTTCTTTTAACTTTTCATATTTAAAACGTCTATTTTTTACAAGTTTATCGTAATAATACAATCCGGCTACTATTCCATGATCTAACTTTTTATATTCTTCTCTCTTAAACAAAAAATAATTGCTTATACATTGGAAAATATCTTTGGGGATGAGTATGTTTTCAATGTTTTGAGTTAATAAATCATATTCAATATTAAACTCCCTCTTAATACCATCAATGTTAATTAATGATTCTAAATGTTTTTTAGAATCTTCTTCATAATCATACCCAAAGTCATGAAAAAGACAAGTTAAGAACCATAAGAATGGAAAAATTTCATACCCAGGGGGATTCTCACCTAACCTTAAATTACCCCAAATTTTTGTTTTTTGATAAAAAAGTATTCCTAAAAAAAAGATCGAAACAGTGTGAGAAGATCTCTTTAAAAGTGTTTTTTCAATAGAAAAATATTTTTTAAAAATGTCTTCTTTACCTGCCCTGTGAAAATACTTTTTTATAAAGTCACAATAATTATCATTTTCAAAATTTGGAAGGTTCATTCGTAGTTCCGGACGACAATAATAATTATAATCCCACTGTTGCGGTTCAATTTCTAAAATTTTTTCATAAAGTGTTCCCATAAAATCCCACCAATTATTAATAAAAAACGAACAACACTTCTAAAAAATTTAAAAATATATACAGAAAAACCCTTACCACCACCCTCAAACATAATAAAGCATCTGGATAATACTAATATAATAAAATCAATAAACAAAACAACAACAATTGCATCAACGTGCTACGCACCTGGGTGGTGCGTAGCACATTCGTTCATATACACTTAACTGCTCTTCAATATCACCATCGGTTCCACAGGATAGCGGCCAAAGCGCTCACCGTAAATCGCCAAACCGTGCGGCAGCGCCTCGCTGACCTGCAAACGAATCACCAGTTCACCCGCTGCCGCCGCGGCTTTGAGCGCCTGCGCTGGAATATTGGCGGAAATCAGCGTCCCATACGAACCGGCTTCGCGCAGCTTGCCGTCCTGCGGCTGACTGAACCAGGAGAGCAGGCCGCGATGATCCGCCGGGTCGTCCGGCAGGTCGAACTGGCCCAGCGAAACGCCGTTGACGAGTATCTCTACTGCGCCGGGATAAACCGTCTCGTCGGTCATGGGATACGCATTGGGATTGAGCGAGGGATCGTGCGCGCCCTGGCCGCGCATATAATCGCCATCCATGTCCCCGGCGTCCTCGCGATCTTTGCCGAACAACTGCTTGCTGCCGAGTTCGGCGCGAAACACCGCTTCCTGCACTGAGGCCGGTTTCACTTGTTCCGGCCATTTCACCTTGTATTCAAAATATCCTGAACCCGCGCCGTTCACCTTTAATCCTTCCAGCACATTCCATTCTTTAACGGACCACTGCGCAGTCGTGAACGATGCCGGGGCAAAACGGAGCACCTCAAACACATCATCTCCGCTGCTCAGGGTTTCCCGCCGCGGCGAAGGAGAGTTACCAACAACAAAAGAAGTAAAATTATGATGCAGCGCCGAACCGGCGGCGTCCTGCAAGACCAGGCGCAAAATGGCCAGACCGGGGGTGTTGGGCATGGTCACAGCTAGCGGCTCCAGTTCCCGGTTCATCCACGGCGCGCCAAGGATTTTAATATCCTGCTGCGGGATAACACTCTGCCGTCCCAGGTTATCGCAAAACGCCAACTCGGTCTTTAGCAGCAATTCCGCGCCGGCGTAGTGATCCGTCATGAATGAAGCGAACAACGGCACGGATACCACAGCGCCCGGGTTAACGGCGCGACAAATATCTTGTCCCGTGGAAATATAAAATGCGCCGTGCAGATCGTTGAGGGTCATGCCCGGTACGATTTCTTCCAGTCCGGTGTATTTGTTGCTGCGGTCAAAGCGGTAATAGCCGTTCCATTCGTTGATCACATCATGATGCTCGGTATATAGCCAGCCGCAAATCTGCGGGTGACGGCGGAATTCATTCATCATGCGGTGATAATCATAGGACCAGTCCACATCGCCGGTGCTGCCCTGGTAACCCCACACATTGCCGCACTCGCTGTTGAGGTTGGGCTGATTGGCTTGCGTATAGCCGGGGGCAAAATTCCAGGACGAGCCGGGAAAAGTATCTTTTACGATCCGGTCAAGCTCTTCTTTCCAGGCATAACCGGGCAGGTAAGCATGCCAGGTATTCATATCGGTAACCACATGGTCGTGGTTACAGGGCGAATTGTCCTCGATCAACCGCGAAGCGTCCAGCGTTTTCGCTAATTTGAACATGTCCGCAACCCAAAGCTGGGTTTCGGGCAAATAGGTGCGGTTGGTAAACAATCCCCATGTTTCATTGAAGAGAATCCAGGAAAATATGGCGGGATGGTTATAATCGCGTTGCAGCATTTGCCGGAAGGCATATTCCATTTCCGCGCGCATTTCGGGACCCGGCTCGCCCCAACTGTTCGGCACATCGGCCATAATCAACACGCCAAGCTTGTCTGCCCAATACAATTTACGCGGAATGCCGACTTTGACATGGATGCGCTGGCCGTTCAGACCGATGCGCCGGGTGCGCAGAATTTCATCGCGCATAAACTCGTCGCTGGGGAACGTATAAAAACCATCGGGATGATAGGACTGATCGAGGGTGAGTTGCAGGTACACGGGTTTATTGTTCAACAAAATATAGGGAATATCCGTACCGGGCATATTGCCAACGCTGATCTTGCGCATGCCAAAATAAGTATCAACCCGGTCGGTTTCGCCATTGCCGGTCAACGTTGCGGTAACATCATACAAATAGGGATCATCCAGCGACCAAAGACGTGGATTGTCTATAGAGACATCAAATTGTACATCTTGCTTGCCTTTGCTAATTTTCTTTTCTGTGAGAAAAGACGGGGTGGCGCTGCCCTTTATTTCAAGAGTAAGCTGAAGATTCTTGGCCGCCGGGGTGTTTAACACAACTTTAACATTAACTTTATTATGGTCAATATCCGGCGTTAAATGGATAGTTTGCACCGCGATGGACGGACGGGCTTCAAGATAAACAGTTTGCCAGATACCGGCGGCGCGGCCATAGCCCTGCTTGCCTTCCAGTTTAAAGGGATGCGGGGTATCGTCCACCCGTAAAACCAGTCGATGGGATACGGAACGATCCAAATCCGCCGGGAAGGTAAATTCAAAGGGGGTATAACCGCCGCGGTGCTCGCCCAGCAGCGCTCCGTCCAGCCAGGCAGTGGTGTGCCAGTCACAGGCGCCGATAACCAAAACTATCCGGCTTTCCTGCCATGCGGCCGGTATGGTAATATCCCGGCCATACCAGGCGATATCCGCTTCATCTTTCACGCCGGACAAATTCGATCCCCAGGGAAACGGCGCCATAATGGATTTATTGAATTTCACATTGCCGCTGAACCATTGTTCGGTCAAGCCGACATTGGCGCCGTCAAAACGAAAATCCCAGGGCCCGTTCAGGTTCAGCCAGGCAGAGCGCATAAAATCAGGGCGCGGATGTTCGGGCAAGGGAATATTTTGCCCGTCAAACGGCTGCGCGGATAACGTTAAAGTATAAACACAACCAATTATTGCCAGAGTACGTAAAGCAGATAGAATAATATGAGCCTTCATAACCGGTTCTCCACAAATACTATATATAAAAACATTTAATTTTTTGACAGATTACATGTACAAATAAAAACTGAAAGATGCAAATAGTTCTTTTTGGGGGGGAACTGAAAGTAAAAAAGTAGTGAACTCTAAAGAAAATATCTTGATAACTTGAACATAAAAAAGACTTGATTTATGTAATAAAAAGGGGTAAATTATTACCTGTGAATTATATGCGCCAATAGCTCAATTGGCAGAGCAATCCACCTCTGGTGGATAGGTTCTGGCTTTATTTTTAATTAAAGCTATTGGCAAAAAAAATTGTTCTTTTATTTGCGCCAATAGCTCAATTGGCAGAGCAACTGACTCTTAATCAGTAGGTTCTGGGTTCGATTCCCCGTTGGCGCACAAAACCTGGCAGAGCAATCCACCTTTGGTGGATAGGTTCTGGATTCGATTCCCCGTTGGCGCACACAGCCTCCAAAATAATTGGAGGCTCTTTCATTTATGGGGTTTTTGAATATGGATAATTCTTGCTTCTATGTATATGTCCTGCTTTTAAAAAATGGTAAAAGATACACAGGCCAAACCAATAATTTATCACGAAGGCTCGAAGAGCATCAAAACGGCAGGAGCCCATATACCAGAATGTTTAAAATGGAAAAATTACTTTTCTCTCAACAATTCCCAACTCGTTCGGATGCTGTGAAATTTGAAAGATTTCTTAAAACCACCTCTGGTCGCAAGTGGCTTGATCAATCCCTGGCAGAGGAATCCACCTTTGGTGGATAGGTTCTGGGTTCGATTCCCCGTTGGCGCACACAGCCTCCAAAATAATTGGAGGCTCTTTCATTTATGGGGTTTTTGAATATGGATAATTCTTGCTTCTATGTATATGTCCTGCTTTTAAAAAATGGTAAAAGATACACAAGCCAAACCAATAATTATACCTACTGATTCTCCAAACCCAAAAACAGCAATTAACCGTATAATAATTTTAAGTGAATTTAATTCAATTTACCCTTGACAAAAATGGATTGTTTACATATATTAACTAAAAGGAATAACGGCTTGCTCAAATATTAAGCACACCTTTAATTATCCTGTTCTCATATCTTTTTATCATATTTTTAATCAAGTAGGGAGTATCAATTTGGAAGACCTGTTTAAAAAATGTTCAGGTGGTACATCGGCAAGAGCAAGGCAGGCAATGCAGGAAGGATGGTATCCATATTTTCAGGCCATCGAATCCGGCGCCGATACCGAAGTGGTCGTTAAAGGTAAAAAAATGATCATGATCGGCTCCAACAATTATCTTGGTTTAACCCAGGATGAGCGGGTTAAAAAAGCCTCTATCGAAGCCATTGAGAAATTTGGCTCCGGCTGCACCGGGTCGCGATTTCTGAACGGCACGCTCTCCATTCATGAAGAACTGGAAGAGAAACTGGCCGAATTTATGAATGTTGAAGCTGTATTGCTGTTTTCTACCGGCTTTCAAACCAACCAGGGCACCATTGCTACAATAGTTGGACGTAAAGACCTGGTCGTGGGGGACAATGAAAATCACGCCAGCATTGTCGACGGCACCAGGCTGGCTTTTGGCCGCTCTCTCAAGTACCGTCATAACGACATGAAAGACCTGGATAAAATACTTTCATTAAACAACAATAAAAATTCCGGCGGCGTACTTATAGTCAGCGATGGCGTTTTCAGCATGGGCGGCGATATTGTCAACCTGCCGGAACTGGTCAAGGTTGCTAAAAAACATAATGCCCGCGTTATGATCGACGACGCTCATTCCATTGGCGTGTTGGGCAAACACGGCCGCGGCACTGCCGAACATTTCGACCTCGAAAAAGATGTCGATCTGATCATGGGTACATTCAGCAAATCTTTTGCTTCTATTGGCGGATTCATTGCCGGTAAAGAGTATGTTATTCATCACATCAAACACAACTCCCGCGCTCTCATTTTCTCAGCCAGTCCTCCGCCGGCAGCCGTAGCCACAGTTTTGAAATGCCTGGAAATTTTACAAAAAGAACCGGAGCGCCGTGAAAAACTATGGCATAACTATCAAAAAATGAAAACCGGTTACACCCAGTTAGGCTTTAATACCGGCGTTAGCGAAACTCCCATTATCCCAATTTTTATTGGTGATGATGAAAAGACTTTTACTTTTTGGAGGACCTTGTACGAAAACGGTATTTTCAGCAACCCGGTGATCAGTCCCGCCGTGCCCCCCGGTAAATCGTTGTTACGTACCAGTTACATGGCTACGCACACCGATGAAGAACTGGATAAAGTACTGGATATTTTTGCTCAAGTCGGTAAAAAAATAGGGATTATCTAAATTAAAAAAGGCTGCTTAAAGCAGCCTTTTTTATTTAATCCAGCCAATATAAAATCCTACCGCAGTTTTCACAGGTAAAGAGTTCAGACTCTTCCCGGCCTTTGGCTCCAATCGATGTCGGTTGCCGTAAAAAACAACCCAGACATATATCATTTTTAACCGGCACAATCGCCCTTTTTAACTTGGCCCGTAACCGTTCATAACGAAACAATATCGGTTTTTTAATCCGCGAAGCCAGTTCCGCTCGCGCTTTGGCGAGTTCACTGCCCCCGGTTATGGCAAATCCCAGCTTTTCAACTTCATTAGCTTCTTCTATAATTAAATCAATATCCTGAAGCGTAACTAGCGATTCTATTTCATTATCCATTTTTTATTCTCCGCTGATAATTGATAATAATTCAGAATAATTGGTAACTTTTAATAAACGCTCCCGGTTTTTTTCGCTTTTAATAATGGTTACCAGTGAACCGAGGGCCGGTAAATATTTGTTTTCCTCATCGTTTGGCGGGGCAATGATCATAAAGAACAGGTGAACCGGTTGTTTATCTATTGCATTAAAATCGATGCCTTTTTCTGATTTACCAAAAGCTATCACTACATTCAGGGCGGCGGTTGTTCTGCCATGCGGTATCGCTACACCCTTGCCTATACCGGTACTGCCCAGGGTTTCCCGTTGATGCAGCATTTCCAGTACGATTTGCCGGTTACGCACAATTTTTTCTTTAATAAATAAATCCAGCAATTCGCCCAGCACTTCTTCCTTGTTCGTGGCTTTCAAATTGCTGATAAACAAATTATTATTAAAAAGTTGCGCCAATTCTTTACTTATCATTTATACCTCCTCAGAGCCTGTCAGGCTGTTTTTTTCACTTTTTTTATCGGCAATTAACTGATATATATCAGCATTAGTATCATTATTATCAATCGGAAAATCTGCTAAATTATTTGCAATAATGTCTATGATCTTGTCAACCGGATCTTCTTTTTTTAATATTAACAGGTTTTGCTCTTTAACCCGGCAATACCCGCTTTTAAAATCTCCTTTTTCCCGGCGTATTTCCAGCCCCGCTTTTACTGCAAGCGCTTCAAGTTGTTTTAAGGTTTCGGCATTATCTGTATGAGGGATTACAGACGCTATTCGATGCTTTTTTGCCTGATTTGTCCTGCTAGCCATTTCACATCCTGCGACAAGTCGCGTTTACATATCAAAAGAGAATCATTAGTATCGACAACAATCAAATCGCTGACTCCTATTATACCAACCGTTCTGTCCGAGGTTTCAATATATGAATTCCGGACATCTTTAACCAGCGGCGCGCCAATGATGACATTGCCTTGCTCATCTTTAGAGGATATTTTATATATCTCATCCCAGCTTCCCAAATCACTCCAGCCAAAATCTCCATCCATGACAACAACCTGTGAACATTTTTCCAAAATCCCGTAATCAATAGATTGGTTATAGATTTGCTCATAAGCGGTATCGGTAACTTGATTCAATTTTTTCGTATCCAAAGCGTCGTAAACAAGTAACAAGCTGGAATAAATATCAGGCAATAATTCCTGAAAATAATTTAGTATTGTCTCAACATGCCAGATAAAAATGCCGCTGTTCCAAAAAAATTCTTTACTTTCAAAAAACTTTTTTGCCGTATCAACATCCGGTTTTTCCGCAAAGGTGCGCACATGGTAAGCTTTGGTTGTTTCGTTTGTAATCGTTTTGCCCTTTTGAATATAACCATAACCGGTAGATGAATATGTCGGTTCTATTCCAATGGTTACCAGAATATGCGGATTTTCACGCACCAACCGAACACCACTTTGGATTATTTCTGTAAACCGCTCGGAATTAAGGATCAAATGGTCGGATGGGCAAACCACCATGATCGCATCCGGGTTACGGTGACGGATATGGATTGCCGACAATCCGATACACGGCGCAGTATTTCTAGCCGCTGGCTCGGTTATAATATTTCCCGGCGGCATCCAGGGCAACTGCCGGGTAATCAAACGCTTTTGTTCAAGTGTCGTAACTATATACAATTTTTCGGTTGGAATCAGCTTTAACAACCGATTGGCAGTCATTTGCAGCATAGTATCTTTACCAAACAGACTCAAAAATTGTTTGGGAAAATTTTGCCGGCTTTTAGGCCAAAACCGGGTCCCGCCTCCTCCCGCCATTATTAATGCACATGTATTTTCCATTACTCCGTCGTCTGTTTTGGTTCTATGTAATTTAAAACAATTCTATGAAAAATAAAACCCCATTTTTCAAGGGATATAATATATTTCCCGATTTTTTCATGCGGAATATGATTTTTGCAGAACAGGTACACAATTTAGTTTGTAAATGCAGATGTTGAAATAACTTTCCCGGATAACGTAATTTTAATCAGCTACATGATCCGGGAATCTGTGATATTAATTTTTACAATTTATTGAAATATGTGCGAAACGGTAAACTTTATAAATACTCTTTAATTTTTTCTTCCAACTGATGTTTGGATAATGCGCCAACGACCTGTTGCACGACTTCTCCGCCTTTAAACAATAACAAGGTCGGAATACTGCGAATGCCATAGTTCATTGCCGCCTGTTTATGATTATCCACATCAATTTTCCCGACTTTGAGTTTGCCTTCATACTCATCGGCTATTTGCTCTACAACCGGGGCAACCATTTTGCAAGGTCCGCACCACACCGCCCAAAAGTCCACCAGCACCGGCAGCTCCGATGACAGTACTTCCTGCTCAAATGTTGCATCTGTGATTTCCATAGGTTTTGCCATTTATTGTCTCCATCTTGGTTAGAGAGATAGCTAAAATTAGAAAAACTAGCAACGAATTGCAATACTAAAATGTAACGTCTCTACTCCGGGTAATTATTTCCGGCATTTTAAATTTTAAAACATTTTTATAATATAATAAAACAACATCACAGCGGAGGCCGCCAGTTTCAAACCGACTCCCACCAAAGTTCCGACAAAAACGCCCCACCCGGCTTTTAAAGCATGATCCTTCTTTTTCCCGGATATCAATTCGCCGGCAAAGGCGCCCAGAAATGTACCGATAATTATGCCCCAGGGCGGAAAAAACATCAATCCGATCAACATTCCCGCCACTGAAAGCCAGACGCCGGTTTTGGAGGCGCCATATTTTTTTGCGCCCAGAACCGGGGCGATATTATCGAAAACCGAGACAAAAATGGTAATAACAGCCCAGATTATTAAAAACTCGACGCTGAACGGCTGCCACTCTTTGGCTAACGACAATATTATCAACGCCAGAAAGCTAAGCGGCGGTCCGGGAATGAACGGCACTATACAACCGGCCAAACCGACCAAAGAAACAATCAATCCAATTATAACTAGAAAAATTGTCATTTTATTTTCCTGTTTCCTGTTTCCGGAACCACTCTTCGGTATGGGCTTTGATGAACTCGATACATTTTTGATGTTGTTCCTGGCCGTTCCCGGTAATCGCCATCGGTTCGCCAAAGGTAATGTACACGGCTTTGGCGGGATCAACCTTGCCGAAATCCTTAACCAGCTTGCCCTGCCCCCAGGCGTCGGTCTTGACGGCTACAGGCACAACGGGCACGCCGGCGCGTTTGGCCAGCTTGATTCCGATCGTATTAAATTCCTCGGGATTAAAGTGCATCATACGCGTCCGCTGCGGGAAAATGACCATCGAAATACCCCGGCTCAGTCTTTCTGCGCCTTGCTCCAATACAGTCACCAGGTCCTGACGTGGGTTTTCGCGGCCAACCACCACCGGTTCAAGATTGCCGATAACGTGTTTGAAAACCGGGTATTTGACCAGGCTCTCTTTAACCACAAAGGCTATTTTTTGATAAGGGATCAGCAAACAAGGCAACACAAAAGTTTCCAGTACACTCATGTGGTTGGATACATATACACAAGGCGTATTAATTTCTCTTATATTTTCAATCCCGCTGATTTCAAATTGCCCGCCGACATTTTCCAGGTGCTGCAACATGTCGATGCTTTGTTTCCCCCAGGCGGTAAAAGTTAACCGGTTTGTTCTGCCAAGACGGCTGGAATGAATTACAGTTTTGATCATATTTTTGTAAAAAAAGAAATTGGGGAATTTCTTCTTGCAAAAACTGATCTTCTTTGCTCCGGTTCGGTACACATTATCTGTAAATGGCAGGAATTCTGCAGTTTCCGGCATCTTTTATCCCTCGGTTTACTGTTTATTGTGCTTTTTGCCGACAAGTCCGGTTAATACCAGAATAATTATATATTACCTGCATTACCGGCTGTAAAATCGGATTTCGGCTTGTAAATTGCAACATTTTTTACAATATATAATAATATTTTATAACTAGCAACTTTTTTAAACCAAATACATAAAAACCCGGATTATTTCATAATATAAAGTGCCACCGGCGAATCAGTACTAATTGTTGCTAGTACTGACCAGATGCATCACATCATATTAATCAGGCCGGGTGGTGAGACAATTTTGGAGGTGTTATGGCAAAGACAGTACATTGGGGGATCATGGGAACCGGGCATATTGCCAGAAAGTTTGCCGAAGGACTGGTATATGTAAAAAATGCGCGGCTCGCGGCTGTGGGTTCACGGTTACAAACCACTGCCGATGAATTTGGCGCTTTATTTAATGTTCCCAAACGCTTTGGCAGTTACGAACAACTGGCTAACGATCCTGCCATACAGGCTGTTTATATTGCCACCCCCAATCACCTGCACATGGAAAACGCTCTCCTGTGTATTAAAGCCGGCAAGGCTGTATTGTGTGAAAAACCCTTTGCCCTCAACGTTTTGCAGGCCGGAAAGATCATCAAAGCCGCGCGGGAAAATAAATGTTTTGTTATGGAAGCCATGTGGACTCGGTTTTTGCCGCTTTTTAACACTATAAAAGACATGCTGAAAAAAGGTGTCATAGGCGACCCGGAAATGCTAACCGCCAATTTTGGTTTCAAAGCTATATATAATCCCACCGGGCGGTTGTTCAACCCCGAATATGGCGGCGGCGCCCTGCTGGATATTGGCGTCTACCCGATTTCGCTCTCTTCCATGATCTTTGGCAGTCCCTCGATGATCCGCGCCCTGGCGCACATCGGCAAAACCAATGTGGATGAAAAAATTGCTATAACGCTTGGTCATGCCAACAATCGGCTGGCGCTGCTGCATGCTGCCATTCGTGTGCAAACCGATCAGGAAGCGGATATTCTCGGTAGCACCGGACGTATCAAAATCCATGCGCCGTGGTGGCATCCGACCAAAATGAGCGTGCTTATCCCCGGTTCAAAAGAACAGATCATCGATTTACCGTATACGGGGAATGGCTATAATTATGAAATTGCCGAAGTAAATAAATGCTTTCTGGCAAAAAAGCTGGAAAGCGACATCATGCCGCTCGACGAAACCCTGTCGATCATCGATACCATGGATAAAATCCGCGACCAGATCGGCTTGAAATACCCGGGCGAATAATAAACGCCCGGTTTTTTGGTTTTTCGTTCCCGCCGTGTTACCTTTTCATGTCATTTAACAAATATGCACCCGCCCGTTGACATTATGGGTTGATAATAATATATTGTATTATCGATCCTAAAGCTACACAGTGCTGGCAATTATTTTTACTGATAAAATCTTTCCGGTCTTGTAAACTTTTTATATTCAAACTCTGTCATACTATACAGAGGAGGAACAAGATTTCATGCAAACCGACCTGGAACTGGTTAACAAAGCCCGGCTTGGCTCCGGTGCAGCCTTTAAGGAATTGGTCCGGCAGCATCAACAAATTGTTTATAACCTGGCGTATGACCTGACCGGCAGCCGCGAGGATGCCCAGGATCTGTCACAAGATGTCTTTATTCGTGCTTTTGAACGCCTGGATTCATTTCGCGGCGAGTCCCGGTTCAGCAGTTGGTTGTATCGCATTACTATGAATATGTGGATGAATAATAAAAAAAGAAAAAATTTTCAGGTATTAAAAATGAGCGACTCGTTGGAAAGTTTTTCAGATAATACCGGGAAATCATATCAACCGAATTATCCCGATAATCCTGAAGTAAAGGCGGATATGGCTATGATCAATGATCACATTACACGGGCTATGACAGTGTTGTCGGCTAAAGAAAAATCGGTTTTTGTGCTGCGACAATTCCATGACCAGGGATTAGATGAAATTGCCAATATTTTAGGAATCTCGTTAGGAACTGTAAAATCTACCCTGTTCCGTTCCCTAAAAAAAATGCAAAAACAATTATCCTTTCTACAATCACATTAAGGCTTTATTATGAAAAATTGTCATAAAATACAATCTTTGATGATAGATGCGCTGACCGGCGAGATTACGGCAGAACAGCAGCAACTCTTGAATGAACATCTGCAAACCTGCGCGTCCTGCCGCACCGATTATGAGCACATACTATTTGCCAATCAATTTACCAGGAACTATACCCGCCCCGCTGTAACTGCGGATTTCTGGCAAAAGAGTTTGGACGATTTGCAGGCGGCGCTCAATCAGCGGCCCAAAACCCGATTGGCTTTTTCACTTCGTTTTAAACCACAACCGGCTAAAATTTCTCCGGAGCGATTTTTCAAACCTATCATAGCCGTAACCGCACTTTGTATTATTTTATGCAGCGCTTTTTATCATTTCAGTAAAAAGCCGGATCAGGTTATCAATGATAAAACATTTACTTCAGATTTTAAAAACATACAAAACCAGGCTATGCGCTGCCTGGAGCAAAGCAAGTTACTGCTGCTGGGGTTTTCGAACTATGACCAGGAAGAATTGCCGCCCAGCCCGGCATTATCCGAAAAACAGGTGCAAATGTCCCGGGAATTGATCACCAGGGTATCTGCCCTGCAAAACGATCTGGACCCGGTAGCGCAGAAAAAACTCGTGCAGCTTTTAAGCGACCTGGAAGTGATCTTGTTACAAATTGCAAACCTGGACAGCCTGCACGATACCCGTTCCATAGAGATCATCCAGCATAGTGTGGATCGCAAATCAATTTTATTTAAAATAAACATGGAAGAATTACAATTGCTTGATGAAAAATTAGAATCGGCCGAGTTGAAGACGAGTAAAAAAAAGGAGATATAAAATGAAACATCTTGTGCTAATAAATACTGTATTGCTGCTCTTTATCTTACATTATAAAGCAATACCGCAAATTGCAACAGCATCCGATGCTGAACAATATCAAAAAGCTTATGAAAAAATTTTGGATGAGGACTGGAAAACGGCTATAATAAACCTGGAAAGATTTATCGCCGCTTTTCCGAAAAGTGAATGGAAGGACGACGCCATGTTCTGGCAGTGTTATGCCCAGTCTAAAAGCGCCGGCAACCTGGAGCAATCCTTTGAATGTTATCAAAATTTTATTAAAAATTATCCAAAAAGCAAATGGGTGAATGATGCCAAAATGCATATAATCCAGACCGGCAAAACTCTGGCCAAACAAGGCAAACCGGAATATGCAGCGCTTATTAAACCTTATGAGAACAATGATGATCTCGATCTTAAACTGACCGCCCTGTATGCCCTGCAAAACATGGATGATGAAAAAGCGGCCAGCATGATCATTGATCTATATAATAACTCAGCCGATAACCGTCTGCGTGAAAAGGTGCTGTATGTTATTTCCGAGCTGGATGACCCGCGCGCTAAAGATAAATTGATCGAAATTGCCACCAAAGAGCCGGACAGAAACCTGCGCAAAAACGCTATCTTTTGGCTGGGCGAACAGGCTACCGATAAAAAAACTTTGGATTTATTGTTCAAGGTTGTCAATACCGATCCCGATCCCGGCCTTCGTAAACACGCTATATTCACCCTTTCGGAAGCGGAAGATGATTTGGGTCTGCCGTACCTGGTAGAAATTGCCCAAAAGAATGCCGATGCTGAATTGCGCGCCGAAGCGGTTTTCTGGCTGGGTGAGAATGCCAGCGACGATGAAACTATGAAAATCATTTACAATGTTGTTGCCAATGATAAAGATCCCCGGGTACGGGAAAAAGCGATCTTTGCCTTGTCCGAAGCAAGCGACGGCCTGGGCATGCTTTATATTGCCGATATTGCGCAAAAAAATGGCGACATCGATATGCGTAAAAAAGCCATTTTCTGGCTGGGCGATAATGCCAATGATGCCAAAGCTATTGAAACTCTGAGCAAAATCTGTTTCAATGATGCGGATAGTGAAATACGCAAAGAAGCGGTGTTTGCCCTGTCCAACGCTCCCGATGAACTCGGCCTGGTGGAACTGATTAAAATCGCCCGAAGCCATCCGGATAATGAAATCCGTAAAACTGCGATATTCTGGCTGGGTGAAAGCTCCGATCCCCGCGCCAGAGATGCCCTGTTTGAAATTATCAACTCGAATCAAAAACAATAAGGAGGCTTGAAATGAACCGGACGCGATTTTACCTGTTCTTTATACTGCTCCTGCTGGCCAATATGGCTGCCGCTAAACAAGTGGGTAAATACGAAGGCGAGCCACAATCCCTGGCCAGACTGTGGCAATGGGCCGAACAGCAAAACCAGGGCGAGCGGGAATACTGGATCGGCTACAGCATTACCCAATCATCGCCGCACAATGTCATTATCGGCTGCTATAGCAACGGCTTCAGCATCCCCACCCTGGCGGCAATCCTTAACCAACAGGATTTGGGAACTGCCGGGTCTGATACCAACGACGGTATGGTTGAAAAGGAAATGGCGTTTTTGTTCCTGATTGCCGATAAAAGCAATACTAAACACCGCGAACAGCAACTGCACATCAGCCATTTCGATGCCCAGGTGGATTTACAGGGCAAACCGCTCACCTGGCTGGGACATTTCGACCAGCAGGAAAGCTTTACCTGGCTTATCCAGGCATGGCACAACAACAATACCCGAATTCCCAAAAAACATATTCTGGTCGCAGCCGCGCAGCACCGTGTTGACGGAGCTGTGCCCTTTTTATCCGCTATACCCTTTAGTAAAGAGGATATCGAACTGCAAAAAGAAGCCGTGTTCTGGCTGGGACAAATTCCTGATGCGGCGGTGATTCCCGTTCTCGAAAAAGCGTTGTTTGAACATTTGGTTAATGAAATACAAAAAGCCGCCGTCTTTGCCCTCTCCGAGGTGGATGATGACGGCGCTGTGGATATACTTATTAAAGCAGCCAAAAAGCACAGCAATGATGAAATCCGCAAGGAATCTATTTTCTGGCTGGGACAAATGGCCGGGGAAAGAGCCGCCAAATCCTTAAATGACCTGGTTTATTCCGAACCGGAACTGGAATTGAAAAAGCAGGCGGTGTTTGCCTTGTCGGAAATGGATGATGATTTTGGCCTGACCAGCCTGATCCAGATAGCCACAAATCACCCCAGCCTGGAAGTACGCAAATCTGCCATATTCTGGCTGGGCGAAAGCGATGACGCCCGTGCCCTGGATGCGATCGTGGGGATCATTAAAGATAATTAAACCGAGTACGGGCGACCCTCGCGGTCGCCCCTTTTTTAATCCCAACCAACTGGTACCAAGCCTCCCGAGACTGTGTGAAAACGCCTGCAAAAGCCAGGTTGTCAGTGCTTGGAAGTAGCTCGGATTCTCCCGAATCCGGAGTACAGTCCCTTTATGGACTGTGGGCCGCCGCAGGCGGCCTCGAATTGTTTTATCGCTTCAATAAAA
>JAKQIY010000075.1 GCA_029561455.1 bacterium
TTTAGCCTAAGGAAGTACTTGACTAAAGTCAATTTTTTAGTTTTTGTAATCCACGTCATAAATGACGTGGCAATGAACAAAACGATTAACGCTCACCCCAGGTCAAGTCGTCTCGATACGTCCGTCCCGCTTGGCGGGACGGACTACTCGACGACAGGTTTTCCCGTTAAACCTTATCATTGCCACGACCTTCAGGTCGTGGGACAAATAAAGCAAAAACAGGGCTTTAGCCTAAAGAAGTGTTTGACTAAAGTCAATTTTTTAGTTTTTGTAATCCACGTCATAAATGACGTGGCAATGAGCAAAAAGATTAGTACTCACCACAAGTCAAGCCTGCAGGTCGGGCCTGCGGCCCGGCAGAATATCAGTGTGGTCCACCTGGGGCACAGGACTGCTATAAAGACAAGACTATGACTCCGAACTTGTCCGGGCTTGTGCTGTTTTTGCGGCGAGGTGGGCTACACTTTGTTACATAAATCTGTAACAGCGGGGAGTGATAATTGCCATAAAACGTGCCGTGGCTACGTTTCCACGCTCGATAATGACAAAGGGGCTTTTGCCTCTTGTTCCAGGGTACAATCTCCTGATTGGGAACCCGTTTGTACAAAATCTCTGCTTTGCAATACAAAGATTATATTAAAAATAACTGCTTGAATGGAAATGGAGATTCCTGACCACTCGCGTTCCTAAAATAAAAAAATTTTTTGCTAAATTTTGAAACCTATCTCCAAACTGTAACGTATCAGATACGGGTATGATTGTAAAAAAATGTAAACTTCGACAAGTATTGTCTGAAATTAATCATTAACCGGAGAAAAAAAATGAAAAAAACCGTTTGTCTGTTGGCTGTTTTATTGGTCTTCCAGGTTGTTATGGCGCAGGAAGCCGCCAAAACTGAATCCGTCACCTTAAAAACCGTTGAACCCTTTTTCTATGCCGCTGTGGAAATGACCGGCACTTATGATGAACATACCACAGCTTTTTCCTCCTTGTATGAACAGGCCGGCGCTCAAAGCCTGGATATGCAGCAGGCGCCGTTCGGTGTGTATTACAATAATCCCTCCAGTACTCCGACAGAAGAATTGAAATGGGAAGTCTGTTTGACGGTAAGCGGCGAAAAGGAATTAAAGGCCCCGTTAAAGCTGAAAAAGTGGGATTTTACCCAGGTGGCGTCAAGAATGTATACCGGTTCCTACTCATCCGAAGAGTTTGGCAATGCCTATATGGAATTGTTTACCTGGATACAGAGTAACGGTTATGTGCCGGCCGGCCCAATGATGGAAAAATTCCTCACCAATCCGGAACAAAACACCGACGGCGAATGGGTGGGTACAGTGGAGATGTGCCAGCCGGTACTTAAAGCGCAGTAACATTATAACATATCTCTTTTAACCCGCCCGGTATGCTTCCGGGCGGGTTTTTAAAATGGGGCGTTAATAGCATACGGAAAAATTCTGTTATAATAATCCCGCCGGTTTTATAAATTCATTCATGTAATTAATAATTATGTGAAATTTTTAGCATGGTGACATTCAAAATAATCTATCTTATCGGTCTGGCAAGCCTCACCCTGATACGGCTGCATTATACCGGCAAGAACCGGCGCCCGGTCATTATGCATTTCCGTTCCGGCTGCGACCAAACCCTGCAATTTTTATCCGGACTGGGGTTAACCGTTATCCCGCTCGTGTATATTTTCACCCGGTGGCTGGCCTGGGCCGATATTCCTGTTACCGAGATGTTTCAAAATCTATCCGGATCTGTCGGAACCCTGGTTTTGGGCGCAGCGCTGTGGCTGGCCCGGCGGGCATATTCCGACCTGGGCGGCAACTGGTCGGCGACAATGCAGATCAAAGACAGCCAGGTTCTGGTAACTACCGGCATTTACCGGCGTTTACGTCATCCCCTGTACGCCGCCAACCTGCTATGGGGCCTGGCGCAATTGCTGTTGTTGCCTAACTGGATCGCCGGGCCGGCTATGCTGGTTACCTTTATTCCCTTTTACCTGGTCAGAATCGGGCGGGAAGAACGCATGCTGCGGGATCATTTTGGCGATAGCTATAACCGTTACTGCAAGCAAACCGGGCGACTGTGGCCGCATCCCCGGGTGAAGTATAGTGATGAATAAAAAAAATTTTAATATCAAAAGGCTCGAGTTGTTCCAGGGACGGTGAGCCGTCAACCGGGTTTGCCTTTAACATAACCCCGCTCCTTCCAGGAAAAGCGGCCGCGCAAACCCAGGGGGCCGATGATTACAATATATGCCGCCTGTAACACTTCTGCCGCAATAAACTCTCCTAAATTAACCCGCCGATTGACTCGCTGTGCGCCGCTTTTCATAAACAGAAAATCCAGGGACATTTTTACCGGCAGCGCCAGCGCCGGCATCAGGTTATGCAGTAACAATGCCAGGGGAACGGATATTAACAGCAGCACAAAGAACAGGTAAACGCCCAGTTCCAGCGCCTGCATGGGTAAAGGATAGTGCGCAGTTTTGGACGCCCAGCGCAGCCTCTGCATTAGAAATCCCGCCAGAGAAGTATTGGCGCCGGTAACCACCGCGGCGTGCCGATCCACGGCAAAGGCGGCTCGCCAGGCGCGCGATTGACGGACTTGAAGCAGGAACAGATCGTCGTCGCCGGAGGCGGTGTTGGCAATGCCGGTAAACCCATGCAGCTCGTTGTACAAAGCTCTGCGATAAGCCAGGTTGGCGCCGTTAGCTAAAAACGGCACACCCAGACCAAACCCGGCCGCGCCGACCAGCGTCAGGCTCAGCGAATCGAGCGTTTCGAGCCTGCTTAACAGGGAAGCTTCGGGTTGTACCAGCAGCCACGAGGCCACCAGTCCGGTTTGCGGAGTGAAATAACGCATCATGGTCTCGATCCAGCACGGCGGCGTCACACAATCGGCATCGGTAAAAAACAGGTATTCGCCGCGGCTGCGGTTTATACCGGCGGCGAGCGCCCGCTTTTTGGGCGAGATACAGCGCAGATCCGCAGCCAGCGGCAGGATGGTAATGCGGCTGTCCTGCGCGGCGATCTGCGCCGCTATTTGCGCTGTAGAGTCATCCGAGGCGTCATCGACGACAATGATCTCATACTTGTCCGCCGGCCAGGTCTGGTTCAGCAGGGCGGACAGGCAGGATTCAATATGCCGTTCCTCATTGCGCGCCGGAACAATGACCGACACGAACCCTGACAGCGGTTCCGCGTTAACGGTTTCAAGCCGTCGCAACCCGGTGAGCAGGGCGCTGATAAAACAACAATACAGCAAAGCGGCAATTGTGAAAAAGAAAATCAACGCCGTCATGTTGAAACGCCGGATTGATTTGCTGTGGAGCGGTTCATCAGGATCACCACCATACCGGCGAGACCCGGCAGCAGCACATTGATAAAAAAAAGCAAAATTGAGGCATTGAATGCGGCGGCGCCGCTAATGGCAAAGTGGGATAAAAAGTAAATAGCCGCGCTTTCGCGTACGCCCAGGTCGCCAAAAGAGACCGGCAGCAGGGTTTTAACCATCATAATGGAAACCACCGCCAGCAATCCGTGATAGAGGTTAATATCTGCAAAGGCGCAGATGAGCAGGTAAAACTGGAAATTATAGGTAACGGCGTGCAGCAGGGCGTAACCGAGCAGGATCCATGCCTGGCGGGTTTTAAAATTGTCGAGCGAAGAGAGTAACAACTGCAATTTAGGATGTTTTTGCACGGCCGGGAAAATGCGCCCCAGATTGACGCGCACCAGTTGCGGATGCAGGATAATATACAATAATAACGCCAGCAACAGGAACAGAATAATGCGCAACGGTAATGTCAGGAACTGGTGAAAAGTTATGCGGATAAAATATAAATAACCGATAATGCCGAAAAAATAAATGACTACCACCGCAAATATCTTGTCGATCATCACCAGGCCCAGCGCCTCCGACCATTTAAAATTTTTGATGAACATGGCGCGGCCAAACTCGCCGATCCGTCCCGGCGTTACCAGCCCCAGCGTCATCCCGGCCAGCAGGGAGGATAGAATTTCGTTGTTGCCCACCTCCGGTTTTGCCAGCCGCACCAGCAATTGCCATTTTTTGAACTGGAGAAAAATGTTAACCCCCAGCAGCAGGAACGAAAAGATAATAAAGCCGATACGGGCATTTTGAAAAGCGGCGGTGATCTGCCCGCCTCCGATCTTGCCCCGCAGCGACAATAGCAGCAGCGCCGCGATCAAAATTTTTATGCAGAACAACAGCGCTTTGTTATGCAGAACAGGCGCAAGCTGCGCCCGGCTTGGTAAAGTAATCATAATGTTCCGGCCAGAATCGTCCAGTTCGGATTAAGGCATTTATTGTAAAGACCTTTTTTATCGTTAATTAATGTAAGAAAAAATTTTACCAATTTAAACCGGATAATGCACTGAATTATCCATAAATGCGCCGGACGGCTCCACAACGCGCGGGGTTCGGCAAAAGCCAGTTGTGCGGCGCGGCGGTTGACAAAGCGCCAGGTCAAGCGATTTTCTTGCAGCAAGCGGGATAACTGCGTCAGGCTCAACAACTGCGGGTAATCCGGTTTGTCCTGCGGCAGCCATTTCAGCCATTGCGCTACAATACGTTTTACCGAGCGACGGGACAGCAGCGCCAATCCCGGCAGGCTGTAATGTGGATCGCACAACAGGTTGAGCGGCGAAAACTTGTTGGGGGTTGTAATATAGATCACTCCATCCGATTTCAGACAATTCCGGCAGTTTTTTAACACCAGTCCGGGATTTTCAGTATGTTCCAGCACATCGTTCAGGATAACGGCGTCATAAGCGGCCGCCGGTTCGCGCAGCGGTTCGCCGCCGGTGATTTCAGTTTCCAGCAGCGGCATACTGTGTTCCGCCAGTTTGTGGAGCCGCTGCGGATCGGGATCGACAGCTTTGACCTGCGCGCCCGCCTGTGCCAGGGCGATAGCAATACCGCCGTCGCCGCAGCCCACATCGAGAATACGGGCCTTGTCCAGCGACATCGTGTCGGCTAAAATTTGCGCCACCAGCCATCCCCGATTTACCGAGTTGCATTGATAGTTGCGCCACAATTTGGTGTTTGGATTAAACATGGCGGGTCCCCTTATGGTCATGCCAGGTCAGTTTACTGAAAAACGCTCGCGGCGCCGCCGCCAGGTGCAGCGCCGGGAACAACGCCTGCCAGAGCAGAAAATTCTGCAATTTAAAGGGGGAGTGCAGTTTCTTGGAGAAAAGTGTCAGTACAAACCAGTCCGCCGCCAGTTTGAGAACCAGGGGAATGACCAGGGCCGCATTAATCCACAACGCCGCAATAGCCGCCAGCCACAAGCCGTAATTGGCCGCATAGTACAGGGCATAGCCGGTTTGTTGTAACCAGGAAAAGCGCTTACCGGCGGAGAGGTGGCGGGATTTTTGCCGGAAATACTGCCGCAGGTTTGACGGGCCGGCTGCCGGCACATGGGTGCGGGGAGAAAACGAATACCGGCATTGCCAGCGCGGCTGGCGCGCCACCGCTTGCAGCAAAAAATCGTCGTCGCCGGACAGGGTATCGGGCAGGCGGGTGTACCCGGCAATGTCGCGCAGGGTACTCGCGCGCGCCGCCAGGTTGCGGCCGGCGCAGGTAACGCCGCGCCCCAGGCCGATACTGGCGGCGGCGACCAACGCGGCGGCGAGGCTTTCCATGAATAGGAAGCCGTTCCAGGCCGGGGAAGTCTTTGCTTGCTGCGGCGAGAACCCGGCGACCAGGCCAATGTCGTCGGTGAACAGCGGTAATATTTCGCTGATCCAGGTCGACGGCGGGCGGCAGTCGGCGTCGGTGAAAAACAGAAATTCGCCCTGCGCCAGTGTATACGCCTGCTGCAGGGCGCTTTTTTTGCCGCTTTGCCATTCAGGGGCGCCGGTTATTTGTAATGTGTGGATGAACGGGTAGCGGCGGGCATAATCCTGAATGATCGTCCATGTATTGTCCGTGGAGCGGTCATCGACGAGGATAATCTCCATTTTCTCATGGGGATAATCCTGCTGCGTCAAGGCTTTTATACAATGGGGAAGCGCCGCGGCTTCGTTGCGGGCGGCGACGATAATGGAAACAAACGGCTGCCGGGAGTTTAATGCCGGTTTGCCGGGCAGCAACAATCCCGCCAGTAACCCGGCAAGCAGGGACAAATAGATCAGGAGCAGGATAATCACTAACAGCATAGACGCCCGGATAAAAGTTATTTACTATGGAAAAATACACAAAAACCGCCAGATTCGCAAGGGGAGAATGGGCGGGTGCCATTGTATCCAGTTTATTCTCCTTGATAATATCAACAAATAACGAGAGTTTACGTTTTAATGATAAAACAATAATTCATAGACATTACGTCCATACTGTAATGTAAGGATAAATTCAGCAACCTGGTGGCTTCCGGGGTTTATTTCTATCGTATCCGTTATTGTGATTACACCGAAACGAGGAAAATGATCTTGATGCGCTAAAATTGTGCATTGTGCTTTGTAAATACAAGGCATGCCTTGTCTCTACAGGGTGCCTGCACTAGTTCTAAGCACGCCGGGATGGGAACCCAGGCGCGAGCATAGTGTACTAGTCAGGTAATGTCGTCTCGATACGGGCCGAATCTGCTTCTGCTGAAAAGCTGCTTTGTAACTAGAGGAGTTCGTCTTCCAGGATTATATACGGCCCTACTCGACGACCGTTCTTACGGCATACCTCATGCCAGCCCGGTCATCGAGTAGTCCCGCTGTTTCACCTTTCGGGACGTATCGAGATGCCGGGAGCGTGATGATATGCAGGTTCCACCCCTGACGGGGTTACGAGTTTTCTCATTCATTTTGCTATAAACATTTCACCCCTGAGGGGTTTAACTTACAGCTCGGCATGGGTCGAAGATCCGTCACAGGCGGAGATGTTCCCCATATCGCATGTTAATGCCGGACATGTTGTCCAGTTAAAAAAGACCAGGGGCAATAGCCCCTGGTTCCTGCGTAAGATACCCTAGCCCGTTCTTCGCACCGGGATGTGAATCCCGGCGCGATCTTTCATTTTTGTAAGGGCAAAGCATTCGTTGTAAATAAAACTATAACAGTCCTCAACTCTGGGCAAGAATGCTTTGCCCGAACATCAGAAAAACAGTAACTTTTGACTAGATGATCTGCCTGGACGGGGATCACCGCCCAGAGACAGTGTGAAAACAAAAAAATTATTATAAAAGTGGAGTGCATCGCCTTTATGCGATGCGTTGGGCCGAAGGCCCAAATATCATCTGTAACATGAAAACCTTACTGATTATTACATATATACTCCATGCCATTTAACTATATGTTTTTATTGAAAAAACAAATTGATTCGAGGCCGCCTGCGGCGGCCCACAGTCCATAAAGGACCTGTACTCCGGGTCCGGTAGAATCTGAACTACTTTCAAGCGCTGATAACCAGGCTTTTACAGGCGTTTTCACACAGTCTCCCAGCCCGGGCGTATCGAAACAAATCTAAATCCGGAGACTGGTTTTTGAATAAACCCCGTATTGCCACGACCTTCAGGTCGTGGAACAAATAAAGCAAAAACAAGGCTTTAGCCAAAACGATTATTTGACTAAAGTCATTTCTATATAATAATATTATCC
>JAKQIY010000077.1 GCA_029561455.1 bacterium
GTCCTTCAAGAACGAGTTTAACGGTTCTTACTTTAAATTCTTTACTATAAAATTTTCTTGATTTAGTTTCGCTCATGACACACCTCCTTGGTTATAATATACGAACTTTTCGGTGTGTCCACAATAATGGGTAAAGGTTAGAAAAGACTAAAACTCCGTAACTTTCCATACATTTACCGGATTTGTGGCGAGGTGGGCTACACTTTGTTGCATACTGCCCAGCAAATGTCGTCTCGATACGTCCGGGATTGCTATTCATCCGGGCGAAGCATCTTTACCGGGATCGGTTGACATGAAAAGTTAGTTCGGAACAGATGCTTCGCCCCTACGAAAAAATTGTTTCTCCGGCGCGATTATAGCCTGGTCATCGAGTAGTCCCGTTGCTTCACCTTTCGGGACGTATCGAGATGACTGTAGATCGCGTTACCAGGTTCCACCCCTAACGGGGTTGCGAGTTTTTTTTATTCTTCTAGCTATAAACAGTTCACCCCTGACGGGGTTTAGCCTGTAGGTCGGGCCTGCGGCCCGGCAGAATATCAGTGTGGTCCACCAGCGGGTAGATTCCTGCTCAACGCAATGCTCTATGAATTCGAACCGAGTTGGGTTTATATAAAATCTACAGCGAGGTGGGCCGGGGAGCAGGTAAGTGCTACGCACCTCGGTTGTATGCGGATTAATATATATGCAAACTGGCCGGAAATCCATTGCTTTTATTTGTATATGAAATATCAGGAGTGTAGCACATGGTTTCGTTTCCCAAAACCATTTACAGTCCTAATCGACGACCGGTGTTATTGATAACCCCATCATTGCCACGACATTCAGGTCGTGGAATAAATAAAGCAAAAACAGGGCTTTAGCCTGAAAGAGTATTTGACTAAAGTCAATTTTGTCTGGTTTTGGAAACCCACGTCATAAATGACGTGGCAATGAACAAAAAGATTAGTGCTCACCCCAAGTCAATTCGTCTCGATACGGGCCGAATCTACATCTGCTGTAATGCTGTTATATGCCCGGTGCAGTTCGCCACTCAAGACCATGTACGGCCCTAATCGACGACCGGTTATTCAAAAATATATTACGGTCATCGAGTAGTCCCGTTGCTTCACCTTTCGGGACGTATCGAGATGACTGTAGATCGCGTTACCAGGTTCCACCCCTAACGGGGTTGCGAGTTTTTTTATTCTCCTAGCTATAAACATTTCACCCCTGACGGGGTTTAGCCTGTAGGTCGGGCCTGCGGCCCGGCAGAATATCAGTGTGGTCCACCTGCGGCACTATTCCGGTTGAGCGAAATGTCCTTTAATTATCGGCAAAGCCCCCTTATTCCTCTTTACCTGATCTTTTCCAGCTCTTCCCCCTCCAGGTGGGCGACGATCACCGCGCCGCAGGAATCGCTCAGCACATTGACGGTGGTGCGAAACATGTCCAGAATCCGGTCAACCGCCAGGATAATACCCACGCCTTCCAGCGGCAGATTGACGGCGCGCAGGATGATGGACATCATCACCAGTCCCACCATAGGAATACCGGCGGCGCCGACCGAGACCAGCAGCGACATCATAACTACAACCAGTTGCTGGCTGAAATTCAGTTCGATACCATACACCTGCGCGATAAAGATCACCGCCACACATTCGTACAGCGCCGTGCCGTCCATATTCACCGTAGCGCCGATGGGCAGGGTGAAATTGGTGATCTTGTCCGAAACCCCGGAGCCCTTGTGCGTACATTCGAGGTTGACCGGCAGGGTGGCCATAGAAGAACTGGTCGAGAACGCCGTAAAGAACACCGGTAAAAGATTGCGATAATGTTTAAAGGGCTTGACCCGTCCCACTAGTTTCAGCAGCAATGGCAGGGAGACCAGGGCGTGGATGAATAATCCCGCCAGGACAATGAGAAAATAAAAGCCCAGCGATTTGAACGCGCCAATGCCGGTAGTGGCGACCAGTTTGGCATTAATGCCAAACACACCCAGCGGCGCCAGCCACAACACCAGGCGAGTGATCTGCATCATCGCCTCAAAAGCGCCCTGTATTACGCGCGTCAACGGCAGGCGATAGTCGTCCTCCAGCCTGGTAATGAAAAACCCGAATAAAATGCAGAAAAAGATCACCGGTAACACATCGCCGTTAGCAATGGACTGGAACGGATTTTCCGGAATGATGCGAAACAAAAGATCTTTAATGCTTTGATCCGCAGCCGGCAATTCCGTTACCTGCTCCTGCAAGCCAATACTGGCGCCCGCGCCGGGACGAAAAATATTCACCAAAAGCTGCCCTGTGCAAATTGCCAGCAGACTGGTAGTTATATAATAAATCCCTGTTTTAAGCCCCAGCGAACCGAGTCCCCGCGCCGTACCGATGCTCAGAACACCCGACAAGATCGAAGTGATGATCAACGGCATAATGACCATACGCAACAGCCGCAGGAACAGGGTGGCCAGCGGTTCGGCAACCGGCAGAATTGCCGGGCCCAGCAGGCTCCCGCCGGCAATTCCCAGGATAATACCGGCAAAGATAGTATGAGTCAGGGTAATTTTTTTCATTCGCTGTTACACTGCCACACTCTTTTCCGCCCAAATCTGCGCCAGATGCACGATCACCCGCACCGCGCTGTGCATATCCTGGATCGAGATCCACTCTGTGCGGGCGTGAAAATTGTGCCCGCCGGTAAATATGTTCGGGGTGAGCAGACCCTTGTACGAAAGCTGCGCGCCGTCGGTGCCGCCGCGGATGATATTGCGTTTGGGCGTCAGTCCGGCCCGTTTCACCGCTTCCAGGGCGTATTCAACCACTTTGGGGTCCTCATCCAGTTTATACTTCATGTTGCGGTAATATTCATCGACCTTGAATTCAAACGCCGCGCCGGGATGGGCGGCAATCACTTCTGTTAGCAGCTTTTGTAAATACGCTTCTTTTTCTTTCAGACCGGGCACGGTAAAATCGCGGATCAAAAATTTTATTACCACCTGCTCAACATTTCCGGATATCTGGTGGGGATGAACATAGCCTTCCCGTTTTTCGGTGGTTTCGGGGGACAGCGTATCTTTGGGCAATTTATCAATCAGTTCAACGCTTATCTTGACGGCGTTAATGAGCTTGTTCTTGCCATAACCGGGATGCACATTTATGCCTTTAATCGTCATCGTTACGGCATCGGCGCAAAAGGTTTCGTCCTCGATCTCGCCGGCGGTTTCGCCATCGATGGTATAGGCATAAGCCGCGGCAAATTTTTTAATATCGAAATGTGAACTGCCCTGGCCGATCTCTTCATCCGGCATAACGGCAATCTTTATATCGCCATGTTTAATTTCCGGGTGTTTTAAAAGATGGTTAAAGGCGTCGATAATTTCGGCAATGCCGGCTTTGTTGTCTGCGCCGAGCAGGGTCGAGCCGTCCGATGTGATGATATCATGCCCAAGCTGTTGCGCCAGGTGCGGATTTTCAACGGCTTTGAGCACGATCAGCGGATCGCTGGAGATGACAATATCGCCGCCCTGGTAATTGCGGTGAATTTTTGCTTTAACATCCTTGCCGGAGACATCCGGCGAGGTATCGAGGTGGGCGATAAAACCGATTGCCGGAACCGGGTAACTGGTATTTCCCGGCAGGGTAGCGGTTACATAACCCCATTCATCCATAGCCGCATCTTTTAAACCCATTTCCTGTAATTCCGCCACCAGGTACAGGGCCAGGTCTTTTTGCTTTTCAGTGCTGGGAAAGGTAGTGGATTCTTCGGAAGACTGGGTATCAAAGGTGACATATTTTAAAAACCGTTCCACACAGGTATGTTGTATTTGCGTCATAACTCGCTCCTTTTATAATGGTACAACCTGATATTCATGGCAAAAAAATAGTATAAACATATATGCCGCTTTACAGCAATATAATTATTTTTAACTAAAAAAGAAGGCTTTTTTTACAAGCGCCAGTCAAATTGCAGAGAAAAAACCTCTGTATGGTTACCGCTTACCCGGTCATATCCCGAACCGATAGAATCTATATTATCGTAGACTGTTTGCTCGTATTTGGCGGTTATTTGCATAGAGTTTGTAATTTTCGCGTTTAAGATAAAATACCAGCGCGAACCGCGCCGGTATAACATTTTCATCCGCATAACCCCGGGGAGATCGTTTTCGTACAGATAAAAGGCGGTGTCGTATAATGGTGAATCGAACATGATCCAGCGGGCGCGGCAATTAAAACGGTTATCAATTTTGTAATGCAGGTCGTGATACAGCATAACCGCGCTGCTGTCGGGCAGATAAGCGCACAAGCCATAATCAACGCCGCGCAGATTGTGATATTCAAACCGGCTGCGTAGTTGCAAAGTGGTGTGAAATTGATAGTCAACCTGGGCGCGTAGCAAAAATTTTTTCTGTGTGATAATTTTTTTAGCTAAATTGCCAAAATTGTCTTCAACAGCAACCATTTCATCCCGGCTGCGCCATTGCCCGCGCAACATTCCGGCTAGTTGCGGGTTAAATTTGTGTTCAAGGATAACCATAACATCCTGGTACTGTATAGCGCCTAAATCGCTGTTATCATAATAGGGTTGTTTAAAGTGGTCATAATAACAGGCAAGCGAGGTTTTTCGGGTCGGCTGCCATTTCCAGCCGCTGTAAAGTCCGGTTTCATTCACCATATCGTCATTGGCGCCAAAAGCGCAGCCGTGGCGGTTCAGAAACCCGGGCCGGTAGTCTCTCCATAAAACCAGGTATTCAAAGCCCTGTTCGCGAAACAGGATGCTATGTAAATGATTAAAACCGGAATGATTGCTTTGCGCGCACTCGCCGAACACCTGCCAGCCGGATCGGGTTATCCCATAATCCATACTATAAACAGAGTATGATGTTCCGGCAATCCGTGTTGCCGGACGCTCGACGATGAAAGGTTTGCTTGTGGCGGCGGATAAACCTTGTAATCCCAAATAAATAAAAGGGGTTACCGGCCATTTAATGTAACCACCGTACACCGTTTCTGTAACCGAATCCCGGTTTTTAATTTCGCTGCCGTAACGATGATAGCCGGAACTCTGAAAGGAAACGATCGTATCGTTTTCCACGTGGGCGTCGAGCGGGTGGTTGCTATAAAAGACCGCGAGTTCCACTTTTCCCAATCCGGTTAACACCCCGCCGCCGCGGTAACCGCTGTTTTCAGCAACAGAAGCGGACCCTTTAATACCCCGTCCGGCAGGAGTTGCCGCCATTATCGGTTCGTATCCCTTGTTCTTTTGGTAATACCCATGATGCACCAGCCCCTGTCCGGACTCGACATAAAAATTACCGATCACCAGTTTACCATGTAACCGGGGCGCCAGCCATTCCCCATAGCCGCCGCAATAATCATAATAACTTTTTTCTCCGGGATCCTTTTCCGTCACCAGGGCAAACCGGCATTGGCCGGGCAGCGAGCCGTTTATTTTATGATAAACTTGGGCTCGTTTTCCGGCATAAATGTTTTCTTTATAGGCCCGGCTTTTCTGTACATCGGTAATAAACCGGTGTCGCCCGGAAACAGTGAATTGTGGATGGGTTTTTTGTTTAACCATAAAGAATGTTTTTATTAAAGCGGTCGCCGGTTCCAGAACGGGGATATTATCCAGTTCATCAACAGACCTGAATTCGCGATGCTGGCGACGATACTGTATTATAGCTTGTGCTCCCGCCTTGGTGATCCAGGGAATGTCTTCAAGTTCCTCGCCAGATACCCGGTTCAAATCCAGCGGTTGTTCCTGTAAATTTTGCAGGTAATCGAGCAGCACATTAATATTATCGCCATTAGCCGGGGTTTCAAATAACCTTTCGACGTCAATTTCCTGCGCATGACCCGTCCGCCAGGTTAACCCAAGCACACACAATATTGCTAAAACCGGTTTGTTTAGATAAGTCAGGTTCATGCTGTTTATTTCTCTCGTGTAAACACCAGTGAAAATAAATGCGTTATGTCGAGGTAAGGATGTGTATTAAAGGCATAATCTATGGCAAGCCACTGCCAGTTCAGGCCGAATCCGGCCGTGAACCGGGAAGGCGTAGTAGCAAACCCGGAACTGACCCGCAATCCGGCAACCGGCTCAATTTCAGCGCCGCAGCGATAATCAACCGGAAAGCGGGTATCTTTGTACAACTCCAGGTTCATCTTAACCGCCTTAACGGGTAAAATTTGTACGCCGGTAATAATGCTTTGCGGCAGCTTTTCCCGGCACTGACCGATAGCGGCATAGCCGAAATTTCGAACTACCCAGCCCCATTGCAGCCGCGGATGCGGCTTTATAATGCCGCCTATATCGGCCAGAACGCTTACAGCTTGTCCGTACCCCTTTATTGCCAGACCTACATACCTGGCAGCCGCGCCGATATATATAAATTGGTCAATTTTATAGCACAGCCCGGCGCAAACCGTGCTTTCCCGGTAATTACTTTTACCAAACGCCTGCGCCCCCAGGCCGCAGGTAACCCGCCGGACATGAAAGACCCCGGCAAAGCTGCCATATTGTAACTCATCCAGGCCGAACAGTTTACCGGTAAAAGCGCCCATTTGTATTCCGGCATCACGCCAGATACCGGCGGGATTATAAAACAGGTTTTCATAACTAAAACAAGCGGAAGCGGCGCCGGCAAACCCATACATCCGGGCCCCGGCCGGCATATCCTCAAAGGCAGCCAAGCTTGGCCGGAACATGACTAGCGTCAGTATGCAGGCAATAATGGAACGTTTCCCTGGGTTCATGCGTTTATCCTGTAGAACAATTTACTTGACTAAAACCATAAAATAACGGATATTTATGAAAGAAATTTTTAGTATGTTTGTCCCGGAGGAATAAATGTATAAATTGTGTAACAAACCTGGTCAGGCAATAATAGCCGGCCTGGTTTTGGTGATTGTTTTCATTATAGCAAGTTCTGCCTTTGGCCAGCGTATTGAAGCGCGGGTAACAACGACCCTGGAATCGCTGCCTATTGATAAAAAGGAAAAACTGGCTGATTTTGCCGACAAGGTAGAACATTATATCAATAGCAACAGCAATAATCGCTGCAATAACGAGTGGCAAACCGATGTGTTTGTTGATATTACCATAGTTCCCACCGACCGAAGTTCCGGAGCTGAAGAAAAATACAGCGCCGATTTTCTGATCCATAACAATTATGATCAGCAATTTCACGACGACAGATGGACCTTTGCCTACCAAAGCGGCAGCACCTTGTCTTATAATGAAAACATACAAGATTCTTTTACCAGCCTGGTAGAATTTTACCTGTTCATGATCCTCGGCGGCGAATTTGATAAATGGGGAACACTGGCCGGCACTGTATATTATGAAAAAGCCAGAAATATTGCCGAGCAAAGTAAATTTGGACTGGGTCGTTTCCAGGAAGGCTGGGATCGCCGCCTTGATCTGGTCAATTTTTTTCTGAGCGACAGGCACAAACCGTTCCGTGAAATGGTTGACTATTATTATTATGGTATTTCATTTGTAAAAAACGATAATGAAAAAACCCGTAAATATATTGCTACAGCCATTAAAATGCTGGATAAACTTCTTGCCAACGATCCGGATAATGATTATGCCAAAAAATTTATCAGCGCTCATTATATTGAACTGGTTGAAGTGTACCGGCGCGCCAGGGACAAAGAACCGTTGCGTACCTTGTTGGTCATCGATCCCGAACATGAAACTATCTATCGGGAACTGCTAGCTAACTAGTCTATCTACAAGTAAAATTTTCCCCGCCACCCCGTGTTCTTCCACCCTGTAACAATTTACCTGGGCTCTGATCAGGGCCCAGGTTTTTTATTGCCTAATTTTCAATTATTTCAGTTTTTGGGGACTCGTCGGTTTCCAGGTTCTGTTCATCCCTGGTAACTTCAATAAACTCGAGTCCGTCGCCTTTCTTTTTCACCCGAATAAAACTGCCGTCCGTAAAATTGCCTTTGAGTAATTTCTCAGCAATGGGGTCTTCGACCAGTTTTTGAATGGTACGCTTTAAGGGACGGGCGCCATATATCGGATCAAAAGCATGTTCCGCCATATATTCCTTGGCGCCTTTGGTCAGTTCTATGCTGATATTCCGGGTGGCTACTTTTTTCAGCATTTCATCGATGACTATATCAATAATTTGCAACATATCATTCTGGCTGAGCTGCCGGAAGACCACCAACTCATCGACGCGGTTGATAAACTCCGGATTGAATAATTGCTTAACCTGTTCCAGGATCCGATCCTTCATGTTTTCGTAATTCGATTCATCATCGGACTTGGCAAAGCCATAGCCGCCGCCTTTGGTTACCTGACGTGCGCCGATATTGCTGGTCATGATCAGAACGGTATTTTTAAAATCAATTTTCCGGCCCAATCCATCTGTAAGGTGGCCTTCATCGAGAATTTGTAACAAAATATTAAAAACATCGGGATGCGCTTTTTCAATTTCATCGAACAGGATTACGGAATAAGGATGCCGCCGCACCCGTTCGGTCAACTGACCGCCTTCTTCAAAGCCAACATATCCCGGAGGGGCGCCGGTTAAACGCGAAACGGCAAACTTTTCCATAAATTCGGACATATCGATACGGATCAGCGCATCTTCACTTTCGAACAGGTATTTGGCCACTTCTTTGGCAACATAGGTTTTCCCTACGCCGGTAGGCCCTAAAAATATAAAAGAGCCGATTGGTTTGTTGGGATCTTTTAAACCGGCCCGGGTACGCTGAATAGCTTTGCTGATTATTTCTATGACTTTTTCCTGGCCGATGATCCGTTTCTTTAATTCTTCCGGCATTCGCAATAACTTTTCCGATTCCGATTGCGCCACGCGCGACACGGGTATTCCCGTCATCATCGAAACAACATCGGACACATCCTGCAACGATACGTTGGCAAAAGTGTCGTCCTGCTCTTCGTTCCAGCGTTGTTTGGTACGTTCCAGTTCTTCCAGCAGGGATTTCTCGCGATCACGCAATATGGCGGCTTTTTCAAAATTCTGCGTACGGACCACCGTTTCTTTATCCTGCCTCACTTTTTTAATTCTTTCTTCCAGGTCGGTGATCTCTTTGGGAACTACGATATTGGCCAAATGCACCCGCGCGCCGGTTTCATCCATAACATCTATAGCTTTATCCGGCTGAAAGCGGTCGGCAATATACCGGTCGGAAAGAAAGACTATATCGCGGATGATATCATCGGCAAAGCGAACATGGTGATGCGATTCGTAACGGCTTTTCAACCCTTGCATGATTTCCATGGTTTCGTCAAGACTGGGAGGATCGACCATTACTTTCTGGAAGCGCCGTTCCAGGGCGCCGTCTTTTTCAATAAACTGACGGTATTCATCCAGGGTCGTTGCGCCGATACATTGCAGTTCACCGCGCGATAACGCCGGCTTGAACATGTTGGAAGCATCCAGCGACCCGGAAGCGCCGCCGGCGCCGACTATGGTATGTAATTCGTCTATGAATAATATAATATCCTTGGTTTTAGCCAGTTCATTCATGATCGCTTTCATGCGTTCTTCAAATTGGCCACGATATTTGGTGCCGGCAACTATAGAACCCAGATCCAGGGTAACCACGCGCTTGTTATGTAATATACGCGGCACTTTCTTTTCTACAATCCGCAGCGCCAGGCCTTCGGCAATGGCGGTTTTACCAACGCCGGGTTCGCCAATGAGCACGGGATTGTTCTTTTTGCGGCGGCTCAGGATTTGCGCTACACGCTGTATTTCATTTTCCCGGCCGATGATAGGATCCAGCTCGTTTTTTCGCGCCAGTTCCGTCAAATCACGCCCGAAATGATCCAGCGCCGGGGTTTGCGACTTGGACTGGGGGGATTCGGTTTCGGGTTGGGGATTGGGAGTTCCTTGCATAACTCTTTCTAATTCCTCCGTTGCGTTTTCATAGGTAACACCAAAACTCTTTAATATTTGCGCGGCCAGGCCTTCTTTTTCCTTGACCAGCGCCAGTAATAAATGTTCGGTACCGATAATATCGGACTTGTGATGATCCGCTTCAATATAAGCGCTTTTTAAAATTTTTTCCGCACGTTTGGTAAAAGGAATGTTGCCGATGGTCATGGTATCCCCGGAAGCTCTGCCGGCGTCTTCAATCGCGCTTTTGATCTCTTCCAGGTCGCATCCCAGGGCCATTAATATTTCAATCGCAATTCCTTCTCCCTCGCGGATGATTCCTAATAATAAATGTTCCGTACCAATATAATCATGTCCAAGTCGTAACGCCTCGTCACGGGCAAATTGTATGACCATTTGTACACGACTTGAAAAATTATTCTTCATATCATCTCCCACACTACAGGCATAACAGGATGTCACTCATTATTGTTAATGCCTGTTTTCCATTTCCTTTCGTTTCATAACAAGATAACATCACCAGCTAGTGTAAAGATTCCTGATTTTTCTGTTACCTAGTATCTGATTTAGAATTGCTTAATATAAAAAAATGACAACTAGTAATACAAGTGTTTTATTTATGTGACATTTATAAGACAAACCACAAACGTGCAAAGCGATAACTGATTATAAATTATGTAATTGCCCGCTTGTTCACATATCTGAAAAACTGTACAAATAATTAAAGACAATTATTATGCCAAACTAAGAGCTAGTCCAGTTTATTATTAATTTTACCATCGTACAATTCTATTATACGATCCGCCCGTTCGGCAAGTTCAATATTATGGGTAACAATGATCAGCGTTTGGTGCAGCGTGCGGCTTAAAGTCCAGAGCAGGTCGTGCAGGGAAGCGGCGGTTTTGGGGTCCAGGTTGCCCGATGGTTCATCCGCCAATAATAGCCTGGGTTCATTGCATAGCGCCCGCGCTACAGCAACGCGCTGCAATTCGCCTCCCGATAGTTCGGCAGGTCTGTGTTTGGCCCGGTGTTGCAAGCCGATATGTTCCAGCAGGGTCATGGCGCTTTTTTCCAACCCGGTGGTACTTTTTCGCGCGATCATACCCGGCAGCATAATATTTTCCAGGGCGGTAAATTCCGGCAGTAAATGGTGCGCCTGGTAAACAAATCCTATTGTGCGGTTACGGATTTGCGCCAGCTTTTGATCGTTATATTTATAGATATTCATGCCGTCAATTTCAACAACGCCTTCGGTAGGTTTATCAAGCGCGCCGATGACATGCAGCAGGGTACTCTTGCCCACGCCAGACGGCCCAATTACGGCAACGATTTCCCCCTCCGCAATCTCCAGGTCGATACCTTTGAGCACATCAACCTGCGCCGGAGTGCCAATACTATAACTTTTCTTTAAATTTGTGGTTTTTAATACACTCACCTGTTTATCCCGAATTTTATATTATTCATACCGGATCGATTCAACCGGGTCGAGTTTGGCGGCTTTAACTGCCGGGTATACGGCGGCGATAAAGGTAATCAGCACAGAGGCTACGGAAATCATTATAAAATCCTGCCATTTCATCAGCACCGGCAACCAGTCGATAATATAAACATCACCCGGTAAAGCAAAAAATTTATAATGTAGCTGCGCCCAGCATAACAGGTAACCGACCAGGCAACCTAAAAGGGTTCCGGCAATGCCAACAAACAAGCCTTCAAAGGTAAAGATCTTGCGGATGCTGACCGAGGTTGCGCCCATGGATTTTAAAATACCAATGTCTTTGGTTTTTTCCATTGTCACCATGATCATGGTGCTGACAATATTAAAAGCGGCGACCATGATGATCAGGCATAACACGATAAAAGCGGCCCAGCGTTCCAGCTTCATCCAGGTAAACAGGGTGTGATTGAGATCGAACCAGGTTTCTGCGGTATAGGGAAAGCCCAGTTTGGCGCGAATGGTATCGGCAATAGCTTCGGAACGTTCATAATCATCCAGCACCAGTTCGATACCCGATATTTTGTTGCCCATCTGGAACAACTTTTGCGCGGATTCGATAGAGATAAATGCCATGTTGGCGTCGATATCAAACAGACCGCTTTCAAAATACCCGGCCACGCGGAAAGGACGCATGTTGGGAATATCCATAAAATTGCGGACGCCGACAAAACTGGCCAGTGTCACCCGGTCGCCAACGGTAACCATCAGGCGGTCGGCCAGGCTAAAGCCCAATACAATACCCGGATAGGATTTACCGTCAACTTCTTCCTCCGGGGGATCGACCATGCCCAGGTTCAGTTCACCGAAGACAATTTTATCCAGTATTGTGGAGACATGCACGGCGGTTTCCGGTTCGATACCGCGCACCATTATCCCTGCGGTCTGTTCTTTGGAAAGGATCAGGCCCTGGTTATCGATATATGGCGATGTGGCTTTAATATGCGGCACGGTTTTAAGCAGTTCCAGCACCGCGCTCTGGGTTTCCATCCCTTTGTGGTGAAAAGAGCGCACTTTGATATGGGAATTGATGCCAATAAAGCGCGACCGCACTTCGGATTCAAAGCCGTTCATCACCGACAGCACAATGATCAGCGCCGCCACGCCAATGGTCACCCCGGCGACGGAGATAAAAGTAATAATGGAAATAAAGCCCACCCGCCGTTTGGATTTCAAATAGCGCAGGGCGACAAACAATTCAAAAGGCATCATTTAATTTCCGGCCTCATGGTTGGGAACAGGATGACATCACGAATTGACGGCGAATCGGTGAGCAGCATGATGAGACGATCTATGCCCATACCCAGACCGGCGGTCGGCGGCATGCCATATTCCAGGGCGCGCAGAAAATCTTCATCCAGCATTTGCGCTTCATCGTCGCCGGCGTCTTTGAGGGCCATTTGGCTTTCAAAGCGTTCGCGCTGATCGATAGGATCGTTCAGTTCCGAAAAAGAGTTACCGATCTCGCGCCCGGCGATGAACGGCTCAAACCGCTCCACCAGTTTGGGATCGTTACGATGCCGTTTGGCCAACGGCGAAAGTTCCACCGGGTAATCGATAATAAAAGTGGGTTGGATCAGGAATTCCTCTACTTTTTCACCGAATATCGCGTCGAGAATTTTACCGCTGCCCCAAAAACTTTCAATTTCAATGTGCAGGCGTTTGGCTACTTCTTTCAACTCTTCAGTGCTTTTGCCATACAGATCCAGCCCGGTGTGCTGTTTGATGGCGTCGAACAGGGTAATGCGCTTCCAGGGCGGGGTCAGGTCGATCTCCTGTCCCTGGTATGTGATTTTCAAAGTGCCGAGAGCTTTTTGGGCGATGGTGGTCACCATATCTTCGACCAGATCCATCATATAATAATAATCTTTATAGGCAACATACAGTTCCATCATAGTAAATTCAGGATTATGGGTGCGGTCGATGCCCTCGTTGCGAAAGTCCTTGCTGATCTCGTACACGCCGTCGTAGCCGCCAACGATGAGGCGTTTTAAATACAACTCATCGGCAATGCGCATATACAGCTTCATGTTCAGGGCATTGTGATGCGTGGTAAAGGGCCGCGCGGTGGCGCCACCATAAATGGGCTGCAACACCGGGGTTTCCACTTCCAGAAAGCCTTTTTCATCCAGGTATTGTCGTATACCGGAAATGATTTTGGCGCGTTTTACAAACACATCGCTGACATTGCGGTTCACCACCAGGTCGACATAGCGCTGCCGGTAACGCGCTTCGGTATCGGCAAAGGCATCGTAGGTGATGATCTTGCCGTCCTCTTCTTTTTCCTTGACGATGGGCAGGGGACGTATATTTTTAGTCAACAATTCCAGCACAGATACATGAATGGTAATTTCCCCGGTATGGGTCTTGACAACTTTGCCCTGCACGCCGATGATATCGCCAATATCCAGCAGTTTAAACACTTCATAACTCGCTTCGCCAACATCGTCGAGCCGCACATAAATCTGAATCCGCCCGCTGCTGTCCATAACATTGGCGAATGCGGCTTTGCCCATACGCCGCAGGGACATAATACGACCGGCTAACGAAACCTGCTGGTTTTCGTATTCGGCATAATGCTGAATGATATCTTGCGCAAAATGTTCCCTAGCAAAACTATAGGTAAACGGGTTGACGTTCTTTTCTTTGAGCTGCGCCAGCTTTTCCAGGCGCACTTGCATTAACTGGTTTATATCGTGTAACTGTTCTTCGCTCATGCTCTTTCTCCACAGACGCCGGGGGCGCCGGTTTTTTTAATATCAATTTTTATTTATATAAATATCAGGAAACAGGACGGTTATTTATCCTTGTTGACGTAAACCCTTTGCACCCGTTCCGAGATATAACACAATACTTCATAAGGAATGGTCATACTTTTATCAGCCAGGTCAACTGCTGAAATCGTTTCATCGCCCTGTGTGCCCATCAGCATTACCTCGTCGCCGACCTGTATGTCGCGGTTGTCCAGCAAATCCACCATTACCAGGTCCATACACACCTTGCCGATGATCGGGTAGCGCTGACCGCGGATCAACACTTGTCCGTTATTGGAAAGTAGCCGGTTATAGCCATCGCCATAACCGACCGGCAGCGAGGCCACCAGGGTCTTTTTTTCGGCAATAAAAGTACGGTCATAGCTGACACTTTCGCCACGGTCAATTTCTTTGATGTACAACACTTTGGTTTTAAACGTCATAGCCGGTATCAGGTTCAAACTTTTCGCCATGTGCGGATTGGGATAATAGCCATAGATCAATATACCCGGTCTAACGATGTCGAAATAGGTATCCGGCAAATCAAGGATCGCGCCGCTGTTGGCGGCATGTTTCAGGGGAACAGGGATGCCCTTTTCTTCCAGCCGGGCAATGACCTGCTTAAAGCGCTGCAATTGCAGCAGGGCAAAACTCTTATCCAGGCTATCGGAATTGGCAAAGTGGGTGTACAGTCCCTGCACCTGGATTCCGGGGGTGTTGATAACCTTTTCCACAAATTCCGGGGCCTGCCGCCAGTTTATGCCCATGCGGTTCATGCCGGTATCGACCTTGACATGAACCACCGCCGGTTTGCCCATCCGCTTGGCGGATTGCGTCAGGTTATACAGTCCTGCTTCATCGAACACGGTCGCTTCCAGGTTATACTCCAGGTACGGATCGGTGCGGTTCAACCCGGAACTGCTGAATACCAGGATCGGCGCGTCGACGCCGGCTTTGCGCATCGCAACGCCTTCTTCACCACAGGCTACTCCCAGGTACTCCACACCGCTGCGAATTGCCTGTTTACAAATTTCCAGTGAGCCATGTCCATAGGCATTGGCTTTAACTACGGCCATTATTTTAGCGGGCTGTACCCGCTTTTTTATTTCACGGATGTTATAAGAAATGGCCGATAAATCTATTTCCGCAACGGTCGGCCTCACTGTTGAACTCCAGTACTTTTTTTACTCAATTACTCGTCACCTTTGGTTTGCATGAGGAATGCCTGAATAAAAGCGTCAATATCGCCATCCATCACGGCCGCGGTGTTGCTGGTTTCGTGGTCGGTGCGGTGGTCTTTGACCATGTTATAGGGATGAAACACATAGGAACGGATCTGGCTGCCCCAGCCGATATCCTGTTTTTTATTTTCCAGTTTGGCCAGTTTTTCCTTGTCTTCTTCCAGTTTTTTCTGATAGAGTTTGGAAAGCAGCATTTTCATGGCCGAATCTTTATTGCGATGCTGCGAGCGTTCGTTCTGGCATTGCACCACAATCCCGGTGGGAATGTGGGTGATGCGAATAGCGGAACTGGTTTTGTTGACGTGTTGGCCGCCGGCGCCGCTGGCGCGATAGGTGTCGATGCGTAGGTCTTTTTCATCCACGTCGATCTCGGCGGTATTATCCACTTCAGGGTAGACAAACACTGAAGCGAACGAGGTATGGCGGCGGCTGTTGGCGTCGAACGGTGAAATGCGCACCAGGCGGTGCACGCCGGTTTCCGCTTTTAAATAGCCGTAAGCGTATTCGCCAACGACTTCGATGGAAACGCTTTTCACCCCGGCTTCATCGCCGGCCTGAAAATCGAGAACATCATATTTATAGCCCTGCCGCTCGAACCAGCGCGTGTACATACGCATCAGCATTTGCGCCCAGTCCTGCGATTCCGTGCCGCCGGCGCCGGGGTGGATGGTAACAATGGCATTTTTGGCGTCTTCGGGTTGACCCAGCATTTTACGGAATTCCAGTGCGTCGATGGCTTTTTCCAGGGTTTGCGCGTCCTTTTCCAGGTCTTTGAGCATCCCGGCGTCTTTTTCGTCTTCGGCCAGCAGAATTAATTCTTCCAGGTCGGTACAGCTTTTGTTGATCTTTTGCCAGCTATCCACCCAGCTTTTGCGCTCGCTGATCTCGCGCATTACCTGTTGGGCGGCTTCATTATCGTTCCAAAAGCCGGGAACCTGGGTTTTTTCCTGCAGGGCGTTTATTTCGCTTTGTTTAATATCGATGTCAAAGGAACCTCCGCAAAGCTTCGGTTCTCTTTTTATATTCGCGCAGGTTATATTTTAAATCTTCTATCATAAAGTTTTTCCGGATTAAAAAACAGGCTAACTGAATGCAAACATAAAATATACAACAACTTTGCGAAATAGTCAAGGAATGAAAAAGCCAATTCTGTCATTCCGACGAGGGCAGTGAGGAGGAATCTTGTGCGCATAAAATGGCTGGGATGGGCACAGCCATGGGGCTGTATCAAAAGGGATAGTACGGGAAAGTGTCGTACACCTGCGAATGTTTTTCGCTATAAATTTTTAATCTACATATTAGAATATGGCATTATTTTTATGGAATTTGCGAAAAGGCGTACTATACTTTCCCGGTACTTGTTTCCTGGAAAACTAGAACAATAAAGACCTTTTGATATAGCCCCTTTATTTTGCGTCCTGTGGTAAAACACCACCAAAGGCGGATCTTGGACCCGGGACGAAAATAGATTTTTACTATTATATTACTTAGTAGAAATTAAAAGATACTTAAATCTAAGCACGTGTAAAAGTAATAGGTTCATCATTATTAATTTGTTCATAATATTCTTTAATATAATTTATTTCTTCAGACATCAATTGAACATCTTTTATTCCCTTCATGACAACATCATCCTTGCTTCTATAATCCTCTATTTTTTTAAAAATCAATTCGAAGTTATATTTTGATTCCATATTTTCCTCTACTTTACTATTTTTTTCCCTGATTGTGATTCAATTTGCATTCTTAATTCTAAAATATTATTTTCAGAACCACAATAAGGACATTTAAAAACATTATTTTCAACAGGATAAGGAAAAAAATTTGGCCTTGTCATGTGACTTTTCTCAAGATTCGCTTGAATTAAAGATTCTTTCTTACAATTAGGACATTTAAAATGAATTTCAACTATTTCATTGTTTTGTTTTATTGGTTCTTTAATTTTTGTATCATCTTTTTGACTTATTGCAAATTTATAAATTTGTGATTCAATTGTTTCATAAATCTTTACCATATTTGATACTTCAAAACTCATTCTCATCAATGTATAATACTTCATAATTGCATCATTTAATTCTTTATTTTTACTATAATCATAAATTTGTAATTTTAATTCCTCAAAATCATCTATTTTTATTGACCTGCTATGTGTTAACCATTTTGATTGTTTACATAGTTCATTTGCTATTTCTTTTGCTCTTTTTTCTTTTTCCTCTTTTGTGACAACTTTCTTGGATGACTTATGGGTATCCCAAAATTTAAATTTATAATTTGATAACCAATCTGTAACTAATTTTTGTGAAAAGTTCTGTGCATTTTCACAATGTTGAATTTCACCAGGTGAAATATTTTGTAATATTGGAATGTATGCTGGATTTAATTTCCCAGTTTTTTCGATTTCCTTTTTAATTTTTTCCAAGCCCTCTAAAAAAGCTTCTGCTGAATATTTTTTGTTATTTGATAATATTATTTGGGCGTCTATTGGTCCTAATCCAGATGTCGGGCCCATTAATATCTCATCTCCTGCTAAAGCAAAAATTGTACCAGCACTTTTTGCCCATCCTGGTATTATTATACCGACTTTATCATATTTTTTTCGTACTAATTTTACTAAATCCTCGACAACTTCAGCATAACCACCAGGAGTTTCTAATATTATATCAATGCTTTCTCCATTTAAATTTGATAGTTGATCTTGAAATGGTAGTATATCAGAATAATCAATAGAATTAAAAATGTTTTTTGTAAGATCACTAGCAAAAACTAATATGTCTCTATTATTTCTTAATTTTGAAATAGTTTGTAATTGTTTTTTTCTCTCTTTATTAAGATCGTCAAAAGATAAATTTTTATTTAAAAAATCAGAATAAAAACCCATAATTATTGAACCCCTTTAAAATTATATAATATTTGATTTGTTAAACATATTTAATATTTATAAATAATGCAAGGGAAATTGTGTAAAGTTCTTTTATTGTTTAACTTATTTCAATAATTTCTTTACATTTTCTTATTCACGAACCCAACCTTAAGTACTTAATAATACATAATATTAAACTATTTCAAGTACTATTAATTGTTATTTTAAAAAAATTTTTTTATTTAGGAATAATCAATTTATAAATGGGGAGTTATTCCTTCCAGGACATTGATGGTTTGAGTTCCTTATCTGCGCAAACCCGTAAATAAAGGTTGATAAGCTTTTGATATGGAATATCAATATCGTCGGCGATCTTTTTAAAATATTCTATTGTCTCTTTTTCCAGGCGAATTGTAATTTGTTGTTTCAGTCTTTTCACATAGGGATTGGCGGCAGACCTGGGAAAATCATATTCTTTTCGCATATTATTTACCTTTATAATATTTTGCAGATTCCCTGTTTACAACTTTACGCGCAGAAATAATTCTGATCAAGTCGTCATCCTCCCAATAGCTATGGACAACCACCAAAAGGCGGAGTTTAAAACTCATGCCTAATAGAATATAGCGATCTTCCTGTCTGGAATGATCGGGATCATGAATAATGCGCGCTGCTTCATCATAAAACACCGTTTTCGTTTCGGCAAAAGACATGTCATGTTTGTTTGATTAGCGAGATTTTTGATTTCATTCCATTTAAAGGATATTTTTTCATATTTACAATATAATTATTTTTCAAGGGGTTTTCTTGTTTCACATTGTATAATCATGTGCTACGCACCTGGAATTTCATATCTAAAACAATACCAATGGATTTCCCGCCAGTATACATGGAAAAAATCTACTTGGAATCAAGGTGCGTAGCACATACTGTTCACAAACAGATAAAACTTTTAATAATTAAAAAGCCCCTTTACCCCTGTTACATCTCCCGATCTTTAATCGCCAGCAGGTATGCAAACGCCGCGTCATGGTCGTTGGGGATTTCGCCGTTCAGAATGGCTTCCTCGATGGCTTTTTTCAGCTTGCCGACCTGCGGGCCGGGCTGCAAATTCAAAGTCTTCATGATCTCGTCCCCCTTTACCGGCGGCTGGAATTCGCGCAGACGATCTTTTTCTTCTACTTCCTTCATCCGTTCTACCACCCGGTCGAAATTATGCAGATGCTCTTGCACCCGGCCGGGATTTGCTGATGTAATATCCGCCCGGCAAAACAACAGCAGGTCGTCCGCTTCCGGGCCTGCTTCGAACAACAGCCGGCGAATAGCGGAATCGGTCACTTCCTCCTCGGCCAGGTGGATAGGCCGCAGGTGCAGGCGCACCAGTTTTTCAACATATTTCAGCATATCGTTGGGCAGTTTCAGTCTTTTAAAAATCTCGGGCAGCATGCGCGCACCCAGGTCTTCGTGGCCGTGAAACGTCCAGCCCAGTTTGGAATTATATTGTTTGGTAGCCGGTTTGGCAATATCGTGAAACAGCGCCACCAGCCGCAGGCGCAGGTCGTCCGAAACCCTGGCGACATTATCGATGACCTTGATGGTATGATCAAACACATCTTTGTGGCTGTGCTTGCCGATTTGCTCAACCCCTTTGAGGGCAGCGATTTCCGGTAAAATGACCTGCAGAATACCGGTTTCGAACATAATTTTAAAACCAATAGACGGTTTGGTGCAGGCGAGGATCTTGATCAATTCATCGGTGATACGTTCCTGGGAGATGATGCGCAGCCGGTCTTTTTCAGTTTTCAGACCCTCCAGCGTGAGCGGATCGATCTTGAAATGTAACTGACTGGCAAACCGCACCGCCCGCATGATACGCAGGGGATCGTCGTAAAAGGTGTGCGCCGGTTCCAGGGGAGTGCGGATCAGTTTATGCTTTATATCCTGGCGACCGTTGTAGGGGTCGATAACCTCGCCGGGAGAATCCTGGTTCAGGGATATGGCAATGGCGTTAATGGTAAAATCGCGGCGGGAAATATCGGTCAACAGATCGGCGCTTTCCACCTCGGGTTTACGCGATGATTCCCGGTAACTCTCTTTTCGGGCGCCGACAAATTCCAGCACCTGGTCATCATATTTCAGCATGGCCGTGCCGAACTTTTTATAAATGGTATAATTGGTAATCTTTAATGTTTTAGCCAGTTTGGCGGCAAAACGGGGGCCGTTGCCTACTACCACAAAATCGATATCTTTGGATTGTTTTCCCAGTAGCAGATCGCGCACATAACCGCCGACGGCATAGACCTGCACATCATTTTCCCGCGCTACTACGCCAATGGTCGTAAAAAGATGATTGTCGAACAGTATTTTTTCCATTCATTCCAATATTTATTAATCCGGTAGTATCTGGAAATATACTGAAAAAGCTGTTAAAAACAAACCCTTTTACAGTTAGTAAAAAGCGGAATGAATAACGGTTTGGCAGAGTTGTTGCTCTTGATAAGCTGCTGTACCGGCGCTAAAACGTCGGTCAGTATACAAATCAATTAAAAACATAAAGTTGTGTTTGTTGTGTCTTTACATATAACCACATTTTTGTTACTTGTAATCCACATTTGGTAATCAACATGTCCCGCTTGACTGGAAAAAGCTGTTGAAAAAGTCACAGATTCAATTCAGAAACAAAAAAGCAATTAATACCTATACTGTTCATACAGTAATGTTCATCCTGTCTCTGCTGCTCGGCTCTTGTTCGTTGCCCAAACAGCCTTGTGTGCCGGAGTGGACTGTTACCATGAAGCGGCTGCCGTTGCTGGCCGCCGATACCCTGGCCCTTGCCGATGCCATACCGGATTCCAGTTTTATCATCGACGATAATGACCTGTACCACATCTTTTTCAGCGGTGAAAATGAAATTTCTTTTCGCAGCCAGCTGCATTTGGGCAGTATTATCCCTGACCCGGTTAATGGTGAGATCGGCAGCTTTAAAATAATGAATACCGCCGGACGGCATGTACATTTTAATATTTATGATGTATTCCCGGGATTGGAACGATATAATAATACCACTACACCGGTACCGGAAATAAAATGTAATACAAGTCAAAATATAGTGTTTGATAATTATTTAACGGTCACTTTTGAATCCGGGGCAATTCATGTGCGCATTGTCAACAATCTGGCATTCCCACTGGGCAAACCGGTTTATATAACATTGTACGACCACACCTTTGGCGTAACAATCAGCGAGTTGTTGTTTGATCAATATATCCCGGCCAACGGCGGAGAAGGCGAAGCAACCTTTGACCTGGCCGGCAAAACCATTTCCAATGATATGCGCGTCTCCATAGCGGGTACTGTTGCGGGAACCGGCGCGCAATCCGTTTACCTGGCGGAAAACCAGGGATTTGATGTATATGTAGAAATGGAAGATTTGATCGCAGTTGCCGCCGAGGCAAAAATACCGAGCCAGTCCTATTCCACCATGCAGTATCTTGATCTCAGTACAGATTCAATGGTAATTGAAAAGGCTCATGTGACGAGCGGGTCTATCAATTTGTCGATAGGCAGCAATTTTTACCTGCCCATTGAACTGGATATTACTTTCCCGGGAGTTGTGGACGGTCGCTCTCAACCCATGCACAAGGTATTTACTATTCTTTCCGAATCCACCCAGGATATTTTGTTTGACTTGACCAATACTACCATTACAATGACCGAAGGACTGCTGGCGATGGATATTACCACGACCTTGTTGCCACGGCAGGATGATTATATACGAATTAGGGCGGGGGACAGGTTTGCCGCATCCGCTATGGTCTCCGATCTGCAATTTTCGGAAATAACTGCCGCACTGGATCTAGTTAAAACCTTTCCCGCTGTAGAAAAAGAGATCGTCAAAGCCGGAATGGAACTTCCGCAAATCCTTTTACAGCAGGCGGTTTTGACGATGGATTTTTATAATAATCCCGCCGCAATGACGGTTAATTTGGATTTTGAAGGTAAAAACAGCGGCCGCCAGTTTGCAGGATCGCACTATACCTTTGCTATACCGCACGGCGCGCATAACCGTTTGACGATATCGGGTAATGATGTTCTGGTGAACGGCGTTCCCGGCGGTTCCGGCAGCGGCCTGCTGGATCTGGTGAACCTGATGCCGAACCGTATCGTGTTTAGCGGCATGGCCGATATACATGATGACCATGTGACTTTGAGTGAAACACCGGTTGATATACATTATTCTGTGGATGTGCCAATGATTTTTGGCCTGCCGGATCATACAATAATGCAAAGTGATACCATTGCCTTTGATTTCAATAATTCTCATCGGGAGCAAATTGAACGCCTGCAGGATGTGAAACTGGAATTTTCAATTGTAAACGGTCTGCCTTTGGGTGGATTGCTGCAGGTACGGGTGGCGGATTCTACCATGCTGGCAAACCGGGCAGTGGAAGAATGGCCGGTGTTAAGCAGCCTGACCTTTAGACCGGCAGAGGTTGATAATAACGGCAATGTAACGCTGATCAAAGAGGAACGGTTACAGTCCGGCCTGAATAGCGATCAGTTGGAGCTGTTGCTGGCCAGTGAGGCTTATTTTTGGTCCGTAGAGTTTGATTCCCTTACCATAGCCCGGCTCAAATGTAGTGATCAATTTATTTTACAAAGAGCTTATTTGTCCGGTACGGTGACGGTGAATGAAGATACTTTCAAGGGAGAAAATGATTCCGAATAAATTCTGGCGATTTCTGGCGCTGGCGCTTATTGCCTGCGCTCAAACGCTGCCGGCGCAAAGCGGCACAAGTCAGGGGCATGGCGACGCCTGGTCCGCCCTGGCACGGGGTACAGATGCAATATTCTGGAATCCCGCCAACCTGGCGCTGCATGACCGGCGGGAAGCGCTGGTATCATTTTCCCTGTATGGTTGGCGCATGGCGGTCGGCAACAACGCCCTGAACCGTAAAATGTACGAGGATTTTTTTACCAATCCGAACCGGGTATTGTCCCGGGAGGATGTTGAAAAATTGTTGTCCTGCATTCCGGATCAGGGCATAAAACTGCATGGCGATAACCGGGTGTCGCTTTTCTCCGCTGCATTTAACAATTTCGGAATCTCTTTATCATCAAACACCCGGCTGTATTCCGGCATACCGAAAGCAATGCTGGAAATTCCGCTCAGGGGACTGGAACCGCAAACCAACCGCTTCTATCTGCACGGGGAAGCGGAAAGCGCCGCAGAGCTAACCCTGGCGTATGGTCATACGTTGTACCGGCAGCGCACGTTGTTGATATTTAACCGTCCGGCGCTGGACTTTACCGAAATAATCGTCGGCGCCAGTGTGTCGGTGTTATTTGGCCTGGGATCGTTTTATACCCGGCAGGCGGAAATGCTGACCAGTATCAGCGATGCGGGAATTACCGTCCAAGGTGAATATTATGGCGTTGGCGCTTTTATGAAAAACGGCCACCTTCCCGGCCGGGGCGTGGGACTCAACCTGGGCATCTCCGGCAGAACCCCGGATCGTTACATTATCTCAATTGTGTTGCGTAATGTATTTCATCATATCACCTGGGATAAAAACGCCAAAGGTTATAAAGGCTCACTGGATACCGGGCTGCCGAAATTTATTCTCGGCAGTGGCCAACTAGCGGGTCTGGAGGGGGATGAGATCGCCGACAATTCGGAAACCGACCTGGCTTCATTCAACAGCGCCAGGCCGTTTGATGTTCGCCTGGGGGTGGGCCGCAAGCTGAAAAAGTATGATTATGCTGTGGAAACCGGTACGGAAGATCATAAATTTCTATTGGCTTTTGGCGGCGGCCTGCATTATAATATTGTGCACCTGTTTTCTGCGTATCGTTATTATTCCGCGCATTTTTTCAACGTCGGCCTTGGCCTGGGTGGGAGATCAATGTATTTCGATATTAGCCTCGGTATGCAGGACGGTTTGACGGCAAGTTATTACAAAGGACTGGTGATTGCCAGCAGTTTGCAATTCGGCTGGAATTATTAAAAAAATATTTTTTAATCCGTTTTGGGCTTGACAGTTGCAACCGAATTATTCCAGGTACGACGACCCATAGTTAGAAAAGGGGTCATCATGGGCAGCAGGAACAACAAATTATGCCACTGACCGGACAAATCTTCTCCCGGGAAACCGATAAAAAACAAAATGATTATTCCTGGAACCAGGCAAATATAACTGGGCAGCAACAGTTTCCAATATGGTGTGTCGGGGTATTTCCAGGGACTAAGTTTTAATGTAAAAAATATCAGCAAAATATAACAAACCATGGCAACGCATCCCGCCCGTAAGTTGCCGGACACCAACCACAACACTGCGCCGATAAACAAAAAACAAGACCCGCCGATCCAGCCGATGGTCCAGCCCAGTTTTTCGCCTTTATATAGCATTATAGACCGCCTTAAATATTCTTTATTATTCATTGTCGGCAAAGGATGGTAAAACTTGATTTTTTACTTACTACCGGACACTTTTTATAAGTTCCCGACATATCACCCCTACGGGGTTAGATTGTGCTGAGATGGCTCTCTACAAACATTTCACCGCTTCGCGGTTATTTTAAAGTCAATTAAATGAAATTAACCCCCGGTAGGGGGTGATATGTTTATAGAATAACACATAAATACAAGCTCAACCCCTGTAGGGGTGGCATGTTTGAAACCGAGTCCATAAAGTGTCCGGTAGTGAGATTTTTTATTGAAAGCGAAATGAATCCAAATCGGTCAGAGAATGAGCCGTTATAGAGCTAGAGCAGTTATTCCAGCTTGGCAAATTAAAGTAAATTTTGTCCGGCTTTAATTTGTCGTTCGATGGCGGGGCATCAACCAATATTGTTTATCAATATCCCTGAAAGGGACAAGAGACGGGAATCTCTTGTCCCATCAGGGATTGTTATTTCAAAAGTAGCACTTTTTTTTCTGCCGTATACTCTGGTGTTTTAAACTGGATAATGTATAAACCGGATGTACAGACTTTACCGCTTAAATCAGTTCCCTGCCAGTCAAGTTTATATGTTCCTGCGGATTGCTGCCCTTCCTGCAACACATTCACCAGCTTGCCGTTCATATCATACACCCGGATACTCACTCGGCTGTGTTTTGGTAGTTGATATTCAAGGGTCGTTTGCAAATTAAACGGGTTGGGATAATTTTGCGAGAGGGCAAACTCGGTTGGCAATGCCTCTTCTGTTTGAATACCTGTAAAAGGGCGTGCATGGATCATATCCGGGATCGTCAGAGTATCGGCGCCATCCGGTCCGGAAACAACCAGGGTTACAGTAAACAAGCCTTCCCAAAAATAGATATGCTGGGGATTTTGATTATAGGTAAAAGTATTGTCGCCAAAAGACCAAAACCAGGTAGTGATATTGCCCTGTGAAGAATCGGCGAATTGCACGGACAGAGGGACATTGCCTTCTATGGGCGTAGCTCCAAACCTGGCCACCGGTGGCGGTAGTGTTACAATAATATAATTTTCTTTAATCAACGAATGCGTTCCCGCTGGACCAGTAACTTTTAATTTTACAGTAAAAGTACCAGTTGTAGTATAGGTATGTTCCGGGTTTTGCAGACTGCTTTTCTGCGAATCGCCAAAATCCCATTCCCAGGCGGTAATATCACCCTGCGAGCTGTCCGAAAATTGTACGGTCAGCGGCGCCGAGCCGGTACGCGGAGCTGCGCCAAAAGCGGGTATCAGTTCGGAATTGTACACATTGATATAGTCCTGCCGCAGCAGCGAATCGCTGCCGGTCGGGCCGGTTATTTTTAATTTTACTGTGTATGCTCCGGGATTTATAAAAGTGTGTTCCGGGTTTTGCAAGGTACTCCGGGTAGAATCGCCAAAATCCCACACCCACGAAGATATTTCACCCTGTGAACTGTCGGAAAATTGCACAGTAAGAGGAGCGAGACCCTGTCGTGGTGTAGCGGCAAAATCGGGAACGAGTTCAGAACTGAATACATTGATAAAATCATGTTGTACCAGTGAATCGCTGCCGGCCGGCCCGATAATTCTTAATTTTACTGTGTATGCCCCGGCAAGAGCATAGGTGTGCTGGGGATTTTGCAAAGCGCTGCCGGTTGAATCGCCAAAGTCCCATTGCCAGGCGGTGATGTCGCCCCGTGAGCTGTCTGAAAATTGCACAACCAGGGGCGCCGGGCCGGTTGCCGGGTAAGCAGAAAAATTAGCAGTTAAAACAGAATTATAAACCCGAATAAAGTTCTCTTTTATTATAGACGTGTTCCCGGCAGGCCCGGTGACCGATAAGGTGACGGTGAAAATACCGGTTTTTGTATAGGTATGCTGCGGATTTTGCAAGGAACTTGTGGAAGAATCGCCAAAATCCCATTGCCAGGCAGTTATATCGCCGGTGGATAGATCGGTAAAGGAAACCGTAAACGGCGCCAGGCCTGTGGTATTGTCGGCTGTAAACTGCGCGACAGGCGGTGTATAGATTTTCGTGACAGTTAATGTAAAACTTTGCGTGTCTTCTGCGTTTTTTGTATCTTGTGCTTTTACGGATACACTGTGTCCGCCAATTTGAGCGTTGCCGGGAGTCCAGGTCAGCAATCCTGTAGTAGAATTGATGACCATGCCGGTTGGCCCTTGTTGCAGCAAAAAAGTGATGGCGTCGCCATCTTCATCTTCTGCCGTTACCTGGTATTGATACAATGAATCTACAAATGCTTGTGTGACCGGCGTCGAAGTGATTACCGGGGAATGATTTGTTTCAATAACAGTCAGCCAGAAATATTGCGTTGTGAATCCGCCATCCATATCCTTAACTTTGATACCCACCAGGTGCACACCGGCGCCCTTGTTCCAAACATCTTCCGCCATTTGTGATAGAGATGGAGTCCAGGTAACATTGCCGCTGGCGGCGTTAATAGTCATACCAGCGGGGTGGAATACCAGGGACCAGGTTAAGGGTGTAACGCCATCATCCGTGGCATTACACGAATACGACCACAATGTGTTCGCGGCCGCCAGGGTGTCCGGATTGGCGCTGATAACCGGATTGGCATTGGTAAAATTGTATTTGGCGGCATCGGTATTGCGAATACCGGTGACCGACACTTCATCGGCTTGAGTGGAAATACAGGAAGCAATAATCCAGGCGGTTCGGCCGTCACAGGCGACCTGCGTATAACCCTCTTTCCAGGCCAGGCCCCTGGTTTTGCTCCAGGCCAAGCCATCCCAAACCGTAAAGCGTGGATTTCTTCTACGCCCGTTAAACAAGATCATTTTTTCATCGGAAAACACCGCGTTTCTTATAATCGGCATAGATGTGTTTTCGTAATAAAGCGGCGCGCCCAGCCCCAGCTTGCTGGTCCAGGTCAACCCCGGTTCGTCGGCGACGGCGCAATAAATGGGTGATTTAAAGTCTCCGCTCAGTTCCGAGTTGTTATTCCAGCCCAGGTAGATTTTATCGCTTCCCACAGCCATTGCCAGTGATCCCCCAAGTTCATCGGCGGCATCGGTTACATTATCATTGTAAATCCAATCGGTTTTGCCCGGTACGCGGTAAGCAAAGCGAGCGTTTTTTTGCCCGCTCGCGGAACGATAAACCAGGTAGACCAGTCCGTTTTTACCCCGTGTTAATGAGGGAAAGGAACCCGGACCAAGGGCAACTGCCGGCTGCCAGACGCCATTTTTCTTTTCCGCCATGTGAATTGTGCTACCGGCAACATCCTGGTAAACGATATAAATGTAATTTCCACTGGTGATAATATCGGGATACAGGGTATATTGCGGCCGGTCTTCAATTAATAATGGCGTACTCCAGTTCCCCGGTTCGCCATTCATATAATAAACATCGCCGTCATCGGTATTAAAAACGAGATGCGTCTTGCCCTGTTCGTCAACATCCATAGCCAGGCATTGCTGGGGCAAGTCGAATTGATCTTTACCGAACACATCGAGATTATTAACCGGTAAAGTCTCCGTTGTTCCCCAGTCACCGTCATGATCTTTTACACGAAAACGAATGCTTTTATTGTGTACCCAGGTGGTTTGTACATCTCCGTTGACCGGATTGAGAGCAATATCGCCGCTAAAACCGCCGCTATCGAAAATATTTTTAGCAATGATTTGAAACGAGTCGGAAATATCGGGCTGCGGCAAGCTAATGCCGGACACGGACACTTCGGTGCCCGGCAGATCGGCTACCGCCACCCAAATGGTTTGCCCGTCGCTCACCAGGTTGGGCTTGCCGCTTATCCACGGGGCCTCGCGGGTTTCGCTCCATTTCTTACCGTTCCATATCATATACCGGGGGCTCATTCTGCGACCGTTCATAAACAAAACCGTACCGTCGTCGAAAATTTCCACACGGGGATGCGGCGAGCCGGTATTTTCCCAATACAACGGGTCGTCGCCACCCAGTTTGGTCGTCCAGGTTGTGCCGGGTTCTTTGGCATAACCGCAATGCAGGGCCACTTTTTCCGGGCCGTCCACGCCGGTTACATCGCCCCAGGCCAGGAACATTTTACCATTGCGCGCCGCGACGTTGGGGGCGTCGCATAGGCGCACAACCGCATTGGTCGCGCCGGAAATCCAGGTGAGGGATGTTTGTCCTGCCTGCAGGTAGCCAAAACGGGCGTTGCGAATGGTGTCGCGGGAGCGACCCAGAAAATACACCCTGCCGGATTCGTTTTTAGTCAAAAAAGTATATTCCCCGCGACCCAGATTCTTTGGTGTACCCCATACACCGTTAATGTTATAACACATGTACTGATAGTCCGTCACGCCTTCTTCCCAGGTGACATATAGACTGCCGTTGGCTTCCACCATGTCGAAATTAGACTTTAGAGAAGAAGACGTACTGATGGTAATTGGCGTACTCCAGTTCCCGGCAGTTCCCTTGATATACCAAACTTTACCGGCTTGTTCCGTAAGGACAAAATGCACGGCGCCATCCGGCGAAGCGGCTATGGTAGAACAGGTGCCCTGGTTACCGTGGTCATCCTGGCCGTATAGCACAATGCCGCCATCGGGAATTTGTTCCGGGGACGTCCAGTTGCCGGTAACATTACGATATGAATAGTACAGGTCACCATCGCGGACCCAAGCGACGTGAAGGGATTTGTCCGTTTCATTGAGCGCAATATCCACGCCATAACCGTTGGTGTCCAGAACAACTTTGGGAACGATTTGCAGATCGTCAATTTCAAGAGCAAAAAGGTGATGAATAGGTAATAACACGAATAAAAATAACCAAACAAGCGATGTTCTACAAATATTGTTTACTAGCTTCATTATTCCTCCAGGTAAAATTTACATTACCAAAAGCGCCGTTGCAAACATCACACCTGCAAGGCCGGTTTTTGTGAAATTATTGTATATGTAACTATTTGATTTTATTAATATAATATTTTTTAATTTTTCAGAAAAAATTCGCTATATACGCAAGTCCAAAATCTGTAATATTATGAGACAATTTTCAAATTGCAGGAACACATTGAGATTTCCAAAATATATTATTATATTCCTCTTGTACTACCGGTTGCATACCGGTAAAGAGTTGATGAAAGACAGAGATTGAGACAGGTATGGATTATAAAGGATATTTTGACCGGGAAATCGAACGCCGCAATACCGGCAGTATCAAATGGGATCGCTATAAAGATAAAGATATTATACCCTTATGGGTGGCGGATATGGATTTTGCCTCGCCGCCGGCTGTCATCGAGGCGCTGCAACAGCACGCCGCGCATGGCGTGTTCGGCTATACCCATGCGCCGGAGGAACTACTTGAAATAATAATTCACCGCTTGCAAAAGCTGTATAACTGGGCCATTGCAAGGGACTGGCTGGTGTGGCTGCCGGGCCTGGTGAGCGGTTTGAATGTGGTGTGCCGTACCGCCGGTGATGACGGCGACGCGGCGTTGACGAACACGCCGATCTATCCGCCGTTTCTGTCCGCACCGGGACTGTCCCGGCGCAAGTTGGTTACGGCGGATTTATGCAAAGTAAATAACCGCTGGGAGATGGACTTTGATATTTTGAATAATGCGGTTACACCGGAAACCAGGCTGTTTTTATTCTGTAATCCCCATAACCCGACAGGTAGAATATATACCAAAGCAGAACTGCAACAAGTGGCGACTTTTTGTGAACAACACGATCTGGTTATTTGTTCGGATGAAATCCACTGCGACCTGCTGCTGGATGCGGACAAGCGGCATATTCCCCTGGCTTCACTGGATGAAGCGATTGCCCAACGTACCATAACGTTGATGGCGCCGAGCAAAACCTACAATATGCCGGGACTCGGCTGCGCTTTTGCCATTATACCCAACGCCTATCTGCGGACAAAATTCCGTCGGGTAATGGAGGGAATCGTGCCTTATATTAACGCGCTGGGTTATACTGCGGCGCAGGCTGCCTACCGGGATGGCGGCCCCTGGCTGGAGGCATTACTGGCGTACCTGGCAGGTAACCGCGATCTGCTGCAGGAACGCGTCGCCGCGCTGCCGGGCATTACCATGACGCCAGTGCAAGCCACCTACCTGGCCTGGCTGGATGTGCACGATTTAGGACTAGAGAACCCGGCCGCATTTTTTGAAACGCAGGGACTGGGATTTTCCGATGGCGCGGAATTCGGCGCCCCCGGTTTTTTGCGGCTGAATTTTGGCTGTCCGCGTTCACTGTTAACGGAGGCGTTGAACAGACTGGAAAAGGCAGTTGGTGCAATAAAGTAAGAACTATTTATGTATGTCGGGCCTGTGGCCCGGCAATTTAAAATTTATGCAGGACAGCATGTCCTGCCTTATTTTGCGACCTGGGGTTCAACCCCGGGACGAGCTTGAAAAAATCCATTCTTGTCATTCCGAGGAGCGAAGCGACGAGGAATCTTTCCTTGCTAACGTATTGAAAAACAAGATTTTTCGCTTTGCTCGAAATGACAATTTGATCGAATATGCTTTTATTTATAAATCACTTCATCTTAAATCTGGATTTTTGATACAGCCCCGATCATTAAATACAGGAGTTTTCTATGTTCAATAAAAAGCATGGTTACGGATTATTAATTGTACTGGTGGTTGCGTTTTGCGCATTGTTTATCCTTTCCCTGTACGCCCAGGATCAGGTAAAACTGGAAGACCTGACAGTATCACAGTACAGCGCCGCGGTGTTGAGCGGTACCCTGGCAAATAAAAAAGTTGATGAGGCGAGCGGTATGACGGCTTCGCGTATACATGATAATGTTCTGTGGTTAATAAACGACAGCGGCGGGGCGGCCGAGCTTTATGCAGCCGGCACAGATGGCGCCGACCTGGGAACGTACCCCATTACCGGGGCAACCTGCCGGGACTGGGAAGACATTGCCTCGTTCACCCTGGACGGCGTCCCTTACCTGCTCATTGCCGAAACCGGCGATAACGATTCTGTTCATGAGCGGTGTATTTTGTATTTCATTAAAGAGCCGGATGTGAAAAAGGCGCAGGAAACCGGGATGTATAATGTATCCGTCGATTATACCCTGGTATTTCAATACAGCGACGGCCCGCGCGATGTCGAGTCCGTTGCCGTGGATGTGGCTAATAAATTGATTTTACTGTTGAGCAAGCGCACCAACCCGCCGGTATTATATAGCCTGCCGCTCGATCTTACCACGCCGCCGGGGGTACAAATTGCGCAAAGGATCACTACCGTGCCCGTACTCCCGCAGCCGACCAAAGAAGAGTTAGAGATGAAAAAACGCTATGGCGTAAACGGCGTCCAGCCGGTTGCTATGGATATTTCGCCGGATGGGCAATTTGCTGTGGTCCTGACCTACACCAAAGCATTCCTGTTCCCTTTTAAAACGGATTGGCAGACCACTTTTACAACCATTCCGCAGTTGATCCGCACACCGCTGCTCAAGCAGTCCGAATCCCTTTGTTTTGCGCAGGACGGGCGAACATTGTATATGACTTCGGAAAAAGTACCGACTCCGTTGTACCGGTTGACGTTAAAGGAATGAGATGATATTTCCCTTTGGCTTTCTGGTCGTCGAATGGGCCCGCACTGCGAGACGTGCGCTAAAGCAAAAGTTAGTAGGTCGGGCCTGTGGCCCGGCAGTTTTAAAATTTATGAGGCTGTATCAAAAGCCTCAATTTATAAAAGGTCATTCAAAATACAATGCATAAATAACAAACTTGTCATTTCGAGCGAAGCGAGAAATCTTGTTTTTTACAATATGTCAAAGACGTAAGATTCCTCGTCGCTTCGCTCCTCGGAATGACAAGAATGGCTTTTTTTCTTATTCTTGTAACTTATTTTTATTTTTGGGGCTTTTGATACAGCCCCCTTATTATGCGTCCTGGGGTTCAACCCCAGGACGAGCTTGAAATAGAAAAGCTACTCTTAAAGAAGCAGCGCTCCGAAAGAAAAAGTAAAATTATTATAAAACAAGGAGTCCGTTATGTTTATCGTTCATGTATTCGTTCATGTTAAACCGGAGCAGGTGGATAATTTTATTCGCGCCAGCCTGGAAAACGCCAGAAACAGCGTCAAAGAACCGGGTATTGCCCGTTTCGATGTGGTGCAGCAACAGGATGACAAAACCCGCTTTGTGCTGGTTGAAGTATACCGCACTCCGGATGATCCTGCCCGGCACAAAGAGACTGACCATTATAAAAAATGGCGTGATACGGTGGAAAGCATGATGGCCGAACCGCGCAGCAGCATAAAATTTAACAATCTGTACCCGGACGACAACGGCTGGTAATAATTAGCGAGGATAAATATGCAATTCGAGTTTGTTACTGCCGGGCGTATCATATTTGGGCCCGGCAAAATACAGGAACTCGGCGCAATTGCCGCTACGCTGGGTAAACGCGCTTTTATTCCTGCAGCAAAGAATTCTTCCCAGGCGCGGCTGGTATGCGACCTGCTGGCAAAACACAATATCCGCGCCGAGGTGTTTCCGGTCGAGCACGAGCCTAACACCAAATTGATCCTGCAAGCGGTGCAGCGGGCGCGACGACTGCGGAGCAACCTGGTAATCGCTATTGGCGGCGGCAGCGTCATCGATACCGGCAAAGTAGTCGCGGCCATGTTGACCAACAAGGGCGACTTGGCGGATTACCTGGAAGTGATCGGCAAGGGACGCAGCCTGGCCAAACGAGCGGTACCCTGCATTGCTGTTCCCACCACCGCCGGCACCGGCGCGGAAGTGACCCGCAATGCTGTTATCGCTTCGACAGAGCACAAGGTCAAAGTCAGCATCCGCAGTCCCTACCTGCTGCCGCACGTGGCGCTGGTCGACCCGGAACTGACCATGTCGATGCCCCCGGAAGTAACCGCCAGCACCGGTCTGGATGCGTTGACGCAGTTAATGGAAGCGTATGTTACCCACAAAGCCAATCCCCTGACCGACGGCTTGTGCCGCGAAGGACTGGCGCGGGCCGCCCGGTCGTTACGCGCGGCTTTTCATCATGGCGCCGATCCGGCTGCGCGCGAGGATATGAGCGTTGCCGGGCTGTTCAGCGGGGTTGCCCTGGCCAATGCAGGACTCGGCGCGGTACACGGCTTTGCCGGGCCCCTGGGCGGTTTGTTTGACGCCCCGCATGGCGTTATTTGTGCGCGGCTGCTGCCGTTTGTGATGGAAGCCAATGTCCGGACGCTGTTTGCCAGCCAGCCCAGCTCGGTCAGTTTGCAGCGCTATGAGCAAGTGGCGCAAATCTTAACTGGCGATGCGCAGGCCGGGGCTGCAGCCGGGGTGCAATGGGTAAAAAAGGTATGCGCGGAACTGAATGTGGCGCCGTTGTCTTTTTATGGTATGCAGGAAAGCGACATTCCTACTGTAGTTGAAAAAGCGCGGCAGGCCAGCAGCATGAAAGGCAATCCTGTGGAACTGGATGCGGCAACCCTGGCGGAGATCTTGCACAAAGCGTTATAAGAGTATTTAACCCGGTAACCGGCAGCATGTCAGTGTGGTCCACCTGGGGCACAGGACTGCTATAAAGGAAATGCTATGACTCCGAACCTGACCGTGCTTGTGTTGTATGTGCGGCGAGGTGGGCTACACTTTTTAGTACACCGGTCAGAAAATGCCGTCTCGATACGTCCGGCATTGTTATTAATTCGGGCGAAGCATCTTTGCCGGGATCGGTTGACATAAAAAGTTAGTCCGGAACAGATGCTTCGCCCCTACGAAAAAATTGTTTCCCCGGCGTGATTATAGCCTGGTCATCGAGTAGTCCCGATACGTCCGCCGGGACTGACTAATCGAAGATCGGTTTTTTAAAATATATTACAGTCATCGGGCAGGACAGTCGAGCACAGTGGTAATCTGCCCCTCATTTTTTCAATTTACACCGATTACTACTAATAGCTGATAACTGTCAACTGATAGCTTAACAAAAAATCCCCCGGTTAATACAACTTCCGGGGGATGGTTAGTTATTTAGGTATTACAGGAGCATTTTACATAATAAAGAGCATTTCCGAATATTTGGGCAGCGGCCACAAACCATCCGGAAGTATGTTTTCCAAGTCGTCGGCGTAATGGCGTACATCATTCAACAGATCGGAAACATTATCGGAAATGAATTTAGCTTTATCGGCCACATTTTCAATGCCTTCGGCTTTTTCCAGTTTGGTTTTTATCTGTTCACAACCCAATTCCAGGGAGTCGATATTCTTTACAATTGCTTTGAAAATCTCTACCTCGGTTTTTGCAGAACCGGCTGGCAACAAGGTGCCGAGTTCTTTAATGCCCTGAATTACATTTAGCAGTTCGTTTTTATAAGTAATTGCCGCCGGTAATATCTGGGTGTTGACCATGTTACAAAAAGTTTCGGACTCGATTTCCAGGGCGGTGATATATTGTTCCTGTTTGATCTTGTAACGACCTTCAATTTCCTGTTTGGTAAACACTTTTTGACGTAACAGCATATCAATGTTTTCCGGTTTTACCAGGGCGTCGAGGGCGTGCGGGGTTTTTTTGATATTCGGCAAACCGCGTTTTTTAGCTTCTTTTTCCCATTCCTTGCTGTAATTGTTGCCTTCAAAACGAATGGGTTCAGTTTCCACGACATATTTATTTATCACAAAAATAACCGCCTCTTTTAACTCGGTACCTGCGGCTCTTTTCGCCTCAATTTCTGCAACGATTACATCAATACTGTCCGCAACGGCCGCATTTAATACGGTATTGGCCAACGATACGGAGGCGCTGGAACCGATAGCGCGGAACTCGAATTTTTCGCCGGTAAACGCAAAAGGCGAAGTGCGGTTACGATCGGTATTGTCTCTGGAAATGGCCGGCAGTTTGCTGATGCCGAGGTCGATCAGGTATTTATCAACCGATTGGGAAACCCGCCCGGCCTTGATGTCGTCCAGAATATGGCTCAACTGTTCACCTAAAAACACCGAAATGATCGCCGGCGGGGCTTCGTTGGCGCCTAAACGGTGATCGTTACTGGCTGAAGCAATAGCCATACGCAGCAGGTCACCATATTTATGTACTGCCCGCAGAATCGAGACCAGGAACACCAGGAATTGCAAATTCTTTTCCGGGGTGGCGCCGGGATCGAGCAGGTTATGTCCTTCGGAATCCGCCATGGACCAGTTATTGTGCTTGCCACTGCCATTGATGCCGGCAAACGGTTTTTCATGCAGCAACAAGGCCAAACCATGACGAAGAGCTACCTTTTTCAATACTTCCATGATCAGATGATTACGATCCGCGCCGACATTGGCTTCGGCAAATATGGGCGCAATTTCAAACTGGTGCGGCGCCACTTCGTTGTGGCGGGTCTTGGCCGGAACGCCCAGTTTGTACAATTCGGTTTCAGAATCCTGCATAAACGCCAGCACCCGTTCCTTGATCGAACCGAAATAGTGATCTTCAAGTTGCTGACCTTTGGGTGGTTTGGCGCCCTGCAGAGTACGTCCGGTTATCTGTAAGTCGGGACGTAAATTATAAAAAGCTTTATCAATTAAAAAATATTCCTGCTCGGTGCCGATGGTTGTAACCACACGGGAGGCTATAGTATTGCCGAACAACCGCAGTACTTTCAAGGCAGATAAGGAAATCGATTCCATAGAGCGCAGCAACGGCGTTTTTTTATCCAGCGCTTCGCCGGTGTAGCTGATAAAAACCGAAGGAATACAGAGAATGCTGCCTTTGGGGCCTTCCATGATAAATGCGGGACTGGAGGGATCCCAGGCCGTATAACCACGCGCTTCAAAAGTGGTGCGGGAACCGCCGCTGGGGAACGACGAGGCGTCGGGTTCGCCCTGAACTAACTGGTTGCCGCGAAAACGTTCCACAACGCCTTCTTCATCCAGTTCGAGAAAAGCATCGTGTTTTTCAGCAGTCAGGCCGGTTTGCGGCTGAAACCAGTGGGTAAAATGACTGACGCCCTTGCTCATCGCCCATTCCTTCATGGCGTGCGCTACGGTGTTGGCTATGGTTATATCCAGCTTTTCACCTTTTTTAATTGTATCACGCAATTTCTTGTAAACATCCTTGGGCAATCTTTCGCGCATAACATGATCATTAAAAGTGTTTTCGCCAAACCGACTGGAATTGGTCATTTTCTGCGGTTCAAAGTTAATGTGACCATTTGCCGCTATTTTCAGCAAAACACTTTGACGGGGGTTTGAATTTGAATACATACGATCTCCTAAGCTTGTCAATTAATTATATATTATAAAAAATTTTATCATTTTCCAATTTTACATTGTTGTAAAAATATTAATATCGCTAACACGACTCGCTTTTTGTTAACCTGTTTGTTTCCTGATTGACGGGGTTAAGTTTATAGCGGGGAATATTAATGGTTACGTGTAAAAAAGTCTTGTATTTTACCAATAAAATTCTTAATTAATACGGTGTCTGCCCGGTATTCAGGTTAAGTGTGTTCCCGTCAGTTCACAATCTTAAACCTTCCCGAAACCCGGGCAGACATTTTTATATTATACTACAACAGGGTACTTTCTTAAAATCCATAACCAGCGGTCATCCAGAAACAATTATCCATATCGTCGTCGAGCGCGAGAGAGTAATTCCATTTGACGGAAGTGTTTTCAGTCAAACCTTTTCCGGCAGAAAGCACCAGGATGCTTACGGCATCCTTTTTGGGAGTGGCCAGGTAACGGGCCGAATAAGTACCGTAACCGAAAACCAGGCCAAGATCGGCGCCGGCTAATGTGGTTTTGCCGGACAGTTCCAGCCAATAATCCGATTCATTCGGGGTATTTTCGGTGCTGCTCTGACCGGGGACAAAAAAAGCCGCCAAGCCTGCCGGGCCGTAACCGGCTTTACCGTATATTTCATACTCATAATCGGCGTCGGCGTTGAACGCTTCAAACAGATCATACGAGTAAACAGTAACGCCTAACGATGAAGCGACGGAACCCGTCGGCAACGCTACTTCAAGATAAGGGTCGGTTTCCACTTCAATATCGCCGGCGGACATGCTCGAGGTCCATAAACCGAATAACACCGGGCCGGCGTTGAAAGCTGCGGTGCCCTGCAAAGCCGGGCCACTATATTGTTTTACACCGCGCCACACATAGGTGGAAACACCGGTAACATCTCCGGCAAAGGATACTTTTGCTGCCGAGTTGTTTATTAAAGAAACAAGTAAAAGAACAATTAAAAGCGACAACAAATTTGTACTGAATTTCATAAAGCCTCCTGCATTGACAAGATTTGGGCCGATTCAATTCAAATACACCATTCCTTTGGCAAAGGTTGTGCCATTATCCAGAAATCGACCTGTAATTGATTGTTTTTTAGTTTTTCATAGTTGTTTGTTTTTAAAGCAATTAACTTGATTTGTTTTATAATAAAAAATTTTTTGGTTTTTAATATGATTCCAAAATCATACATTATTGTATGTTATTTAAAAAAAAGATACATTTTTGAATGAAACCAACGATGATCTGATTGTTGCACTCTTTTGAAAATGGTTGTTAATATTTTTCTGGTTCGGCTTTATAGTTGCAAGCAAAGATTTTTTTCTATATCACAAGTTAATGCGCAGGTTTTATAAAAGCCGACCGGTAAAGAGGCCGATTTTTCCAAATAAGGTTATTGGTATGTGCCTACAAAGTGAACCAATTCATACAAAATTGTAATTTTTTTATTTATTTCATACATTTTTGTTGGTCGTCGTTTCATCTTTACAATTTTGTATCCATACTTTGACCGTGCCGGCTTGTATTTTTCCACACACTAAAATATTGTTGCAATTATTCTATTACTGAGTAGTAAAAATCTGGAATCCATGATACGCTTCCATACCATGTTCACCAATATCCAGGCCGCGCAGTTCTTCTTCTTCCGATACACGCAAGCCGACAGTCTTTTTAATAATAAAGAACAGAATCAAACCCAAGCCAAACGCCCAGGCAAAAGCGGACAATGCGCCTATTGTCTGTACACCTAATAATTTTAAGCCACCGCCATAGAACAATCCGCCGTCATAATTGAACAAGCCTACCGCTATTGTTCCGAACAGACCGTTAACGGCATGCACGCTGACCGCACCCACCGGATCGTCAACTTTAAGAACGCGGTCGACAAAGTATACACTGAAAACTACGAGTACGCCGGCAATAGCGCCGATAATTAACGAGGCAACTGGAGTTACTGTGGCGCAGCCTGCTGTAATCGCAACCAGTCCGGCCAACACACCGTTCAGAGCCATCGAGGCATCCGGCTTTTTGGTAATCATCCAGGCGGTAAACAGAGCAAAGAGCGCTCCAGCCGCTGCTGCGAGATTGGTTGTTACGGCAATACGACCAACATCACCGCCGGCAAAGGTTGTGCTGCCGGGATTAAAGCCGAACCAGCAGAACCACAAAATAAACACACCCAGAGTAGCAAGGGGAATGTTATGTCCCGGAATAGCGCGCGGTTTACCGTCCGGTCCGTATTTACCGAGACGCGGTCCGACCATGATGGCGCCGGCCAGAGCTAACCAACCACCTATCGAGTGCACAACGGTAGAGCCGGCAAAATCAACAAAGCCCATTTTTTCCAGCCAACCGCCGCCATCCAGCAGTGAGCCCCACGCCCATGAACCGAATATCGGGTAAATAATTGCGCTGATAAAAACACTATAGATCAGGTAGCCGGAAAATTTGGTTCGTTCCGCCATAGCGCCGGACACAATAGTGGCAGCCGTACCGGCAAACACGGTCTGAAAGATCAGAAATGTCCAGTTCCAGTCGCTGCCCATCACATCCGTACCGCGCAATAAAAAGTGGGTTGTACCGAAAAACCCGTTTGACACACCGAACATCAGGCCAAAACCAACCAGAAAGTAGACCGGCGAAGCCATACAGAAATCCATTAAATTTTTCATCATAATGTTGACATTATTTTTAGCGCGGGTAAAACCGCCCTCAACCAGGGCAAAGCCGGCCTGCATAAAGAACACCATAAATGCGGCAATACAGGTCCAGATAATATTCATATTCAGTTGTAATTTTTCTTCGAGGGCTGCCAGTTCCGGGGCGGGGCCGCCGGCATCCGTGGTCGGGGTTGCTTCTGCCGCAACCGTATCGACCGGGGCAACTGTTTCTTCGGCAAAAACGCCGGAGGTCATCAGCAAGACCGTCAATAAAACCATAATTACCGGTGTAAGCCGGATTATTTTTTTTAACATCTTTTTCTCCCTTAATAGTATAAAGTGATTGATAATTTTCATTATTTATTAATATCAGCCAATCGCGTCATGGCCGGTCTCGCCGGTGCGGATGCGGATGCACTCTTCGAGATTTTGAATAAATATTTTACCGTCGCCGATATTACCGGTTTTAGCGCCGGCAATAATACCCTCAATGGTCGGCTTGACAAAAGCATCATTGACGGCAATTTCCAGTCTTACTTTTTTCAATAGATTTACTTCGAGATCCGCGCCACGATACGTTTCGTGGTAGCCCTTTTGCTGACCGCAACCCAGGGCATTGGTAACGGAAATTTTAAATATCTCCCGTTCATACAGCGCCTGCTTGACTGCATTCAGTTTGGCAGGTTGTATGTAAGCAATTATCAGCTTCATTTTTTACTCCTTTTAATTTGTTATATAATGAATGAATTTTGCGTTAATTATAATTTGTCGTCAGGCAAGGGCTGTGCCACCATCGCATAATACAAATAACATATTGATATATATCAAATTATGTTATTTTCCCCTTTTGTGAATTTTCAAATTATTCCCACAAAAAAGAGGGGCGACTTTACAATTCATACAATTTTGTTAGAAATGAATAAATTTCCGCTTTGGAGATTATGCAAAACTACAAAATACAGGTTAAAAACCAGGCCGGCCTTGTAAAACGACCACAGAAAAGAATGGCAGAGATAAAAATATTTTAAAAAAAGTTCCGGTTTTTCCAATCTGCGGAATAAAGATTGCATTTATGCAGAAAAAATGGCAAATTGGAATGTGTTTTAATACAATTATGTAGCTTTTACAACAAGACATTACTAAAATGTATGTTCCTTTTAAATAAAATATATGCTGTTTTTGTTATATATATACAAAGGAGTTTGTAACCATGCCTGTAACCCCGGTTAAAGCAAAAAATGTCAAGTCGGAAAATCTGCTGCGCAAGCTATCCATGTTAATAGAAATTAACCAGGCTTCCAGCCGCACCACGGACCTGCAGCAATCACTCAAAGCCACCCTGCAAATTCTACAAAAATCATTTAACATAAAATCAGGCGCAGTGTTTTTATGTAAAGATGAAAACAATACCCTGGAAATGGCCGCCTCAATCGGCTACCGTATCGACATTGCCAAAACCAAGTATAGAATGGGCGAAGGGCTGACCGGACGCATTGCCGAAACCGGCAAACCCATAATTGTCCCACAGGTTAGTAAAGAGCCGCTGTTTCTCAACCGCATGAGTTCGTGGGATCCTGAAAGCGACCGCGAACAATCTTTTCTGGGCGTGCCGATCGAACTGGATTACAAAACTCTCGGCGTCCTCATTGTCAATTTACCTTATAATCCGCGCCGGGACTATGACAGTTATATCAAATTTCTCACCCTGGTTTCCTCGGCGCTGGTGCAATCCATACGCCTGCAAAACGTAATAACCCAGGAACGCCAGCGCCTGGTTGATGAAAATGTTATGCTTAAACAAAAACTGCAGGATGAATACAGCCTGCAAAACATTATCGGCACCAGTCACGAAATGCGGGATGTTTATGACAAAGTGACCCAGGTAGCGCGGGCCAACACCACAGTTCTCATTCGCGGCGAATCCGGCACCGGCAAGGAACTGATCGCCCAGGCTATTCATTATAATTCGCTGCGCAACGAAAAGCCGTTTATCCGCGTCAACTGTGCAGCAATACCGGAGACATTGATAGAATCCGAATTTTTCGGCTATGAAAAAGGAGCTTTTACCGGAGCCGTGGCGCGTAAAAAGGGCCGTTTTGAACTGGCCGACGGCGGCACTATTTTCCTCGATGAAATCGGCGATCTGACCCCTATGACCCAGGTGAAATTACTGCGGGTGCTGCAGGAACAGGAATTTGAGCGAGTCGGCGGCACTGAAACCATCAAAGTGGATGTGCGGGTCATTACCGCCACCAATGCCAACCTGGAAAAACTGATGCAAAGCGGCAAGTTCCGCGACGATTTATATTATCGCTTGAATGTGTTTTCCATTTTCCTGCCGCCGTTACGCGACCGCCATGAAGATATTCTGCTGCTGGCCGATCATTTTATGTTGAAATATGGCCGCCAGCAGAGCAAGTCTATCAAACGTATTTCCACCCCGGCCATCGATATGCTGGTGCGTTATCACTGGCCCGGCAATGTGCGCGAACTGGAAAACTGTATCGAGCGCGCCGTAGTGTTGTGCGACGACCAGGTCATTCACAGTTACCATCTGCCGCCCACCCTGCAAACTGCGGAAAGCAGCGGCACCATTACCCGGTTGTCGCTGGAGGAATCGGTAGCCTCGTATGAAAAAGAACTGATCCAGGACACCCTGAAATCGACGCGCGGCAACCGCGCCAAAGCCGCCCGTTTATTAAATACGACCGAAAGAATCATTGGCTATAAATTAACCAAATACGAAATCGATCCGGAAAGATTTAAAAACCGATAATTATTCTGAATCCTTTTTACTATTCCACATCTAACCATTAAAAGAAATATTTTACTAAAGTAATGGAGGATTTATGGAACAGGAAATTACCGGATTACCGCGTCTGAACGCCCCGGCGCCGGACTTTACAGCAAAAACAACTCACGGCGTCATAAAGCTGTCCGATTTCAAAGGCAAGTGGGTAGTATTATTCTCGCACCCGGCGGATTTTACCCCGGTTTGCACCACCGAATTTATTGCTTTTGCCAAAAAGAATGATGACTTTAAAAAGATTAATACCCAGGTGATAGGCCTGAGCATTGATAGTATCTATTCACACCTGGCGTGGGTGAGGAATATCAAGGATAATTTCGGTGTGGAAATTCCCTTCCCGGTGATTGAAGACCTGAAAATGAATGTGGCCCATTTGTACGGCATGATCCACCCCGGCGCCGCCGACACTTCCGCCGTTCGCGCCGTGTTTGTGATCGATGATAAAGGTATTCTACGCGCTATGGTTTACTATCCGCTCAGCAACGGCCGCAGCATCGATGAAATTTACCGCCTGGTCGTTGCCCTGCAAATCACCGATAAAAACGGCATAGCTACACCTGAAAACTGGCATCCTGGCGATAAAGTTATCGTGCCGCCGCCGCAAACCCAGGAAGCCGCCGCCAAACGCCAGGGCGAAGGTTATGATTATACGGACTGGTATTTCAGCAAAAAAAGTCTTTCGTGACCCCGATGAACTCAAAAGGCTGCCCGCACAGGCAGCCTTTTTTTAATAACAATTTTATCAATAACTATCCATCGAACAACCGGCAAACATAAGCTGTAAAAAATTAATACTGATTTCCTTCCGCTCTCGCATACCGATACGGCAAATACTTGGGCTGCCACATGGCGTTGCGGATCATCTTGAGTAACGCATCGTCATCCTGTTGTAAACCCAGGTCGCTGTCGCGCGCCTCTTTGGCCACCGCCAGCGCCACCTGCTCGGAAACGAACCTGATCTTTTGAATGGCCGGCAGCATCCGCCCGGAGGCCAGTTCATCGTGAGTTACCAAATTGCTCAACGCCTGCGAGGCGGCAATGAACATTTCATCAGTCACTATTGGTGTGCCGGAGACCAGGGCGCCAAGACCCACGCCCGGGAAAATGTACAAGTTATTACATTGCGAAATCACCTGTTCGCGGCCTTCAATTTTTACCGGCGCAAAGGGACTGCCGGCTGCTACCAGGCATCTGCCGTTAGTAGCTTTGAGCGCCGCTTCAGGCGTACATTCTGCTTTGGCGGTGGGATTCGAAAGCGGCATGACCATCGGCAGTTCGGTGTTCTGCGCCAGTTGTTTCAGTATTTCTTCGTTAAAAGCGCCGCTTTGTCCGGTTACACCTATCAGTACGGTAGCCCCGGTATTTTTCAGGGTATCCAGCAAGGTTATTTTATTAGTGTCGGCAAGGGACCAGTTGGCAACCACACTTTTATCCTTGAGCAGGAATTTTTGTTCTTCGGTAACCGCCATGCCCTCCACCAGCAGGCCGTCCTTATCGATTCCGAACATGCGGGCGCGCGCTTCCTGTTCGCTCAAACCTTCAGATTTCAATCCGGAGACTACCTGCCGGGCTATACCCAGTCCGGCCTGACCTTGTCCGAAAATGACAAATTTCTGATCGCCCAGCTTTTGTTTTTTTATTTTCATGGCGGAAAGGAACACCGCCAGCGCTACCGAACCGGTGCCCTGAATGTCGTCGTTAAAGGAGCAAATGCGCGCCTGGTAGCGATCCAGCACGCGGAAGGCGTTATTCTTGCCGATGTCTTCCCATTGCAGCAGGGCGGTAGGGAAGCGCTTGCGCACCGCGGCGACAAATTGTTCGATAAAGGCATCATAAACCTCGCCGGTTGCCCGTTTTTGCCGCACCCCGATGTAGAGAGGATCGTTAAGCAGCTCTTCATTATTGGTGCCCACATCCAGCATTACCGGCAGGGTAGAAGCCGGATGCAAGCCCGCGGCGGCAATATACAAACTCATTTTACCGATGGGTATACCCATCCCATTGGCGCCCAGATCGCCCAGACCGAGGATGCGTTCGCCATCGGTAGCGACGATCAGGGCAACATTGCTGAACGAAGCATTTTGCAATATTTCATCTACATGGTGGATATTGTTCAGCGTTACATACACGCCCCGCCGCCGCCGGTACAGGTGGCTGAATTGCTGGCAGGCTTTGCCGACTGTGGGGGTGTAAACGATTGGCAGCATCTCTTCCAGGTGGTCGAGCAGCAGACTGTAATAGAGCGTTTCATTACGATCCTGCAGCGACATCATATAGATGTATTTCTCCAGGTCGTCCGGCTTGCGGCTGAAACTTGCGTATGTCCGTTGTTTTTGAATGGACAGGGTCGATACGGCGTCGGGCAGCAACCCGCACAAGCCCAGCGCATAGCGTTCATTGGCCGGGAAGGCGGTGCCCTTGTTATAAATGGGGTGTTCGGTTAAAAACATTCCTTTAAAGGGAACCTGGACATATTCTTCACCTGTAAAGGGATCAATCTTTTTAGTATATTCTAACATTGACCCTCCTTATGAATTAATAAAGTTAGTTTGATACTGACACCTGGAGTTGCCTTGTGCAGAGCAAATTGGGAATATTAGGCTGGTGTCATTGTAAAATATAGAGTTTTATCATAAAAAGATACAAAAATCTTGCAATGGATAAACTTTTTTTCTGTTAATAAAGAAATATCTGCTTTAAAATTGTCATTGAATTATGTAAATTTACCTGGTCATAAGGAATTCATTTTCTCATTGACCCCGTTGTAACACTTGCTTGTTTTTATCACAATAAGAAAGGATATTATATGCAGCAGGCATTATTGATAGTTGATATGCAAAACGATTACTTCCCCGACGGTTCCATGCCGCTGGTGAATATTGAAAACGCCGCAGCAAATGCAAAAAGTTTACTGGAACGGTTTCGGGCCGATAACCTGCCGGTGATCCATGTTCAGCATATCAGCAACCGCAGTGGCGCCACCTTTTTCTTGCCCGAGACCAGCGGCGCAGAAATCTGTTCCGCTTTACGGCCGCTACCCGGCGAAACGGTTGTGATCAAACATTACCCCAACAGCTTTCGGGAAACCGGACTGGCCGATTTGCTGACGCAACAGCACATCAAACACCTGGTGGTGTGCGGCGCCATGTCGCACATGTGTATCGATACTACCGTTCGCGCTGCATTTGATCTGGGTTTCCTGTGCACCCTGGCTGCGGACGCCTGCGCCACCCGTGATCTGCACTTTATGGATACCCCGGTTCCGGCCGCCCAGGTACACAATGCTTTTATGGCCGCATTGAACGGCCTGTTTGCGCGGGTGATGACAGCCGATGATTATTTAACCACCAAACACCGGGGCAGATAAACAGAGTTTTAGCGTAGAGTCGGTTCCTGCGCCGTGGATAGTTACGGATTTAGAAAAGTACGGTCGTCGGGTAGTTCGTCCCGCCAAGCGGGACGGACGTATCGAGACGACTTGACCTGGGGTGAGCGTTAATCGTTTTGTTCATTGCCACGTCATTTATGACGTGGATTACAAAAACTAAAAAATTGACTTTAGTCAAGTACTTCCTTAGGCTAAA
>JAKQIY010000002.1 GCA_029561455.1 bacterium
TAATAGTCGTGTTGGTGCGCGGTCTATGCCATGTCTCCGCCCTGGCTGATATGGAAGCGGAAAAATGGCAGCGGGAAGCGGCAAATGAAAAAGAGGTGAAAAATGTACGATAACATCAAATCCAACCTGCCCGATGCGGAAATGTGGGTGGCGCAGCAGTTTGCGCCGCCCACGCTGAATCAGTTTAAAAAGCTGCTCACCCTGGCTAATAAAATGGTTATGGAACACAGCAACAAAAACGAGATTCATTTTACCTTTACGGTAAAGAATAGCGGCGGCGCGGATCACAATTTTCGCATTGATTTTAAACCAGAAGGGATGAAGTTGCGCTATGGGCGCAGCGTTCAGCTATATGGCGTAAAAGATGCGGATGTGATTCTGGCCGAAATTGACGAGTTGATTCGGTTGAATGTGTATTGAAAAAAAGCTGTCAGTTGTCAGCTATCAGTTGTAAAACGTGAAAGGTGAACGCAATGATAATTAAAGAAATACGATTTGTTGATCCCTATGATTACCCGCCGGATAAAGTAATAAAATGGAAAAAGAATGTTACCGGCATTAAAGCGCTGGCGATTTTTAAAAGCAATAAAACCGGGAAAAAATATATTGATACAGTTCTTATTGTAAGCCCCTCTAGACGCAGCCAAGAGACAAACGATAAATATGGGTTTATAAACGAAATTTATGATAGAGAAATAACCCACTGGTGCCCCATCCCGGAAGTTGAGTAGATAAACCATTGTTTAAATGCCCGGTTATTAGTACATTAACCGGGTTTAAACATGGAGGATGAAATGAAAACAATGTTGATTTTATTAATGTTAGCGGCGGCGGGGTTTGGGCAAAAATTGGATAATCTACCAAAAAACAATTTTTATGTTCAAACACCACGCGACCCAAATGCAGCAGCTTTGTTATCCGTATTTTTGCCTGGTATGGGCAATTTATATGGTAATGATTGGTTGGCGGCAGCAGGATTTTTTTCTATGGAAATGTATTTGTGGTATCGGCTGGACAAAGAAGATAGAGTATTTGAAAACCAGGCAACCTGGCATGATGTACGGAATTATCAGGGACAAATAACCTGCGTTTGTTTGATGGCAGCGAACCGATTTATAAGCGCAGCTATGGCTCATCATCATGTTAAAAAGGTTAATAAACGCTGGCAAATAACTTTTAATTTATTGATTGAGCCTTAAAAAATTACTTGCTTTTTGCGGGACAAAGCCTTACATTTCATTGTCTATACAAAGGCGGCGTTCCGCACCGTTTTCTGCGGATTTGTTGTTTATAAACAATAAAGCCGACTCTCTCCGTATCCGTGAGGTGCGGGCGCTCCCTTTGGGCGAGACAAGAGTCGGTTTTTTTTATGTCTAATCAAAGGAGATCGTTATGACTCAACTCGTATCGCAAGGGGATTTTCTGCACAAGGATGGCCGTTTTTGGCTTACCACTGATGAGCTTGGTAAACGGTTAGGATTTACTAATTCACGCGAGGGCATTTACAAAATTTATACCCGCAATAGCGAGGAACTCAAACCCTTTACCTGCATGTCCAAACTGGACACGCAGGGCCAAAATAGAGACATCCGCCTGTTCGATGAGCAGGGCTGCTACATAGTGGCAATGCTGGCGCGCACGCCGCAGGCCAAGGCGTTTCGCCGGGCGTTGGCGCGGTTTTTACAGGAAATTCGCAGTCGTGAAAAAGAATTTGCGGAAACTTTTTCAAGCCTGGAAAGTTTAAAGCAACAGGTTGCCGCCATGCAGCTTAAACAACAGTTGACCAGGTTTAAATTTAGCGAAAGCGCCGGTCAACGCCTGGTGGCGCTAAAAAACACGGGGTTACTATCCGATAGGGAACTGGGCCGGGTGTTTAAAATATCTCCGCAAAATGTACGTAAGCTGCTGAAATTATATCGACATAGCGCCGGGGATTTTACAGACCGCCGTCCCGAACAATTTAAACGCTTGACGAAAGGGGTAACGCTATGACACTGCACGACATTATCGTCCATGCCGACGCCGCTGATGATGAACTGAACGTCCTGCTGGAAATAGGGCAAACGTTAAGCAAAAGCAAGGTGGCAGAAAACAAGGTTTTGGGGAAAAGCATTGCGCATTTAACCAGCAGCGCTCTTGAACACTGTGACCGGCAGTTTAAGCTTACGCGCGAATATTTTATAGCGCACGAGCCGCCGGGGACAATCCGCACTGTGTAGGGTTCCCGGCCCGGCATCTCGATACGCGGCAAAGATACGCCTCGATACACCGCCCCGCAAAAGCGGCGGGTCGGCACTCGGCGGCCGGAAGCCGCTACTCGATGACCGGGCCGGGTGAAAGAAAAGGCATAACCCGGTCGCCGAGTGTTCCGCTTGCTCCATCTTTGCGGAATGTATCGAGGCGACTGAACCGGGCCGGTGAAACAAAAAAGGCGGCTCTAAACGGAGCCGCCTTTTTTTATTTCCGCCTCTAACCTTTTGCAATATTTAGGTTTGTAGCGGTTTTTTTTTCCGGTAATTTCGGGCATGAAGGATAAACCGGCAAAAAAGATCAGGAAATCATTGTCCGAAGCCATCGGCATTCGCAGTGTGCGTAAAAGCGGACGGGGTTCTACAACTGCCTACACCGCCGAACAAGCGCAGGCGCATGATTTGTATGTGGCGCAAAACAAGCTGCAGAAAGATATTGCCGCTATATTAAACCGCTCACAATCGCAAATTTCACAATGGGTTAACAAGTTCGAGTGGGACGCTGAACGCGAAGCGCGGCACCTTTCCCCTATCACCATTCACACCGAGATTATGCGCAATAACGCCGAAATCGTCAAGCAGTTAAAAACGCTGGATTGGGCGAATGAACCGGACGTGGCTAAAAAAAGCTATGTCGTTTTAATGGATGCGCTGAGCAAGGGCAACGCCGTAGCCGGCAGCATGATGAAACAATACGACAGCCTCGGTGGAATTCTGCTGGCCATGGAAGAATTTATTAAATGGCTGGAAGCAAACGAAACCCGCAAAAAAAGTCACCCCGATTTGTTGACGATACTGGAAATTTACCTGCCGGGCTTTAGCCGGGCAATGGCGGAAAAGTATGCGTAATCCTTATTTAAACGCCGTTTAAACGCCTGTGGGCGTTTTTTTATTGGTAATAAAATATATGAGCAGACTGCTTTCAAAAGAATTTTTAAAACGGATGGGAGCGCTAACCGAGCGCATCCGCAATGATGTATTGCCGTTTGACGATGTGAGTCCCGCCGCCATAGCCGAGCGTAAAGCGCGCGCCCTGGCGGATGATCTGTTTTTTGCCCGGACCTATTTTCCCCACGAATGCCGGGACGAGTTTGCCGATTTCCACCCGGAAATGCAAGCGGCCCAGGATGTTAAGAACCGCATCGTTGCCATTTATGGTTCGCGCGGCTGCGCTAAAACCAGCATGGCCAAGATCAAGCGGATTAAACGAACAGTGTTCCGCCTGCATCGCTTTGTGGCAATTGTCGGTGAAACGGTAGAGCAGGCCACCGAACGCTGCGCGGAAATTCGCGCCGAGTTT
>JAKQIY010000011.1 GCA_029561455.1 bacterium
TTGGATATTTATAACATAGAAATACTAACAAATGCCATCAATGATTATCAGGGTACATTGATTGTCATTTCGCACGATGAAACTTTTTTAGAGCAAATAAACATAGAAAGAACAATTAATTTATAAAAATACAGCAGCTAATAAATAGGAATATGAGCGGCGTGCAACACCCAGCGATTATTCCCGGTTGAACTACATCTGCGGGGTAGTCGCTATGCACTTAAAGAAGGTTTTTATTGTATCTTAGAGATCGAATGGGCAGGAAACAGCCCGACGTTCATTGACATGATGCAGGTTTTTGTGCTTTCACCAGGTCATTGTACAGGACCAAGGTAGCATTTGGGAGCCAGTTTTCGGCTTTTCTGCTCGCCGCCGGGCATAGTTTTCCCGTTTGCGTCCAAAACGCAAAATGAGTTGTTGCTTAGGAACAGGCCGTTGGTTTGTAAAAACAGCCCCGTGCTGGTGAACGTATTCGGGGCAGTTCCCTGATGGTTACCATCCTTCCGGTTTTGCACACCGGGCAAAGGCATGGATTTATGCCGGTAAGCCGGGCAAACCGTTCCACATTGGTTTCGGTCGGTTGTTGCTTTTTGATAAGCGTGTCGATTCCAGGCTTCACTTGGGGAACAAACTGCAGCTCAAGGTGTCGTTTTACGGTATGGTTGTAAATACCAAAGCGCCGGATCTTGACAAACCGTCGGGGCAGGATGTGCAGGGTAAACCGTCGCAGGAATTCGACCCCACCGAGTGTAACAGGCTTTTTAACAGCCCTGTCACGATAATCTTTTGCAATAAAGGTTACTTTACCGCCGGCAATATTCAGGATGCGTTGGTTGGTAATGGCTACCCGATGGGTATATTGTCCCAGGTATTTTATTACGTGCTCAGCGTTTGCCAGCGAAGGTTCGCAATAAACAACCCATTTTGTTTGGTAAGCCTGCTGTATCTGGTTGTTAAAAAGGGAAAGTTCGTTTTGTTTACGTAAGGCCCGTTTGAGGCTGTCGAGAAACTTTCCTTTAAAAGCACTGCTTAGTTGATGTACCGGATAAAGGTAAGTACCCGAATGGTCGATGTTTTTCCATTTCCCGTCCAAAGCATAACCGGCAGCGGGCACAAGGCAATGGATGTGCGGATGAAGTGAGAGGTTCTGTCCCCAGGAATGGATTACAGCAACCGCTCCGGTTTCAACACCAAAATGCGAGTATCCAAATGAGCGAAGCGTATTCCAAACCGCAGCAAAAAGCAGGTCGTAATACCTCCTTTGGTTGTGCAGGCAAATGGCGTTCAAGTGGTGCGGAACGGTAAACACCAGGTGGTAATGTTTCACTGGCAAGGTGGCACGCACCAAATCATCAATCCAGAAAGCCTGTTTTGCCGCCTGGCATTTGGGACAGTGGCGGTCGCCGCAACTGTTGTAACTGTAACGCACGATTCCGCAGTTTTCACAGGCTTCTTCGTGACCGCCCAAAGCGGCAGTACGGCAAACAACTATTTTTTCCAGCACTTTCAGTTGCAACGGAGTAAGCTCTGTTTTATCAGCCAGCTCAGCGCCGAAGAAACGAACCACATCGGCCAGTTCAAAGGTTGTCTTCACTTTTTCGGGAAGTTATAAAGCGTGTCCAGTGGGCTGTGTGGTTTGATCAGCGGGCATTGGGCCACATGCAGGTAGATCATGGTGGTGGTAATTTCGGCATGGCCAAGCAGTTCCTTCAGGGTGACAATGTTCAAGCCTTGTTCCAAAAGGTGGGTCGCATACGAATGGCGCAGTGAATGCAGATTTACATCCTTTGTAATGGAAGTCTTTTTCAGGTTTTCGCGCATGACCCAGGACAGGCCCCGGACGCTGTAACGACCGTCAGGTTCTTTGCCGTTAAACAGCCAGATGTGGGGGTTTTCGGCTTTCAGGTACTTTTTCAAACCGACGGCCATGCTGTCGGCCAATGGCACGATGCGATCCTTTTTGTACTTGCTCTGGCGGATGTGAATGGTCCGACGTTCAAAATCCACATCGGAGATTTTCAGGTTGATTACTTCCTGACCACGTAAACCGGCCGAATAAATCAGCGTGAGCACCACTCGTTGTTTTAGGAGTGTTGGCGCGGCAAAAAGCTCTTTAAGCTCGTGATGGTTCAGGATGACCGGCAGTTTGGTGTCTTTTTTCAGTGATGGCAGGGCGATGGCATTTTTGTTCATCCCCAGCAGGCGGTAATAGTAACGCAGCCCGTACACCATGTGTTTAAAACTGCTGCGCGAGGGCGATCGCGGATCCAAGGCCAAAGCAGCCAGGTATTCATTGATCTCTTCGGGATCGATTTGTTCGGGCAATTTCCCGAAATGGACTACAAAAAGGGCAATACGGCGGATGTAATTATTTAATGTACTTCCACTCTGTCCGCGTAAAGTAACCTGTTGCTCCAGCTTACGGACAACCTTTTCAAACTCAGGAACAAGCACAACTGCCTGCTCAACCATAGTAAAACCAGATTTCTTTCTCATATTCAGAAATTTTAGTGATGAATAATCTCCGAGTATAGAAAGAATCGCGTAATTTTAAACAGCTATCCGCGAAGGCGGATTTAGTTCAACTAAGTGTATACGCCATAAGGGTTTAAGTGGGTATTCAAGCATTGAAGCCCTCCCAAACTTTTATAAAGGTGGACAGGAAACCGCACCGCAATCCCTTAAGGCACATACATTCAATTGTTGTGCTCCATGTACTAAGTACACTCAGTCAACTATTAAATTTGAAATTAGGAATTATGAAAAAATTAAGCGAAACGTATCAGAAAAAATGGATTAATAATCACTTATACAATGACAAGATCATTAATAATATTGATGCCAGCGTTCAACTTCATAAAGATATTAAAAGTGGAGTAAGTAGTGCTGCGGCTTGTATTAATGTCTTAGGTAATTTGTCAAAGCCTGATTTGTTGAACTATTTAAATAGATTTAACTTGAATATTGACGAAATTTTCGAGTTTCCAAACCAGTCTAATGTTGGTGGCGAAGTTTACAATGACAAAGGATTTGTTGTTTTTGAATGGATTGGTCCAAAAAAATCCCCAATTTTTGAAAATAGAGGTAAAAGAGGCTCGCAAAGAACTAGTGTTGATGGTTTTGTAATTGCTAAAATTGATAATAAACTAACACAAATTTTCATTGAATGGAAATTTACTGAGACTTATACATCTATAGATGAGATTCAAAAATTTGCAGGATTAAGGGGTAATGAGAGGCTTAAAAGATATTCATCTTGTCTTGCTAAATTGAGAAACTCTAAAGATTTCCCATTCCGTTTTAATAATGTAGGAGGGATTGGCTTATATGATTTTGGATATGAGCCATTTTATCAATTATTAAGAATGACACTTCTTGCGAAAATGACAACTCCCATTATGATAGGCAAACATTCAATTCAGGATTATCGAATTCTACATATTACGCATTCAGACAATAGTAAACTTAACATCTTGAGTAAATCGAATATCAAATTTTGCCCAGGTTTAATTAACTATCAGGGAATGAATATTCATGAAGTTTGGCTTGATTTATTATCTGATTACGAAAAAAATAAATTTAGAGCGGGTTATTGGAACCAATCGCTTGATTTAATAACTGATAACGATTTAAAAAACTACTTAATTGAACGATATAAATAAAACGGCGCACAACGGGTATAGTCCATTGTATGCTTGTGTTCTTATGCAGTGTCCGAACAGATAATGGAGCCGGGTGGATATTGTTTTTTTGATGGAGGCGGTGCCG
>JAKQIY010000017.1 GCA_029561455.1 bacterium
TGATGCCGATGAAGGAGAAGACAAGGTAGAGAGAAAAGCGCGTTTAGAGCAGCTCGAACCTATGGAAGTTGCTCAGTATTATTCCAACCGTTATCACTATAACATGGACCAGCTGAATGTGCTGAGGCCCAGTATCGAACCTTTGGCCAGCGGACATATCATCGAACAGCAGGAATTGGTAAAGAAGATTTTATCCAATGGATATGCTTACGAGATAAATGGCTCAGTTTATTTCGACGTAGAGAAATACAGCAAGAATTATCCTTATGGGGAGCTCTCTGGACGCAAGTTAGAAGAGATGATTGCGTTTACCAGAGCGTTAGAAGGAAAGTCGGAAAAACGCAGTCCGTATGATTTTGCCTTATGGAAAAAGGCGCAACCCACACATATTATGCGCTGGCCATCAACCTGGAGCGAAGGTTTTCCTGGCTGGCATCTCGAATGCAGTGCCATGGGAAACAAATATCTGGGCGAAAAATTCGATATTCATGGTGGAGGTATGGATTTAATATTCCCACATCACGAAGCAGAAATTGCTCAAAGTATGGCCGCTTATGGCAATCAACCCGTTAAATACTGGCTACACAACAACATGGTAACCATCAATGGACAAAAAATGGGCAAATCACTCGGAAATTTCATCACCCTCGATGAAATTTTCTCAGGTAATCATCCCCAACTCGAAAAAGCTTATAGCCCCATGATTATCCGCTTTTTCATACTCCAGGCTCATTATCGCTCCACACTCGACTTCTCCAACGATGCTCTTCAGGCAGCCGAAAAAGCCTTTAAACGTTTGATAGAAGCTTATCACCAAATCGATAAAATTCCTTCTTCCGAAGCATCCAGCATAAATATTCATGAACTCAGGCAAGCTTGCTTCGACGGAATGAACGACGATTTTAATTCCTCCATCGTTCTGGCTAATCTGTTTGAAGCCGTCAAAATGATTAACCTCACCCTCACTGGAACCGAAACTCTTACACACGACGATATTGAACTTCTGAAACTAACCTTCAACGATTTCCTTTTTCAGATTTTAGGCCTTGCCGACGAAAATCCTTCTGATAATTCCAATCTGGTGAATGAATTGATGAATCTTTTGCTCGAACTGCGTCAGGAAGCCAGAGACAGAAAAGATTGGGCAACAAGCGACCGTATCCGCGAGCGCTTACTCAAAATGGGCATTGAAGTGAAGGATTCAAAAGACGGACCCACATGGAAAATTTTATAAGGATCTAATTATTCAAGTTATTCAGGTTACCCATTTATCCTTCTGCTATTTCATTGCCGCAAATGTAGGTGCTTCAAGAGGCTTAATCTCATATCATCCATCAATTTCGGAACTAAGTCTGCAACTCAACTCGATTTGCTTTGATGAAACTTATCATGAAAGCTCAAATATTAGAAAATCTACTAAAAAGCAATCATTATTTGAACAGAATAAATATTTGTTTGTAATTATTATTAACTTTGCAGAAAGTTTGATGCTATGAAAAATGACCTTCAACAAATAAGTGAAAAATTCAGACAAAACAAATTGAAGATTACGCCTCAGCGCATAGCCATTTATAATGCCTTACTCGAACGTACCGACCATCCAACCGCAGAAGTCATATATCAAGAAATTCAACCACAATTTCCGGGGATTTCACTTTCAACTGTTTATAACACCTTGGAAATGCTGTGCGAAAAGGGCTTGATTCAGAAAGTAAAAACCGGTAGAGACAACATGCGTTATGATGCTATCGAACAGCCCCATCATCATTTGTATAGTGCACAAACCGATAGAATGGAAGATTATTTTGACGAAGAGTTAGACCAATGGTTGAAAGAGTATTTTTCGAGAAAACATATAAAAGGATTTAAAATTCAGGACATCAAACTGCAAATCACAGGTATATTCGAAGAAAATAATGTTAAACTTTAAAACTAAATATGATGAATAACTTTAGAGGACTTCTATTAATTGAATATTGGCTACACCTCAACAAAGCTCAAACAAGTTTGGCTTTGTGTTCGGTTTGCACAATATTTGGTTTCATGGAGCAGAGCATTCACCCCGTGAAATAAAGCAAAGCTTTCCCGCATAGCGGGATTTCACGGGGTAAACGGTTTAATCATGAAATCGGTTGGAATTGTAAGAGCATCGGGCATTATAGGGTTGATTAATCTGACTTATAACTTGTTTAGATATTCACCCCGTAGGATAAGCCAATTGTGCAACAATGTAACTAAAATAAAATAGATATCCAACGGGGTAAACAGCTTGTTCCTTTGAATATATTAAATGCTAAATAGCTGATAGATAGATAGATAGAAAATATTTGTAAAAAAGTTAAATTTTTTGATACAAGTTATTGAAAAATATCATATCTTTGTAACGATTTAAGAAAATCGTTAACGGGTTCTGCGGTTTTTTTATATCGTAAATTCAAGTAATTAATGCAATTTTTTAAGGGAGAATAAGATGGTAAAAAAATATTATATTTTTCAAGACAAAGGAGAAAAAAGCTCTTCCCCCTTTTCCTGATGGAATAAATGTTTAACTTTGCCCTCGGCCCATCAAAAGTTGATTCGGGAATATTGACCAATAACTCTTTGTTTAATTAAATCTTTATCTTTATGAAAAAGCGAACAATTACACTTTTTACAGCCCTGGCGCTGCTGCTGTTTGCGGGCAGCGTAGCAGCCAACAACATCAACGTTAGCAACATCAGGGTAACCGGCCAAAACACCACTGCCGGAGAAAACAATCCAGCCAACTACACGCTCGTGCAGTTCGACCTGAGCTGGGAAAACTCCTGGCGAACCTCCTCGGCACCCAACAACTGGGATGCCGCCTGGGTATTTGTGAAGTACCGCGTGGGCAGCGGCGACTGGCAGCATGCCTGGCTTAATAATACCGGCCACAGCAGCGGCACAGGTACCAGTGCCACCATTGATGCCGGACTGCTCACTCCCGACACTGCCTTTCATGCCACCACCAACCCGGCATTGGGGGTATTTATTTATCGCTCGGCCGATGGCACGGGCAATTTCTCCATTACCGGCGCACAACTCCGCTGGAACTATGGCGCCAACGGCGTGGCCGACAATGCCACCGTGGATGTTAAAGTTTTTGCCATCGAAATGGTGTATGTGCCGGCGGGAAACTTTTATGTAGGCAGCGGGGGAACAGAAACATCTGCTTTTTATATGTATCCAACAACAACAAATCCTTATCAAATTACCGGTGAAGGAGCGATTACGGTAGATACTACGGACGGTAATTTGTATTACCCCTCTTCAACTTATGGCGGAGACCAAAGCGGTCCTATCCCGGCCAACTTTCCCAAAGGCTACGCCGCCTTTTACTGCCAGAAATACGAAATAAGCCAACAGCAATATGTTGATTTTCTGAACACGCTGACAAGTGCGCAAGCAAGCACACGTTACCCTAATGCAACTACAAATCGCCATGCCATCACTGTTTCAGGCGGGGTGTACAGCACCACTAACCCCTATGTAGCCTGCAACTTCCTGAGCTGGATGGATGGCGCTGCCTACAGCGATTGGGCAGGCCTGCGCCCGATGACCGAACTGGAATTTGAAAAGGCCTGCCGCGGGACGGTAACACCGGTTGCCAACGAGTACGCCTGGGGTACAGCTACTGTGGCGAGCAGCGCTTATACCCTGGAAAATCCGGGTGCAACCAACGAAGGCATAGCCAGCAATTACAGCACATCTACCGGAAATGCGAGTTATGACATAACAGATGGCAGTATTGATGGCCCATTGCGTGTTGGGATATTTGCTGCAAATGCTAACAACTCCGGACGCATAACGGCCGGTGCCAGCTATTATGGCATTATGGAGCTAAGCGGAAATCTCTGGGAGCGAGCGGTAACGGTAGGAAACGCCACCGGGCGTGCTTTTACCGGATTGCATGGCAACGGCGCACTGAGCACCAATGGCCACGCCAATGAAACCGCCTGGCCGGGACTTACCAGCGGCGAAGTAACCGGTGCCACCGGGTCCGGCTTCCGGGGCGGCAGTTGGCTCGACAATGCAACGGTCATGCGCGTATCCGCCCGCAGCTCCGCTGCCGTCACCCACTCCGGTCGGTTCCGCAGTTACGGGTTCCGGGCGGTTCGGGTGGCTCCGTAGGCTGGCCTGCGTTGGGGGATTTTTTTAATGAATATTTAAACCTTTCGTAAAATAAATACTTATGAAAAATAAAATATGGATTTTTATCTTGCTGGCCCTAATGCTGGCATTTACAGGGGCAAAAGCCCAGTACGTCGGCGGCAATGGTCGGGGCGATATCGCATTAACCAAAACTTTATTAAAGTTGGGGAATAACGATATATACAGCGGCGGCAACGGCCGGGGCGATATTGCAGTAACCAAAGCTTCAACAAGGTTGGGGAATAATTTTGTCACTGCTGGCAATTGGTCAGTCACTACCAACTGGAGCGCAACAGCTTTGCCCGGAACGGACGAAATAGCTTACATTATGGCCGATGCCACACTCGACCAGGATGTTACCATCA
>JAKQIY010000027.1 GCA_029561455.1 bacterium
AAATAGATGTTTTTATTCAAACAATAAAGCTTTTCGAGGCCACCTGCGGCGGCCACAGTCCATAAAGGGACTGCACTCCGGTTCCGGTAGAATCCGAGCTACTTCCAAACTCTAACAACCTGGCATTTACATTCGTTTTCATACAGTCTGAGGAGATTAGGAACGAGGAGACAATCGCTTGACATTAACTCAATATGGTTGGGAAAATTCTTTTTAAAAGCCTTAAAAAAGGGCGCCCCGGTTCCTGGATAGCTTGTTAATACCAGATCTAGAGGGCGCCAGGGTGGTTAGCGGGGTGGGTAAATGGGAGTTACACTTAAAACCAGACTTTTCGGGGAGGGTGAATGTTTGTATCAAAACTTACCAGGCCTTCATTGCCGCTTATTTGGTTTTATATCGGCATATTGATGATCACGCCAAACGGAGCGCTTTTATTGGCTTTTGGTGAAGTTAATAGCTCTGCACCGTCTCACCGCCTTCATTCGGCTTTTGTTAATATTCAATTTAACGACCCCCGCCTGGAACTGGCTATTCGCAACGCCCTGGGCAGACCAACCGGCGATATTCACGATACCGATATAGCCGGTTTAACCACGCTTGTGGCAAAAAATGACAGTATTGCCGACCTGTCCGGCCTGGAATTTGCCGTTAATCTCCAAAAACTGGATTTCACCCACAACCGCATTACGGAACTGACCCCTCTGCTCAAGCTTACCCATCTTGACTCTCTGTTCCTGGGTTATAACCTCATTACCGACGTGTCCCCATTGGCGGAATTAGTGAATCTTTCCATGCTTTCCCTTAAATCCAACCGTATTACAACCATTGCCCCCTTGCAAAATCTGGTCAACCTCGTCAACCTGGAATTGCAGGATAATAAAATCACTGACATTGCCGCTCTGCAAAACCTGACCGCTTTAACCTCGTTAAATATCAATAATTGCAAAATTGTCGATCTAACTCCTGTGCAAAACCTGCGGGCTCTAGTCTGTTTACGGGCGCTCGATAATAAAATTACCGATATTTCGCCCTTGCAAAACCTGGCAGGACTGGAAGAATTATCACTCAGCCGCAACAAGATCAGCGATTTTTCGCCGCTGCTCACTTTGATCCATATTAAAATCCTGTATCTCACCGAAACCGGTATGACCGATCTGACGGTTTTACACAACCTGACCGTATTGCAGGAATTGTATATTGCCAATAACCGGATCATGGATTTAACGCCCTTGCAATCGTTGCCCATGCTTAAAACCCTGGAATGCTACAACAATGCCGTTACTTCTCTTGCCGGCATTCAAAACCTGCCGGCTCTGCAAAAGCTGAATGCCGCCAAAAACCGGATCGGCAGCCTGGCTCCGCTGGGGTTGCTGCCGGCTTTAAAACGCCTCGATTTATCCGCAAATCATCTTAAAGACCTGGCCACTTTTCCCGCTATCCCCACATTGGAAATTCTCTACCTGGAAGAAAATCGGCTCGATCATGGCGATCTGCCGGTTTTGTACGTCCTGGATAAACTCAAATCCCTGCGGATGCGCAATAATCCCGGCATGCTTAGCGGCACTGCCGTGCAAACCCTGGCGGACAGCCTGGCCAAACTCGATTGCGCTGATATTATGTGGGACGGCGTCTGCGGCATCGACCCGGACGCCGCCGTGATCTGTTGGGTCGAACCCGACACCGCCCGCCTCGACGAGCCGGTCACCGTTCAGGCCACCGCAACCACTGCACAGCAAAACCGCGTGCAGGTAAAAATTGCCTGGGGCGACGGCCATGAATCGGCTTGCAGCGACTGGAATGCTAATGCCTCCCTGTTCACTTTTACTCACACCTACGCCGCCACCGGGAAATATTACATTCAGGCGCTGGCGCAAAGCGAGGACGGCGTCGCCATCCCCGCAGCCGGCTCGCAATTACTGGTCGTTGTCGATAACGGGGCGGCGGTTGACGATGCGGTAAAACCGGCGCGCGGCTTTTGCCTGGCGCAAAATTATCCCAATCCCTTTAACGCAACCACCACCATACACTACTCGCTGCCCTGCGCTGCTCATGTACTGCTATGCGTCTATAACCTGGCGGGACAAGAGACCGTCCGGCTGGTCGATGCCGCACACCCCTCCGGCGAGCACACCCTGACCTGGAACGGAACCACCGCGGCGGGTCTACCCGCGCCTTCGGGCGTATACCTGGGCTATATCAAAGCCGGATCTTTTACCGGTATGTGCAAAATGGTTTTACTGCGTTAGGGATTCAGTTCAAAATCAGAACACGGGGTTTTCAGTGTGGTCCACCTGGGGTACGAGTCTGCTATAAAGAAAATTCTATGACTTCGAACCTGACCAAACTTTTGCAGTATATGCGGCGAGGTGGGCTACACTTGAATTGTTCACCGACCAGAAAATGTCGTCGCGATACGTCCGCCGGTTCAGGTCATACCAGCGGCCCAGCGTGGATAGAGTGCGCTAAAGCCGTAACGATTGATTGTGAATATAATAAAGAACAGCGCCGGAGGCTAATAGTTTATAAATTATACCCCGGTTGTTGTTAGTAGTCCCGGCTTTAGCCGGAAAAAAAGCCCGTCTGAAGGCAGGGCTATAAACAAAGTATGTTTATAAAAACTGTATAGCCGTCCTGGATGCAGAAACTTGCTGGTGGGAATTCTGCAAACCAGGGTTCATATAATAATTTCATTTTACTTCGAGTATTATTGGTTTTGATTTTATTTCTTTCCTAATTTTTATATACTTTTCAGGTATTTTGGGTGGTTTTATTCCATATTGAGAAAGAATTTCAATTGATTTATTATAGTCTTGAAAATCATCTTCCGGCGAATATATATATTGTATTTCATATTTACCTTTAAATGCTTGAATAATTGATATTAAAAATTCATTTTCTCTTGTTTCACCAGATTCTAGAAAAAAAGTTTGATCCAATATATTCTTGTATAAATCTATCAATACTTCATGACTATATAATATTTCTTGACTAATGCTGGTATTGTAAATTATTTCTAAAACTGAATCTGGTACAGTTTCATCCTTTTTTGTAACTGCTCTTTTTTCACTCCAACGATCCATTTCAGTATAATTTGGATCTTGCCATGAAACGTAATCATCACCTTCCCAAATGCTTTTATTGTAAAAAATAAAAAGATTTTTTTTGAATTTTTATATTCAAGCTACTATAAATAAAACTTCGTGAATAATAATTGTTATTTGAATGATTTGTTAAAGTAAGTTTGACTTTTATTGGTACTGGATCATCCGTATAATAATATGGTTTCTTATTTACAACTTCCACCTTTACTGTAATACCATCCTTATTATTATCGTGTATACAACTGCTAATACTTGACAAAACCAGAATTAATAAAATCAAGTTTTTCATATTAGAATCCTCTATGTACAAAAATTGTTGTAACTTATATTTATCTAATTCATTCATCACCTGATCGCGCCGAGGTTGTACCCCGGTGCTGGGAAACCGGGAAGGCTTGGCCCTCCTGCTATTACAGGGGCGCAGTCCCGGTCTCTTTTACGTTTCAGGGTACAACCCTGGAACGATCAAAGGGGCTTTCAGATTTCAGTGTGGTCCACCTGGGGTACGAATCTGCTAAAAAGAAAATTCTATGCATTCGAACCTGAGCAAACTTTTGCAGTATTTGCGGCGAGGTGGGCTACACTTGAATTGTGCACCGACCAGAAAATATCGTCGCGATTCGTCCGTCCCGCTTGGCGGGACGGGTACATACCAGCGGCCCAAGGCAGCCAGGATTCAACTTTAATTAAAAAATGAATTTTACTTTATTCATTAAAAGTCTTTTCAAAATATGCAATAACTTCAGGTTTGTTATTTATAACATGATTGATAAATAATTGAAAATCGAATCTCTTATTATTTCGTTCTAAAAATTCTATCATACTCGTGTAAAATACCTCAGCATCAATCTTTTTATCATGTAAAATGGCATACCAATTTTTTAATATCGATTTATCATTTAATGTTTCTAAATCAAATTGCCAATGAGGACAAAGAGGTTCAAATAAATCCCAAAAGTGATCATTTTCCAATTTATCCTGATAGAAAATTTTCATATATTTTACTAGAACCATATAAGACATTGCTTTTTGAGTTTCTCCCCCTGGTTTTAATTCAGCTTCCCAAAAATCAACGATTCTCTGTTTGTTATTGGTTACATCGAATATCAGGTTATCAAATTTATATTTGAATTCCTTTTCTTCCATTTCTATAAAAGTAATGAGAGCCTGATAGAAAAATTCAGCCGTGATTTTTTTCCCTTCTACTATCTTATACCAATCATCCAAAACACAGACATCTTGAAGTTCCAAGTCATCAAAATACCAATTGGGAGACATGTCACCCAACAATGATGACAAATCATGACTTTTATTATTACGCCAATAGGAATCCAGGTATTTATATGCTTTAATAAATGATATCTCTTTAAACATAGTTATCCTTATTAGTATTTTTTCTCCTGATCGCGCCGGGGTTGTACCCCGGTGCGAAAAAACCGGAAGGGCTTGGCCCTCCTGCTATTACAGGGGCGCAGCCCCGGTCTTTTTTACGTTCCAGGGTACAACCCTGGAACGATCAGTTTGTATAATTTTATAAAATTCGCCCTGTTTTTATCGTCCCGAATATGATCTTATATATAATGAAATTTTATTATAATAGCAATATATTATTTATTTTTCAAACACACTTTAAAACATAGGATATGTTCAACAAGGCATAACCCGGAGCGTAGCCCCTGTCTTGCTTACATCCCAGGTTACAGGAACGATCAAAAAGATAAATCTAAACCGGTCGCCGAGTGTTCCGCTTGCTTTACCTTTGCGGAACGTATCGAGGCGACAAGTGCGAAAAAACCGGGAAAGTTTGCCCTCCAAAATATTACAGAAGCGCAGCCCCAGTCGACCTGGACGCACCTGCTACCCCGGTGCGTCTCGATACGTCCGGTCTCGCCATGCTCGACCGTCCTACTCGACGACCGGGGTTATTGGTCTATCTTCAGAACACGCCGGGATTGTACCCTGGTACAATCAAATTCATTTCGCTGATAGCTGATAACTGAAAGCTAACGACTGACAGCTATGAACCAACAGGTTTGCACGTCTCACGTCTCACGTTTCACCTAGAAATTGCCCTAACACGGTCGCCGAGTGTTCCGCTTGCTTTACCTTTGCGGAACGTATCGAGGCGACAGTACCATGTTACACAAAATAAATTCAGCTCTGCAAATCTGACTGATAGCTGAAAACTGACAGCTATGAACCAACAACTTTTCCCGTTTCACATCTCACGTCTCACGTTTCACAATTACCAACTGATAGCTGACAACTGAAAACTGACAGCTACCGCCTGACAGCCTTCCCAAAATCAGCAATTTGCCGGTTACCACTCCCCGCCCTCAAATTTTTCTCTTGTATTTAACCCATTTTTTTCTGTTATTAGAGTAAACAGTAACTGGTAATCATTTACTATAGGATAACAGATGAAAAAACAATGCCACGAACATAACCGAAAAATAACCTGTCCTGGCAAGAACGGCGCGCGTCATACCGGACGCTGGCTGTTTACCGCGCTGGGCGTGTCGTCGCTGGTGTGGTTCCTGGTTCGGGTCATCCCCAAACCGAGCCGGGCGGCGTATCCCTGTATGAAAGTTGCCGCGCCCCTGGCCTCGACCTTTGTTACATACCTGCTGGGCTTGCTCGCAACCATTTTTGCACTCCGTAAAGCAAAATTATCATACCGCAATTCCCGCTATATTCTGGCGACCTTATGCCTGGTAACCGCGCTTGTCGCCGGTTCGTTCACCTTTCTGCATACAAAATCACCGGCTTTGGCAATAAACGAGGATCTGTATACCAACACCGATCCGCTGGGCCGTAATAACCCGGTAGGCGAAGCCAAAGGCGTTGTACCGGGTCGCGTGGTGTGGGTGCATGACAAGGATGCCACGGACGAATTTTGCGAGCCCACCACCAATAACGACGGCTATTTTCTGGAAAAAAACAACGATCAGCGGGTCATCGACGCCATGTTCTCCGGCGCTATCAAATCCCTGACCAATAAAGAAACCGACGCCCAGGCGTGGCAAGCAATTTTTGAATATTTTAACGAACAGCATGGCAACGGCGTAACCGGCTATACCGCCGGGGAAAAAATCTTTATCAAGATCAATTCCGTGCATGCCAACAGTTTTAAAAGCGACGGTTCTATCCAATATAACGGAGATTACGGCTGTGTCGACACCTCGCCCCAGGCGGCGCTGGCAGTCATCCGGCAACTGGTTTACCGCGCCGGCGTGCCCCAGGAAGATATTTATATCGGCGATCCCTATCGCAAAATTTTCAAGCATTGTTACGATATGTGGCATTCCGAGTTCCCCAATGCCCATTACATGGTTAATGGTAGCCAGGACGGCCGCGAAACGCTCAAAGTGGATACGAAAAAGGTGATCTTTTATTCCGATAGCGGCAAGGTGCTAACGCAAACCTACGATCGCCTGTACTCCGCTATGAATAACGCCAAATACATCATTAACCTGCCGGCGCTAAAAGGGCATCGCTGGGCCGGCACCTCCTATTTCGCCAAAAACTTTTTCGGCGCCAACACCCGCTCCGGCGCATCGCATTTGCATAACGGCACAATTTTGCCGGACTGGAATGTTGAAGCGCGCACCGGTTACGGCAAATACCGCGTGTTCGTTGACCTGATGGGCAGTAAATACCTCGGCGGCAAGACTGTTCTATACGTTATGGACGGCCTGTGGGCAACCTCGTATGAACACGATCCGCCTTGTAAATTCCGCATGGCGCCGTTTAATGACGACTGGTGCAACTCTTTGTTCCTATCGATGGACCCGGTGGCTATTGAATCCGTTTGCCTCGATTTTATGCAGGCCGAGTTCGCCGAAGCCGATTCGACGATCTCGCCGATGCGTCATATCTTTGTCCATTACAACGGCGTGGACGATTACCTGCACCAGGCCGCCGATCCCACCAAATGGCCGGAAGGATTCAACTATAATCCGGATGGCGACGGAGTAGCGCTGCCCAGCCTCGGTGTTCATGAACACTGGAACAATGCACAGGATCGCCAGTATTCGCGCAACCTCGGTACCGGCGACGGCATCGAACTGGTACAGGCGCAAACGGATTATACGGATATAGCCCGGCAAAACCCAGCCGCGGCGCCGCTGCAATTTACCCTGCGGCAGAATTATCCCAATCCCTTTAATCCGACTACCAATATAACTTATGACCTGCAATCGTCCGCCGACGTCAGGTTGGATATTTTCAATGTGAATGGTCAACGTATTGCCGCCCTGGTCAACGAAAAACAGGACACCGGCTCTCATAGCATTACCTGGAACGGACATAGCGACAGCGGCGCCCCGGCCGCTTCGGGTATTTATTTGTACCGCCTCACCGTTACAACCAACCAGAAAAGGCTGACGCAGGAAAAAACCATGACGCTGCTGAAATAACCAGTGATTAAGCGATAAAGCGGGTATTCAGGTTTCTTAAAGAAACAAAAAAATTACAACTCCGGTAACCGTCAAGTTGGCTGCCGGAGTTTTTATTTTTATGCGTCGCTCTGTAAGTACAATAGTGGCGCTTTTGTTTGTAAAAAAATGAATTGAATTCAAAAATTTGAATTTTTCTCTTGCTTTAATGATTTTAATTTAATATACTTAAACAGATTGGGGCGGTGCAGATGCTATAGATACGGTTATCGACGGGATGGAATAAACAAAAGTTTATTTTTTGTTATATCAGTTGCAAAATGGTTGATTATTTTGACTACAGGTTTTTAATAACAAGAATATAAAAAAGGGACGCCGTATCCCCCGGCAGTCACTGATCCCCCTAGGTGATGTGCCAGCGGCGTCCCCCCCTTTTAAGCAGCAGCTCCCCTTTTCCGCCTCTATTTATCTGTTGCAATTTTCCCGATAAATTCGCTTATTATAATACCTGAATTTCTAAATTGAGTTTATAGAAATTGAAATTTAACTATTACTAAACATTGGGCATTGTCCCACCATTCTTTTACAGGTATTTTGTAATGATTAACATTATATTATTCAGCAAGTTATCGCTGTAGTGGGTCGATGCCCATCCTACAGTTCATTATTAAAACTCCATTATCAAAAGATAAAGTTCGTTTTAGAAAGTCAGGTAATAAGAAAAATGATAGTGAACCAATGCTAGAATTTATAAAACTACTCGATACCGCTCCCTTACCGAATGTCTTTAATCCCTGGCGGGATGTTGATAAAGAACATGATATGGATAGCTTTGCGCCTCACATCCGCCGCGAACAATTGCAGCGCTACCTGGCGGAACGCCGCAATGCCCGCTATATGCTGCTTGGTGAAGGCCTGAGTTACCAGGGCGGCCATTTTACCGGTATTGCCATGACCTCGGAACGAATTCTGCTGGGCGGAATGCGTCACAAGGGCATTACCCCGCAGATGGTATTCTCCGGGCTGGTGCCACGTCGCACCAGCGCCCCGGCGTTCAAAAAAAACGGTTTTAGCGAAAACACCGCGACAATTGTGTGGGGCTTTATGGCGGAACAGCGTCTGAATTGTCAAGACTTTATTTTCTGGAACGCTTTCCCTTGGCATCCCTGGAATGCGGCGCGGGGCATTCTTTCCAATCGCGCCCCGCTGCCGACAGAGCTTGCCAGGGGCCGGGTTGTTTTACAGGCCTTACTGCATTCTCATCAATTCACCCAAATCATCGCGGTTGGCAACCACGCCAAAACCACTCTCGATAAAATGGGTATACCGGCTGCTGCCGTTCGTCACCCGGCATTTGGCGGCGCCTCTTTGTTTAAAACACAAATCCAGGCAATATTATCCATGTAACCTGTGCACGTAACATCGGCTATTTATATAAGGATAGCAGGATTTTTCTTTTTATTGCATTTTAACCCGGAACTTTATACTTTATTCAATTATAATTACTTGTGCTGTTAAGGACTTAACATTATAGCTCTATTTGGCATTAAAATGAAAACAAACCTGACGTTTTTATCCCTGGTAGTAACAGTAATACTTTTACCCACCGGTTTGCTATTCTGCTATACCGATGTAACGCCGGCAGATGTACACACCCGGTTGGTTAGGGGTGATACCCTGTTGCTGCTCGATGTCCGCGAACAATCCGAATACCGGGCCGGCCACATCGCCGAACCGGAAGGCCAATTGCCTTTAACCCCGGCTTTAATGCCCTGGAGCAGCGGCGTGTTGGAAGCGAATTATCAGCTATTGCCATGGGATATGGATATCATAGTATATTGCCGCTCCGGCGGGCGTAGCAAATCTGCTTCTTTATTCCTGGAAGGCAAAGGGTTTACCCGGATTTTCAATATGACCGGCGGCTTTACCTCGTGGTCGTTTGAAAAAAGAAACAACGGTTTTGGCGACCATTCCGGGCAGTGGGCGCGTGCCACGGATAAAAAACCGGTTATAATAACCTGCGCCGGAAATGCAACACCGGCGACGATAACAATTCCTCCCGGCGCGCTTTCCGGGCTGGATTCCGTTTATAGTGAATTACATCTATCGGCCGGTAGTGCGCTGCCAAAGCTGAATGCTCCTGCTTCCGACATTACCGGTCTTTACCGGCTTACAATATTGAACAGGTTTGGTTTATCGGTATTTACCGCCGATTCCCTGACGCTGGTTAAAGCAGCTTCTCTGACCCTGTACTTTACACCCAACGAATACTCCTCGCTACCGCGCAAGGACCGCATGACCACATTCGTCCCCGGCAAAGGCTGGATCTTTGTAACGCATACCCTGAAAGGGATTGGTTATCAACGAGTTGAAAATATATTGCGTCAATGGTACAACCTGGAAGGCTTTTATGGCCCGGAACACAACAAATAAAAATAGAGAGAACTGCCGTTTATCTTGTAAATTAATTTTATCATTTTCAGTACTAAAATTTAAAAAGTTTTTTTAAAGGAAAAGAATATGCGAACCAGATTTTACTCTTTACTAGTCGGACTGATGATCTCCGTATTACTGATTGCCGCGCAATGCAGCAAACCGGGCAATCATAACAAAAGTTCGTCGCTGTTTTTGCACTATACCAAACCGGCAAAATTGTGGGTTGAAGCGCTGCCGGTTGGCAACGGCCGGCTCGCCGCTATGGTGTTTGGCGGCGCGGCCCAGGAACGCATCCAGTTGAACGAAGGCACGGTGTGGGCCGGCGGGCCTTATGATAATGTAAACCCGGAAGCGTACCGGGCCCTGCCGCAGGTACAAAAACTTATCTTTGCGGGTAAATATGAACAGGCGCACCGGTTGGTCAACGAGAAAATGATCGCCCGGCAAGCGCATGGTATGCCGTATCAAACCGTGGGCGACCTGGTTTTGCATTTCCCCGGTCATGACTCGTGCAGCCATTACCATCGCCGTCTGAATTTGGACAATGCCACCACTACGGTATCGTACCGGGTTGGCGAGGTTACTTATACCCGCGAAGTTTTTGCCTCCTTTACAGACCAGGTCATCATTATCCGCCTGAGCGCGGACAAGCCAGACCAGATCACTTTTACGGCTGAATTTGCCAGTCCCCAGCAGACAAGCGTGACTGTTGAAGCGCCGGATGTGCTGGTGATGAACGGCCGCGGTAGCGATTTTGAAGGCGTTGCGGGACAAATAACCTTCCAGGCACGCGCTAAAATTATTCCACAAAGAGGCGTATTGTATGCCGAAAACGGCCGACTGCGCCTGGAGCACGGCGACAACGTGACGATCATGATCGCTATGGCTACCAATTTCATCAATTACCAAGATCTCGGCGGCGATCCGGATTCGTTAACCAAGAATCACCTGGCAACCGCGGCGCCGAAAGCATATCCGCAATTACTCAATGCCCATAGCGCCGCTTATCGTCAATACTTTGACCGGGTCACGCTCGATCTCGGTTCATCGCCCGCCGTCAACCTGCCCACAGATGAACGCGTAAAGGGTTTTGCTGCCGGCAATGATCCCCAGCTTGCCGCCCTGTATTTTCAGTTTGGCCGCTATCTGCTTATTTCTGCATCGCAGCCGGGTGGTCAGCCGGTAACCCTGCAGGGCCTGTGGAATGAACAAATGCAGCCGCCGTGGGACAGCAAATATACCATCAACATCAATACGGAAATGAACTATTGGCCGGCGGAACCAACCAACCTGCCGGAAACAGTTGCGCCGCTTATCCAGATGGTCGCCGAACTGGCGCAAGCCGGCAGCGCAACCGCCCGTAGAATGTATAACGCCGGCGGCTGGGTCGTCCATCACAATACCGATATCTGGCGCATGACCGCCCCGATCGACGGCGCCGCCTGGGGAATGTGGCCGTCCGGAGGCGCCTGGTTATGCCAGCATTTGTGGAACCATTATCTGTACAATGGGGATAAACAGTATTTACAAACCGTTTACCCGGTTTTAAAAGGCGCGGCGCAATTCTTTCTGGATGTGCTGATCGAGGAGCCCACTCATCGCTGGCTGGTGGTCTCACCTTCTATCTCGCCAGAAAATACACATGTTCGCGATAAAGGCATTGCCATCGACGCCGGCGTAACCATGGATAACCAGCTTGTCTATGACCTGTTCAGCAATACGATTCAGGCCGCAACGATTCTGGAAACGGATTCAGAATATGTACAACAACTGACCGCCGCCCGTAACCGGTTGTCCCCGATGCACATCGGTCAATACGGGCAGCTTCAGGAATGGCTGCAAGACAAGGACGATCCGCAGGATAAGCACCGTCATGTTTCGCACTTGTGGGGTCTGCACCCCGGTAATTTGATCTCACCCCGGCGCACCCCGGAATTGTTTGCCGCCGCCCGTAAATCGCTCGAATACCGCGGCGATGTTTCCACCGGCTGGTCCATGGCCTGGAAAATCAACCTGTGGGCGCGACTTTTAGACGGCAACCATGCCTACAAAATGCTCACCGATCAGTTGAGCCTGGTTAGCGGGGATCGGGTATTTTACGGGAATGGCGGCACCTATCCCAACCTGTTCGACGCCCATCCGCCTTTTCAGATCGACGGCAACCTGGGCTGCACCGCCGGGATTGCGGAAATGCTGCTGCAAAGTTATGACGGCGATATTTTTATTCTGCCGGCGCTGCCCGCCGCCTGGCCAACCGGTTCGGTTTCCGGATTGCGCGCCCCCGGCGGTTTTGAAATTTCCTTTAACTGGGAAGAAGGCAAACCGCGTAAAATCCATATTAAATCGCACCTGGGCGGCAATTGCCGCATCAGGGTCTATGATCCGCTTAAAAGCGCCGCCAAAACCGGACTGCACTCCGCCAGCGGCGACAACCCCAATCCATTTTACCAAACGCCGCTTACCCCGGCGCCGATCATTGCCGATAGCAGTAAAATTGAGGTTATTAATATTAAAAACACCTATGTATATGACTTTACGACCCAACCCGGCGGCGAGTATATTCTCTCCGCCGCGGATTGAGACGTTATTTGTAACTAACTGTATCTGTACCAAAAATTAAGGATGCGTTGTGAAAAGTATACTATTTTTTAAAAATTATAAAACCGTTAAGGGATTGGCTATTTTCTCCCTGGCTATAATACTGATGTTACAGGCGGCTTCGTGCAGCAAGGATTCGCCGACCGAACCAAAGAAAAATCCGGTCGTCACCGGGCCTTCTGCGCTGCATACGGAAGGACGCTGGTTCCTGAATGAGGACAATGAAAAGGTTATCCTGCGCGGCGTCAACATTGCCAGCCTGGAATGGACCAATACCGGCGAGAATGTGCTGCAATCCCTGAATCATGTTATTACCGTTTGGGGAGCAAACCTGGCGCGGATCCCGCTGTCTCAGGATCGCTGGTTTGGCAAGGCGTCCGGACAAACGGACGGAGGTCTCCAATATCGGAATATTGTGAATGCCCTGGTGAAAAAGAGCATGGAATCTAAAACCTATATCTTGCTGGAATTGCACTGGAATAACGGCAATGTCTGGGGGCAGTATATCGGTCAGCATAAAATGCCGGATTCGCTTTCGCAGGTGTTTCTAGAAGACCTGGCCACCACTTATGCTAACAATCCTTCGGTGCTGATCGGCACTTATAATGAACCGCACGACGTCTCCTGGACGGTTTGGCTGAACGGCGGCGAGGTAAAGGAAAACTTTGAACAAAATGGCGTAACCACGCCGCTGGACTTTGACACTCCCGGTCAGCAAAAATTATACGACGCCATACGCGCCACCGGCGCCAATAACCTCATTGTCTGCGGGGGACTGGATTGGGGGTACGATCTGTCCGGCGTGTTGAAAGGCTTTGCCGTAAGCGGAGTGAATATTGTTTACGATACCCATCCATACCCCTGGAAAAGCACGGACTGGGATGGTAAATGGGGCGATGTTGGCCGGCAATACCCGCTGCTGGTGGGCGAATGGGGCGCTGAAGAAACCGCCGTCAATAAACAGTATGGCGCCAACATTACCAATTATCTGCGCTATAATAAATTTTGCTGGACAGCTTGGGATTTTCATGTTTCCGCCGGGCCGTCATTAATACTGGACTGGAATTATACGCCAACCTGGTTCGGCTTGCTGGTGATGAAGGAACTTAACGAACCGGTTACTGTAGAAGATTCTTTATAACTATATACATACTTTTCTAATCACTTTATCAAACGAGGAGAACCAATGAAACTCAGCTCTGTTCTGTACGTCGTCATCGGCCTGGTCATTCTGGTTGCCGGTTGTGGCGAAAAAATGACCGTGCCGCCGCAAACCCATCCCGATGTCAGCAAATGGCAAGATCTGTTCGCCCCTGATCTGTCCAACGCGGTTTATGCCGATTCGGTCTGGTCGATTAAAGATGGCGTGCTCACCGCCGCTTATGATGCTTGCATCTGGACCAAACAGGAATATGACAACTTTATACTGGACCTGGAATTCATGACCTATCCCGGCACCAACAGCGGCGTGATCGTCTATTGTACGGATACGGAAAACTGGATTCCCCATTCCGTGGAAATTCAGATAGCGGATGACTATGCGGAACAATGGGCCAACGCCGGTAAAACCTGGCAATGCGGCGCTATTTTCGGCCACCTGGGCGCCACAAAAAGCCTGGTTAAAAAAGCCGGTGAATGGAACCGTTATACCATAACCTGCCAGGATAAAATGATCTATATCATGCTGAACGGCGAAATGGTAACGACGATGGATATGAGCTTGTGGACCTCGGCAACCATGAACCCGGACAGCACCGAAATTCCGTCCTGGCTCAGCACGCCGTTTGCGGAACTGCCCACGCGTGGTTATATCGGCTTCCAGGGCAAACACGCCGATGCGCCGATCTCGTTCCGTAATATCAAAATCCATGTATTGGAATAGACTGATTGATATATACCGATGGCTGCGGGTTTAACTCCCGCAGCTAGTCCTTTTTAAAATCTCCCAACCCTCATTTATTAAGAGGAAATATGTCCGAACCTCACAATTACCACATGATGCCAAAAGAATTTCGCCATTACGGCAAGCAAGTGATCGACTGGATTGCCGATTACTATGAGCAGGTAGAAAAATTCCCGGTACTGCCGACGGTTAAACCGGGCGATATCTACGCCAAATTGCCGGATCACGCTCCACAAAGCGGTGAACCCTTTGCCGATGTATTGCGTGATATGAATGATATTATCCTGCCGGGCGTAACCCATTGGCAGTCCCCCAACTTTTTCGCGTTTTTTCCCTCCAACACCTCCGGGCCGTCGATTCTGGGCGAACTCTTGTCCGCCGGACTGGGACAGCAGGGCATGATGTGGTTGACGAGTCCCGCCTGCACCGAACTGGAAACCCGGGTTATGGACTGGCTGGCGGACATGCTGGCGCTGCCGGAGCAGTTCCACTCAACCGCAAGCGGCGGCGGCGTGATCCAGGATTCCGCTTCCGGGGCAGCGTTATGCGCGGTACTGGCGGCCAGGGAACAGGCTACGGATTTTGCCGCCAATAGCAACGGCGCTAACGGCAAGCTGATCGCCTATATTTCCACGCAAACTCATTCTTCGCTGGAAAAGGCGGTGAAAATCGCCGGTATCGGCAGCGCCAATCTACGCCGCATTACAGTGGATGAATACTTTGCCATGCGGCCCGACGCCCTGCATCGGCAAATTCAACGCGACCGCCATGCCGGACTTGTCCCGTTCTTTGTCTGCGCTACGGTCGGCACCACATCCTCGAACGCGATGGATCCGCTGCCAGAAATCGGTCGTATCTGCCGCGACGAAGGCTTGTGGATGCATGTCGACGGCGCCATGTCCGGCACGGCGGCGATTTGTCCCGAATACCGCCATTTCCTTAACGGCATCGAGTATGCGGACAGCTTTTGCTTCAATCCCCACAAATGGCTGTTTACCAATTTTGACTGCGATTGCTTTTTTGTAGCCAATCGCGCTGCGCTCATTAAAACCCTCAGCATCCTGCCGGAATACCTGCGCAACCAGGCTACGGAATCCGGCGCGGTGATCGATTACCGGGACTGGCAAATATCTCTGGGCCGGCGTTTCCGGGCGCTGAAACTGTGGTTCGTTATTCGCCATTATGGCCTAGAGGGTTTGTGCTACCATATCCGCCGGCATGTGCAAATAGCTCAGCAATTTGCCGAATGGATCAAAGCCTCGGCAGATTTTGAACTGGCGGCCCCGGCCCCGCTGAACCTGGTCTGCTTCCGTCACCATGGTGGCGACGATGTCAATAAACAGTTGCTCGAGCGATTGAACAAAACCGGTAAACTCTATTTGTCCCATACCGTACTGGCGGATCGTTTTACCCTGCGCCTGTGCGTTGGTCAAACCACCACAGAAGAAAGCCATGTGTGCGCTGCCTGGGAGCTGATACAAAAAATTGCCGGTGAATTTCACAAATTAAAATTTTTTTAATATTTTTTTTTTAAAAATGTAGGATGGGTAGCGTCCCACTCTATCGTTACCTTGATAAACTTTATGATATCAATAATTACCAAATCCATGATAACACTAGTGGGACACTGCCCATCGTTCTGTAAAGATCAAGATTTCTATTCCTTTACTCTCACTTTTAAATTAAACACCCTTTAAACAGGTAACAACAAGATAAGGGGTAACATTATGTACAAAGTCACATTGTCTTTTATCTGCCTGGCAGTATTATTAATAACATTCGCAAGCCTGGGGCAAACCCCGGACTCTCTTCTCACAATTCCTCCCGCTTTTATCATACCGGATAGTATAGGTGAAGATACGGATAGGGTTTTTATAACAGCGCCTAAAAACAATTTCTATTTCACTAGTATCGCGACGGGATTTTTCTGTTCACATGAGGATATTGCGGCATTTGCTGTTGAATATCGCATCGGTCTCGAAAAACCGCACTATATGACCGGCTTCCTGCTGGGTAAATATGACGGTTATTCTATAAATATCTTTTCGTCCTGGTTATTTTCCACAAGTAAAGTATGTCCCTATATTGGCGGCGCTGTGGGCTATGGCAAGGTAAATCATGATAATTATATAATAACTTCTCCCTCTAATCAGTCTGGCTATAACCCCAAAAAGACAGAACACGGTCTTGAACTGACCGGCAATCTTGGCATCCTCCTGTTTCGTTCTTACAATGTCCGCTTCATTATGAACCTGGCATACGTCGGAACCTTTAATGATTATCATGACGAGGGGATGGTCTATTCAATCGGATTTGTGGGCAAGTTGCGATAGATATAAAATTTATTGATTATTGAACAAGGGGTTGCAACTCCTTTTTCAATGTTTTTCGACAAGGCCTGGCAATTCTTTTACCGGAACGAGAAGCTATACTTCAAACCACCTGCCCCGCAAATATTGCGCACCATGCAAGATTTTCATAGCACTTTAGTTCATGGTGTTGTTACAAATTAACGGCAGCATTTTAGCAACTCTATATTTTACAACAAATTACGTAACAGGTCAGAAATAACATGAACATGGTACATTCTTTGCAATAGAACAAACTGTTATATTAATTCCTTTACCTTTTGAACCAACTTAAGGGTAACACATGAACAAGCGCATTTTAGCGGGGATTTGCCTGGTTGTGATGCTAATTACAGCTTTTTCCCAGGTTCAGGGACAATTCACTAAAAAAACCATTGCCATTCTGCCCTTTGCCACCAATGGCATAGACGAAATTACCGCTCAAACCGCCGCAGCATTGCTGCGCCTGGAAACGACTAAACTGACCGTCCTGGAAATCCTCCCGGAAAAACGCACCCTGGAGATAACCGGCGGCAATTCCTGCTTTGAGTTGTCTTGCGCGCTGGAATGTGCAGCGCAAGCCCCGGCCGACCTGGTAATTATGGTGCGGCTGGATGCCCTGGGAGAAAAAGTGATTGTAACTTACCAGTTGGTGGATGTGAATGCCCAACAATCCATTTTCATGGATAAAACCACCTCCGCCTCGATAGAAGACCTGGAAACGGTCATGCAGCGGGTGGCCGCCAGTATCGTCAACCGGGAACCCATTGAAAAGGGCGCAAAAATAGGTGTGGTTATGCAAAGTGAATCAAAGGATTTATATCACCGCGGGTCGAACAAATTCGGCGGCTTTGCCTTTGGTTATCTCTATCCGCAAAACGGTTATGACGAGGTGGAAAATGCCTTTACCATGGAATTCCGCACCGGCTCAGAAATGCCGACTTATAATATGGGCATGCTGCTGGCGTTTCGCAAAGGTTTTGCGATGAATATTTACTCCAACTTTTTATTCTCCAAAAAAGATATTTGTCCGTACCTGGGCGGCGCTTTTGGCTTTCACTGGGTTTCGCATAATAACCATATCTATTATGATTCCTATGGTTATGAACATGAAAAAGAACAAAAAGGCGACGGCTTTGAATTGACGATCAACAGTGGTTTGATATTGCTTCGTACCTATGATGTTCAGGTATTGCTGAACCTGGCCTTTACCCATACATTCAACGATTATAACGACCAGGGCGTGGTGTTCACACTCGGTTTGTTAAAATGATACTCCTGGCGCCGGTACTATTTTCGGCGCATACGGATTAACCAGACTTTGCCGGTGAAAAAAACTTGTGTGCTGCGCATTTTGGACATTAAATACTTTAATAGCGAAAAGTTTCCTAGTTCATACAAGGACATGCCCCCGGTGCATACTTCCTGGAATTACAAGCCCGTGAGCGAGACGGTCGTCGAGCAGGGCTGTAAACGGATTACGAAAGTGAATTGGGCCGGTCATCGGGTAGTCCCGTTGCTTCACCTTTCGGGACGTATTGAGACGAATCTCTACCCGACAACCGGTTTTCGGGTTAATCACATCATTGCCATGACCTTCATGTCGTGGGACAAATAAAGCAAAAACATGGCTTTAGCCTAAACAAGTATTTGACTAAAGTCGATTTTTAGTTTTAGTAATCCACGTCATAAATGACGTGGCAATGAACAAAAAGATTAGTGCTCACCCCAAGTCAAGCCTGTAGGTTGTGCCTGCGGCCTGCCAGCATTTCAGTGGAGTCCACCTGGGGCACAGGACTGCTATAAAGACAACCCTATGACTCCGAACCTGACCGATCATGTTCTATATGTGCGGCGAGGTGGACTACACTTTGCTGCGTATTGACCAGAAAATGTCGTCTCGATACGTCCGTCCCGCTTGGCGGGACGGTCTACTCGACGACCGTACTTTTCCAAACCTTTACCGGTCATCGGGTAGTCCCGTTGCTTCACCTTTCGGGACATGTTTGTAGTCCCGGCTTTAGCCGGTTTCATCCTGATTGCAGCTCGGCATGGGGATGTTCCCCATGCCGCAAGTTAAAATCGGACATGTTGTCCGGCAAGAAAACAAAACAAGGGGCAACAGCCCCTTGTTCCAGGGTAAGAAACCCTGGCCTATTTCCCAGCGCCAGGATGTGAATCCCGGCGCGATCAAAATGTTGACAAGATGGACAGCCTGGACTGCGTATCATCTGCCTGACCGGTCATCTGGTAGTCCCGTTGCTTCACCTTTCGGGACGTATTGAGACGAATCTCTACCCGAGAACCGGTTTTCGGGTTAATCACATCATTGCCACGACCTTCAGGTCGTGGGACAAATAAAGCAAAAACAGGGCTTTAGCCTAAACAAGTATTTGACTAAAGTCAATTTTTGATTATAAAATTTACCACGTCATAAATGACGTGGCAATGAACATAATGATTTCTCCTTGCTGCATTTATCAGAATGAAAAAAACATTACGGTTATCTGGTAGTCCCATTGCTTCACCTTTCGGGACGTATCGAGATGACCGAAAAGCGGCCCGGCATGTCATTCCGAGGAGCTTGCGACGAGGAATCTTTTTATTGCTAACCGGGCGAAGCATCTTTATCAGGACCGGTTGACTTGAATAATTAGTCCGGAACAGATGCTTCGCCCCTACAAAAAAATTGTTTCCCCGGCGCGATCCTGGTAGCTTGAGGGTCGGTTTGCGACTCGGCAGTATTACCTATTACAACCCAAACAATGGCCGGGCACACTCTGCTTAAAAACAATGGAAAATTGATTATCTGGCCACAATTTCCGCATTTGTCACATCGAATATTAAATCTTTATGCTTAATGTGAATATTAATGGATAAAATTAGTTTTAATGTGTAAAATATTACTGCGAGTTTAACAGTAAAAATTTGTCTTGTATACGGCAAATTATGAACAAAAAAAAAAAAAACCACGAAATTAAAATTTTTTCTTGACAAATTCTTTTAATATTTGTATGTTTGCTTACATACTCCCACGCTTAAATTACCAGGGTTTAGTTAAAAAGCGCCGGGAATATGGGTTATATGTTACGGGCGATTGTATATAATATATTATTTTACGAGCTTATATTAAATTGCTCCGACACGGACTGATTTTGGGGCCCGGGGCGGATTGTTAGACATTAATGGATAACTTGGTTATTGTATGATGTCCCAAATAATTAAATTTCTTTCTAATAGTTAATTCAAACATCATTTTATTCAAATTGGGAGGTCTCATGAAAATATACTATTTCATATTTATTGGTATTATTCTCTTTTTTTTTATTTTTGTTTCTTGTATACGAGACAAATCTGTCGATGTGCCGAATGGAGACAACCCACCCATTAAGAATAATCTGATGATAGTATATCCCAATAGCGGCAACAAAATTACATTAGTCGATTATAATACCCTGGAGATTGTAAAACAAATAATCGTGGAAATCCCGGATTCCCTGCAAATTCAAAGAATGTGCCTGTCTACCAACCATGACTATTTCATTTTTTCCGCCAGCGATGGAAAACCATTTTTTCGGAACTATTTTATAAGTTATAATATAGCCCAAGACTCTGTTGAAAACATTATAGCAACAGACCTAGATTCCATCGGCGCGCCCCGTATAACCGCCGCAGGCCTGCCAGCACAGCCCGGTCTTTTTTATTTATACACTCATAATGTGGGTTTGTATTCAATCGACTTTATTACTAAAAAAATAATTACTATATCCCCTGAATGCGGTATGCCGAATTATTTTTATTCTTCCCCCAACCAGGAATGGATTGTATTAAATAAATACTTTACCGGAAATGAAAATGATTATACCGAATTAAGATTTTATAAAACCATAAATGGCCTGGCCCAACCTGATTTTATACTAAACATGAATGATCAAGACAGTGTAGATGTGGTTGATCTGGTATTTTCACCAGACAACACTCAAATCTACATATCCTATTTACTTTCAAAGCGACGGGCTGTATATGAAAAAGCATTTTTCGGCAGTTATAACCTTGTAACAAAGCAGTTGCATTCATCTTATGTAGCCCTGCCCTGGAGCGCAAATCCCTATCAAATAGCTTATAGTGAAAAACGCCGGGAAGTATATATGGCAGGCGAATATGCCGAGTTAGTAATCATTGACACAAGTACACCGATATATTCAATTAAAACTGCCATTGGCTTGCCGGGGAAAAAGCCCGGGCCATCAGAAATTCTGATAACGCCGAATGAAAATGTGGCTTTTGTCAGCTGTGCTGATAGTGATTTTATTGTGGCAATTGACTTGGATAAAAGACAGGTTATTAAACAAATTAATATTCATAATTCATATCTCATGATGCTTTTATAAAAAATTTATAATAATACCGGAACATATTAATTTGTGATTTCTATGTTTGTACAGAAAAGTATTATTTCTAAAAGAGCCCCCCCTGCTTGTTAAGAGTTGTGAAATAAAAAAATTTTAACTTTACTAACAGGAGGTAATAAAAATGAAACGCTTACTTTATATGCTTGTGCTTGTTTGGTTATTTCTCCAGCCAGGTAATGATGTTTTTGCCTGGCATGTTAAAAACACCTTAAAGGGATTAACAGAATCTTCCCCTCTTATTATTACAGGAAAAGTTACTCACATAGCAGCAAATATTGAGATTATAAATAATCAAAAAATCGTCTTTACCTGTGTAACTCTTGAACCGGAATTGGTGTTACAAGGGGAAAAACCAGGGTCCGCGCTTACAATTAAAATGGTAGGAGGTTTATCCGGGGAAAGAGGAACCTGGCACGAGTTATACCAGGAGTTCAATCCGGGGGAAGAAGTTTTAGTATTCCTGCATCCATTAGATAAGCGAAATAATGTCTGGGAAATGAAAAGTATTTCCAGCAAATTATCAGTTGCGAATTTGGATGGTAAACAAAAATATGATTGTTCCATGCTTTATGCCGATGAGGTGTCAAATTACGATAACAATGTTTTTTTTGAAAAAAGTGTTATAATCGACAGAATAAATAATTATCTTCAGGCAAAAAAGGGAGGAAAATAAAATGAAGCGTTTATATTTCAACCTTTGGGTTATAGTAATAGTGTTGATTTTTTGTTCATTTGTACAGGTTTTTGCTTACCGCCTAATAAATCCAATAAGTCCAACTTCACCTTATGGTAAATCACCACAATCCGGCCCACCTTTTCTCCGGTTTGGCAGCGTTAATCAAAATTATCATTATGTCAATAGCGCTTATAATAATTTTACCACAAATGTTGAAAGCGCTTTTTCCAGTTGGAATGAAGCCGGCACGGTAACTTTTGACTGGGATGCATCTGCAGGTCTGGGGTTAAATACATATTATAACGATGATCGTAGTGACTCAGGTATTGTAAACCCGGGTGAAGCCGGCGTGGGTTTTTATCAAAAAATTCTTGATATGGAAGACTCTTATATCCAACTGAATACGTTACATACCTGGTTGAATAATGGAACACAAGATTTATTCAATGATAATTTTGATGTAGAGACGATAATACTTCATGAAATCGGCCATATTCATGGTCTGGCGCATCCACTTACCAGCAGTTACGATTACGAAAATGGAGACCCGGATGCCCCGATCATGGCCGGCGGTGATAATAAGTATTTTTTGACCAATATTGCAAGAGAGCTGAGTGCAGACGATGAAAACGGTACTCGGTTTTTGCAATATAATGCCTGGGTACCGAAACAGTGTTCTACGCTTTTGACTGCTTTGAACAATACCTTCTCAGGCGTTACCATATATTTCACTTCGGGGATGCAAACTTTATCTCAAGATTTAACAGTTTCCTCAGATAAAACATTACGAATAAAAACCGGCACGACTCTTATTATGAATGGATACAAACTAACTACAACTACCGGTACAATAATAGTTGAAGCCGGCGCAACAATAACGCCGTGCATCAAACGTATGTCAAGCAACTCAATAAAAGGTTTATATCCTACTATTACCTCAGCTATTATCGACTTGTCTGCCGGTCAGTATATTAGCCTCGGAGCCGGTACTATTACTGAAAATGTCTCCATGCCCAGCAATTTATCATTATATGGTACTGGTATGAATGCCACCACAATAAATGGTAATGTGGCCTTTACCAGCAAAAGTAACAGTGAAATATCTGAATTAACAGTTAACGGCGATATTACAGTGAATGGTGGTTCCGGAATTTGTATAAATAATTTAAAAGCCAAAGATATAATTGATCTGGAAAACGGTTCTCTTCATGTAATAAGTGATGTAACATTATCTAATAGCGGTTACATTGATATTTATCAAACAGCGCCAGATTTAATGTATGTCACTTCAAGCAATAGTGTAAACTATGGCGTTATTTGTGGAGATGCCGATTATAGTATGTATGGCGGCGTCTTTGAAAACAAAACCCGCGCGCTGTACTGTGTCACCAATTCTGATGTAATCGTCGAGGAAACGGAGTTCTGTAACAATACCTATGATATTTATAGCGCTAACGGCAGTTCGGTAGATGTTTCCGGTTCGCCGGTGATTATTATGTCTTCCTGCCCGCCGCCAATATATGGTTCAGTAACGCTTAATGATCCCTGCACAGCCTGTGCTTTGCCCAAATTATCACCTGATGCGACAAATTATGAATATTCACTTCCCCTGGAAGGTATTGATGGCTCGCCTGAAAGTGTGGAATTTGCAGAATCAAGTAACTTGTTTAGAGCAATTCAAACGAGCATTTACCAGGATCGTAAAGACAGCGTTCGCTACGACATCAGCAAATACGCGCCCCAATACAACCAGGTAATAACCGGCCTGAAGGCGTTTGTAGCCAAATACCCGGACACTGAATATGCCCAACATGCGCTTAAATTCATCGATTACAGCTATCGCGCGCTGGATCAGCAGGATACTTTTGCCGCATACCTTACTGCGCTTGGTAAAGACGCCAAATACAAATCCCTGCAAACCGCCATTAAAAGCCAGTTCATTCCTTATTACGTTGGCAAAGGCGAATACCAAACCGCGCTGAATCTGACCGATGAAGTGATGAAAGCGCAAACCGATCCCGAAAATGCGCTGTATTACCTGTACCGCCAGGGCGTTATCTATCACAAATATTTAAAAGACGCCGCTAAAGCGGAAGAGATTTATAAGCAGGTTATTGATACCGATCCGAATTCGGCCATGGCGTTTTCCGCCGGGGTGCGGTTGGGCAAGCTCGGCCAGGTATACGAAGGCGAAAACAAACCTTCTCCTACTGAACCGGAAGTAAAATTTGCCATTCGCAACCATCCCAATCCGTTCAACCCGGTTACCAATATCCAGTTCGACCTGCCGGCAGCAGACCACGTAACCTTAAAAGTCTATGATATAACAGGCCGCGAAGTTATTACACTAGTGGATGCTCTGCAGGGCGCGGGTTCGCATACCATTATGTGGAACAGCCAGGATAAATTCGGCCAACGCGTCGCCAGCGGCATGTATTTCTATCGCATCGAGTACCGGGGCCAGGTTCTCACCAACAAGATGATATTAATGAGGTAAGTTATGTATATTGTATTTTCCCCAATAAAAAACCGGACAAACAGCTGATGTAAAAAAGCTATTTATCCGGCCCTTGTGTAACACAACCCGGCGCTGTCACGCCGGGTTTTTTAATGTAAGGAATAACTGAATATCACGCAAGGGTTTTTCGATAAATCCACACTTTAAACGATTCCTCGTCGCTCCTCTCCCCGGGATGACAGGATATGGAATTTACTCCGCTTTCCAAAATATTCCCTCTCCCCGTTTATTTTAATTTGAAAAAACCCTGTGAATCATTATATTTTCTGTTGTATACCTGGATGGCTCTGAATTATATACCAAGGATCGTCTCGTGAAAAAAATAATCATCTCCGCACTGCTATATCTATTGATTAACTCTCAACTAATCGGTCAGGCTGTTAACCTGCCCCTGGAACACTGGGCCTATTCGTTCCTCGAACGCTGTGAAGCCAAAGGACTGATCACCTCCTTTGATCTGCGCGTTAAACCGGTCTCCCGCGTGGTGTTGGCGGAACTGATTATACAAATGGAACAGCGCCTGCAAACGCAGCCTGGTCTGTTTTCCACAGCGGATTGGCAATTGTTCGAACAACTCAAAGGTGATCTGGTAGACGAACTGGCGGCAATGAATATCTCCATAAAAGGCCCGCGGGAAAAACACGCCCTTACTTACAGTGAACAAAACAGCAACTTTTATGTCGATATACAGGGCCGCGAAACGATCATCTCCAACCGGGGCGATCAATACGATCCGGCGCAGCGCATGTCCGAAACCACCCTGGGCGGCATCATCCGCGGCAATCTCGGCGGCGTCATTGGCTTTTACGCCGACGCCCGTAACTCTTTACTGCGCGGCAGCGATGTAGAAGGCGAAAGCTTTGATGTTTCTCAAGGCTCGCCGGTGGTTACCTCCGGCTCCAACGTCTACCGCGACCGTGCCACCGGTTACTTTACCTGGGAAAAACCCTGGCTGCGCCTTGAAGTAGGCCGCGATGAATTTGCCTGGGGTCCCGGCAGCCACGGCGCTCTCAGCATCAGCGCCAATAATCCCCCGGCCGATATGCTGCGGCTGGGCGTGCGCATGAAGCGCTTCCAGTTCACCAGCGTACACCAGTTCCTCAGCAGCAGCATTGGCTCCAAGTACCTGGCCGCGCACCGGTTAGACTTTCTCATCAAGCCCGGCTTGACCCTCGGCGCCACCGAAACGGTGGTTTACGGCGGATGCGATGTGGAACCGGCCTATATCAATCCCCTCATTCCCTACCATGTGGCGGAACATCACCTGGGCGACCAGGATAACAATACCATGAGCTTTGACTTTTCCCTCAACCTCATTCCCAACACCCGCATTTACGGCGAATACTTTATCGACGACATGACTTCCACCGAAAGTCTTACCGGTTATTTCGGCAACAAATTCGCTTTCCTCACCGGCATAACCTGGGCGGACGCCCTGTTCGTTCCCAAACTGGATGTGCAGCTCGAATACGCCCGCATCGAGCCCTTTGTTTACGCTCATCAGGACAGCATCAATATTTATGTGAATTACGATAAAAGCATCGGCCACTGGCTCGGCCCGAACGCCGATTCTTTTTACCTGTTGGCCGGTTACCAGTTCGACCGCGACATCCGCCTGGAACTCTCCGCCGAGCACATCCGCAAGGGACAAGGAGACCTCGACACTACCGATCGTCCCGACAGTGGCGTTAAGAAAACATTTCTCGGCGGCAATGTCGAATCACGCAGTTTGTTCGGCATCAAACTCACCGACCAGGTGCGCCGCGATGCCTTTATCGCTCTTTCCTACACATTTTCAAAAACCGGTAATTTACAGCGGCAAAACAATAACGATTCAAACGACCACCTGGCGCGTTTTGAATTTTATTTCAACTATTAATTCCAGGCGCCGGTATTATGCAAATTCTTACCGTGTTATTATGCCTGCTCACCGGCGGCTATGTCATTGCCATTGCCGTGATCGCTGTTGGCATCAAACGGCTTGCCCGCAACCGGCAGCCGCAGCAGCCCCAGGTTTCGGTAGTGGTTGCCGCCCGCAATGAAGCCGAAAACATCCCGGTATTGCTACGCTGCCTGGAACAACAGGACTATCCCGCCGACAAATATGAGATCATTATTGTTAATGACGATTCAACAGACAATACAGCGGCCCTGGTAGAGGCATTTGCACAGCGCTCCTCATGCCGCGTTTTGTTACTCGCTACCACCAACCGCGCGATTGTCGCTTCGCCGAAAAAGAACGCCCTCAGTCTCGGCATTGCCCGCGCCGGCGGCGAGATCATTCTGCTGACCGATGCGGATTGCGCGCCGCCGCCCGGCTGGATTTCCGGGATGGTTGCCTGTTTTACCCCGCAAACCGGCATGGTGATCGGTTATTCATCCTACGAATTGCCGGCGCCGCGTTCCATTGCCGCCAGACTGCTGGCGCTGGACGCCTTGTCCCTGGCCGCGGTCGCCGCCGGAACTACCGGCTGGGGCAAACCCGCTACCTGTAACGGCCGCAACCTGGCTTATCGCAAATCTGTTTATGAACAGGTCGGCGGTTTTGAAAAGATCAAACAGTTTGTCTCCGGCGATGACGATCTGTTCTTAAAGCTGGTCTTAAAATATACGGACTGGGAAATCCGTTATGGATTGGACGCCAAACTGGTCGTACCGACGAGTATGCTCAAAAACCTGCGCCAGTTCGTCTACCAGCGCACCCGGCATGCCTCTAAAGGTTTTCATTACGAACTTGCAAAAATAGCCGGTCTCTTTATATTGTATTTTTTTAATGTACTGGTTATTTTTGGGCTCGTTTTTATGGCAAATATGCAGTATATTCCCCTGGCTTGTTACAGCGCAAAAATTTTAGCCGAGTTTGGTATTTTGTACCGGTTTGCCGGAATTATGCGCCGTCGGCATTTTTTAACAGTATTTCCCCTGGCTATGATCCTGCACCCATTATACATAGCTGTTTTCGGCGCATTGGGTCAAACCAAAAAATTCAAATGGAAATAAACAGCCCGGCAGGTCCGGGCCTGATCCTTTTCACACCTTTTCGCCGGTAAAGGATACACTGTGCTGCTCACATTATACATTCTGACCACCCTTTATGTCGCCACGATCATTCTGTTTCTGATCGGCCTGTCGAAAAAAAAACCGGGAACTAACCGGGACCGATTGACGGTTACGGTAATCGTAGCCGCCCGGAATGAAGAGCATACCATCGGCAATATTCTGCAGGACCTTACCCGGCAGACCTACCCCGTCTCCCTGTACCGCGTCATCGTCGTCAATGACGGCTCGACCGACAATACCCAGCAGGTGATCGACAGCTTTACCCGGCGTTATGATTATATTACCTCCAGCAATATACAGGATATTCCGGCGGGATTCAGTCCCAAAAAATACGCGCTACAATGCGCTATAAATTCCAGCACCAGCGAGATCATTCTCACCACCGACGCCGATTGCCGGGTGCACCCCACCTGGATCGAGAACATGGTCACTTATTTTACTCCCAAAACCGGTTTTGTCATCGGGTTTTCCCAGTTTGGCGCTAAAAACGAACCGCAGAACTGCATTGAACGCTTGCAGGCTTTTGATTTTCTGCAAATGATGGGCGTAGCCGCCGGAACCTGTAATATTGGCGTGCCGATGGCGGCTTCAGGGCAAAACCTGGGCTACCGCCGCGACGCCTTTATGCAAATAGGCGGCTTTACCCGTATAGCCCACCGGGTCTCCGGCGATGATGTGCTGCTGTTACAACTGGTAAAGAAATACACAGATTACCGGATCGTCTTTGCCGCCGATCCCCGCTCGCGGGCGTTTTCAGCGCCGCAGCCGGACCTGGTTTCGTTCATCAACCAGCGGATCCGCTGGGCGTCGAACGGGTCGTATCAATTATTCCTGAATATCCCGTTCTTTGCCTATTTATTGCTCTATTATGTGTTTTCTTTCTTTATCCTGTTCGGCCTGAGTTGCTCTTTCTTTACCCATCACCATCAGGCTTTCTTTTTATCCGGCCTGCTCATCAAACTGCTGGCCGATTTTGCAATAACCCTGAAAAGCGCTCTGACTTTTCAGCGCACCGACCTGCTAAAATATTTCCCGGTGTGGTTTATCGTGCAATTACCTTATATCGTCTATGTGGGCTTTTTGGGAACCTTTGGCAGCTTTAAATGGAAAGAACGCCGCCATAATGCTGTTGTAAATAAAAACCGTAGCTGAGTGTCCTTTTTTAAATTTAAAACAAACGATGTTTTTTTAATGATGACCTTTTTTAGAATAATCCTGTAGGATGGGCAGTGACATACTACTACTAATCAGGTGTTTTGCATTGAAAAATAATAAACTAATAATCACTTTTTCACTAGAGTATGTCACTGCCCATCGTTCTTTACCAGACAAAATTATAATCATTTAATCTTTTAAGATATTCAGATTTTAATTTTTGCATACACCAGACTTGAAATTTTGGATAGATTCAATAAAATGACCCGATTTATTAAAAATACTAGCCAGCTTTTACTTCATGCTACATTATTGTGCCCGGCACTTTTATTTTTTTTAATAGTTTTGCCGGGGTATGTTGACGGGCAGATCAATGAGGAATATGCCTATACCATGAAATTCAATGGCAAAAGCACCGCCAACTCGATCCTGAAATTCAAGCAAACCGATCCTGCCACTATGGAAATAACCTGGCTGCTAAAAGCCAAAGCCGTCTATAAATTGATTTTCTCGGTAGACAATGTTTATCAATCTTTTGTCAATATTTCAACCGGCCTGCCGGAGGCGCTGTACAAGAATATCAAACAAAAAAACATCTCCCAATCCTGGCGCACTGTCTATAATCGCGATTTGTTAACTGCCGCTACCGATAACGGCCAGCAATGGCCCATACAAAAAGGTAGCCTGGATATCCTTTCCCTGATCTGGGCTTTGCGCAACGGCAACCCGGCGCCGGGTGATTCACTCTGCTATCTGCTGGATATTGAAAGCCATTTATGGCGCCTGACCGGTAGGGTCGTTCCTGCCGCCGGGCATGAGACAAAACCCTTAAAAGGCGACCGCCAGGTGGAATTTACTTTTGCACCAGCGCAGCCGGTAAGCAGACGCGCCTGGAAAACCGACCTGCTCACAAACCGCATCTCGCGCGCCGATACCAAACTGACTATTAGTTTCAGCACATCACCGGATAATGTTCCGGTTTATTTGAAATTTGTCAATAGCGACAATACTGTCGAGATGCTGCTGGACAAAATTATATCAACAAAAACGCCGTGATTTATGCCCGATTTTGAACTTTTCGCCGCTATCATATTTGGACTCTATGCCGTGCTGGGGATTTTGTTATGCCTGGGCATACCCAACTCCGGCAACCGGCTCTGCAGCCAGGAACCCCCGGTGTCCGTCATCCTCGCTGTTCGTAATGAAGAACAGCATTTACCCGCCTGCTTAAATTCACTGTGCCGGCTGGATTATCCCGCCGACAAGCTGGAGATCATCCTGGTCGACGATCATTCCAGCGATTCCACGTCCCAAATCATTGCCAGTTACGCGCAAACCCGACCTAATATCCATTATTATTCACTGCCGCAGGACTCTTCTTCCCGGCGAGGCAAAGTCCGCGCGTTGGAATTCGGCATTGCCGTAAGCCGTGGGGAATTCATATTCCTTACCGACGCCGATTGCCGCGCGCCCCGCGCCTGGATCAAAAGCCTGCTGACGCAATTTACCGGCGCCACCGTCATGACCGGCGGGGTGACCCTGCTAGATAGCCCGGACGATCGTGCTTCGCTGTTTGGCAAAATACAATCCTGCGACTGGCTGTTCCTGCTCGGCATCGCTGCCGCCGCGGCCGGATATGGTCTGCCGCTAAGCTGGTTCGGAAACAATATGGCGTTCCGCCGCTCTGTATATGATGAATGCGGAGGCTTTGCCAAAATCGGCCACAGCCTGGTCGAAGACCTGGCATTATTAAACCAGGTTAAAAAGCCCCGCCGCCGTAACATAAATTTTTCCTTCTCGCCCGATTCCCTGCTCTACAGTTCCCCGGCTTCCGGCCTGGCTGAATACTATAACCAGAGAAAACGCTGGGCGCGTGGACTGCGCCTTGTTCCCCTGCCGGGAATTGTATTACTCATTCTTGCTGTGCTCGCTCATTGTGTAACGATAGCCGCGCTGTTCATTCATCCCGCGCTTGCCGCAGCCGGCATCCTTGTGCTGACCTGCGCGGATTTACTTATACTGGCCCGCGCCGCCGGCCTGCTTGGCCGCAGAGAACTGCTTAAATATATCGGCGCCTTTGAAATCTATTATTTTTTATATACACTATTACTGCCGCTGCTGTTGCTGTTCGACCATAAAACCAGTTGGAAAGACCGGCAATACCCGGCAAAAGCCGGGCAGCAACCCGGCCTTTAGCATCTAGACCTTGATTATGAAACTATTTCCGCCTGTCTTGTTACACTATTATATTACCCGTCTGTGCAATTGCCGTTGCACATTTTGTGATATACCCGGCGAGGGTAAAGATGATGAAATTAGGTTTGCCGATCCACAGCAGGTAATACACAACCTGGCACAGGCCAAAAAACTGCATATTCCGTTTGTCGATTTTACCGGCGGCGAGCCCCTGCTGCATCCCCAACTTGCCGAACTGCTCCGCTACGCCAAAAAGCTGGGCTTGCGCACCTCGGTTACCACCAACTGCCTGCTGTACCCGCAACAAGCATATACCCTGAAGGGATTAGTTGATTTTCTACACTTTTCCCTGGACGCTCTCGACGAATCCCTGCACAACCACATACGCGGCAACAATGTTTATAGCGCGGTCATGCACAGCATCGACCTGGCGCGGGAACTGGGGGAAGCGCCGGACTTGCTTTATACCGTAACAAATGAAAATATCGCCGAACTCGAACCCCTGGCGGAATTTGCCCGGCAGATGCGATTAATTTTGATTGTAAATCCGGTCTTTATAAAACCGGCGCTGGCGAATCGCAACCTGCCTTTGCTGGAACAATTCAATCGTCATCCCAATGTCTACCTGAACAGGGCGTTTTTACGCTTGCGCAGCCGGGGCGGCAATTCCGTCTCTCATCCCCGCTGCCGCGCCGTATCTTCCACGCTGGTCATTTCGCCCGACAACCATATTCTGCTGCCCTGTTATCATTTTTGCCGCGACAAACTCCCGGTCCCGGCAGGGTTTGCAGAAATCTTTACCAGCAAGACTTGGCGGGAATACCGCAGCATGCAGGGCCGTTTTAATTTTTGCGCCGGCTGTACGATCAACTGTTATTTCGATCCGTCGTTTTTATATGCGTCGGATTGTTACCTGCTGGAAAGCCTGGCCGCCAAAGCGCGGTATGCTTTGACCAAATATATCCATCATAAATTTCATTACCCGGATAAATCCGGCGCCCGTCTACGCGCCGCAGAAATTGCCGGCATAATCAACCGGAGAAAGAACCGTCTCATCCATGCTGATTGAAAATGATTTTTGCCCCTCATTCTGGCTTTTCATTGTGCCGTTTTTATATGCGGAAATCCATTATCGTATTCGCGGTTTGTTCAGCCGCTACGATCAAAAAGAGCCGGAGATTGTTGCCGATGTGCCGCACCGCATCGATCCCGACCAGCCGTTGCCGGTTCTGCTGCTCATCAAGGATGCCGATAGTTATCCCATCCGCCTGCTAAAGGTACAGGTTGTAGCGCACTATAAAGATCGCTCCCGCGAACTCTTGAACCTTCAGCAAGAGCCGGAATTGGTGTCTGCCCCCTTCTGGAGCCGCATTTACCCGGTTCATTTTCCCGAACCGCCCGCCACACCGGTTCAGGTTGAGGTGCATATTACCATCGACAATAACGGCCAATGCAAAACCATTACCAACGACAATTACAAACTGACCTCACACAAGCCATTTACTGTCTGCGCCGACTCCCATCCGTTGCCGCGCAACGACAACTGGTATTTTGGCGATCTCCATTATCACAGCAATTATTCATCCGACCAGGTAGAGTACGGCGCGCCCCTGGAAGATACCGTGACGATAGCTCGTGCAATGGGTCTCGATTTTATCGCCGCCACCGATCATTCTTATGACCTGGACGATTATTTTCATGATTATTTGCACAACGATCCCACCCTGGCAAAATGGCATGATTACAGGGCAAAAATCGATGCGCTGAACAACACCTCTGCAAATTTCATCATCCTTCCGGGCGAGGAACTCTCGGCCGGGAATGCAGCTAACCGCAATGTCCATTTTTTGCTGCTTAATAACAGCGCCTTTTTCCCCGGCAGCGGCGACAGCGCCGAAATTTGGTTTAAAACTCAACCGGAAATATCCATTGCCGGGGCATTACAACGACTTGAGCCCGATGCGCTGGCAATCGCCGCCCACCCGGAGGATAAACCGCCATTTTTGCAATGGCTGCTGATTCGGCGGGGAAAATGGCAGGATAAAGACTATGGTCAACCGGGTTTGCATGGCGTGCAAATGTGGAATGGCCGCAAACGCCATTTTATGCGCTACGGCCTCCGCAAATGGATCAGTCTGCTGCTGCACGGACAGCGGCTTACCCTGTTTGCCGGTAATGATGCACACGGAAACTTTAATCGTTTTCGTCAGCTCAGCACTCCTTTTCTGACCATGCGCGAACATGACGATGAAATTTTTGCCGGAACCCGCACCGGCGTTTATATGCAGGAATCTTTTACCCCCGCAAACCTGATCCGGGCGCTGCAACGCGGCAGGGTCATCGTTACCGACGGCCCGTTTGCGGAATTTTCTCTGGCTGCTCATAACGGCGAAACAGCTTTCCCGGTTGATGAGTATGGATGTGAATACGGGACAGTCCATATTACCGCAAAATCCTCTCCCGGGTATGGCAGCCTGGTAAAAATTTTCATTATGGCCGGAGATTGTGATACAAATAAGGAAACCTGCCTGCTGTCGTTACAGCCGGAGCCGGGTTGTATGGAATTAGCTATTAATAACGAATTGACCGGCCTGCCCCGCCGGGGATATCTCCGCCTGACGGCAATCAGCCAGGCCGGAGATCAACACTATCATTGTTTTACAAACCCCCTCTACCTCGTCCGGGACTAGAGGTTTGGAAACGCTGCCCGGACAAGTCCAAAATTCTTCATCAGATCAGTTTGATTTTTTTGATAATTCTTTTCAAGCCGCGGCCATAAGCCTCCGGGACTATTTCAATATGCCGGTCCTCGCCTTCGCCAAAACTCTCCGCTTTTATTGTTTCAATATTTTTTAATGCATCGTGAATAACAAAACGCTGATAACTGCTCATGTGCGGCAACACAACTTTTTTACGACTTTGTATCGCCTCGTCCGCCTTGCTTTGCGCAAATTTACGGATGTTGCCGACCGGGTATATCTTTAATTCATAATCTTCCCCTTTGCGATAGGTTTTGGTTACCATATCGGGGTTGTGGTCAAACTGGCGATGCACCAGCTTGCGTTCAAATGCATTCAAACCGGTTAAACTCGCCGGCTCCAGTGAATCGCCTATTTCATTGATTACCTGTTCTACCAGCGCCTTGATTTTAGCGTTCTCTTGTTCATTGGCTTCCCGTTCGGGTCTTTCATGATGTTCATGCCGGTCGCGGGGTCCGCGCCGGTCGCCGTCTCTATGTCGATCTCTTCTTGGTTTTCTGTCTTTATCGAACATAATACCCAACCTCTTTCTCTATAATTATACCTTAAATTCCGGTATCCCGGAATGAATTAGCTGTTTTTAGATTTTAATGCATCCATTAATTTTTTATGAATATTATCAAACGGGCCGTTGCTAAAGGTGATTACCTTGTCGCCTGTCTGTAAATGTTCTACAAGGTAGGCAACCATAGCCGCTGTATCTTGCAGATGCGCCGCCTGTTTACCGCTCTGTACCAGGTCTGCGGCAAGCTGCGCACAGGAGAACAATTCCCCTGCCGGAACCTTGTCCGGCCGGTTTACCGGCGGAACAAGGATATAGTCGGCATCCTGAAAAACACCAACAAATTCTTTTTGAAAAATATTGCGTCTGGTGGTTGCCGAACGCGGTTCATATAGAGCAAAAATCCGTTCCCGCGGGAACCGGGCGCGGAACGCCGCCAGAGTCTCTTTTATGGCTGTTGGATGATGGCCAAAATCATCATATAGCTCCACACCGCAGGCTTCGCCAACATATTCCAATCTGCGTTTAATTCCCTTGAATTCGCGCAGGGCGGCAAGAATTACTTCCATTTTAATCCCGGCATGATCGGCCACGGCCATAGCCGCCAGCGCGTTGCGGATATTATGCCCCCCGGCCAAAGGCAACACCGTTCGGCCCAGCTTTTCACCGCGCCGGACGACCAAAAATTCCGAACCTGTAGCGGTGGCAACAACCTGCTCCGCCCGCCAGTCCGCCTGGGGTGAATCGCCAAAGGTTACCACCGGACAAAATGCCTTGCCGCTCACTTCCACGGCGGCTTCATTATCGCGGCATACCACCAGCAAGCCGTTGCGGGGAATTAAATTGACAAAACGGCGAAACGCCAGTTTTATATCATCGAGTGATTTATATATATCGGCGTGATCAAATTCTATATTATTTATAATACCAATATCCGGCATATACCGCAGGAACTTGGCAGCCTTGTCAAAAAAAGCGGAATCATACTCATCGCCTTCCAGAATAAAATCTCCGCCGCCGCCTACCTGGTACCCCCGGCCAAAATTAAGCGGTATACCGCCGATCATAAAACCGGGATTTTTACCGGCATAATCAAATATCCACGCGACCAGCGAGGTAGTGGTCGTTTTACCATGCGTACCGGTAACGACGATGGAACGATTGCCGCGGATCATAAAATCACGCAGCGCCTCCGGCAGGGACATGTAGGGTAAATGGCGGTCTAAAATTTCTTCAATCTCCACATTGCCGCGCGATATTACATTGCCGACAATAATCAGGTCGGGCGCCGGGTCCAGGTGCGCCGGATCGAAACCCTTGAATACGGGAATTTGCTGCTCTTCAAGGAAGGTACTCATCGGCGGATAAAGGTTCTCATCCGACCCATATATATCATAGCCCTTTTTCTTTAACATGGCGGCCAGCGATGCCATCGCCGTTCCGCAGATAGCTAAAAAATAAATTCTGTTACTTTTACTTTTTGTGCTCATAATCCATCTTTATTAATTTGTGCTCACGCCCATCGCTTTGGGAAATTGTGTCTTTTTTATAGTTTTAATACCATCCCGGTCGATTTGAAGATTGGTAATAACGCCGCTTTGCGGCAGTGCGCCAAGAAAATTGCCATCCATGAACAAATGAATGCCGCCGGCATTGCCGGTACGCATATAAAACCGGTCATACCCCTGCCAGGTCTTTTCATCGCCCGGCGCAAAAATGCCTTCTTCCGCCAGACTGTCGTTATATACGATCCGTAGCCATGCTGAATCGGAAACTTCGACGCGCAGCGATAATAATTGACGCGCTGCTTCCGGCGCTTTAACCTCAGCCACAGGCGGTGTAGCTGCCGGCAGCAAGGTATCGCCGGGGACTGGAGTAACCTGTTGCAAGGTATCCACCTGTACGGATACTGCTTGTGGCTGCATCATCGCTTTGAGTTCGGCAACCTGTTTTTTAAACTGCCGCTCCGGCACGATCCAGAAAATGATGACCAGGGCGAAAATTAAAAACAGTATGCCAAAAATAAACACACTGTAAAAACGTAAAAACAGTATAATTTCTTCAAACCAGCTTGATTTTTTCTCCCGCCGGGTGACGGGTACTTGCGTTACTTTTTCTACTGTAACGGTCGGGGCTGGTTTATCTTTAGCGACTGGCCCCGGTTTGATCTCTATTGCCGCCGGTGGTTCTACCGCTTGCGGGGTTTCACTTATCGCCGGGGCAGGTTGGGTGCTTTTTTTGTCATCCGGTTTCTGTTTTGTTTTCTTTTTGGCGACCGGGGCCGGCTCACTGTCGGGCGGTTTTGCTTCCGGTTGCGGAGGCGGTATCTCCTGGTCCAAATTGATTACCGGCTCCTCTGCTTTGGCGGGGGCGGCTCTCTCTACCGGTTTTACCGGTATTTCCTGCTCTTCTTTTGACGGCGGCGGCGACGGTTGGTCATAGTTCTTTTGCACAGACGCGGGTTTACTGTCATGTGCCGGGCCGTCAACATCCCGGACAAATGAAGCGTAATATTTACGCAAGATCACCCCGGAATCGAGCCCCAGTTCCACCGCAATGGCAGATAAATAGGCCTTTACATAAGCGCTGGGTAAAAAGTCAAAAACGCCGTTCTCAATATGGGTTATATTTTTAACGGCTATTTTCGTCCGCTCGGACAATTGGGCAACAGTCAGCCCTTTATCTTCGCGCTGCTGCGCCAGTTCCCGGCCCAGTTCCAGTTTTTTATTTTTTTCATTCTTCATAATTCAAATTCATCAGGTTTAATAACGCCAGGTAGAATTTACTAACCGGAAATCCTACCACATTATAAAAACAGCCGTCAATCCGGTCGGCAAAGATTGCGCTTTGATCCTGAATGCCGTAAGCGCCGGCTTTGTCGAATGGGCTGGCGGTATTAATATAGCCCTGAATTTCCCAGCTCCGCAGCATGCGAAAATGGACATTTGTCATTTCAAAGCCGGTCACCGATTTCCCTTCCGGCTGCTGCACAATTGCAAATCCGGTGTAAACCTGGTGCGTTCTGCCGCTGAGGCGCGACAGCATGTCCCTGGCATGTTCCGCATCACGGGGTTTACCCAGAATTTCGCCATCCAGCACCACGATCGTATCGGCGCCGATCACCAGGCCATATTCCAGGGAATTGGCAATTTCGCGCGCTTTGGCCAGCGAAAGTACCTGTACATGCCGCTCCGGTTCGCTGATCGCAATGGAATCTTCATCATAATTACTGGGACAAACCCGGAATTGCAGTCCCATTAGCTTTAACAACTGGGCGCGGCGCGGCGATTGCGAAGCCAGCACCACATTCCGGGCATTGATATTGTCAATGATCTCTGTATATTTATCTTTTTTCATCGCTATCCAGCATAATGGTCACCGGCCCGTCGTTGTAAATGCTCACCAGCATATTTGCGCCAAAAATGCCCGTTGCCACTTTTAAACCGGTTTCCTGTAATAATTGCACAAACTTTTCATAGAGCGGCTCGGAAATATCCGGGGGCGCTGCATCTGTAAATCCCGGCCGGCGGCCTCTGCGGCAATCCGCATACAAGGTAAACTGCGATATGGCCAGTAATTCTGCGCCAACATCCAGAGCGGACAGGTTGAATTTCCCGGCGGCATCGGAGAATATGCGCAAGTTGACGATTTTCTCCGCCAGCATGGCGGCTTGTGCAGCGCTGTCGGTGTTGGTCACTCCCAACAACACAACCAGCCCCTTGCCGATCTCGCCGGTTATTTTACCTTCAATGGTCACCGAAGCATGGGTGACGCGCTGTATCAATGCCCGCATCTAACTCTAATCCTTACCAGCGGCCGGCAAATATTGCCAGCAAACCGATCATCATATCTGCTTTTAATAATGTACTCAATTGCGAAAAACTTGCACGGGTGGTTTTTCGCCATAATTTGATCATTGTATATAACAACACTGTATTTACACCGCTCACCACAATCAACAGGTACCATAATCCATATATTCCAGCCGCATAGGGAATGACCGTTAACAGGAACAATAATACAAAAGTAACCGTTACCAGCCGCCGGGCCGGCGCCAGACCATACCTGACCGGCAAAGTAAGGGCGTTTTGTTGTTCATCGCCTTGCACATCTTCCATGTCTTTGATGATCTCCCGGCCAAAGTGCATGAAAAAAGCAAAGACCGCAGGAATGATAGCATTTTTAATATAACCGGCCGCGATGCCGCCGTAAATAAACGCCAGTGCTGTGGTAACACTAACCACCAGGTTGCCGAAAATAACGGTGCGTTTTAACCTGGCGCTGTAAAAATACAGCAAAACTGAAGAAAGTGCGGCAATAATTACCGCTGCTTTATTGACAAACAAGGCCGCCGCTATACCCGCGGCAAATAAAAAAAACGCATACACTAATGCCGCTGTGGCGCTAACCATTCCTGCCGGTAACGGCCGGTTCGGCTTGTTGATCCGGTCTATTTCAATATCAAAAAAATCATTAATTGTATTCGCAGCCGCAGTGATCAATCCGCCGGACAAACAGGCGGCAATGATGCGGGTATCTATGCCCGTACTGCCGCAAATTACTGCCGCCACCAGGATGGATAACATGGAAATAACCACATTAACCGGCCTGGTTAGCAACAGAAATCCACGAACATGTACACTAAACCGGGAGATAAGGCCTCCTTATTTGCTATTAAACAGATAATATAGCATTTAACTTTTGTAAAAGCAAGCAGATTTGCTTAAAATACATGGTGGTTTACATCTCCCCCGCTTTGGCTCCCCTTGCAACAACAAAAATCACACCGGATTCGGCACATCAATAAAAGTAACCTGCACCGGAAAACGGGCGGCTATATGATCGCCCAACGCGATTATGCCGGGCTTTTCTGTGGCATAATGACCGGCGGCAAAAAAATGAATATGCCCTTCCCGCGCCAGGTGCATCACCGCTTCCGATACTTCGCCGGTAATATAAGCATCCAGACCGTTCTCGATCGCCAGGGTAATATCGCGTTGCGCCGCCCCGGAACTGATGGCAATGCGGTTGATCTTGGACGGCCCGAACGGAAATACCAGGGGATCGGTTTGGTAATAGCGTTGCACATTGTGCAACAATTCCTCAAAACTGCACAGTTCAATTGCCCCCTGCACGCCGACATGGCCAAAACTTTTACTATCTTTCAGGCCAAAGGCATTGGCAGCCATAGCATTATTGCCGACCACCGGGTGCTTGTCCAGCGGTAAATGATACGCAAACAGGTTCATATCGTGCTGTAATAACAACTTTAATCTTTTCTTAAAGCTGCCCTTCACCACATGGCTCTCTTTATCCCACAACAGCCCGTGATGAACAATTACCGCATCGGCGTCCATAGCCGCCGCCCTTTCCAGCAATTGCACACATAGCGATACCCCGGTAGCTATTTTATCTATTTCCTCGCGGCCTTCAACCTGCAAGCCCTGCGGTCCGTAATCATCAAAATCGGCAATTGCCAGGTATTCATTAAGGTAACGCAGTAATTCATTACGCAAAATCATATTCTCTCACCTCAAATTATAAATAAACCGGGCTGTTTTCCCGGGATGATTCGTAAATAGCCAATACCAGTTGCAGCGCGCGGCGCGCCTCGCCGCCGTTGACCAGCGGTTCGCGTTTTTCACGAATAGCGCCGATAATATCGGTAAATTCGCGTTCAAACGGCTGCACATCGATAGCCATCGGCGCGCTGGCTCCCCCGGTAACCGGCCCGGTATCGCGGCTGGGCTCGGCGCCCCGGTAATGCAGTAAGGCCAGTTTTTCGCCCTCCAGGATCGCCGTCCCATCGGCGCCGTGAATTTCCAAACGGGCCGGCAAGCCGGGGTAAATTGCGGTTGATGCCTGAATAACACCCGTGGCGCCGCTGCTAAATTCCAGCAAAGCCATGCCGATATCCTCAACCTCGATATCATGCGCCACAGTGGCGGTTTTACCAGTTACCCGCTGCACCGGGCCCATGACCGAAAGCAGCAGATCAATAAAATGGATTGCCTGGTTAATGAACGGCCCGCCGCCGTCTAATTGTTTTGTGCCGCGCCAGGCGGCGCTATGGTAATAATCCATTGAGCGATACCATTTGACGCTGACCTCGCCGTGCAGCAATTTGCCCAATTTACCCTGCGCCTTAATTTCATAAATCTTTTGCATGGCATCCAGAAAGCGATACTGGCTGATGACCGCCAGGGTAACCCCGGCCTGCCGGCATTCCCGGATCAACGCATCGGCCTTTTCCAGGGTAACATCGATCGGTTTTTCGACAACAACATGCTTGCCGGCCCGGGCCGCGGCCAGTCCATATTCGGCATGCAAACCGGAAGGCACAACAATATCCACCACCTCGACCGCCGGGTCATCCAAAATATCCGTATACCTGGTTGTCCATGGAATCTGGAACGACCCGGCAAAAGCGCGGGTTTTCTCCGCATTCGGGCCACAAACACGCACAACCTCCGCCGTGCCGGTCTGCCGTAATGCCTTAACATGATGGGCGGCAACCGCGCCGCTTCCGGCCAGCGCAAATTTCAAGGGCGCCTGTTGGTTCATCCAGTCTTTTCCCGCACCTAAAATCCGTTATGGTGCAAAACTTCATCCAGACTGCGCTTGGGCACATGCAGGCGGCCTTTATCATCCTTGTAATAATCCGTAGATTGGGTCAAAGGTTCAGCGACCGGGTCTTCGTCCGGGTAACCCAAACCCAATACAGAATCAACTTTAAAATTTTCAGGAATGTGAAAGGCCTCTGTAACATAAGGGCGGTTCACCGAAGCGATCCAGCAGCTGCCGATACCCTCTTCCAGCGCGGCCAGGATCATATTCTCCACCGCGGCGCCGACATCATGATTCGTCCATGCCGTTTCCAGCGCTTTATTGGCAAGGATCACAATAAAAGCCACCGGCTGCTGATGTTCAGCCGGCCTGCCGGAATTGTTCGGCAGCAGCCGCGCCCACTGGGTATGACCAAACAGGGCGTTGACCTGGTCTTTATCATCGATAATAATATATTGCAATGGCTGCATGTTGGTGGCGGAAGGGGCCAGCCGCGCAGTATCGACGAGCTTTTTCAATGTGTCAAAGGGAATTGGCGTTTGTTTAAAGCGGCGGATCGATCTGCGCCTGGTGATTAATGAATATACCGACATGCGGCTCTCCTTTCAATTGTTTGTTAAATTTAGAGTTTAAACAGAAAAATACAAGTGATTTTTTTTGACCCTTGTTTGCCCGGTCGTTATAAACAAGCAGATTTCTTTACATGTTTTTTTCATTTTTCTGTAACTGTTACTCATTGCCTGCGTACTAGAAAGTAGATGATTCAGGTACCAGCCAGAAAGGAGTACACTATGAACACGAATACTACAATCCAAACGGAACCGGTTGAAAACGCCCGTTGTAAACGTCATAACGGCCATAAAGACTGGTTAAGCGGTATTGTTACAGGAATAATTTTTGTTTTGGCAGGTGGCTGGCTATTACTAGACACGCATGTTTATCTGTACGCCGGTTGGTTTTGGTGGTTTGTTTTCTCGGCAGGGATTGTCATGCTGGGTGAAGCGGCCATCAGGGCTATCTATCCGCAGTTCAATGGGCGGTTTAATCGCACCCTGGTCTGGGGTGCAATTTGGGCCACCATCGGCGCCAGCAACATTTTTGACTTTGAAAATATCTGGCCTCTGGCATTGATCTTTATCGGACTAATTATGATCCTGCACAGCCAAAAAATACTTGTAAAACGTACTGCATAGTAACTGACCCCCGGCAATTCCCGCTCCTCTACGGGGCGGGATAGCTTTAATAACAGAACTTCCTCTTTTACATACCTCTGCGATCATACATAACCCGGTTTCAAAATCCCAAAAATGATTTGGAAAATTTAATATTTATTTTATATTATAAAATAATAATAAGGAGATTTTATGAACCTTTGTGATCTTCTTTCCAAAGAAGTAATCCGGATTCCACTGAAAAACACCGAAAAGAACCAGATCATTGAAGAGATGGTTGATCTTTTGGCGCAAAACAACAAGTTAAAAGATCGCAACATGGTGCTGGAAGCGGTTCTGGATCGCGAACGGGTAATGAGCACCGGCATGGGCGACGGCGTGGCAATTCCGCACGCCAAAAGCGATGGCGTCGAGACCCTGGTTATCGCCTTTGGAATTACGATCAAGGATGTCGATTTTAAATCGATCGACGAAAAACCGGTTCGTTTAATTTTCCTGCTGGTAGGCCCGGTGGATCAAACCGGCCCGCATTTAAAAGCGTTGAGCAGAATTTCCCGTTTAATGCATCGCAAAGAATTTCGCGACCGCCTTGCCAATGCCCGCAACAGCGAGGAAGTGATCGAGGCAATTACCAGGGAAGAACAAAAATATTTTTCCATGTAAGAGCGCGTTAACATAATTTGCATCCGGACGGGTCTCTTTTGCAGACCCTTTATTTTTACAGGACACTCTTGTTATGACAAAAGAAAAAGATCACGACCTGGTTGAACTGCAATCCCTGCCGGGCATTATCTATGCGGAAATGGTGCAAAAAGCCCTGGAAGAAGAAGGTATTCAATCCATGATCAAAAGCGATGTGTTCAGCTCAGTGATGCAAACCCGAGGCGCCAATATTAGCGGCGATTCCTGCCGGCTTTTGGTGCATAAACAGGATGCCCCCAGGGCTCTTGAAATATTACATACCATGATGGATCATTTTTAGCAGCAATTCGAGAGGACCATGAAATACAGATCTATAACCGGAATGCGCGATGTGCTGCCCGAAGAACAACCTTACTGGCGTTACATCGAACAAAAAATTTACGAAATAACCCGTTTATACGGCTATAAACGGATCGACCCGCCCGTGCTGGAAGAAACCGCCTTGTTTGTGCGCGGAGTCGGCGAAACGACCGACATTGTTGAAAAAGAAATGTACTCTTTTCAGGACAAGGGCGAAGGCCTGGTGACCATGCGACCGGAATTTACCGCCGGCGTATTACGCGCTTATTTACAAAACGGTTTGCATGTGCAGGCTAAACCGGTAAAATTGTTTTCCATCGGCCCGGTATTTCGCTATGAACGCCCCCAGGCCGGTCGATTCCGCCAGCACAACCAGTTCAATGTGGAAGCCCTGGGCGAACAGGACCCGGCGCTGGACCTGGAGATCATGTCCATTGCCTGGCAGCTCTATGCGGAACTTGGTTTCAAAGGATTAAAATTTCAGCTCAACAGCACCGGCTGCCCGGTCTGCCGGCCGTCCTACATTGCCAAACTAAAAGACTATTATCAAAACCATTACGAAACGATATGCAACGATTGTAAACGCCGGCTCGATAAAAATCCCCTGCGGCTGCTCGATTGCAAAAATGAAGGCTGCCGTCCGGTCATAGCCGGCGCCCCGGTCATCAGCGAACATCTTTGTAACGATTGCAATACCCATTTTGCCAAACTACGCCACTACCTGCAATTGACCAACCGCGATTTTGCCATCAACCACAAACTGGTGCGCGGCCTTGATTATTATACCAAAACCGTGTTCGAAGTGTGGGCGCAGGGCATTGGCGCGCAAAACGCCATGTGCGGCGGCGGACGTTACGACGGCCTGATCGAACAACTCGGCGGCGAACCGACGCCGGGCATCGGCTTTGGCTCCGGCATTGAACGGATTATTTTGTCCATGCAGCAACAGAACCTGCCGGTTCCCACCCCGCAGAATCCGGCCATTTTTATTGCCAGCATGGGCGATAAAGCCCGCCTGGCGGCAATTGAATTGACCTTTAAATTACGCAATGAAAAACTGGCAACGCTGCTGGCGTTTGGCGACCGGAGCATAAAATCGCAAATGAAAGAAGCAAACCGTTATAATGCCCGGTATGCGGTTATTTTGGGTGAACGGGAAATTGACGAACAAAAAGCATCGATCAAAAATCTTGAAACCGGTTCGCAAACCGATCTGCCTTTGGAACAGTTGGTTGCTTTTTTTCAGGAAAACTTGAAAAATAATTCGTTGTAAACACATCGCCAATGCCGTCTCTATCGCAAAATCAGTTCAAGTTCATCCGCTCCCTGCATCTGCAAAAAAACCGGGAGCGGGAAAAACTTTTCCTCGTGGAAGGGGTGCGGCTTTGTGAAGAACTGGTGCGCTCCGATTTTACCATACACTATTTTATTATCAATAAAAGCGGGGAACATACCGACCGCCTGACCAGCCTGCTCGCCGCCATTGAAAAACGTCGTCTTGAGGTCTTTGAGGCAACCGACCAGCAATTTACCGCGCTTGCAGATACACGCCAGCCCCAGGGCATTGCCGCTATTGTTAGTGTCAAGTTGGCAGCGCCGGATTTAACCGCCGCGCGGCTCATCCTCGGTCTGGACAGCATTCGCGATCCCGGTAACCTGGGAACGATCCTCCGCACAGCGGAATGGTTCGGCAGCGACGGGGTTATTACCAGCGAGGATAGCGTGGAAATCTATAATCCCAAGACAGTCCGCAGCACAATGGGCGCCCTGTTCCACATCCCCATCAGGGACAATGTGAACCTCGCCCGGGAACTGGAACTTTTAAAAGAAAAAAATTTTACAATCGTTGGTGCGTCCAGTGAAGCGGGCATTCCCCTGCCCGGTTATAAAGCGCCGGGTAAAATTGTTCTGCTGATAGGTAATGAAGCACAGGGGCTACGCCCGGAAATCGAGAACCTGTTGGATACACGAATCAACATCCCCGGCCGGGGTAAAAGCGAATCGTTAAACGCCGCAATTGCCGCCGGAATTTTATTATATCATCTCACTCAACTTGAAAAGAACTATGGAAAATCATAACGACTCTTCTTATTTCAGCCCCCAACAATTAATTGTTATTTTTATTATTACCTTCTTCCTGGTTACTGGCGTTGGCGCAGTCATCATATTTCTGGGCGGGGCAAAATACAGCCTGCTCTCGGAAATTTTAATTATAATCCCGGCAATTATTGCTGCAATATATTATAAAAAACCTTTTCGGCAAACTTTTCGTATTAATAAAATATCTCCCGCTGTATTCTTTTATTCCCTCCTCATCTCCGCCGCTATATTTGTTATTGGCGATGAACTGGATCGGCTGATCTATTTATTGTTCCCCATGCCTGACGAACTGATGGAATCACTAAAACAACTGATGCAAATAAATTCCGTCACAGACGGCGTGGTTTTGGTAATGTCTGGCGTTATTTTTGCAGCTTTTGCAGAAGAAATGCTGTTTCGCGGTATTTTACAAAGGACTATAGAAAAATACCGTGACCCGGCGATTGCCATGGTATTATCGGCCGTGTTCTTTGCCATTATCCACTTTAATCCATGGTCGGCATTACAAATTGTCTTCCTGGGTTTGTTTCTGGGATACCTGGCGTGGAAAACGAACAGTATTTATCCAGCCATTCTTTTGCATGGTATAAATAACCTGGTTTCGATGATCCTGCTCAATCTCCCGGAAGAAAAACTGGCCCCGTACTCGACAGGCGATCATGTTCGTCTGCACTGGATCATCCTGGCGGTTGCCGTTCTGGTTATGGCAACCCTGGCGTTGATCAGGGCGCAACAGGAAAATAATCAAGAAAGCTTTTAAATAAACTTACGCACTTTGATTTGTTTGCCGCTACTGTATTTGAAATTAAAAAAATATTACTAACTACTACCAGAGTGAAATTTTTCTTATGAAAATAGTCATCCTGAACGGGGAACTGCGGTCAGGTATGCAAATGTATCTTGCGTTGAGCAATCATTATAACGTCGAAGTGGCGTTAGATGACAATGATTTAATGCGCCTGCTGGATGCCGAATCAACCGATATTACTTTTATGGAACTCAACTGTAACCAGGAAAACAATGCCGGTGGAGAAGAATTACGCACTGTGAAAAAAATACTGCAAAAGCACCCGCAAACCCGGGTTATTGGTATTTGCGACCAGGTGGATCAACAAACCAGAAAACAATATACCCGCAATGGTATAACCAGGGTAATAACCAAACCCATAAAAAACCGGGAACTGTTTGAAACGATCGAATCGGGCCGGGCCTGATTGATCTGTAAGATACTGTTAGATAATTGATAAAAGCTGCTCACCAGGCAGCTTTTTTTGTATATAACCGGCAAAAGGTTGAAAAACATGACCAAAAATCTTGCTAAAAATTAATCTTTATTAGCTTTTGCTTCTCAATCTCCCCAGACTGCGTGAAAACCATAAAGATTGCTATAAAAAGTGGAGCGCATCGCCTTTATGCGATGCATTGGGCCGCAGGCCCCAATAACATCTGGAACAAGAAACCTTGACGATTATTACATATAAATTTTATGTTATTCAAATAGATGTTTTTATTCAAACAATAAAGCTTTTCGAGGCCACCTGCGGCGGCCTACAGTCCATAAAGGGACTGTACTCCGGTTCCGATAGAATTCGAGCTGTTTCCAAGCGCTAACAAGCTGGTATTTACATTCATTTACACACAGTCTGTCCCGATTGGGAACCCGCTTGCACAAAATCTCTGCTTTGAATTGTAAAGATCATATTGAAAATTAAATAACGACTTATAATTTTTACCGAGATGTTTTGGTTCTTCCGGGGCAAATTTTACCCATTGAAAATTTTTCCTATCTTTTAATTCACCAATATTATATTGACTTTAATTTTATAATCATGTAAGTTTTAGGAAATTGCACTGGTTGAAAAAAACAGGCGTCTTTATGTCCGTAAAAACAGATTTCCTGGTTATTGGCAGCGGTATTGGCGGCTTGTATTGCGCCTTGAAACTGGCCCGCAAAGGCACAGTTGCTTTGGTAACTAAAAAGCACAAAGCCGAATCAAATACCAATTATGCCCAGGGCGGCATTGCTTCGGTTTTTGACCCTCAAGATTCATTTGAGCAACATATACAAGATACCCTCGACGCCAGCGCCGGTCTGTGCAAACTCGAAGCGGTAAAACTGGTAGTGGAAGAAGGGCCGGAGCACATTAACGAATTATTTAAAATCGGCGTGCCGTTTACTACAAATGAAAACGGCAAGTTCGATCTGGGGCGCGAAGGCGGACACCAGTTCCACCGTATCGTCCATGTCAAGGATCACACCGGCAAAGATGTGGAATTGAACCTGTTGAACCGGGTTAAATATGAAAAGAACATTACCATCTATGAAGATCATGCCGCCATCGACCTGATCACCGAACATCAAATATTTACTCCCGGCGCCGGGCGCGATTCTTCCCTGCATTGCTGGGGAGCTTATGTGTTGGATTCGAATAATGAACAAGTGCGCCGGTTTACTGCCAAAGCCACCATTATGGCAACCGGCGGCTGTGGCCAGGTATATCTGCACACTTCAAACCCGGAAATAGCCACCGGCGACGGCGTTGCCATGTGCTACCGGGCCGGCGCCCCCATTGCCAATATGGAATTCATGCAATTCCACCCCACTACCTTGTTTCATCCCGACGCCGGTTCGTTCCTTATTTCAGAAGCCGTGCGCGGGTTCGGCGGTCGTCTGGTGCACAAGGACGGCAAGGAATTTATGCAAAAATACCATCCAATGGCCTCCCTGGCCCCGCGCGATATTGTCGCCCGGGCAATCGATAACGAAATGAAAAAACTCGGCACCCCCTGTGTGTACCTGGATATTACTCATAAAGGCGCTGACGATATCCGCAACCATTTCCCCCAGATCTATGAAAAATGTAAATCTTTTAAAATAGATATTACCAAAGAGCCTATTCCGGTTGTGCCGGCGGCGCACTATTCCTGCGGCGGGGTAATTACCGATATTAATGCCAAAACTTCCATTAACGGCCTGTTCGCCTGCGGAGAAGTAACGTGCACCGGCGTGCATGGCGCCAACCGACTGGCATCCAATTCCCTGCTGGAAGCGCTGGTATTTGCCGACCGCGCCGCCAAATCGGCTATCGACTTTATTAAATCTAAAACTGCTGCCTTTCCCCGCATTCCCCACTGGGATGACGCCGGCACCTTTAACAGCGAAGAATGGGTGCTGATCTCGCACGATAAAATGGAGATCAAAAACCTGATGTGGGATTATGTCGGCATTGTCCGTTCCAACCTGCGCCTGGAACGCGCCCTGAGCCGTATCAGGTTAATTCGCCAGGAAATTGAAAATTTTTACCGCCGCACCAAAGTAACCGACGGCCTGGTGGAATTACGGAACCTGGCGACCGTTGCACAGTTAATTATTCAATCGGCCCTGCTGCGTAAAGAGAGCCGCGGTTTGCATTATACAACTGATTATCCCAAAAAGGATGATGAGAACTTTTTAAAAGATACAATTATTCAACAGTAATATTATTTTTAACACATTAAATTACCCCTGTTCTTTAATTATATTGTCCGCATACCGGGAACAGTGTATATTAAAATTTAAGAATGTTAAATAGAACTCGAACCGAAAACAGTACAAAAACAAGATTTTCTGTAACAAAACAGTTGTATGTGATGTATATCAAACTTTACCCGTGCTTGTTAACGTATATTTTTTTGAAATGTTTTTCTTGCATTTCACATCATCATTTTCTATAATAAGCTACCATTTATCTAATGAAGGAGAAAATCCATGAAACGTACAGTCGTGTTTTCGGCCATACTGCTGACACTTGTTATTGCTTCAACCGGTTTTGCACAAAGAGGGAACGCTTTTAACGTAAGCGCCGGATATGTCAATCCAACTGATTTAAAGGGTGGTATGTTTTTCGGGTTTATGTTTGGAATGGTTGTTGACGATGCCGTTAACGTTGGTTTGGGTGTGGATGTTTTTCATAAATCCTATTCTGAAACCAGCGAGGTTGCCAGCGAAGAAACCGAGGGAATGAGCAAAACCACTTATGAAACCAGCGTCGATTACACCAGAACCATGCTGCCGATCAATTTACTGGTCAACGTAAAAATCCCCACTTCACCATATTATGGTTATTTTATCAGAGGCGGCCTGGGGTATGACCTGTTGTTCAGCAAAGAAGAAAATTATGAATTGAATAAAGAACAATCTAATTGTTTCAGACAAAAAGTTTTCATTTGAAAAAATTATAGTTTAGGGTTTCATGCTGCGTTTGATTTTTGATGTTGGTTTGTGTTCTTAAAGCGTTCAATATTAATTTTTATCCTTTGTTCTTTTGCATTTTGCAGTT